>JACOUS010000018.1 GCA_016177735.1 Ignavibacteriales bacterium | reverse complement strand
TCAAAACGGAAACTCTTCTTTCACGTTGACTTCTTTTTGTTTCTGTTCGAGTTCGGTATTCTTTTTTGCAAGCTTGTGGAAAGTATTTCCTTCGACATAAATTGATTTATACGGCTTCGTTGGACAAGCATGTTCGCAAGCGCCGCAGCCGATGCAGTATTCTTCCCTCACTTCCGGCAGAAAAAGATTTTTCTCGTACGGAATCATACGAACAGCTTTTGTAGGGCAATGTTCCGAGCACGCACCGCAGTCTGTCTTTTGCGTGTGAACAATACAATTTTCTTTTACAAATTTTGCTTTGCCGATTTGTGTAAGTTTCTTTTCCGGTAATGCAAGCGGTACAATTGCACCGGTGGGGCAAACGGAACAGCAAATCACACAATCAAAATTACAGAAGCCGGCATTGTTTTCGAGCCGCGGCTGAAGCATACCCGTAAAGCCATATTCTAAAAATGAAGGCTGCAATACTTGTGTTGGACATGCATTAACACACAACTGACAAGCAGTGCATCTGCTTACAAATCTTTCGATACTTTTTGCGCCGGGCGGAGCGATTGCATTTTTCCTGAGTATCGGTATTGTGCTCGGCTTCGATATGGTAATCTGCTTTTTTGCTTGCGCCAATAATGAAGAGAACGATGCAAAATAAATCCCGGTTGAAATCAAAAAACTTCGTTTGGAATTATCTATTCTGCTATTGGCATTTGGTTTTATTGCCGGTTGAAATTTATAAGTAATTACTTCAGCCGGACACGAATCTATACAATTGTAACAAGCAACACAGCGAGACATATCAACACTCATTTCATCATTGTTGATACAGCTTGCTTTGCAGCCGCGTGCACAAATTCCGCACTGCGAACATTCCGTTTTGTCAATCTCGATTTTGAAGAACGAGAACCGCGATAAAAATCCGAGCAGTGTTCCAACCGGACAAACCGTGTTGCAATACAATCTCCCTTTTGTGAAGGATAAATAAGCGACAAGTAAAAAGAAAGCTAATGTTACGATAAAAGGAACCGCGTTAAAAATTTTTACATCGTACGGATAAACCGAATAGATTTGCAAAGATTCAAGTATCGAAGAGAAAACATTATTTGCACCAATAATTATTGGTCTGAAAAAATTTGCGGCTATCTTCCCATAAATGCTGTATGGGTCGAGCAGATTAATTCCGAGAGCAACACCAAACAAAAACAAAATTAATGGGATTGCGAGCAGTGCCCATCTCAAAATTTTGTGTTCGGGAAGAAAAGAAAATTTTTTCTTCTTCCTTTTTATCTTTTTAGAAATAAAGTTTATGACATCTTGTAGAAAACCGAGAGGACAAATCGTTGAACAGTAAGCTCTGCCAAATAAAATCGTAAGCACAAGAACAAGAATAAATCCGGTAGCTGCGAGAGAAAAAATTGTAAGTGATTTTAGAAATGATGGTACAAACTGAAAATAGGTAATGTTGTTCACACCATCCGGCGTTGATAAGCCGCTAAAATCTGTAAGTACAAAAGTCAGCGGTATGAAAAAAAGAATTGATAAAACTATTCGAATTTTCCGAAGAAGCGAACCTTTCATTTGCCATCAAGTGCGGGATCTATTTTCTGAATTTACGCGAGCAGAAATTCCCCGGTTAAAACTGATTATAAAATTATTCTTTTGATTTTTAGCGCGTCGAGGTTTTTCTTTCCGGCGCCCATTTCATCTGCCATTTTAATGTACGGAATTCCGTCCGGTTCGTAACCGAAAAGTTTTGCCGCAGCAGAATCTGCCGCAACAATATCGGCAGAAATTATTTGCGACTTCATCGCGATAACATCTGCTTTCGAAACTCCGCGCGGACCGTTTTGCTTCATCACGTAATAAGCATCAACAATATTCAGCACCGGTTTTTTACCGTACGAAGAATAATCAGCAATACATTGATGCAGATCGTTTCTATGCCAGTATTCTCTATCCCAAATTACGCCCATCATATTTTTCATTGCAATCGTTAGGCGTGATGAAGAATGACTTTTGAGCACCGGCATGTTTATGAACACATCGGATTCCAAAAGTAGTTCGTGAATTTTATCCTTCTTTAATCTTTTCCCTTTCTTCAAATCGATTTCGTGATAATAATTTTCCGAATTGCCCGGCACAATTTTTCCGCCGGCATCTTTCACTGCTTTCTCGATTCCGCTGTTGGAATAACATCTCCGCCACTCATCGCAAGTATGATCAAAAACAAAAACATCTTTTGCACCGGCTTCAAAACAATGTTCGATAACACGTTTAACAAGTTTTGGATTTGTGTTGGCGCCGAGTTCCGGTACTACATCCCACCCGATATTCGGTTTGATCAAAACTTTTTGATTCTTCTTCACAAAATTCTTTATGCCGCCGATATGTTTAATCGCTTCATCAAACATTTTATCGGGCTCGCCGCCTTTAATTGCAACAAGATCGTAAACTTCATCAGGTGTTGAACTGTGTTTCGCAATATAATTTCCGTAAAATCCCGGCACGGAAAGCGCGGCACCGGCTGCTAATCCGGCTTTCAAAGTTCTGTTGATGAATTCTCTGCGGTCAATATTTTTCATTTTTTTTGTTTTATTTTTTACATGAAAAAAATATAAACATATTATATTGCATCCAAGTTAATAATAAAATTTAGGCGCGCTTATGAAGACATTTGCTCTGTTATTAACACCGTCAAAATCAAAAACTTTTTTAGTTGATTTTCTTTCGCTTGCGGCTATTGCTTTTATTCCGGCGCTCTCGCACATGCTTTCGATTCCAATTTACATTTTCGAGCCGATGAGAATTTTACTTGTGCTTTCGCTTGTTCATACCTCCAAAAAAAATGCGTACTTGATTGCAGTTCTTCTTCCACTTTTTTCTTTTTTAATTTCAGCTCATCCGTCTGTTGTAAAATCAATGTTGATAACAACCGAATTACTGCTCAATCTATTTTTATTCTTCCTCGCGGTACGATACATTAACAATAATTTTGCTGCGGCGTTTGCAAGTATTCTGGTGAGCAAAATTTATTACTACGCTGCCAAATTCGGATTGGCTTCTGCGGGCTTCATCGGCGGCAAATTAATCGCAACTCCGTTTTATTTGCAATTGATTATTGCTGGTGCGGTTTCTACTTACGTTTATTTCTTTTATAAGAATGCGGAATGATGAGTGCAGAATGTTGAATGCAGAGTGCAGAACGTAGAGTGATGAGTATTGAGTTACAAGTTGTAGGATGAAAGTAAAAATTTGAGTTTGCAAAGGAAGAAAGATTTCTAATTGGAGTTTACAAATAGTGATGTCCAAACTACAATGCTGAATAAAAATTAATTCAACATTCTGCACTCTACGTTCTGAGTTCTACACTCTTCACTCAACATTAGAACACACGCTGTCCGGCGTATCGCGGTAGTAGATGTAAGTTTGCCACTCGACTTTTTCTATTTTGTATTTGGCGGAAGCTCGCTCAAAAAAATCGGAATCGTGGCTGTACTTCAAATCTTGGAAGCCGCTCAATTCAAAAAATAAATTTCTTTTTGCGAAGAACGTTCCGCCCACCGCACACTCGGAAATATGAATTTCTTTTGTGAGATCATTTTTATCTTTCACGAAAGGATAACCAATCACCTCAACGCCGCCGTGAATTAGATCTACTTCCGGATTCCTCTTCATAAAATCAATTCTTAAATGAAGATGTTCCGGTTTGTACTCGTCGTCGCTGTCTAAAAAAGTAATATACTCGCCGGCGCTTGCAGCAATTCCGGCATTCAATGTTAAAGGAGTCCGCCGATTAGAATGTTTGAGGTATCTGATGTTATCGTGATCAGAAATAAATTTATCGGCAACGGAAAAAGTTTCATCCGTGCTTCCGTCATCAACAATTATTAATTCCCATTCTTTAACTGACTGATTGATTACCGAACGGATTGCTCTTTCAATCAAGCCGGCGCGGTTAAAAGTTGTCATTATTACTGAAACAATCGGCGTAAAAGATTTGTACACTTGCATGAGATTAAATTATGTTTTGTTCGAATACAATATAGTTTTTTATTCTTTATATGTCTGTCCCATACTTTAAGTGATTATTTAGACTAAGTTGTTAAACAGTAAATAATAGCGGCAACAAAATTTATTTTGTGGATTGCCACGGGCAAACAAAAAAATTAATGGAATGAAACCGCTTTTATAATTTTTTTCATAGCATAAAAAAGTTAGGGATAGTAGTGATTCTTTGTTTTTTTGATTAATTTGACCAACCACTTTGACGATATTAAACAGAAAAAATGCGTTCCCGTGAACAAAAAACATACTTTGAAACACTGAAAAGATATGAAAGAAAATTTGAAAGGAACGAATTGGAAGATTACAAAATGCTTTTAAAACGCCACAAAGACGAAGAGGAACTCGATAATTTATCACTGCAAAGATTGAAAGCACTTTATGAAAAATACCACGTGAACCGCGAGAAGAAAAATTTAGACCAGCTTTTTGAAAAACCTTCAGAAGAAATATCCGATAACAATTCCTAAAAAATGTTTGGTGAATAATGAACTTCAAACTATTAAACAGAATTTTTGCCGCAGTAATTTTTTTAATAGCCTTAATTGTATATCTATCAACCGTACAGAGAACCGTTTCCTTCTGGGATTGCGGTGAGTTTGCCGCTTCTGCTTATTATCTGCAAGTGCCTCACCCTCCGGGCACGCCGTTCTTTCTAATTCTCGGCAGAGTATTTTCGTTGATCCCTTTTGCTGAAAATATCGGAATGCGCATAAACATGATCTCTGTTGTATCGAGTGCATTCACGATTATGTTCTTATATCTCGTTGCCGTAAAGTTGATCGAGAATTACAGAAAGAAAGAATACGAAAATTATTTTGAAGCAATTTCGGTTTATGTTTCTGCTGCGATAGGAGCTTTATCGCTTGCATTCTCTTACACGTTTTGGTTCAATTCTGTCGAATCGGAAGTTTATGCATTCTCAACTTTTTTCATCGCATTTGTTACATGGCTGATGGTCCATTGGAATGAAAGAGCCGATCAACCCGACAACGAAAAATATTTGATCCTTATCGCCTACTTGATCGGAATTTCCACCGGCGTTCACTTGATGTCCGTACTTGCAATTGTATCAGTAGTAATGACCGTAGTCTTTAGGAAATATGTTACAAACGAAGAAACGCTGAGAAAAACCGGAATAATCTTTGTCGTACAATCGGCAATAATTCTTGCGGTAGCATTAATCATGTGGGCTTCGCAAACAGAAAGCACACCCCCCTCTTTTGAAGATTACAAGGCAATCGATTCCAGATTTTTAGTAATCTTTATTATAATAAGTGTTTTGTTTGTGGCTGCGATGTATAAAAAGATTTTTCAAAGAAACTCTTTCTACATTCCCATCATCATCGGCGGTGTTACTTTGGTTGCTGTTTATCCCGGCATGGTAAAATACGTTCCGAAACTTATTTCGACAATCGGCGGAAATAATTCCACACTCGATATAATAATTGTAGTATTCTTATTTGCGGCACTCGGCGCCGGCATTTTATATACATCCAGAAAAGGAAAAGCGACATTGAACCTTGTGTTCAAGTGTGCATTCTTTGCTTTGATTGGCGTTACCACTTATGCAATGATGATAATCCGCGCTAATCAAGAAACGCCGATAAACATGAACAGTCCGAAAACGTTTTCCGAACTTGAATCCTACTTGAACCGCGAGCAATACGGAGACTTCCCGACATTTAAAAGAAGATACTCAACCGAGCCGCATCAATTAAGAATTTTTTCCGATTACTCCAGCGATCTGGATTTTCTCTGGAATTATCAAATAAACCACATGTTCAACAGATATCTTTTGTGGAATTATGCCGGTAAAGAATCAACTTTTCAGGATAGCAATGTTGATATCACAGAGTTGTTTGCAATTCCTCTGTTGATCGGAATATTTGGAGTGTATCATCATTTCAGACGCGATTGGAAAATGGCATCAATCTTTTTGGTGATGTTTATCTTTCTCGGATATTTAACTGCGTTCTATCAAAATCAACAGCAGCCTCAGCCGCGCGAACGTGATTATTTTTATGTTGGTGCTTTCTTCGTTTTCTCGATTTGGATTGCACTCGGCATGAAAGGATTACTCGAATTAATTCAGGAAAAATTTTCGAACGTCAAGCAACTAAAACCGGTAATCGGCGGATTTTTATTAATCGGGCTTCTGCTCGTACCGATCAACATGTTCAGTTCCAATTATTCAATTAACAACCGATCAAAAAATTATATACCGTGGGATTACGCGTACAACCTTCTGCAGAGCGCATCACCAAACGCAGTTATTTTCACAAACGGTGATAACGATACTTTCCCATTGTGGTATTTACAAGATGTTGAAGGTGTGCGAAGAGATGTGCGCGTTGCATGTTTAAGTTTGTTAAACACACCGTGGTATGTAAAACAATTAAAGAATAATTCGCCGTACGGTTCGCAAAAAGTTGAGATGAGTTTCACCGATGAAGAGATCGACAATATTCGCCCGATGCAATGGGAACCGCGTCAAATGGCAATTCCCGTTTCCTCCGATGCTGCCCAACAATACAGTGTTACCGATACGTCGGTTACCAAATCCGGACTTTTAAAATGGCATATGAAAAATACAGTTTCGTTTGGCGATGTGCCGGCAGTGCGCGTTCAAGATATTGTTGTTCTCGATATTATTATGCAGAGCAAATGGAAACGCCCGGTTTACTTTGCTGCAACTACTTCCGATGACGGCAGACTCAATCTTGATGATTATCTGCAGATGGAAGGAATGGCAATGAAACTCGTTCCTAAAAAATCCGAACAGAAAAATATTGAGTACATAAACGAACCGCTCCTCCGCAAACAATTGATGGAAGAACCGGAGGGCTACAGCAAAACTTATCAGCCCGGATTCAAATTCAGAAGTCTGAACGATAAATCAATTTTCTTCGATGAAAATCATGAACGGTTAACACAGAATTACCGCAACGCATTTATACGGCTTGCAGTTTATTATCTCTATCAGGATAAGAATAATCAAAAAGTGATTGGAACATTGAATATGATGGAGAAGAGAATTCCGCGTGATGTTATTCCGATGGATTACAGAATTAAACACGATGTCGCAAAAATTTATTACAATGCCGGCGATATGCAGAGCTACCATAAGTATGCAAAGGAAGTAATTGAATCGGCAAAACATGCTCTCGAAGAAAATCCGAGAGATTATTCAAGCTGGTATAATCCTTATGATATGCTGTTAACTCACTACGATTATCTGCACATGTACAACGAAGCGGTTGGTGTACTTTTGCAATTGCAAAACATTGCGCCGAATGATCCGATGGTAACCAGTTTGTTGAAGCAGTACAAAAAATTAGCCGGTATGGACACGCTCGAAACAACTCCACAAACTTTGGAGCAGAAATAAAATTTTTTCTCTGCGCCTCGGTGGTGAAAAATAAAACCACGAGGCACAGAGATTTTAGAATGCAGAAGAGCTTGCAAATTTTTTTTGATGAAAAAGAAAAAAATGTAAATGAAAATTCTTGTAATCGCGCTATCCGGCATCGGCGATGCGCTGATGTTCACTCCCTCGCTTGAAAAACTCAAAGAAAAATTTCCGTCTTCGCAAATAGATGCACTCGTAATGTTCAAGGGTGTTCAGGATATTTTCTCGCGTCTTCCTGAAATTTCAACAGTGCACTATTGGGATTTTCTCTATCAAAATAAATTTGCCTCGTTAAAATTTGTGCTCACTCTGCGCAAAAAGTATGATTGCACAATAAATGTTTATCCAGCCAACCGGAAAGAATATAATTTGATCAGCTTTTTAATCGGCGCACACAAAAAAGCGGCGGTTAAATATTTGCGAATGGATTTAGCAAACTTCGGCTGGCTTAATAATCTCCGTGTTACCGAGGATGATTCTCTTCACAACATCGAAGAAAATATCAAGTTGACGGAATTAATAACCGGGGAGAAATATAATTCCATTGCGCCGATGAAAATTGTTTTGGATGAAAAAGAAACCCGATTCACAGAAGAATTTTTGAGGAGCCAAAACATAACTAATGATGATCTTGTTGTTGGATTTCATCCGGGCTGCGCAGTTCTAAAAAATCACGACAAAAGAAGATGGGAAACAGAAAAATTTTCTGCACTCGCTCAAAAATTAATCAGCGAAAAAAATGCGAAGATACTTCTCTTCGGCGGACCGGAAGAAAAACATTTGCGAAGTGAAATAATCAACAAAACCAATTCCGATTTTTGCATCGAAGTAAAAACAGAAAGCTTTCTTCAAACTGCGGCAGTCATGAAAAGATGCAATTTGTTTGTAACAAACGATTCTGCGCTAATGCACACTGCAGCTGCGCTCAAGTTAAAAATTGCTGCTATCATCGGACCAACAAATACAAACTATATTTATCCGTGGCAGACCGAATATAGGATTGCATCGCTCAATCTTGAATGCTCGCCGTGTTTTTATTACTCGCCCAAGCCGCTTACTTGCACGAGAACTGATCTGAAGTTTAAGTGCATCAAAGAATTGGAAGTTGATCTTGTTTACACAAAAGTTTTGGAATTGCTCGGCGGGTCTATCTCAATTTCGAAATAACAAAATCTGCACAGTCGTTTACATCATCAAAACATTTTATCAGTCCGCTTTTTCTTTTTTCTTTTAGAATTTGTTTCTCCATTATCTCAACAATATTTTTCCACATGCTGTTGTGGCACACAAAAGGTTTTTCATTCATCAATCCTTTGTTCATAAATTCCCAGACCAAAGAAAGTTCGAGAAGTGTTCCGGTGCCGCCTTGCAGAACAACAAATGCGTCACCGATCTCTAATAATTTTTCCAATCTTTCGAACAAAGAATTGCAGCGAATTTCTTTTGTTAAATATCCACTCGGTATTGAATTGTAAAGACCGAGCGTAACACCGATTGCTTTCGCGCCGTTTTCCACCGCGCCTTTGGAAACTGCATCCATAATTCCTTGAAAGCCGCCGGAACAAACATTGATTCCGTTTTCAGCGAATCTTTTACCGAGCTGAAATGCCGTTTCGTATTCGGCATCTCCCGGACGAGGAATCGAACTTCCGAAAACCGTAACAAATTTTTCTTTCATCTATTATTGCCCGGTAAATTGTGTAATAATATTTCTGCTGCGCGGACGGTTATCAAAATCAATGAGAATAATTTGCTGCCAAGTACCAAGCAGCAGCTTTCCGGCAGAAAAAGGTACGGTGAATGACGCGCCTTGCAATGAAGCGCGCACATGTGCGTATCCGTTGCCGTCATGCCATGTATCATCGTGATGATAATTCTGTTTCGATGGAATTATTTTCTCAAAAAATTCCGGATAGTCTTTCAACAAACCCGGTTCATATTCGATAGTTGTAATTCCGGCGGTGGAGCCGGACACAAAAATTAAAACACTCCCCTCTTGCAAACCGGCATCTTTTAATTTGTTCTGAACATGATCGGTAATATCGATGATGTCGGTATATCCCTTTGTATTCACGCTGAATGACGATGTGATAATTTCCATCTTGCACCGGTTGTTGTTTCAACTTTTTCAAAGATAAGAATAAACGGAAAGAATTGTCATTCGGAACTCTGGAATCAAATTCATAAATTTCTTTCGTCAATTTCAGCCTCAAAAAACAAATCAGGAAAATTTTATGCGAACCCAGGATTACATTGAGCTCGAAGAAAAATTCGGTGCTCATAATTATCATCCTTTAAATGTTGTAATAGACCGCGCTGAAGGCGTGTGGGTTTACGATGTTGAAGGAAAGAAATATCTCGATTGTCTCGCCGCATATTCAGCCGTTAATCAGGGGCATTGTCATCCAAGAATTATTAATGCACTGAAAGCGCAAGCAGAAAAAGTTACACTTACATCGAGGGCATTCAGAAATAATCAATTGCCGCTTCTTTACAAAGAGTTGAGCGAATTAACGGGTTACGAAATTTCATTACCAATGAATTCAGGCGCAGAGGCGGTTGAAACCGCGCTTAAAGCCGCACGCAAATGGGGCTACAAAGTTAAAGGTGTTGAAGAACATCAAGCCGAAATAATTACGTGCACAAACAACTTTGCCGGAAGAACAATTTCCATTATCAGTTTTTCTACCGAGGCACAATACAGAGACGGCTTCGGACCTTTCACGCCCGGCTTCAAAATTGTTGATTACGGGAATGCAAAAGAACTTGAGAAAGCAATTACGAAAAACACTGTTGCATTTTTAGTTGAACCGATTCAAGGCGAAGGCGGTGTTGTTGTTCCACCAGAAGGATATTTAAAAGAGGCATTTGATATTTGCAAAAAGGACAACATACTTTTTATTGCCGATGAAATTCAATGTGGCTTGGGACGCAGCGGAAAACTTTTTGCGTTCCAATACGAATCGATTAAGCCCGATGTTGTAATAATCGGCAAAGCTTTATCCGGCGGATGCTATCCCGTTTCTGCTGTGTTATCGGATAGAGAAGTTCTCGGAGTTTTCAAACCCGGAGATCACGGTTCGACATTCGGCGGAAACCCTCTCGGTGCAGCGGTAGCAAGAGAATCATTAAAAGTTTTAGTCGAAGAAAATTTGATCGAGCGCTCCTACGAACTCGGAAATTATTTTATGAGCGAATTGAAAAAAAATAATTCCGCCTACATTAAAGAAGTGCGAGGCAAAGGTCTGTTCATAGGCGTTGAGTTAAAACCCGAAGCCGGAGGTGCAAGAAGATTTTGCGAAGCTTTGATGGCAAGAGGAATACTATGCAAAGAAACTCATGAAAATGTTATCCGTTTCGCACCGCCGCTTGTAATTAAGAAAGAAGAAATTGATTGGGCGTTAACACATATTAATGAAGTGCTGGTAACTATTTAGTGTTATGGAAAATGGAAGATGGTAAATGTTAAAGATGTATGAATGAATAAATGCATGCAGGCTTGAATATATAATAGAATTCTTCCGTTTTCCATTTTACATATTAACGTTTGGCATTGAGCCACTGGTCAATCGTTAATTTTAAGAAGTGAATGTTGATCGGTTTAGCAATATAATCATCCATTCCGGCTGCAAGACATTTTTCTCTGTCTTTCATACTTGAGTGAGCGGTAACTGCAATGATCGGTACTTTACCAATATCACCTACAATTTCCCTGATTTTTTTGGTGGCGGTAATTCCGTCCATATCGGTCATCTCAACATCCATCAGCACAAGATTAAATACGCCGGTCTTTGCAGCCTCAATCGCGTCGTATCCATTCGAAACTGCTTCTACATCATAACCGACTTCTCTTAAAATTTTCATTTCAAGATTTTGGCTGATCGGATTATCTTCAACAAGTAAAATTCTTTTCTTTGTTTGCGCGTCTTGTTTTTCAATTTTTACCGGCAATTCCGGGTTGAGTTCAATTTCATCTTTTTCTTCTTCGATGTTAACCAACTCTTCGGTAGTTTCTGCCGGAACTCCGTTTTGTAATTTCATCTTTGCCGTAAAATAGAATTTACTTCCGCTTCCGATTTTACTTTCTACTTTTATTTCGCCTTGCATCAATTTCACAAATTCTTTGGAAATTACAAGTCCCAAACCGGTTCCTTCTTTCTTTCCTTTTTTGTTTCTTACCTGTACATACGGTTCAAACAACATTTGGATTTTTTCGTTTGGTATTCCGTGCCCCGTATCTTCAACTGAAGTGAGAAGTTCAACAAGATTTTCTACTTTGGAATTCACAGAAATCGAAAGAGAAATTTTTCCGTAATCGGTAAACTTAACTGCGTTGCTCATCAAGTTTAAGATTATCTGTCTATATCTTGTAGGATCACCAAACAAAAAATTGGGAACTTCATCTGCAATATTTGTTTCCAAAGAAATAGCTTTTTGTTTTGCCGCTTGATTAATGATCGACAACACTTTTTGAATTTCTTCGCGTATATCAAATTCAACTTCGTCAAGGTCCATTTTGCCGGCTTCAATTTTTGATATATCGAGTATGTTGTTGATAATGTCGAGCAGAGACTCCGCGGCATAACGTGCATCGCGCGCAAAATTTTTAAGTTCGTCTTTATCTTCAAACAGATCATTCTCAATCAAAGTCAGAAATCCCATCACGGAATTCATCGGCGTGCGGACTTCATGACTCATGTTGGCGAGAAATCTTGTTTTGTAATTACTTTCTTGCAGAGCTTTCTTTGCGGTTGTATCGGCTCTTAATTTTTCCTGGCGTAAAGCTTCGAGAGCTTTTTGTCTTTCATTTTCGGCAAGCACTTGCTGTGTTATATCCTGAACGCTTCCTTCATAAAATGCCGAGTTGTCTTCGTCATTAATATTTATTTTTACATTCATCCGGATAGTCATTTCCGAACCGTCTTTCTTATGAAACTGAACACGGTAATTTCTAACTTTGCCTTGCTTTTCCAAAAGCTTTTCCAGCAGTTCCCAATCAGATTTTCGAATGAAAAAGTTGTTGATCATATTCAACTTCATTACTTCGTCTTCATTTGCATATCCGTGAATTTTTACAAATGCCGGGTTGACGGTCAACAGTTTTCCTTGAGAAGTAATTTGGAAAACGCCTTCGGCAGAATTTTCAAAAATGTTTCTAAATTTCTTTTCGGAAAGCGCAACCTCAAAACCTTTTAACCAGGCTTCGTGCCTCAAACGATAATTTATGTAGCTTGCAACAATAGCCATCACACTGATTATCAAAACAAGAATTACAGATTCCACCATATTCGGCAGCATGTAAACTGCTTTGCTGTTGAAGAGTATCGAAGAGGCAAATACAATATTGTAATAGATAGCAACAATAATTTGGTTGGTAACTTCCCAGCTGAGAAAGAGTGCTGCAGTAAAAATTATCAGACTTATTATGTGAGAATTAAAAATGAGAGTCTGCGGATACAAATAAATCATTAATCCAAACGTGCCGATAATCGAAATAAGAAGGATATGGATTAATATGACTGAATATCTTTTACCGAAACGAGTGTTGGAAAGTAACAGCAAGAGAAATGCAATTAATACCGAAGAGATACGGGAAACATAAACTTCAACACTGTGCTGCGTAAAAAATCTTACTTCGAAAATTAGGGATACTATTCCCGCAAATGCAGTAAATTTGGCTAAGGATTGGAATGGACCTATTATAATTTTTCTGTTTTCTTCTTTTACGTACTCTTTAAGCTTTAGCTCCAGAGTACTCTTGTTATCCTTATTCACTGTCTGTGTGCTTGTAAAATCACTCAACAATATTGCCCTTATTTATGAGAACTATCAATATTATTATGCTAACTTAAAAACCAACTTAATTATTATTTTTTGGTATTTTGCAAAGTAAACTTTAGATAAATAAGAATTTTTATAAAAATAATCAAAAAGGAATAAATGGCGGATGCCCTCTATCAAATAGATGTTGCCGTGTTTTATTTTATCAACGGCACAATATCAAACCCTCTCTTTGATAAATTCTTCGTCTTTATTACCGATGTAAAAAACTGGTACCTAACTTACTTAATTCTTCTGTTAATTTCTTTTTTCAAAGGGGGAAGAATCGGCAAGATTGCAACGTTGATGACCATTTTGCTCGTCGTCATATCAGACCAAGCCAGCAGTACTCTTTTGAAAAACCTTTTTGAACGTGTACGCCCATGTAACGTTTTACCGGATGTAAACATTCTTGTGGGCTGTACAAGTTCTTTTTCGTTTCCATCATCACATGCCGTAAATAATTTTGCGGCGGCTTTTTACTTCGGCAAAATTTTTCCGAGAATAAAATGGATACTGCTGGTTGCTGCATTCATAGTTGCATTATCGCGCCCGTATGTTGGGGTACATTACCCTTCCGATATATTCGGCGGTGCAGTCATCGGCTCGATTGTAGGATACTTGTTTGCATTGCTCGTAATTAAAATTGATAATCTTTTTCAGCAGAGAAGCACAAAACTTACAAGCCGTTTGGAACGAATCGAATTCAAATAAACTTTTTTATATATGATGAAAACAAAATTACAAATTGCAAAAAATTGGCTGCCGCGTTACACCGGAACCAATATAGACCAGTTCGGCGACTATTTATTATTGACAAACTTCCACAACTACGTAACAAAATTTGCTGAAAGATTTAACTGCGATATTCAGGGAATCGGACACCCGATGCAAACCGCAACAAATAATCAAGGGTTGTCAATCATCAACTTTGGAATCGGTTCGGCAAATGCCGCTACAATTATGGATTTGCTTGTTGCGCGTTCTCCAAAAGCCACACTGTTTCTCGGCAAATGCGGAGGTCTGAAACATTCAACGGAGATCGGACATTTCATTCTGCCGATTGCCGCAATCAGAGGCGAAGGTACAAGCGATGATTATTTTCCGCCCGAAGTGCCGGCACTTCCTTCATTCAAATTGCACAAATTTGTTTCGGATAAAATCATACAAAGAAAAATCGATTACAGAACCGGTGTAATTTACACAACCAACAGACGCGTTTGGGAGTGGGACTTGAACTTCAAAAAATATTTGAAGAAACTCGGTGCCATTGGAATTGACATGGAAACGGCTACACTATTTATTGTTGGTCATGCAAATCAAATAGCACGCGGCGCTTTGCTGCTTGTCTCGGATCTGCCCATGATTCCCGAAGGAGTTAAAACGGAACAATCCGATAAAATTGTTACACAAAAATTTGCGGATCTTCACATCGAAATCGGAATCGAAGCGATGACCGAAATCGGCAAGAAGGGCGAGCAGATAAAACATTTTACGTATTGACTAAAACGAACGGGGACTAAAATCCTAAACTACTATTTTGGTTTTAGAAAATAACCGCTATCTAAAGCTAGCCCGCCGAAGGTCGGGCTAGCCCGCAAATAAGCGGGATAGCGGCAATTGCTTCACTGTTACAAAATTGCCAAGACGTTTACGTCGTGGGATAATATAAAAAAACTAAAAAGGCTTTAGCCGCTATTTGCATTGATTCAAGTATTGACCCGTATCAAAGCGTATGAAACTTTAACCGGCAGCAGATGTAGAACTTTTTGAACATTAACTGAAAGAGAACCAAAATGAAAAAGATACAAACTGCCCTTTTGCTTTTATTCTTTGCCGCCGCTTCGTTGTATGCACAAAATAATATTGAGAGTTCATTAAAAAATAACCTAACACAATTGTTTTCATTCAGCAAAGAAAAATCTTTTGATAAAGCTGCCGTATTAATTGCATATTCCGGCGAAGACCAAAACAGAAACATGAAAGCTCATTTTGATCCTTCGAATAAAGACGAGATTAATCAGGTAAAAAGAGTCTGCAAAAAGATTTCCGCATTGCTCGATCTCAGCAATAAGTATGATTTTGGTAAGTTCGAGAACAAAAAAACCGACAGCTCAGAACTTTATTTGCTCGATGTAACTTTTTTAAGCGGCGATCAGAAACTCACCACAACTTTTACATTCGTTAAAACTAACTCAGGTTACTTACTATTAAACGTTAATTAGAAATGAACAATCCTGATTCTGCAAATCCGCACGGACAAAAACTTTGCCCTAAAATTATTTTGGAAGGAACACGTTTAACACTGAAAACGGAAATAGCGTTTGCATTGAATGAACATCCCCAAATTGTTGGACCTCGCAAATACCGCTACCACTCACCTATTATCTCTGCCGAATGGTGCGCGTTTACAAATTTTCCGTGGGGACGTGGTTTAATAAATTTCAACCGCGAAGAAGAGGAAATGGCGCTCGAAACTTACAGAACATGGGCGCACCTCTTCGAACTGCAGAAATATTATTCGTGGATTATCGACAGATTTCATCTCTCGACAAAACTCTATCAAAAAAAATATAAAGGACGAGATTACGATTTCAGATGGCTTGAAAACAGACTCGATAAACTTGGTTTCCACATCGTGCTTTGCACACGCACAACAGAATCTTTTGCCGAAGCTCGAAAAGAAAGAATAAAAATTTCGGGCAATCCGGCGCAGTACGATCAGCTTCAGTTATTTGTTGAAGAGCAGAACGAACTTAGAAAAATTTACCGCGAATCGATACTGCCCAAAATGGAACTGGATGTTTCTGATAGCAACGTAAATTCTGCGGTTGAAAAAATTGCCGGCTGGCTGAGCGAAACCGGCGGACTTTATGCAAAATAATTCCCGCCGATTAATTCTCGCTCTTCAAACTTTCCGTTCCCTTTTTCACAACAGCAACACCTATCAAAATGATTACTGCCGCAACAATTATTGTGGTATTTATTTTTTCATCCAAAACAAGCCAGCCAAGAAACAATGCAATTATCGGATTCACATACGCATAAGTCGAAACAAATGAAATCGGCAAGTGTGCTATTGCATAAATGTAAGCTGAATAAGCTATCAGCGCACCAACAATAATTAGATAAGTAAATGCCGCAAAACTTTCTGCGGTAAAATTAAATTTATCAACCTCGCCGAGAGCCAAACCGAGCAGACTCAACACTGCACCGGAAACTGTCATTTGCACCGATGCACTCATCAGCGGATGAACGTTAACTTTTTTGTGTTTCGAGTAAACTGTTCCGGCGCTCCATCCGATTATTGCAACCATAATCCCGATTACGCCGGTTAAATATTGCGGATCGAATAATGTTTTTAAATCAGTGCCGAAAATTATTCCGACTCCTACTAAACCAAGCGATAAACCAACCATAATTTTAAAATTCACTTTTGTTTTACTCGGACTCAAAGATTCAATTCCAACAATCCAAAACGGAACAGTTGTTATCAGCAATGCAGTCAATCCGCTCGGTATCCACTGCTCGGCAAAAACTACAAGCCCATTGCCGAGACCAAGTAAAGCCAAACCGATAATCATAATTGGAACTAAATCGGATTTTTTGGGGAATGCCATTCCTCTATATTTTAAGATGGACAACAGAATTGGTCCGGCAATAAGCCATCTTAACCCGGAAAACAGAATCGGCGGCAAATCTTCTACTCCAACCCGTATTGCGAGATATGTTGTACCCCAGATAATGCAAATTGCAACCCAAGATAAAAATGCCGTTAAATTTTTCTTGTGCATTTATGTTTTTGCCTTTCTAAAAAACGGAGCGTAAGATAATAATTTTCTTCCCATCGAACCTTCGATAAATTGCTAAATAATTCCCGGAGAGTTCCGATAAATAAAATTTTGTAACTTTGAACCGTGTCAATCATAAAATTGATCGAATAATGATCGAACAAATTCGCAACTGGATTAAATCAACACCGTGGCTCGATAACAATATGAAATTCCTTCTTGTTATTATTCTTTCTTTGCTCTCCTATTTTGTAATGAAAAAAATTGTTCTAAGAATTTTCCGCCAACTGATTAAAAGTACCAAAACAGAAATAGACGATGTACTGTTCACATCTAAATTTCTTTCGCGGATTTCGTATCTCGCGCCGCTTTGGGTGATTGCAAACTACACATACCTTTTGCCCGAATATAAAAATCTTTTGAACCGGCTTATCGGCTCGCTTGTTATTTTCACTTTTGTGATCTCCATTTCCGCAGTTCTTAATTCGTTAAGCGATTACTACCAGCGTACGGAAAAATTCAAAGAGCGTCCCATCAAAGGGTACATCGAAGTTTTCATCATCATCGTTTTCATTTTCGGATTTGTGATGATTATCGGTACGCTTGTTGGTGAATCGCCGTGGACAATTTTAACCGGGCTCGGCGCACTGACGGCAATACTTGCTCTCGTTTTCCGCGACACGATTCTTTCTTTCGTGGCAAGCATTCAAATCTCTTCGTACGATCTTGTTAAAATCGGCGATTGGATTGAAGTACCGAAGTACGGCGCCGATGGACAAGTTATCGATATTTCGCTCAATGTTGTGAAGATTCAAAACTGGGATAAAACTATTACAGTTATCCCGACTTATAAATTGATCGAAGATTCATTTAAGAATTGGCGCGGAATGACTTTAACCGGCGGCAGAAGAATTAAACGTTCTATTTTTATCGACCAATCAACAATTAAATTCTGTTCGGAAGAAATGCTCGACCGCTTTACAAGTTTTGCTTTGATCAAAGATTATGTTAAACAAAAACGTGACGAGATAAAGAAGTACAACGAGGAAAAAAAATATGACGAAAAAATCCTCGTTGATGGAAGAAAGCTTACCAACATCGGAACATTCCGTGCGTACGTAACAGAATATTTAAAAGAACGCGAAGACTTGCGGAAAGATTTGACCTTTATGGTGCGTCAGCTTCCGCCCGGCTCGGAAGGATTGCCCATAGAAATTTATGTGTTCGCAAAAACAACCAACTGGCTCGAATACGAAAATATTCAATCGGATATATTCGATCATCTGCTTGCAGTTATTCCGCAATTTGATTTGAGAATATTTCAAAATCCGTCCGGCAGTGATTTTAGAGACACCACTAAAAACTAATATACATTTTATGAAAACAACGGCTTCACGTGCAATTGCACAAGCATTGATTGACCTCGGCGTTGAAGTAGTAACGCACGTTCCCGGCTACGGCGGATCGGATACTTTTCTTGCATACAACGAACTGAGTTTAAGGAATAACAAATTTTCTTTTCACGAAGAATCGGCATTCACAATTGCTCACAGCGCAAGCATCTGCGGAAAAAGATCCGCATCGTTAATGAAAACACACGGCTTCATGAAAGCAATGAACAGCGTTACCGATGCAATTTATTCATCGATTACCGCCGGATTTGTAACACTTTTGTTTGAAGACAAAAGCGGGAAACATTCCGACAGCATTCTTGAAGCAGCGCCAATTCTGCAAGCTTTGCCGGTTAATTACATTCAAGCCGGCACAACAAAAATTTATGATCACATAATTTCCGCATTCGAGCTTTCCGAACAAAAGAAACTGCCGGTTGTTGTAATTATTAATTCGCTTGAAATCAATAACGAAGTTTCGTTTGAACAGAAACCAAATTTGAAAAAACAATTTTCTTTCAAGCGCGATGTTTATTCTCATGTTGTTCATCCGATGCTTTCCGATTACCAGTACAGAGTTTACATTGCGCGCAAACTCGGCGGCGATCCTTTTTCAATTTCGAAACCCGAACTTCCGACTGCACCGAATCAATTTCCCGAAAGAGCAAAAAATATTGCGCTCAAATACGAACCGTTCTTTAAAATATTCCAAAACTTCCGCGGTGAAATTGTTACCGGCGATACAAGCGGTCTCGGTGTGTTTGCTTTTCCGCCGTACGATTGCGTTGATATTATTACTTACATGGGCGGAAGTATCCCGCTTGCAATCGGCGCTTATCTTTCCGGCAGCAAAAATGTTTGGGCGCTCACCGGCGATTTCGGTTTCATCTCTGCCGGTACAATCGGATTAATTGAATTATTACAACGAGAACTTCCAATTAAAGTTGTAGTCTTTTATAACAAGCAAGCCGCTTCAACCGGCGGTCAGCCGATCAACAAAAAATTATTGCGGCATCTTCTTGCCGGCTTCGAAAAAAATTTACTCCACATTACTAATCCGTCCGATCCTTTCGAAGTCGAAAGCATTTTGAAAGAAGCTTCTGCGGCAAATGAGTTTAAAATTGTTATCGTGGATTACCCGGATTGAACGAGTTACAGAGCAGCAAAGTGCCTGAGCGGAAAAGTTACAAAGTAAAAGAAGCGGTAATGACGATACAAAACATTTTTGAAAATTTTGGTGGCGAACTAAAAGAGGAATTCTTTGAAGAGATTCTCGCCGGCAGAGATTTTAAAATGGAACGAATCGTTTCGGAAGGTCATTCGTCGCCGGAAAATTTTTGGTACGATCAGGATAAAAATGAATTTGTGCTGCTCATCTCCGGCGGTGCTGTTTTGGAATTTGAGAACAATGAATTAATTGAAATGAAGCCGGGAGATTATCTCATAATTCCGGCACACAAAAAACACAGAGTCGCCAAAACCGATTCCGAACAAAAAACTTTTTGGCTTGCATTGCATTTTGTGTAAAGAGAAACTTGCCCGGCATTTTTAAGACGGGCGTAAGCTTCGCTGCAAATTAAAATCACTCTTTATCGAAGCTCGCACTCGTTAAACTAATTCCGTGCAAGCTTCGACTTACAGTTACTTGTATTCTTTATACACAGCAAATCCTTTCTGCACAATCAAATCGTTAACATTAACAAACTCGCCGGGTTTTGCTTCGAGGTGAATTTCGCCGAGATACCTTCCGTATTTTTCCAATTTGTCTTTAATCGTTTCAAGCCAAATATCTTTGCCGAGAATTTGTTCTCTCAAAAAATCTCTCGCTTTAATTCCGTTCTGTTTATCATTTCCTTTTAGTTCCGGCGCGTTAATTCTGTGTAATCTTATTTTTTCCCCTTTAACAGTTAAGTGAAGACCGAGATCAATATCAACTGTGCAAGTGTCTCCGTCGTAAACATCGGTAACATGTGCTTTGTAGTGATACAAAGATTTTTCCATTTCGCCCTCCGTTTAATTTTGTTTAATTTGATGCGGAATAAATTCCATAATCTCTTTATGAATATATGACCTCAAAAAAAATTCTACAAACAGTATTTCTGTTTGCGGCTTTAACAATCACAACAAATGCACAAATAGAATTTACCGGACTCGGCAGCTCGCTCGGCATCGGCGGAATAAATAGTAACTCACCTTCTTTTACAGTGCTTGGCGGTTCTATTTTTTTTGATGTCGCTCCGTGGTTTTCCGATCAACTAATTTTACGTCCCGGTTTTACATACGCACGCAAGATTGAATATTTTCTTCCCGAAAACCGGCACGGCAGAGTTTATCCTTTCATGAAATCATTTTCGTTGAAAGCTGTAATTCAGCAAACGCTGCAAAGAAATATTTTTATCGAAGAGACTGCCGGAGTACTTTACTTAAATGATAGAACGTTTCAAACAAACGAATGGATGCCCGGAATTCTTTTCAGCATTTTGGGCGGGTTGGATTTTACGGATTACAAATCAAAAGGATTGCAGCTCGGTTTGGGTTTGGAATACGGACTCACATTCACAAAAACAAATGCGAATTATTATCTTGTCTCTCTACAATCCAAAATAATTCTGTAGAATTACAGCTTGTAAAGTTCTTTCATCATTGTTTCGAACTGCTCGAAGTACAAAGACTGCTCGCCGTCGCTCATTGCTTTTTCAGGATCGGGATGCATTTCGACCATTATTCCGTGCGCTCCCACAGCTTTTGCCGCTTTTGCAAGCGGAATCACTTTGTCCCTTTGCCCGATTGCATGTGAAGGATCGATAAGAATCGGCAAGTGAGTCAGCTCTTTTAAGATAGGCACTGCACCGATATCGAGTGTATTTCTCGAAGCAGTTTCAAAAGTTCGTATGCCGCGCTCGCAAAGAATTACCTGTCTGTTTCCTTGCGAAAGAATATACTCGGCAGCATTCAATAATTCTTCAATCGATGCCATCAATCCACGCTTCAAAAGAACCGGGCGGTGTGTTTTACCCACAGCTTTCAGCAATGCAAAGTTTTGCATGTTACGCGCACCTACTTGAAGTATGTCCGCCGTTTTTGCAACCGGCTCAACTTGTTCGGTGTCCATCACTTCCGTAACAACCGGAATTTGATAAACTTTTCCGGCTTCGGTTAAATTATCGAGTGCTTCAAATCCCCATCCCTGAAAACTGTATGGTGAAGTACGCGGTTTGAAACATCCGCCTCGTAGAATTTGTGCGCCGTATTCTTTTGCTTCTTTCGCACACTCAAGTATCATCTCTTTCGATTCAACAGAACACGGTCCGGCAATTACAACAAAATTATCACCTCCGATTAACACATCGCGAACTTTTATGATTGTATCTTCTGCTTTGTATTCACGGCTTGCAAGTTTGTAACTCTTGGATTTTTTTACAGCCGCACTCTTTTTCGTACTCTCTTCGGATGCCGCTGTTTTTTTACTTTCCGTTTCACCGGCTAAAATTTTGTGCATCTCCAATTTTGTTTTCGAAAGTTCTTGCGATGGATAACTTCCGAGGATTTTCATGAATCGCGTGTAGTGACCTAATTCATCCATCACTTTCTGCACAACTTCATCAAAAATATTTCCTTCTAAATCGAGATAGAACATTTCTTCCCACGGATTTCCAACAATCGGGCGCGATTCAAGTTTAGTGAGGTTCACATTAAATTTTCTGAAAACATTGAGCGCTTCCACAAGCGAGCCGGGTGTGTGCGATGTAGCCATTATGATCGATGTTTTGCACGGAATGCGCGGATCAACTTTTTCCGGTTTGCGCGATGCAACCAAAAACCGTGTGAAATTATCCGGCTGATTTGCAATATTTTTCTTTATGATTTTTAATCCGAAAAGTTTGGCAGCTTCTTCGCTTGCAATTGCCGCAAAGTATTGGTTCCCTTCTTCTTTTATTTTTTGAACGGACATTGCAGTATCTGCAAAATATTCAACTGATACATCGGGAATCGTTTCCAAAAATTTACTGCACTGTGCCGCCGCCTGATAATGCGCATAAACTTTTTTGATCTTCTCGATTGGAATATCTTTCAAAGTTACGAGGCAGTGTTTAACCTGAAATTTCTCCTCGCCCACTATTGATAGTGTCGTGTGCAAAAGAAGATCGTACACTTCGTTAATTCCTCCCGATGTAGTGTTTTCAATCGGGAGAACGGCGTACTCAGCTTCCCCTTTTTCAACAGCATCAACCACTTCGTCAAATCTTTTTTTATAAACAAAATTTAGTTTGTATCCCGAGTGAACAAAATATTTTTCGGCTGCAAGAAAACTGTAAGCGCCTTCAATTCCTTGAATGGCAACTTTAACACTCTTCTTTTTAGCGGCTTTATTAAGTGAAGACTGCACGTGACTTTGTTGAAGCCTCACCGAGTCTTCAATGATCTCGTAAAATACTTTCGATAAAAATGTGGAATCCAATCCGGATTTTCTGCCGAGTTTAATTACACGGGCAAGTAACTCTTCTTCCCGTTTTTGATCACGGATCGGATTTTTACTTTCCTCTTTGGCTATAATTACTTTTTTGCTCAAGTTTCTTCTATCGAGTAGAAGTTTGATAATATCTTCATCAATATTATTTATTTTCTGACGTAGTATCGGCAAATCCAATGTATTCTTCTTTCCCATAACTGATATTTTTTTCTCTAATTTGGGTACGAAAGTAACAAAAAAACTTGCCTTAATAAAGACAATGCCGCTTTTTTGAAGAAATATAATATCAGATTGATTGGCACAATTCTTTGTATCAATTTGTAAATGGATATGAATCTCCAATTTCTTGTTTGGATTTCATTTTCTGCGTGGCTTATCAAACGGAGGTTATAAATGGCAAATCAATCTCGCCGTAATTTTCTAAAAACGAGCGCATTAATTGGTGCCGGGCTGACGGGTGTTTCTTCCAAGCCGGCAAAAGCTGCACCGAATAATATTCTTGATGAAAATCGGATGGGTGTTTTGGTTGATACAACGGTTTGCATCGGCTGCCGCAAATGCGAATGGGCATGCAAAACCGCACACAACCTATCTGCACAATCAATTGAATCGTACAATGACAGATCAGTTTTCAAAAACATGAGAAGACCCGATGACAAAACATTGACTGTGGTAAACGAATACGCTGCAAAAGGAGACGATCAATTTCCGGTAGATGTAAAAGTACAATGTATGCACTGCGATAAACCGGCTTGTGTATCGGCGTGCATTGTTGGAGCGTTTTCAAAAGAGAAAAACGGTTCCGTAATTTGGAACGGGGACAGATGCATAGGATGCCGCTATTGTATGGTTGCGTGTCCTTTTCAGGTTCCGGCATTTGAGTACGGAAAAGCAATTCAGCCCGAAGTACGCAAATGCGATTTCTGTTTCGACAGAACTAAAGACGGAAAACTTCCGGCTTGTGTTGAAATCTGTCCAATGGAAGTTTTAACATACGGAAGAAGAGAAGAGCTTATTGATCTCGCACATCAAAAAATTAGTCTCTACCCAGATCGTTATGTAAATAATGTTTACGGAGAACATGAAGTTGGCGGAACGAGCTGGCTCTATTTAGCCGGAAGAGATTTTCATGAATTACAATTTCCGAAACTCGGAACAAACCCGGCGCCTGGTGTTAGCGAGGCAATTCAACATGGAATCTTTGCATACTTTGTTCCACCGATTGCTCTTTATGCTCTGTTTGGCGGAGTAATGTGGCTCAACAAAAACCGCAAACAAGACGAACATAAGGAGGCAAATCATGAGTGAATTTATAAAACCAACTCCTATGCCGAGAAAATATTTTACACCTACCGTAATTTTTTTATCGGTGATTGCACTCGTTGGAATCATTTTCGTTTTTGCGCGATTGATTTTCGGCATCGGTACGGTAACAAATTTAAGCAATCAATATCCGTGGGGAATTTGGATTGGCATCGATGTAGCCGCCGGTGTTGCACTTGCCGCCGGAGGTTTTACAACCGCCGCGCTCGGTCATATCATGCACAAAGAAGAATATCATCTAATCACACGACCGGCGTTATTAACTGCGATGCTCGGCTACACATTTGTTGCAATGAGCGTTGCAATTGATCTCGGACGTTACTACTACATCTGGCATCCGCTAATTATGTGGAACGGCACTTCTGTTCTGTTTGAAGTAGGCATATGCGTTATGATCTATTTAACCGTTCTCTACATCGAGTTTTTGCCGATTGTAACTGAACGATTTATCGGAAGAGTAAACTTGCCCGGCTTGTTAAAAAAATACAACAATAGTGTAGATAAATTTTTAAGAGCGCTCGATAGAGGGCTCGATAAAACGATGTTCATTTTCATTATCGCCGGAGTTGTTCTTTCTTGTCTGCATCAATCTTCTTTGGGAACGTTGATGGTAATTGCCGGACCAAAAATGCATCCGTTGTGGCAGACACCAATTCTTCCGCTGTTGTTTTTGTTGTCAGCAATTTCGGTCGGTTTGCCAATGGTAATTTTTGAATCAGTGTTAACATCAAGATCGTTCGATTTAAAACCCGAAACACCAATTCTTGCCGGACTCGGAAGAATGATTGCCCCGATTTTATTCATTTATCTTTCTTTCAAGATAGGTGATATGGTAATCAGACAGACATTTGTTTACTTAACCGAATTCAACACTGCAAGTGTGATGTTTGTTATCGAACTTGTACTTGGAATTATTGTTCCGTTAAGATTATTTATGTCGCCGCAGATACAAAGATCGCCGCTCGGTTTATCAATTGCTTCGTTCCTCGTAATCTTCGGCGTGTTCTTGAATAGATTAAACAATTTCATAGTAGCGTACACACCGCCGTATCAATTCACTCCGTACTTCCCTTCTGTTGGAGAAATTTTTGTTACCGCCGGTTTCATTGCAATTGAAGTCCTTTTGTTCAGAGCATTTGTAATGATCTTCCCGATTGTAAGCGTACCGCAGATTCCCGCAGTTCACAAAACAAAATTTTCGATACGGGGTGCGAAATGATGAATTATAAAATTTTTATTTGGATGCTCATTGTTCCGTTTGTAATTAACGGGCAGAACAAAATCAGCGGCAATCATTCAACGCAAAATTTAACTTGTTCAACATGCCATTCGTGCGATATTCCTACAAAAGAAAACCCGTGCATAAAAGTTTGTCCGCGCGAAAGTATGATAAGAATTGACCAGCCGGTGACGGATGCCCCAAAAATTTTTGTAATAAATAAAATTAGAGAAACGGATATTTACTCACCGGTAAAGTTTTCACATTTGGCACATGCAGAGATGTCTGGGCTTGCCGGCGGATGCAGAACATGTCATCACTACAATCCTCCGGGAAATGTAATCGGATGTTCCGATTGCCACGAGTCATCCCGCAAGCGGACGGATATCAGCAAGCCGGATTTGAAAGGCGCATACCACCAGCAATGTATGAATTGTCATCGTGCGTGGAGCGGCAGTACAGATTGCACTGTCTGCCATGAATTGAAAGGAAAAGAAAAATCACAAACGTCAGTTGTTTCGAACAATAAAAAAAGAATTCATCCAGAAATTAAAACTCCTGATAAAATTTCTTTTGCGGCAAAAACAAAACAAGGCAAGCTCGTTACGTTTTATCATAACGAGCATATTAATTTGTTCAGTTTGGAATGTTCGGACTGTCATTCGAACGAGAGCTGTATAAAATGCCACTCGACAAATAAAACAGCATCAACAAAAACAATATCGGAAAAAATAAAACACAAAAAATGTTCAAGCTGTCACAACACGGAATCAAATTGTTCTTCGTGTCATTCCAATTCGGAAGCCGGCGGATTCAATCATAAATCTGTTACGGGATTTGATTTATCGAAATTCCATTCGAAGCTTGATTGCGCCCGCTGTCATACAAGCAAATCCGGATTCAAAGGATTGAACAATGAATGCAAAACTTGCCACGGAACTTGGACTTTGGAAAACTTCAAACACAAGTCAACCGGTTTAGTGCTCGATGAAACACACAGCGAGTTGGATTGCGAAAACTGTCACAAAGAATTATCGTATTCAAAACCGGTATGCGAAGATTGTCACGACGATAAATCTTATCCGAATAATTTACCCGGGAAGAGAGCAAAGTAGGAATGAAAGGATTCAACGAAATAGGATTTTATAGACGGATCGGATTGAAGCTCACAATTGCCGTAAGCATCACTGCAATTATTATTATCGGAGTCTATTCGTACTTCAATATAAAATCACAAAGAGATGTAATGCTTGCAGAAGTTGAGCGTCATGCAAATCAATTAAGCGAAACGGTGAAGAACAGCACACGTTACGGCATGTTGTTGAACCAAAGAGATCACATTCATGAAATTATAAATACAATCGGCAAAGACCCGGCAATTTATGATGTACGTGTTCTCAACAAAGAAGGCGAAATTATTTATTCGACGAAAGAAGATGAAATAGGAAACATGCTCGATAAAAAAGCGGAAAGTTGTTATGCGTGCCATGCAGAAAACAAGCCGCTCGAAAAATTACCGATAAAAGACAGAACAAGAATTTACAGGCTCAATCCCGATTCAACGCGGTTGATGGGAATTATCAATCCGATCTACAACGAAAAATCTTGCTGGGAAGCCGAGTGCCACGCACATCCGCAATATGCAGCCGTGCTTGGTGTTCTCGATGTTAGTATTTCGCTCGCAGATGTTGATAAGCAGATTACCAACAATCAAATTCAAGAATTACTCTTTGCGATAATTTCTATAACGGCGTTCGGAATAATTATCGGTTACTTCGTGAAAAGATGGGTCGATAAACCGGTGCGCGAGCTTGTGAAAGCGACCAACGAAGTTGCTCTCGGCAATTTGAATTATCTAATAAAAGAACCCGGCACAGATGAACTCGGTTACCTCGGCGAATCTTTTAACAACATGATCAAAAAACTTGAAGACACACAGCATCAGCTTGTTCAATCGGATAAAATGGCTTCGCTCGGAAGACTTGCCGCCGGTGTTGCCCACGAAATTAATAATCCGTTAACCGGAGTTTTAACTTACAGCAGTTACTTATTGAAAAGAGCAAAAGAGAATCCGCAGCTTCAAGAAGATTTAAACGTGATTGTACGGGAAACGATGCGCAGCCGCGAAATTGTGAAAGGTCTTCTCGATTTTGCACGGCAGTCAACCCCCAAAAAAACTATGATTGATGTTAACGAAATTATTAACCGCGCAATTGCAGTTGTTAACAACCAATTGAAGTTCGGCAAAATCAATCTTGTAAAAAAATTCGATACAAACCTTCCGAAGATTACTGCGGATGCAAACCAGATACAGCAAGTTTTTCTGAATTTAATTTTAAATGCTATCGATGCATCGGGCACAAACGGCGGCGTGATTACAATCGGCACTTCGCTGATCACTCTTTCACCGAAAGGAATAAAGCACATAAAAAAATGCGTCTGCCCGAAGAATCATAGTTTGATTAACAACGAATACAAGATCGGCGGAAATTCATCGATCAGGCTGAAAATAAAATCGAACGGCAATCAAGGCTTTGTTCATCTCGATCCTATTTACGGAAACCACCGGCATTTTTTTGGAATCGCTTTCGAAAAAAATCCAAATGTTATGTTGAACTGCCCCGTTTGTGATTTATCATTAATAGATAAAAATGCAAAATGCCCCGAGTGCGGCGGACCGGTTTATAAAATACAAATCCCGAATCAAGGATTTGTTGAAGGATGCGCTTCATTCAAAGACAACTGGCAAAAATGGGAATTTGTTGACGGCGGCGGTGAAAAAAAATATGTAGAGATTCAAATTGCAGACAACGGGTGCGGCATACCGCCGGAAAACCTGAATAAAATTTTCGAGCCGTTCTTTTCTACAAAAGGACAACGCGGAACCGGACTGGGTCTTTCTGTTGTGTGGGGAATAATTGATAACCACAACGGAACTATTAACGTGCAAAGTGAAATAGGCAATGGAACAACTTTTTCAATCAAATTACCTCTCGCATAAAAATGAATAAACAGTGTGAAATATTAATAATTGACGATGAACAGGTAGTTGTTGATTCGGTGATCAAAATCGGGGAAATATCCGGTTACAAAGTTGATTACACGATGGATGCAAAAACTGCGCTTGAAAAAATTTCCGGGCAAAATTATCAGCTTATCATTTGCGATATAATGCTTCCCGAAATGGACGGTTTTCAATTTATAAGTGAAATGCAAAGCCGCCGCAACAACACACCGATTGTTATCACGACCGGTTATTCAACAATGGAAAACGCCGTAAAATCTTTACAGCTCGGTGCAATTGATTTTATTCCGAAGCCTTTCACGTTCGATGAAATGACAAGCATAATGAAACGCGGAGTTAAGTATAAAAAATTGGTCGATGCCGATACGGAAAAAACCGGTTCGCTTTTTTATGTTCAGTGCCCGCCAAGATATTTTTGTTTGGGCTATTCATGCTGGCTCAACACGGATTATGACGGCACTGTTTTAATCGGCGCAACGGATTTGTTTTTAAAAACAATAGAGAACATGAAAACAATCGAATTGATGGAGCGGGACGAAGCAATCAATCAGGCGTTAACAGCGGCAAAAATTATCTGCGAAGACGAATCGGTTCATCAG
The DNA here is from genome assembly GCA_016177735.1 of Ignavibacteriales bacterium. GTDB lineage: Bacteria > Bacteroidota > Ignavibacteria > Ignavibacteriales > Melioribacteraceae > DYJK01. The sequence continues at coordinate 180,189 of JACOUS010000018.1, read as the reverse complement.
CTCTATTCGGCAATCAGCGGAAGAATAATTGATAGAAACGAAAAATTATTAAATGATATATCACTGTTGGAAAAAGATCCTTACTTCAACGGCTGGCTTTATAGAATTATACCAGGCGAGTATGATTATGAAATAAAACTTCTTGCATCATGCAGTTCAAACGGATGCCGATAAATACAACTTAGGAGAAATAAATATGGCACTTTTTATTTTAGCAGTTATAATATTTATTGTTGCTGATGTCATCATCAGATTTACAATAAAAAAGATCAACGAAAGCAAACTCCGCAAAGAAAGAAAAGCTGTTCTCGAGGAAGCTGTTAAAGTTGATTTCAGCAAAGAAGCTGTTTCACTGAAACGTGCGGAAGTTCAAAACGCAAAAGCAAAAATTTTATGTGTTGATGATGAAGATGTTATTCTCGATAGCTTCAGAAAAATTCTTGTGCTCGACGGTTACTCTGTTGATACGGTGAGTGCCGGCGCAGAAGCAGTTAATCTTATAAAAACCAATCATTACGATTTTGTATTCACCGATTTAAAAATGCCGGAGATGGACGGTGTTGAGGTAACCAAAGTTGTAAAAAATCTTCGTCCCGATATTGATGTAATAATTATCACCGGTTACGCAACAGTTGAAACTGCCGTTGAATGCATGAAGTTCGGTGCGATGGATTACGTTCAAAAACCGTTTACAGAAGACGAGCTTCTCGAGTTCACAAAAAGATCGCTCATCAAACGGCAAGACAGAATTCAAAAACAATTGAAGCCGAGGGTACACATTGCACACATTTCCGAAACAGAAAAACTTGGTTCTGGCGAATTCACTATTCCCGGCGGAGTTTTTATTTCCGAAGGACATTGCTGGGCTGGAATTTCGCAAGACGGAGCTGTTAAAATCGGTCTCGATGATTTTGCAAAAAAATTGATCGGCAAAATTGACGGCATAGATTTTCCAAACCTCGGAATGAATATAACTGCCGGTCAGCCTATTTTCGGAATCAAACAAGGGAACAAGTCGGTACAATTTCTTTCGCCGGTAAGCGGACAAGTAAAATCGATTAATCATGAATTGATGGATAACATCGAACTGCTTGAATTCACCCCGTACGAAAAAAACTGGATTTGCATAATTGATGCTGATAAAATCGAAACCGAATTACAGCAGCTCAAAATCGGAAAGAACGCAATGAATTTTTATCAGGAAGAGATTGACTGCTATTTAAAGAGAATCAAAGAAGTAATGAAAATAGAAACAGACGGTAGTTTTGAACTAAACTGGGGTCAATTAGAAAATCTTAAAGAAAAAGATTGGTATTCTATCACCGGCGAGTTTTTCAAAAAATAATATATTGTATTTCAAGACCTATTATTCTTGCTCATGCTCATGTTCTTAAGCTTGATCTTCAAAGATCAGCGCAAGATCATGAGCACGTGCGAGTGTAAGAATAAGCCGTTTGCAGTTTAATTTTCTTTCACACTTTTAAGACCTCTTCTCTGGAAATAAAATTCTTCTCATTCTATTTTATCTCATTGACAAAGTATCGATAACTAAATATTTTGTGAAAGGATATTTAAGTCCATTATCTTATTAGATCTTGAAACCGAATTCTCATATACAATAATAATCTGAACAGAACTTTGCAGACCCACATTAAATTTGCCAAATATTCAGTTTATCATTAAATGCGAGACGAAATTTTTAAGCATGATTTTTGCACTGCACAACAATCTTAATGTTTTCTAAATCAACTATCATCGGAGTAAATAGTGATATTGAAAAATCCTTATGCAGCTCTTAAAATTTTAGCTTTCACAGCAATAATTTTAATCATCGGAACAAATAATAAAAGTTACGCTCAGGATTTTAACTGCTCGGACTGTCATGAAATATCAATAGATAAATCGGTTCACAAAGACGCAATCGACTGCCAGGGCTGCCATGATGATGTTACCGATGAAGAGCATATGGAGAAAGGCGTAAAAAAAGTTGACTGCGGAACTTGTCATGATGATAAAACTTCTGCAGTGCAGTCGGATGTTCATCACAGATTAAAAGTGAAAAACCCGCCAAGTTGTATTTCGTGCCATGGAAATCATGAAATAAAAAAACCTCCGGTTACAAATTCACAAAAAGTAAAAGAGTATTGTTCAAAGTGCCATACATCAAAGACACTTGCCAATCCGTATCACTCGGTTGTTACAAGCAAAAATAAATGTTTAAGCTGTCATAAAAATGTTGATACAAAATTAACTCTTCCCTCTTCCGTACATAAAAATTTGGAATGCGCAGACTGCCATAATTATATATCGAACAATCTTACGAACCATCCTAAAAATGTCGGTGCAACACAAAAAGCAGACTGCTATTTATGCCATAATGAAATTGCGAAAGAACACCGGGAAAGTATTCACGGAATTTCTCTAAGCGAAGGAATTGATGAAGCTGCGATGTGCTGGAACTGTCACGGTTCGCACGATATCAAACATGTTAAAAGCGAATCGAGTAAAGTTCATCCGAAAAATATTGCAGAAACATGCGGCAAATGCCATGACAATCCGAAGCTTGCAAAGAAATTTAATCTCGCAATGCCCGAACCGGGAAAGACATATTCGAAATCAATTCACGGCGTGCTTGTAAGCAAAGGAAGAACCGATGCACCGAATTGTTCTACTTGCCATGGAACTCATAACATAAAAAATAAAGTTCAGCCCGGCTCTACAATTTCTGCGTACAACGTTCCGCAGACTTGCGGCACTTGCCACAAAGAAATTGTGGAAGATTACGAACAATCGATTCATTGGATTCGTGCTAAGAAAGGATTTAGAGAAGCACCGGTTTGTAACGACTGCCATAGCGAACACAGCATTCATACAATCAGCAACGGAAACAAACGCGAAGAAATTAAAAAGATTCAGGAAAAGACTTGCATCGCATGCCATGAAAATCCGCGCATCTCGGAAAGATTCGGCAAGAACAGCGAGCAGGCAAAATTATATCAGGACAGCTATCACGGACTTGCAGTAATGCGCGGCGATAAAGATGCGGCTATGTGCGTTGACTGTCACAGTGTTCACAAAATTTTACCGCAAGAACATCCGGCTTCTTCAATTAATCCGGCAAACGTTACGGAAACTTGCAAGAAATGCCATCCGGAAGCTGCACCGGTTTTTGCACAAAGCTATTCACACGTAACACAGAATAAACTTGCCGCAAAGATTGAAGATATCGTCACAACAATTTATTTCTGGTTGATCATTTCGGTAATCGGCGGAATGATTCTTCACAACGTTCTAATTTTTGTTTACGAGATCAAGAAAAAGAGAAAACATCAGCAAAGAGAAATTGCCATTCCGCGCTTCACAAAAAATGAAGTTGTGCAGCATCTCATCCTTTTGGTTTCATTCTTAACACTTGCAATTACCGGCTTTGCATTAAAATTCCACGATAGCTGGTGGTCAGAACTGCTTCAATTTTTTGGAATGACCGAAACTGTCCGCCAAAATATTCACCGCACAGCCGCAGTTGTTATGATTGTGTCCGGTGCTTATCACATTTTTTATTTGATTTTCACTGCGCGCGGAAGAGACGTTCTATTCAATATGCTTCCGAAGTTCAGCGATTTAATTGAAGCGCGAGATAACATTCTCTACTATCTGAAACTGAAAGAGACAAAACCGAAATTTGATAAATATGATTACACCGAAAAAGCCGAATACTGGGCATTGATTTGGGGAACTATTGTTATGGGAGTAACCGGATTTATTCTTTGGTTCCCGACTGTTGTTGGCGATTGGGCACCGGTTTGGTTAATTAAAGTCAGCGAATTAATTCACTTCTACGAAGCAATACTTGCAACACTTGCAATACTTGTTTGGCACTGGTTCTTTGTAATTTTCCATCCGCACGAATATCCCATGAGTTTAACATGGATTGACGGCAAAATGACCTTAAAAAATTATCGCCATCATCACGAAAAACATTTCCGCAAAGTTGTTCTCGAATGGAAAGAATTCAAAGCTGAAAAGCGTACATTAAAAAAACTCAGCAATTCTACTCTCCTCTTTACTTCAACGCTGGAGAAAAACGGACTGGATCCGGATTTGATAATAGATTCCGAATTGAATAACGATCTTGAATTAAGAAGCTGGCTCGATAAAAAATTAAACCCGGTAACCGAAGAGAACGGCACAGAGAATCAAAAAAAATAAATTGCATTTACAAGGTCATCCAATAGCTACTTGTGATGACCTTTCCTCACTTACTTTTGCAGTGCGAGGAAACGCTCTCATTATTTTAATTGACCTACTTCATTAAATGTATTTAGGAATACAAAATCTAAATAAAAGGACATAATTGCCTTTTAATACATATGTCCATATTTTAAAAAAGATTAATAAAGTTCTTAACACGGAATAATTTTTTGCCCATTTATAGGAGAAAAACCATGTTGAAAAGAAGCGGATTTATCCTGACTTTTTTTGTAGCCGTTTATTTAGTTCTTCCGGTTAACACTGCCGCACAATCAAACGGGTACGAAGGTACACAAGTTTGCGGTACGTGCCATAAAACAGAAAAACAAGGACAGCAGTTAAAGATATGGCAAGAAAGCAAACACGCAAACGCTTACAAAGCTTTGATGACTGAAGAAGCAGATAAAATTGCCAAAGAGAAAGGACTCGCTACAAAGGCAGTTGAGTCGCCGGAATGTTTGAAATGCCATGCAGCCGGTCATGATGTTGCAGATAAAAAATTGATCGGTCCGAAATTCAAAATCGAAGAGGGCGTTCAATGCGAAACTTGTCACGGCGCCGGTTCTGCATACAAAACGTTGAAAGTAATGAAGAGCCGTGAAGAATCAGTAAAGAACGGTTTAATAATTTGGAAAGACAACACAGAAATTGAAAAGGGCTGCAAAAGCTGCCATAATGAACAAAGCCCGACTTACAAAGAATTCAAGTTTGATGAAATGTGGGCAAAGATTGCTCATAAAGTTCCAGCGGCAAAATAAGAGACAGGCTTAAAATGAAAAAGCTGATTTTCCTAAATTTAATTTTGTTTCTGCCGATGATGGTATCTGCACAAAATCTTAACGGCAGATTTTCTTCTTCTTTCTATACTTTCGAAAGATATAATTCTACCGCAAGTTCGGAAACATTTATACGATCATTTCAAGCACTCAACCTAAATTTCAATTACAATAAATTTTCTCTCCGCACTCGTACAAACCTTGAATCAAACATCGGCAAAACATTGGATAACGATGCTCGGCTCAGGTTTTATAATTTATATTTTGAAGCGAGAGATATTTTTAATGCCGCTACATTAAAACTCGGAAGGCAGCCTCTCTTCACTCCGGTTGCCGGTGGTTTGTTCGACGGTGTCAGTCTGAAAATAAAATATTCCGATTTTGCAGTTGCGGGGTATTATGGTGGAAATGTTCCGGCATATCAGAAACTTGAAATGACCGATAACCTTGCAAATGATTACGTACTTGGCGGTAAGATCGAAACGACGGCATTAAAAGATTTTCGTTTTGCAGTCAGCTACATCGATAAAAATTTTAGAACATACGATTACAGCGCATACAGACTTGATGACGACAGCGATCCGATCACGAGATTAATTCAGCAGAAATCCAATCAGTACAAATATCTAACCGGAGAAGTTTTTTACAATCATGAAAATATTGATATAAGCACACGCTACGAATACGATTTGAATTACTCCGAAACATCAAAGTTCGAAATTGACAGCCGGTTTGATGTAACAAAAGAGATCGGCATTACCGGTTATTATAATTTCAGAGAGCCGAAGATCAGGTACAATTCAATCTTCTCTGTCTTCAATTACGGAAGTACTGAAGAAATTGAAGGCGGCTTCGATTTGCGCGTGAGCGATCTTTACACGCTTACCGGAAAAGTTGGATACGTTAGTTACGAAGACGATCACTCGACACGAATTACACTCGGCGCAAATACTAATTACGGAAGTTTGAGCTATAGAAAAAATTTCGGCTACGCAGGCGAACTTGAATCCATTTCGCTTTATACTGCAAAATCTTTTGCAGACGGATTTGTAACTCCGTCTCTCGGTTTATCTGTTACCAATTACAAATTATCTGCAGGCGACAGAGCAAACAATATTACTTCTCTCTCTGCCGGATGCAATCTACGCCCGTGGAGAACTTTTTCGTTTGATGTTCAAGGACAATACTTCAACAACAAGATTTACGAAAATGATTTCAGAGTTCTCTTCAAAGTAAATTACTTATTCAATACAAACTTTTAAAACTATATGAAAATGAAATTTTTATACGCCGTATTATCGCTTGCAATAATTGTTTTCATAACTATTGCTGCGATAGATTCAAATAACGTATCACTGGGCAAAACAAACAAAGACATTATCAAATTTTCACATTCAGTTCACAAAGAAGTTACGGACTGTGCAACTTGCCATGATAAAACCGCAGCGAGTACTTCGCTGAAAGATCGTCTGCTTCCCGAAAAAGCGGTGTGTGCAGCTTGTCATGATGTTGAAGACACAGAGAACTGTAATTTCTGTCATTATGAAAATGTGAACGAACCGCTCATTCAAAAAGAATCGGAACTGCTTTTCAATCACAAGATGCACGTTACCGATCAGAACATGCAATGTGAATCTTGCCATAAGGGACTTGACGAAGTTGCATATTCATTTGAATCCGCTTCTGTAAATCCTCCGATGAGCAATTGCTACACATGTCATAACGGATCAACAGTTGCGGCAAACAACTGCGAAACATGCCACATTTCTACTGCGAATTTAATTCCGTTAGATCATCAGCAAGTAAATTTTGTGAAGTCACATAAGTTTCATGCTGAATCACCGAAAGCAGAATGCGAGATGTGCCATGATAACACCTTCTGCGAAACATGTCACACTGCAACAACAATGCTGACTGAAACAAATGCCGACCGTGATTTCATTACACCTTACTCGCCGCACAATTTTACGGACAATACAAAACAACAAAACATTGCACGCGTGCACGACATGAATTACCGCTACTCGCACGGAATTGATGCAAAAGGAAAATCGAGCGAGTGTCAAACATGCCATCAAACAGAAACATTCTGCGCAGAGTGCCATGATTCCGAAGGTGGAGATTTTGCATTGGAAGGTTTTGTTCCTTCATCACACAAATCTGCAAACTTTGCAACAATCGGAGTCGGCAGCGGCGGAGGTCAACATGCAATATTGGCAAAACGCGATATCGAACAATGTGCATCGTGCCATGATGTTCAAGGCGCTGATGCTAATTGCATTCTTTGCCACGTTGATAACGACGGCGTTAAAGGCACCAATCCGAAAACTCACGAAAGAAATTTCTTGCGTGATGATGAAGGCGGCGACTGGCATTCAGATGAAAATTCAATCTGCTATTCATGTCATACAGATGCCAACGCCAGACCAAACGGAATCAGAGGAGTTGGATTCTGCGGATATTGTCATAATTAGTTAATTCAATCTCTTGGGTAGATTATGAAATACACAAAAATTTATCTCACAATTTTATTAGCTGTTGGAATTGCAGTTACCTCATGCAGTGATATTCAGAATGAAATAGCGCCGCCGGTTACTATCGGCGTGCACGGAAAAGATGTGCTTGTAAAAAGTTCTTCGGATTTCCACGGCAGACAGCTTGTTAACGATAACATGGATGACTGCAAACGATGCCATGCATCGGATTTTTCCGGCGGTACGGCAAAAGTTAACTGTAACAATAACAACTGTCACCCGGCAATTAACGTGCACGTGGACGGAATGTTAATTAAAGGGTCGGAACACTTCCACGGAAAATTTATCGCGGCAGCAAATTGGAAGCTTGATCAATGTTCACAATGCCATGGTGCAAATTATGCCGGCGGAATTACAAGCCCAACTTGCTACACTTGTCATAGTAAATCCGGCGGACCGGAAGCTTGCAATACATGTCATGGAGATTTTGCAGCCGCAACATCAATTGCACCTCCGCAAGCTTTGAATGATTCAACAAGTACAACCGACGCCGGAGTTGGAGCGCACGTTAAACATTTGTCTGCGGCATCAATTGCACAAAATGTTTCTTGCGAAGAATGCCATGTTGTGCCGGCAAAATTTAGTTCAGCCGGACACATTGATAACTCTCCGAAAGCAGAAATTATTTTCGGAAGTTTCAGTTCTTCGGGCATAGACGTGCCGACTTATAATCCGGGCGACAACAAATGCAGTAACACATACTGCCACGGCAGTTTCAAATTCAGCAAAGCAAATTCTTCTTACTCATTTGCATACACTGCAGATGAAATCACGGGCAATAATTTCCAGCCGGTTTGGAATAAAGTTGATGATACACAAGCCGCTTGCGGAACTTGTCACGGATTACCGCCGACGGGTCATGTGGCTTCAGAACTGCGCTCGTGTGCAACTTGCCATGTCGGTGTTATAAACAACAAAGGTGAAATCATCGACAAAACAAAACACATGGACGGCAAGATAAACGTATTCAACAACTGATCCGTTTCACTATTTTATTTTTGAAGAAGCCGCCTCGAGCGGCTTCTTTATTTTTATACGGTCTCATTTCCAAGAAAAGAAGATAGTCTATCTTTCAAAGATGAAAAACAGCTATAAAATTTCTGACTATTCCATTTATGAATGGCCTGCATCCGGCTTTTTACCCTCAAAACAATACGTTTTTCTGTGTTTTATTTGCTAATTTTGGCGTGTGATTTTTACATCATGGCATAATATTAGCAAGATTAATCCACGTTAAAAGAAGTTACAATGCTCGCTACAATAGAATTTTTAAATATCGTACTGCCCGTTTTATATCTCTTCACGTTCGTAGTTTATGCTTACGATTTTTTTGCAGAGAAAAATTTGTTGACCAATTCCAAAAGAATTTTTCTGTTCATTACTCTTTTTGTTCACATTTTTTATCTGCTCTTGAGAACAATGGAGTACGATCATACACCGATTACAAACAAGTTCGAAATATTTTCTCTGCTGGCATTTTCCATTTGCTTTTCTTACTTCATCTTGGAATTGTTAACCGATATACGCGGAACCGGTCTTTTCATAATTTTCTTTTCGGTAGTATTTCAAACGGTCTCAACATTTTTCATCGAACATGATTATGCTGTGCCCGATGTTCTGAGAAACCGTCTGCTTGGTTTGCATGTTATCAGTGCTCTGCTCGGCTATTCGGGAATTACAATCTCTGCTGTGTATGGAGTGTTGTTTTTGATTCTTTATAAAAATCTTAAAGCGAGTAAATTCGGATTAATATTCAACCGCTTGCCAAGTTTGGAAATTCTTGAGAAGCTAAGTTTCTATTCGCTTGTTATCGGCTTTGCTTTATTAAGTGTTGCAATTACAATTGGAGTGATCTGGCTGCCGTCTGCCTTCCCGAATTTTAGTTACACTGACCCCAAAATAATCGGGACAGCAATTGTTTGGTTTGTTTACGGCACCGGAATTGTCAGCAAACTTTTTGCAAACTGGTACGGCAAGAAAGTAATAATTTTTTCTCTCAGCGGATTTGTATTTGCGATACTCTCTTTAATTTTTACGAGCACGCTCGCTAATACATTTCATTCTTTTTATTAATCGAGATGAATTTTTTAAGTATTACAATAAATCATAAAACCGCACCTATTGAATTACGCGAGGCTCTTCATTTAAGCAGAAACGAGATTGTAGATTTTATCCCGGTGCTCAAAAACGAACTTTCCGAAGGTGTTGTTATTTCTACATGCAACCGTACGGAAATTTTCGGTCTGCCGAAAAATGACAACTTCAATTCAAACTCGCTCGTTAGTTCTCTTCTCGAATTCAAACCGGTGAAAGAGATTAAACCGGAAAATTTTGTGAAATATTTTTCTTGCGGAGCGGTAAAACATTTGTTCTCCGTTTCCGCCGGGATTGATTCTTTGATTATAGGCGACAGCCAGATTTTAGGACAAGTAAAAGAAGCGTACGAAATATCGGAAGACTTAAATTTTACCGGCACAATTTTGAGCAGACTGTTCGATTCGGCAGTGAAAGTCGGCAAAAGATCAATAAGCGAAACCGGAATTGGCGAAGGCGCTGTTACCGTAAGTTACGCGGCTGTGCAAGTAGTTGAAAAAATATTTGCGAACCTCGATAAAAAATCCGCACTTATAATCGGCGCCGGCGAAACCGCAGAACTTGCCGCAGTTCATTTGCACGATAAAGGCGTTGAAAAAATTACAATCAGCAACAGAACAATCGAGCGTGCAGAAAAACTTGCCGAAAAAATTCACGGGGAAATTATTCCGTTCCAATTTTTGAAAGAACATCTTCATAATTTCGATATAATTATCAGCGCAACAAGTTCGGATAATTTTATTCTCACGAAGGAAGACATCATTCCGGCAGTTAAAAAAAGAAAAGGGAGTCCCGTTGTTATAATGGATATTGCTGTTCCGCGCGATGTTGAGCCCGAAGTAAAAAAAATTGATAATGTCTTTTATCACGATATGGATTCTTTGAAAATAATTGTTGACCAAAATTTGTTGAAGCGGCGGAATGAAATTCCTATTGTGGAAAAAATAATAATGGAAGAGATGGTTAGCTTTTTCGGATGGTACAACGCGCTTGAAGTTGTGCCGACTATAAAATCTTTGCGCGAATTTTTTGATGAGATCCGCAGTGATGAATTGGAAAAAATAAGAAACAAAATCAGCGATGATGATTATGCAAAAATTGAAGACATGACACGGCGGATGATCGGACGTATTCTGCATAATCCGACAGTCAAATTGCGCGAGGTTGCAGAATCCGGTGCCAACTTACAGAAACTGACATCCAACACAATTTTATTAAAAGAACTTTTTGCTTTGGATAAAAACAGAACAAACAATAATTCTCAAAAAGAGAGCAAGGATAATCATTGAAACAGAAATTGATAATCGGCTCGCGCGGAAGTGATCTTGCGCTTTGGCAGTCCAACTTTGTAAAGAAAGAATTGGAAAGAAGGAATAAAAATCTTTCCGTAGAAATAAAAATTATCAACACAAAAGGTGATAAAATTCTCGATACTGCTCTTTCAAAGATCGGCGATAAAGGTTTATTCACAAAAGAATTGGAGAACGAATTACTGAAAGGAACAATTGATATTGCCGTTCACAGTTTAAAAGATTTGCAGACAGTTCTGCCGGAAGGATTGATGATCGGAGCCGTTACAAAGCGCCATCCGGTTGAAGATGTTTTGATAGCACGTAAAAAAGGAACAACAGTAAAAACTTTGCGGGAAGGTGCTGTCGTGGCTACCGGTTCGTTAAGAAGAAGCTCACAGTTACTACATCAAAGACCGGATATAAAAACCGAAGAGTTACGCGGCAACGTTCCGACAAGAATTAAAAAATTTCTCGGATCAAAATGGGATGCAATAATACTTGCACGTGCCGGTGTTGAGCGTTTGAAATTAAACAAATATATTTCTTCCATTATCGGCATTGATGAAATATTACCGGCAGTTGGTCAGGGCGCGCTCGGAATCGAAATAAGAAAAGAAAATAAATTTGCGGCTGAGATATTAAAATCAATTCATGATGAAGCAACGTACACTGCTGTGCGCGCAGAACGTTCTCTGCTCAAAACGCTTGAGGGCGGCTGCCACGTTCCAATTGGTGCGTACGCACAAGTCAAGCCGAACGGTTTGTATCTCGATGCTATTGTTGGTTCGCTCGATGGTTTGATTATATTTAGAAAAAAAATGCGAGGCGCAAAATCAAATCCGGAAAAGCTGGGAGTAAAACTCGCAAAAGATTTATTGAAAGCCGGCGCCGCTGAAATACTTGACAGTCTTTCTTAATTACTCTGCGAGAGACAATTAATAAAATTTTTATTTGAAATGAACTTACTTATCAATAAAAAAATATTAGTTACCAAAACGAAGAAGGAATCCGAGCTTTCTCTGCTTCGCCTCGTTAATGAAGGAGCGGAAATAATTTACTTTCCTACTATAAAAATTATTCCTTCAATCGGTACTGACGAAGTGAAAGAAATTTTCTCTAAAGCGTACGATTTTGATTACCTAGTTTTTACGTCTGCAAATGCGGCAGAGATTTTTGCACAAGCCGAAAAATTATACAAGCCGGACTTTTCAAAAACAAAAATTGCCGTTGTTGGAAAAAGTACCGCCGAAAAATGCGGTAAGCTCGGCATCTACGTTCACTTGATTCCCGATGAATACAGTGCCAAAGGTCTGCTAAAAAAATTTTCGGAACTAAATATCGCCGGCAAGAAAATTTTGATACCGTGCTCTTCACTTTCACGAGATGAACTTAGTGCCGGATTATCCGGACAAGGTGCTTTAGTCTCTACTCTTAAAATTTACAACGTTGTTCAAAATGACATCCATGATTTGCAAACTGAATATGAAACGATAACAACGAATAAGCCGGACATTTTTGTTTTTACAAGTCCGTCTTCATTTTCAAATTTTCTCGCATTAATGAACACCAAAAATGCTTTGACATATTTTGAAAAAAGTTTGATTTGTGCAATCGGCACTACGACTGAAAGCGCAATAAGAGAAGCCGGACTTGTTGTTCATGTTGTGCCGGATACTTTTTCTTTGCATGGTGTTGGTGAAGCAATTATAAAATATTTTCAAGTAACAGCTAATATTGCATAACGGAGGATTCTTGTCTCAACTTCAAAATGATTTATTCTTAAGAGCATGTAAACGCGGACAAGTTGAACGCACGCCGATCTGGATAATGCGCCAAGCCGGTAGATATTTGCCGCAATACCGCGCAGTGCGTGATAAATATGATTTCTTAACAATGTGTAAAACTCCCGAACTCGCGGCAGAAGTTACTATTCAGCCGGTTGATATTATCGGCGTTGATGCGGCGATTATTTTTTCGGATATACTCGTTATTCCCGAAGCGATGGGAATGAAACTCGAAATGATAGAAAGCAAGGGTCCGAAATTATTTGCTCCGATTCGTTCTGAAAACGATGTTAACAAATTGAAAGATGTTGACCCGTCAAAGGATCTTAAATATGTTCTCGATGCCGTTTCGCTGACCAAAAAAGAATTGAACAGCCGCGTGCCTTTAATCGGGTTTGCCGGTTCGCCGTGGACGCTTATGACTTACATGGTTGAAGGCGGCGGATCGAAAAATTTTTCCGAGATAAAAAAATTCATTTACAATCAGCCGGAAGCCGCACACAAACTTTTGAATAAAATTGCAAAGTCTGTCGCTGATTATCTTTCTGCAAAAATTGAAGCCGGTGCAGACGCCGTACAAATTTTTGATACGTGGGGCGGAATTCTTTCGCCGGGTGATTTCGAAGAGTTCTCTCTTCGTTATATTGAGCAAGTGATTTCTCAAATAAGACGCAACGATGAACCGGTGATTGTTTTTGCAAAAGGTGTCCATTACAAATTGGAAAAACTTGCCGGCTGCGGTGCTGACGTGATCGGTTTGGACTGGACAATGGAACTCGGAAAAGTGAAAGAACAGATCAATGGCAAAATTGCGTTGCAAGGGAATCTCGATCCGACTGTTTTGTATGCCGGTAAAGAAAAAATAAAATCGGAAGCTGTTAAAGTTCTGCAATCATTCGGTAATGGCAGCGGACACATTTTCAATCTCGGTCACGGGATATTGCCGGATGTTGATCCGGAGAATGCAAAGTTTTTAGTAGAAACTGTAAAAGAAGAAAGTAAAAGATTTCACCGCAAAGACGCGGAGTGAATTAATCTTGTTCATTAATATGCAAAAAGATTGATTGAAGATTTTAGAAGAATGTTAAATGGATATTTAGAAAATTAATCACTGAGACGCAGAGCGGCTCTCTCCGTGTCTCTGCGGTGAAAGAAGAGTGAGGATATTATGTTTGAAATAAATTTAGACGTGATCAAAAAATATGATAAACCTGGACCGCGGTACACAAGTTACCCGACTGCACCGCAGTTCAATGAATCGTTCACATCGGAGAAATATCTCGATGAGATAATCCGCACGAACAACGAAACGGCACCGCCCGATCTTTCGTTATACTTCCATCTTCCCTTCTGCGATACACTTTGTTACTTCTGCGGCTGCAACATGATCATCACTCGCAACAGAGGTAGAGTAAAGGAATACGTCAAGCATCTCAAAAATGAAATTGATTTACTGCGCACTTATTTAACCACCGACCGCAAAGCAGCACAGTTACACTGGGGCGGCGGAACACCAACGCATCTCGATCCCGATGAGATTACTGATTTGATCTCGTACATCAATCAAAGTTTTGAATTCAAAGCCGGCGCAGAAGAAGGATGCGAAATCGATCCGCGCGGATTAACAAAAGAACATTTGGAAGCATTACGTAACGGCGGCTTCAACCGCATTAGCATGGGAGTTCAGGATTTTAACGATAAAGTTCAGAAAGCCGTTAACAGAATTCAACCCGAAGAAATGACACGGCAAGTTGTTAACTGGGTACGCGAACTCGGATTCCACAGCATCAATCTTGATTTGATTTACGGACTTCCGTTTCAATCCGTTGAAACATTTACAAAGACCGTTGATGCAATAATAGATATTTCACCCGAACGAATTGCCGTTTTCAACTACGCTCATGTGCCGTGGATGAAAAAACATATGGCATTGATAAAGCCGGAAGATTTGCCGGTACCGGAAGAAAAATTGCAGATACTCAAAATGACAATCGAGAAACTTACGGGTGCCGGATATGTTTTTATTGGAATGGATCATTTTGCAAAACCTGACGACGAACTTGCCGTTGCATTGCGCGAGAAAAAACTTTACAGAAATTTTCAAGGATACAGCACACATGCCGGCGCCGATCTTTACGGAATGGGAATTACGAGCATAAGTCAAATTGGAAGATGTTATTCACAAAATGTTAAGAAAGAAAACGAATACTTCACATCGCTGAACAATGAATCATTCCCCGTTGAACGCGGCATTTATTTAACAGACGATGATGTTTTGCGCCGCCATGTAATCACAAAAATAATGTGTGATTTCGAACTCGACTTCGAAACGGTTGAAAAAAAATTCAGCATCGAATTCGAAAAATATTTTTCGAAAGGATTGGAAGGAATGGATGATTTTCTTGCCGACGGTTTGGTTGAATTGAAAAATAGAAAGCTCGTTGTTACACAAATGGGGCGTCTGCTAATCAGAAATATTGCGATGAACTTTGATTGGTACATCGAACAGAAAGTTGATAGAGCAAAATATTCGAGAACAGTTTGATTTTAGAAAGAATGTTCATTAAGTAAAATTGCATCTGAGCTTTACAACTTTGAAGGTTTTGATACTCCGTATCACTCACGGATAAGATGAACAAAGTGCGGCATAATTAATTCGAGAAATTCGCTACATTTATCAATTTGCTTGTCAATGTATTCCCTTTCAAACTCAGTCAATGCCAAATAGTCTCCTTCTTGCCTATCTTCAAACAACCGGTCATAAAACTTTCCCCATTCTTTATCAATCAGTCCGTGTTTAATAAATTTTTGATGAAAAGCGTTTCGAACTCCTGAATGTTTTTTAAATGTAAACTCTCTATCCAATAGCAAGGCGCTCACAGCATAAAATGCTGCATAATATATTCTGTTTGAAGCGAAAGAATAAAAACCAGCGTCCCTTTCACGTTTGGCAGATTCCAAACTTTCTTTCCCTTTTTTCCACCAGTATCTAACTACTTCAACGCGATGAGATTCTTGCGTCATAGTACAATGCCTTCATTCAGCACTTCTTCCTTCAGCGGCAATACAGAATACAAGCCATTCTCCCAAGCATTTTCATCAACCACAAGTGTGCTGTAGTTGGTAGCAAATTCCAAATTAATTTCAAAAACTATATCAGTAATTCTATGCCGTTCTTCCCTATCTATTGGGAATTTCGTAATTATTAATAAATCGATATCGGATTCAGGCGACAACTCATTTCTTACAGCTGAACCATAAATAATTATTTTTTTAACGGGGAAATCAGAAAATAATTTACCGCGCAATCTTTCAAGAGCTTCCTTCTGTATTTTCGAAAATATTTTTAGTAGAGATTTCATTGTCATCAATTATTTCCGTTAAAACATAAGTAAAAATTGTACTTGTATCAATTTTTCTCTGCCGGAATACTTTTTACCAACAAGTTTTTAGTATACGAAATTTCATAAATTTGTGTTGCGCATTTTAATGAATCACTACGAAAGGAATCGATTTTGCATAAAACTGCAGTAGTACTTTTTAATCTCGGCGGACCTGATTCACTCGAATCGGTTGAACCGTTTTTATATAATCTTTTTTGCGACCCCGATATTTTTAAGCTTCCGTTCGGTCAAAAACTTTTTGCAAAAATTATTTCAAGCAGACGCGCACCAAAAATTGTGGAAGAGTACAAACTTATCGGCGGCAAATCACCATTGAACGAGTGGACAGAGCTACAACGCTCGATGCTTGAAGAATCATTGAGAAAAGACAATCGTGATATTGATGTTCACACTGCGATGCGTTATTGGAAACCGCTTACAAAAGAAATTGTGGCTAAAGTTCAAAACGGAAAGTATGATAAGATTATTCTGCTGCCTCTTTACCCGCACTATTCAATCACAACAACCGGCTCTTCATTTAACGAATGGAAAAGACATTGCACTGATGATAAATCAAAATTAGTTTATGTAAACAGTTATCAAACAAATGAGAAATATGTTGCGGCAATTAACGAACGAATAGACGAATCACTTTTGAGATTTCCCGAAAATGTTAGAAAAGATGTACAGCTTGTTTTCAGCGCACACGGCACGCCGGTTAGTTTGGTAAAAAAAGGCGACCCCTATAGTCATCAAATAAAAGAGACGATGGAAGCTGTGATGAACACACGAAAAAATTCGCATGAATATCATTTGTGCTTTCAAAGCAAAGTTGGACCTATGAAATGGCTTGAACCGGCAACCGCTAAAAAAATTGAAGAACTATCTTCACAAGACAAAAAAAATTTGTTGATTATCCCGATCAGTTTTGTTTCAGATCATGTAGAAACTTTGTTTGAATTAAATATCGAATACAGACACGTTGCGGAAAAAGTAGGAATAGAAAATTATGTTGTGATGACCGGGTTGAACGATTCAAAACTATTTGTGGAAGCTTTGAAAAATCTTGTTGAACAAAAATTATGAACAAAAAGAAAATCACAATACTCGGTGCCGGAATTTCCGGACTTGCAACAGCATACTGGCTTCACAAAGAAGGATTCGATATAACAATCCTTGAAACGAAAAGCGAAGCCGGCGGCGCAATGGAAACGATTCGCGAAAACGGTTTCTTAATTGATTTGGGTCCGAACAGCGGACTCGAAACAACGCCCCTGATACGCGAGCTTGCTGATGAAATTGGTTTATCCGAAGAAATGATTTATGCAAATGAATCGGCTAACAAACGTTACATATTACGAAACAATGAACTTTATCCTCTGCCGACTACTCCGCCGGCGTTTATCAAAACAAAATTATTTTCTACAAAAGCAAAGCTACGTGTGATGGCAGAACCGTTTATCGGTAAATCAAATGACGGTTACTATCAAAGCATGGCGCAGTTTGTACGCAGAAGATTGGGACAAGAATTTTTGGATTATGCGATTGATCCTTTTGTTAGCGGCGTGTTTGCCGGCGATCCGAACAAACTCAGTGTGAAATCTGCATTCCCAAAACTTTATCGTTTGGAAGAAGTTTACGGCGGACTTGTAAAAGGAATGATAAAAGGTGCGAGGGAAAGAAAACAGAGAGCAGAGCAATCCAAGCAAAGTGCAAAAATGTTTTCCTTCATAAATGGCATGCAAAGTTTTCCGAAGGCAATTGCTGAAAAATTGAAAGAACGCGTTGTTTACGAATGCAGAGTGCAGAATGTAGAATGCAGAATGAAAAATTGGAATATTCGTTATGAGCAGAATGGAGTGATAAAAGAAATAATTTCCGATTATGTTTTATCAACTGTTCCGGCTCATACTGCTTCAAAAATATTTTCTTCTTTGGATAAAGAATTTGTGAATCATGCAAATGATATTTTTTATCCACCGGTTATGGTTTTGTATCTCGGATTTAGAAAAGATCAAATCGCACGTCCTCTTGACGGCTTTGGTTATTTGATTCCGTCAAAAGAACAGAAAACATTCCTCGGTGCAATTTGGAGTTCAACAATATTTCCAAATCGCTGCGATGATGATAAAGCTGCGTTCACTTTATTTGTTGGCGGTGCGCGCTCATCACATCTTTTTGAAATGGAGAAAGAAAAACTTATCGATAAAGTTCTACATGAATTCAAAGAGATTACAAAAGTAAACGGTGATCCGGTTTTTGTGAAAGATAGAATGTGGCAGAAAGCGATTCCGCAATACAATATCGGTTACATAGAACACGAAAATTATTTTAATAAATTTGAGAAAGAGAATCCGGGAATTTTCATCGGTGGCAATTTCCGCGGCGGAATTTCTGTTGGAGATTGCATCAAGAATTCTGAAACAATTCTAAAACGAGTGCAGAGTGCAGAATGACGAACGCAGAATTTTTCATAAATAAATTGGAGCAGCTATGTATAAAAGGAAAACATTCACAGTTGCGGAATCCAAAGCAAAATATGGAAATACTCTTCGTGAAAAATCTTTCAGCTTTGCCGTTAGAATTGTCAAATTTTATAAATACTTATTAAAGAAAGACAAAGATTTACGTTCAATTTATGAACAATTGTTGAGATCAGGGACTTCAATTGGAGCCAATGTTTCCGAAGCTCAAAGTGCTCATTCGAAAAAAGATTTTGTAAACAAATTAGATATTTCATTAAAAGAATCAAGAGAAACAGATTTCTGGTTAAAAGTATTTCATGCGGCAGAAATAATAAATGAAAATGAATTCGAAAGTATGTTTAAAGATTGCGATGAAATAGAAAGATTATTAGTAAGCAGTATCAAAACAGCAAAAGGAAATTCAATACAAACACCGAACGTAAAATTATAAATGCAGAATGTAGAATTTAAAATTCTGCACTCTACGTTCTGCATTCTGCATTCAAAAAAGGAGTAAACATGGCACTGTTTCCTACAAAAAGATTGAGACGATTAAGATACAACTCGACCGTTCGTGATATGGTTCGCGAGACAATCTTAACAAAGAATGATTTGATCTACCCGTTGTTTGTTGTACCCGGGACAAAAATTAAAAAAGAAGTGAAGTCGATGCCCGGCGTTTTTCAAATGTCTGTTGATGTTGTTGTTGAAGAATGTAAAGAAGTTGAAAAGCTCGGCATTCCGGCAGTAATTCTGTTCGGGATACCCGATCACAAAGACGAAGTTGGTTCCGGCGCTTATGATCCAAACGGAATAATTCAGCAAACAGTCCGCGCAATCAAAAAAGATGTGAGAAAATTATTGGTGATAACGGATGTTTGTTTGTGCGAATACACTTCGCACGGTCATTGCGGAGTTTTGCACGGCGAAGAAATATTGAATGATGAAACAGTTCAACTGCTTGTCAAAGAAGCCGTATCACATGCGGAAGCCGGTGCTGATATCATCGCTCCTTCGGATATGATGGACGGACGTGTTGGTGCAATCCGCAAAGCACTCGATGAAAACGGATTTACAAATACTCCGATTATGAGTTACGCCGTGAAGTATGCATCAGGATTTTACGGACCATTTAGAGATGCGGCGGAATCAGCTCCGGCATTCGGCGACCGGCGCTCGCATCAAATGGATTCTGCCAACAGCAATGAAGCTCTCCGCGAAGCAGAAAGCGATATTGAAGAAGGCGCAGATATAATTATGGTAAAACCAGCCGGTGCTTATCTCGATATCATCTGGCGTGTTAAAGAAAAATTTGGAATGCCGACCGCGGCTTATCAAGTAAGCGGTGAATATGCAATGATTAAAGCCGCCGGAAAAAATAATTGGATTGACGAAGAACGTGTTATGATTGAATCGCTCACTTCAATTAAACGCGCCGGTGCTGATATGATTCTCACTTATTTCGCAAAAGATGCTGCAAAATTTTTG
The DNA here is from genome assembly GCA_016177735.1 of Ignavibacteriales bacterium. Classification (GTDB taxonomy): domain Bacteria; phylum Bacteroidota; class Ignavibacteria; order Ignavibacteriales; family Melioribacteraceae; genus DYJK01. The sequence continues at coordinate 160,122 of JACOUS010000018.1, read as the reverse complement.
GACAGAATGTAACAACAAGAAATGTTTTCATACTCATGTTCTTGATCTTATTCTTGTTCTTCTCCTTTTGAGATCATGATTAAGATCAAGAGCGTGAGCAATATTATTGGTAGAAGTTTTTTATGCAAAGTAATAATTCCGATGTTGATGTTTCCCCGATAGTAATTCCACCTGAAGATGGAAGCGTTAAAAGATTTTTCCCGAAGCTAAAAACAAAATTTAGTATCAGGAATACTTTTGCTGCGCTAAAATATCCCAATTATCGTTTGTGGTTTTGGGGACAAATGATTTCACTTTTCGGATCGTGGATGCAATCGACCGCACTTGCCTATTTTGTTTTCGAGTTGACACACTCGCCGGCATTTTTAGGATATGTTGGATTTGCAAGCGGAATACCGGCATGGCTTTTTACTTTTTACGCCGGTGTTGCAGCAGACCGCTACCCGCGCAGAAAAATTATTGTTTACACTCAAATCGGAATGATGACGATTGCCGTTATACTTGCTCTCTTAACATTCACAAATGTCATTCAGCCGTGGCATATAATTATACTCGCTTTCTTTTCTGGAATTGCAAATGCATTCGATGCACCGGCACGTCACGCATTTGTGAACGAGCTTGTCGATAAAGAAGATCTCGTAAACGGAATTGCACTCAACTCAACAATGTTTAACACTGCTACAGCAGTTGGACCGGCACTCGGCGGAATTATTTATGCAATATTTGGTCCGGGCTGGTGTTTTACTTTAAATGCAATTTCCTTCCTTGCCGTGCTCATAAATTTATTTCAGATGAAATTGAAACCGGTGGAATTGAATCACAACGGCAATTCTGTTTTGACGGACGTTAAAGAAGCATTCGAATATTTGAGAACGGAGAAAGCTATTTTTTCGGTTCTGCTAATTACTTCGATGCTAAGTTTTTTTGGAATGGGACTCGTTACATTGTTTCCGGCATGGGCGGTAAAAATTCTTCACGGTGATTCAACAACAAATGGATTTCTGCAGTCTGCACGCGGCGCCGGTGCTGTACTATTTGCACTAATCATTGCAACAATTAATCGTTACATAGTTCGCGGAAAATATCTCGGATACAGTGTTGCATCTTTGCCGGTTCTACTTTTTCTTTTTTCTTTTAACCGGTCACTTTTTATTTCACTCTTTTTGCTCGTGTTGATCGGCGGAATGATTATCACTCAATACAATCTTTCCAACGGATTGATACAAACAATCGTAGAAGAAAAATTTAGGGGAAGAGTAATCAGCTTTTATACATTTACTTTCTTTGCACTTTATCCGCTCGGCTCGCTTTGGATCGGAATGATTGCAGAACACTTCGGGATACCTACCGCAGTGATAGTGAACGCCGCTATTCTATTCTTGTTTTACATGCTTATAAAAATTTATTCGCCGAAACTTTCTTCGCTTGCTTGATAATTTTATGTCTCAATTTTCTTCGGATCGGTTTTCAGTTCAACAATTCGCCACTCGTTTTCTTCTTTGTCAAAGTCCGTAATCTTTTCGAGCGGTACTTTCAAATATTTGCCGGATGCTGTAACGGCAACATCTCCATTCTGCAAAATAATTTCGCCGGTTCCTTCAAACATTCTGCTGTTCTCACTAGTAATTCTTCCGACCACTTTTAATTCTTCGTTGAGCGGAATCGACTTTTTGAATTTAACATTGAGATCAATCGTAACGCCCCAAACTTCTTCTTCGTACTTATTAAGAATTGCACGTCCAATCGTTTCATCAAGAATTGCAGAGGCAATTCCGCCGTGCAGTCTTCCCGGATAACTTTGATGTTCTTCCGAAGGTGTGAACAACGCAATCAATTCCTGATTTTCCGTAACATAAAAATGCGCGTGAATACCAAACTTGTTTTTCAGCCCGCACACGAAACACATTTTCGAGTTATGCTGTTTGCCGACAATGTGATGAATCATTTTATCTCCGTTTAATAGCATCAATCAACAATAAAAAGTTTAACGCCGGTTTCAGTAAATGTCCGGTGCGCGCCATCGTCATCCGCAACTTGATACGAACTTCCTTTTGAAGTTATAAATTTTCTTCCGTCGTCAAGTTCTGTAGTCATCTCTCCTTCCAGCACAAGAATTACGTGACCTTTTTTGCACCAATGGTCTGCAATGTAACCGGGCGAATATTCAACCATCCGTACACGGATATTCCCTTCCTTAAAAACTTTCCAGACTGCTTTCCCTCTTTCGCCGGGATGTTCTTCCGCTTCTACTTTACTCCAATCAATTACAGTGAAAGGGACTTCATTAATTTCCATTTCAACCTCTGTTTATTCTATAACCGATAAATCTTACAAGCCAAAATTTGGGATAAAATCATTTATAACTATTTTTGTTTGTACAACTTTGAAAATACATACGAAAAATAGAAAAGTATTGGAGAAATAATGAACATCAAAAAGAGTGAACAGCTTTTCGAGCAAGCAAAAAAATTTATACCGGGTGGAGTTAACTCGCCGGTGCGTGCTTTTAAATCCGTTGGCGGCAACCCGGTTTTTATGGCAAGAGGAAACGGATCAAAAATGTATGATGTTGACGGCAATGAATATATCGATTACATCGGAAGCTGGGGACCGCATTTGTTCGGGCACAATCCTTCATTTATAATCGATGCACTCAAACATGCAATTGATAACGGCACAAGCTTTGGTGCACCTACAGAAATTGAAGTTAAGATGGCACAACTGATAACCGAACTCGTTCCTTCTATCGAAATGGTGCGCATGGTTAACAGCGGAACAGAAGCAACGATGAGTGCAATTCGTGCCGCTCGCGGTTACACAGGCAAAGAAAAAATTATCAAGTTCGAGGGATGTTATCACGGTCACGGCGATTTCTTTTTGATCAAAGCCGGAAGCGGTGCACTCACATTCGGTGTTCCAACTTCGCCGGGCGTTACAAAAGGAAACGCTGCAGATACACTTGTTGCCGATTTCAACAACATCGAATCGGTAAAAAAAATTATCGAACAAAATAAAAATGAGATTGCTGCAGTAATAATCGAACCGGTAGTCGGCAACATGGGTACTGTTGCACCTCAAAATAATTTTTTAACAGAATTAAGAAATGTCTGCAGCGAAGAAAAAATTGTTCTGATTTTTGATGAAGTAATGACCGGCTTCAGATTATCGAAAGGCGGCGCACAAGAATTGTACGGCGTAAAACCCGATCTTTCGACATTCGGAAAAATTATCGGCGGCGGTTTGCCGGTCGGTGCATACGGCGGCAAAAAAGAAATTATGGAAATGGTTTCACCGAGCGGACCGGTTTATCAAGCTGGAACTTTGAGCGGGAATCCGCTTGCAATGAATGCCGGCTTTGCCGCACTCGCTTACATCAAAAATCACCCGGAAGTTTATCAAACGCTCGAAGAAAATTCTGTTTACCTCGAAAATGGATTTAAGGATGGAATAAAATCTTTGGGTAAAAAATTCCAGCTTAACCGTGTTGGTTCAATGATGACCTTATTCTTCGCAGAAGAAACAGTAACGGATTATAATTCTGCGGTTAAATCCGATACAAAACTTTACGGAAAATATTTTCATGAAATGTTGAACCGCGGAATCTATTTTCCGCCGGCACAATTTGAAGCGCTGTTCGTTTCCACAGTTCACACAAAAGAAGATTTGGATAAAACTATTTCTGCAAATTACGAAGCGCTGAAAGCTGTCTTATAAATTGAGTAAGCGGCACCCAAGTTTTTTGAGTGCCGTTTCGTTTGCAGTTAATTCACTCCTCTTTCATTCAAGAACGAAGAATACTTTTTATCGGACCCAACAATGTGATCGGTCAGCCAGTTCTTCAAAAAATTCAACACATCTAACGTAACAGTAACACTACCGCTATTATACTTATTTTTCAATTCATCAACTTGTTTGATTAATTTATCGTGTTCTGCCTTGTGCAGATTTCCTTCCGGGTAACCATGCGATGCAAATAATTTTTCTTCATGATTAAAATGATAGACTGTATAATTTGCCAGATCATTTAGAATCTCTCCAAGAACATCTTTCCCTTTTCCTTGTTTCATCGCATCGTGCAAATTGTTCATCAAATCAACAAGTCTTTTGTGCTGGTTATCGATGCTGTTGATGTTGACCGAATAGGTATTGTTCCATGTAAGTAGAGCCATTAAACACCCTCATGATTTTTTATAGAATAGGATTTATTAGAAAATGCAATTCTGTTTCGCCGTCAATATATGCAAACGTTATCTCTTAAAAGATTATCGAAAAAATAGCACAAATCTTTAGTTTTAAAATGCCATCACTTATGATTTAACAAATTCTTAACGCGATTGAAAAGACGAGCAGAACAAAGAAGCCGGTGTTAAAACCGGCTTTTATTTTTTAGAATGTTGAGTTCGATAGGATTAGTACTTCCGAGGTACTTTCTATTTGCGCAGATGATGCCGCAGACAGAGAACTTTCTACCATCGTTGAGACCGAATTGTAGAAAGTTACATACGCATTCAGAACTACATCTGCATTTGCAGTAGTTGAAACGGCAGCACTCAAAATTGTTTTTGGTCCGCCGGAAGAATTTATACTTGTATTTACTGTTGTGATTGCATTTGCATGCGCAGACAAAATTAACTTAAACTGCTCTACAACAACAGAATTGAACTGCGCAAAAGCGTCCGTAATTTGAGAATAACTCGAAGCGGCATTTATTGAAACGAGCAGATTTATTTCCGCACTTACCAATACTGTCATATTGGATTGCGAACCGCCGGATGATTCAAATTCATCCCCAACCGCATCCGAACATGTTTGAGCTCGTTTAATAGAGATGCTTTTTATCAAAGCGAGTTTAAGTTCGGAACTCAAATTTGCAGAGACATTAACCAAAGTTTGAATGCCGATATCAATAACTTTCGCACAAGTTTCCGCACTGCTGCTGTTGTTCACATAAGCGTCAACTGTCGCTTCAGTGTATGCTCCAAATGCCGCATCAATGTTTGCTTGGTTATCATTAGCAAAGTAGAGAGCTGATTCCAGTTCTCCCTGAGCTTTCAACTCGGCATTCTTGATTGCGTTAATCTGCATTGCAGAAAGTCCGAAATAAGAATGAGCTTGTGCTTTCGCTTTTGCTTCGGCATATGCAATGACGGATGTTGTTACTTGCGAAGTAAGCGATGCGTTTCCTTTAATCCGTGCCGCAACATCGGCATTGATACACGATTGTATATCGGAATAGGCAACTACGTCAGCTTTACTGCGCGAAACAACTTGTGCATAAATATCAGCTTCGGCAGTTGTTTCATCATTTACCGGCGCACAATATGCGGTTGACGAACTTCTTGCCGTAGTTGTTACCACCGCCTTCCATTGCGAAGTGCCCTTCGCCGCAATTACAACAAGATGATTGGTACTTTGTGATTCTACATCAATCACAAATTTTCCTTGTGCATCTGTCTGCACGCTTCCTTTTGAGACAACGGTTAAACTTCCGTTTGCCTCTACTTTTGCCACAGTAACAGTTGCGCCCTCGAGACCGTTTTCAAAATCGGTTTTTGCTAATTTTGAAAAACCTCCGTTCCCTACAACGCGGCCCTCAATTTTTGTTGCGTTTGAAGCTCCCGGCTCTACCGGGGACGAATCTTCGCAACCCAACAAACTAAGTGTAACTATCGCTGCAACAAAAAGAATTAAGAAGTTGAAAGATTTTTTTATCGATTTCATCTTTCTTCTTCCTCCTTTCATACAATTTGTTTTTGGGTTCGCCGGAAATATATTGTTCATTATACTTAATCGTCAAGGCAGCACTCTTCTGCTTTTGATACCTCTCACAATTAATCCAGATTTTATGCCGGTTTTTCTTGAGCAGTATCACATCTGCAATATTTTTCATAAAGCTTGATGCTGTCCCAAACTTTTTTGATATGAAAAAAAATTTATAAAACGTTCTTTTCCAAAATACTTTATGCTACATTCCAAATAGTATCTGAAAATATTTCTTGTTGCGGCATTATATACTATTGACCAAAGACTTTTTGAAAATTTAATTACGAAGTGGTAGTCGTAATTCGCCGCGGCGAATTAGATTGCATTTCCAAAAAATGTTCCGCAGTCTAAAGACTGCGGCTGCAATAGATTAATTTATTTTTTCAGAAGTTTCTATTTACTAGAACAAACTTGGAAAGTTTGGGACAGATACGATAACACTGATTATATTTGCGTAGAAATTTTTTTGAATAAGAAAGAGAACGATGAGATTTCAACCTTCGTACATAAAACTTTTGCAAAGCGGTGAACTAAAAGAACGAGCACTTGATGCATTGAAGGTTCTCGAATCTTGCACGAGCTGTCCGCATGATTGCAAAGTTGATCGAACAAAAAATGAGTACGGAAAATGTGCGAGCGGATATCTTCCGATCGTTTCCTCATTCACACCGCACTTTGGCGAAGAGCCGGTTCTTTCGGGAACGCGCGGTGCCGGGAATATTTTTTTCGGGAACTGCAATTTGAAATGTATCTTCTGTCAAAATTATGAGATAAGCCAGAATTGGAAAGTTGAACACACTCACGAATCATCGCACGAAAGACTTGCCGATATTATGCTTGAGCTGCAAAACAGAAATTGCCACAACATCGGACTTGTTTCGCCGACACATTTTTCGGCAACAATATTAAAATCAATTTTTCTTGCGGCAGAAAAAGGTCTCTCGCTTCCTATAATTTACAATACTAACGGTTATGACTCTGTTGAAATGCTGAAACTTTACGACGGAGTAATCGATATTTATCTGCCGGATTTCAAATACGGAAATGACGAGTACGCGATGAAATATTCGCACGCAGAAAATTATTTCGAAAAAACTAAAGCGGCGATAAAAGAAATGTTCAGGCAAGTCGGCAATGAATTAATTTATGAAGGGGATGTAATCGTTCGGGGCTTAATAATACGTCATCTCGTTCTGCCGAACGGTTTGGCTGAATCGGAAAAAGTTTTCAAATTTATTGCTGAAGAATTGAGCGCCAACGTTCACATCTCGTTAATGTCTCAATACTATCCGGCAAACAAAGCATACAAAGAAATTTTGTTGAACAGAACACTCCGTCCTCTCGAATATGAAAGGACGGTTGAACTTTTACACAAATACAAACTTGAAAACGGATGGCTTCAAGAAATGGAAAGTTCCGAAAATTACAAACCATATTTCGAACAGAGCCGCGAAAATCCTTTTAACAATTAGAGAAAAAATCTAAAACCTACTCTCATCATCATGCCGCTCATATCAAAACTTCTTTCCAAAATTTTTGTGCGGTTTGTAATTTTATCTTTCACTTCATATTCCCAGCTCGGTCTCGATGAATGGTAAGCAAGTTCAACGAAAACATTCGAGCGTTCACCGAGTTCATACAAAATACCTCCGCCAAGCCGCCAGCTAAAATCGAACGCACCTTGAAATTCATCGTCTTCAGGTTTTTCATAATTGCGATAAAAGATAAGCAGAACTTCCAAACCGGCACCGCCGGTAAAAAAAGCTCTTGCACGCGGTGAAATTGGTACATTCGCATTTATGGTGAACATTAATGGAATTGAGTGCAGATTTGTTTTGGCACGAAGTTCATTAAGTTCGCTGTAAATCGGTCCGTAAAAATCGTTATACTCTTTTACTAATTGACGGTCGGTATATTTTTTATGAAACCAGTCGGCGCTCCACCCGAAAGAAAAATTATCATCAACAAACCAGCCGCCTTCGTAGCCGATTATAAATCCTCCCTCCGTTGCCGAAGGATCAAAATACCCGAGCTTTACAGCACCCACATCCATTTGCGCAAATGCCAATGAAGGTAATAAAACGATAACGTATAGAATTTTTTTCATTTTGATCTCTTATTGTTGAACGGGATTAGCAATCAAGTTGGATGCCACAACAAAACTTGTTTTAGCCGCAAATTTAGATGCACAGCTATGAAAAATTGTTCAGATATATGAACAAAATTTTTAGCCGGTTATACAACTCCAAAACCAAGAGCCATTCCCATTGTCAACAGCATTACTGCAACAATAACTTGAATCGATTTGAAAGTAACTTTTTCGAACAAATATTTGCCGGCATAAGAACCGACAAATGCAGAAAGAGTTCCGGCAAGCAATAACGTTTGCATTCCGCTTTGCTGAAATACCGTTATATCCTTAATTAAAAATGTGGAACCGTAAACAACCAAACGTACAACATCAACCGCAACAGCAGATACAACCATCGTTCCAATAAAAGATTTTTTTTCGAGACCCGATCTCAACAAGAATGCAGTACGCAAAGCACCTTGATGACCTGATAGTCCGCCAAAGAAACCGGAAATAAATCCGCCGAATGGAATCTGTTCTTTCTTAAAAGAATATTTACTCAGTGCTGGAAGTAATTCGACAAGTGCGAAAATGATCATCAAAATTGCGATGATTACTTTGACAGGCATAACTGAAAAACTTTTATTTGATAGCTGGTAACTTACAATCGGTTGAAGTTCGGAAAAAAATCCGAGCAGCCACGCACCGATTAAAGCACCGAAAGCCGCCGGCACCGCGAATTTAATTGCAATGTTTTTATCCGCATCTCTGCCGACGAGTATCACCTTAAAAATATTATTTGCAAGATGAACAATTGCAGTTGCCGCCACGGCAACTTCGACCGGGAAGAAAATTGCAAAAAACGGCATCAGCAAAGTACCGAGTCCAAATCCGGAAAAGAATGTTAACCCGGAAACAATTAATGCTACGGCTGAAATTAATATGTATTCCATAATGCTCAATTCTTTTTTGAGTTCAATATATAATCATTGTTCACAAAAAACGAAATTAAGTCTCGATTAATAAAAAACCCCGGCTATGCGGACCGGGGTTGAAGGAGGAACTATATGCGAGAAAATTATTTCAACAAAATCATCTTCCGTGTTTCCGAATATTGATTGGCTGTTAATCTGTAAAAATAAATGCCGCTTGATGTGTTTTTAGGCATTTGCAGTGTTAACGTGTGTTTGCCCGGTTTCAGATTATCGTTAACCAATGTTTTAACAAGTTCGCCTGTAATTGAATAAATATCCAGTTTAACATGCGATTCTTTCGGAAGTGCGAATGTAATATTCGTATTCGGGTTAAACGGATTCGGGAAATTTTGTTCCAACGAATATTTAGAAGGAATAACATCGGCAATTAGAACGTCGGTTATCACCGTTGCACCGAGCAAGTTTCCCGAATAATGACATTTTGCTGCGCACAAAGTTGCAGTGTTCGGTTTTTCAATATTATGCGGATACCAGCTCAAGCCTTCATTATATTTTACTGCAAGCGGTCTTACTCTGTTGTTTGACAGCGCTCTGAAAACATCGTGCACGTCATCACCCAAACCTTGAGATCTTCCAAATCCGGTTGCATGGCATGATATACAATCAACAGTAGTATGCTGCGCGTAATGATTTGTTAAAACATGGCACGATTGACATTTTACATCGCCTTCTGCTTGCCAATCGTATTCTCTGCCCGGATATGAATGAACATTCGAATGGCAATTTCCACAATATAAATTTCCGTGAGCTGAACTTTGCGATTGTTCATAATACTGAGGGTGGCGTTTAATATTTGTCGCTTTCGCTTTTGTGTACGGTTCTTTATCCGTAATAAAACCGAGCACCGGCGGTCTGTAATAACCAACATGACAAGATCTGCAGACATCGTTACTGGATTTTAATTGCTCGCCCGTAATGAACTCGTGAGATGCAACATTTGTCGTCCAATCCATTGCCCACTCACTCATTGCGCCGGCATTTGGATAATTCCCTTCTCCTTCTGCATGAAGGTTACCCCAAATATCGAGCAAGTTGCCTTGATATTTCTGAACCAAATTTGTTTTGAAGTGACATGTTCCGCATGTTGTGTGGCATCTGCTGCAACCCTTGTCGTAATTCTCGCCGACATCCTCACCGTTAATTTTATGAACACGCGCTGATTTTAATCTCGTAATCATCGAGTGATTCGAGTTTTCAAATCCACTGTGAGAATTATGGCAAGTGGAATTAGCACATGACTTTGACGCGGCAGTATAATAATTTCTTGTGCGCGGAGAATTATCGGCGTTAAGTGTCGTATCACTTTTTGAAAACCTTGCCCATGAACCGTAATATTTTTGAAGACCATTTGTGCCGCCCGATGCGTGTGTGTACAAATTTGTAGTTGTAATATCGGTGTGGCAGTCAACACACTTTAGATTCTTGTGCAAGTTTGTTTTGAAGAGTGTTGAATCAACGTAGAGCGGAATTGTTTCGGTTCCGCCTGATACAGTCACATCTTTCTTAAGACTCACATTCGAATGGCATTGAAAACATTGGTTATTCGTTACCTGGCTAAAAACTACCGCGTTAAAAATTAATGAAATTGATAAAACTAAAAACAGTCTGTAAATCTGCTTCATTTGTACCTCCCTTTATTCATGAGAAATCTATAGCCTATATTATATTCCTTACTTAATTGTAATAAAGAGTCGTAATCTTTTTTTAAGACATTAATATCTATTTTTATCTGTTAAAACTTATTCTTCATGCTTTGGATTAACAAATAAACAATCATGAAAAAATTTTCACGTGTATGAATTGTTGGTTTCAGGTCAATAAAAAAATCCCCGCCAATTTCTTAACGGGGATTCTGCATTAGGATTTTCTAAGAGGGGTTATTTTGTAGAATCTTTTTGTGTAGAATCATTTGCGGCAGATTCTTTTTTCAAAGTAGTAAGCCATTCGCCAAGTGTTTGAAGTTCTTCTTCACCGCCCTTAAAACTAACCGCGTGTTTTAAATCGTTCATTGTTTCTTGCTTGGTCAAATATTTTTTTAACCATTCAATATCTGAATGCTTTGAACCAACATCGGAAAGATCGGGTGCAGTGGATTTTCCTTTCTTGACAAAGCCTTGCGATTCAATTGCATGGCAAGAAACGCACTTACTTTCTTTGAAAAGAATTTTTCCTTTCGGTTCTTCGGCTTGCTGTGCATTGATTGTCGAAAATACAAATGCGAAGAATGCCAGAAGGAAGCTTGTTGTTAAAATATATCTCTTCATTTTTTACTCATCATAAATAATTGGTTAAATAATTTTTAGAACATTACACGAATATTCAAGTATGTTTTGTCAACTTTCAAGTCTTCGTTTTTATCCGGGGTTATATCTTTTTCATAATAAACTGTGAATCTAATATTCTGATTAACGACATATGTTGCAGACGGTACAACTCTTTGATAATTGAGAACCGGTATACCGTTTACTTCATCCTCGGATGTATATTTATCGTAATGAACGGCGAGATGCCAGATTTCACTGGGCATATAACCGGCTTCCAAAGCAAAACCGCTGTATTTAAACTCTTTTGCTGTTGTTGAAAGTCCGTAATTATCATCACTTCCGGCAACATAAGCAGCTTGAACATCTATCATATCTTTGTAGCGAATGTTGATTTGCGGAGAGATTCTTGTGAATGAATTTTCAATCTGTGCTTTTTGCTGATCTGCCGGCAATTCTTTTCCTGTAGCGTCTTTTTCAGCACCGGTATATTTTGTATCTGTTCCGTTGTAGTAATGAATTGTTGCAGTGCTTCCATCAAATCCTTGGAGAACATTTTCAGGAAGTTTTAGAACAAGACCGCCCCAATAATTTAAGAATTGATTTACACTTGCCGCACTCGTTCCGGGAGATACTCCGAGATAAACAGTTGCCCAATCTTGTGTGCCGTAGTATTGAACGCCAGGTCTTGCACTCGACATATCCATTGACGTTTCGCCTTTTCCGGCAGAAGATTTAAGAAGGAAAATTTCTCCTTTTAAATTTGGAAGCTGGGGTAGTCTGTTCGGGTATGAAGCAAATTCCAACGGAGAAATGTTACCAACCTGAAAATTCAATAACTGTGTGTTCAAAAGATTTGTGAAGTTGAAGTAGAACCAGTTGAACTTGAACGAGCTCTTTGCATATTCTAATTCAGAGAAGAAGGAAATGTCTTTATAAATTGAACCGGCTACGAAAGCTTGCAGCCAAACTGCACTGCCAAGTGTAAGCTTTGTTGTTTTTTCTTTGCCGAAATCTTCCTGGAAAGATTTTGTTTCCAGCGCAATTGGAGTCATGTTTAATCTGAATCCGAAAATATTGGAAACTTCATCCAATAAGACTCCGCCGGCTTCAATTGGATAAGCTTCTTTGTAATCTTTTTTATATGTGGTCATTAATTGATAACCATTCTTTAAGTATTCCTCGCCAAAGGAATTTAATCTTGGGAATACTGTATGGCATGAATTACATGACAAGCCGGTTTTTCTTGCCCATTGACTTGTTGCGTTGATATTGCTTGGCATAACAAAAGAAACAACTACTAATAATGCCATTGCTATGAAAGAAATTTTAGAGAGATTCATGATTTCGCCTTTTGTTTGTTATTACAGTGTTAATTAAAACAAGAATAAAATACTGTTTATCTTAATCTTTCACAAAACAAGATTATTTTGTGTGATTAACTTATATCAAGATAAAGAAAGACAGAAGTTAAGAATGATGAAAATTTTTTCATTTTTTGAGGGGTGTTTATTATGATTCAAAAAGCTATTTTTTCTGCACATAGAAATGAGACATCATGGAAATATTAATTGCCGAAGACGAAATAAGAATTGCCGAATCCCTCAAAAAAAATTTTTTGCAAGCCGGTCATCATGCACTGATTGCAAAAGACGGAGAGGAGACGCTGAACGTGATGGAAAAAATACAATTCGATGTTTTGCTTCTTGATTGGAGAATGCCGAAACTTAGCGGACTCGAAGTATGCAGAAAGATCCGCAGTACCGGTTCGGAAATCCCGATAATACTTCTGACGGCGTTAACTGATATCTCCAATAAAGTTGAAGCATTGGATGCCGGTGCGGATGATTATATTACAAAACCATTTTCGTTTGACGAAGTAATGGCAAGAATTAATGCCGTCGCACGAAGGTATAAATCATCGGTAAGTACAATTACGTTTGGCGATAATACACTGAACTTGATTACACGTATAATAACAACGCCCAAAGCTCAGATTAAATTAACCGATAAAGAATTCGACTTGCTGAAATTTTTTCTTGATAACAAAGGAACGATTATCAGCAAAGAATCAATCTGCGAAAAAGTTTGGGACTTGCCTTTCACTCCTCAAACAAATATTGTTGAAGCCGCGGTTAAAAATCTCCGCAAGAAATTAGAAGAGGCGATAGAACAAAAATTTATTAAAACCATTTACGGCGAAGGGTATATCTTTTTTGGCGATTAGATTTAGAAATATTACCATCTCAAAAAGTGTTATTAAGAATAGTCTGTTGATCGCATCGGTAATGCTCATACTTTACATTGTTTCAATTATCTTTTCGATAAACATCCTCAAGTATTATTTAAATGAAAACATCGACACCAGAATCCGGCACGAGATTGAACACATTGCGGCTTCGGTTAAATACGAGAATAATTCTTTTTCGATAATCCGTGCAAACGAATTCGAGGAAACCGATTTAATCGAAGTGACTGATGATTCTTTTCTTCTGCAGATTTATTCAAACGAAGGAACTCTATTTTTACAAAGCAAGAATGTTGCGGTGTTCGGCAATATTGAAAAAATTTTTCCGTACTTCAGTGAAGTCTATTATTTCGAAGACAATAAATCGCACGATGTAAATTTAAGAACCGGATACGAAAAACTTTTAGATGAACACGGCGAGCCGGCTGGATATATTCAGCTGACAACTTTTAAAACTGCTTTTAACGAATTAATAGAAAATATTCTTTTTATAAACCTATTCACATTTCCGCTTGTAGTACTTTTTATCCTATTCATAAGCTTTCTAATTTCAGGAAAAACATTTGCACCAATAAATAAGATAATTACACTCGCACGAAATATTTCTACAGCAAATCTTAGTGCACGCCTTAGTTTTGCCGCCGATCCCGAAGATGAACTAGGTAGATTAAAAAATACATTGAACGATCTTTTCGAAAGATTGGAAATTCAAGTCAGGCAGATAACCGAATTTAGCGACAATGCTTCTCATCAATTAATGACGCCGCTTACTGCTATCAATACCGAGATTGAGTATTTGCTCAAAGGCATTCATGATACGGAAGAATACAGAGAGTCGTTAAAAGTATTGAAAGAACAAACAGAGCGAATGATACAGATAATAAGAACAATGCTCTTGATTGCGAAGAACTCGGAATTGTGCACCGAACAAAAAACGATTTTCAATTTTTCAAAGTTAGCAGTGCAATTGATTGACAATGCTTATAAGAATTATAAAATAGAATTAAGTATTGACGAAGATTTGTATTTGAGAGGCAGTGCAGAATATTTTCTTTTGGTTCTGCAAAATTTGGTTGATAACGCTCTGAAATATTCCGGCAATGATTGTGTTACAATAACAGCTCACCAAACCGGTAATATTGTTAATATCAGCATCGAAGATTTTGGGGTTGGCATTGATGATAACGAGAAAGAAAAAATATTTGAACGATTCTACAGAAGCGATAAAGCCGAAAAACTCGGTATAACGGGATACGGACTTGGTTTGAATCTCGTTAAAGCAGTTGTTACAACTATGAACGGAACAATTCAGGTAAGAAACAATTCCCCGAAAGGCACAGTTTTCACTTTAACATTTCCCGGTGTTACAATATCATAAAAATGAAAAACTTTCCATAATTGTTAACTGTGAAGAGCCGCCTTCCATAAATATATTTGCCGCGTAACTTTTAAGTCGTTCATAAACAATATCTCTAATCATGTAGAACAAATTTTACGGAGTTTCAAAATGCCTTTACATAAATCACTGGAAATATGGAGCGCGCAAACACTTGCAGATATCGGAATTATTTTTTCAATCTTCGCATTCTTTCTTTACATCGGTCGCCCGTACTTCGAAAGAATTTTAAGCCGCTTGCCGTTAAGAGTAGCCGCAGATTTATGGTGGATAGTTTACATTCTTCTCCGCGAAGGTTCGCTTCTGCTTTCTTTTCTAATAGGATTTTTTACGCTCAATTTAGATTTGATGGCTGATATAAAAATCGGATTACCGTTTGTTCCATTTGGTACCGTAGCACTTGCGGCGGCTCTCTTAACAAAAATTTTCTTCAACGCAGAAGATTTGAACAAACACTACGTCAGAACTACTTTTTGGGTTACCGCCGCGGCATTTTTCAATACAATCGGCTACGTTCTAATAATGGAGGCACCGGGCGATGAATATGCCGCTTCGAAAACAATCATCTGGCAGACATTGAAATCTCTGCGTTCCAATGTTAACCCCGAATTGAGTACAATAACTTTTTATATAACATTTCCTCTTTTACTGATCATTGCTTCTGCGGCTGTTGTAAAAATTTTCAGAACATTTACAAAAGCGCTTCAGGCGGAAAAATAAATGTTTAGTTTACAACTTAATCCCAAGCAATGTATCTCGTGCGGAATTTGTATGGATGTCTGCAATCCGAAAGCTATTTCGATGCGCTGCATTTCAATAAAAGGCATTGAAGGAAAAATAATTTCATGTTCGGTTTTAGATAATGGTTACGTTGAGGAACAAAAGCCATCACCTAAAATGTCTTTTCCGTTTCTTGAAATACCGGCATTATGTAACGGATGCAATGACTGTGTTGATGAGTGTCCGACATCAGCATTGGTATTAGCAACAAAGTAACAAGTAGAGACACAATTGAGAGTTTGTTGCGTAACTGGAAATATTATTTTTTCTCTGCGAATCTTTGCGCCTTCTTTGCGTTCTCCATTTTAAGATTAATCATGGAGACACACACAGTGCGTCTCTGCTACACAATTAATATCGATTATTGCACAATAAAAAAACCCGGCACAAATTAATGGACCGGGTTTCAATCATAACGAAAATTATTTTAAGCGAGCGATTCTTTCGATCTTCTGAAAGCGGCAACGAGAAATCCGGCAGCCATTAAGATAACACCAATCCAAACCAAACTTATAAACGGTTTGATGCTTGCTTCAACGGTTAAGATTTCTTTTGGAGTTGCTGCAGCATGTTCTGTTTTGCCGTCGAGTGTCGTAATGTTCAAATTAACTTTGCCGCCGGCATCTAAATTAGCGAGATCAATTTTCAAATCAGCATCTTCAATTTTTGCCGGAATAAATTCTTGTTTACCGCCGGAACTTTTTATTGCCGGTTCAACATCAAAAGTTTTCCCGTTAAATGCTACGGATAATTTAGCACCGATTTGAAAATCGCCGCCGCCCATCATCGAAGACATCGCATCTTTCGGGAAATTAAATTCTTTGAAAACTATTTCCGCACCGTTGTAATTATACGTTTCCCCTTTCGATAAAGAAACCGCACCGCCGGCGGATTGCTCTTCAGTTCCATCTGAATAACCGACCGGAGTAACGTAAAAATCTTTTGTGAGACCAACAAGAATATCCGGCTCGCGCATTAGACTGTTGTTGAATTCCGCAACGTACATAACCGGAGAAGCTTTGCGAACAGAACCGTCTTTTGCAATAACAACATTGAAAGCATATTTCTTTCCGTTTTCTATCGGCGTGTAACCTGAAAAAGTGAGATCGTAACCGAACACGTTTATTTTTTCACCTTTCACAAGATCGATTTGTTTTTGATCCGAATGACCGGCAGTAGCAACCACGCCGATTAGAAACAATGCAATGCCAATGTGGGCAACGTATGCGCCGAGATAACTTTTCTTTCCTTTAAAAATTTTATAAGCAATCTCACCGTTTACGAAAAGTGAAAAGGCAGATGAAAAAGTAAGAACGATAAGCATCAAATCATGAACGCCGCCAAACACAACAACTAATACAGTCAAAACAAAAGAGGCAATCAAAGAGAATTGCGACTGCTTCCACAATTGTTCCTTCCCGGAATATTTCCATTTCAAAAGTAAACTCAAGCCGTTCACTAATCCGATAACAATTGCAATCGGGAGATTCAATTCGTTGTAAAATTTCAATTCAACAGTCTGCCCGAAAATCGGTGCGCTTGTTCCAACCAAAACAATTATTGCAGAAGCGAGCAATGCAACTGAGCCGGTGAACAGTGCAAGTTCGCGTGAAAGCACATTCTCTTCAAACGAGTAATGTTCTGTTAAATATTTCCAGCGGTAAATAATCATGCCGATACCGATAACGGTAAACAAGCCTAGGAACAAAATCAAAAATAGATAGACCGTCATGCCGGGATCAACAAACGAATGCACTGAAGCATCGCCCAGAATACCGCTTCGTGTTAAAAAGGTGCTGTAAAGAACGAGAACGTAAGTCATAATGCACAAAATCAAATTAGTTTTAACGAAGCGCCCGCTGCCTCCTTTTTCTTGAGCTTTCTTTTGCACAAGCAGCGTGTGAATTGATGCTACGCCGACAAGCCATGGAACAAGCGAAGAATTTTCGACCGGGTCCCATCCCCAATATCCGCCCCATCCTAAAACTCCGTATGCCCAATAGCCACCGAGCATGATTGCACTTCCCAAAACCATCGTACCGGCAAGCACCCACGGCAAAGATTGTTTGACCCAATCTTTATAATCGTTTTTCAGCAAAGCGGAAATTGCAAATGCAAACGGAACAGCAGACATCGCAAACCCGATAAACAAAATCGGTGGATGAATCTGCATCCAAAAATTTTGTAACAGCGGATTTAATCCTTTTCCCTGAATTATAAAATCGTTGACAGAAATATTATTAGCCGTAAGAACCGCGTACAGTTCTTTACTCATTTGAATAAATTGTTTGTTCGACTGCGGATCGCTGAAAGTAAAATTCTGCAAAGCCGGTAACGATAAGTAAGCCGAATTAATATGCTTCCAATCAATAAAATCCGGCTGCGACCAAATATAACTGAACGGCGATTTCAACAGCGGGTTCACCATCATCAAAAGCAGCGATAGCGACAAACCGAATATCATCATCACGCGGATTTCAAGGTTATCTCTTTTGGATGTGTAATCGAGAAGAATTAAACCGATGATTGCCGTGAAGAGCGTCCACAGCATAAAACTTCCTTCTTGCCCGGCATAAAAGGTGGACATCAGCAAACCAAGCGGAAGATCACTGCCGCTGTAATTATAAACATACTTATATTGATATTGATGTGTAAGAATTGCGTGCAGAAGCAGTGCACTTGCCGCGAGCACAAATATTGCCGAAGCGTGAAACCCGATTCTTGCAAGCTGTAAAGTATTTTGATAACCTCTGTAGGTGAAGTAGTACATCAATACTGAAAAGACTCCGGCAAATAATGCCAGAGTTAATAAAATATTTCCAACCATTTTAAACTCCTATCCCGGTATTAAGTGTTTGCATTTTGAACCGGCTGTTCCTGATATTTGGACGGACATTTGGTGAGAATATCTGTTGCATGAAATATTCCTTGTTGATATTTACCGGTAACCACAACACTTGTGGATGATTCAAAATTATTCGGCATTGTGCCGTGGTACGTCACTTTCATTACGTTACCTTGTTCGTCTTTCATGTAGAACGAGAAGATGTTCTTCTCTTTATCGATCTCATAATTTTTTTCTTTGATCCAGCTGCCGGTTGCTTTTACGGTTTTACCGGATTCCATCACTTTCATAAAACTGCTTTCGTACTGAACATTGGTCTGTGTGAACAAATAGATCATTACACCAAAAAAAACAACGATGATGGCGCCGCCGAATAAATATTTATTTTTCATTTTATTATTTCTCCTTCAGTTCTTTCTCAATTGCTTTGAGCCGTTTATCCGTATTGGATATAAAAATAAAAATGCCAGCCCAAACAACAAGAACAATAAACATTACAATATAGATTGAGTTGTTTTCCAAAAATCCAAAGAATCCGCTTTCCAATTTTACCTCGTTTTATTTCTTAGAAAGATTTTCGCCGATTATTATCAGTTTGTATCTGATCTTCCACATCCACCAGTAAAGAATTGTGAAAGCAATCATCGATAAATAAAAAACCATCTGCATGTTCCGGTTCATTTTAAAATCTACTACCGGACCGGAAGTATCATCGTTTGAAGAGCCGGGATGCAAACCCGTCATGATTCTCGGCATAATGAAAATAAAAAACGGAACAGTTAAAAATGCGATGATCGAATAAACTGCAGAAAGGCGTGCGCGCTTATCTTCATTTTCAATTGCAGAACGTAATGCAAACAGAGATCCGTAAATCAGCAGAAGAATAAAGATGCTTGTTTCGCGCGGATCCCAATGCCAGAAAGCGCCCCACGTAAACTTTGCCCAAATCGAGCCGGTTACAGTAGCCAATACACAAAATACCATTCCAAGCTGTAACGCTGCGGCAGATTTCGCATCGTCATCCAAATCTTTTTTGCGCAAGTAGCGGATTCCGTAAATCATCGCCATCAAAAATGCGAGTACGGATAACCACGCAGTAGGCACATGAAAAAAAATTATTTTGGCTTTTTCTTCAAGTCCGGGAATGTTTGGGAATTCATACCAATGAGAAGGCTGCTGAACGATGGGAAATGTTATGCCGGCAATTATTACAAAGCTCATTAAAACAAATAGAATAATTTTCCAGATCATACTTACCTTGATTTGTTACTTAACAATGTCAAGAATCAGACCACTAATTACTGTCTTTTAATCTTATTACAAATCAAAAATATAAAACTGAGTTTTGATTTCCAATAAAAGCTTCTTCAATTTCAACGGCAAAAAATTCTAACTTGACTTTTTATAATTACATGCTTTATTCCAATAAGTGATAAAACTTTTCTCACTATCGGATAAAAAATCTTATTAATTAAGTTTACCCAAGTTAGGACTAAAGCCCCAAAGATGGGAGTTTATAAATAGCCCGCTATCTAAAGCTTGCCC
Organism: Ignavibacteriales bacterium; assembly: GCA_016177735.1. Taxonomy (GTDB): domain Bacteria; phylum Bacteroidota; class Ignavibacteria; order Ignavibacteriales; family Melioribacteraceae; genus DYJK01. The sequence goes on along the minus strand of JACOUS010000018.1, from coordinate 140,218 downwards.
GCCGAAGGTCGGGCTTGCCCGCTGATAAGCGGGATAGTGGCAATTATTTTCTCATGGCAGTTGATTTAGAAATACACACAAAATTGCCACGATGTTTTCCGTGTAAACGGAATCCCGCAAAGCGGTGATATCTCGTAGAATAGTTTACAAGAACAAACTCCGGCTTTAGCCGCAATTGTTTAATTACATTTATTAATTTTTTAGTGATTAACGAAAAACTTAAAAACGTTATATTCGTCTAACAATTACACCAAAAATTAGAAACCGAAAAAGTGGCTGACAGTAATCCTATTAAACGAATATTCGATCTTTACACAAGCGACCTCAGCTATCAGGAGATTGAAAAATTAGTTAAGCGCGAAGCCAGCGAAGTTTACGAATTCTTCAAAGCCGAGATTCCCAAACCCAATCCGCATCAAAATAAATTTTCACGCGGATTAATTTTCATACGAAGTTTGTTCAATGCCTTTATTATGAAACTGCCGCCGGCACGGAGAATTTTTTATTTGATCTCCCTTCTTTTCTTCGTTGTCGGATTCATTAATGGTCAGTCGTTCTATTTATTAAGCGGATTTGCAATTGTTAATCTTCTGCTTGCATTCGAGCTTGCCGATAAACTTTCTGCAAAAAGCGAACTTGACGTTGCAAGAAAAATTCAATTTGATCTAATTCCGAAACACGAATCGAAAATTTATAATTACGAAATTGCAACATTTTACGAACCGGCGCGCGATGTTGGCGGCGATTATTTTGATATTGTTGAAACACCCGACCGCACATTTGTAATTATCGGGGATATTTCCGGCAAAGGAATGGCAGCCGCTCTTTACATGGTTCGTGTGCAGTCAATCTTTTATCAATTGATAGATTCTTACAGCGATGTAAAAGATATAATTATAAATCTCAAAAAATATTTTTCGAAAAATTTGAGAAGAGAATTTTTTCTGACTGTTACAGTTGCAGCAATCGAAAAAGACGGAACGGTTAATATTGCACGTGCCGGTCATCCTCCGGCATTTCATTACAAACATGATTCAAAAGATTTTTCCGTTATCAATTCCGCCGGAATGGGAATCGGTCTAAACGATAAAGGTCTGTTCGAAAAAACACTTGAGGTTATTACGCTGAAACCTTCTGCCGATGATATTTTATTTTTGTACTCCGACGGCGTAACTGAAACAATGAATATTGTACGAGATCTGTTCGGAGATGAAAACGTGAAAAGAATAATTAAGAACAATCACGATAAATCTGCAGAAGAAATAAAAATGTCATTGCTTCGTTCAATCACGGCATTCCGCGGTACCGCTTATCCAAATGATGATCTCACAATGGTTGTATTAAAATCCGCTCACTCTTCGGCTTCATAAATTTGATATTCATCTTCGAGCGGTCTAATTTCATCATACATTCTTTTCATTGATTCATTTGCAGTTTGGTTTCCTCTTTGAGCGGCGTACCGGTAATAATGTGCTGCTGTACCTTTATTTTCAGTTACACCCAAACCTTTTTCGTAGCAGTAACCTAAAAATGTTTGAGCCAACACAGAGCCTTCGTCTGCGGCAGAAGCAAGTACTTTTATATTTTCTTCGTAACTATTTTGATTTGTTGAATCGGCAAGTTTTGTGAAAGCAATTCTAATTTGTGCTTCGCGGCTTCCGAGATTTTTTGCCATTTCCCAATATTGAAATGCCTTCTCGCGGTTTTTTTCTACCAATGTTCCCGAACTGTAGCAGAGCCCGAGTTCAATCATGGAAGAAATATGATTTTTGTTAACGGCGCTTTTCAAAAAGTCGAGTGCCTGCTGATTTGTAATACGATTGTTGAATCCGAGTGCGGCAATACCAGCCCATGCGTACATTGCATCGGTATCATTCTTCTTTGCTTTATCTTGAAGAAGATTTATGAATTGTTCGTCTTGCAATAAATTAAACAAACGCTGACCGGCTTTGTACGAACCGAGCCGGTATGCATTTAAATAGTTTACGGCTGATGTGATTAAATTTTTCTGAAACAAATATCCTTTCTCGTAGCATTGAGCAATAATCAAAAGTGCTTCGGGGCTTCCATTCTCTGCCGCAAATTTTAGAATACCCGTTCCGGTTGTGTCATTAATATTTATTTTTTCATCCAACTCCGCCAACCCGAATATTCTTTTTAAATCTTTTGCTTTGTTGTTGAGAAGCTGTTCAATCTTTTTTTCGGATTCATCATCTTTGCTGTTTTCAAAATCATAGTAATCAAGATTCCAATCAGGGTTTGTCAGCTTCGGGGATTCATCAACAATGCTTGCAGAATTGTCATCAGTATCGGTTTCTACCGGAGGAATGAATCCGCTCTTTTTAAATTGAACGAGTGCTTCTTCTGCCGGTTTGTATTTTGCTTTTGCAGCTTTTGAAATCTGCTTGTATGCCTCACCGTAATTTCTGTTAACGGCAAAATTATCTGTGAGTGTTATTCCATATACAAATTGAGCTTCGGGCAATCCGGCTTGTGCAGCACTTTTAAAATTGTAATATGCTTCAAACGGATTCCACGGAACACCGATTCCGTTATAAAGAAGAATTGCATAATTATATCTCGCCGAGGCAAGATCGTGATCGACAGCTCTTCTAATCCAATAGACTGCCTTTACCGTATCCGCCGGAAAACCTTGCCCGATTAAATATCTGATTCCAAGTTCGTGCTGGGCAAACGGGTCGCCGCGGTTTGCTTCTTTAACAAGTAAGTATCCGGCAAGCAAAGAGTAGGACGGATATTTTGCTTTGAAGATGGACGGCTTAAAAATTTTGCTATCTCTGAAAACCTGGCTTCTCGTAGAATCTTGCGCAATTATTGCAGACACGGCAAGAAAAAGAATGAGTATTACTTTTTTCAATTCGATTCCGTGGATGTTAAATAGTTAGGTGCGAATCTAATCAATAGATCCATTTTTTGAGAATGAAAAAATTTTTCCCTTCGCGTCTTTGGTAATTGAGTTCATCCATAAGCTGTTTCATAATGAATAAGCCCATTCCGTTTTCGGGAAGGTTGTTGATGTCTTCGGGGTCAAAATCGAGGTTTGGTATTTCTAAATTTTTTCTCGGCTCGCCTTCATCAATAATTTCTACTTCTATTGTCTCCGTATCCCGCCTCAGCATAACATCGATATTTTTATTTTTCTCTTCTTTGTATGCATGTTTTATTACGTTATTAAGTGCTTCAGTTAAACAGATATCGAAAGCATTTTGCACATGCTCTTCAATTCCGTTCTTCTGAAGAAAATCGCGTACGGCAAGATTTACTTTGACGACATCTTCATAGTCGCTTTGTATATTTATTTTTAGTTCGGTCAAATTATTATTATAACAGTTTTAGCCCGCCTAAATATATAAAAGACATTTCTAAGGTTAAAGACGTTAGGAAATAAAACGATGGAGTTTTTATTTGATATAAAAAAGGGGCTTCCGCCCCTGAAAATTATTTTTTGGAAGGCTCTTCTATTTTACACGTAGAAATTCCGCAAGTAATGAATGCCGGACATCTTTGCGTTGCCGCAGTTAATAACGGCAAAAGTCCCAATAATCCCCACCAGCTTTGATAAATTATTCCGAATAGAAAAATTACCGCCGAAAGAATAAACCGAATTGTTCTATCAACCGAGCCGACATTTTTTTGCATCTGTATTCTCCTTTTTGTTGTGTACGGTTAGATGTCGAACCCACAAAAGGGATTCGACTATTACTTTAACAAAATCATTTTGTGAACAGCTGAGTATTGCCCGGATTGCAGTTTGTAAAAATATATTCCGCTTGGCAAGCTGTAGCGCATATTGGAAATCTGCCCTACATTAAATTGTACAGAATATTTTCCCGGCGATAGATGTTCATTTACAAGCGTTGCTATTTCTCTGCCGAGTATGTCGTAAATTTTTAACGTAACATGATGTAGAGACGGGATATATCCCGTCTCTACGCTGGGGATCACATATTCAATTGTTGTAGTTGGGTTGAACGGATTCGGATAATTTTGATAGAGTATAAAATCCGAAGGTAATGGCGAGATATTATTCACAGAAGAAACCGCGCCGAATTTTTTCTCGATTAAATTCCAGAGTTCATCTCTGCTGCCGTCATCTCCAATTGCCCAGATTCCTATTCCTTTAAGATTTTTCTGCAATGCAAGATCATATTTCATTGCCAAGCTTAGTGAATCGTCATACCAGATTTGATGCCATGTTGAATCTTGCCAAGTGATGAACGGCGTCTGCGAAAGATTATCCCAAGATTTGTTATACTTTTCAGCCAATGAATCAGCCGAATCGTAACTGACAAAGCCAAGCCAATCGTTATCGGTAGAATTGGCATCATACGGTTTGACCGATGCGTATGGTTGTGATGAATTTGTTTTCCAATGATTGCCATCGTAAAGAACACCCATCAACAATTTTTCTGGAGGAACATTTTTGTACTCTTCGTTAAATGTTTTTGTAACACTAAAATAATTTCCGGTTAAAGGTGCGGAAGGACCGGTAGTAGAACTCCAGCTTCCGTAGAAATTATAACTCATTACAAAAAGGTAATCGCATACTTCTGCCAAACTTTTGAAATTCCACAAACCATATCCAACAGCCCACGATGAAAAAGAAATCTCTGCACTCGCATTATCTTTCTTTACGGAATCCGAAAGCTCTTTCATAAAGTTAACGATTGCATCTCCTTTGTCTTCGTCTTTCAAATATTCGAAGTCGATGTTCACGCCGCTCATCACACCCAAATTTTCTTTTATGTTTTTGATCAAATTTTGTTTGATCTCATTATTTCTTAAGTACCCGTTAATATGTTCGCCGTTAAAACTTGTTACGGTCATAATTACTCCCACATCCAAAGGTGATGCATTTATTTCATAATATAAAATATCATTCCAGGGCCACAAAGGCGGGGAGGTTAAATTTCCAAGACTGTCTGCTTCGAATGAAAAAACTGCAATGCGGTTAATAAGCTGCGGCTTGATGTTATAATTATTCTCTGCATAATTCCACCACGGCAAAAAACCCAAAACGATTTTGGAAAGTTTTACTTCGTTTGCTTTGCCGGGATAGGTGACGTTTTTTTCTCCGCCGGAAATTTTCAATTCATTTTTATTCTGTTCATAAAAATTGTTTTGATCCTGATGAACCGACTGTGCTGAAATTGTTACAGCAAGAAAAAATATCAAGAGTGCATTCTTCATATTAATATTCCATGTTCGGATAACAAGTTATAACAATCAAAAAATATCATGCAAAAATTTTTTATTAGCGACATCGTTGATTTATATAAAGATCAATCTCTCAGTTCTGCATTCAGCATTCATAATTCTGCATTCAATCACCTTTCGGCTCACTCAAAAAATATCTTCACCAAGTTGATAAGTCAACAAAAAAAATTTTGCATGTAATGTTACGCAAATTTGTATAAATTACATTTGCAGTTTCATCGAGGGCAAATCACATCGTAAAAAAATATTGGAGGGCACAATGTTTCAAAATCCAATAACAGCAGCCATCTCAAACTTCTTAAATGAAATAGGAATTGAAGTAGCTGCAAGTAATTTTGATGACGAAACTGTTCTGCCGGGAATTAAAATAGATAACGGCAGACTGCTTGTTGACGAATCAAGATTATTCTATCCGGGCGATCTGCTTCACGAAGCCGGGCATATTGCGGTAAAACCATCCGATGAAAGAAAAACTATTCATATCAATTGTGGAAACGATCCGGCAGAAGAAATGATGTCAATCGCGTGGTCTTATGCTGCACTTGTGCATTTAAATATTCCGCCCGATATCGTTTTTCATCAATGGGGCTACAAAGGTCAGGCGCAGCAATTAATTCATGGATTTCAGAATGGATATTACATCGGTCTGCCTATGCTTCAATGGCTCGGCATGGCGGCAGATCATCAACGCGCTCCTTCTCTTGGTGTCGAGCCGTTTCCGAAAATGATTAAGTGGCTGAGAGATTAATTTTTTCCGTAAGTAAAAGCTTGCCCGGCTTTAGTTGGACGGGCAAAACTTCGACAAAAATTAAGGTGAGTAAATTTGGACTAAGCTTGTACCTTTCCGAATAATGCCGTGCACGCTTCGTTCTACAATAACTTGGAACGTACAAAATGAAAATAGGAATAATAAGCAACCATCATTTTTCTCTGCCTTCAATTAACTATCTTCTTAATAATAATCTCATAGCCGGTTTTGCCGTGCCTGAAGTTGTGAATCAGAATAATCACAACATCAAAATGATTGCAGATACTTTTCATCTGCCGATAAAAATTTTGCAGAAACAAAATCTTGTTGAAAATCTTAACGGCTGGCTCTCTCAAATTAAAGCTGACGTAATTTTTGTTTTCTCTTTTCCGCACAAAATTCCCGAAGCCGCTCTCTCGATTCCCAAATACGGTTTCATAAATTTTCATCCCGGTATTTTGCCGCAGTACCGCGGACCCGATCCCTTGTTTTGGCAAATCAAAAACGGAGTAACCGAAACCGGGATAACAGCACACAAAATTGATAAAAATTTCGACAGCGGTCCAATTATTCATATCGAGAAAGAACCGATTAATCATCACGATACATACGGCTTTCTCGAAAACAAACTTGCAGTTACTTTGTTGAAATCGGTTATAAAAATTCTGGCAATAATTAATGAATGCGATTCCGACACTTTGCCTTTTATCGAACAAGAAAAAAATTCTTCTTTGTATTACGGAAGACCGAAGGAAACGGATTTGATAATCGATTGGCAAAAACAAGACACACTTTCGATTCAGAATCTTGTGAGGGCATGCAACCCGAAATATCAGGGCGCGGTTACTTATTACAAAAATGTTCCGGTGAGATTTCTACAAGCTTCTTTTCAACAAGCAAATATTTTTTCCGCACTGCCGGGAACTGTTATCGATACAAACAATTGCTTAAAAATTTCTTGTGTAGATAACAAAGTTCTTTCTGTAGATATCATTTACGTTTCTGAAGGATGTTATACCGGCTCGGCATTTCAATCTTTATTCAATATTAATGTCGGCGACAGATTTGGTTGGTTGTAGAGACGCCAAATATGACGTCTCTACATGAATTATTTAACAAGCAGCAATTTTTTCACATCAGTAAATTCTCCGGCATCAAGTCTGTAAAAATAAATACCGCTGTTAAGATTACTGCCGTCAAATTTAATGTTGTAAACGCCGCTTGCTTGTTCTCCGTTAACAAGTTCCGCAACTTCTCTTCCGAGAATATCAAAGACGACAAGTTTTACATTTGTCTTTTCGGGCAGCCAATAACTTATTGTTGTAACCGGATTGAACGGATTCGGGAAATTTTGATTCAATGTAAACCGTGCAATGTTGACTGCAACATCAACCGGACCGTAATATTTGAAGGCTCCATCAAAATCGATTTGTTTGATACGGTAAAAAACTTCACCGCCGGGCGGAGATTGATCAACAAATAAATAATACTTCGGCGAATTACTGTTACCATGCCCGTGTACAAATCCGATCTCTTCCCACACTTCATTATCGGTCTTTCGCTGTACACTGAATCCAAAATTGTTTATTTCAGTTGCAGTTTCCCACTCAAGTTTTACATAACCATCTTCTGTAGATGCGGCAAAAAAAACGAGTTCAACCGGGGTAGTAGAATCGTATTTTAATAAATTATACTCATTGTAAGTCGAGCCGCTATGAGTAATCTTCGCGCTTTTTATCCCGCTGCCGGTAATTGAATATTCTCCGGTTGTACTAGTAAAGGTTTGTGTTGATCCAATTTGAGTTCCGTCTCCATTACTACCTGTCCAAGCAGACATAGCTTCATTATTAGCGTTATTACTAACAACCAGAGTTAGTTTTACATACGGTTGAGTATATTCAAACGTAATTATCATCGGTGTACCGGCTGTATTTACACTAAGATGATTATTATAATAATAACCATTAGAGAAATTTGATATACCTTGTGAAGTATATGCTGTGCTTGATATTGCACCTTCGGAGTTACCGTTAAAATCGATGGTAACCTGTGCTGAGATTGCGGATGAAACTATAAAAAAAATTACAAGCAAATATCTTGTCATGACTTACCTCTACATCTTTCGAACCATTAATTCCTCGAAGGAAAAGTTCCTTCAATACAAATAATGTAATTCATACCGAGATACGGCTGCATATTATTTACAGAAGTGCCGGAGCCGGTGACTCCAACATTTACAGCTACACTACTTGGACCCATTTGAGCATTTGATGATGTTGCGTAAATGTTGTTCCCGTCATTTGTTGCTATAGGGAAATTATTGACCGGCGTGTTCACGGCACTAACTCCGCGTCCTCCGGTGCTCGCGGCTGGATTTACTGTTGCAGCAGCAACATGATTATGCGGGGGAAGATTATTAATAGTTAACGTGTTTGCGTTGTTACCGCTTAGTTCACCAAGTTCTACAGTTTGCAATCCTGTACCAGTACCGGTGCCAACCGGTACTCTTCCTCTTAAATCAGGCAATGCAAAAGTTGTGCGTCCATCGCCGCCATACATTGTACCAAGCAAAGCAAAGAGAGCATCATAAGCATTGATCGATAAAAGCGAACCGTCACAAAAAGACCAGTACGCCGGTGCAAAATTGCCGGCAAACATTCTGATTTCTGCCATTGTTCCTTCCATTTAAATATCTCCTTATTTTAACTCCTCGATGGATAAATTCCGTACAAGCAAATAATGTAATTCATACCGAGATAAGGCTGAATATTATCTAAAGGCACGCCTGAACCAGTAACACCTATATTCACCGCAACAGTACTTTGACCCATTTGAGCATTCGATGATGTTGCATAAATGTTGTTTCCGTCATTTGTTGCTATAGGAAAATTATTGACCGGCGTGTTTACGGCTGTAACTCCGCGTCCTCCGGCACTTGCAGACGGATATACAGATGCAATTGCAGTATGAACATGCGGTGGAAGATTTGCAACAGTCAAAGTATTTGTTAGCGAGCCGCTCTTTTCTCCTAGACTTATATCGGATAAACCTGGACCCGCCCCGGTACCGACCGGTACCCTTCCCCTTAAATCCGGTAATGCAAAATTGGTTTGCCCGTTACCTCCGTATGTTGTACCGAGTAATGAAAAAAGCGCAGTGTTCTGCGAGATAGAAAGTATCTGTCCAGCGCAGTAAGCCCAATTCCTCGGCTCAAAGTTGCCGGCGAACATTCTGATTTCTGCAATGTAACCTTCCATAAAGTTCTCCTTCTTTTTGATGAACTCATTTTTTGAATTTTGTTATTTAATTAAACCAACTGAAAAACTAATACTGATAAAGCTTGTGCAATAAATTGCTGCGCAAACCATAATTTCATTTACTGAAATTACTGCCCTCACTTCAGTTGATTTTTTTCGGAAGTAGTATCTGTAGAAGAAAGAGGAAAGGATAACAAATCTTATTTCTTATATAATATTTCTTGTTATTTAATGCAACACTCTCTTTTGAACCGCTCTAATTTTTTATTTGCGGCGTTCACAACATAAAAATTTATAGAAGCTCACCGCACAAAAATCATTTTTTTTGTTTGCATAAAAGTATTTCCAGAGCTTGCCGGAGAAGTTATCTGTAATGTGTAAAAATATATTCCGCTTGGTAAACTGTGGTGCAGATTTGAAATCTGCGCCATATTAAAATCTGCAGAATATTTCCCGGGGTATTTATATTCATTCACAAGTGTTGAGATTTCTTGCCCGAGGATATTATAAATTTTCAAAGTTGTAAAGACGACCCGTCCGGTCGTCTCTACGTTTGGGATTGTATAATCAATTGTTGTTGTTGGATTAAACGGATTCGGATAATTCTGATCGAGCGAAAATTGAGCATCGCCGTTAATGATTACATCTATTGTTTCTGAATATTCGTACTCTCCGTCAAAATCTATTTGCTTTAGACGATATTGAAGTTTTCCGGGCAAAGGTGTTTCTTCAACAAATGAATAATGTTTTGGTGAATTACTATTGCCGTATCCGTGCACAAATCCAATTTGATTCCACTCTTCGTTTATCACTCTACGCTCTACACTAAATCCGTAATTGTTTATCTCTGTTACTGTCTCCCAATTTAATTCAACACAGCCGCCGGTTACATTTGCAGTAAAAGAAGTTAACTCGACCGGCAATGGTGCTTGCGACCACGAAGTTGCAACACGCACCCCGTCAATATCCATATCGCCGGTAACCTGTCCTTGTCTAAACTGAACATGTCCAATGTCATCAGCATCAGTGCCGGATGTAATAGAAATATCTGATGCGGGTTCTTCGCCTGATAAATCAGGATTTACCCAAAGTTTAACTGCATCGTTACCTGTCCCTGAAATAAAATTATATGCTGTGACGATTAGATATGTTGTGTTGACATCAAGCTCTGTAGAATACCATGTTAAACTTGCAGAACTTGATTTGCCTAATCCAATACTAAATTTTGTTGAACTGCCCCCTTGTCTCACATAAACTGCGGCTCTACTCTGTGATAAAGCAGCATCTTGAAAATTGGCAAAAATACCTCCATTGGAAGTACTTATATCCATGTCAGTAACGCTGGTAACCTTTAATAAAAACGAAAAATAAACTGTAACTCCGCTTGCCGATTGTGTAGTAAAAGAACGGACTACGCCCGATCTTCCGGTTGCACCGCCATCTAACGCAATTTTGTTACCAACATCAATTGACGGATACCCGCTGTAAGTTAAATTTCCTGAAATGATTTGAATATCGAGAGAGCCGGTTGGATTCTCTGTCCAATTTGAAGTTTGTACAGTAAGTGTTCCGGCTGTGTAATCAAAATTTTCTTCAAGTAATTGAGAATGGATGATCGAACTGTTCAGTACAACAATTAGAATAATTACTTTCCTCATTGCGCCCTCTGTAAGGATTGGTAATTATAGTCGTCTCAGAACAAAATGTGGCCGTTATTTAAATTTCAATCTAACAAAATATCCTTTAAAAGTAATTTTATTTTTTACATTATTTTTTTCAGAATTTAGGAAATTACTGCATGAAAAATTTCATAAAATTTGTTTTATTGTTATCAATACTTTTTGTCCAAATTGCATGTAATGCCGGAACAAAAACAAAAGCACAAATTGAAGGGACAGAAATGGCTGACACAACAAATACGGAATTGACAACACTGGGCACCGGATGTTTTTGGTGCACCGAAGCCGTCTTCCAAAGAGTTAAAGGCGTGTTAAAAGTTGAATCGGGTTATTCGGGCGGAACCGTTCCAAATCCAACTTACGAAGCAGTGTGCACTGGCATTACCGGGCACGCAGAAGTAACACAGATAACTTACGATCCAAAAATAATTTCTTACGCAGAGTTACTCGAAATATTCTGGAAGACACACAACCCAACAACATTAAACCGTCAGGGCGCTGATGTAGGAACACAATACAGATCGGCAATTTTCTATCACAACAACGAACAAAAGGAATTGGCAGAAAAGTATAAACATGAACTTGATGCGGCTAAAATTTGGGATACGGCAATTGTTACGGAAATCAGCCAGTTCAAAAAATTTTATAAGGCAGAAAATTATCATCAGAATTATTACAACGATAATTCTTCCGCACCGTACTGTAGTTTTGTAATCACTCCAAAGCTTGAGAAATTTGAAAAGGTATTTAAAGATAAGCTGAAAAAGTAGAGGCTGTTTCAAAAGTAAATCTTTTTAAAATGGAACGCGGATAAAATCTGATCGGGCAGATTTTCGCGGATTTTTAAACAGCCTCGTTACAATAACTCTAAAAATTATCTTAAAGATTTTTCAATATCACAATCAAACAAATCGCGGCAACAACAAAATACAAAAGCGCGTTGAGGTAAAGACCAAATATCATGCTGCCGATACCAAACAATGAAGAATATACAAGCACAACACCAAGTGCCCAGCTTAAAAACATCTTTCCAAAGTTCGAGTCGCTTTTAACTTCCGGCAATTGATCCGAGATTTTTTTCCACAGTGCACCGCCCGGATAAACGCGTTTATAAAAATCGAGTAAAACTTTTTGATCTGTCGGCTTGGTTAAAAAAGTAACGGCAGTCCAAACAACCGTAGTGAACCCAACGAGATAATAAAGTGATAACGGAAAAACTATGCCGGACATTTTAACAAATGGCAGTGCAATGAAAGGTGCTGCTATAGCAGAAATTTCCGACCACGCATTTATTCTCCACCAGAACCATCTTAAAATAAGAACCAAACCAAGTCCGGCACCGCATTCCAAAATAAATTCCCATGCACCGCTTATTCTGCTGATGAACAAAGTAACAATAACGGAAACAATCATCAGTACAACTGTTACAATTTTTGAAATGAAAACATAATGCTTTTCATTTCTGTCTTTGCGTATAAACCTTCTATAAAAATCGTTGAGCAGATAAGAAGTACCCCAGTTAAGCTGGGTTGCAATTGTACTCATGTATGCCGCGAAGAAAGCCGCAACAAGAAGTCCTTTCAATCCGGCTGGAAGAAAATCTCTGATCGCATAAATGTAACCCATGCGTGCATTCTCTGCGGTGAGATCGGGATAAATAACCATTGCAGATAAACCAACAATTATCCAGGGCCACGGGCGCAATGCATAATGTGCAACTTGAAAAAAGAATGTTGCCAGCAGAGCATGTTTTTCATTTTTTGCAGACATCATTCTCTGCGCAACATAGCCGCCGCCGCCCGGCTCCGCACCCGGATACCACGACGCCCACCATTGAATTCCAATATATGCAAAGAAAGAGAGGATGCTCAATGCAAACATATTCCCGGTTTGAGTTACATCCGATGAAATTGTCGGGAAGAAATCAAAAACAAACTTTGGTAATTTTTGCTGAAGTCCTTCAACACCGCCGACTTGCCCGGAGTTCACAACAATTACAGCAAGTATAATACACCCGATAATTGCAAATACAAATTGGAATGCATCGGTAATTACAACTCCCCACAAACCGGAGAGTGCGGAATAAACAGCAACAATCAACATTGTTCCGAGTACATAAATAAAAGCCGTTTGTTCCGAGAGTCCGAATATTCCGACAAGTATTGAAATCATTGCACGGTTCACCCATCCCATAATAATCACATTCATGAATAAACCGAGATAGACAGCACGGAAGCCTCTTAAAAATTTTGCCGGCTTGCCGGAGTATCTGATTTCTGAAAACTCAACCTCGGTCATAATTCCGGCACGGCGCCAAAGTTTTGCAAAGAAAAAAACCGTTAACAATCCGCCGAATACAAAATTCCACCAAATCCAATTACCTGCAATTCCGTTTTTAACAACAAGCTCGGTTACAGCAAGCGGAGTATCTGCCGCAAATGTTGTTGCAACCATCGAGAGACCGGCGAGATACCACGGCAAATTTCTTCCGCTCAAGAAAAATTCGTTTGTGTCTTTATTGGCTCGCTTCGAATAAAATATTGCGATGCCGAAGCTGAAAATAAAATAGACGAGAATTATTAGATAATCGATTAACTGCACTTCTACCTCAAAATTATTTTTACAAAAACTTATTCTTTCTTTTACAAAGTTGCCACGACTTTTGGGTCGTGGAATGATAAACAAACTAGTCGCCGGCTTTAGCCAGAATTGGGTTTATCAATTGCGGTTAAAACCGCACCTTTCCTTTCAACTCTATTCCACGATGTAAACATCGTGGCAATTTTAAACTACTCACACTTTAGTCGCTATTGTAATTAATTATAGTCAAAGCCAAATGACCCTTCGTTCTTTATCCCCCGGCATATCACAGCTTTGCGGGATCCCGTTTACACGGGAAATGCCGGGGCAATTAAAATTAAGATTTCTGAATCAAACAGAAATTTATTTTTCTAAAAAATTTTCTCATCTTTTATTTCTCTCTCATTATATTAAAAGAGAAATTTTAAAAGTAGAAGAAGTTATCCCTTCGCATTTTGTATGAAGGGATTGTGATGAGTTGTATTTATGAGAGCCGCAAAAAACAATTTGTGTTGTTAGCGGCTTTGTATTCAAAGATTTTTACAAGTTGGGTTGTAAAATAACATTTCCGGTTGAAGCATCAAAGAAATGAATCTTATTTTTATTGAATTGGAGTTTTACTTTTGAAGAGTGCCGGTATTTCGGATCCGGTTTTAAGCGAGCATTAATTTGCACGCCGTCAATGAAAAAATAAACATAAACTTCGCTTCCCATTTGTTCGACTACTTCGAGATTTATATTCAAGGCATCGGCGTTTTCATCTGCATCAAAAAAATCTTCGGGACGAATTCCCAGAGTAACTTTCTTGTTTATAAACTGATTCAGCTTCTTTGCATGTTCCGGTTCAAGTGTAAATGAAAGCTCTTCTTTTTCGCTTGTGAATATTAATCCTTCGTGTTGAATAATAAATCCGTCAATAAAATTCATTGCGGGGCTGCCGATAAACCCGGCGACAAATTTATTCACCGGTTTGTTGTAAAGATTCAACGGCGCATCTACCTGATGAACGAGCCCGTCTTTCATTACAACAATTCTGCTTCCCATCGTCATCGCTTCTGTTTGATCGTGCGTAACATAAACGACGGTTGTTTCAAGTTTTTGATGAAGGCGTGCAAGTTCCGAACGCATCTGCACACGAAGTTTTGCATCGAGATTGCTCAGCGGTTCATCGAACAAAAAAACTTTTGGCTTGCGGACAATTGCACGTCCGACAGCAACACGCTGTCTCTGACCACCGGAAAGTTGTTTCGGTCTTCTATCGAGAAGATTTTCGATATCTAAAATTTTTGCGGCATAATTAACGCGTTCTTTTATTTCTTCTTTGGAAAATTTTCTGAGCTTTAATCCGAACGCCATGTTTTCAAAAACAGTCATGTGAGGATACAAAGCATAATTTTGAAAAACCATTGCAATGTCTCTGTCTTTCGGAGGAACGTTGTTCACAAGTTTGCCGTCAATATAAATTTCTCCTTCAGAAATTTCTTCGAGACCGGCAATCATCCTCAATGTTGTCGATTTGCCGCAGCCGGAAGGACCAACGAGCACAACAAATTCTTTGTCTTTTATTTCAATATTTACATTGCTGACGGCTCTGTTTTTGCCCTCGTAAATTTTTCCAACGTTGATCAGTTTTACTTCTGCCATTGTCTCTCCTATTTTTAATTCTGAAGAACGAAGTGACAAATTAATGCGACTTTTATTGGTTGAGTACCTCTGTTCGAGAATTTCACAATCAAATTCTTTGAGACCCTTCACTTCGTTCAGGGCTGCAAATATTACTCTTTCACACTCCCCATCATAATTCCTTTTATGTAATACTTCTGCAAAGCGAGGAAAACAACAAGCACCGGAAGAATTGTAATCACCGATCCAGCCATCATCAATTCAGTATCCTGAACGTGCTCGCTCATCAAGTTTGCAAGTGCAACCGGAAGCGTGTACATGTTCATATCGGTCATAACAATCAGTGGCCAAAGAAAATCATTCCACGTTCCCATAAAAGTAAACAACCCGAGAGTAACAAGAATCGGTTTGCACAATGGAAGTATTATGCGGAAATAAATTTGTAGTTCGGTTGCGCTGTCCATCTTTGCGGCTTCGATCAAACTATCGGGAATTGAAAACGCATACTGGCGTATCAAAAATATTCCGAAGATGCTTGCCATTGCCGGAACTATTATTGCCCAATATGTATTTATCAATCCCATGTTTTTCAAAATTAAAAAGACGGGAAGCATTGTAACTTGTCCGGGAATTATCATTGCACTTAACAAAAATTTGAAAAAAGATTTTTTCTTTTTGAATCTGAACTTTGCAAATGCGTAGCCAGCCATCGAATTGAACAGAAGCGATAAGGCAGTAACACCGAGCGAAATAACTGTACTGTTGATTAAATAACGTGTTAGGTTCAAACGCGTGAACAAAGTTTTGTAATGCGAGAAATCAAATTCATCGGGAAAAATTTTGGGAGGATACGTATTTGCTGCACCGCTTTTCATGAACGAAGCGGAGAGCATCCACAAAAAAGGGGTGAAAGTCATAACAGCAACAATTACCGCAAGCGAGATTATCAGAAATTTTTTCATGCTTCGCTCTCCTTCTGCAATCTAAATTGAATTAACGTGCCGATCAAAATGATAATGAAAAGAGCAAATGCAATTGCTGTCGAGTAACCTATATTCCACCAGCGGAATCCTTCCTGATACATGTAAAGCACAATACTGAGCGTGCTGTTCAATGGTCCGCCTTGCGTCATCACGTACGGCTCGGCAAACAATTGGAAGTAGCCGATCATTGTAATCACGCTGATAAAAAGTGTTGTCGGTGCAAGTAGTGGAATTGTAATGTGTTTGAATTGCTGCCATGCCGTCGCACCTTCGATGCCCGCGGCTTCGTACAAATCTTCGGGAATGTTTTGCAGACCGGCAATAAAAATTATCATGTTGTAACCGAAATTTTTCCACACTGCAAGAATAATAATTGCCGGCATCGCAAGATTCGGATCGCCGAGCCAGTCAAACGGACCAAGCCCGATAAAACTTAATATGTAATTGAGCAATCCGAAACGCGGATGATAGAAGTAACGCCAAACAATCGAAACGGCAACAAGTGTCGTAACAACCGGAAGAAAATAAATCATGCGGAAAATGCTTTTGTACTTTATCAATTTTGAATTGAGCAGAAGTGCGGTACCGAGCGATGCCGCAACTGATAAAGGTCCGCCGACAAGTACAAAGTAAAAAGTATTTTTTAATGCTGTCCAAAAAAGCGGTTCGTTCAAAAGTTTTTTGTAATTATCAAAACCGGTAACGCGGAGATAATCAAAATTTCCGAGCGAATAAATATCAAAATCGGTAAAGCTCATCGTGAATGCCGCAATCACGGGCAGAAAAAAGAAAACGAAAATCACAATGAGCGATGGACCGAGAAAAAGTATTAACACACTAAGTTTTGTATTTGTTTTCACATTCGGCTCTGAGCGAAGCGAAGAGCCTCCTACCAATTCGTGTAAGAGATTCTTGCTGCGCTATTCTTTAGAATTTATTTCTTTATTTACTTCACTAACAAATTGTGCAGTCTAAAATTGCTACTGCTTAAAAAACCCAATTAATAATTTTGCACACAAATATTATTAGGAGATTCTTCGTCGTTTCACTCCTCAGAATTAAGGAGCAGCCATCTTCGCTTTTCGAGAATGTTATTAACATCATTGTTCAATTGTTTCAGTGCGGCATCAATCGTCATTTTTTTCCGCGCAATCGGTTCAACAGTCTGCTGCTGAATTTTTTGAAACACTATCTGTTCCCACTCCGGAATTTTGGGAGTCGGTTTTGTTTTCTGAAGCTGATCATAAAAAGCTTTCATATAAATATTGCCGGCAAATTCGGGATATTCCCAAACTTTTTTTAGAGAAGGAAGCGATGAAACAAGTTTATAAAAATTGTACTGTGTTTCGTTCTTCGATAAAAATTCGATCCACTTCCACGCCGCATCTTTCTGTTTTGAATCTGCATTGAGAACAATGCTCGATCCGCCCGGCAAAGAATAACCGGGATAATCATTATCCGGCGAAGGAAGCGGTGCAGTCATCCAATCATCTTGTAATTCTTTAGGCAAACGATTTTGGAATTCCGTTACATTCCATGGACCGGTGATGTACATCGAGAAGAAACCTTCGCCAAATGCTTGATAAACATTTAACACTTGCTGCATATCTACCGGTGCTAATCCTTCATAATAAAATTTTGCGAGGTACTCAATTGCCTCTCTGAATTCTTTGCTTGTAAAATCTCCGTGCTGATTATTATCTCTCAACAGCCGTGCATTATTTTGAATACCAAAAAGTATAAACGGGAGCCACTCATTAGTTGGAATGAAGAAAGAATATCTGTTGTACTTCTGTTTTATTTTTTTTGAAGCATCGTAAAGTTCCGCCCATGTCCGCGGTGCAGAATTGTAACCGACACTTTTTAAAATATCGGTACGATAAAATAGAACGCGTGTATCAACATACCACGGAATACCGTAAACGGTTTCATCAATCTTGTTCGTTTCCCAAATTCCTTCAAAATAGTTTTGCGCTGAAACGACGGATGATTTAGCAATGTAATTATTGAGCGGTTCGATTGAACCGAGCGATTGGAATTCCGGAATCCATGTGTTGCCAAGTTGAAATACATCCGGTAATGTTCCGCTCGCAAATGCTGTAATTAGTTTTTCGTGCGCTGCGACCCAGGCAATCTGCAATACTTTTACTTTTATGCCGGGGTTTTGTTTTTCAAATTCGGGCACAAGTTTGGAAACATATTCACCTTCAACACCCATCGCCCAAAAATTTAATGTGATTTCATCTTCCTTCTTTTGTGAGCAGCTCAAAAGGCAGAAGGCAGTAGTCAGGAAACAGATGACAGTAAAAAAATTTTTCAGTTTGTTCATTATATTTTTTATTGTTTACAATAACTTTATTTGAGCAAAAGCATTTTGCGTGTTACCTGAAATTCCGAGGAACGAAGTGAGCCGACGAATGCCGAAGGCATCCCTTCTGGAGAAACCCATACCCTTAATGTGTAAAAATATACTCCGCTTGAGAATGCAGAGTGCAGAGCGGTGAATGTAGAATAATAGATACCGGCTTGCTTAAATTCATTTACAAGTGTTGTTACTTCTCTGCCTAAAACATCAAAAACTTTTAATGTAACATTCGCCGCTTCGGGAAGTACATATTTAATTGTCGTTTCCGGGTTGAACGGGTTCGGATAATTTTGATTCAACTTAAATCCGTCCGGCATTTCATTTTTTTCTTCAACATCAGTCGGAGGAAATTGGTCATCATAAAATGGAATTTTAGGAAGTGCCGTTTGAATATCGGGATCAGTCATAAACAAATTCCACAATAATTGCGAGCGGTAATTTTCGATCATGCAAATAATCGGTCCCTGATCGATTGCCAGATAACCGCCGCTGAACCATTCGCCGCTCACGCCGTTTGCGGAGTAAGTTAGATTGAATGCATCTTTAAAACCAAACTTGCCCCACAACTTATCTTTGAACGTTCTGTAAAAATATTTCATAGCTTGTTTTGATGCATACGGAGTGTACGGCATCGATGAAAGCGCTGCAGTCGGTGCAATTGTTCCGTTATCGTTATTCATCGGCTCATGCGCGGTATAATCGACGCCCGGTACCGAATAGCTTGCAGTCAGTCCCCAGCAGTTTTCACTATAGCCGGTAAATTTTTTAGGATTATCGACACAGTAAGAATAGTTGATCAAACTCTGATTTATATTTTGCGCAAAATAATTTGCATACTTATCACGTTTCGTGCGCGGATCAAATCCAAGAAAAGAATAATGGGTAAAGAAGAGAGGTCCGCCGTAACTGTTTTTATTTCCGAGATACAAATCGTAACCGTAGCGTGCACTTCCCGTATATCTTATTCCGCCGTTTGTCGCCCATCCGGAATCATAATACATTTTTTGAATGCCGTGTGTTGGCGATGCAACTGCGAGTAGGTACGGCATTAATGTTTCGTTCCATCCGTGGAAAATAAATGTGTCGCTGAAATTGAATCCCATCGTGGGCGACCAGTTCCAATAAAGCCCGGTTGAATAGTTGCGGTAAAAATCCCAATCAACATTTTCCCAAAGTTGTGTGGTCAAATTTCTTATTTGTGCTTCGGTGTTGTCTTGTTGATTAAAATATTGCCGTGCTGCAAGCAAGCCTTGAATCATGAAAGCTGTTTCAACAATATCGCCGCCGTCTTGCACGCCAAATTTTACAACTTTGCCTGTTGTGCCGTTGAACCAATGTGGAAATGCACCGTGGAATTTTTCAATTTTGTTTGCAAGGAAATCAACAATCTTTAAAATTCTTTCTGCACCTTGTCCGCGAGTAACAAAACCGCGTTCAACACCGACTAAAATTGCCATAACTCCGAAGCCGCCGCCGCCAATTGTATTTGTTTTATCGCTCTCATCGGAATGCCAGCGTTCGCGTGCAACACCTGAAGTTGGGTCGCCCCAATCCCAAAAATATCTGAACACAGCGCGCTGAACCATATCCATAAATTCGTCATCGGTCATTTCATGTGTTGAGATTTCTACTTCATCACTGAAATCGGAAACATTTCCCGAAGTATCGTACGCACGTATTTTAAATTTCTCGCCGACACCGGTGAACCCGTACCAATACATTTGCCATGTTACATCTTTGCTCAAGTTTTGGGAAAATGCGAATGACGAACCGTTCCATTTATAAAGAAGATAACCCGACAAATCTGTTTCTGTGTTAGCATCCCAATAAAGATCGCCGTGAAGCTCGTACGAGTACGCACGAAAATTTGACGGCACTGCCGGTGGTGTTGTATCTTGTGCATACACGAAAACATTCAGCATAAAAATAAATGAACAGCAGAACAAAATTATTTTTTTCATCGTGTGTCCCTCTCGATTTCAATCTCAAAATTATTTGCCGTCAAAATTTTTTTATCACTCTTCAAGAAAATTTCAACAGAATGTTTTCCGGCTTTTAAGTTTTTCGGCAAAATTAAATGAATCGATTCCCAGTCGATAAAACGAATCGAATCTTCCGTAACCGTTCCCATTTCCATTTCGTTTACAATTTTTCCGTTAAGATCAAACGCAAGTTTGCAATTTGAAAATGATTCGTGCAAGTCATTAATCAGCCAGCAATCGATATTTAATTTTGCACCGGCAAAATATTTTTTCTGCCGTACACGAACAGAAACATAAACCGGCTGCATCGTTTTTTGCAAAGCGAAATACGCTTTCTTCTTTTTGAAATAATAATCAACAACCGACCACGTGATCGATTGCCAGCAGTCGATCATCATAAATTGAAAAATTCCGTTGATACCGTTGAAACGTTTGCGCCGGTAAGAATCAATTGCTGTCTGTAAAAGTTCGGCTTGATAATTTTGCGAATTACGAATCAACTCGTGCGTGTTCTTTCCTTTTTGCACGCCGGCAATTTGGAAAGTCTGCTCGTATTGAAAATTATGATACTTCCATTTTTCCCAATTCGGTTTGCGGATATCTTCCAATGAAAGAATTTTTTTCAACGAAGAAATTTCGGGAATACCTTGCGCGCCAAATTCAGTAACCAGCGGACCCATCGGAGCGGCTGCATAATGTTCTTTATCGCCCCAGTACCAGCCATCGTATGCGTGCTCTTCATAATTTGAAGCGATGCGGATTACACGAGTTTTGTCTTCGCTTGCAGCAGCATTAAATAATTTTTTATCCAATGTTTCGATCTGCTTGCCGGGTTCGTTGTGACAGCACCAAAATGAAATCGAAGGATGGTTGTAATGCTGGCGTACCATCTCTTTAATTTGAGTGACGGCATTCTTAGCAAATTCTTCGGAGTCGTCGTAAGTCCATTGCAGTGCAAAATCTTGCCAAACTAAAATTCCTTGCTTGTCGCACTCGTCATAAAATTCATCACGGTTAACGTGGGCATGCACTCGCACTACATTAAGCTTTGCTTCGCGAATCAGTGTTACTTGTTTTTCTATTTTCTTTTTTGTCAGATCGCTTAAAAATTGTGTCGGAATAATGTTCGTGCCGCGGAGGAATAATCTTTTTCCGTTTAGATAAAAAATTTGTTCGTCGTCAAGTTTAACTTCGCGGATTCCGAAAGTAGTTTTGTAATCGTCAAATAGTTTTGATGAGATTTTTATTCTGTAAAGATCCGGTTTGCCGATGTCCCAACTCCACCACAAAAACGGGTTATTAATTTCAAACGAAATTTTAAAAGTCTGCATCCCCGGTTTTATAGTTTCGTTAAAACGATGTTCGAAAATTTTTCCATCCGGCGAAAGAACCTCGGCAACTATTTCTTCTTTCACTGATTTTGAAAGAGCGGAAAGGTAATCCGCTTTGATGTTAACATCCGCATAATTTTTTGCGTAATTAATTTTCGAATCAAGCCTCACGGATTCGAGCCAAACACCATCTGCAGATTCGATCAGCACATCGTTCCAAATTCCGCCGGTGTTTTGATCTTGCCCGTGTTTCGGATCCCACGCGCCGGGTCTGCAATCGTGATGATTAAAAATTCCTTTGATAAGTTTTTTCTTGAGGGGCCAAACTTTGCCGGGTTCTTCGAAAGGCGAGGTTATTTTTACGACAAGCAGATTCTGCTTTAAAATAAATTTGCCGATATCGCAGTTGAACGTTTGGAAATAACCTTCATGGTGCCTCACAAAGCTTTTGTTCAACCAAATATCTGCAATGTAATCTTTGCCTTTCAACTTAAGAATTTTTATTCGTTTTGCAAAAAATTTTTCGCTTACATTAAATTTTTTTATAAACCAAACAGCACCGCTGAAATTGTTCAAGCCGGCAAGCTGCCAGTTGGATGGAACGCGCATCTCATCTTTTATCTTCCCCGATAAAAACAATCTGCGCACAGATTCATAATCCAATTTTGAATCTGCATCGGTTTTGTAAAACCAGCTTCCGTTTAATTTTATTTTTTCGTTCAAAATCATATTCTCGTTTGTAACATCTATTAATAAAAAATCTCAAGACTCACCGGAGTTTTACCGATATAAAACGGAATGGAATTCTCCGTAAAATTTTTCAACTCGATCCCGTCTGCCAAAATTTTCTTCGGCAATTTTTTCTGATTGAAATTTTTCAGAACAACTTTCACATTTTCGTTTTCGTGAAGTACGATATCAACTCTGTACTTTTCATTTTCTTTTTTAACGAAGTATGAAATATCGCCGTAGTACGAAGGCAAATGTTCAATACTCATTCCGTTCGGTGCATCGATCCAATCTTGATAAAGTCCGGCGCCGAGAACAATTGTGGAATCATATTCATTTTCATAAATGAACATAGTGCGCATCGAATTTATAAAATCCGAACCGACCCACGTGTGCGGCATATCGCCGATGAAACGCGGAATGCGTCTGTCTTTCCAAACAACTTCCGCCCAATGATTCCAGCCTTGCGGTCGCTGATCATTCAAAAAATATTCGAGCAGCCAGTGCGCGCGTTCCGGCTGATCCAAAAATATAAACGAGCCAATCGTGCGGACTTCATACGGCGTGTACGCATCCCACACCGTTTCTGGTTTTGCACGGTTTTGTGTGTTCTCAAAATATTTGTCAAAAGTATTTTGAAGAAGTTCGTGCGGCAGATTGTTCAACTCGTTGCACGGATAAAGTGCAATTGTAGTTGATGTGGCATCAAAATCTCCGAGTTCGGCGCAGCCCGGTATATAATTTATTTTTTTCCGCTTCGTTGCAAGCTCGATTGATTCATAAAGATTTTTTTTGAATTCATCGCGGATGCCGGCGATTTTTTTTGATTCTTCTTTTTCACCGAGCAGATCAGCAATCTCAACGGCGTCTTTCAAACCTTTCATGCCGAAGAAATCATCCCAGTACGAATGACGTGGTTTATCAGAATAACCTTCGTGCGAAATTGATTCGGGAAGAATTCCGTAACAAGCGCGGATGCTGTCGTTTCCGCTTTTGTAAAAATCAGTCGAGCGCTGATCAACCAAAAATTTTATGTAGTCAACTGTTTTATTCACATTTTCAAATTTCGAGCGGAGCCATGTTGTGTCTTTCGAGTAATTAAAATATTGTTTGATGAGATAAACAAGTTCACCGTGACTGTCGTTTTCCGGTACCGGATCGGGACCGCGGCGGTCAACAACACACGGCACTTTTCCGTTTTCAAATTGATTCGCCGAATACCAATCTGCAAACTCGCGGACTTCCTTCACAATTCCGTTTTTCAAAAGTGCCGAAGAAGTGAGTGAGCCGTCACGTATCCATGAACGCTCGTATGAACGCGAGCCCGGCTGTATTCCGGCTTTATCGCGGTTGATCAAAATGTTTGCAAGATTTGTTCGGATCGTGTTTACAATTTTATCAGCCGAAGAAGGAAGATTAAATTTTACGTGTGTGATTTTTTCTTCCCAAAATTTTTTCGTCTCTTCCAATTTTTGATTTACAAACTGTGCTTTGCCGGAATTAAGTTTGCCCGGGATTTCTTTATAGAATGGAACTGCAACGTAAAATATTTTTTCTTCCTGTGGTTTCAAATCAAAAGAAAATTTCATCGCGGCTGATGCATAACCAATTTTATCAACAACATTTTTTTTCTGCGGAAGTTTGTCTTGCGATAAAAACGAAGTTACATCGCCGTCATCAAATGATGCAGCGCCGAAGCCGTCCGCCTTGCTAATTGGAACGATATACTTGGCGCCGTTCACAACTATTTTGTTCTTCTCTGTTTTTATTGATCTGATTTTTGCAGCACCGCCGGTAACATTGAGCCACTGATAATAAGGATTAACTTGAAACGGACGAACTGCAACAAACAGATTCCCTTCTTTCACTTCCTTCGAAATATTTTTTAAAGTGTATGAAAGATAAAGTACGGATGATTTGTTTGCTTCGCCGTCGGCAAATGCTTTCACTTCAAGCTGGATATCGCCGAGCCATTTTACACTTGGAACCGGCAGATAATTTTTTTCGAGCCGCTGAATGTTTTGCTGGCTGTTCCATGTTTTAAGTTTGCCGTCGTAATACAAAAACGGTTCGAGCGAAAAATTCTGTTTATCAACTTCAACTGCGCCGTCTTCATTTATCAAAGCCTCTTTCACATCTTCGCTTACACCCACTACAGTCCAGTAAGATTTTTCTTCGTTGAAATATCTCGGGTAAAATCCGCGCGTATGGTCTTTTGCAATGTTAATAAAGAAGCGGTTGATGTCAGCCGAATACTCGCCGTCTTTAATTTCTATTTCTCTTATCCCAAATCCTTTCCCACTAAAACTTTTCTCCAATTGAATTTTGATGAGTGCGGATTCAAACTCCGGCAGACGAATATAATTTATGTTGGGATTCTCCTTGGCAGCCGTGTAAATCTTTTCCCACGTTTTTCCGTCATCGGAAATTTGGAGATTGAACTTGCTCGCGAAATCTTTTTCGTCCCAAACAATTTTTAAGCCGCCGTATTCTTTTCTTCCTTGCAAATCGAGAATGATTTCTTGTTTCTCTTTTGAATTACTGCGCCAAATAGTTCCATGATTTTTATCGCTTAAAAATTTTACATCTGATTTTTTTGATGTGGATGTTGCCGTAAACAAAGGCTGAAGCAGTGCACTCAATAATTCCGGCAGAGGTTCGAATTTCAATTCGTCGAGATAAATTGTTCCTTTACCGCCGTTATACGAAGCAATTGTAAATTCAAGTTTCTCCGTCTGCCGCAAAGTTTTATCTGTGGTTGGTCCCCATGCAAATTCAATCTTTCTTTTTTTGATTACATATTTTGTCCATTGATCGGGAAATTCATAATTGCGGTTGTTGTACCACCAAACATTCTCATTATTAGCGCTGAGCAGTTTGAATTCCAGATTATTGTTCGGCGATTGAGCTCTGAGATAAAAATTGAATTGATAATTTTCCGGATATGCAATCGGCAAAACTTTTTGGATGCCGCCGTAGCCGGAACCTTTCGTGAAGTTATAATCGAGATGGAGACATTTCCCTTTCCATCCATCGACAGTTGAAATTTTTATTTCGACACCTTCTGAAGCAAAAATCTGCCAGCCCTCTGTTGTATTGAATTCATCAAGCGTTTTCGGCTGTGCAAATAATTGTATCGCAAGCGAAAGCAGAACAAGAATGGCGATTATAATTTTTGATATTACCTCTTTCATCTGCCAACTCATTTTATAATTAACACGAATTGCTTCCAAATCTTCACAAAAGATTTTTTTAATGATTATTTCTTTTCAAAACCCAAACGCTCTAATCCTTTCTGCACAACCGGATCTTTCATAAAATATTTCCAAACAAATCCGTTGTAAAAATTTTCAATCATGATAACAATCGGACCTTGATCGAGACCGAGATAATCCGGGTTGACCCAATTCAAAGTCGGGTTGAACGAATCATAAAATCCGTACTTGCCCCACACTCCAATCGATTTATATTTTTCATACATGTTCATCAAAGTAGGAATTGTAATTTCCGGTGCAAACGGAATTGAAGCCCCGGCGGCAGTTGGAACGATTGTACCGTCATCATATTCTACAGAATCCGGACCCGAATTACCGCGAGCGGCATAACCTCCAAATTTTTTTCCGTCTTTTTCGAAATCACCGGGACCATCACTTGCAGTCCAGCCCCAGCAAAGTGAATCGTAGCCCTCCCATCCTTCGGGATTTTCTTTCGCGTAATTCCATTGCGTGTATACTGCACGGCGTGAGTTTTCGAAATAATCGCTTCCTTTTTCTTTCATGTATTTATCTTGCAGACCGCGCGTATCCAAAAACATCATCGAATATTGATGTGAAAACAACGAAGGAAAAACAACATGACCCAAATTCTGATACGGTTCGCGCCATTGATAATGTTTAACAAAAGTATCTTTAAAACCTTCCGGAGCGTTTTGCATATCCATCCCGGCAGCAATGACGTAAAGGAACAAAGCTTCGGTGTAACCCCACCACGAAATTTCAAAAACACCTTCACGTTCATGCCAGCCCATCGAAATTCCGTTCGGAAATTTTGCATCGGCATCGTGCGCAAAGTAATCGTAATTAGCTCTGCCGATTATTTTATTTGTCAACTCCCGGATCGCTTTTTCTTTTTCCGTATCGCCGTTATAATAATTCCGCGCGAATATCATTCCGCAAAAAAGTAATCCCGAATCAATCGAAGAGAGTTCGCAGTTCCAAAATCGTTTACCGTCTTTCATTCCAAGAAAATGATAGTAGAAGCCGTCGTGACCGGCTGCAAATTTATCCATGCTCTGTTCGGAGTTATAAAAAAAGTTGAGAAGATTATAAGTCAGTTTAACTGCTTTCTCTTTTGTGATCCATCCCTTCTCTGCGCCAATTGCCCAAATCGGAATTGCAAATCCCGTAGCCGCAATTGTAGCCGGCGATGCTTCAGTCGAACGGTCTTTTACCAATCCGTTTTCAGTATTTATTTCATTAATGAAATAAAGAAAAGTTTTGTATTGAAGTGTATCGAGAAAAGTTTTTTGTTCTGCGGTTAATTCAAATTTATTTTCCCAATAAGGTTTGTATGTTGATTGCGAAAACGCATAACTTGAAAAGACAAAAGACACCAATGCGATGTTTATAAATAATTTTCTCATTGCCTCTCCTACTTTTTTGAACAAACACGCAGACTTATTAAGTCTGCGCGCCTTCTTTTATAGAATTACTTCTACATCAACTATTTTATTTGACTGAACCGGAATTACGTTTCCTCTAACCGGAACACCGTTCACAAAAATTTCTTTCACACCGAACGAGACACCGTTTTGATTTTTTACAATGATGTTGTAAATCGTTCCGCGGAAAGTTCTTTTCACTTTATATTCGTTCCAAGTTTTCGGGATGCACGGATCGATCAACAAGCCTTTTTCCGTCGGACGAACGCCGAGTATCCATTCCAAAATTTCTTTTTGAAACCACTGGGCAGAACCCGTGTACCAAGTCCAGCCGCCCATTCCGTAATTTGGAGAATCGGGACCGTCGATATTTCCCGGCGTAACGAACGGCTCTGCAACATATTTATCTGGATGCATTCCGCTGTTGATTGGCGATAATCTTTTGTATGATTCAAATGCATTCTCTGCATCTTTCATCATTGCAAAAGCTTGAATTGCCCAAGTTGCGGCGTGAGTGTAAACTCCACCGTTTTCCCTTCGCGCCGGTGCGTAACGTGAAAGGTAACCGATATATTTATCTGGCTTCGTGTAAGCGGGCCACAGCAAAAGTGCGCCGTTATTTTTCAACAAATATTTTTCAACCGAGTCCATTGCATCTGCTTTGCGGTGATCGTCTGTTGAATCGGCAATTACGCTCCATGTCTGCGCATTGAGGAAAATTTTCCCCTCTTCGTTTTCAATACTTCCTATTTTCTCGCCGTTATCTTTTGTTGCACGCCAAAACCATTCGCCGTCCCAAGCATATTTGTTGATTGCTTCTTTTAATTCTTCCGCTTTTAGTTCGTAACGATTTTGAAATTCTTTCTGTTCTACTTTTTCACACACTCCGGCAAAACGTTTTAGTATCAAATAGAAGAAATGTGCGAGCCAGATCGATTCGCCTTTAAATTCGAGACCGACAGCACTCAATCCGTCGTTCCAATCGCCGGCGCCAATCAACGGCAAGCCGCGTTCGCTGTAACGTTTCAGAACCACTTCAATTGCCGCTGCGCAATGATCGAAAAGCGAATCGTCTTTTTGTTTGTTATCGTAGTACGGTTCCGTTTCATCTAAAAATTTGTAGTTCGCAGTTTCATCGAGATAATGGAAAAGCACGTACGGCAGCCAGAGAAGATCGTCCGTCATTTTTGTCGGCAGACCGGTTTCGCTGATCGGGTGCCACCAATGCAAAACCGTTCCTTCTTCAAATTGATGACGAGCATGCAAACGAATTTGTTTTTCAGTGAGTGATTTATCAACCGGCAGATAAACAAGGCTGTCCTGTAATTGATCTCTGAAACCAAACGCCCCGCTCTGCTGGTAGTACGCAGTGCGCGCCCACAATCTTCCGGCAGTTGCTTGATACCTGATCCATTTGTTGACCATAATATTCATCGCTTCGTCCGGCGTATTAATTTCCAGAGTAGATAAAAAATTCTGCCAAAAGTTTTTTACTTCATCAAAAGCTTTTTCTATTTGATCATCACTCCGGTATTTTTTCAACGTTTCGTAAACTTCTTTTTTGGAAGGCTTTATTCCCAGATAAAATGAAGATGATTTCGATGAGCCAGCCGGAATAGAAAAACGAACACGCACGGTTCCAATTGAATCATTCCATTTGCCGGTTTTATTGGATAGAGATTGGTTCGTAAGCGCGTCGGGTTTATCCAAACTACCGTACTGCCCGATAAAATTTTCTTTGTCGCCTTCGTAATCAATTATCGCGCGGTTGGCTGAAATAAATCCGTAATACGGGTATTCAATATTCCAGTGTCCGCGGTCGCCAAGGGGAATTTCCCACAAACGTTTTGTTGCGAGCATAACATTATTCTCGGCATTGAATTCCGTTTCGATAAATGTTTTATGAAATTCTCTGTGATGATCTGCAGACGAACCGAGACACCATTCAAAATAAGAATAGATAGAAAGGTCAAGTTCTTTGCCGCTGTTGTTTGTTACTTTAAAATTCCAGATCTCCAGGTTATCATTCATCGGAATAAAAATTTTCAGCTCAACAAAAATTCCTTTGTACTCGGATTTAAAAATTGCGTAACCGAAACCGAATCTCGCTTCAAAATTTTCGATAAGAATTTTTGTAGGCATCCATGTTGGATTCCAAACTTCGTTGGTTTTGTTGTTCTTGAAATAAAAATATTTTCCCCAGTCGTCGCGTATTAGATCCTGGTGCCATCTGTTCAACCGGTTGAATTCTGAATGTTCATTAAAACTGAATCCGCCGCCGGTTTGAGAAATTACCAAACCGTATGTTCCGTTTGAAATAACATTCACCCACGGTTTGGGTGTTTTTATGTTTGTGATAACATATTCGCTTCCGTCATCCGTAAAGTAGCCGTATTTTGTTTGAAACTTACCCATTCTTTTTCTTCACCCGTTTTTAGTTTAACATGAATTTCTAATTACAAGCTCCGTAGAAATTTTTATCGTCTGCGGTTTTAATTTTTCTGTCTGCGTCATTTTCTGAATTAATTTTTCTGCGGCAGTTTTTCCGATAGTTTCCGTATCCACTTTAATTGTGGTGAGCGGCGGGCTAACATACTGGGATATCAGCACATCATCGAAGCCTATGATTGCAATATCATCGGGAATTTTTAATCCAAGTTTTGATGCCGCGTTGTAACAACCGATTGCCGTCATATCGTTCGCCGCAAAAATTACTTCCGGTCTTTCTTTCTGCTTTAATATTAAATTTGCGGCACGCTCGCCGCTTTCCAACGTAAAATCAGCTTTCACAATCCATGATTTTTTAGTTTCGAGTTTCAATTTTGTGCAAGCGTTCAAAAAACCTTCGCGCCGTAAAGCAGCATCATTATTTTCATCCGGTCCGGCAATGTGAGCAATTTTTTTATAGCCGTTATCGGCAAGAAATTTTACCGCGTTGTACGCAGCATTATAATTATCAATTGTTATTATGTCGTAATCGCCCAGCTCACTATCTCCGCTGATAATTACAAACGGTACGCGCTCGCTCTTCAAAGCTTTTTCAATTTCGGAATTCATAAAAGGCACAAGCAGAATGAATCCGCCCGCAATGCCGCTGTTCATCATCGTATTGATTGATTCGACAAGCGAGCGGTTTTTGTGCGAACTGATTACCATCGTAAAGTACCCGCTGATAAATGAAGTATCGTCGATGCTTTTAATAATCTCTGAAAAAAATTCATCGGATATGTCGGGAAGAATCAAACCAATTATGTTTGATTTCCCTTTCACAAAATTTCTTGCAAGCAGATTCGGATTGTAATTTAACTGCCGTGCAATTTTTAGGATATGTTTTTTAGTTTCCTCGCGCACATTATTTTGCCCGCTCAATGCCCTCGAAACCGTGGCAATAGAAACATTCGCCCGTTTTGCTATTTCTTTGATGTTAGCGTTCATTTGCCAAATAATTGAATGTAAACGTTTACATAATGATTTAAAACTAATCCTAATTGAGTAGATTGTCAAGAATAATTAATGAGTGCGGAAGAAAATTTTTAAAATAAAAAACCCCGATTGAAAATCGGGGCTTCGTATTTCAAGTTATTATTGAATTAAAGTTTAGTTGAGAACTTTAACTTCTTGTGCTTGCGGACCTTTTTGACCTTGAGCTACAACAAATTCAACTTGCTGACCTTCTTGAAGAGTACGGTATCCATCGCCCTGAATAGCCTGGAAATGAACAAATACATCATCGCCGTCTTTGCGAGAGATGAAGCCGTAACCTTTAGAGCTGTTGAACCATTTAACGGTCCCATTTACTTTTTCAGCCATCTTAAAGATGCTCCTTAAAAATAATGATAAATATAAATTAATTAATACGAACAGAGCACCTGAAATACTTTGTTAATAAAAATCAACAAACAGCCACTGCTCAAGTTCAAATAAAAAAGGCTTGTGATTAAACCGCAAGCCTCTTCGCTCCGCGGGTAGGGCTCGAACCTACAACCCTGCGGTTAACAGCCGCATGCTCTGCCATTGAGCTACCGCGGAATACAAAATTTTCTTTCGTCACAAAATTGAGGTCTAAAAATAGAGCATCATGAGTTTTTTGTCAAGTAAGCCGCTAAGTTTTTTTAATCTATTTTTCCAATAAAAGATAACTTCATTCCAATTATTGAGAAGCTTTTTTTAAAAGAGCAATTCTCTTAATTCATTCTATTCATTAAATTCCTATTACATTCTCAGTTTTATTAAAACTTTTTGTCCTTTGTGACGGGCATACTAATTGCCGTTAACTTAATGCTTACAAAGAAAGGATCTCTGAAATGAATATTGATGATCTTAAGAAAAAAGTACAGGATTCATACAATAATTGGAATGAAAACACTTACAAAAAAACAATCTCAAAGTTTCCCGAGCGATTAAAAAATTTTACGACACTATCATTCACGGAAGTAAAACCGCTTTATTTGCCAACCGATTCGTCTTTAGAAAATTATAACGAGAACCTTAGTTACCCCGGTGCATATCCATTTACCCGCGGTGTTCAGCCGACAATGTACCGCGGAAGATTTTGGACAATGCGCCAATACGCCGGGTTCGGTACCGCAAAAGAATCAAACGAAAGATATCGTTACTTATTATCGCAAGGGCAAAGCGGTCTCTCTGTTGCTTTCGATCTTCCAACCCAAATTGGTTACGACAGCGATGATTCGATGGCTTTGGGTGAAGTCGGGAAAGTTGGTGTTGCAATCGATACACTTGCCGATATGGAAATTTTGTTCGATCAAATTCCGCTCGATAAAGTTTCTACATCGATGACAATTAACGCACCGGCTTCCGTTCTGCTCGCAATGTACATTGCCGTTGCCGAAAAACAAGGAGTTGGCAGAGACAAAATCAGCGGTACAATTCAAAATGATATTTTGAAAGAATACGTTGCGCGCGGAACTTATATTTATCCGCCGAAACCTTCCATGAGATTGATTACAAACATTTTTGAATTCTGCTCGAAAGAAATTCCGAAGTGGAATACAATTTCTATTTCCGGTTATCACATTCGCGAAGCCGGATCTACCGCAGCGCAAGAAGTTGGATTTACTCTTGCAGACGGCATGGCTTACGTTCATGCCGCAATTAATGCCGGGCTCGATGTTGATGAATTTGCCGGACAACTTTCTTTCTTCTTTAATGCACACAACGATTTGTTTGAAGAAATTGCGAAGTATCGCGCGGCGCGTAGATTGTGGGCAAAAATTATGAAAGAAAGATTCGGTGCGAAAAAAGATAAATCGATGATGCTTCGTTTCCACACACAAACTGCCGGCTCAACTTTAACTGCTCAGCAAGTCGATAACAATATTATCAGAGTCACAATTCAAACACTTGCTGCGGTACTCGGCGGAACACAAAGCTTGCACACAAATTCGCGAGATGAAGCGCTCGCGCTGCCCACAGAAGAATCGGTAAAGATTGCTTTGCGAACACAGCAGATTGTTGCTTACGAAAGCGGAGTAACAAATACAATCGACCCGCTCGCCGGTTCATACTATATTGAATCACTCACCGACCAAATAGAAAAAGAAGCCGAAGAATATATCAACAAAATTGATGCGATGGGCGGAGTTATTAACGCAATTGAAGCCGGATACATTCAAACGGAAATACAAAAATCTGCCTATAGATTTAATCATGAATTGGAAAGCAATGAACGGACTGTTGTCGGCGTAAATAAATTTGCCGAGAACGAAGAGAAGAACAATAATTTGTTAAAGATCGATGAAAAAGTTCAGCGCGAGCAGATTGAATTCCTAAATAAAATACGTGCACAGCGAAACAACAACGAAGTAAAAACAAAACTTGATGCATTGAGAAAAGCTGCGGAAGGAACAGACAATGTTATGCCGTACATTCTTGATGCTGTTAAAGTTTATGCAAGCATCGGAGAAATTTGCAACACGATGCGAGAAGTGTTTGGCGAGTACAAAGAGCGTGTTGTTATTTAATTGCTCTATTGTTAGCTAATATCAAGTTGCTTAACAATATAATCATATAACAATTCGACAATAGTTATCATGACGAAACAACAATTTGAAATCAGTAAACGGATATAAAAATGGAACTAACACACATAGAACATATCGGTATTGCGGTCAAAAATTTAGATGACTCAATTAAGTATTACGAAAATGTTCTCGGATTAAAATGTTATGCCGTCGAAGAAGTGAAAGATCAAAAAGTGAAGACCGCTTTTTTTATGATAGGACAAACAAAAATTGAATTGCTCGAATCGACCGAACCGGACGGACCGGTTGGTAAGTTCATCGAAAAAAAAGGAGAAGGAATTCATCACATTGCTTTTGCCGCAAGTAATTTGAAAGACACACTAAAAGAAGTTGAAGCAAAAGGCGTTCAATTAATCGATAAAGAACCGCGCAGAGGTGCAGAAGGCTTGAACATCGCTTTCCTTCATCCGAAATCTACTTACGGAGTTTTAACGGAACTGTGTGAGAAACCCGCGAAAAGTGACGAGTGAGGAGCGTAGAGTTTTTCAGAAAATTATAAATGGAAATTTTTCATAAAGAATAAATCTAATATAGCAATCGAATAAAACAGCAAATTAAAGATCGTGATGAATACGAAAGATTAGTCAAGTGTAGCAAAGGTTGATTATCTCATCGAAAAAAAAATCCCTACATTCTACATTCTTCACTCATCACTCTATTCAGGAGGAATAATGCCTATTCAAGAGAAGATTCAAGAATTACTGGATAAGCGTGAAAAAGCACGGCTTGGCGGCGGCGAAAAAAGAATCGAATCCCAGCACCAAAAAGGAAAATTCACTGCCCGCGAAAGAATCGATATGCTACTCGACGAAGGAAGCTTCGAAGAGTTCGACATGTTTGTTTCGCACAGAACAGTTGATTTCGGTTTGGACAAGCAAACTTATTTATCAGATGGCGTTGTAACCGGCTACGGTACAATCGACGGCAGACTCGTTTATGTTTTCTCGCAAGACTTTACCGTTTTCGGCGGATCACTTTCAGAAATGTACGCGCAGAAAATTTGTAAAGTGATGGACAAAGCAATGAAAGTGGGCGCACCGGTAATTGGAATTAACGACAGCGGCGGCGCGAGAATTCAAGAAGGTGTCAAAAGTCTCGGCGGCTATGCTGAAATTTTTCAACGAAATATTTTAGCATCGGGAGTTGTGCCGCAGATATCAGCAATCTTTGGTCCATGTGCCGGCGGTGCAGTTTATTCGCCGGCTCTAACTGATTTTACAATTATGACCAAAGGTAAAAGCTATATGTTTGTTACCGGTCCAAAAGTTGTAAAGACTGTTACCGGAGAAACAGTAACCGATGACGAACTCGGCGGTGCAATGGTTCACGGATCAAAATCCGGCGTTACACATTTTGTTGCCGAAGACGAACAAGAAGGAATTCTTCTTATCAGAAAACTTTTGAGTTACATGCCGCAAAATAATTTGGAAGATCCGCCTCTTGCATTTTGTGATGACCCGATCGACAGACTCGAAGATTCGCTCAACGAAATTATTCCCGAAAGCCCGAACAAACCTTACGATGTAAAAGATGTAATTCATGCAATTACGGATTATCATGAATTTGTTGAAGTACAGCGTCACTACGCTCCAAACATTGTTGTCGGCTTCGCACGATTTAACGGAATCTCTGTCGGCATTGTTGCAAATCAACCAAATTATCTTGCCGGAGTACTCGATATTAATTCATCGCGCAAAGCCGGAAGATTCGTCCGCTTCTGCGATGCATTCAACATACCAATTGTAACGCTGGTTGATGTACCGGGATTTTTACCCGGCACAACGCAAGAATACGGCGGAATAATTCTTCACGGTGCAAAACTTTTATTTGCATACGGCGAAGCAACGGTTCCGAAAATTACAATCATACTACGCAAAGCATACGGCGGCGCTTACGACGTAATGGGTTCCAAACATTTGCGCGGCGATATCAACTATGCATGGCCCACGGCAGAAGTTGCAGTTATGGGTCCGCGCGGCGCAATCGAGGTTCTTCACAATAAAGAGATCAGCGAAATTCAGGATGAACAAGAACGTCTACAGTTCATCAACAAA
Source organism: Ignavibacteriales bacterium (assembly GCA_016177735.1). GTDB lineage: Bacteria > Bacteroidota > Ignavibacteria > Ignavibacteriales > Melioribacteraceae > DYJK01. The sequence continues at coordinate 104,945 of JACOUS010000018.1, read as the reverse complement.
AAAGAAGAAGAGTACAAAAGAAAATTTGCCAACCCGTACGTTGCGGCAAAGTATGGTTTTATAGATGATGTGATTGAACCGCGAAATACAAGATTCAGAATTATACGTGCACTGCAGTCTCTTTCAACAAAGAAAGATGTTAATCCTCCCAAGAAACATTCTAACATGCCGTTATAAGGAGGAAGAAATGATATTTGCAATAATAGCACAAGCAAGCACAGCAACGGTAGATTCACTCGCAAAAGCAAAAATTTCACAGAACGCACAACGGTTTAACGAAATTGATCCGTGGGGAGTCGGAATGACCTTCATCGGAATGGCTGTTGTGTTCCTTTCCCTTCTGCTTCTTTACATTTTATTTCTCAACATCACAAAAATTCTCAACCTCAAACTAAAAAGAAATTTGGAAAGAGCCGGTAAGAAAGAAAAAGAAGTCATAAAAGTTCTTGAAACTTCGGGCGATATTAATGCGGCAATTGCTGTTGCATTACATCTTTATATGAGTGAAATGCACGATCACGAATGCACAGTACTTACCATTAACAGAGTAACCAAAACTTATTCACCGTGGAGTTCTAAAATCTACGGATTAAGACAATACCCCAGATAAGGAATTGAAGCGATGAAAAAATTCAAATTAAAAATCAACGGCAGCCAATATGAAGTTGATATAATTAATGTAGAAGATAATGTTGCTGAAATTGAAGTGAACGGCACTTCATACCAGGTAGAGATCGATAAAAAAATTCAAGCTACAAAAACACCGCGTTTAGTAAGATCTGTTGTTTCTCCTTCTACCGATATTGTTAAGCAGGTTGCAAAAACAAGCAGTCCGGCAGAGCCAAAAGGAGTTGGTCATGTAAAATCTCCGCTGCCGGGCGTAATTCTTCACGTTCATGTAAAAGAAGGCGATACGGTAAAGATCGGTGATAAACTTCTCACGCTCGAAGCTATGAAAATGGAAAACAATGTTAACGCCGATAAAGAAGGAAAAATAATTTCGATAAAAGTTAAACCGGGCGATTCGGTTCTTGAAGGCGAACTTCTTGTAGAGATCGGAGGTTAACCATGCAGCAGTTTTTCGAATTTACAGCTCACGGCTTCGATCAATTTATGCGGTACACCGCATTCGCAAATTTCACAATCGGTCATTGCATCATGATTATGGTTGCGTTTGCATTTATATATCTCGCAATCGCAAAAGATTACGAACCGCTTTTACTCGTTCCAATTGGATTCGGAATTCTCATCGGCAACATTCCGTTTCTTGAAAATGCAAATTTGCAAGTCGGTATTTATGAAAACGGCAGTGTCCTTAACTATTTATATTTCGGTGTCACAAAAGGAATTTACCCGCCGCTGATTTTTCTCGGCATCGGTGCGATGACAGACTTTTCAACTTTGCTTTCCAATCCAAAATTAATCTTGCTCGGTGCCGCATCACAACTTGGAATTTTTGGTGCGTACACAATTGCATTGGCTCTCGGTTACTTACCGCAGCAAGCTGCTGCTATCGGCATTATCGGTGGCGCCGATGGACCGACAGCAATTTTCCTCTCTTCCAAATTAGCACCCGAACTTGTTGGTGCAATAGCAGTTTCAGCATATTCTTACATGGCACTCGTGCCGGTAATTCAGCCGCCAATTATGAAACTTTTGACAACCGATAAAGAACGTTTGATAAAGATGAAACCGCCGCGTCAGGTTTCAAAACTTGAAAAAATTCTTTTCCCGATTGTTGGGTTATTACTTACTTGCTTTATTACTCCGAGTGCTCTTCCACTTCTCGGAATGTTGTTCTTCGGAAATATTTTGAAAGAGAGCGGCGTTACAAAACGTTTGGCTGATACTGCAAAAGGCTCGCTGATTGATATTGTGACAATATTAATCGGCTTGACGGTTGGTGCATCAACACAAGCAACAACATTTTTAACGGCGAAGTCAATCGGAATTTTTGCGCTTGGAGCAGTTTCGTTTATGATTGCAACATTCGGCGGCGTTATGTTTGCAAAAATTATGAATCTATTTTTGAGCGATGAAAATAAAATTAATCCGCTGATAGGCAATGCCGGCGTTTCTGCAGTACCGGATAGTGCACGCGTTTCCCAAGTAGTTGGTTTGCAGTACGATCCGAAAAATCATCTGCTGATGCATGCAATGGCTCCTAATGTTGCCGGTGTAATCGGCTCGGCTGTTGCCGCCGGTATCCTTCTTTCGTTTTTCATGGGCTGATTTTAATGTGCGCAGATTTTTATTTTTTTGAGTAACGCAGATTATAGATCTGCGTTACATTTTACTGCACAAAATTTTATTCCGTTTTTTTCCACAGAATTACGGCTCTTTAATTATCTTTGTCCAACCAAAAATTTAATAACAGCTAAAACATGGAAATACATTTTTTATTCTGGGTAATTTTTGCCGCATTATTCATAGTAGTTTTTACAATTGATATGTTCATGACGGATCACCGCAAAGACGAGATTCGTGTAAAAACCGCGCTGCTATGGACTTCCGTTTGGATTTCTTCTGCTTTTTTGTTCTCAATATTTATCTACTTTTTCTTTCCCGAAGGCGGTACAAAATCTTTTGAGTTTATTGCCGGTTATCTTGTTGAGTATTCTCTTTCTGTAGATAATCTGTTCGTCTTCATCATGATTTTCAACGTGATGGGAATTAAAACCAAACACCAGCCGAGAATTCTGAAATGGGGAATTATCGGTGCGGTGGTTCTTAGAATACTCTTTATTGTTGCCGGTGTTGAATTGATCACCAGATTCCAATTTATGATTTACATCTTCGGTGCAATACTGGTTTACACTGCTTACAAAATGCTCACTTCAAAAGATGAAGAAATACACCCGGAAAAAAATGTTTTTGTCAAGCTTGCAAAAAAATTCTTTAGAATAAAAACCGACGAAAATTCGGATCACTTTTTTGTTAAGCACAATAAAAAAATTTACGGCACTGTAGCTTTCATTACTTTAATACTTGTTGAATCTACCGATTTGATTTTTGCAATCGATTCGATTCCGGCAGTACTTGCAATTACACGCGATCCGTTCATAGCCATAACATCCAACTTATTTGCAATACTCGGGCTTCGTTCATTGTTTTTTGCGCTTGCCGGAATTTTGGGCTTGTTCAAATATCTCAAGTACGGAATTTCATTTATACTTTTCTTCGTCGGTGTGAAGATGTTGATTTCGGGAGTGATTCATATTCCAGTACAAGTTTCGCTGATAATAATCATTGCAACGCTCGCAATTTCAATTTTTGCTTCGGTTGTAATAAAGGAAAGTGAAAAGAGGAAGTAGAACATTCCTCAAGAATCTTGCTCATGCCCGCTTAAAATATGGCGGTTAAACTCTTGTTCTTGATGCTGATGTTCGTCCATAGGACTCCTTCGGAGATACTGGATTCCGGATGCTTGTCCGAAGAACTTCTATGGAGAAGACTGAAATCAGGAGTCAGAATTTATAAGAAAGTTTTGTCAAAAGTGGATTTGTGTTTTTAAACTCCTAAATCGTAATTCCTAAATCCAAAATTGCGTTCGTACTTCGTAATTCGTACTTGCCCATAGTATCGAGTTATTTCTTTATTTCATTGAAGCTTCTTTTTTTCCGTAGCATCGACCCAGCATGCAAGCACAATATCTCCGCTAACATTAACAACGGTTCTCGACATATCGAGCAATCGATCAACTCCGAGAATAATACCGATTCCTTCAGCCGGAACGCCGATAGTCTGCATAACCATTACAACAAGCGGCAGTGATCCGCCCGGCACGCCCGCAGTTCCAACACCGGCTAATATTGCAAGAAACACAACAATCAATTGCTGGGTGATAGTCAGATCAACTCCAAAAAATTGTGCGAGAAACAAAACCGTAATTCCTTCGTAAAGTGCCGTGCCGTTTTGATTCGCAGTTGAGCCGACAGTCAAAACAAAATTTGTAATATCTTTATCTACTTTAAGTTTTTCATGCGTAACACGGATTGAAGTCGGCAGTGTCGCATTCGATGAACTTGTTGAAAATGCCGTAATGATTACTTCGCCGATTCCTTTGAAAAATTCTACCGGACTTCTTTTGATAACATATTTTAAAATTGCGCCGTAGGTAAAAAAGAAATGAATCAGCAATGCACCGAGCACGATCAGAACATAATTAAGCAGAACGAGAATGATTTTAAAACCAAGCTGAGACGCAGTAGAAAAAATTAATGCGGCAACTCCGTACGGTGCAAGCTTCATTGCAAAGTCGATCATCTTCATCACAACTTCGTAAACACCTTGCAAAGTTTTGATAAGCGGTTCAACTTTTTCGTAATCGGCAACAGCCATTCCGAGCCCGAATATCAATGCAAAAAACATTAGTGCAAGCAGACCGCCGCCGCGGTAATTCGGATCGAGATAAAAAACAATTTCTTGAAAAGGATTACGCGGAATTAAATCCAAAATAATCTGTACAAAACTTTTTGCTTCGTGCGCGGAAGTAATGATTCCACTAACGGCTTGATTGTTTGGAAGCGTTTGCATCAAAGCTGTGCGGCTTTCCTCCGAAATGCCGGCACCGGGTCGAAACAGATCCACCAAAAATATTCCGATGAGCACAGAGATTGTTGTTATAAAAAATGTGAAGAGGAGTACCCTTCCGCCGATTCTTCCGATCTTTTTTACATCACGAAAATCTGCGACACCAAGCGCAATAGCAGTGAATATGAGCGGAACAATAATCATAAAGATCATCCGCAAAAAGATTTGCCCGGCTGGCTGGGCAATATTAGCGGCAAACCATGTTACATTCTCGTTTCCGCTGAAAAAGAAATTAGTCAAAATTCCGAGAGCAAGCCCGGCAAACAATCCGATAAATATTTTTGTATGAAGAGGCAATTTTTTCATAAAGGATTTCTGTTTTTATTTCTGCAAATTTTTGCCGTAAGTTAGTAAAATATTTGCCGGGACTAAAGCAAATCCATCTCAGGAAATTTTACCGGCAAAGAAAATTTTTGATACCTGAAAATTTCCCTTTCTTCCCAAAATGTTGTTAAATATTTTGCTTCAGAAAAATTTAGGTTGAATAATGAAACAATGCTACTTTGCTGCTTTTTTATTTTTGACTGTACTTACACTTTCGGCTCAAGACGGAGCGTATTACTGTTCCGAAGGAAAAACAAAAGCGTTCGAACGATTAAGCAAAATTTCCCGGGCAGCATATCCCGGCGATGAAACAATCGATGCACTCTATTACAAGCTCGATCTTAAATTTTACACCAGCACGGAATCCCTCGTAGGAACAGCTACAGTTAAAGCGAAGGCACTTCAAGAAATGAATAATTTCTTCCTCGATCTTTCGAATGTGCTGACAGTTCAATCGGTCAAACAAAATAATTCTTCGCTTACATTTTCTCACAACAACGATCAGTTGAAAATTTTCTTGGGCAAAACATATTCTGCCGGAGAAGAATTCTCCGTTGAGATTCGTTATCAGGGAACACCGGGCAACAACCCGTCAAGTTTTGAGAGTTTTGGATTCACAGATAGATCGCGAAGCACGCCGGTCATCTGGAGTTTGAGCGAACCGTACGGTGCACGCGATTGGTGGCCCGGCAAAGATACTCCGGCTGATAAAGTTGATTCATCGGATGTGTGGTTAACAGCAGATAAAAAATTTGTGTCTGTCTCAAACGGAATATTAGTTGAAGAAAAGGAGAATGGCGACGGCACAAAAACTTACAAATGGAAAAACCGCTACCCGATTGCTAACTATTTAATCTCTGTTGCAATTACCAACTATTCTATTTACACAAGATATTGTGAATACGAGCCGGGCAAATTTCTGCTTTTAAAACATTACGTCTATCCTGAAAATTTGGAAACAGTTAAATCAAATTTGGATTTGACAAACGATATGATCAAAATTTTTTCCGATATGTTTGGAACATATCCGTTCGTGAAAGAAAAATACGGGCATGCACAATTTCCATGGGGCGGCGGAATGGAACATCAAACAATTACTTCGATGGGACTTGGCTCTTTAAGCAGCGAAAGTGTAGTCGCACACGAACTTGCACATCAATGGTTCGGCGATAAAATTACTTGCAAAACGTGGGAACACATCTGGCTCAACGAAGGCTTTGCGACCTACCTCGAGGCACTTTATTTAGAAGCAAAATACAATGAACAAAAATATAAAGAAGAGATGACCTCAAACCTTGCTATATCAATGGGGGCTCAAGGTTCAGTTTACGTTCAGGATATTTCCAGCGTCGGTTCTATTTTTAATTATAGAAGATCATACGCAAAGGGTGCAACGGTACTTCACATGTTGAGAGGAGTTACAGGCGATGAAAAATTTTTTCAGTTAATGAAAGAATATGCAAATGATCAGCGTTATGCATACGGTGTTGCGGTAACGGAAGATTTCCAAGGCGTTGCAGAACAAGTTGCCGGAACCGATCTCGATTATTTTTTCAGCGAATGGATTTACGGCGAGAATTATCCCAAATATAATCTCGGTTGGAACTCAACTCCGCTTGCAAACGGAAAACATCTTTTCAGACTCCGGGTTAGGCAAGAAGTTAATTCAAATCCGCAATTTTTTACAATGCCGGTTAAAGTTAAACTCAAAACCAATTCCGGCGATACTACAATTACTTATTTCAACAATGCCCAAGAACAAGTTTTTGAGACAGAACTGAACTCTGCAGTTACCAAAATGGAATTCGATCCGGATAATTGGATTCTGAAACAAGTTCTTTCTGTAACAGATGTTGATGACGAAAATAGTTTACCGATTTCTTTTGTGTTGGAGCAGAATTATCCGAATCCGTTCAATCCGGAAACAACAATTGAGTACACAATCCCAAACGTAGAGACGCTGCCCGCCTTACGGACGGGTGAACATGCAACGTCTCTACAATTTGTAACGTTGAAAATTTACGACATCCTCGGAAGAGAAATTGCTGCACTGGTGAACGGCTTTCATCAGCCCGGCAGATACAAAATAAAATTTGATGCGCAAAATTATTTGTTGACGAGCGGTGTTTACTTTTATAAATTAACCGTCAGTTCTTCGGCAAGCTCAGAACATAGTTTTGTTGAAACAAAAAAAATGCTGCTAACAAAATAGATTCAACATGAAAACTCTTTTAAGTATCGTTTTGTTCATACTATTTTTCAACACAACCTTTGCACAGCACAAAACTTATCACGGCTCGCTAATCAAAATTAATTTTCACCAATCCGCTGTCGATACAAATAATGCTGCCGCAGAATGGGAATCGGTTTTTGCAAATGAATATTCGACAGATCAGTTTTACGAAAAAGTCTTTACTACTAATAGCACAACGTACTTGATTAAAAAAACATCTAACAGCAGCAGAAGTGGAATCCCTTTTCCCTCTTACCAAACAGTTTTAATAAATGCCAATACCAATAATGAAAGCATATTATTTTCAGGCTACTATCCCGAATACGGTACCGGTATTTATTTATCTACTGATGCAAAAGCGATTTCAACAAACAAAGGAATAATTTTAAGCAACAATTATTCATTAGCGGGTTACCACCTCTCGTCCTATCAGCTTAACAACATTGGTAATACCGAGAATGGAATATATGTTTTGCATGTAGCCGGCAAACTAAATTCGAAATACTTAGTTGTTGTTAAAGACATGAACGAAGAAGACTATAAATTTTATCTCGAAGATTTTGACAACAATATATTTCCTACTTTTTCCGAAGAGATAAAATTCCAAAATATTCCTTATACTTTTTCACCGGCACCGGAAAAGATTTATCAGCTAACCGATTCAACATCAATCATGAGTTTTGAATGGGTGAGCGAGTTGCAGATAACTAAGTTTGCAAATACTGTCATAACGAAAATTGATTCGCTCGATATTGGAGCTAGATATTTCTGGGCGTACAAAAGCCAAAAATTATTTTACATAAACGACAATTATCTTGTGAGTAAAAACTTTTTAGAAGCTGAATCAAAATTCGATGAGCCGCAAACAAAGTTAAGGGTTGGTGCAAATACCGCCGTTGATGTTGACGAGAATTACTTCGCAACAATTTACAGCGACTCTCTTTTTATCTATTCACTTGCAGAAGACAGTTTAATAAATAAAATTGATATCAGTACTTTGTACAATTACTCTCATCTCTTGATTGACCCGCCTTATGTATATATTCACAAATTAGATAAAGTTACCGGCGTTGAAGAATTTGCCGAGGTCCCAACATCATTTGAGTTGTATCAGAATTACCCGAATCCATTCAATCCGGAAACGACCATTAGTTACACGTTGCAAGTTTCAGGTTACACAACTTTGAAAGTTTATGATGTTCTTGGAAGAGAGGTTGCTGCGCTTGTGAATGAACAACAATTGCCCGGAAAATATTCTGTACAATTAAATGTAGAGCAGATTTCCAATCTGCGCTATAGTTTATCATCCGGCATATATTTTTACACATTAAGAGTAAGCGATTCTTCCCCCGGTAAATCGGGGTTAGAATTTCAGGGAACAAGAAAAATGCTGCTGCTCAAATAAATTTTACATCGTGTTTTTATTAGATTAAATTTTTTTGGATTCAGAATTGCCATATTCAAATCTAAAAGCACCAGCAAAAAAATCTCAGATTATTATCCACAAATCCTTAAGTTGACGCCCAATAATTACGATAATAGACCATGAACTTAAAAAACATAATAGCGCTGCTGATCATTTTATCTGCTAATCAATCAATTAATGCAAAGGAATTCGATTTGTACTCTAAAGAAAATACCGCAGTACATTTAGACACAAGTCTATTTATAAAACGTTATCAGGAATTAGATAAATACTACTCCACAAAAAAACTTGGTTCATTTATCGAAAACGGAAAAACGTATTTCAGATTATTTGCGCCTTCTGCCGAACAAGTGCGTCTTTGCGTTTTCAAAAATCTCGATGACAAAACCGGCAAAGAATATTTCATGGCAAAAGACCCGAACGGAGTTTGGGAAATTGAAACCGATGATGAATTAACCGGTTCGTACTACGGCTACAAAATTTTTCAAAAAGGTGAAGACATCAGCAACGCAAACAAAACTATCTGTGTCGATCCATATGCCAAAGCTGTTGCAACTTTCACTACATACATGAATCCGCGCAGAGCAATCGTTACAAAAGAAGAAAATTATGATTGGGAAGGAACGGATTGGATAAAACAAGATCCTCGCGATTTGATCATTTACGAAATGCATGTGCGCGATATGACTGCACACAAATCATCCGGCGCAAAAAGACCGGGCTCGTACAACGGTTTGATCGAAAAAGGAATTAAAGGCGGACTCGGATACATCAAATCACTCGGCGTAAATACTGTAGAACTTATGCCGGCACAGGATTTTGGCTTTGCCGAAATTCCTTTTCAGGATTCAATCGACGGAAAATTCAACACTTGGAATCCTTATGAACGAAATCATTGGGGATATATGACCGGTGCTTTCTTTGCACCGGCATCATACTATTCAGAAAGCCGGGATAAATTCAAATGGAATACGTGGCTTGGCAAAGACGGTAAGCAGATAAAAGATTTTAAAGACATGGTAAAAGCATTCCACAAAGAAGAAATTGCGGTAATCATGGATGTAGTTTACAATCATCTTTCCGAATATGAAGCCGGTAACCTGAAACAAATCGATAAAGAATATTATTTCCGTCTCGATGATAAAGGAAATTATTTGCAGACCAGCTGGTGCGGCAACGATCTAAAAACAGAAAGACCGATGGTGCGCCGGTTGATTGTTGAAAGCATTTTGCACTGGATGAAAGAATATAAAATTGACGGGTTCAGGTTTGACCTTGCAACTTTGATTGACTGGCAGACAATTGATGAAATTTACAGCGAAGCAAAAAAAATTAATCCCGATGTAATTTTAATCGCCGAAGCGTGGGGCGGCGGAGGTTACTCGCCCGATGGATTTTCAAAACATAATTACGCCGCTTGGAACGATCAGATACGTAACGGAATTAAAGGAGAAAATCCGAACGATGCACCCGGCTGGATTTTCGGGCAGTGGTACAATAACAATTCGCCGAAACGAATTAAAAGTTATGTTAATGGAACGCTTGTACGCGATTCGCTCGGATTATTTCAGAAGAAAGAACATTCGGTTAACTATCTCGAATCTCATGACGGATACACATTTGGCGATTTTATCAGAATTGCTTCGCACGAAACCGATCCGAACAAAATTATAAAGAATATTGATAAACACGTTAAACTGACTCCGTGCCAAACCAAACTGAATAAACTCGGTGCGTTGTTTCTATTTACTGCTCAAGGAATTACAATGATTCATGCCGGGCAAGAATTTGCACGCTCGAAAGTAGTTCCCCACACCATCGATGTGAACGATCCCGAAAAAGGAAGAATCGATCACAACAGTTATAACAAAGACACCGAAACAAATTACATCAATTACAAGCATGCAGAGATCAACAAAGACCTTCTCAATTATTACAAAGGTTTGATCGAACTAAGAAAAAAATACGAAGCATTCCGTAGAGCCGATTACAACAATATTTTCTTTTATGATAATCCGAAAAGCAAATTTGCGCTCGGCTATTCAATCAATTACGAACAGCAAACTTTTATTGTTCTCTTTAATGCAGATCAAAAAAATGAAGTGGAATTTACTCTGCACGAAGGAACTTACGATGTGTTGGTTGATAAAAATTCTGCCGGCACAAAATCTTTGTACGAAGTTTCCAACAAAATAAAACTTGAGCCGGCAAGCGGCGTTGTTCTAAAATTAAAATAAAAGTAGAGGCTGTATCAGAAATATTATACAACTAAAAAACTTGCTTGCCTATCTACGATAGGTAAACTGCAAGCAAGTCTGCGTTAATCTGTTTCATCCGCTTTTATCAGCGGGCTATTATTTTAAAAAAATTTTACTTTTGATACAGCAGCGTCCGTTAACTAAACACTGCCTTTCTTAACGACTTCTCTATAGCGTTTTTGAAATTGCCGAGATTAACCGGTTTCTGAAAAATAAATTCGACGCCCAATTCTTTGTACTCCGATTCGATTGCATGATTTATATCGCTCGAAAGAATTATTACCGGCGGTCTGTATTTTAGATCGGTAACATTAATTTGTTTAACAAGATCATATCCGCTCATCAACGGCATTTTGTGGTCTGTTATTACAAGTGCGGGCGATGATTGTTTAATTATATCAAAAGCTTGTTTGCCGTTTTCCGCTTCCAGAATATTGTAGTTGGGAACAATGCTCTTCAAAAGTTTTACGTAAAGAAGTCTGTCTGTTTTTATATCATCAACCAAAAGAAGATTTGAAGAAGCGACCGGCATTGAAAAAATAAATTTGGTTCCTTTGCCTACTTCGCTTTCAACCCATATTTCACCGCCGTGTTTTGTAATTATATCGTGAACAAGCGAGAGACCGAGCCCGCTTCCCTTTTCGCCGGCGGTGCCGGGCGTTGTAAATTTCGCATCCACTTTGAAAAGTTTCGATAGGTCTTCGCTCCTAATTCCGACTCCTTCATCTTTCACTGCAAATTCTATCTGCCTTTTTTCAATATTAACGTCTGCAGAGATCCTGATACTGCCGCCGTCTTTGGTAAACTTGATTGCATTCGAAACCAGATTGTTAAACGCCTGAAGCAGAAGGCTTTCATCGGCATGAATAAAAATATCTTTGTCAATTTCTGAAATGAGACTGATATTTTTTTGTATCGCCGCACCCGAAAGAATTTGGATTACCTTTTGCACAATTATTCTTGAATTAATTCTTTCCGGCTCGAATTTGATTCTGCCGGTCTGCAGTCTCGTCCAATCGAGAAGCGAGTTAACCAATCCGAGCATACTCTTCGCCGATTCCTGAATGAACTTCACATACTGTTCTTGTTTATCTTTCGGAAGATCTTCGTCTGTTAAAAGAAAATCCGTAAAGCCGAGTATTGAAGTAAAAGGCGTGCGGAGATCGTGCGATATGATTGAAATAAATCTGTCCTTTGCTTCGTTAAGTTCTTTAAGATCGCGTGCAGATTTTTTCAAATCCTCATCGGCTTTTTTTGCAAGAGTGATATCGCTGATTGTTCCGTAAACTTTTTGAATCACGCCTTGCGGATTTCGTTTCAGGTTAATTTTGTTCTCAATCCAAATTGTATTTCCGAGCAGATCAAGAATTCTGTATTCGAACGATTCGAATATTCTTGTCTGATCGGCAAGAAATTTTTGAAGTCTGTTTTCAAACTCTTCGGCATCATCAGGATGAATAATTTTTTTCCAAAGAGAAGAATCTTTCGCAAATGCATCGTCCGAATAACCGCTGATTTTTTTAATAGCCGGGGTGAAGAACTCGGTATTCAATTCACCGTTAACAAGTCCGCCCGTCCAAAAACTTTCATTTATATTTTCAGAAATACTTCTATAACGTTCTTCGGAAATTTGCATGGCTTCCTGAGCTTTCTTTTCTTCGGTAACATCGCGCAGAACCCACACAATAAATTTTTCTTCGTCCGTTTCGTAAGTTGAAACCGATATTTCAACTTCAAAAGAAGAATTGTTCCTCCGCTTGCCTGTAAAATCATATCGCGTGGGAAAATCTTTTCCTCCATCAATCGAATCAATGTATGTTTTTACTTTGTGAATATCTTTCGCATCCATAAAATCGAACGGGTCTTGCCCGATTATCTCGCTTGCACTGCGATAGCCGAACATTCTTACAAATGAATCGTTAACAAGTACAAATCTTTTTTTGCTTATCAGCGCAATGCCGTCGTGCGATGCTTCGAACAGCGAGCGGATCAGCAGAAGATCTTTCTCAGATTCTTTTTTCAGAGTAATGTCAGTTAAAATAACATTGTAATATTCTACTGTGCCGCCGATATCAGACACTGCAGAAAAACTTGCAAGCACATGAATTCTTTGTCCCGGTTTATTTATCAGCGGAAGTTCCAGCGAGCGCGTGTTGTAAGAAATTATTTCATTCAGATTGAAGCTGCGGCTTGCAAGATAAAGCGTATCAACAAGATCGGAAAAATTGAGCGATGTGATTTCTTCTTCGCTGTATTGAAACGTTTCGAGAAAATACGGATTAGCGTAAGTGATTTTCCCGCCCGGATCAAGTATGCAGATATATTCGTGCGAGTTAGTAACCACGTTTCTAAATCTTTGTTCGGATTGCCGCAGTTCTCTTTCGAGCCTATCTCTGCTTGTAATATTCGAACAGAGCATTATAAAATTATCGCCGGCGTCTTCGTGCAGAACCCCGATTCGTACCGCAAACACTTCAGCAATCGAATCATCTTCGCCGATTTTAAACTGCCCTTCCCATAATTTTTGTTCGGCAAGTTCTGTTTTCAATTTTTCAAAATAACCGGAAGTAATTTGGTTAAAAATCTTGCCGATAAATTTCCCGTGCACTTCGCTTCGTGTCAACCCGAAAAGTTTTGCCGCCGATTCATTCCAAAAAGTAATTTTGCCGCCTTTATCCAAACCAACCACGCCGTCCAGAATATTTGTGATCATGTGCTGATATCTTCTCAACTCTTTAATCTCTTCATCGGCAAAAACTTTCGCACCCGATTCGCCGGTAATATTTTTAACAAGCGCAATAATTATTTCAACTTTCGATTCCTCTTCTTTCATCGGGATGAGGGTAACTTTCAGCCGTTCCTCTTTTGTTCCTTTGAAAAAAGGAATTTCAGCTTCGATTGTTTTTCTGCCGGATACTACAGCATCCAAAAGTTTCTTGAATAATATGTTGGAAAGTTTTGAAGGATGTTTGGATGATTTCGAAATATCAGACTCAAAGAGAATCGGATAATCATCATAATTCTTTGGAAGAGAGGTTTTAATATTTCCTTCGGCATCAACAAAGAAAAAAAAGTCGCTGATGAGATACAAAAAGTTTTGGAAACTCTGCGAGTGAATCTGCAAAATTTCCGTGGCAGCGGAACTAATTTTAACATCTTCAATAATTATGATGCCGCCGTAAAAATCTGAACCGGAAAATACCGGCACGCATTTAATAACGATTGAAATTTTACTTCCCGAAAGTGTGCGCGACGTGATCAGTTCTTTTTCGAATGCAGAACCGCCGCGGAGCTCATTCAGATCTTTTCGAATATCAATATCTTCAAAAATTCTGTACTCATAAATACTTTTGCCGGCTACATCGGCGGGTACACCTTTTACTACTCCGTTGAACCGGAAAAAATTTTTGTTGATATATTTTATGAGGAACTCGCCGTCGAAAATTAAAATTCCCACCGGAGCCGATTCCAGCGCATCTCTGAACGATAAATCGCTTTTTGTAAAATCGAATGTTTTATCCAATGTGGAATCCATGAAGTTTTAATCCGGTAGAAATTCGTGCTCAATTTATGAAATAGCGGTAAGAAATAAAATCGGCTTGCGGTGAATATTTTTTGCGGATGATATTTTTACTGTCTTTCTTGGTGCACTTTGCGTGTAAAAATCAGCCAAAGCGGATCTCGCGGAGGTGCATAAGGAGTGAAGTAATCGATAGAATTATTTCTAAGCATTCGTGACTTTGTCAGTCTGCCTTCTTCTTTCTTTGTCCTGTTTGGTGCTTAACTGCTTTTTTAGCCTTTGATTTAGCGTACCTACTTTTGGGCTCGGCAAATAACCTTAATTGGTTTTCACTCGGAAGTCGCTCTAAATAATTCGATACAAATAATTCTTTACCAAATTGATTTGATGATGGAGTAACATTTCTCATTCCATAGGTCAAATCCCAACTGTTTTGATAAGCAAACGAAAATAACTCTCTAATAAACGGGCTGTCATCATAAGTAATCAACCAATTATATTTGCAACGCTTCATAACTTCGGCGAATCTAAAGTGATCAAATGTTTTATGAAGCGTGCCGTTCTTTCCATAAAGAGCAGATTTAGTCGCCGAATAGTAAGGTGGATCTAAAAATATAAATACGTTTTCACCTTTTGCTTCAACTACTTCTTGGTAATCTTGATTTGTAATCTCGGTTTCTTGAAGAATATTTCTCAATCTTTTTACTCTATCAATACTTGAAGCCGTAAATCTCCCCTTAAATGCTTGTTCTGAATAACCTCCACTTTCACTTGTGCCGGAAAAAGTAATTCTGTTGAAAATAAAAAAGGCACTTGCTTTTTTAATATCGTCAAATGAATTAATGTTCTCCACTAAATACTTGTGCAGTTCCTTTCCACCTGTGTAGCTTATTCTCCACTCCCATATTTGATTTACAACCGCATCAATATCTTTTTGACACATTTTCCAAAATTTATAAAGAGGTAAGTATAAATCATTAACCCAATACTTACCGTTAGGAAATTTTTGTTTGAGATAAAGGAACAACGAACCACCGCCAAGAAATGGTTCTCTATATTCATCATAATCAGGAATTAAAGTGGAGATTAAATCTATAGCTCTGCTTTTACCACCAGGATATCTTAACGGACTTTTAATCATTTATGCACCATTCTGCAAAATAATATTGAAATTATTTGTCTTTGCTTCAAGAAATAGTTCCGTTACGAAATTTCTTTGTAGAGTATTAAATTTATTCTTGATAAAAAAATCATTGATTTTATTTGGTGCCTCACTTGAATTTAGCTCTCCGCTAAGTTTTGATGAAGTTATATTTAGCACAGGCTTTGCTTTATATGCCTTGCCATCAACAGTTACTTCTTCTAGATTAGAATATAAAATCATTTTGAGTAAACCGTCTTTAATATCACTCTTACTAGGTATTAAAGATTTCTTTGTGTGTTTACACTCTATTAAGTGAACAGTTTTCTCTTTAATTAAGATCTCATCAGTAGTTAAAAAATATAAACCACCTAAATAATTTTTTATCGTTATAGTAGCTTTAGTTTTTGTTTTTAGAAATTCTTTTGGTTGCGAAGTTTTAGATTCACGTGCTTGTGCTTCCTTCGCTTTTGCGCGCGATAATTCCATAAAAGTATTAACATCTATGCTAAATTGATTTTTAAAATCTTCCATCCCTTGTGCATTATGAAATCTTACACTTAAGCTTGCACCAAGATTCAAATAAGATCTTTGTACAAGTTTAATTATTTGAGAAATCTTCCCAACTTCTTTTAGATTCCAGTGTAATGCTGAACTATGGTAGCTCCCAATCTCTTTTATTTTAGAAAGTATAAAATTGTTATCAAATTGTTGCTTAGTAACTTTGTCTTTTTTCGTTTTATGCTTTATAGCATCATTGTAATAAGCAAGAATTACATAAACATCCAGCAAACTCATTAATGAAATCGTATCCCATTGAATAAAGTCTCTGTCACCTTCGTAACCTTCATCTTTAATTATAGGAATAACAGTAATCTTTTTAGAAACAGAAAGAGTGTTATAAACTTTTTCGTAAGGATATGACCGGCTTCTTTTAGGGGAAATCCATTTTGAAATTGCAAATACCTTCTTATTATCTTTTACAAGACAAGATGCCGGTGCCCTATTGATATTAAAATCTTTGTAATCGACAGATTGCAGATCGGATGATAATTTAATCTTATACTCAATACCGGTAATTTCAGCGGTTATTTCCATTCGCCCTACTTTTTTATTCTCACATAAAAATAACAATAATTCACAACGTATTAAAAATTTTTATAGAACACGGATAACGCTGATTAAGCGGATTAGCGCAGATAAATCCGCGGTAATCCGTGTCGTCTGCGTTCTCCGCGTTCTATTTAGTTCTTTTTTACTTATAACATCTTCGGTCCGGCTTTACGGATTTCTTCGCTCGTATCCTTTTCAAAGTTTTTGAAATTCTCATGGAACATGTTAACAAGTTTTTTAGCAGTCTCATCATATTTAGCTTTGTCTGCCCATGTGTTTCTCGGATTAAGAACCTCTGCCGGAACACCTTTCACTTCTTTGGGAACTTGCAGACCGAAGTACGGGTCTTCGAAAGTTTCAACATTATCGAGTTCACCGGCAAGTGCAGCATTCAACATAGCGCGTGTGTAAGAAATTTTCATTCTCGAACCTTCGCCGTATTGACCGCCGGTCCAGCCGGTATTAACAAGCCAGCATTTTACATTATGCTTTTTGATTTTATCGCCGAGAAGTTTTGCATAAACCGAGGGCTGCAAAACCATGAACGGTGCACCGAAGCAAGTGCTGAATGTTGCCTTCGGTTCGGTAACACCTTTTTCGGTTCCGGCAACTTTTGCAGTGTAACCGGAAAGGAAATGATACATCGCCTGTTCGGAAGTTAATTTTGCAATCGGCGGCAATACGCCGAATGCATCTGCAGTCAGCATTACAATATTTGCCGGATGCCCCGCCGTTCCCAACGGAACAATATTTTCAATATGTGTAAGCGGATATGCCGCACGTGTATTTTCGGTGAGTGTTTCGTCGTTAAGATCGAGTCTTCTTGTTCCCATATTCATGGCAACATTTTCGAGAACCGTTCCGAACTTTCTTGTTGTTTCAAAAATATCCGGCTCGGCTTCGTGAGAAAGCTTTATAACTTTTGCGTAGCATCCACCTTCGTAATTGAAAATACCGCTGTCCGTCCAGCCGTGTTCGTCATCGCCGATAAGTTTTCTTTTCGGGTCGGCAGATAGAGTAGTTTTGCCGGTGCCCGAAAGTCCGAACATCACAGCAACATCGCCGGCGGCGCCAACATTTGCAGAACAGTGCATCGACATAACACCTTTGAGCGGCATCAGATAATTCATTACCGTGAAAATTGATTTCTTTATTTCACCGGCGTAACTCGTACCGCCGATGAGAACAACTTTTTTTGCAAAGTTGATAATAATAAACACTCCGGAATTTGTTCCGTCGTTTTCGGGATCAGCTTGAAAATACGGCATATTAATTACCGAAAATTCGGGATGATGATGCGATAATTCTCCAAGCTTCGGCTGAACAAATAAATTTCTTGCAAACAAATTGTGCCATGCAGTTTCGGTTATTATTCGTATCGGCAATCGGTAATCCGGATCGGTTCCGGCGTATGCATCCAAAACATAAAGGTCTTTGTGCTGAACGTATGAAAGCATGTGGTTGTAAATCCGTTCGAAATATTTTTCGTCTATCGGACGGTTTACTTTTCCCCACCAAACATTTCCGTCGCACGAACTTTCTTTTACAATGAATTTATCGTTCGGACTTCTCCCGGTGTGCTGCCCGGTTCTAACAACAAGCGGACCGAGATGAGATATCAATGCTTCGCGTCTGCGGACTGCCTGTTCATACAGCGCCGGAGTTGTAAGATTGTAAAAAAGATTATTGATATTGCACATTCCCATATCACAGAGCTGCTGCCATACCTCTATCTTTGTTTTCATAATTCTCCTTTGATTTTTTAATTGGTTTCTTGTGTTACATAAATTTTTATTAAATACTTTCTTCATTCCTGAATTACTTAACCCGGTTTTTTCGTCTGTGAATCTCTGCGGATTCTCTGTGTACTCTGTGTTATTCTTTTATCTTTTCTTTCACGGAGAGACACTGAGAAGTCTTTGAGTTCCACAGAAAATTTACCGGCACTAAAAAGTATTCAGGCTATTAACAACTAAAGCCACACTTACACAAATTTGTAAATCTCTTTAATTATTCTTTCCGTTGCGTTGATGTTGCTTTTGACGTAATCAGCGCAAATTTTTCCGGCACCCGTTCTAAAATTCTCATCGGAAAAAATTCTTCTCAAAATTCTGTATGCTTCTCTTTTGTTATGAACAACAAAAGCGCCGCCCTTGGATTTTAGCACTACAGCTTCCTGACTGTTTTCAATTTTAGGACCGCACATAACCGGAATTCCGTACACTGCCGGTTCAAGCACGTTGTGAATTCCTTGTTTAAAACTTCCGCCCACATAAGCCGCGTGCGCATAAGTGTAGAGGGTCAACAATATGCCGATTGAATCAATTATGATGATTCTTTCGCCGCGGTAATTGTTCAGGTACGAAAAACGAATTGAAGAGATTTTATTAAATAGTAAGTGCTCAAGTTTTTCTATATGATCTATTGTCGGTTCGTGCGGAACAATAATTATGACAACACTTTCGTCAAATTCCATCAGCTTCAAGAGTGCCGGAAGCATAACATCTTCGTCGCTTTCCCAAGAACTGCCGAATACAAAAACTTTTTTGCCGTCAAAAAAATCATCTTTAAAAAGTTTCTTCTCTTTTGCTTGCAGACTTTTTTGATAAACTCTGTCGAAACGCGTATCGCCAACAATGCTGATCTTCGCAGAATCGATATCAAACATTTTAAAATTTTCCGCATCATCTTGCGATACGGAAAGGATGCGAGTCACTCCGGCAAAAAGTGATTTATGAAAATCGTGCACTATCGGCAAATTTCGTTTCGTGTTGCTTCGCATTGTTGCATCAACAATAAAGTACGGTATTCTTTTACTATCCAACTGCCAGATCATGTTGGGCCAGATATCGTAACGCATAAATATTGCAATGTTCGGACGGACAAGATTTAAAAATCTTTCTGTCAAGCTCGGGGTATCGAATGGAATGTACGAGATAACATCTGCATACGGATACTTCAAAGAATTTCTGTAGCCCGAAGGTGAAAAGAATGTTACGATGATGTTGTAATTTTTTTCTTTCTTGATTTGTTCGATAATTGGCTTTGCTTGTTCAAACTCGCCCATCGATGCCGAATGAAACCAAAGCATTTTTTTCTTCCGGTCAATTCCGGCAAGATCGATTATCAAATTCTCAAATAATTTTTTCCGATCGCGTATGCCGGTTTTAATTTTTGCATTGTAAAGAAAAGCAAAGAAAACCAATACCTTGCCGAGCGGTACAATCAAAATATTGTAAAAGAGAAACCAAAATTTTTTCATAATTCAG
The DNA here is from genome assembly GCA_016177735.1 of Ignavibacteriales bacterium. Lineage (GTDB taxonomy): Bacteria > Bacteroidota > Ignavibacteria > Ignavibacteriales > Melioribacteraceae > DYJK01. The sequence continues at coordinate 85,068 of JACOUS010000018.1, read as the reverse complement.
AAAGAAATTTTAATGTGTTATCGAGAACTATCTGCGGCGTAAGTTCCTTCATGCATTTGAAGTGTTTTTTAGGGCAGCTACTTCTTCCAATATGACTGCATGGTCTGCAAGATAATGAATTATTTTCTAAGATTAAATTTCGCACACCGTACGGAGTAAACCCGAATTCTTTTACCGACGAACCGAAGATTGCAATTACCTGCACTCCCGACGCCGCAGCTGTGTGCATCAATCCGGAATCGTTGCACACAATCACTTTGCAAATTTTCATATCCGCAGATGTTTGATAAAGATCGTTGTTATTGCACAAATTTATCGAGCCGTCGATTCCACGGACAATTCTTTCGCAAATTTCTTTATCATCTCTTCCTCCAAAAATTACCGGGGTGAAATTATTTTTTACCAATTCATTTCCGAGTTCGATAAAATATTCTTCGAGCCATCTTTTTGTAAAATGTTTTGAACCGGGCGTTAAGCCGATGTAGTTTCCGTCCGCGTTTAACTGCGTTTGAACATTTTCGGGGATAAATAATTCCAAACCTTTGCCGTCAAGTTTGTACTGCGGAACCGATTCGGCATAAAGTTCGGTAATTGTTTTCAACTTCTTAAAAAGATTTATCTTGAACCGAACGAGTAAATATTTTTCGATTACCGGTTTCTTAAAAGAAAATATTTTTTTGCCGAGCGCATTCCTAATCAAACGCGAGCGGAAGTTATTTTGAAGATCGATCACAAAATCATAATTGTTCTTCTTCAAAATTTCAGTTAGGAATTTCATCTTCTCCGAGCGGGAAAGTGCATAGAGTATATTTATATTCGGATTGAACTGCAGAATTGATTTGTATTCTTCGCGGACGAGAAAATCGATTTGCGTTTCGGGATGTTGTGTCTTAATTGATCGAATTAGCGGTGTAGCAAGCAGAACATCGCCTAAAGAACTTAGGCGGATTATCAATATTCTTTTCGGAATTTCCGTCAACATAGAGCCTGAACTTATTAACTGCAAATCTAACCAAAATTGATTTTGCCTTCCACTCCATTCTGTCCCAAACTTTTTTTTAATGAATTACGACACCAAGAAAATCAGATGTATTAGCCGATATGAGAAAAGTTTGGGACAGCTATGCATCCACTAATATGATTTGTTCTGCTCAAATTTCTTGGTTATTTTTCGTCCGTATTTTATAAGGATTTTATCATGACTACTTTACCTCCTCCGGCAGTTAAACTTTTTCCGGAAGGCTCACTCGAAAAAAAAGTTTACACCGTTGCGGAAAAATTCAAAGAGAATATTCCTATCACAAACGACCGGAATAGATTGGGATTCGGATTATTCAAATACATGAAAGGCGAAGGCGATGCCCCGGAAATTTTAGTCCACTCCGCAAAAATTAAAGTCGTCGGCACAACTCTCGACGAACTTGCAAAACAGATTTCCGAAGAACTAAAAAAATTATAACCGCCGAATTTGGGAAATTTAAAGTCCGGTTTTTTTTTGCCGGACTTTAACACGCACACCAGCATTTCACTCCAAGAAAAAAATCTTCATAACAGACATTCACTCTTTTATTTTGCAGCTCCAATAACTTACCCACAATAATGTGATTGACAAAAAATCGAGCGTGAACTAAATTGATTTTTAGTTTTTGAGGGCATGAATGATTTCTTCTTTTGCAGAGTCACATCACAGTGAGCTTCTTAATCTTTTCGAAAAGACTTTTCGCGTGGATAAACTTTTCTATAATCAGCCTAATAATTTACTCAACAATAAAAGAATCACTAACATGAAAACGAAAATACTTTTCTATGCATTTGCATTTTTTTGGCATTGTCTGTCACATCTGTTTGTACAGCACAAGAACAAGACACAACAAAAACAGAAACAAGTTCCGAGTCTTTTGAAAATGTTCAACAAATGATGGGTCCTATGATGGGTCAAATGATGACCGGTATGATGAATAGTATGTTCGATGTTTTGAGCGACAAGAGTAACGCCGAAAAGTTAGCCGAGTTTACAAAAAATTATTACGACGCATTGATTAATAAGGGTTTCTCAAAAGAGGATGCTCTTAAAATTGTAATCTCAATAGGAATACCATCAATACCATATATGAAATAATGCGTGGAACAATAAGGATCTCAAATGAAAAAGAAAGTCGTAATTATTTTGTCTTCCATTATAGTTTTCGGAATAACCTGCATTATTGCAGCATATATAATTGGTAGTAATTCGGATGCTCTTCGAGAATCAAATAGTACTGCTCAACAAGGTGCAGTCGATACACTCAATTTTGATTCCGCAACTATTCGACAATACATCCCGTCATACATTCGATACAATGGAAATAAAATAGAAGTTTTTGAAAACGGGAAAAAAACATTCGAGTATCTGCCGAAGGATAGCTGTTATTTCGATTATGTTCATTATGACCGGATTACGAGATTCATTTCGTTGAATGAATGCAAAATAATCGAAAGTAATGAAGGATGGACGAAATGGTTATTTGATCTGAAAGTTATCAACTACAAAAACGGGAATGTTTACTTCATCAAAAGCGGAGAATCTTCCGACGGTGAAGGATTCCAAGCTCCCCATGTTATAAACTTTAATACAGAAGATACTTCTGCAATTATTGCCACAAGCGGATGGGAAAGTTACTACCATACGTTTTGGAAAAAAAACAATGAAAAGTTTTTTGAAATTGAAGAAATAAACAATTCAGACTATACCGCTATAAGTGCTATCATCGATTCGAATAAATTTCTTATAAACTACGATAATGACGGTTTTACGGCGTGGATTATTTTCGATACACTAAAAAATAATGTTACACCAATCGACAATACTGAACTTGTAAATTATCAAAATATAATGTTAGCCCAATTTGGCAATAAATACTTTCTTGAGGACGGTAATCTGAATTATATAGACAATCTCAACCGGCAAGGAACAATTAAGTTTGATTATGAACGTGGAAAATATTTTTATCAATTGACCGATCTAACTAATAACAAAAAATTTTTTATAAAATCCGATTATGGGATAATTCCTATTTGGTAAGACCAAAAAATTTTCATGAGGGATAACAAAATGCCAACAAAGAAAAAACCCGCAACAATTATCTGGATATTTGCAGCTCTGGCTTTAATCGGTTTGTTAAACAGTCTCAGGCAATATTATGTTGGTTCAGGTGCAATTGCTGAACGACTTGCAATGTTTTCGTTCGCGGAGGGATTGCTTGCAACTATTGCCGCGTGGAGTTTGTGGAAACGAACCAAATGGGCTTGGATTGTAATTCTCGTTTGGGCTGTTGAAACACTTGCATGGGGAGTTATCGGCACATTGATTGTGCTGAGAGGTATGCCCTTTATTGAAATGTCGCCCGGAATGCTCGCTGTAACAATCGGTGTTGCATATATTTCTTTTAAAGCGCGACGACACATAAAAACAAATTGAATAAAATACATTAATCATACAACAAGAAACACGAAATGAACGATGACAAGAACCACGTCTGTCCGTCAACCGAACAGTATTTTGACTGAATTGAAATTTTAATAATCATTTAATGAGGTCTCTTTATGTTAAAGGAAAGTGATATAGTAGACACTGTTTGTAATTTACTTAGTGAAAAAAAGTTTAAGATCGAATGTCGTTCTAATACAAATCAACATGGATATGATATTATTGCATCGAAAGAAAATGAGACGAATAAAATTGAGTTGTATATAGAAGCTAAAGGCGAAACAAGCTCACGAAAAGATAGTGCAAACTATGGTCATACTTTTAGCAATTCACAAATTAGGGTCATATAGCTATGGCGTTATTTAAATCTGCTGAAGCGCTATGTATTAAAAAAAACGGTACGGAAATATTTTGTGGAATTGCGTTGCCTGATAATCAGCCCCATAAAAATATTCTAAATATAATTAAGCAATTTATTTTAAAATCTGGAATAGGTCTTTTCTGGGTAAAAGAGGGTGGAACAGTTGAAATAGAACCTGAAAGTTTCTTACAACAAAGGTAGGATAGTGACCACAGCGCAAACAAAAGACTGTCCTAAAAAGTAAAATTTTTTATGGCGTTGCCATCACTATTGGAAAGAATAGAACGCGGATAAAATCTGGTTCGGCGGATTGCCACGGATTCTTTTGAATTACTTTTGAAATATCCTCTAAATAAATTTTAGCGTATGATAAAACTAAAAACATTAATTCTATTAATCATTCTACCATTTCGTTTGTTCTCGCAAATCGATTCTTTGATTTCATACGAGAACAAAACGAAAGAGATAAAAATTGTTTTGCAAAGCTACTCCTCTGAAGATAAGAATTTTGATTTCACTCAGCGGGATTACGGCACTGAAGAAGGATTTGTTTTTCTTCCAACGGATAAACCTACAAACACATATAGTGGAGCCGGGTTCATCGACTATACTCCGGTGCAGAATTTCTTTTCTGTAAACGACTACCCGATCAGAACTGCTGTTAAATTATTCCGATATGAGAATGATTCTATTAAACAAACATGCTCTGGAATTATGATCACAGCCGATCTTGTTTTGACTGCCTGTCACTGCATTCAATATTATGACAAGGTTGCGAACAAATATCTCTTCCTCGACAGCCTACTAGCTATCCCAGCATATGATAACGGTAGAGAAAACCCTTCATTCCGTTCAGGTACAAGTCAAAAATACTTTTTCTTTAAGAGCGCTCTATATCATCCGCTAACCAAAGATATTGCTATAATAAAATTGCGAGAGCCGATTGGGATTAAAACCGGTTGGATTGGGATTGCGTTTTCAGACGATGATAATTTCTTTAGAAATAATCTATTTCATAAACTTAGTTACCCGGGTACTGTAGATGTTTCTGACAGCACACGAGTTTATTACGGCGATACGTTGTATTATAACTACGGTACCTTGGATTTAATCGACGGTTTTTATATAGGTTACAATATATTCGGAATACCCGGGCAAAGCGGCAGTTCATTGTTCTATACGGATAATAACCAGTACTATTCATTCGGTGTTCTAAATTGGGCTACTAAATCAAGACATATGAAAATAAATAAAGATATGTTTTATGCGTTTAAACAGTTGATTGAAAACAATATTCCAAACAAAGAGATTCCAAACAATTATTATTTATCCGAAGCATATCCGAACCCATTTAATCAATCAACAAAAGTAAATTATGTTATACCGGCAAATAGTTCTGTACAAATAAGTGTGTATGATATTTTGGGAAGAGTTGTTCGTTCTCTTGTAAGTGAGTATCAAACAAAAGGCAATTATGAAATAACTTTTAATGCCAATAACCTTGCAAGCGGAATCTATTTTATAAGAATGAGAAGCGGTGATTTTATTTCCACCAAAAAAATAATTTTGATGAAATAATCAATAACTGCAGTCAAGGTAGCACCTTGACCGCAGTTTTTTTTTTGATGCTTGTTTCAAGATGCCGGATGCTCGTTTCCCGAAACCTATTTTTCGTACCTCGTAAATCGTATTTCGTACTTATCCTTCGTCTTTCCTACTTGTTTTCATTCCTCGGCTTCGCGTAAAAATTTTTCTACAAGCAAAACATCTTCAACACTTCCGACGTAAATCGGTGTCCGCTCGTGGAGACCTTCCGGCTTCTTTTCCAAAATCCTCTGCATGCCATCGGTAGCTCTTCCGCCCGCTTCTTCAATTATGAATGACATCGGGTTGCATTCGTAAACCAATCTTAATTTTCCTTTTGCATTTCTTTTATCGCCGGGATACATAAAAATTCCGCCGTAGAGTAAAGTGCGGTGAACATCTGCAACCATCGAACCAATGTAGCGTGCTTGATACGGCTTCCCTTCGAATTGGGTGGCTTGCAGATATTTGATGTAATCCTTCAACCCTTTATCCCACGAAAAATAATTTCCTTCGTTGATGCTGTAGATCCTTCCGTGTTTCGGAATTTTAATATCATCGTGCGAAAGAAGAAATTCTCCGAAAGCCGGATCGAGAGTAAAACCGTGAACGCCGTGTCCGGCAGTGTAAACCAATATTGTAGAAGAGCCGTAAACAACATATCCGGCTGCAACTTGATTGTAACCGGACTGAAGACAATCATCCAATGTTCCCGGTCCGGTTCCTTCGCTGACTCTTTTGTAGATTGAAAAAATTGTTCCGATGCTCACGTTCGCATCAATGTTGGATGAGCCGTCGAGCGGATCGAAAAGAAGAACATACTTCCCGATTTTGTGATTAGCCGGAATGTGAATGATGTCCCCTTCTTCTTCGGAAGCCATCACGCAAAAATGTCCGCCGTGGTCCATTGCTTTGATTAATGTTTCGTGTGCATAGATATCGAGCTTTTTAACTTCATCGCCCGATTGATTGCTTGAGCCGGTGAAGCCGAGAATATCAACGAGTCCGGCTTTGTTAACTTCCAACGAAATTAATTTTGCAGCAAGCCCGAGTTGTAAAAGAATTGATGAAAGTTCTCCGGTTGCTTCGGGGTGTAATCTTTCTCCTTCGAGAATATGACGCGGCAGTGTCATAAAACGCTTTGTTGCCATGGGTGCCTCCCTTGCATGTTTAAGCGGTCTTTATGATTTCCTGATCTTTATATTGCAGCTGATATAGTTTGTAGTAAATTCCTCTTTTTGCAAGCAGTTCCTGATGCGTTCCCATCTCTTTCAATTCGCCTTTGTGCATCACAAGAATTTTATCCGCATTCTGAATTGTTGAAAGGCGGTGCGCAATTACTATCGAAGTTCTGCCGACTAAAAGTTTTTCTATTGCCCTCTGAATTAATATTTCCGTTTCGGTATCAACACTTGAAGTAGCCTCATCCAAAATAAGAATTTGCGGATTATAAGCCAACGCGCGTGCAAAAGAAATTAACTGCCGCTGACCCACGCTGAGTGTTGCGCCTTTCTCTTTTACAATCTCGTCATATTTATTAGGCAGACGTGAAATAAATTTATCTGCACCGACGGTTTTTGCTGCAGCAATAATTCTTTCATCCGTAATTTCGGAATTGCCGAGACTGATATTTGATTTTATCGTTCCGCTGAAAAGAAAAACATCTTGCAGCACCATTGCAATAAATCTGCGAAGGTCGCGTTTATCCAAACTGCGGATATCGATTCCATCGAGTGTAATGCTTCCCTTTTCTATATCGTAAAATCTCGTAAGAATATTTATGATGCTTGTTTTGCCGGCACCGGTTGCGCCCACAATTGCGACGGTTTCGCCGGGCATAATTTTGAATGAAACATTTTTCAACACATGCTCGCCGGGATTGTATGCGAACCAAACATCTTTAAATTCAATCTCACCGCGCACTCTCGAAAGAAGAACCGCGTTATCTGGATTTTTAATTATTGTGTGGTCATCAAGCAGCTTGAAAATTCTTTCGGAAGCCGCCATCGCACCTTGAAGAATATTATACTTTTCAGAAAGATCACGCACGGGTCTCCAAAACATTTCCACATATTGAATGAAAGCAAAAAGAACGCCGAGTGTTAAACGGCTTTGGATTACTTCGCCGCCGCCGTACCAAATTATCAAACCGATTGCAACAGCATTCAGTAATTCAACAAACGGATAAAACACTGCGTAATAAAAAATGGAACGTACGTTTGCGGTTTTGTGGTCTTTGTTGATGCCGGAAAATTTTTCGAGTTCATGTTCTTCTTTGGCAAAGATTTGGACAACATTCATTCCGGTAACGTGTTCTTGCATGTAAGAATTTAAACGCGCAAGATGCTTTCGAACATCCCGGTAAGTCTCGCGTACTTTTTTTCTGAAAACCATCGTTGTAAATATCAGAATCGGCATAACGGCAAGAGTTACCAGAGAAAGATCCCAGCTCAAAGAGAACATGAAAATGAAAATCCACACGATCACAAAAAGATCGCTGAAGATTTCCACAATGCCGGATGAAAACATTTCGTTGAGTGCATCGACGTCGTTTGTTACACGCGTTACGGTTCTTCCGACCGGTGTTTTATCGAAATATCTTAAAGCAAGTTTTTGAACGTGCGTAAATATTTGTTTGCGAAGATCGTAAATGATCTTCTGCCCCATTAATTCGGTAAAGTATGTGAGAAAATATTGAACAACCGATTGAAAGATTAATGCAGCGAGAAGTACAAGACAGATCATCAGCAATCCGTTGTAATCGTTGTGCATGATGTAATCATCAACGGCAACTTTTGTTAGAATCGGGCGGAGCGGTCCGAGCGCCGCAACAAGTATGTTCAAAAAGATTGCAAGTATAACATACTTTTTATAAGGCTTTACGTACTGAAGCAGACGCTTCATTAATTTAGAATCGTACGCTTTACCGAGTATCTCTTCATCTTTTGTATCTGCAGACATTAAATAACTTTGTAATAATTTTTGTTTTCAAAAAATGAGTTAATGTTTTCAACAGTCGTATCCAAAATTCTTTCAACTGCTTCTTGCGAATCGAAAGCCATGTGCGGAGTTAGAATAATATTTTCTCTTCTGAGCAGCAAATTTCTTTTCAGCAGAGCTTCAACATTTTCGAGCGGAACATTTTTGGTCAACATCTGATTTTCTTCTTTAAGAAGTTCTTCGCCTTCAAAAACATCAAGCCCGGCGCCGCTAAAAATTCCTCTATCAATTGCATAATAGAGTGCCGCCGGTTCAATAATTCCGTTTCGTGCCGTGTTGACAAACAATGCACCCTTTTTAATTTTGCTGATGTTGTTCATGTTTATCAAATGATGCGTCTTCTCGTTGTACGGACAGTGAAGCGTAATAATATCCGAAGCTGATAACAACGTATTTAGATCGACATATTTAAAATCGAGCAGTTCTTCGAGCATGTGATTTTTCTTCACATCATAGGCAACAACTTTCATCCCGAAGCCTTTTGCAATTTTCATCACATGCACGCCGATACTTCCGGCACCGATTACACCAAGTGTTTTTCCGCGGAGATCAAATCCGCGCAATCCGTCCAAAGAAAAATTGCTCTGCTGGCTTCGCACATACGCTTTATGAATATTTCTTGATAGAGCAAGTATGAGTGCAAATGTATGTTCCGCAACTGTATTCTCGCCGTAATACGGAACGTTGCACACGGAAATTTTTTTCTTCTTTGCAAATTCCGTGTTGATATGATTGTAACCGGTACTGCGCGTTGCAATCAGTTTCAATTTTTTCGATGCGTCGATTACTTTTTTATCAACGTTATCATAAATGAATACTGAAAGAACATCTGCATCTTTCAAAGCCGGATTAGTTGAATCAATTCCTTCTTTAAGGAATGCGAGTTCATATTTCTTTTTGTCGAATTTCTTTGTGAGATAATTTTTTTCTTTCTGCGGTACAGAAAAGAAAGCAATTTTTATTTTGGGCATAAGTGATTCTCGTTAATTATTCGAATATCAGCAAAATGGGACTAAAGTCGGGAATTAGTAGTTACCCATATTCCACTATCTAAAGCTTGTCCGCCGAAGGCCGGGGGCTTGCCCGCCGAAGGCCGGGCTTGCCCGCAGATAGGCGGGATAGCGGCAATTACTACTGAGTTAGCATAAAATTGCCACGTACTTTAGGTCGTGGATTCAAATTAGAAAACTCACCGCGACTTTAGTCGCAATTGAACTTTAAATTGCGGCTAAAGCCAAATAATATTTGGTTCTTTATCCCCCCGACATATCACCGTGAAGCGGGATTCCGTTTACACGGAAAATGTAGGAGCAATTTAATTTTGTTTTTTTTCGAACCATCTAAGGATAAAATTCTATCTCTATTATAATCCGTCAGCTTATTTCTTTTAATTCCTCTTCAAGCAATTGTTTGTAATACAGTTCGGCGTATATGCCGTCTTTTGCTACAAGTTCTTCGTGAGTTCCTTCTTCGGCAATCTTGCCGTTATCGAGCACAAAAATTTTGTCGGAATCTTTCACGGTAGAAATTCTGTGGCTGATAATTATGCTTGTTCTATCAGTCATAAAATTTTTGAGTCGTTTCAAAATTTCTTCTTCGGTGTGAGTATCAACGGCAGAAAAGGAATCATCGAGAATTAAAATTTTAGGATCGACTGCAAGCGCACGCGCAAGTGCTGAGCGTTGTTTCTGCCCGCCCGATAAAGTAATGCCGCGCTCGCCAAGTATAGTTTCGTAACCATGCGGAAACTCGCTTACATCTTTTGATAATTGTGAAATATCCGAAACTTTTCCCACCAACTCACCATCTTCGTTTCCCAGTCCGTAAAGAATATTGTTTGTAAGCGTATCGGAGAATAGAAAAGTTTCTTGCGGTACGAGTCCGATGTTTGTTCTCAAAACATCGAGCGGAATTTCTTTCACGTTTCGTTCGTCAATTAAAACTTCGCCGCCGGTTGCATCGTACAATCTCGAGATCAAATTAATAAGAGTGGTTTTGCCGGCGCCGGTATTTCCGATAAACGCAACGGTCTGCCCTTGCTTTATCGTAAAATTCATATCATCCAAAACAAGCGGAAGATTTTCGTTGTAGCGGAAGCTGACGTTTTTAAACTCAATTATTCCGGTAATTTTATTTATCGATGAATCTGTTTTTTCATTCTCGGAAATTTCGTACGGCTCGTTAAAAATTTTGAGAAGACGTTTCATACTTGCGTCTGCTTGCTGAACCATATTTGCAACCCAGCCGAATGCAATCATGGGCCAGATCAGCATCATCAAATAATAGAAGAATGCCATGATAGTACCAAGCGACATTTCGCCGCGCATTACCATCGTTCCGCCGGACCACAAAACAATAATTGATGAAAGCCCGGCAATGAGATAAAATACCGGCATGAAGAGAGAACGGATACGAACCAAATCCATATTACGTTTTAGATATTCCGCACTCTCGTTTGTGAACTCGTTAATCTCATATTCTTCCCGGATGTAAGATTTAATTACTCTGATGCCGCTGAAATTTTCTTGTGCGCGTGTCGTTAAATCGGAAAACTTTTCTTGAATGCGAGTGTATCTTGTGTGGACTTTTTTCATCACTGCGTAAACTGCAAAACTCAGCAGCGGAAGAGGAATCAATGCATAAAGAGTCATCGGTATGCTCATCCAAAGCATGATCGGCAAAACGAGCAAGAAGCGAATGCCGGTATCAATAGAATACATTACTGCCGGACCGACAAATGTCCGCACCGCGCTGATATCATTTGTTGCGTGAGACATTATGTTGCCGGTAGAATTGTTCTGAAAAAATCTTAACGGGAGTTTTTGGATGTGTGCCCAAAAATCCTGGCGAAGATCGTACTCCACTTCTCTCGATACAACTATTATTGTCTGACGTATCATGTAGCGGAAAATTCCGGCAAATGCGGAAGTACCGATAATCAATAAAACATTTTGAACAATGATACGTACATCGGCATGTTTCTCAAGTTCGTTTATACTTTCTTTGAGAAGAATCGGAATGTAAACTTGTCCAACATTGGAAAGGAGAATAAAAATTATCCCTAATACCAATTTGTTTTTATACCGGATAAAATATTTTTTGAGATGACCTAAACTGCCAAACAAGCTATTAATTTTTCCTTTCTGTTTATTAACACCAATTCAAAGAAAGCGGTTCAAAATGAGTGAAGAGTGCAGAGTGAAAAAATTTTACAATGAATTCAATAATTAACTCGTCACTCGTCACTGATTTATCCAATAATTTTAAAGCCCGTGTATTTATGCAACACTTCGGGAACGATTACTTTGCCTTCGGGCGTTTGATAATTTTCAAGTAATGAAACCATCAAGCGGCTTGTTGCCAATCCGGAACCGTTAAGCGTGTGAACGAATTCCGGTTTTTTAGTTTCTTCTCTTCTGAATCGTATGTTTGCCCTTCTCGCCTGAAACGCTTCGAAGTTACTGCATGAAGATGCTTCGAGCCATTTGTTTTCCGCCGGCGACCATGTTTCAATATCGTAACATTTTGCTGCGGAGAAGCTTAAATCGCCCGTGCACAGCATTAAAATTCTGTATGGAATTTTCAATGCCTTTAAAATATTTTCAGCGTCGTTAACCATTGCTTCGAGTTCATCGTAAGAATTTTCCGGCTTGGAAAATTTTACCATCTCAACTTTATTGAATTGATGAACACGCAAAAATCCTTTTGATTCTTTTCCGTACGAACCGGCTTCTCTTCTGAAGCACGGAGAGTAACCGACATATTTAATTGTCAAATCTTTCTCTGCAAGAATTTCATCGCGGTGAATATTTGTAATCGGCACTTCCGCAGTGGGAATAGGATACAATCCGTCTTTCTCGATAAAGTACATGTCTTCTTCCATCTTCGGAATTTGCCCGGTGCCTTTCATCGAATCCCTGTTAACAAGAATCGGCGGCATCATTTCTTTGTAACCGTGATTCTGCAAATGATAATCGAGCATGAAATTAATGAGCGCACGTTCGAGTGTAGCACCTTTGTTTGTATAAAGCGGAAAACCTGAACCGGAAATTTTTGTTCCTCTTTCGAAATCGAGTATCGAAAGTTTTTTACCGAGTTCGGTGTGATCCAAAATTTTAAATTCATTCTCAAAAGAAAATCCTTCGGGAAGCCAGCGGCGAACTTCTACATTTTCTGCTGCACTTGTTCCAACCGGAACGGATGAGTGCGCGAGATTTGGCGTATGACGAAGTATATCATCAATTTTTTCTTCGATATCGCTAAGCTGTCCGTCCAAAAATGCAATCTCATCACCAACACGTTTCATCTCTGCAAAAACTGCTGCGGTATCATGTCCCGATTTTTTCATTTGTGGAATTTGAGCCGATACTTGATTTTTCTTTGCCTTCAAATCTTCCGTTTGTGCAATGAACGAACGGCGCTTCTCATCCAATGAAAGAATTTCGTCAATTACATCTGCCGCATTTTTATTTCTTAATCCTTGTCTAACTGCTTCCGGATTTTCCCGGATGAATTTGATATCAAGCATTACTTCTCCAAAACTTTTGATAAATAGTTCCAATCATTTTAATAAACTCTCCGGCATTATCAAGCTGGGTTTGAGCTTGTTCTTTGCCGGCTATATAAAAATCCATGTAGTCACTTTTAATTCTGAGCGAAGCGGAGAATCTCCTACCGCTTTGTGTAAGATATTTCTCTTTCTCTCCTCAAAAAATATTTTTTTTACATCACTAAAAAATTTTTCATCTCTTTCTATATCAGAATTACCGGACTACTATGTTGTAAATCTTGTTGGGAACGTAAATTTCTTTAACAAGTTGTTTGCCGTCAATATGCGTTTTTACTTTGTCATCCGAAAGAATGATTTTTTTCACTTCTGCTTCGGGCAGATCGAGCGGCATTTCAATTTTTGCACGAACTTTCCCGTTAATCTGCACAACAACAAGAGCGTTATCTTTTGTCAACGCGGAAGAATCTGCTTCAAACCAAATTGGTTCTTCAAAAATAGTTTTTTCTTTTCCGAGCAAGTTCCAGCATTCTTCACCGAGATGCGGTGCAAGCGGAAGAATCATTAATGCAAACCGCTCGAGCACGTAAGTCTGCAAATCTTTTCTGCATTCGTTCAAACCTTTCAACTCGTTGAGCAGTTCCATCAAAGCAGCAACTGCTGTGTTAAAACGGAAGTTATCAATCTCAATATCAACCTTTTGCAAAGTCTGGTTTACTTTTCTATAAATATTTTTTTCTGCATCATTCAATCCGCCAATTTCATATTTATCATTCGAAGGATTTTCTTTCGCAATGTCTTTATATGTTTCGAACATTGTATAAGTTCTCTGCACAAAGCGGTCAACACCAACAATTCCTTTGTCGCTCCAATCGCCGCCGAGATCGTATGGACCCATAAACATCAGGTACATCCTGAATACATCGGCGCCGTATTGTTCGGTGAAATTATTCGGGTCAACTACATTCCCTTTCGACTTCGACATCTTTGCGCCTTGACTGGTAATCGTTCCCTGATGAATCAATTTTTGGAAAGGTTCATCGCCGTTAACCAAACCGATATCGCGTAAAAATTTATAGATGAACCGTGCATACAGCAAGTGCATCACGGCATGTTCTGCACCACCGACATAAGTATCGACCGGCATCCAATTTTTTGCGAGTTCGGAATCAAACATTCCGTCATTAAACTTTGGATTCAGGTAACGCAAAAAATACCATGATGAATCAACGAACGTATCCATCGTATCAACATCGCGTTTGGCATTGCCGCCGCACTTCGGGCATTTTGTGTGAACAAATTCTTCATTGCCGGCAAGCGGAGAACCGCCGTCCGGTTTAAAATTTACATTGTACGGAAGTAGAACCGGCAATTGATCTTCCGGCACCGGAACTTCGCCGCATTTATCGCAATGAATAATCGGTATCGGTGTTCCCCAATATCGTTGACGTGAAATCAACCAATCACGCAAACGGTAATTAACAGTACGTCTTCCCAAATTTTGTGCTTCGAGATTTGCAGAAATTTTTTCTATCCCGATATCCGATTGAGTTCCGTTATATTTTCCGGAATTTATCATCGTACCAACTTCGGTGTACGCTTCTTTTAATTCATCCGATTCATTCGTGCCGGCTTGAAGAATAACTTTGCGAACCGGCAGATTAAATTTCTTTGCGAATTCAAAATCGCGCTTGTCGTGTCCAGGCACAGCCATCACGTAACCGGTTCCGTATGTTGCAAGAACGTAATCGGCAATCCAAATCGGAACGCGCTCGCCGTTGACCGGATTAATTGCGAATGCACCGGTTGGCACACCCGTTTTTTCTTTCACGGTTGATGTGCGGTCAACTTCGCTCAAAGATTTAATCGAGTCGATATATTTATCAACGCCTTCTTTGAATTCAGGCTTTGTAATTTTTTGAACAAGTTCTTTTTCCGGCGCAAGTACTACATACGTAACACCGAATAATGTATCCGGTCGAGTTGTGAAGACCGTAATTTTTTCATCGTGTCCTTCAATCGCAAATTCAGCTTCGGTGCCGTGACTTTTTCCGATCCAATTGACTTGCATCGCTTTGGTTTTCTCGGGCCAATCTATTTTATTCAACCCATCGAGAAGTTCATCGACATAATCTGTGATTTTAAAGAACCATTGTGTTAATGCTTTTTGAATAACTGTTGTACCGCATCGTTCGCAAGTGCCGTCGCTCAAAACTTGTTCGCGTGCAAGCACTGTTTGGCACGAAGGGCACCAATTTACCGGCGCATTCTTACGGTATGCTTTCCCTTGTTTATAAAGTTGAAGGAACAACCATTGGTTCCATTTATAATATTCGGGAACGCAAGTCATCAACTCGGAATCCCAATCGTACATTGCGCCCATGCGGAGAAACATCTCGCGGATATCGGCAATATTTTTTAAAGTACTGTCTTGCGGATGCACTCCGGTTTTAATTGCATAATTTTCTGCCGGAAGCCCGAATGCATCATAGCCGAGCGGTTCAAATACATTAAATCCTTTCAGCTTTTTGAAACGTGCATACGAATCGGTTGGACCGTAATTATACCAGTGTCCTATGTGCATTTTTGCGGCGGACGGATACGGCAACATTACAAGGCAATAGAGTTTTTTTGCAGTGTTTGAAAGATCAGTTTTATAAACTTTCTTTTCGTCCCAAAATTTCTGCCATTTAATTTCAATCTCTTCAAAAGGGTATTTCATGATTCTCAAGTATATTGTGTAAAAATGTAGTCAAAATTATGGAAATTGAGATGGGTTATCAAGAAAAGGAAAAAAATACCTTTTAATGAACTAAATTTATTACCGGATCATTTCTATATTGTAAATATACCAGTTGTGTGAATTAATTTGTAAACCGTTGAAACGGTTTTGTTTTTTATTTTTTACCCATTAACACACGGCTTAAGCCGTGTGTTAATAAAAACCGACTTACTTTTGTACAACTGTTTTTAACAGTTTTTTTATTCTTGTTTTCTTAATTAACACAAGGGGCTAAATATCTAATCATATAATTTTTCTCTATGGATAAAAACAAATGAACAAACCCGATGATCATATATTTGTAATATTCGGCGCTTCAGGAGATTTAACGAAAAGAAAACTTGTGCCGGCTCTTTACTCCCTCTTTGTTCAAAATCTTCTGCCGGATAAATTTATTCTGCTCGGAGTTTCAAGAAGCGGGTTCAGCAACGAAGATTTCCGCTCCAAAATGAAAAGCGCGCTTCATGAATTCAAAGAGATTGACGATCTCTCCAAAATAGATTCATTCATAAAAAAAATATTTTATCTCTCCATCAATACTCAAAGCAGTGATGATTTCGGAATTCTAAAAAATATACTCACAGAATTGAGAACCGGAAACGGGATCAGCGGCAGAACAATTTTTTATTTATCCACTCCGCCGAATTTATATTCAATCATACCGAAAAATTTGGCGCTGCACGGTTTGAATAAACAAGACGACGGCTGGAAAAGATTGATTGTTGAAAAACCTTTCGGATACGATTACGATAGTGCCGTTCAACTGAAAAATGAATTGATGGAGTCGTGGGAAGAAGAACAAATTTTTAGAATCGATCACTACCTCGGCAAAGAAACAATTCAGAATCTTTTAGTCACAAGATTTTCAAACGGAATTTTCGAGCCGCTGTGGAATAGAAATTTTATTCATCACGTTGAAGTTACTTCAGTAGAAAACATCGGCGTTGAAGACCGCGGCGGATATTACGACTCATCCGGCGCATTGAGAGACATGGTACAAAATCATCTTCTGCAAATTGTCGGATTGATTGCGATGGAACCGCCTTCTTCGCTGGAACCGCTTTCGATCAGAAATGAAATTTTAAAAGTATTTCAATCTTTCAGACCGATCAAAAAAGAAGAAGTAAAAAAAACGGCGATACGCGGGCAGTATCTCGCTTCAACAATTAAAGGCGAACACGCAATCGGCTACCGCGAAGAAAAAGGCGTCGATCCGCACTCATTAACAGAAACTTACTCGGCATTAAAATTTTATATCGATAACTGGCGGTGGGGCGGAATTCCATTTTATATCCGCACCGGAAAAAGAATGCCCACGCGCGTCAGCGAAGTTGTAATTCATTTTAAATCGACTCCCCATTTTCTTTTCAACAGAAACGGATTTACAAATTCGAGCAACCAGCTTGTAATTCGCATTCAACCCGATGAAGGAATTTTACTGAAGTTCGGTATGAAAATTCCCGGCACCGGATTCGATGTGCAAACTGTTAACATGGATTTCCACTATTCGGATTTATCGGTTGAAAGAATTCCATCGGCATATGAGCGTCTGCTCTACGATTCGATGAAAGGAGATTCAACTTTATTTGCACGCACCGAAGAAGTGCTGGCGGCATGGAAATTTTTAATGCCCGTAATTGAAGCGTGGAAATCCGATCACGATATTCCTCTTTTCGGTTATCCAGCCGGTACGTGGGGACCCGAACACGCAGACGATCTCATCGAAGGCAGAGAAGTTACTTGGCGCTATCCTTGCAAAAATTTAGCTGATGACGGGATCTATTGTGAACTCTAAAATAATTGTATCGAAAAATATTGACGAACTATCCGAACACTTTGCCGGAATTCTTGTGCACGGTGTTGATGCATCAATTAATTTTTTCAACATTGCAATCTCCGGCGGCTCGACACCGAAAGCTGTATTCGATTATCTCGCAGTTAATTACAAATCCAAAATTGATTGGCAGAAAGTAAAATTATTTTGGGGTGATGAACGCTGCGTTCCGCCGGATCATTCCGAAAGTAATTACAAAATGACCTACGAAAGTTTAATCAGCCGCATCGAGATTCCGCCGCAAAATATTTTTAGAATTCACGGCGAAAATAATCCGGTTGAAGAAGCAAAAAATTACGCAAAGGTAATTGCCGAAAATATTCCGGTGGATTCTAATCTGCCCCGTTTCGATTTAATAATGCTCGGTTTGGGAGAAGACGGTCACACCGCTTCAATTTTTCCCGATCGGCTTGAATTGATTGAATCAAATGATATCTGTGCCGCGGTCGAACATCCTTCATCAAAACAAAAAAGAATTACACTTACCGGAAAAGTGATTAACAATTCCGTGAAAATTGTTTTTCTTGTAACCGGAAAAAATAAAAGCAAAACCGTTGATACTATTTTAAGCAAGCGCGGCGGTTATGAATTACAGCCGGCATCATTTATCAACCCGACAAACGGCGAGTTGATTTGGCTGCTGGATTTGGAAGCTGCTGAAAAATTCAAACATAACCTCGAAGGTTACTGAAAACCTTCGAGGTTGTTTCGTACAAATAAAATTTACTTCGTCAAAATCATCTTCTTCGATTCTGTGTATTTACCGGCTCGTATTATATAAATGTAAACGCCGCTTGTAAGTTTGCTTGCATCAAAAGTTACTTCGTGGTAGCCAGCCGTTTTGTTCTCGTTTACTAATTCAACAACTTCTCTGCCCAGCATGTCATACACTTTTAACGTAACAAATCCGGCTTCAGGAAGTGCATACTTAATCGTTGTTGTTGGGTTGAACGGGTTGGGGTAGTTTTCTACTGAATATGTTTTTATTTCTGGAGCCAATTCTGCTTTCTTTGATAATTCATGATAATACAGAGGCACAGAAATATAATCAGTTGGTGAATAAGTGCCTTCAATTGAATAGTATGCGCGTACGTCATATTGAACGGTTGTAGGCACCGATGTTGCGCCGCCATAGTAGTAATAAAAATCATAATCAACAAAGCTTGTTGTGCCTCTGCTTACTTCTCCAATCTTCTTTGTTTCGTTTGGGTGTTGAGGCGTATTGCAGATTCGCCATATTTCGTACTTACTTACATTTTGATTTGGATGTTCATTCCAAGTAAGCAGAATTTTTGCTTCTGGTCCCGTAGATGTTGGTGAAGCACTTAAATTTCTTGGTGTTCCGGCTATCCATTCAGGGATGCCCTTATGTGTCATTATTAGCGCTATTGATATCGGGTCATATGGGTTAGTTATCAAAGTCATCGGGTTTGTTTTGGTATTATAAAAATGAATGTTTTCATACCAAAAATCATTTAGAAATGTGACCGTTAGAGTTTTTGTATCAACTACATACGTAATACCGGTAGTATTTAAGGTGGAATTGTTACCCTTATAATTTAGTGTTACTTGTTCGCTATGATCGCCATAAAAGGACATTATTGAACGAATGGTTATATTATGTTCGCTCCAGAACTTAGCAACATGCACTGTAATTTTCTTTTGTTCCGGTGTAAGTTGTATAAGAATAGGCTAAGTCGTAACTATCTGGGAACCCTGTTGTTATCCACTTTTCGAATCTTTGATAATAATATTCATTATTGTATAGATGCTGCTGATTATCCCTTGCTCGGGCAGCATAAGTTCCAGTCTGTGTTGAAGCAAGAGTATGGTATATGGGTGCTCGTTGATAACTTGCATTACCTATAATAGCCTCCACATTTATTAGTCCAACATCTTGAGCACCATTTCCAAATTCATTTGTAAATTTGTGGGTTACTGAAGAAGCTTGAGAAAATATTAAGCTTGTATTGCGACAAAATAGTACTGTAAGAATAAAACGGTGCATAAAACCTCCGGTTTTGGTTTCTTTATTGTATAATATAGGGTGTGGAAAAGGTTACTTTAACCTGCCCCTAACAATAAAACTTTTTGAGTAATTTGAAAAAAGAATAAATACTTGTCCTTGAATGCATTGTACGGCTTGTGCCTCACCATATTTACCTGTTAGTTCTTTGAATTCCTGCCAATCCCTTCCGTTGTAGTGAAACACTCTTTCACCGCAAGCAAATATGTTATTGCTGCTTGTTCCATCTATACACTGTATTGTTTCATGACCTAGTAAAAAGCACCAGTTAGTTCCGTCAAAAAAACTTAATGAATTGCCTACAGCATATAAAACTCCATCTGGAGTTTCCCATAATTTCCCTGACCATTTAAATCTTTCTTCCGGTCTTTTTACTGAATCAATTTTAACCCAGTCGTTTCCTCTTTTTATTAATTGGTATGCGTAATATATTTCTTGCGCCCCTACTGAAGTATAATAATTCATCCAAAGGTCTCCATTCTTTCGTTTCAGTATTGAGGTACACCAGCGATCTTTAGCTTCCGGTGGTATGTAGAATTTAAATTCCTCCTTTTTCCAGTTCACACCATCATACTTGAAAAATATTTTTTCATGTCCCGCTGTATATAATTCATTTTTTGCTCCAGCTATTGTATATAATGCCCTTCCTTCTCCTTCAAGCATTATATCTATTGTGCTTCCGTTGTAATGGTAAATTAGACTGCTGTCAATAAAAACACCTGTCTGCGGGTTTTCAAAGTCACTGCTTCCAATAAAAAAAACATCATTTTTATCAAATCCCAAAATTTGTCTTATCTCCGCAAAAGCATAAGTTGAAGGCAAGTCAAGCGGTTTCCACTTTTGCCCATCATATTTTAAAATAGTACCTACAACTACACCCGAATGTCCGCCTACAAAAATATTGTTGGTATCGCTGCCCCACATTGACATCATCCAAAGTTGAAATGGGGGTGCGCCATCGAATGGTTTTAATGTATCAACTGTCCATACATAATCTCTGCGGCTAAGTTGTGGACCAACGATATCATCATTACACGAGTTGATGACTATAAAAAAAATTGCAATCAGAACTAAAAGAATTTTCTGTTTCATAGTTTTATCCAGATTTTTGTTGAGCGATGTATGTGAGTAAAATTTTATGTGGATAAAATATTTTTAAGGTTAGATATAATTTTTTCGGGGAGGGGCACACAACAAATGAGAATAAGATTTCATAACTGAAGCCCTCTGTTTTTAATTTTTTCTATTGAAAACTTAAGAACAAATTAATGATATTTGCAATACAAAACTTTAGTGTGTAAAACAGATTCGGCATCTACAAATCGCTGTTCTTTTTACCAAAGCTGTTTTTTACTCATCTAATAATTAAAAGAAGTGATTACAAAAAACATTTTTTTTCCGGCACTCTTTTTATAATTTACATTCAACTAAAATTATCCATTCTAACGGGGTTTCAATGAAGTACTTCGTACATTTTATTTCGTTCCTACTTTTTATAAGCCAAGTAAATGCACAGCAAAAACGTGCAATGACTGTTGAAGATATGTGGGCAATGAAAAGAATCGGTGCGTTTGATGTTTCGCCCGATGGAAAGACTATTGCATTTGCAGCAACTTCTTTCAATCTCGAAAGCAACAAAGGAAATTCCGATATCTGGCTTGTCGATTCGGACGGAAAGAATTTACGCGCACTTAAAAATTCCGATGCGAATGAAAGCAATCCGAAATTTTCGCCGGATGGAAAATCAATTGCCTACGAATACAAAGGACAAATTTGGCAATGCAGTCTCGAAGGTAAAAATGATGTTCAGTTAACAAACATTTACACCGGCGCTTCGGGATTCGTGTGGTCGAATGACGGAAAATTTGGTTTGTTCGTATCGAGTGTTTATCCCGATTGCACTACTCAAGAATGCAATGAACAAAAAGATAAAACCGCAGATGAAAGCAAAGTAAAAGCAAAGATCATCACCGAATTGATGTACCGCTCGTGGAACGATTGGCGCGGCGAAAAAAGAAGTCATCTATTTTTGCTGAACTTGCAAAACAAAGAAGTCACCGACTTGATGCAAGGAAATCTTTCCGATTGCCCTCCGGTTGATCTCGGCGGACATTGGGATTATACATTTTCACCCGATGGAAACGAAATTGCATTGACGATGAACCCCGATAAAAATCTTGCAATCAGTACTAACAACGAAATTTTTATCATCAACAAAAATTCTTTGAATGAAATAAAAAAGATTTCGAGAAGTGCCGGCAGCGATAACCAGCCGGTTTACTCTCCCGATGGAAATTATATTGCATTCCGTTCGATGGCACGCGCCGGTTTTGAAGCGGACAAACAATCGCTCATGTTTTACAATCGTTCAACCGGTGAGTTGAGAAACATTACAGAGAAGCTCGATATATCCGTTGGAGAAGTAGTTTGGTCGCCCGACGAAAAATATATTTATTACTCCGCTGCAAACGAAATTTATAATTCAGTCTATCGTTTTGATATTGCCAGCGGAATAAATCTTCTTTTCTTAAAAGAAGGAATCAATACCGATCTAAAAATTTCTGCGGACGGCGAAACAATTTTCTTCAAACGCCAGCGCTCAACAATGCCGGCGGAAATTTTTGCGCTCAAAACAAACGGCGGCGGAATAACAAAGATTACAAACATTAATAAATATTTAACAGCGCAACTTGAATTCAACGAACCGGAAACCTTTTGGAGTGAAGGTGCTGAAAAAGCCAAAGTTCAATCAATCATTATCAAGCCGCCGTTCTTTGATGCAAAGAAAAAGTATCCGATGATATTTTTAATTCACGGCGGTCCGCAAGGGCATTGGTCGGATGATTTTCATTATAGATGGAACGCACAAATGTTTGCCGCAAAAGGTTACGTTGTTGTTGCTACTAATCCGCGCGGAAGTACAGGCTACGGGCAAAAATTTACCGATGATATTTCCGGCGATTGGGGCGGAAAAGTTTACACAGATTTGATGAACGCTTACGATTATGCGCTTGCCAATTATAAATTTATCGATCCGCTAAATACATTTGCCGCCGGTGCTTCGTACGGCGGATACATGATCAATTGGATCGAAGGACACACGGAACGTTTCAACGCGCTTGTTTGTCACGACGGCGTTTTCAATCTTGAAAGTATGTGGGGAACAACCGAAGAACTCTGGTTCCCCGAATGGGAATTTAACGGAACGCCGTGGAAAAACAGAGCGATGTACGAAAGATGGTCGCCGCACCGCTTTGCAGATAATTTTAAAACGCCGATGCTTGTTGTTCACGGTGCGTTGGATTTCCGCGTTGCCGAAGGACAGGCAATGGAACTCTTTTCAACTCTTCAAAGAAAAAATGTGCCGAGTAAATTTCTCTACTTCCCTGATGAATTCCACTTTGTAGTTAAGCCGCAGAATGCTCTTCTTTGGTGGAAAACTGTATTCGAGTGGTTCGATCAATATAAAAAATAATGGAGGCGGTATGAATTACGATCCAAATGAATTCGAAGGAAAATATAACACGCCCGAAAAAGTAGCCGAGGGTGAAAAAGAAGTTGACGAGCGTTTGTGGGAAAAGCTCGAACGCACCGGTAAAAAAATAAATTTTGCAAAAGATGTCCGAGCGCTCTACCGCTACATGCGTGATAAATATGTTCCTTGGTACCGCAAATCAATTGTAGTCGGCGCTTTGCTTTATTTCATTAGTCCGATTGATGCAATCCCCGATCTCGCTCCGCTTGTAGGATATCTCGATGATCTTGGTGTAATTGTAGCCGTCATAAAATTTATCGGAAGCGAATTAATTCCGTACTACGAATGAGAGTGACGAACGCAGAGTGTAGAATTTAGAATGCAGAATAAAATTTTTGTGAATTCTACACCCGTCTTCGACGGGCAAGCTCTTTACTGTCTTTTATGTTTTATAATCATCACAAGAATATAGAAAGACATTATAAAAGTAATTGCATTGGCAAGAATTATCGGCAAAGAGTTTACAATGATGCCGTAAATTTCCCACATGATAATTCCAAAGTTTAAAAGCAGAAACGTACCGAGCGATAAATCATTAGTCTTTTTTGTTTTGAATACTTTAAAAGCTTGCGGAATAAAAGCGCCGGTTGTTCCAACTGCTGCAACAAAACCTAAAATATCTATTGCTGACATTGATTTCCTTTCTTTCTAAAAAAGTGAATAGTGACGAGCTTGCCCGTCGAAGACGGGTGTAGAACGTAGAGCGCAGAATTCAGAATGATGAATCCAGAATGAAAATTTTTTAAACTCTGCACTTATCTCTCTACACTCTTCGTTTGTTACTCTGCACTCAAAATTCCAACCCATCCTCCGCCGGGTGCAAGATGAATATCAAGTTTTGTATTCTTGTTAATTGTTTGCGAAATCTTTTTGTAATCGTTCGCATTTCTATCTGCGTTAATTCCGTCTTGCCAGATTTCAATTTTGTAATTCCCTTCCGGCAGAAAAGAAAAATCTATTGTTAAATCTCGCGGAGTCCAATTCGTCATTGCACCGATGTACCAATTATTTCCATTGCGGCGTGCTGTCAAAATGTATTCGCTGATTTTCGCATCGAGAACTTTAGTATCATCCCACACAACCGGAACCTTCGATAAAAATTCCATGCATTCCGGTTCTTTGTAATAGTTAGTCGGATTATCAGCAAGCATCTGCAATGGGCTTTCAAAATTTACGTACATCGCAAGTTGATGACAACGCGTTCCTTGACTCATGGGATTTTGCCAAATCGATCTGAAACTTTGCTTCGTTGCATTAATCATTGCGCCGGGAGTGTAATCCATCGGTCCGGCAAGCATTCGAGTAAACGGAAGCGTAACAGCCATCCATGGATTTGCTTCTTCACCCCACTTGCTGTTTTCGAGTCCTTTCACACCTTCGTTCGTAATTACATTCGGATAAGTTCTGTACAATCCGGTTGGTTTGTACGCACCGTGAAAATCAACAAGTAATTTTCTTTTGGCTGCTTCGTGTGCAATTTTATAATAATAATTTACAATAGGTTGATCGTCCCTCTGCATAAAATCAACTTTGATTCCTTTCACTCCCCATTTCACAAATTGATCGAGCGCTTCCAATTGATTATCGAGTGTCTTCCACACAACCCACAAAATTATTCCGACATTTTTTTCTTTTCCGTAACGAACAAGTTCTTCAACATTTATTTCGGGATTCAATTCAAGAAGATTGCCGAGTTTGTACCAGCCTTCATCGAGAATTACATATTCGATTCCATACTTAGAAGCAAAGTCGATATAATATTTATACGTGTTGTTGTTAACACCGGCTTTGAAATCGACGCCGTAAATATTATTGAAGTTCCACCAATCCCACGCAACTTTGCCCGGCTTCACCCAAGAAAAATCCATTTGAGGATCGGAAGCTTTCGCAAGTTTGTAAATCATTGTACTCTCAATCAAGTCTCCGTCTTTTTCGGAAACAACAACAACGCGCCACGGAAATTTTCTTGTGCCGTTTGTTTTTGCGAGATAATCTTTTCTTTCAACAACGTAAATATCACGGTCATTCTTTACAGTATCTTTTGCCGGATATGCCGGGAAAAGCCCAGCCAAACTTTTGGAGTCTTTGTCGGTGCCGGTCAAATACATTCCGCAGTAATCTTCGAGATCTGCTTCGGTAATTACTGCTTTCACATCATTATCGAGCAGAACAAGTGCGGGCAGAGAACAAAATCTTTTTGAGGTTACTTCGCTCAAAGAAACCGGCAAGTAAGTACGCTCGGAATGTGACATAAAACTTTTTTCTTCGGGAAAAAGAATTTTATAATCTTTGTCGAAATTAAATTCTGTTTGCTCGCTTTGAATTGTTATTTCGGAAGGAAAATTTGTTTGAAAACGGTAAGCGGCGCCGTCATCGTACGCTCTGAAAATCAAAGAGTACTTTCCTTCGAATGTGAGCGTCAGTTCTTCGTAATTATCTAAAATTGAAGCGTACTTTTGTTTTACTACCGGAGTTAAAATTTCTTTCACGGTTTTTGAATCCGCCTTTTTCAACTTCGGATTTAAGCCAAGAATCTTTCCGTCGCTCAATTTCATTGAAATTTTGGAGGGGCTCAAAATTATTTTTCCATTTCTCATTACCGAATAACTTATAGCATCGGTAACACTGATTTTCAACTCAAGCTTTTTGCCCGGAGAATTTACCGTGTACTCTTTTGCAGTTACGACAGAAACAAAAATTAAAATGAATAAAAGATTCTTCAAAATATTTTTCATGATTCACCCGATAATAAATTATTCACTGAGTTAAAACTGAATTGTGCGGAATGAACCGCACACAAAATATATTTCTCGATTTACTACTCTTCTTTTTACTCAACAGCGGGTCCCGGTGTAATATCCGATGTATTTATAACAACATCAGTTTCTTTTAATCCGGCAGAAGATGCACTCAAAATTATTTTGCCTTTTGATTTACCTGATTGAACAATAATCTGGCATTTGCCGTTGAATAATTTTCTTTGCCAGCCGCCGTTCAAAAATTTATCCGGTTCGTGACTGCTCGGATTACCGTTGCCAACACCAATAATTTTTCCGTTTCCTTTTAAATCGAATGTTATCAAATTATCGGCAGTCGGCACTTCCCGACCTTTTTCATCAACAACAGTCACAGTGATTATCGAAATATCTTCGCCATCAGCATTAATTGTTTCTCTATCGGGCACGGGAAGAATTTTATACGGCTCGCGTGTTGTTTCAACTTTTGTGGTAATTGTTTTCCCGTTTTTGATTCCGCGCGCTTCGAGTGTCCCCGGTTCGTACGTTACATTCCATTCAAGGTGAGAATTCTTCTCCATATTTTTTTTGCCGAGACTTTTCCCGTTCAAAAAAAGTTCTACCGATTCGCAATTACTCTGGCACCAAACATTAATAACCTCTCCTTCTTTTCCTTTCCAATTCCAGTGCGGATAAATATGAAGTACATCTTTATCCGTCCACCATGCTTGATAGTAGTAAAAATTATTTTTCGGGAATCCGCAGACATCCATCACACCAAAGTGCGAATTGATGCAAGGCCATTTGTACGGAGTTGGTTCGCCCCGGTAATCGAAACCTGTCCACACAAAAGCGCCGGCGAGCCATTCACGCTCATCAAAAAATTTCCACCACGGTTCGGTAAGCGCACCCCATCTCGGTTTGTTCTGATCATAGTCCGCAACATAGCCGTTAATCGTATCGTTGGCATAAATTCCGCGCGTGCAAAGCGTGCTTGCTTCTTCGCTGCCCAATAAAATTTGATCGGGATGATCTTTTCTGTATTTGTCGATGTCGCTGATGTTCATATAATTAAATCCGCGAATCGGCATTACACTGTTGATGCCTTCAAAATTATTTCCGTTGTTTGCCGCGTATGTTGATAGACGTGTCGGATCTAATTTTTTTTGTATTCTTAAAAGTGACCGAGCAATTCTCTTTCCGACTTGTGTATTGTTCAATTTCCACTCTTCGTTTCCGATTGACCACAAAAAAACAGAGGGATGATTTCGGTCGCGCAGAATTAATCTTTCAAATTGCTCTGTAAATTCCAGCGTACTTCCCATCAATCTGTTTTCATCGAGTACGAGCATACCAATTCTGTCACACGCTTCAAGTAATTCTGCTGTTGGAGGATTGTGGCTTGTTCTGTATGCATTAACACCCATCTCTTTTAATTTTTCTATTCTGTAATACTGAAGCCGATCGGGCAGAGCCGAACCGACGCCGGCATGATCTTGGTGATTGCACATCCCTTTTATTTGAACATGCTTGCCGTTTATAAACAATCCTTTGTCTTTATCCCAGCTAATCGTTCTTATGCCAAATTCAGTTTCAACTTTATCAACAACTTTGCCGTCTGATAAAATCAACGAAACAAGTTTGTAAAGATTTGGTTTTTCGATAGACCAGAGAAGCGCCTTTGTGATAGAAATTTTTTGGTTCAGCTTTTTTTCTTCGAAAGATTCCAGAGTTAATTTTTCTTCTGCCGAGCCGGCGATACTTCCTTCTTTATCAATTATCAATGATAAGAGCGAGAGATTTTTTTTTTCATCGTGTTGATTCAAAATCTTTGTATCGATTTCAACAACGGCATTGTTGTCATTTACACTGCTTCGAGCAAAGACGCCGTAAATAGGAATATTGAGCGGATCGGTTTTGATCAGCCAAACATGTCTATAAATTCCGGCACCTTCGTAAAACCATCCTTCATACTGCGATGCGTCAACGCGGACTGTCAAAACATTTTTCTTTCCGTACTCAATATAATCTGTCACGTCAAAAAAGAATTCGCTGTAGCCGCTGAAATTTTTTCCGAGGAAATGACCGTTGAACCAAACATTGCAATCGCGGTAAACACCCTCAAATTTTATTGTAATTCTTTTTCCGGGATCAGATTCGGAAATTGTAAAAGTTTTTCTGTACCATCCGATAGATGTTTCGGGAAAATTTCTGCCGAGCGGTTTGTAACCGTGGTAAAGAACATCTTCATCCTTCACATTAACGAAATCAAGTTCCACAGCCCAATCGTGCGGAAGATCGAGTGATCGCCAAGCCGAATCATTAAATTCAGGTTTGATCGCGCCGACCCCGTCGCCGGCTTTTGCAAAAATTGCCCCGGTTCCAAAATCAAAATCTTTTTTCGAGTCTGCTGCGTTTCCAAAATGAAATTTCCAATTGAAGTCCATTAAAAATTTTTCGTGTGGATTTTTTTGTTCGAGCAGTTCTTTAATATCCTGTGCATCGGCGGTATGAAATACCGTGAAGAAAAAAATAACAACCGCAAAAACAACACTGCCGGGGAATAATTGTCTCATTGCCTTCCTTCTCTATTTTTAGAATTAACTTCGTCAGCCATCGATCTACAGCAATCAAAAGAGAGTGTGTTTAAATCCTTGTTTTCCGTGCAACCTTTGCCGTGCTGAACCCGGCACAGCAAAAACTTAGCGTCTTTGCATGAAAGAAATCCACAAGGCAGATCACGCAAAGGGATGCAAAGTTCGCAAAGGTTAATTCTATCGCTTACTGTCTGTAATCTATTTTGCCGAATGAAACAGCATGTTATCATCAATCTGCTGTTTATCATTCTCTGAATATTTATAAAAAACTTTCAAGCCTTCATCGCCTGTGTTCTCAAAATATTTTATACGTATCGGATGATAACCGGCAGATAGTGCAACAGCTCCTTCTCTTTCAATCATCGCATGCAGCCCGTCATTATCAATAATTAATTTGCCGCTAATGTACAAAGAGCTTCCGTCATCAGAAGAGAGATAAAAAGTATAAACGTCGTCTTTCGGAATGCGGATATAACCGGTGTATTCAACTCCATAATTATTAAGCGATTTTTTTTCCGGCAAAGAAATGTTGGGCATTACACCTTCATCAATCGGCTGGAGTATATTAAAATCCGGAAGCGTTTCCCATTTCCCTTCAAAATATTTGTAGTGTACGCCGTTCTTCAAATTATCAACTTCTACCGCGGATTCCGGTTTTACTTTCGTGAATAAAGTTTTAGCCGTTCCGCTAACCGGCTTACCGTTTTTAAAATAGCGTGTTGAAACAACTACCGTTTCGTTTAACTCGATTCCTTTCTCTGCATTAGGCGAGTTCAAAGTAGGAATGCTTCCGTCCAAAGTATAACGCACATCCATTGCGTGATTGCTTGGTTCGACATTCACATTGAGTTTATCAATAAATATTTTGATGGTTGATTTAATTTGAGGCGGATTAACAATATCAGCATCGCCGGTTGTTTCAAGAACAACAACAGTATTTATTTCATCGGGCGCTTTTGTTGGAAGTGTAATTATCAGCGCGTCATCTTTTCTATCAACTTTTAAAAAATCTTTTTTAGAATCGGACAGCAAATAAGTTTTCACAGTTTCATTATTAATTCCCGGCACAACAAGTTTTCCATTTGCTGGAAAATCAAAAACGTGAAGATAAAGACGAGTGCCGTTTTCAATTTTTTTCTGCGTGCATCTTCCCCATTCAAGTTTTTCAAAAGGACTTGCTTCGGTTCCGTAAATCGATTCGCCGTTAACTTTCATCCATTTCCCGATTTCGCGCAGTCTTTCAATACTTTCATCGGGAAATAATCCTTCTGCAGTTGGTCCAACATTCAATAAATAGTTGCCGCCTTTGGAAGCAATGTCCGCAAGCATTTGCAAAATTTCTTTTGCCGTTTTCCAATTCTTATCATTTTTGTTGTAGC
Organism: Ignavibacteriales bacterium; assembly: GCA_016177735.1. Lineage (GTDB taxonomy): Bacteria > Bacteroidota > Ignavibacteria > Ignavibacteriales > Melioribacteraceae > DYJK01. The sequence continues at coordinate 55,262 of JACOUS010000018.1, read as the reverse complement.
CCCAATTGTCGTTCATTGTCATGCACGATTCCCAATCTGCACCGGGCAAACCGGTTGCTGGAATTTGTTGTTCGGGCGTTCCAAAATCCCCGGCAAATCCGCCTTCCGTAGTAAATCCCTCAAGTCCGTTTCTTGTGGCACCGACACGATTATTTATAATTATATCCGGCTGTAAACTTCGAACATAATTATAAAGATCGAGACCACGCTTGTCATTCCAGGTTGCTTCCCATTCACCGTCAAACCAGACAACACCAATTTCACCGTAATTCGTTAGCAGTTCTTTCAATTCATTTTTCATGTATTGAACATAGCGGTCAAAATCCGCACCGTCGGTTGTTCTGTCTTTCTCCCAATCCCTTCTTGGTAAATAATCGGGATGATGCCAGTCCATGATGGAATGATAGAAACATAATTTCATATCATATTTTTTGCATGCTTCCGAAAGTTCTTTAAGAATATCTCTTTTGAACGGAGTTGATATCACATCGAAGTCAGTAAATTTTGAATCGAAGAGACAAAATCCGTCATGATGTTTGGTGGTGATTACAATGTATTTCATGCCGGCATTTTTAGCGGTGCGCGCCCATTCATCGGCATCAAATTTTACCGGGTTAAACTGAGTAATAAATTTATCGTACTCCTCGAGAGGAATTTGTGCACTGTGCCTTATCCATTCACCGTAATTAGTTTTGCCGCCCCACTCGCCGGCTGGGACAGAGTACAATCCCCAGTGAATGAACATGCCGAACCGTGCGTCGCGCCACCATTCCATTCTTGCATCGTGCCCTTCTTTTGTTTCTTTTGTAAAATCTTGTGCGCGAAGTGTTATTAAAGAAATGAATAAAAGCAGAGTTAAAATTTTCTTGCACATACTTCCTCTTGCAAATTAATCTTATAAAATTTTGCTCGTAATAATATTGTAGAACTGACACTATTAAAATAGAAAATCAATAGAAAGGATTCTAAAAAGATTTGGGAATTTCATGTAGATGATAAATAAAAAAGAGGATAACAGACGCATCCTCTTTTGTGCTGCAGAAACAGATACACAATACAATTGCGGGAAAATGAACCGTCTAAGAAAAATTTTTTATTTCATTAATAAACTTGCAATGCCGGTAACGGCATTTCTCGGTGTAAAGCGCAAAGAAAAAACCATTGCACGATTCATAAACCCGTGAACGCCTACACTTTTTCTTTTCATCATCAGACGGTATCCGTATTCAGCAACTTCTTTTGCAGAAGCGTGCCTTGATCTTTTCAGTAAAGTTGTATTTGCTGTGTCGGCTATTTCATGAAAACCGGTATCGGTTACACCCGGACATAATGTAGAAATAACTACACCCGATCCTTTCAATTCGGTATTGAGCGCTTCAGATAAACTCAACACGTATGCTTTTGTTGCACAATATACTGCCATGAATGGTCCCGGCTGAAAAGAACCGGTTGAAGCAACATTGAGAATTCTGCCCCAGCCTATCTTTTTCATATCGGCGGCAAACATTTTTGTTAGATATGTTAATGTAACCATGTTGAGGTTGATCATCTCCAATTCACGCTGCCACGATGTTTCTGTTAAACTTCCGTGCAAACCAAAACCGGCGTTGTTCACCACATAATCAATAGACACACTTTTATTTTTAAGGTCATTATAAATCTCTTCGGCGTTTTTCAATACGCTTAAATCTTTTGGATAAATTGAAACACTTACCCCCGTTTGGACAAATTTTTCGGCAATCTCATTCAGTTTCTTTTCGTTGCGCGCTATTAAAACTAAGTTTACTTTCTTTTGAGCAAATGTTTTTGCAAGCTCAAGCCCTATTCCGCCCGAAGCGCCGGTGATTAATGCCGTTGCCATATTTAACTCCTAAATTCAAAAAGAAAAATATTTTCTGAATTATTCTGCTGGCAGATTTAGAATGCCATTCAGATAATTTTTTGTACTGCTAAAATTATAAAAGTGATAAGCGGGGGAAATTGATCTATGTTAAGAAATCAAGAGGATAATGTTTTTCTAATCCGGCTTAATGATTCGGGCGTGATGCCGAGATAGGAAGCAATATATTTTTGCGGTGTCCGTTTCAATACATCAGGGGTTTTCTCAATTAACTCCATGTATCTTTCTTCTGCAGATTTTACCAACACGGATAAAAATCTGTTTTCTTTGTATAGCAAAGCCGACTCGACTGCCAGTCTCCCCATTCTTTCGAATGCCTTACTTGTATTATAAAGGTTCTCCAAAGTATCAAAATCGATTGAAAGTATAATTGTATTTTCAAGAGCGATTACATAGTGCATCGAGGGAGTTTTTGTTACAAAGGATGCATATGAACTAACATATTCTCCTTCATAATTAAGATCGAAGCAAATTTTTTTGCCGTGCTCATTTGTATAAATAATTGCAGTCGATCCACTTTCTATATATGAAAGATATTTTTCAACTTTGTTCTGCTCGGTAATTATTTCATTCTTTCTGAATTTTCTAGTAGTGGCTGCATCTCTAAATGCTTCGAACAATCTTTCTTCCATTGCAATTTCGGAATAGATATTTTTAGTGCCGTTTTTAGTCATGTTACCAGCCGGATTAATTCATCAGTATTGTGAAAATGAAAATATTTTTTACTCGTTAACCTTGAGGCGGCAATTGCCGCCTTCGGGATCGTACACTTATAGTTATATCATTCTATTTTGAAAATCTCTCTGTGCCCTCCTTCAACATTATCCATATAGCCTTTCATAATTTCTGCAACTTGAGGCTTGGAAGTGAAGCCGCGTGCATTTTTTTCATAAATGTCGAGGCTCTCACATTCTGTCTGTAAAACGACCGTCCAATAATTTGAAACAACATCGGTCATTACTTTTACGTTTTTGAAACCTTCTGCTTCCATGAAAGGAGCGGCTTGTTTGAATGAACTTACAAGATTTTTTGCTTTCCCCGGCTTTGCGCGGAAAACATCTCGTACTAAGTACATAATTAACTCCTCTAATTTATTTATTAAATAAAATGATACGGCAATAGGAATATAAAAGAAGAAGAAAAATTTCAGTGCTTAAATTCTATCGAGTAAAGATCCAGCCGTCTGTCTTTCCAATTTAATACACTGCCGGATTTTTTATGCTCTTTCAAAAGTTCGAGATCGATTTCATCAACTATAACCATCTCTACATTTGGAGTTGCTTCTGCAAGTATTGCATCTCTCGTAAACGGAATATCGGAAGGAGTGAAAATTGCAGACTGCGCATAATGGATGTCAAGATTTTCTACAAACGGCAAATTACCGACCGAACCCGAAATAATAGTATAAACATGATTTTCGATACACCGGGCTTGAGCACAGTAGCGAACTCTCAAATAAGCGTATCTTTCATCGGTGCAGAAAGGAACAAAAATCATTTGAGCATCTTTTTCCACAACTCTCCGCGCGAGTTCCGGGAATTCTATATCATAACAAATTAGAACGGAAATTTTTCCTCTGTCGGTTTCAAAAACATTTACTTCACTGCCGGGTTCTACTCCCCACCATCTTCGTTCATTCGAAGTAATATGTAATTTATATTGCTTATCAATTTTTCCACTCCGGTGAAATATATAAGCTGCATTATAAAGATGATCGTCTTCCAATGTAAAATGCGAGCCGGCAATAATATTGATATTGTATTTGATAGCGAGATTTGAAAAAGATTCAATATAGTTCGGAGTAAATTCGGCAAGCTTTCTAACAGCCAAACCCGGGCGCATCGACGGAAGAAACGAAAGAAGCTGTGTTGTAAAAATTTCCGGGAAGACGATAAAATCACATTTATAATCCGAAGCTACATCAATAAAATATTCGCATTGCTGTTCGAATGCTTCAAAACTTTTTATCGGGCGCATTTGATATTGCACGGCACAAATTCTTACCGGCGAGGTAGGAACAAAAATGCGCGAGGTATCCGGCACATAATCCAGATTAGCCCATTCTAAAAAAGTTGCATACCCTTTCGAATCTTGATCGGAGGTGAGGTAATTCGGAAGCAATCTTTTCAAAATAAATCCGTTGGAAATTTGCGTTGTGAGCACCGGATCGTACAAAGTTTTGTTCATAACTTTTTCAACATATTCACGTGCGCTCATTTTATCTGCATATTTTCCGTAACCGGGAATTCTTCCACCGAGAACGATCCTCATCAAATTTTTCTTCCTGCACAAATCTTTTCTTGCCTCATACAATCTGCGTGCTAATTTGTATCCGCGGTATTGCGGGTCCACCATTATTTCAATGCCGTACAAAGTATTTCCGTTGGGTTCGTGATTTTTTATAAACCCATGATCTGCAATTTCGAGCCAGCTGTGCCACTGCGAATAAAGTGCAAAATTTAGAACCAGACTACTTGAGGAAGCAACTAATTTTCCGTTATACTCAACACCTAATTGTCCTTCGGAGAAAATTGCAATTTGACTTTTAAACTGTTCTTCCGTCCACACCGGCATATCCGGAAAACATTTTTTTTGAAGTTCTGTTACGGCGGAATAATCTTCAAATGTAAGCTGACGGACTTTAACAAGTTTAGCAGAGAATTCAAGATTATTTTTTTTCATAAACAATCCTTCCTTTCTTCGATGGGCTGAAAGCAATCTAAATAATTCCTATATGCAATTCAACTTTGCACCTATCAATGTATATTTGCGCTGAACAAATTTGGGTTAAGAATGAATTTCACTGTAACAAAGTCGCATACAGTTTTTCGCGGAAAAGTTTTTGACGTAAAAGTTGATGAAATAATATATAACGGAACCGGCAACAAAGCAGAGCGGCAAGTTGCTGTGCATCCCGGAGGTGCTGTTGTTGCGCCGGTTACAAACGACGGCAAAATAATTTTAATTACACAGTACCGTTATCCTCACAATGAAACGATTCTCGAATTACCAGCCGGCAAACTTGAACCCGGAGAAGATCCGCAAGAATGTGCTTCGCGTGAATTGACGGAAGAGACCGGTTACACTTCAAAAAAAATTACAAAGCTCGGCAAGATTTACACAACACCCGGTTTCTGCGATGAAGTGCTTCACATTTATCTTGCAGAAAATTTGGAACCCGGCGATCATGCCCGTGAAGAAGGCGAAGAAGGAATCGAAGTTTTTGAATTGACTCTCGATGAAATTGATAAAAAAATCTGTAACGGAGAAATTGTTGATGCAAAAACGATCTGCGGGATAACAATGCTGCGATTGAACGCAGAACGTAGAGTGCAGAATGCAGAATGAAATTTTTAATTCTGAGCTCTGCGTTCTACACTCTTCATTCGTTAGTTAATTCGTCCAGTTCCACTTTGTGAAGGTGTGTAATTTTTTTGCCCAGAAATATTTCGGCTATTTCCTGAAATTTGGAAGGCACATCGCTGACGTAAAATTCTCGTTTGCCAAGCTGGTTGGAAATATTCCGCAATCCTCTTCCGTTGAGATATTCTTCTACAATTCTCGCCGCCGGAATTCCCGAATGAACAAGTTTTACATTTTTACCGACAGCCTTCTGAATTACTTCGTTGAGAATCGGGTAATGTGTACAAGCGAGAACAAGCGTATCAATTTTTTTCTCTTTCAGTTCGGTTAAATATTCTTTGGCAACAAGTCCGGTAACTTTATTGTTTATCCATCCTTCTTCTGCAAGCGGAACAAACAACGGACAAGCTTTTTCGTACACTTTGGTTTTCGGATTCAATCTTTTTATTTCGTTCGAGTATGCTTTATTCCCGATTGTTGATCTTGTACCGATGACACCGACAATTCCTTTTTTTGTTTCTTGCAGAGCCATCTTGGAACCGGGTTCAATCATTCCAATTACCGGAATAGTGAGAAATTTTTTTAACTCTTTGAGTGCAACGGAGGAAGCAGTATTGCAAGCAACAACAAGCAGTTTAATATTTTTTCTCAAGAGAAAATTTGCCGCTTGAATGGTGTATTCAACTACTGTATCATTCGATTTGCCGCCGTACGGAACACGTGCAGTATCTCCGAAATAAACTATGTTTTCGTTCGGCAGTATTTCAGTAACCGATTTCACTACGGTTAATCCGCCGATTCCCGAATCAAAAAATCCAATTGGATTTGTTCTGTCCATAAAATTCACATTAGCACCTATAACATTTCATTTATTGTTTCAGTTAATTCAACAGAAATAAGTTCGTAATTCTCTTTGGAAATTTTTTTTCTGTTGCGATCCAAAATATAAAAAGCATCAACTACGTTATCACCTTGCGTAGCAATCTTTGCAAAGTAGATCGAAAGACCGAGCTCGTTCATTTTTTTTGTGATTTGATAAAGAAGTCCAAGCCGGTCGGGCGAGTAAACATCTATGATTGTGTACTTGTCGTGTTTTTCAAAAACAATTTTTACTCTTCCTTTGCGTTTGAAAAGTTTGTTTTCCAGCCGCCACCATTTTGATTTTATCTTGCTGAATTCTTTTGTGATCTGCAGTTGATTGAAAATGGCAAGATTAAGATCGTTCTCAATTTTGGAATATCTCAGTTTATCAACGTAGCCGCCGGTTCTAAAATCGGTAACATTAAACGTATCAATTACAATTCCGTCTTTGCGCGTAAAAATTTTCGCATCGTGAATGTTGAGATCGTTGATCGAAAGAGCACCGCACAAACGCGAAAGCAAAGCATCGGAATCTCTCGTTATTATCGTAACGGATGTGAAGCCGCCATCTTCTTTAAAGAATATTGAAACGGATGAGCCCTTTTCAATCTCTTCGATGTGCTGATTAATTTCATCTTGCGTAAAATGATGAACATAGCCGAGATCATCAATTGATTCGATATGATCTTTGAAACTATCGTCGTAACGTTCGGCACTGCTGATAAATTCTTGCATCGAAGCGGCAAGAAGTTCTTGACCGGTGATTCGATCTTCAAGCATCAATTTTGTTTTGCGGTATAGTTCAAAAAGCAGATCGCTTTTCCATTGGGTCCACACAACTTGAGAGACAGCGGAGAGATCGGCATAAGTGAGAAGATAAAGAAGATCGAGCCAATCTGTGTTCGGGAAAATTGCCGCAAAATTATTGAGTGTTGTCGGGTCGTTCAAATTTCTTCTGAAAGCAACTTGTTCCATTGTTAAATGATGGCGAACGAGAAATTGAACAGCCTGAATTTCTTTTTGATCGAATCCCAATCTTTCCATTATCGAGTTGGCAATTTCCGCACCGATAATTTCATGACCGGAAACGCTGATCGGCTTTGCGATATCATGAAATAGAACCGAGAGATAGAGCAAATCTTTGCGCGGAATTCCGCTAAAAAGTTTTCCCATAAAATGATTTTGCACAGAAAGATTTTCAAGATTATTCAAAGCAATGAGTGTGTGCTCATCAGCAGTGTAACAATGATAAACGCCCGGCTGGAAGAATCCGACCAATTCTTTAAACTCCGGCAGAAATGCAGCAAGCACGCCGAGTTCGTTCATTACTTCTAAAGTTTTGCCGACATTTTTCGGAAGCTTCAAAATTTCCCTGAAGAAAACTGACGATTGATGTTCAAGATTTCGTGTTTCTTCATGATCAAACACCGCTTCAATTATCTGCGAGCGAAGATTTTCATCGAAGCGCGCTTCGTACAAACCTCTGTAATAAAATGCGCGCAAAATTGTTGATAAAGATAAACTCACTTTTTCGCCGATGGAAATAACTCCGTTCTTCAGAAAAAAATCTTCATCGAGCTGAATTGCCAGATAATCGGAAATGTGCTGGGCAACCTCTTCTTCAAAACGTTTTATCATCGTCCGCGAAAATCTTTTTATAACATTTGCCGCTTCAAAATATTTTTTCATGAACGCTTGCCAGTTATCGGCAGAGTAGCCGAAAGCGGATGCAATTTTTTCCTGATATGAAAATTCGAGGCGGTCGTTTTTGTGTTTCGAAATCAGGTGAAGATGATTGCGCGTATTGATTACGAGTTTAAAACTTTCATACAAACGTGCCGCCGCACGCGGTATCAAAATTTTATTCTCTTTTATGATCTGCAGAAAATATTCCGTCTGTGTAATTTCTTCCTGACTTGTTAAAAATATTTCGTTCTTCAGCGAGTAGATCCATTCAACAACTTGGATATCGCGCAGACCACCGGCTGTGTATTTAACATTCGGTTCGAGAACTTTCGCTGAATCACCGAACTTTTGATAGCGCATCTTCACATCTTCAAAGAATTCGTAGATAAGTTGTTTCTTGTGAGAATCTTTGAGAGGTTCAAAAACCTTTTTACGCCAATCGTTATAAACTTTTGCATTGCCGAGAATAAATCTTGTTTCAAAAAATTGAGTGAATGCGTGGAGATCTTCTTTCAAAAACTTTTTTATATCGGTGAAATCACGTACTGTGTGCGAAACTTCAATTCCGGAATCCCACAGTATTGTAACGCAGTCTTTAATCAGTTTTTCGTTGCCGGCAACTTTATCAAATATGAGCATCACGTCAATGTCTGAAAAAGGAGAAAGTTCACGGCGGCTGAAGCTTCCGACCGAAGCCAGCGCACAGTTCAAATGAAATTCATGGAGAGCTTTAACGATGTACTCTTCAACAAGCAGAGAATAGGTGATGCAGAATTGTATCGGATCTTTTTGCAGTTCCGGATCATCGAAAACGCGCTCGCGGCTTTCTAAAAATTTTTCTTTTAATTTTAGTGCACGATCAATCATAGTATATAAATTAGGGGCGAGGAAACCCCGCCCCTTCATAATTTCTTAATAAACTAAAATGAATGTAAATAAATGGATTACAATTTTGCAAATTTTGCCTGGAAGAAGCGCAGATACTTCGGCTCGTAAACCATCTTCAATCCCTTAACTTTCTTTCGCTGATCAAAAACTTCGGCTATCGATTCAACCATAACATCAATGTGAGACTGCGTGTAAACTCTTCGCGGGAAAGTTAATCGTACAAGTTCAAGTTTCGGGTAACGGTGTTTTCCGGTTTTCGGATCGCGCCCGGATGAAACGATACCGCGTTCCATTCCACGCACGCCGCTGTCAACATAAATTTCCGAAGCGAGTGTTTGAGAAGGGAAAACATCTTGTTTCAAATGAGGCAAGAATCTTTTAGCATCCAGAAATATTGCATGACCGCCGAAAGGATATACGAGCGGTATTCCGTATTTTTCCAATTGTGCGCCGCAGTATTCAACCTGGCGAACGCGCATACTGATATTTTCGAACTTGACCATCTCTTCAATTCCGCGCGCCATTGCTTCCATATCGCGTCCGGCAAGTCCGCCGTACGTGTGAAGCCCTTCGTAAATGACAACCATGTTGCGCGCTTCTTCGTAAACTTTTTTGTTTCGTGTTGCAAGAAATCCGCCGATGTTAACCATCAAATCTTTTTTTGCGCTCACCCACAGCCCGTCAAAGTACGAACACATTTCAAGTAGAATTGCCGCAATAGATTTTCCGCCGTAGCCTTTCTCTTTCATTTTGATGAAGTAAGCATTCTCGGTTGCACGCGTTGCATCGAACCAAAGTTTAATGCCGTGTTTTTGTGTGAGCTTGTAAATCTGTTTTAAGTTTTCCATCGAGAACGGCTGACCGCCAGCCATGTTAACCGGACCAGCCATGCTTACATATGGAATTTTTTTCGGTCCAACTTTTTTAATTAAGTCTTCCAATTTTTGCGGATCAATATTTCCTTTGAATGGATGTGAATTCTGTGCATCGTGTGCTTCATCAACAATTACATCAACAAAAGTTCCGCCGGCAAGTTCTTGATGAACACGCGTTGTGGTGAAATACATATTACCCGGAATGAAGTCGCCGGGTTTAATCATAATTTTTGAAATCATGTGTTCTGCGGCGCGCCCTTGATGTGTTGGCACGAAAAAAGGCATTCCGTAATATTTTTTTACGTTATCCCACAAGTAATAAAAATTTCTGCTTCCGGCATAAGCTTCATCGCCGAGCATTAACCCAGCCCATTGATAATCGCTCATTGCGTTTGTGCCGCTGTCGGTTAATAGATCGATGTAAACATCTTCCGATTTTAATAGGAATGTATTGTAGCCGGCTTCCTTTGCAGCTATCTCGCGGTAGTCGCGTGTTGTCATTTTGATCGGCTCAACCATTTTTATTTTGTACGGTTCAGCCCAACTGTGCTTAATATTTTTCTTTGCCATGTTTTTTACCCGTCATTCTTAAAATTTATTATTGATATAAAATTGCAATTATCAAATACAGGTAACCAAGCACCAGACAAATCACAATAAACAAATCTCAAGTACGAAGTACGAGGAACGAAGGATTTTTCGGAAATATTTTCCCTCATAATTTGTGATTTGTTTCTTGGTATTTGGTTATTCAAACGAGGGTCTTCAGACAAATTTTTTCTTGAGTTTTTTTCTTCTCTGCTCGGCAATAATTTCGGAGTGAATGCCGCCGCGTGTGTTGAACTTTGCAGTTATTTTCATGTAGCGAGGCTTGCAGACTTTTACGAGATCATCGAGAATTTTATTTGTTACGGCTTCGAAGAAGATTCCATCATTGCGGTAAGACTGCAGATAGAATTTGTAGCTCTTCAGCTCGACACAAATTTTATCGGGAATATATTCGAGAATTATCGTTGCAAAATCGGGCTGACCGGTTTTCGGACACAGCGAAGTAAACTCCGGCGCATTATGAATTATTGTGTAATCTCTTTCGGGATTAGGGTTCGCAAATATTTCGAGGATTTTTGTTTTATCAGACATAGCTTGTTATTGTTTTGTTAGCCTATTACTTACGGTAAAATTTTTACACGTACAAAATTGATGATAAATTTATTCAAGTGGAAGAGCCGCCGCTTCTTTTTTAGAACGTGTTTTTCTCTGTCTTGTCAGTTTTAATTTTATAGCTGCAGCATATACGGCTAGCGGGCTTCGTCCTAAAACTGACGCTATTTCTTCCAAAGGAATCTGCCCATATTTTTTTTTGATATACTCTTTATCCTCTTCATTCCACGGGCGAGGACGACCGGCACTAATTCCGAGCGGACCGGCACTGTTAATTATTGCATCAATACTTCTGTTCAGCCGCCGGGCAATTTCTCTGCTCGGCATTTTTTTATAATTCTGTCTGATAAATTCTTTTTCTTCTTCCGTCCACAGTCTTCCCGGTTCGCGTTGTTTCAATCCCATTCTGTTCACTTGATGTGAAACCGCACTTTGAGTTAAGCCGAGATCCTTTGCAATTTCTTTATAAGTTTTTTTATCGTAAAACTTGGCGAGATAATTTTTTTCTTTCCTCGTCCATTCATGATCATGCACGGGTCTGCTTACTCCCAAATACTGTGCTTGCAGTAGTACTGCTTGGCGTGTTCTTTTTAAAATGTTACAAATCTCAGCAATAGAATTCTTTCTATCGGGATATAATTCGCGTAAAATATTTCTTTCTTTTTCCGACCATAATTCAGCACGCTGTGCTTTTAGCTTTAGAATTTTAGCTCTGCCAACAACAGAAGGAATCGTTCTTTTAAGTGTGCGTGCGATAGAAGCTTTTTTCCTATCGTTATAATGCCTTCGTAAATAATTATCTTCCCACGGTCCCCACGGACGGATACCGTCAAACTTGATCCCCAGTTTAGCCGCTTTTAACATCACTGCATCGGGACTTTTACCCAATTTTTTTGCGACGTACTGTGAACCCTTCTTTTTGTAATTTCTCTTTAGGAATAGTAATTCATCCTCATTCCAAACCGGCGGAATGCGGAGACCAAGTTTTGCAGCTTTTTTCATAACCGATCTGCGGCTGCGATTAGTCAACTCCGCAATATATTTAGAACCTTTGGATATGTAATGTTCTTTAAGAATGTTTAATTCTTCTTCAGTCCACTTGTTTTCAAATTTATCGTTCACTGCCGCCATAAAATTTTATAGTGTTTGTTGGGGTTGATAAAAAAGGAGATTAAACTTATTGGTCATAAATTGACCTTAACTTTTTCTTTCCCTGAATTAAATTGAACAATTTTATTCCAGTTAATTACACCATCAACACAAAATTCATTAGCAAATTGGAGACTGAAAATGTTAATCTGTTTAGCATACTCACTATCATATTCTATATTTCTTTCTTTCGACTGGTATGCCAACGGCTCTATGATTTCTGTATATAATTCAGAGTTATCGGAAATTAATTCCCAAAATCTTTGTCCGGCAATTTTTTGATATTCACCTTTATCTGTTTTCACAACACGCCCATAACAACAGCCGTTTATAGCTTCAACTGGCATTTTCTTAGCATTGGTTCTCAGTCTTTGTTTTGCTTTCCTAAAGTTTTAGGCAATTCAATTATTACATAATTAATATAAAAAATATTCACGGGCTATTGATACTTTTTGATGAAGAATTTTTTATTTTATTAATGTATTAAATCTTGTTTATATGAAACCAGCGTTTGGATATTATGGAGCTAAAGTCCGTATTGCTCCACAAATCATTAACTCACTACCGCTACATAATGCTTGGGTCGAAGCATTTTGCGGTTCTGCTGCCCTAACTTTAGCAAAAAAACCGGCTCCACTAGAAATTATAAATGATTTGGACGATCAAATCATAAATTTATTCGAGCAACTACGAAAAAATCCTGAAAAGTTAATCAGTGCTATATCATTAACTCCATATGCTAGAAAAGAATATTTTCTAGCTAGAGAAAAAATTACTGTTGTCGAACCTATTGAAAAAGCAAGAAGATTTTTAATATCAACAATGATGACTGTAAACGGTGCTGTTGGTGAAACTGGCGCTGGATTCTCCTTCTCTCAATCTTATTCGAGAAATGGCCGAGAAGCAAGAGTTAATAGATGGTACAATCTTCCAGAACGGCTAACATTAGTAGTTGAAAGGTTGAGAAATATCAGAGTTGAAAATCGAGATGCCCGTGAATTATTAGAAATGTTTCTGAACAAACCGGCAACGCTCTTTTATATGGATCCGCCCTATTTGATGGAAAGAAGCCATCACTACAAACATGATATTGATGAATCATTTCATATTGAGTTACTCGAAAAAAGTAATAAAGCAAAATGTATGATGTTGATAAGTAGTTATGACAATGATTTATATAATGAAATTCTTTCACCTAAAAATGGATGGACTAAGACGATTATAGAAACAACCACAGCGGATACATCTGGTAAAAAGTATGAACGAAAAGAGGTGCTTTGGAAGAATCAACAATTTGAAAAAGCAATAAAGAATAATCGAGTACCTATACGACTAACCGAGAAAGAGAAAAAACAACATAAAATAAACCCCACTAGAGAATAATCCACCTTATTCATCTACTTCTTTCTTTATTATAAATTGCTCGCATTCGATTTCCCACTCGTTGTTATTAAAAATATTATCATAGGGGTTTTGAATTATCATAAGATTAGCTAAATCAAATTCTGTCCTTCCAACTACTGGAAGTAAGTACAAGTAATATTCCAAGCCATATTTTTTTGAAGTATTCACCTCATTACGTGTCATATAAAATTTTTTTCTGCTTTTAGAAATAGCTTTAACTTCTATAAATCTGTCAGTTACTTCTAAACCATCGCTTAAAGTAAAACTCTTTATATCATAACCCACTGAAGTATCCTTTAAAGATTTGTGTTCGATTGCTAATAATAAATCTTGTCGGTTAGACAACCTTGATTTCTCGTAATTCATAATTTCTAATTCAGCACATTTACCAATTTTGTCTTGTTCCTCAATTATTTTCTTCAGCTTCTCAGGACTAATAGCATGTTCTTGTATAACATCAACAAATAAAGGTATGTATTTTTCTGTTATCTCATAATTTTTTTCGTTAGGATTATAAAAAATAAACTCTAATTCGATAAGTAAGTTTCTTAAGCTGCTAAATTTAAGGTTCTCCGAAATCTGTGGTTCAAAAATATATTTATCATGAGAGAAAGAGAATTTTTCCAAATATTCCCATAAATCAATGCTTCTTTTGGTAAGTAATTTGTTTATTAAAAATTCTTTTGCTTTGTTTTCGTCGAGCCGTTTTAAGAGAAATTTATTAAGCGGTGGAGTTGGTTCGATATATCCGGAATTCAGGTTTACCAGATTTATTGACAGAAGAAAATCTATACAATCTTCAAAACGCTCCGCACTTTGTACATATAACTGTTTTATATATTGGAGATCTTTTTGATTTACTTTTTTAAGTAATTCAAAAAAAACTAATACGCTTTTGAAACTCGTCGTGTAGCCTCTATTCATCTAAATTCTTTGGATGGAACAGTCTTTTATAAGCTTCAACTTCGTTTTCATCATCAAACATATCTAATGAATAAATACTGTAATCATCTTCAATTATATCATACATTTTCTTTGCTTTTCTTTTAAGATTGTCAAGAATATCTGAATCAATGCTGTTTTTATACTGCAAGAAGTAATAGTTGGCTTCGTGTAATTCCGATCCTCCTACTCTGTGAATTCTATCTAAAGATTGTAAGTACTGAGCACAGTTATAAGAAAGATCATAATAAATTGCATCAAAGCAAGTCTTATGTAACGAAATCGATTCTGCACAAGCAGCCGGATTAGCAATTAAAACATTCAATCCGCTCTTCGAATCAACAAATTCATTCCTTATCTTTTCTCGTGTTTCTCCTTCTACGATATTTTCCTTTTGTATAGGTGTTTCTCCAATAATCTTTTTATTATAAATGCCCAGTCGGTTAAGATGATCTTCAATTAATTTTATTGTACCAATAAAGTTGGACCAAACAACAATCTTTTTTTTATCCTTTTGAAATTTTGATACAATATCAATTATATATTCAAGCTTCGCCGGTAACTCAAATTGATCATAATTTTGAATAATGTTTGCATAACTATCTTTATTGGAAAGAATTTCCTCATCATAATCCTGAATTGATGTCGAAAGTAGTTTCACATATGATGTTGCTTGGCGCAATCGGATCATCCTACCTTTTATTAAACGTTGAATCAAATCAATGTTTACTAAATAATCATTCTTTGATGAATTTCTTAGCTTATTAAATATAGAGTCATAAATAGCTTTTTCATGCTTATTCATATCTATTTGGATTGGAGGTATAAAGTTTTGCTTTTTCAGTCCTAAATCCTTTTTACGAACTCGATAAAAAATTGGACCTATTTTTTTATCTAATATTTGTTTTGCTTCTTTATCTGCTCTCTGCGCTTCTAGTTTTTTTAATCTAAATTTTTCTTCGCTTGTTAATAAATTTTTTCGCGGCCATAAAACCTCGATTAAATTAAATAGATCTTCGTAACTTTTAGGAATGGGAGTCCCGGTCAGCACACAACGATACATAGCATGTTCTGCACATTTAATTACTGCAGAAGCCCAGTTCCCATTAATCTGTTTAATATAATGAGCTTCGTCAATTACAAAAAAAGCTTTCAAGTTTCTATTTGATAAAAACTCTATGACATTATCCACATCATTTAGGAGCGTATGAAAAGTAGTCAAATATAATTCGTGAAAATTTTCCGTTCTAAAGTATTCAATCTCTCTATTAATTCTAAAATCCCCAGCAAAAATATAGCAATCAGGCCCTCTTCCTAATGTTTCCTTGAACTCATTTTGCCAAGGTCCAAAACATGAAGGAGGTCCAACAATAAAAAGACTGTTTACTTCACCCTTTAATTTAAGTTTTTCAAATACTGTAAGCACAACTGTAGTTTTACCACTACCTGGGACAGAAAAATTGGCTCCGTTCTTAATATACCCTAAATGTAAAGCAGCTTTTATCTGATGACCCTTCAATTTTCTTGGCACGAATTCTTTTAAAAATGAAATGAATTCGTTTAAAACATCACTATTAATATTACCGTTTTTGTAGTCCATCGCTTTTTCAATATGGCTTCCAAATTCATTTCTCTCTTTTATAATGTTGTCAACTGCCTTTTGACATAATTCAGTGAGTTTGTAGGGTATTTTTTCTTTATCAAAATATTGTAAAAGTTTTGGAAGTAAAATATTGTGTTCTGATAAAGAAGTGCATGACTTTGTAATTGAGTCAGAGACAAAACCCCAAAAATCTAATTGATGAATATGATATGACTTTAGTTGTAATCCATACTCTTTTATTACAACTCTATTTCCATCAACGTCTATTATCATTTATGTTTCTTCTTCATTTGATTTTTTACTTTGAACTTTTTGCTCATCTTATCTAAGCTTGCAAATTCAGCACGTAATATGTCTGCTCTATCTCTAATTTGCTGAGCTAATATACAAGCATCTTTACACTCTTCAACTTTTGCATTTCGAGGCAACATTTTAGGGTGATTCAATTTTTCAAATGCTGCTTGTAGAAGTAAAACGGGCGTTTCTTTCTCTCTTTCGTACTCATCTAGATTTATTGCTTTTTTAACTTGTCTAATTATAGTTTGAGCATTATTACTAATCCACATCTGATCAATTTTTTTAAAATCTAATTCTTCACCATTCTCATCATATTTTAATTTGTTTGGAAGATCCATGTTTATATCTTTTAGCTCGAATAATGCCTCTTTAGATTCGCTTCTTCTTAACATTTTCGGGAAATCTCGCATGATCTGATGTACTTTTTTCAGTTTGGGAAATTCACGCTGTCTTATAATTTTGAAAGCTACGTCTCTGACAATTCCGACCTCATCTTCACCCACTTTTAATAAATTAATTCTTTTCTTTTCATCATTAAGTTTACTTTCTACAGAATCAGAGTAGTCATAAAATGCTTGCCATCTACCTTCTCTGTCTGCTATTGCAGTTGATATATTATCATATAAACCTTCTCTTCCAATATGAGATAAATACATATCAATACATTTCAAGGGTTCAAGATATTCTCTTTGATATTCTTGCATTTTTTGTTGGAATTCTTTTTCAGGTAAACTTGCAAATTGAGGATCATCTCTTAATTGCATTTCTAATGACATTCCAAGCTTTTCTTTCCTTCGTATTGAAATGGCCCGATCAAATTTATAATACTCTGCTTTTCCTTCCTTCTGAAGTTGATATCTGTTTTCAATTTGCTCAATTTCTAGTAAAGTAGGTTGTCCTCCCTCATCACCAGGTCCCGGCAAAATTACGACACGCATTGTGGGTAGTTTTAATTTTTCTAAAGCTAATTTTCGTCTGTTCCCATTTATTAAAAATCCATCACATGTAATAATCGCGGGTTCTTTTTGTCCGGTATGTTTAATGGACTTTACAAGAATTTCAGTTAAATCAGGATCTTTTCTTTCTAAAAATGATGCTAATATTTTTTGAGTATTCTCGTCTCTTTCCAGAAGTGGTCCATACATTTTTCTATAACTTTCTACATCTGACGATATTCTTCCATTATCAACTCTGTATCTCAATAATTCTACTGGAACTTCCCATACATCTCTTTCAATTCCTTTGATATGTTCATTCCTAAAATAAATTACAGTTTTGGGTGGTGATACCTTTGTTTTTCTTCGTTTGATTTCTTCGGCAAAGTCATCGATGATTTCTCTGAATTTTGGAATGGTAATAGGTTCCATAAAATTTCTCCCTTATAAATATTTTAATATGAAGCTATTAGCATGAATAATATAACTTTTTTATAAATCTTCTTTCAATTCTTGGACCTCAAACGCATCATTCATTACCATCTCAATTTCGCTAATCTTGAAACTATATTGCTTTCTTTCCTTCTCGATAAAGCAATCTTTTTCACCATCGATAAAAAACTCAGCAAGAGATTTTGCTTCTTCTTCATTCTTTGCATCAATGTGTACTATATAATCACGGTAGAGTAAAACTTTATATGTCTTCATGCTACCTCAGATATATTTTTGTTTTATTCTTCATCGGATTCTGGTTCTTCCAATTCATCATCTTCATGTTTAGATGGTAAATTTTTTATTGCTGTCCGAACAATATCGCTCCAAAAATCAAGCCCCCACTCAACTCCATTTTGAACAGAATCCATTTCATCATAATTCAGAGGTTCTCTTCCCATTCTTTCAGCGATCATCTGGACATGCTCTACTGTAATTGCGAAAACAATTTCATTCTCTTCAAGGTTATCCGAAAGACTTTTATACATCATGTTTATAACCCTCCTAGAATATTAATCTAAAAAATCATTTCTTTATCGTAAAAATATAATTACAGCCCAAATTTCCTTCACTCTACGTTCTACACTCAACGATAATTTGGTTTTACTTTATATGAAATCGGGTCTTCAATTCCGGCTTGCTGAAAACCGCGCAGACGGAATGCACAGCTATCGCAAACTCCGCATGCTTCATCTTCACTTTGGTAACAAGACCAAGTTAAATGCAGCGGCGCACCAAGTTCAACTCCCTTTTTTACAATCTCGGATTTTGTTAAATGTATAATCGGTGTTTCAATTTTTATGTTCGTTTCCGGCTTCGTTCCGATGTTTACAATTTGCTGGAATGCCGAATAAAATTCAGGACGGCAATCCGGGTAACCGCTTGCATCTTCGTAAACAGCGCCGATAAAAACCGCAGATGCATTCACCACTTCCGCGTAACTTACGCACGCGCTCAAAATATTTGAGTTGCGGAACGGAACGTAAGAAGTTGGAATTTCTTTATTATCCAAATCGGCTTTGGTTACTTCAATATTGGAATCAGTGAGAGACGAACCGCCGATTTTTGCAAAGTGTGAAAAATCAATTACTATTTTTTTTTCTGCGCCGTAAAAATCGGCAATGTCGTTGAATGCTTTTAGTTCTCTCTTCTCAGTCCGCTGGCCATAATTGATGTGAACAAGTGCAAGTCTATATTCTTGATTTGCAATCGCCGCCGTAACACAACTATCCATTCCGCCGCTAACGGCAACTACAGCTAATTTTTCTTTTGCCAAAATAATTTCCCGTCTAACTTTTCAATACTGAAATCAAAAATAGCAAATTGAAGTTTTATAATAAACGCGCCGCTACGTGAGCTATCCTATGGCAAAGCGCATAGGGCAACGATTATCAATTCTTTTTCCAAAAGAAAAGAACAATTGCAATTATAAAACTAACAATTGATGTAAGCAGAAACGGAACCGGCGCGCCAAATTGATCCCACAAAATTCCGGTGAACACAGAGCCGCTCATAACTCCGAGACTCATTGTTGTGGTTAGCAAGCCGATTGCAGAACCATGGAAATTATTTCCTACAATATCAGTCACCCACGCTTTTGCAATTCCTTCGGTTGCTGCGGCGTAAATTCCGTACAATGCAAAGCAGAACCACAAAATCAGCGGCTCGCCGTTGATCGCAAATATTAAATAGACGAGCGAAAAGATTAATAAACCAATTACAAAAATTTTTCTTTTGCCAAATTTATCGGAAACAACCCCAACCGGGTAAGATGAAAGCGAGTAAATAATATTGTAAAAAACATAACCAAGAATTGCCGTTGAATCAGAACGCGAAATATTTTGCGCGCGGAGAATCAAAAAAACATCACTGCTGTTCACAAATGAAAATGCCGTTAACAAAATCAACAATACTTTGTATTCATGCGGAGCTTGATTCCAAAATGCCGAAAAAAATTTTTTGTTCGTGTTATGACCTTCAATCGCAACTTCTTTTACACCAAACGTAAATGCAATGGCAAAGATTGAAGGAATAGCCGCGAGCAAGAAAATCAAAACATAATTGCCCGGAAAAAAGTAGAGCAAAAGCAAAGCAGTTAACGGACCAACAACCGCGCCGATTGTATCCATTGCACGGTGAAGTCCAAAAATTGCACCACTGTTGTTGTTCGAATAACTTGCAAGCAATGCATCACGCGGAGCTGTTCTAATTCCTTTTCCGATCCGGTCGGTAACACGAGAAAAAATTACGGTTGATAAATGCGGAAAAATTCCCGGCAGAGGTTTTACAATTCCCGAAAGTCCGTAGCCGATCATAACAAAGATTGAACGCTTGCCAAGTTTATCAGAAAGAGCGCCGAAAAATCCTTTCAGCAGCCCGGCGGTAACTTCCGCAATTCCTTCAATCACTCCAACAACAGCCATTGAAGAGCCGAGTGCTGCGGTTAAAAAAATCGGTGTTACCGGGTAAAGCATTTCGCTCGCAAAATCAGTAAATAAGCTGATGAAGCCGAGTACGAAAACTGCCTTTGGAATTTTCTTCATTTTCCAACATTAGAAAAGTTATCAAAAATTTTTCTACACCAAACATAACAGTTTTTGGTTGACATTTTGCCGGTAAGTTTTAACATTTCCGGTAGTCAATTCAATAGTTAGAAAATGATCACGCCTTAACAACACATTCTCATATTCAAAAATAATTTAAGAAGGAGACTGTTATGGAATTCTATGAATTACACCCGGTTACGCCTCAATTAAGATTTATCAACAAAGCAGTAGAAGTTTTGAGAAACGGCGGAGTGATAATTTACCCGACGGATACTGTGTACGGAATCGGCTGTGACATATATAATCAGGAAGCTTTGCGGAGAGTGCACGATATTAAACACGAAGCCGGAACAAAACTTTTCAGCTTTATCTGCCCCGATCTAAAAGATATAGCAAAGTACGCCAAGGTTTCGGATTATGCATACAAAACGATGAAAAAACTTTTACCCGGTCCATACACATTTGTTCTGCCGGCGGCAAGAGAAGTTCCGAAAAAATTATGGACAAAAAGAAAAACTGTCGGAATCAGAGTTCCCAATCATCCGGTTGCGTTGATGCTTGCAAAAGAACTCGGCAACCCGATTGTAAGTACATCTGTAACAAATAGGAAAGGCGATATATTATTCGATCCGGAGGAAATAAGATTTGTATTCAACACACAAGTGGATTTGATGTTATCGAGCGGTGCACTGGACGGTAAGCCGTCAAGCATTATTGATATAAGCAACGAAGAGCCTGAGGTAATACGCGAAGGTGCCGGCGATGTAAGCCTTTTTTATTCGGTAGCGTAAGCCCATCCCGTCTGAGCCGGGCAAGCCTTAACCCTTCCCACATGGTGGCAATGCTAAGAGGAAAGGCTTTTAAATTTTTCTACACCATTTAATTTTTATTTTGCAAGACGAAGCGCAAGCTTCGTCTGCTTTTTTTCAAACGAAAAATATTTTTGCCGAAGCTGCGTCCCGTCAAACTAATGCCGGGCAAGCTTCGATCTACAATTTTTATTTCGCTAATCAATTTTATGTTGAACGGCGGGCAATAGATTTCCTTTTACCTACGAAAGGCAGATGAATGCCGACAGAGAATAAAAATAAGAGATATTGTTTTTAGCAAAAAGTCCAATCAGCCGATCCAATTCTCGGGGAGAGAAGAAACTTGTTTGCCTTTCTTGTCTAAATTTTGTGTGTGCTGTAAAGTAGAATAATCTTTCTTCTTGACTTCATCAGGACAACAGAAATCGGGAACGAAAACAAAGTTTTCATCCTTGGAAACAATCTCATCTTCTCTCTTCCGGATATTAATTTTGATAGCTGCACCCTTTAACTCTGTAGTGGAGACACCAATAGGCTGTACGTTCATGCGCACCTCCCGATTAGAGATGTTTATAATATTGTAATACGTGACGTGGATGACTTACGAAATGAACACTTTCCGTAAGCAATATACGAAAATAATCTGTCGATGTAATGTTAAATTTTTCCAGAACGAATTAACAATAAACATAACGATGCATAATTATTCATCCTCATAAAATTTGTTTTGAAATTTATTCTCTGTGAACAACAGTTGCATTTGCCTGTCGTGAAGCAAGCAAAGTAATTTCCGAAACATTCATATGTGCGGGTCGCGATGCACAATAAATAACCGCATCAGCAACATCATCACCGGTGAGAGGAGTTAAACCTTTGTAAACATTTTTCGCTTTCTCATCGTCGCCGCCAAAACGGATTCTGCTGAAATTAGTTTCTACCAAGCCCGGATCAATAGTACTTACTTTTATATTTTTATCAACAGTATCCATTCTCAGCGAACGCGTAATTGCATCAACGGCGTGTTTGGTTGCGCAGTAAACTGCACCTTTGGGATATGCTTCGTGTCCGGCAATCGAGCCGATGTTGATAATGTGCCCGCTCTTTCTTTCGATCATGCCGGGCAATATTGCATGTGTAACGTAAAGAAGTCCTTTCACATTTGTATCGATCATTTCATCCCAATTTTCGGGATCATCTTCATAAAATTTATTCAAGCCCTTTGCCAGTCCGGCATTATTAATTAAAATGTCGATTGGTTTCCATTCTTCGGGAAGTGAATTAACCGCAGATAGAACTTTATTTTTATTCCGCACATCGAGTTCAAAAGCGTGAACTTTTACATTGTATGTTTTGCGGATACCTTCTGCAATTTCATTAATCAAGCTTATTCTGCGTGCGGAAATAATTAAGTGTGCACCTTCTTTTGCAAATGCATATGCACAAGATTTTCCGATTCCCGATGTAGCGCCGGTAATAAACACAATTTTATTTCCCAATGAAGTCATGCAAACTCCCAAATATTTTTTGCGTAAAGTTAATTATCATACTTCGTAAATAACAAATCTCAAATACAAAGCACGAATGAATAAATATTGAACAGCAATTTCGAAAATTCCAAAACTGTTTGCAGCAAATGTTTTCTTGTAATTTGTTATTTGGATTTTAGATAGTAGATGTTATAAATATATTAGACAAAGCATCCGGATTTTTTTATTTTGGCAAGCGGATGTTTTATCTTTTGGTCAAATTCTCACTAAACAAATATAGATTTGGAAAGGACAGCAGTATTAGAGCATAACGCGGAGACAAAGCTCATCTGTTACCACTGCGGCGATGAATGTGCAGATGCTTCGATTTGTATCAACGAGAAAACGTTTTGCTGTAACGGATGCAAAACTGTTTTTGAAATTCTTTCGGCAAACAACCTCTGCAATTACTACTCAATAGATCAAAACCCCGGTATCACAAGAAAAAATCCTTCCGTAAGAAATTATGATTTCCTGGATGACACGGATTTAAAAAACAAACTGGTTGAATTCACCGACGGCAAAACCACATCGATCACTTTTTCGATTCCGCAGATGCACTGCAGTTCTTGCATCTGGATTCTGGAAAACTTGAACAGACTTGAGAGCGGTATAATTATTTCCAAAGTAAATTTCTTGCAGAAGAAACTATTCGTAAGATTTTCAGAGAGCGAAACATCGATCAAAAAAATTGTTGAGCGTCTCGATTCAATCGGCTACGAACCGATTTTCAATCTCGAAGAGAAAGATGAACACAAAATTAAATCCGATTACAAAAAACTTTATTACAAAATCGGGATTGCGGGTTTTGCATTCGGCAACATAATGCTTTTAAGTTTTCCGGAATATCTTTCGAGCGGCATAAATGAAATGCCGGAGCTGAAAAGAATTTTTTCATATATAAATGTTCTGCTTGCTCTGCCGGTCTTTTTCTACTGCAGCAGCGATTATTTTATTTCTTCGTACAAAGGTCTAAAGAACAAAATCATAAATCTTGATGTACCGCTCGCACTTGGAATTGCAGTTCTATTTTTCAGAAGTGTCTATGAAATTGTTACAAACACCGGCGCCGGTTACATGGATTCCCTTGCCGGACTTTTATTATTTCTTTTGAGCGGAAAACTTTTCCAGAGCAAAACTTACGAGACGCTCAACTTCGAACGAAATTACAAATCGTTTTTCCCGATTGCAGTTACAATAAAAAAAGACAGCGGCGAAACAACAATCCCGGTGGAAAAAATAAAACCGGGCAGCAGAATTATAGTGCACAGCGGAGAATTAATTCCGGCTGATGCCGTTTTGATAAAAGGGACTGCAAATATTGATTACAGTTTTGTTACCGGAGAATCCGCACCGGTATTAATTAAAAACGGTGAAATGATTTTTGCCGGAGGAAAACAAACCGGCAGTGTCATCGAATTGGAAATTGTGAAGGAAGTGAATCAAAGTTATTTAACACAGCTTTGGAATCATCAAGCATTTGCGAAGAATGACGAATCTGTGATTACATCGCTTGCAAATTCGATCAGCAAATATTTTACTCCGGCAATTCTGCTTATTTCAATCATCACCGGAATTTTTTGGTGGTTCGCTGCAAGTCCGGCAAATGCATTCAACGCTGCAACGGCAATATTAATTGTTGCATGTCCGTGCGCGCTTGCGATGTCAACTCCGTTCACACTCGGCAATGCTTTAAGAATTTTGGGTCGTAACAAATTTTATTTGAAGAACACGCATGTCATCGAAAAAATTGCGTCGATTGATACAATCGTATTTGATAAAACCGGGACGATAACCGAGAACGGTTCCGCCGAAATTATTTTTGAAGGCGAAGATTTATCCGGGCGAGAAAAATCTTTAATCAAATCTGCTGTTAGAAATTCAACTCATCCGCTGAGCAAATCAATTTACGAATGGTTAAAAAATGTAGAAGTAATTCCGGCTGATCATTACGAAGAAGAAACGGGAAAAGGAATTCATGCAGTAATCGACGGCGAAGAATTAAAAATCGGCTCTGCTGATTTTTGCGGTTCAATCAAAACAGAAAACGGCGGAGATTACACAACAAAAGTTTATTTATCGTTTGATAGAAAAGCACGCGGTTGTTTCAAGATTGCAAACAAATACAGAGAAGGTCTGCACGAATTGATCTCTTCGCTCGATAAAAATTATAACTTCGCAATTCTTTCCGGCGATAACGAAGGCGAAAAAGAAAATCTGAAAAAATTTTTCGGCAAAGAAGATGATTTATACTTCCGTCAATCGCCGCACGATAAATTGAATTTCATCAACAAACTCCGGCAGAACGGCAAAAAAGTTTTGATGATTGGCGACGGCTTGAACGATGCCGGTGCTTTGAAACAAAGCGACGTCGGGATTTCGATCACCGATAACATCAATAATTTTTCTCCCTCGAGCGACGGCATTCTCGATTCAAATTCTTTTGCCAAACTTGCCGACTTCATTTCGTTCTCGATCACCGGCAAAAAAATAATTGTGATTAGTTTTATTCTATCATTTCTCTACAATGCCGCCGGATTGTTTTTTGCGATTCAGAATTTGTTAACACCGATAATCGCGGCGATCTTGATGCCGTTGAGTTCGATATCCGTTGTTTTGTTCACGACGCTCGCCGTTAATTTCATTGCAAAGAGAAAAGGATTGATCTGATGTCTGTGATAATTGTTTTAATTGCAGCAAGTCTTTTGGTTGCAGTAGGATTTTTGATTTCATATTTGTGGGCGGTCAAAAGCGGTCAGTATGATGATAAGTACACGCCGTCGGTTAGAATTTTATTTGAAGACTCTCAGAAGAATTCAGAACGGAGAACGCAGAGTGCTGAGTTAAAAAATGAAAAGCAGAAACAGAATTAAAAAAATTCTGAGTTCTGCATCCATCATTCTGCATTCAAAAATTTTTACATAAATTCAGGAGTGATTGATGCAAGTAGAAAAATTCAGTTACGATAATCAGGTAGTAAAACAGTTCGCGATTGCAACAGTACTTTGGGGTGCAGTCGGAATGCTTGTCGGTTTGATTATCGCAGTCCAATTATATCTGCCCGAATTAAATCTCGGAATACAATACCTGACATTCGGAAGAATAAGACCGCTTCATACCAATGCAGTAATTTTTGCTTTTGTGGGAAACATGATTTTCGGCGGAGTTTATTACTCGCTTCAGCGTGTCTGCAAAGCAAGAATGTTCAGCGATTTTTTAAGTCAATTTCATTTTTGGGGATGGCAATTAATCATCGTGCTTGCTGCCGTAACACTTCCACTCGGCTTCACTACCGGAAAAGAATATGCTGAACTTGAATTCCCGGTCGATCTTTTAATTGCTGTCGTGTGGCTTTCATTCGGCGCAAACATGATCGGCACAATAATTAAGAGAAGAGAGAAACATATGTATGTTGCAGTTTGGTTTTACATTGCAACATTTGTTACGGTAACAATCCTTCATGTTGTTAATTCAATTGAAGTGCCGGTAAGTTTTCTAAAAAGTTACCCGGTTTATGCCGGCGTTCAGGATGCATTAACTCAATGGTGGTACGGACACAACGCAGTCGCATTCTTTTTAACAACTCCGTATTTGGGATTGATGTACTACTTTCTTCCGAAAGCGGCTAACCGTCCCGTTTATTCATACAGACTTTCGATACTCCACTTTTGGGCATTAATATTTATTTATATATGGGCTGGTCCGCATCACCTTTTATACACGGCGCTGCCTGATTGGGCGCAGTCGCTCGGAACAGTTTTTTCGATAATGCTGCTTGCACCTTCGTGGGGCGGAATGTTGAACGGACTTCTAACTTTGCGCGGTGCATGGGATCGTGTTCGTGATAATCCGATTCTAAAATTTATGGTTGTTGCCGTAACCGCATACGGCATGTCAACTTTCGAAGGTCCGATGTTATCATTGAAAAATGTGAATGCAATTTCTCACTTCACCGATTGGACAATTGCACACGCACACGTTGGAGCTTTGGGCTGGAACGGAATGCTCACATTCGGAGTTCTTTACTGGCTTGTTCCTAAAATGTGGGACACACAATTATACTCGAAGAAACTTGCTAATCTCCATTTCTGGATCAGCACACTCGGAATAGTTTTTTACGCAGTGCCGCTTTACTGGGCTGGCATAACGCAGTCATTAATGTGGAAGCAATTTACTCCGCTTGGAATTTTACAGTACCCGAATTTTCTTGAAACAGTTCTGCAGATAATTCCTATGTATATACTTCGTTCAATCGGCGGATTTTTATTTTTATGCGGAATACTTTTGAGTGCATACAACTTAATTAAAACAGCACGGCAAGGTTCATTCATAAAAAACGAAGAAGCGGAAGCTGCGCCGTACAAAAATGAAAAGGATCAAATCAAACGCGGATTGATTCACCGCTGGCTTGAAAAAAGACCGGTACAGTTTGCGCTTCTTTCAACAGTTGTTGTTTTGATCGGCGGACTTGTTGAGTTGATTCCGACATATCTTGTCAAATCAAACATACCTACTATTGCAAGCGTAAAACCATATACGCCGCTCGAACTGCAAGGACGCGATATTTACATACGCGAAGGATGCAACACATGTCATTCACAGCTTGTGCGTCCATTCAGATCCGAGACAGAACGTTACGGCGAATATTCAAAAGCCGGCGAGTTTGTTTACGATCATCCTTTTTTGTGGGGATCAAAACGAACCGGTCCCGATCTTCACAGAGTCGGCGGCAAATATTCAAATCTCTGGCATTATTTACACATGGAAGATCCGCGGCAGATGTCGCCCGGCTCTATTATGCCGCCGTATCCGTGGCTGTTAACGCAAGTATTGGACACAACAACAACGCAAGCAAAAATAAGTGTGATGCGTTCGCTCGGCGTTCCATATGAAAAAGGATACGAAAATTTTGCGAATGAAGATTTGGAAAATCAGGCAAACAAAATTGCTGATGATCTGTTGAACAACGGCATTCCGGCAGAATCAAATGCGGAGATAATTGCATTGATTGCTTATCTGCAAAGACTCGGAACAGATATAAAGGGCGGCGCTAAATGACGTGCAATAAGTACGAAACACGAAGGACGAGGAAGATGATAAGTTCGAAGTATGAGGTACGAAGGACGAATTCACTAATTGTAATTTGTTATCTGGGACTTGTTTATTCGTACCTCGTAATTCGTAATTCGTATTTTATTCTTCGTACTTCCTATTTGAAATTTGTTTTTTGGAATTTGCTTGTTTCTTGTGATTTGCTCATTGGAATTTAAGCTCAACTAATATTACATGTAATTCAATCTAAATAAAAAAAGAGGCAGTATGTTTTCCATATACTTGAGTTCGATTGAAGGGATTTCGGTTTTTGCGATAATCGGTTTGATAATTTTTTTCGGAATGTTTGCGCTGATGATTTTATGGGTTGCCAAACTCGATAAAAAATATATTGCACACATGGGTAATATGCCTCTCGATGAAGAACCGGCTTCATCGGATAAATCAGAAAATTTTAACAATGCAGAGACGAAAAATGAAATCAAATAAAATTTTATTAATGATTTTTTCGCTGATCTTTTTCTTTTTTGAGCAGACGAATCTGCTTGCCGCCAACGAAGAGACATTGGACAAAGTAATGAAGACAATGCTTGTTGTAACGTTGGTTGTTATCGCGTTTGTTTTGTGGCTTGCAGTTGTCTATTCCGAAAAAAACGACAGCGAAGGAAAAACTTTTAAAGCACCACTCGCAGCTTTTAAAAAATATTTAACCAGAACAACGCCGATTGAAAAAGAACAGGAGATTCTTCTCCATCACGATTACGACGGCATTCAAGAATTGGATAACAGAATTCCGCCGTGGTTCAGTATTCTTTTTTACGGAACAATTATTTGGGGCGCAATTTATCTTTTGAACTATCACGTTTTTGATGACGGGCAAGTTCAAACGAAAGAATATAATCTGGAAGTACATCAAGCCGCGCTCGAAAGAGAATTCCTGATTAAAACCGGTGCGTTCTTAAATGAAGAAACTGTAACTGCTCTCAGCGATGCCGCTGTTCTTTCCGAAGGGAAAGATATATTTATAAAAAATTGCGCTTCGTGCCATGGACAAAGCGGCGAAGGTTTGGTCGGACCAAATTTAACGGATGATTTTTGGATTCACGGCGGCGGTGTTAAAAACATTTTTAAGACAATTAAATACGGCGTTCCCCAAAAAGGAATGATAAGCTGGCAGACACAACTCGATCCTAAAAAGATGCAAGCCGCTGCAAGTTTTATTTTATCATTGTACGGCACCAATCCGCCAAACGGCAAACAACCCGAAGGAGAAAAATGGAAAGAGTAGAGACGCCATACATGGCGTCTCCGCGCTCGAACCGATTATTAATAGTTGAATAATGGATTTGTACCAAAACAGATATCGCATCGAATCTGCACGATTAAAAGAATGGGATTATTCAAATCCGTGGTGGTATTTTGTAACAATAAATACAAAAGATCATAAAGAATATTTTGGTAATGTTGTAAATGAAGAAATGATTTTGAATGATTTGGGCACAGTTGCAAGTAAATGTTGGCAAGAGATACCAATACATTTTCCAAATACAGAATTAGATTATTTTATAATATTGCCAAACCATTTACATGGCATAGTCATTATAAATCCGCTTGAGAACAAAAATGTAGAGGCGCCATATATGGCGTCTTTACGACCTCTTGGCTACATAATTGGTAAATATAAAGCTGCCGCTAAACGCTGGGCAAATAAAAATAATCGTTCGTTTTTTGCTTGGCAGTCTCGCTTTTACGACAGAATAATTCGGAACGAAAAAGAATTATTCAACATCAGAAAATATATCGAACAGAATCCTTTGAAATGGGAATTAGAAAAAAGCGGTACAGGAAACATTTATGATTTGTAAACCGGTTGATCAGGAATGATTATGCGCGATTTAATTTCAAACGAAGAAGCTTTCCGCGATTCGATTGCAACAGTAACAAAAGAAGGAAAACGAAAATGGATTTCCCCGAGAAAACCTTCGGGGAAATTTTACAATGCGAGAACAATACTGAGTATTTTTCTCATTGCGTTTTTATTTGCCGCACCTCTCATAAAAATTAACGGACACCCGTTTATAATTCTTAATGTGCTCGAAAGAAAATTTATAATCTTCGGCATTCCGTTCGGAACACACGATCTCCATCTATTTGCATTATCAATGATCGCATTTATCGTTTCAATCTTTTTGTTCACTGTTGTTTACGGCAGAATATTCTGCGGCTGGATTTGTCCGCAGACAATTTTTATGGAAATGGTTTTCCGGAAAATCGAATACTTGATCGAGGGCGATGCAAACAAACAAAGAGCATTAAATAACTCTCCATGGAACGGGGGGAAATTTTTCAAGAAGAGTCTGAAACAGATTATCTTTTTCATTATTTCTTTCGTCATATCGAATCTTTTCCTTTCGTACATCATCGGCGTTGATGAGCTGCAGAAATATATTTCGCACTCCCCTTCCGAACATTTCGGGACATTCATTGCGGTGTTGATATTTTCCGGTGTCTTCTATTTTGTGTTTTCGTATTTCCGCGAGCAGGCTTGCGTGCTCGTTTGCCCGTACGGAAGACTGCAAGGAGTGATGCTCGATCCGAACTCGATTGTTATTCATTACGATTACAAGCGAGGCGAGCCGCGCGGCAAAATAAAAAAAGACTCCGTCCAAAATTCCGGCGACTGCATCGACTGCAGTATGTGCGTTGATGTCTGCCCGACCGGAATCGACATTCGCAACGGGACACAACTTGAATGTGTTAACTGCACCGCGTGCATTGATGCTTGCGACGCGGTAATGGAAAAAGTTAAACGCCCGAAAGGTTTGATACGTTACGCATCAAAAAATGAAATTGAATCGGGCAAACGTTCAGTATTTACTCCGCGCGCAATCGGTTACACAGCCGTTCTAATTTTGCTGACCGGTTTAATTTCATTCATGCTTTTGAACAGAAGCAAAGTTGAATTAAGCATTTTAAGAACACCCGGTTTGCTTTTTCAAGAACAAACCGGAAACAAAATCAGCAACATTTATGATTTGAAAATCGTTAACAAATCTTTCGACGAACTGCCGGCGGAGCTTTCACTGCAGAATATCAAAGGGGAAATAAAATTAATCGGCAATGAACTTGTTGTTGAACCGCAAGGAGTAACCGAAGCAAAGTTTCTCGTTATTCTCTCAAAAGATCAGATAAAAAATTTGAAAACAAAATTAAGTATTGCAGTTACTTCCAACGGAAAAGTACTCGATATTATCAACACATCATTTTTAGGGAAGGCAAATAGAAAATGAAAATATCCTGGGGAACCGGAATCACGGCTGTTTATGTTTTTTTCATAATTGCACTTTTGGCGGCAGTGTTTGTTTTTATGAATCAAGATGTTCATCTCGTTACAGATGATTACTACGCAAAAGAGATAGCATACCAGCAGCAGATAGATAAAGTAAACCGCACGCAGTCTTTGAATGCACAATTAAAAATAAAACCGGCAAGCGGATTTGTCGGTTTCGCTTTTCCGCGTTTGTTCAAATCGAATGAGATAAACGGCAAAATTCATTTTTACAGACCTTCGGATAATTCAAAAGATTTTTTTGCGGATGTAAAAGTTGATTCCGCAAATTCTTTGGAGGTTGCAACAGCCGGCAAAGCGAAAGGGATGTGGAAAGTAAAAGTTGATTGGAACGCAAAAGGAAATTCTTACTACAACGAAAAAATTATAATGATAAACTAATCAGATGGGGGAGGGAAAATGTGAAATGTAAAAGGGAATTTTTAGGGATCACTGATATTTTCCCATTTGCTATTTTACATTTGACATATAATTGACATGGAAGTTTGGACAGGTTTTATAGTTGGTTTGGCTGGAAGTCTTCATTGCATCGGAATGTGCGGACCGATTGCATTCGCACTTCCGGTATCCAATCAATCTAATTTCAAAATTATGCTCGGAAGAGTTTTGTACAATCTCGGCAGAGTTGTTACATATTCAATTCTCGGGGCACTATTTGGTTTGTTCGGAAGCAGATTGGTGTTGTTCGGATTGCAGCAGCATTTATCAATCGGGTTCGGTATCATAATTATGATTTATGTTTTCACTCCGGGGAAAATAAAAACAAAAATTGCCGGCACATTTTTTTATAAACATGCAACAGCTTTACTCAAATCTCAATTCGCAAAATTGTTATCGGTAAACTCCAATTCATCTTTGTTCACAATCGGTTTACTGAACGGGCTTCTTCCGTGCGGATTTGTTTACGTTGGAATTGCCGGCGCTGTTTCCACC
Source organism: Ignavibacteriales bacterium (assembly GCA_016177735.1). Taxonomy (GTDB): domain Bacteria; phylum Bacteroidota; class Ignavibacteria; order Ignavibacteriales; family Melioribacteraceae; genus DYJK01. Next base: position 23,491 of record JACOUS010000018.1, on the reverse strand, counting down.
GGTAATTTTTTATCGGGTTCGTTTTATATGGCACTCTTCGGACTCGGTACATTTCCGGCTATGCTTGCAGCTTCGGTCTTCGGAAAATTTATTAATATAAATCTCAAAAGAAAAATTAACAGATTCGTTCCGGTTTTGGCAGTTGTGCTTGCAATCCTTTTTATTCTGCGCGGAATGAATCTCGGAATTCCGTATATCAGTCCAAAATTTGTAAAAGCCGCTCCGCTCCAGCAAGAAGTTTGTCACTAAATCATGTGATATTTTTGGTTAGACACTTATCAGGAATTTATTAAATTTAATACCAGAATAAATGAATTACGAAGTGATTCAATGAACATTGCGTTAATAAACAAAGCAGAAACATACGCATTAGATCTGCTCGGCTCTAAAAATTTAACCAATCATGTTTACCACGATGTAAGCCACACGCAAGAAGTTGTTGAAGCCGCCGAAACAATAGGTACTGCCGCCGGCTTAACGGAAAGCGAGCTCGAAATTGTTATTATTGCCGCATGGTTTCATGATGTCGGTTACGTAGAAAAAACAGAAGGGCACGAACAAATAGGCGCAGAATTCGCAGAAGAATTTCTCGGCAAAGAAAATTATCAGCAAGAAAAAATTAAGAAAGTTAAAAACTGCATCCTTGCAACCAAAGTTCCTCAAAAACCAAAGAGTTTGCCAGAACAAGTTTTGTGCGATGCGGACTTAGCTCACCTCGGCAAAAAGAATTTTAAAAGCCGCAACAATCTTTTCCGGGAAGAATTTGAATTCCTTTTCGGAAGACCGCTTACAGAATATGAGTGGCTGAAAAAAACAATCGACTTTCTAACCTCGCATAAATTTTTCACCGATTACGCCGCTACAGAATTCGAAGCGCAGAAACAGACCAACTTGCTGAAACTTCAAAAAAAATTACGCAAGCTGATCGAAAAAGATTCAAGCGGAAATAACAATAAAAACAATTCCGGCAAAGAAATGGGAAATAAAAAAAACGATATTAAAACTGCCGGACGCGGCGTGGAAACAATGTTCCGAAACGTGATGCGGACTCATGTTGAATTCAGTGCAATGGCAGACAGCAAAGCCAATATTATGATAAGCGTCAACACGCTTGTTCTTACGGCACTCTTCGCGCTGCTCGGAAGTAAACTCGATAAAAATCCGCATTTAATAATTCCTACTTTCACGCTTGCGCTTGTAAGTCTTGTTACACTCGTGTTTGCAGTAATTGTAACGCGTCCTAAAATTTCTTCCGGTATTTTCACAAAAGAGGAGATCCACAATAAAAAAGCCAATCTCCTTTTCTTCGGCAACTTTCACAGAATGAACCTCGATGATTTTAGCTGGGGCATGAAAGAAATGATTAACGATAGAGAATATCTGTACGATTCCATGATAAAAGATTTTTACTACCTCGGTTTAGTGCTCGGTCATAAATACAGATATTTACGAATATGCTACAGCATTTTTATCTACGGATTGATTATTTCGGTCATAGTTTTTGTTTTTGCAATCTTGTTTTCACCCACTCCAACTAATCTTCAGCCATTATTCAATTAGCAATGAAAATGAAAAAACTCTATCTCGTACGGCATGCAAAATCAAGCTGGGATAACCCCGACTTTTCAGATTTCGACAGACCGTTGAACAAACGCGGTAAACACGATGCACCTTTTATGGGGAAGCTTCTCAAAAAAGAAAATGTTAAACCGGATTTAATTTATTCGAGTCCGGCAGTGCGTGCAATTACAACCGCACAAATTTTTGCCGATGAACTCGATTACCCGAAAAAGAAAATTGTAGAAAGCATCAGCATTTATGAATCGGGCATAAAAGAACTGGAAGAAATTGTGCAGAAGATTTCGGAAGAACACAAATCGGTTTTAATCTTCGGGCATAACCCGGCACTCACTTCATTTGCAAATCATCTCGGCAATAAATTTATCGACAACGTTCCGACATGCGCAGTTGTTGGGATTGAGTTCGATGTGAAAAACTGGAAGCAAGTTGAACACGGCACCGGCAAAACTTTTATGTTCGATTTCCCAAAAAAATATTTTCAGAAGTAGGGAAGCAATCCGCCGCCGCGGACTGCGTTCCATATCAAAACCCCATCTTCGAGCTGAAGTGATAGAACTCTTCTTCGGGAGAGAATGCAACGGTGAGAGAGAAATTAACTGCTCTATTCAGAAATGAAAACCAAAATCCAAAACCGTATGACGGATGCCATTTATCGGGCGAGTTAGTTTTCGCAAAGACTCTGCCGCTTTCATAAAATAAATTTACACCAATACGCGAAGGGATTACAATATTCAACGTTGTGAGATAAGTGCGCATCTCTGCTTGTGCGAAGAATGAAGCCTCACCGGAAAATCTTTCACGGTTGTAGCCGCGCAAATTTTCTTTGCCGCCGAGAAAAACAGAACTGATGAACGGGTACTTTCCGAAAATTTTTTCTCCGCCGGTTCGAAATGCAAAAACAATATCGGTAAATGTTTTTAAGGAATGGAAATACCGGAAATCAAAACCACTTTTTATAAAATGTTCTTCAATTCCCCAAAGAGGCGGATAATAATCTGTCGAAATTTTTGCGAACGAACCTGAATACGGATGTGCAAAATTGTCTCTGCTGTCGTAAACGAGAGCTGTGTGCAAAGTAAGCATATCAAGTTTGCCGAGTCCGTAACTGCCGTACGGAAAACCGGCGAGCAAAGTCCGTGTGTTCAAAGAAGTTTTGAATGATTGAACGGAAAAACCGGTTTGCAGAGTTACATTTTTATAAATCCCGAAAAGAATCGTCGGATGAATTTTTATGACTTGCTGATTGAGCCGGTTGTATCCGCCTTTGCTCAGTTCTTCATCAAAAAAAGTTTTGTTGCCGTAGCCGAAATATTTAGACAAAAACATTTCGGTGTATCCGGCTTCGATAAAAACTTGCGCACCTTTAATTATCGAGTTGAACATTCCCTGAAATACGAGATTAAAACTTTTCGAGTTGGTCGCATACGAAGGAACGAGTGTCCACCAGTATTCGTACGGATTCATTCTAAAATTATATTTGAAAAATTTTGGACCGGCACCGAGCACAACACCATTATCTTTATTGTACGTTAAAACCGGGTTAACTTCCCATTCGTGATAGCGGTCTTTGAACTGCGGCTCGTACCTGATCGAATCGTTTTCCGGTTCGTAATATTTTGTTTGATCAACAAATGTTCCGCCGGAAGAAACAAATTTAGATTCGTTTCCGCTGTCGAAAAATTCTGTTTGAGTCTGAAAATTTTTGAACGGAGTGAAATCTAAAAAGTAACCGTGGACGAGAGAACTATCTGCAAATTCATCATCTCCTTTTCCACCGGTAACGCGCACAAGCGGACTTTCATCTACTTCACCGTCAACAACAACTTTGTCGTTTCCATCGAGCAGATAGATTCTTATTTCTTCAGTGATTGAGTTATCAAAAATTTTATCGAAGAACGGCTCCCCTTTCTTTTCGCCGGTTTCTTTATCTCTTGCAAAAATAGAAACTTGAGTAGAGCTGTTGTTAATTCTATTCACAGAAACGAAATCGTCTTTCATGCTTGCGTAAATATCTGCATATCTATTAATCCAGTTGTAATAGTTATCGGAAAAATTTTTCAATTTGTCGCGCCGTGATTTTAATTTACTTATCAATTCATCTTTTGCAAGCAAGTACAATCCTTCCGGCAATTGATGCACGGCTGTTTCAATCACTTCATCGGTAATTACACTTTGAAGATAGACTGAGATTGAATCCCAATTCTCTTTTTTTATTTCGGATAAAAATCTTTGGTCCATCAAACGCGCGTTCCAGGTCATGTTGCGCGGATGCGGATAATCATAATCGAAGTGATTCAACTGCAGAACAAAAAGCGGTGCAAGCGAAGGAAGCAGTCCGTCATATTTTGGAAATACTTGATCGCGGTCGCGCGGAATCGGAAGCCAATTTTTTTTATTGTTCACGGTGTAACGTGCCCAGCGCCATTGATCTGTGTGACGATCCCAATCGCCCATCAAACAATCCATCAGCCGCGCTTTCAAATATTCGAGCGCATCAATTTTTTCATCGCGCGCTTCTTCAAGTCTGTTGTAAAGTTTATATGTGCCGACAATTTTTTCTGCGGCGGCAAAATTATCATCTGCGTTTTGTTCATCGGGATGTGCTTCCAAAATTCCCGGCATATTTGCGAATTCATTTCTAAACTCGCCGAGTTTTTCATCATCGGGCAAATAGAACAAATATGGTTTCGCATTTAGAACACCGGCTGCATCCAAAAGATAATTTGCAGCGAGCGCCCCAACCGGATTCGAAGAGCTAATCTGGTCGAGCAAAATATCGGAGACAAGCGATTCGCGCAGTTCAGGCGTTAAAACTTTTGAAGGATCTTTGGTGATCGATCTGAATTTCCATGTGTTGCCGTACTTATCTTTGAAGCGGAGCGACTTAGTCTGCTGCCCGCCGCCGCGCTCGGTAGGAATTAGTCCGTCGCCGAATGTTGAAATATTCAACACTGGAATTTTAACCGGAGTTGTCCAAAGATTCCGCCAGTGTTCCCCGAAAAAAAACTTGTGGAGTTTTCCGGATTCAAATTCTTTTTGGAACACTATCTCAACGGAATCCGGCACACCGGTCTGTGCCGAAATACTCGGAAAGGTCAACAAGAAAATTATTTGAAAGAAATTGTAGAAATGTTTATTCAAGGCTCCAAACTTTTTAGTGATTACCGGTTTCAAATTATCAAAATATTTACACTTAATAAACGGCGCCGGGCTTCTTTCATGCCGCACCGTTTTTTGATATTTTGGCGGTTATTAAATCATACTTTGAGAAAGAAATGTTAAAAAGAATTTCCTTCAACGCGATGTTTCTGCTTTTTCTCGTTTCATCAATCAACGCACAAAAAATAAATTGGAGCGGCTACGGTGCAGTCGGTTACAAATATTACAACCGCAATATCCTGAACCACTACAATCAAGAAACTTATTACGAAGGAAAAATTCAAGCCGATATCGAGTTCAACAAAAAGATTGAGGGACAGCTCGATCTGCGCGGCAACTCGATTGACAACTCGATGAAACTTCGCGAGGCAACAATAAAATTTGAGATAAGCGACTACGTGAATTTAAAAGCCGGCAATCTCAAAAAACCTTTCGGTTATGAATACCTCGTCAATGAAGAAGACCTGATCCCGATTGAAAGAAGTTTTGTTCAAGAAAGTTTGGCAGAATACGGTTACGGCGGACGCGCAGTAAGCTTAATGATTTATCACAAATATTCCGATAAGCATCCCGAATTTCCTTTCTCGTATTACGTTTCACTTTTTAGAGACAACACATTGTTTAGCGGAATCGTATCACGCATCGAATATCATCTCAATAATTTCGGAATCGGTGTGAACTACATGTTCGAAAACAAAGGCGGCGATTACCCGATTTCAACTCACGGCTTCGGCGGCGGATTGTTTATGGAAGATGATAAATTCAACAGCAGTCTTGAATTATTCCTCGTTCAAGATCCGTACGAAAGCAACAGAAGAAAATTGATGGGCGAAGATGAAAAAGTTTTTTCCTTCGGGGGAAAAATTTCCGCTTCATACTTTTTCGAAATGAACGAAGAATTTTTGAAAGGAATTGAACCGGTAGTTCTGCTCAGCACATTCACACCGGATACCGATGTTACGGATAATCAAGTAATTCAATTGGTTGCCGGCGCAAATTTTTATCTGCACAAACAAGTCCGCGCAAGAATTAACGGCGATCTGCGGTTCACAAAAAATCAATATAATGATGATTACAGCACACAAGATTCGCGGCTCAATTTACAAGTTCAAATGACATTCGAATGAAAAAAATTATAAACATACTTTTGATTGCACTGCTTGTTTTTACTTCGTGCGATGAAGATTCGATCAACACACCGCCGGATCAATTAACAAAAGTTCCTTTGATGGATATTCAAATTCCGCACGAAGAATATTTGACACTTCTTTCAAACAAGATTGTAGATTTTGAAACCAGCTGCCGCTTATCTTACAACGGAAAAATTTATGAAGCGATTATTTCCCCTTCCGGTGCCGGCTCACGCTATCTTGAAAAATGGGCGTTCCGTTTGAAATTATTTCACGGAAAATTTATTGAGGGATTGAACGAATTCAATTTGAGCGCACAAGCATACGATCCGACCGGCGTACACAATTCAGTTGCTTCGCATTTGTACAGACAGCTTGGTTTTCCGGTATCCTTTTCAAAACATGTTTTTTTGAGAATCAACGGAAAAGATTACGGTTTGTATCCTTTGCTCGAAAGAATTGAAGGAGATTTCTTTCCAAAGAGAAATATTGAAGTCTCCGAATTATTCAAATTAAGTTTTGATGCAAAATTTTCTTTCGAGGAAACCAACAATCCGCAATTTCTCTTCGAGAAAAAAATTCCGGACGACAACAATTTTAATTCCTTGATTGAATTCATTCACGCACGCGACACAAGCAACAGCGCGCAACTCGAAAATTCTCTGGGTAAGTTTATTGATATCGATAATTATTTGAAATATCACGCACTAACTTCACTCATGTTTAACAACGATGCTTTCACAAATAATTTTTTTCTGATAAAAGGAACACCCCATGCACCTTTCAAAGTGATACCGTGGGATTTCGACAAATGTTTTACACGTCCGGCAACAGCGCCGCTTGCCGGGTACAATCAAATAATCACGAAACTTTTTAAGAATCAAAATCTGCTGAAGCGCTACAAAGAACTTTGTCTGCAATTAACAGAGACTCTCTATTCCGAACAAAATATTTTCCCGGTTATCGATTCAACCGCAGCAGTAATAAAGGATGCGTATGCCTTAGATCCGTATCTCGGCAAAGAGAGGTATATTTTTGACGATGAAATTCAGAAACTAAAAAACTATATTATCCAGCGTAGAAAATTTTTCAGAGATAATATTAATTCATATCAAGGTTTTTAACGTGAAGAAAAATTTTTTATCGATAATTATTTTATCTGCGGCACTTAACATTTCTCTTCCGGCTCAGGAAAATAATTTCTTCGATCGATTTGAGAATACTTCGGAGAATATTACCGGCGCATTACGATCCGTTGTTAACTGGTACGATGTTCCTATCGGTGCTGCGTACCTTTATAGAAATTATATCAACAAACAATTTGCAATTAGCCCTTCATCTTTTGAACGAAATTTTTCACAGACAAACGGAATAAACGGGCGTGAATCTTTCGGAAGCATTGATAAAAATATTTTTCCGCGTACGGTTTTTTATTCTAGATTTTTTATTACTGCTTCGCTGAATATTTTTACCGATGCGGAAATTACACAAGAAGATTACAAAAGAATTTTTCTTTTTGAAAAGTCGATCATCTACACTTACACGATAACCGAGATTGTAAAAAATCTTACACAACGCGAACGACCGGACGGAAGCGATAACAAAAGTTTTTTCAGCGGTCACGCATCAACAACATTTGCGGCATCTACTTTTCTTTTTCTCGAACTGAACGATCTTTACAATGAATGGGATTTGACAAAAGATAATCCTTTTCTGAAAACTACTTTTAACGCCGTATCATTTTCAGCACTTTACGGATGGGCTGGCTACGTTGGCTACAGCAGAATCCGCGATAAAAAACATTATGTAAGCGATGTAGTAACCGGCGCGGCAGTCGGCACTTTGATTTCAATGTTTGTTTATAATAATTGCTGCGGCAGCAACGATGGCTTTCTGCGTCACTTAAACTTTTTTACGGGTGAAAAATCTTTGGGAATGTCACTCAATGTAAAATTTTGAAGTGTATTAAATTGTTCTATTGCCGAATTGTCTAATTATTAAATGGTCAACTCAACGTTCTTCGACTGGCAAGCTCGTAATCGTAATTCGTACTTCGTAATTCAAAATTCGTACTTAATGAGTTGTTCTTCACACCTTTTGTCTTTTCTTTCTGCTTTTTGGATAAGCTGAAATAATGGCTCTCAAGGCAGAGTTTACTTTTTCCGATGAATCAAAAACTTCAGCTACATCTTTATCAATCTGGACAACAATTTGTTTTTCCAAATCTGCAAACCGGTTCGGCTTTGCTTTCTTGTAATCAAATTTATATTCCGTCTGCATCTCAGCTACTATAGAACTAGATTTTGTTTTCTTCATAATCTTTCTTTTCTCTTTTGGTTGCTAATCTTGCACTTATTATTCTGATTTTGTTTTGTAACCTTTCGACAAACACAACAAGCAGCAATTTATTATTTTTTGATTGCCCAACTATAATTTCTCTCTTTTCTCCTATCAAATATTTTAGCTAACGGATCGAAAAATACTGTTTAGGCTTCGCCAAAAGTAACGCCGTGCTTTATAGAATTAACTCTTTCTTTTTCCCTATTCCATTCAAATATCAATTCCATTCCACAATCTGATTTTTTCATTGTCTAATTGCCAAATGGTCAACTCTACGTTCTACACCCGTCTTCGACTGGCAAGCTCGTAACATTACTCTCAAAAGGTTTTCTAAATTCGTTCCTCGTACTTCGTAATTCGTACTTCGTAATTCAAAAAAATCGTCCCTCGTACTTATCCTTCGTTCTGCGTTCATCACTCTGCACTCATCACTCAATAAATAGGAGTCATTCCGTATTTGCCGCAAGAGTAGAGCATTAGAATCGAAGCGAGATCAATCGCGGCACGTTTCTCCTCGTCTTCGGGAACAATTAAATCGTAAACCTCGGCAACAAATTTCATATTGGATAAAATTTTTTTGAGCTCGGAATAAGTCGGCTCGCCGTGCCAGTTTGCTACGCGTTTAATTAGGTTTAGTTCGTTGCGTCTCAAAAATTCCGAGAAAGTAATAAAGTTGTAACTCAATTTTGTGCGCGGGTTGCAGATGTTTATCAAATCATTTGTGTATTGATCAAATTTTTTTGCGAGGTCTTCGTTTTTATCGTACATCAAATATTTTGCTTTTTCGGGAGTAAACTTTGCACGTGTAGTAACTTTGAATTTCGGAATCAACGCGTAGCCGTCGTAACTGCGGATGTCGGTACCTTTTTCAACGTACTTCCATAATCTTAAAAGCTGCGAAGAAGTAAGAACCGAAACAACTTTATCGAGCTCGCTGTCGATCACAACAAATTTTCCTTTTTGATAACTAACAACCGTATGCCAGTGTTCCCAATTTTTGACGCTGAGAATGCACGGATGTCCTTTCTTCAATTCATTGATCAACATTCTGCGCGCATCATCGGGATTGCTTGATTGGAAATGTTTCATCTTGCATTCGAAACGCCGGGCTGCTCTGCTCAAACCAAATTCGTCCGTACCAGCCCACCACGTACTGCCGGCAATAATTCCGATTTGATCTTCATCTTTAAATATGCCGATCATTACGAGCGCATACTTTAGTGCAAACGGACCGCATTGATATTTGTTAGGTTGAGGATAGAAACTCATTTTAGTCTCTTTTCGGTTCGAAGCAAAAATAACAAAACTTTTGAATTGCAAAACATTTTTGTTTACCTTTTGCACAAATGTCACAAACTTTTTTAATATAAAAAAATTTGTTCTCTCGAACATTTTGCTCTGCCGGAAAAGTTTGGACTAACATGATCTTTTAAAAAATTAGAGCGATTAATGAAAGTTGCCGTAGTCTATAACGAAGCAAATCCGGAGATTTATAAAAAGACAAAAAAGAAGAGTAAAAGCGAACTTGCCCGCCACGGCGGGCTTGATTTTACACCCTATTTCGACCTAAACGGCGTTGACCCGATTTCCGAATACGAAGCAATTGCAGCCGCCCTCCGCAAATCCGGCTGCGAATCTTATACTTTGAATATAATGGATAACATGAATCTGTTCATAAAAGATTACGATAAGAATAAACCGGATGTTGTGTTCAATCTTGTAGAACTTTATAAAGATCAGCCGCGGCTTGAAATGAATTTTACCGGGCTGCTTGAATTGCTAAACACGGCATACACCGGCGCACCACCAATGGCTTTGGGCACTTGCCAAAATAAAACCCTCACAAAAAGAATTTTGAGTTCGCTCGGAATCAGAACTCCACGCTACAAAATAATTAAAACGATGGACCGCTCGTTCCGGCTCGGTTTGCGTTACCCATTAATTGTAAAACCAGCTCTGGAAGATGCAAGTGTCGGAATTGATAACGATGCAATTGTTTACAATGTCGATTCATTAAAGAAACGTGTCGAATATGTTTTCAATTCTTTTAAACAGCCGGCGCTTGTTGAAGAATTTATTTTGGGAAGAGAATTAAATGTTGCCGTCTTCGGCGATAAAAATCCTAAAGTTCTTCCGATCAGCGAAATAGATTTTTCAAAGATGCCGGAGAACCTTCACCCGATAGTAAGCTTTCAGGCAAAGTGGGATCCTCATCACGAAGCATATCACAAAACAATTCCGATCTGTCCGGCACAGCTTGCAGACGAAATTCGTATTGAAGCAGAGCAGATGGCTTTGCAATGCGTGAAGGCAGTCGGCTGCCGCGATTATGCACGTGTTGATATGCGCCTTTCAAAAGCTGATAACAAACTTTACGTGCTCGAAGTTAATCCGAACCCCGATTTGCAAGAAGGTGCCGGATTCATGCGTTCTGCAAAACATGCCGGTTATTCTTACAGAAAAACTTTGAAGATGATTGTGGATTTTGCATACGAAAGGAGGGCGAACGAATAGTTTCGGACTGAATGTTGGGTTCTCTATACTGGATGCTGGATACTAGTAGAATGAAATTCAATACTTTATAGATTCTAAATCGTAATTCCGAAATCAAAAATTAAAATTCGTACCTCGTTCCGCCTACGGCGGATCGTACTTTTTAATTACGATTCTATTCCTTTTCTTGCGAGCACACCTTTTTGATAATAATGTTTTACTTCTTTCATTTCGGTAACGAGATCGGCTTTTTCAATTAGTTCGTCCGGGCAATATCTGCCGGTTAAAATTAATTCTACATTGGCGGGCTTGCTGTTAACAACTGCTTGCACCTCATTAAGTTTCAGCAATCCGAAATAAATTGCAACGCAAACTTCATCAAGAATTATCAAATCGTATTCGCCGCTGTTCATAATTTTTTTTATCCGCTCAAGTGCATCAAGTGCTTTCTCAATTTCTTCTGCCGGCGGTGTTTCTCGTTTGTACACGAAATCATCACCGCACACTTGCTCAATAGTTATAAATTGAGATAAACTTTTCAGACTGTTCAACTCGCTGTACGGATATTCTTTCATAAACTGAATTATGTAAGATTTCAATCCGTAACCGGCGGCGCGAAGTGTTTGCCCCAAGGCAGCCGTGGTCTTGCCTTTTCCGTTACCGGTATAAATTTGAATGTAACCGCGTTCAATTTTCGTCATGTGATTTATCAGATTTGTTTTTTTCGGAAAGTTTTCTCGCTTCAACTTTTTTTAGTACATCTTTTCTTTGTTCGTACGTAAACGAGAGCCACTCCATTATTTCATTCATCGTTCTGAAACAGCTTTTACAATAATCAGTTTTGGGATCTATTATACAGCTGCCGTCGCACGGTGATTCTGAGTTTGTGCCGGATGAAAATTTTTGCATTCATACCCTTTCCGATTTTTTTATTGTAACACTGTTTCTTTCAACAAAGTTTTAAACTTTGTGACTTGGCGGCATAAAAAGTTTTTCCATCAATCTTCGCCACCAAGTCACAAAGGCAATTACATTTTTCCGTTTTCCAATTCTTTTACAAGCCGTTCCGTATTAAATACATGCTTCAAAGATTCCATCAAGCCCCACGAATCTGTAGCAACAGTTCTGTTACTGCTTTCAAGAAAGATAAAATCGCCGGCAAGACTTTCAAGATTGCCGTCGTGAGCAAGCCCGATTACTTCTCTATTTTTGTTGATAATCGAACTGCCGGAATTACCACCGACAATATCATTTGTTGATGCAAACCCGATCGGTACAGATAAATCCAATCCTTCGGGAATTTTCTGCCAGCGAGGATGCAATCCCCACGGGTATGCTTTTTTGCCAAACGAATTCCATCTATCGTACAAACCGAAGAAAGTAGTTTTGCCCGGCGCTATTGTTCCGTTGTATTCATAACCTTGAATTTTTCCATCGGAAATTCTCAGTGTGCTTGTTGCATCGGGTGGAATTTTATCTCCGTAAACAGTGCTTCCGGCTTCGCCAAGTAATTGATTAAGCACGGCAAGCGTTGCATTGATTTCGGAAATTTCTGCACGCACTTCCAAAAGTCTGCTTTGTGTGTTACGTAAAAAATAGATAAACGAATCATCGGAGTTAAGAATTTCATCCGGTGTTTTTTTCAACAGCTCATTTACTTTTTCTTTGCTTGTGAGAAGAGAGTTATTCAAAGCAGACTGTGCAGCTTCGTCCCCTTTCTTCCCGACGTAAATTTTCTGCATCAATTGATTATCAATGCCGAGTATGCTTGTTTGATAATCGGCAAATGCTCTAACAAGTTTTGTCTGCAATTCGATATCAATTCCTTCGGGGAAAATTCCGGCAATTGTTGTCACAAGTTTTTTCCCGATGTAATTAGAATCTCGTTTGGCTTCGTCAAGTTTCATCTGCTCGGCATACTTGATAACGCGTTCTGCAATTATGAAATAAACCGGTTTTATCTGTCCAAAGTTTGGAAGCGTGTAAGCCGCATCTTCATCTGCATATTTTCTTTTTTCATCGAGACTATTTTTGACGGCATCCCAAACGTGACTGTATTTCTTTTTCAATTCGGGTTCGGCATCAATTTTAGCGCGCAGATTTTTTTCGAAGTCTCTCTTTTTAGCCATCACAAATTCATCGCGCAAAGCCATAAATCTTCCGGCAAAAGATTTGCGTGCATTTCCCCATCCCATTACAAGATTGAGCAGTTCAGAATTTCTTTCCGGGTGTGTCTGAAAAAGTTCGAAATAAGCTTTGTAAATTTCATTGAAGAACGTGAGTCTGAATTTATAATCCTTGTCTCTAAAATATTCGAGTTCGGCGGAAGAAATTAACCGTTGTGTACTGCCGGGTCTGCCGATAACAAAAATTGGTTCGCCTTCTTGAGCACCGTTTTTGCTGAACTTAAAAAAATGTTCTGTTTGAACCGGCTTATCGTTTTCATAGGCACGGAAGAACATGAAATCGAGTTCGTAGCGCGGATATGTAAAATTATCCCAATCCCATCCGGTCGATGCAATTTGAAAATCGGGAGACATCACCAAACGAATATCCGTGTAACGTTTGTAGTAATACAAAGAATATTTTCCGCCGTTGTACAATTCAACTACTTTACAGATCAAACCGGATTTTTCGGAATTCTTCTTTTCGATCTCGGTAATTTTCTCATCACGTTTTTGAACTTTCTCTTTGTCGGTTGCACCCGTTTTCATTGCATCGAGAACTTCTTTTGTAATATCCTCAATTACAAGTAACTGATCAACAAACATGTTTGGTGTTTTAATTTCATCGGCAAGAGTATTTGCGTAATAACCATCGCGCAGATAATCTTTTCCTTCCGGCGAAAGCGAAGGAAGAATACCGCGCCCGCAGTGATGATTCGTCATTATCAAACCGTCTGCGGAAACAAATGCAGCAGAACATCCGTTGCCGAATTGGAGCGCCGACTTCATTGTTTCATCAAGCCATTCTTCGCCCAGTCGGAATCCGTATTCTTTCTCAAAGTAATCGAGCGGAACTGCATCGAATGTCCACATCTTTCCCATTTCTTTGAGTGATGATTCTACTTTTGAAATATCTACGGGTTCGTATATCGATTGGGATTTTAGCGAAGTGACAAAGAAGCAAAGTAACAAAGTGACAAAGTAAATTGAGGATCTGATTTTCATTTTAACCTCGTGATTGATAGTTGCACAATGAGGGGATAAAAAATAATAACCGTCTTTAAAAACAACAACCGGGTCAGCATCAAAATTATGAAAGCAGACCCGGTTACAAACATTTCTACATTATAAATCACAAAATTATTCTTTCGGCAGTTTGCCTTCTTTCAATTCGTTAACAAGTCTTTCTGCTTTGTAAATTTTATCGAAGGCTTCCATCATACCGCGTGCATCAACAGAAACACAGCGGTTGTTGTGAGTCATGTAAATAAAATTGCCGTAAATACTTTCCATGTTGCCGTCGAATGCAAGCCCTACTACTTCAGCATTTTTATTAATCACTGCACTGCCGGAGTTTCCGCCAACTATATCATTTGTTGACGTAATATTGTACTGTGTCGAAAGATTCAGGTTAGCCGGGTTTTCCCATTTCGGTGCGAGATTCCACGGATATTCTTTGTTGAACGAATACCATCTATCGTACATTCCGTAAAATGTTGTTGCGGTCGGAGCCATTGTCCCATTGTAATCAAAATTTTGAAGTACGCCGTCGCTGATTCTCAAAGTGAAATTTGCATCGGGCGGAATTGATGTGCCGTAAATTTTGAACACTACTTGCCCGAGCATGTCATCGTAAACTTGCTCTGTTGCATAAATTTCTTTTGCCTGTTTTTGTAGTTCGGGAAGTTTGTCTTGTGTTTCTTTTATGAAATAAATGAAAGGATCGTCGGAATTCATAATTGCATCGGCACCGTCCTTTGCAAGTTCGATAACATCATCACGGTTAATGACAACGGATTTGTCAATTACATATTCAGCGGCTTCTTTTCCTTTTTTGTCTTCGAACAATTTTTTAACGATCGGGTCATTATCGCCGAGATTCATTCTAATATAATCTGCTTGAATGGCAAGCTTTGTTTCTTCGAGAAGCTCGTCAATTTTTTCGGGATAGATTGCATTTATTGTTGAATCAAGTTTTGCAGATTTGTACTGCGGTTCGCGCTGGTCTTCGGGTTTCTGCAATTGTTTTGCAAGTTCAACAAGACTTTTTGCAATAAAGAAATATCTCGCGCTGAAATTGTTGTTCAATGTGTAAACGGCAATCTTCGGTCCAACATTTCTCATTTCCATTCTTGTCTTTTCGATATTCTCCCAAATTTTGCCGTACTGTTCTTTCAGTTCACCGTCATTCCAAACTTTTTCTTGAATTTCTTTTTGGAAAGCTTTTTTGCGTGCAAGCATATACGGATCGGTTAAGCCTTTGTAAACTTGATGAAATACTTTTTGTCCGTTTCCAATTTGCCTTCTGATCTGTTCATAAGAATCTTTATTAGCCGGCTTAATCGATTTCAGTTTTTCCAGATCATTGAAAAAATTATCATACTGGAACGAAAGATTGCGGTAAGTTATGTCGCGTGCGTATTCGAGGAATGCAACTGTTTTCAATCTTTGAGTAAAGCCGGGATTTCCGACCGTGAAAATCGGTTCGCCTTGTTTAATTCCGTTTGTAGAAAATTTGAAGAAGTGTTCGGCTTGAACCGGTTTATCGTTTTCGTAAGCGCGCAAGAAAGCGCAGTCCAAATTGTAACGCGGATAAGTAAAGTTATCGTAATCGCCGCCGAAGAATGCTGTTTGATATTCGGGAACAAAAACTAATCTCACGTCATCGTAACGTTTGTATCCATAAATAGAATATTTGCCGCCGTTGAACAAAGAAACAAACTGGCAATTCAGTCCCGATTCTTTGTTGTACTGTTCAACTAATTGTTTTGATTTCTCTTCTTTCAGTTTTGCTTTTTCTTCATTTGTTTTACCGGCAGATACTGCTGTTTGAACTTCTTCGGTAACATCTTTAATGAACGCGAGTTGTTCGGTATAATAATTCGGAATTTTTCTTTCATCAGCCAAAGTTTTAGCGAAGAAGCCGTTTGTTACAAGATCTTCGCCTTCTTTCTGCACACGTCTTACCAAACCTTCTGCACAGTGATAGTTAGTCATCATTAATCCGTCGCCGGATAAAAATGAAGAAGTACAGCCCGGTACTCTCAAAGCAGATAAACGAACATCGTCAAACCATTCCTGATCCGGAGCGAAACTGTAAGTCTTTTCGAAGTATTCGAACGGAGGATAATCAAACGACCACATTTTTCCGGTATCGAATTTCTGAGCTTTTACTGTGTCGGGGTCAAATTTTAATTGTGCTTGTAAAGGAAGAGATGATATGATAAGTGCGGATAATAGTAGAGTCGAAAAGACTCTCAACATTTTAGTTTTCTTCATGAGCCCACCCATTTTTTTAAAGAAAAGATAGCTGCATTCAAAAAATATAATAGATGCAACTGATAACCAAACATGGGTACGATAAATTTCTACTTTTACTCAAAAAAAAAAGTATGGTTGTTACATAAAAATTTCAGGGTAATTGAACGGCTGGAATTTGCGTTCATCCTCAAAAGAGCCGTGGCATTGGCGGCATCTTTTAATATAAAAAACTACCGGCTCTTCGCCTTCTTCAACTCTCATAAAGTTCACAATTGTTTGGCAGTTACTGCATTGAACTATGTGGTGAGTGTGCAGCTTCTCACTGCATGAAGGGCATAGAAAATTTGCCTCGATAAATTGTTGTGCCGATTCGAATGGAAATACCGACCGGCATTTTGAATTGCTGCATTGGGCAAATTTCTTATCGTTAATCGTATAATTAGTTTCGATACCAACCTCCCTTAGAAATGCAAGCGAAATATAACCGGCACAAGCCCTTCTGTCTATGCAAAAATTAATACAGTACCGGTCAATTAATTATTTCGAAATTCTTATCTTTGCCGGGTTTAATGAACAAAAATCCGGGAAAAAAGTATGGATAAAATTTCTTCCTTCAAAGCGTACGATATACGCGGTAAAGTACCATCCGAATTAAATGCAGAACTTGCTTATAAAATCGGCAGAGCGCTCGTAAAATATTTGGGATGCAAATCTGTAGTTATCGGGCGTGATGTCCGTAAATCATCTCCCGAATTGGCAGAAGCATTATCGAAAGGATTAACCGATGCCGGCTCCGATGTTTTTGATCTCGGACTTTGCGGCACTGAAATGATTTACTTCGGTACACCTTTTTTAAATGCAGACGGCGGCGTGATGATTACCGCAAGTCATAATCCGCCGGAATACAACGGATTGAAATTTGTAAAAAAAGGTTCCGTTCCGATGGGATACGATTCCGGATTGAATGAAATCGAAAAGATGGTTTTGCAAAATGATCTCGGAGAAATTTCTGCTCAAAAAGGAAAGGTGATCGGCAAAGATATAATGAAGGAATTCATCGATAGTCTGCAAAAATTTTACAAAGCAGATAAAATGAACCCGCTCAAAGTTGTTGTTAACGCCGGCAACGGGTGCGTTGGACCGGCACTCGACGTTCTCGAAAAATTTCTGCCGGTACAATTGATAAAAGTTTTTCATGAACCCGATTCAAATTTTCCGAACGGCGTTCCAAATCCATTGCTACCTGAAAACAGACAGCCAACAATCGATGCAATTAAAAAACATAATGCCGATCTCGGTGTTGCGTGGGACGGTGATTACGACCGTTGTTTTTTCTTTGATGAAAACGGAAATTTTATTGAAGGATATTACATAGTTGCACTGCTTGCAAAATCAATTCTCAAAACAAATCCCGGCGAAAAAATCATCCACGATCCGCGTTTAACATGGAATACAATTGACGAGGTAGAAAGAGCAAACGGCAAAGCTGTCCTTTCAAAAAGCGGGCACGCTTTCATCAAACAAAAAATGAGAGAAGTAAACGGAATCTACGGCGGTGAAATGTCTGCACATCATTACTTCCGCAATAATTTTTATTCCGACAGCGGACTGATTCCGTTTGTGCTTATTCTTCAATTGATGTCGGATGAAAATGCAAAGCTTTCCGAGCTTGTCGGCGAAATGGTGAAAGCATATCCGTGTTCGGGAGAAATTAATTCCACAATTGCAGATCCGGCTTCCAAAATAAAAGCGATAAAAGAAAAATATTCCGATGGGATAATTAACGAGTTAGACGGAGTGAGTGTTGAATATCCCGATTGGAGATTCAATGTTAGAATGAGCAATACCGAACCGCTTATCCGCCTTAATGTTGAAGCGAGAAATGATGGAAAACTGATGCAAGCAAAGACTGAAGAGTTGTTGAATTTTATAAGGAATTAAGCGATTTTCAAATTGAATTTTACAAAGAACTGAAGTTAATGCGAATCGTCTAAAACTGTGCGAATGAAATTTTAAAGGAGAAATAAAATGGCTGAACAAGAAAAAGCAATTGACGTTGAAAAATTATTGAAGAACAAGCTGAAAGGCATTAGTGTCGGTGCGTTGGAAGGAGCGATTGCCAAAGTTGTAAGCGAGCTTGTCGGCGAAGATTACAAATGCACAATCGGCGAAGTTAAATACACTTTATTCAGCGGTGCCGATTTCCACATAAAAGTAGAATTATCCTACAACCCCAACGAGTAGTTTTTTCTTTTTTGTTTTGTAGAGGCGCGCCATGGCGCGTCTCTACGATTAGCGATTCTTCTCCCGATGAATCGGGATCAGAACTTCAAGTACGAAATCTATCTCGGAAAAAGTATTATAAAAGTGAGGTGATATTCTAACCATTCCTTCCCGAACAGCAGTAAAGATTTTTCTCTTTTCCAATTCATCAAAAATCATTTTTGCTTTTTCATGTTTGAAAGTAACAATAGCGGCGCGGTTCTTTTCGCTAACATTTTTCAGAATAGGATCGATGCCGATCTGCTCGAGTTTTTCAATAAAGTAATTTGTGTTATCCAGAATTCTGCGTTCCACATTCTCCATTCCGAATTCGATAAAGAGATCGAGCACCGCATCAAAAATTGCAACGCCAAATGCATTCATCGTTCCGTTCTGATAACAGTCCGCTGTTTCTTTCGGCGTTAAATCGTAGCTCAATAAATTCCATGCATCTTTTACGGAAGTCCAGCCGACAAATTTTTGTTCGACACGTTTCTGCAATTCTTCCGTAATAAACAGATATGATAAACCTTGCGAAGACATCAGCCATTTTTGTGAACCGCCGCAAAGAAAATCTACTTTGGATTTTTGGACATCAATTTGAACAACACCGGCAGCTTGAATTGCGTCCACACAAAAAATTATTCCGTTCTTTTTACAGAGTTCTCCGATTGCATCGATATCCGCCCGGTATCCGGAAAGAAACTGAACGAGACTTATCGAAATCAATTTCGTTTTTGGCGTAATCAGTTTTTCGATATCGTCAACATCAACAATTCCGTTCCGCGATTTCACAAAATCTATTTCTACTCCGTGCTTCTTTAAATTCATGAAAGGGTAAATGTTCGAAGGGAATTCGATATCGTTCAAAATAATTCTATCGCCCGATTTCCATTCCAATCCGTTTGCAAGAATGTTAAGCGCGTTGGAAACATTATCGATCCATGCAATTCTATCGGTCGGTGCACCGATAAGTCTGCCGAGTTTTTCTTTTGCACTTTGATTCCATTTCAAGAAGAAAGGATAGTTTTCGATTTTCCCGCCGCTTCTTTGTGCGGCATATTCATTAATTCTGTTTAGTGCAAGTGTACTCCACGGTCCCAATGCGGCATGATTAAAATAAACTTGATTTGTTTTCAAATGTGGAAACAATAAACGGGCTTCATCCAACAGCATAAAATTCCTTACAATTATTTTTTTTGCACTCAAAAATTAATCAAACTTTACGATAATAAGTTAAACAGCCCATTCCCAAAGGGAAGCAATCAGATGGGATGGAAATTTATAAAACTGTTGATAGATATTAATTTTTTTGATAAGCGATGAATAAAATTTTCGAAATAGCGTCTGCATTTTACGGAGTTTTGATTCCGAAGAGAGATCAAAAATCTTTCTTGAATCTCGTTATTGATTATCTCAACCAAAGATATTCAATCGAGACGGCAATCGGGATGGCGTTGCGAGAACTCCATCTTAACTAAGACTTTGCTTGCAAGCAATAGAGCCGGAGCTATCTTTGTCTGCTCTCAAATTTAGCTCCGGCAAATCCCGAGGAAAAGTTACCGCGACCTTGAAGGTCTAATGCGGATTTATTTTTTCTTGTTCAAAATATCATCAATCTGATCCATCACGCTGTTCATTTTCGCAATTGTCAAATCGAACGCTTCGGAAGAGAGCGGATCGAGCCCGGCTTTTTTAATCAGCTCGATCGGGTAATCAGAAGAGCCGCCGTTTAATATGTTGTAATATCTATCAATTGCCGGTTGACCTTCCTTCACAATTTTTTCTGCGAGTGCAGTCGCGTAAATTAACGAAGTTGAATATTGATAAACGTAATAAGTGTAATTCACAAAGTGATGAATGTACGCCCACTCGTACGCAACGTAATCCGGCACAATGCAAACACCTTCGTCGTGTCCGTAATATTTCTTGACGATGTCGTAATAAATTTTGCTCATGTCTTCGCCGGTTAAAGGCGCGCCGGCTTCAACTTTTTTGTGTATCTCCAACTCGAACTCTGCAAAAGAAACTTGTCTAAAAATTGTAGCGCGTAACAAATCCAAGTACTCACCGAGCAGATAAAGTTTTTCATCGTCTGTCTTTACATTTTTCACCATGTAATTGTTGAGCATGTTTTCATTTATTGTCGAAGCAATCTCTGCAACAAAAGTTGCATACTGTGCATCAACAAACGACTGATGTTTGTTCGAAAAGTAACTGTGCATAGTATGCCCGAGTTCGTGCGCCAAAGTTGAAACAGATTCAAAATCGTCCGTCCAGTTCATCAAAATGTAGGGATGATAATCGTACGCCGCGCCGGAAGAATAAGCGCCGCTCCGCTTTCCGGCAGTTGCAACGTAATCGATCCATCTTTCATCGAAAGATTTCTTGACTGTCGAAACATATTCCTCGCCCATCGGTTTGAAAACATCGAGGAGTAATTTTTGTCCATCCTCAATTGTGTATTTGAACTCAACATCTTTTACCATCGGCGCGTATAAATCATAATAATAAAGCTGGTCAACACCGAGCATTCTCGCTTTTAATTTTAGGAAGCGGTGCATCGTCGGCAAATTTTTGTGAATCTGTTCAACCAGATTTTCATAAACAGATACCGGAATTTTATTTGCGTTTAGCGATTGATCGAGCACGGTTTTATAGTTTCTGTTTTTTGCAAAGAAATAATCTGCACGTACCTTACCGGCAAGATTAGCGCCGTATGTGTTCTGAAATTTTTTATAATTATCGAACATCGCACTCATAACTTTTCCGCGGTCTTCTCTGTTGGGAACCGCTCTATATTTTGAATATGCGGCAGAACTCAATTCAACTTCTTCGCCGGTAGAAAGTTTTACTTTTGCATTCGGCTTTTCGGCATTGTCGAATACTGCATGCACTTCATTCATAGTTGATGAAATTGCACCGGCACCGGCTAAAATTTGTTCTTCCCTTTCAGTGAGTGTGTGTTCTTTCAATCGGAGGATATCATTAACAAAAAATCTGAACTCGCCGAGTTCTTTTTTCTCATTAAAGAATTGTTTGATTTTTTCTTCGCCCACTTTAAGAATTTCAGGATTTATAAAAGATGATACTTCTCCGAACTGTGTCCCGAGTGTTGTTGCCTGCTGGTTCACCGATTGATTTGCACCGATGCGAATATCCTCGTCGGCATTACGGAAAGCATAATCGGAAAGCTTGTAATAATTTTTATAGATATCGAAATAGAGGCGCAAAGCTGCATAAAAACTTTCCGCGCTTTCGCCCATCTTTCCTTTATATAATTTTAATTTCTCAATTTGTTTTTCGATGGCTTGTCTATCTTTCTGCCAATCATCAATATTTTTATAGAGAAGCGTGTTCTCCCACTTGAATTTTTCGGGTACGTCTTTCCGCTCCATATTTTGAGCAAAAGTATTTGTTGCCATTATTAACACCGTAAAGATTAGTGAAAAGATTGTTTGGTTTTTCATTTTACCCCCAGCTTAAAATTGTTGGAGATAAAAATAATGAAATACTTTTTATTATCAGGTTTGAAAGATAGGGCTATTTTTTCCGTTTAGGAGAAGCTTTTGCTTTTTTATTGAATTGCAAAGCAAGGTCAATCCAATAGGAAAGGTCTCTCGCGCTTTTTGTACCTTCGCTGTTAACAAATACAAAACCTTTCATAGGTCTGCCGGTAAAGTCCATTTCTCGGCATCCCTTTCTTTGAAGAGCAGATTCATAAACCAAAGGATCGATGCGCACCATTAAATCATCTCCGAGAATACCAACACACATTTTTTTGTTAACCATGAAAGTCAAACCACCCATCATTTTTTTCTCTTCTACCTTTGGCTGTGTTGATAATATATCCCGAATTCTCTCTGCTAATTTTTCGTTGTATGCCATGATAGTATCCTTTCAATAATTAAATCAGCCTCACCCACGCCAACATAGGAAGCTACACTCAGGGGCGGATTGCGGGCGATTTCCTGTCAAACCGAAAAGCTGCTTGAGCGGAAAGATACACACCGAAAGCCACTACTGACGCATTTGCTGGGCAGCTGATGTTGGCGGTTCGTTGTTTTCGATTTTGTCGTTTCGCTTTTCATTTTTTCATTATGTGCTGCCCACTTTTCTGCCGGTTTTCATTAGTCATTTTCTTCATAGTAATATGAGTAGTCAATCCCTTTCATAAACATTTCGCGGTCGCTTATTTTGCTGGTAAGTGCTTTTTCCAAAAGTGTTTTTAGAACAATACTTTTGGTTGAACTTAGCATCATTGCGTTCATGTAATCCCGCTTGCTTATTTTACTCCAATCAACGCATTTTTTGAGGCGTTTTTTTAGTATCAAATCCAGCCATATTCTGGTGCTTCTGCCGTTACCTTCCATAAAAGGGTGTGCAATGTTCATTTCTACATATTTGTTTACGATTTCGTCAAATGTAGTTTCGGGCATTGCTTCTATTTGCTTTAATGTATCGCCTAAAAAGCGTGATACGGCAAATTGAGAACCACCTTTTGAAATGTTTTTTTGTCTGATTTGTCCCGCAAAATCATACAATCCGCCAAACAAATAAGCGTGGATTTGTTGCAAACCTTTGGTTGTTCCAACTTCTATGCTGTTGATAAAAGAACTTTCAAACAAGGCATACGCTTTTGTTTTGCTTTTTCCATCTATGCTTTCATCACTGTATGTAAACCATTCAATAAATCGGTTTGCCTTTTTGCCTGGGAATTCTTTACCTAAGGCAATAATACCGTTGTAATCCAACATATCGGTTAAATATCGTTTGCCGTCACTTGCTAAAAGTTTCAGTTGGGTAGTGGCACTAACCAACTCGTTTTTTTCTTTTTTCAATTTGGTTTTAAGATATTTCCAATAGTTGCGAGTTTTGGTATAATCGTCTTGGTCGGTAAGCAAAGCTACAATATCCAACACACTAAACCACCATTTGGCGTTTTGCTCGTCCCAAAAGGCTCGCACTTCGTGATCGTCAAAGAAACGTATGGATATTTTTGCATTACTCATAATTTAATGTCTTCTATTCTGTTACTCTGTAATTATCTGTCCAAAGTTATGATAATTTTTGTCTTGTAGTTGCTGTCTGCTGTGTCAC
>JACOUS010000011.1 GCA_016177735.1 Ignavibacteriales bacterium | reverse complement strand
TACATTATGATATCAATATTTTTGTAATGCTATATTCCCAAAAAAATTTTCAATCGAAGGACAAAAAAAATCTTATGTGGACAAAAGAATTTAACACTGCAATTACCGTTTGCGATCTCAACGGAAAAATAATCGATATGAACAACAAAGCCGCAGAAGCTTTCAAAGAAGACGGAGGTTACGAGTTAATCGGTAAAAATTTATTTGGATGTCACTCCGAACAATCGAACAAAATTATTACAGAACTTCTCCGCGAAGAGAAAACC
This sequence comes from Ignavibacteriales bacterium, assembly GCA_016177735.1. GTDB lineage: Bacteria > Bacteroidota > Ignavibacteria > Ignavibacteriales > Melioribacteraceae > DYJK01. The sequence goes on along the minus strand of JACOUS010000011.1, from coordinate 73,940 downwards.
AATGTTTACACGATAGAGAAAAACGGGATCAAAAAATTAATTTATCAAGCACCGTGGTATGAAAACGGCGAGCCGAAAGGTTTGGTTGAATTGTCAATCGAAATTCCTTTTGAAATGCCGCATCATAAAAGATCATAATTCTGTTTTGGATTTTTGAACTACTACCGATGCAGTATCTTCTTTTTCTTCTCTTTTGATTACCTGTACTGTAAAGTTTGCAGCCATTCCGGCAAGCGCACCAACAGCAGCAAGAATCGGTGCAAACAAAGCGCCAAGTATTCCGATGGTTACGGGAATTTCAATGTACGTTCTTCCGTTGCCATCCTTAATTATAATTCTTCGTGCATTACCCTCTTTAATAAGGTCTTCAACCTTTTCGATTAATTCATGTCCCTTTACTTTAAATTCATTGATCATAAAAATTTCCCCCGTAATTTTTTATTGATTTAGATGCGTGAGGGGATGTGTGGTTCCGTTAAAATGTGGAATGCAGCAAAAGACAAAGGGTTATAACATTTTTTTAGTCAATCGATCAAGAAGTTTTTGTTGATGAATTCACCCGAATGCCAGATTTACATTTATTGCCGGCTCTTCGGAATATTTTTCGAAATAAACTTCTTTTGTTTTTATAGGCTTGTTCTTTTTGCTTCGTTCTTTTTTTGCGGAAAAATCGCTTGCGAGATAGTAGAGTTTTATCTCTGCAAACGAACCTTGATTGACAACTTCCAGTTCATAATATAAACCGGCGCTTTTGGGTTTGGAGAAAAGATTAATCTGCGTCTGCGGTTCAAGTGTTATTGGTAACATGCCCTCAAAAAAATTTTTGGATTAACGATTCATGCGCCAGCAACATAAAAAAAATGATTATCTCTTCCTAATTATATAATCACGACTGACGAAATAAATATCTTGGAATTGTTACAAGAATTTTTACTTCCCGAAAATTTATGCGAACTGCATTGAAAAATACTACTGTTATATCATTGCTCATTCACAATTGCAATTTCAAGCTGCCAGATATTTTTCTTATGTGGATCGACTACGCTGCATAATTTTTTCTGCATTGCTTCTGCAAGTGAGTCACAAGATGCAGTAGCCGGTTCGAGAGCAACTGTTAAATGTTTCTGATTACCGTTGGGGGGCCAGCCGCCGTAACAAAGCCACACACCAAGAAACGGAATTTCCGAAGTATCAAAACTGATTAAGAAAGATTCTTTGTTTTTTATTTTGTGCAGTGCCGCCCAGCCAAATTCTTTTAATTGATGCGAGAAAAATTTTACGGCTTTGCCGAACTCTACCGGCTGTACTACGGAGAAATCATTTTCGTTATCGAGATAACTCCACTCAACTTCACTGCCGATATTTTTATCGTTTGTCCAGCCGACAAAAACTTTCCTCATTTCTTCAGGAAGATAAATTTCGTCGCCGGGTTCAATATTCAACAGCGGGTGTGCCGCCCAAATATACGGCAAAGGTTCGTCCTCAAAATTTTCTACTTCATAATCAATCGTTAGTTTGTTTCCTTCCAAACTAATTATCTTTTTAAAAACATAATTCCAGTTTATTCCCTTTGTAGTGCGGATAAAAGTTTCTTCGCCGATGATTTCATAATCCCACGCTTTAGACCAAAGCTGTCCGTGATCGGGGAATTTAATTTTCGCTCCTGATTCTGTTGTAATTTCACACGCTTCGATTGTCGGAAAACATTCGTCAAAACCGCTTGCATCGTAATTTTCAAACGGCGCGCCGTGGAAAGCATGCTTGTACTCTTTGTGCGGCTCGAGCAAAAAATTTGTATTAGTTTTTTTGTTGATCAACTTGATCATCTTTCCGCCGATCTCCGGCAAGAAGATCACTTTCAACAACTCGTTCTCGAGCGAGATGTGGTCAAACCCGTTTTGTTTGAATGTGGTGATCATAAATGGTAACAACACAAAATGAACTTTGTGTATTTATTCTCCTTTTATTGCAAAAATTTTCCGTGTGGTTGTAAATAGGCTCTTCGCTGGGAAATCGAATAGAGTGATGAGAATATTTTTTTACTGCCGGATTAAGAGTAAGCATCGGGCAATTTCGGGATTTTGTTTCTACTTCAAAATTAATCTCTTTTTTATCAACTTATGCAAAAATTTTTATGATGATTGCACCTAAATCAGATACAAACTCAAATTCTGATTTGCCTCGTGATTATATTTTATGATTAGCATGTTATTCCGCTCCAATCAGAGTCTCTATGTTTTCTTTTTCTTGCTTAAATAATCTTGACTCTATAAAATATTTACACAAGACAATCGTACTACTCTAAACTCATTGAATCTGTTTTCGATAATTAGCAAACAGAGATTTTTATTTGTTGTCAACAAGATTTTATCCGATTAAATTCTCCTCCGATGAGTGAAAATTTTTTAGTAGGAATGTTGACAAAATAATTTCCGGTCAACTTAAGTGTAAAATAAATTAATGGTTTTAACATAAATGGTAGAGATAAACATGAAAAGATGGTTCAAGATTATTTCCGTTTTAATAATTATTGCCGCTGGATGTACAGACAACATCGTTCAAACCGAAGAAGAGTTAATTACAGAAAGGTATCAGGCTAATGAATACAATATGATACTTTTAGTAACTAGAACTAAAAGTGATCTCTCGGCAATATTAGAATGGGATGGTTTCAGCACATTGCTGATAGGCAAGTACGACAAAAAAGAAGAACAAATAATAATGACCGGAGATTATTTCGGTTATCAGAATATTTCATTTAATATGTTTTATATGGAGAAGGATTTGCACGGCGGCTTCAATTACAACGGACAAGGAACTAAAGCTATCAGTTTCAAGTTTGTTCATAATTTAGAATAGTGAGCTTCTAAAAATAGTTAATGCAAGCTTATTGCGTATTGCATAAACTATCGGGACTCGAAAAGGAATATCTTTTATAAATTGATATCGCTGCGTTCCGTGTTTACCAAGCCCATTTCGCATTTCTTGCAATCGAAGACGAGTCTGTATTTTCTGGAAAGATTTTTAAGGTAGAGTGGTTCTTCAAAAGATGTTTTGTTTTTGTTCAGCTTCGGACAAACACCGAGTTGTTCTTTGATGCAATATTTCATCCGCATTAGTTCGAGGTTGTCAGTGTTATTGAGCAATTCAAACCCTTGCTCAATTTTTTCGACTCCGTGTTCGCGGTAAAATTTTTCGGCTTTTGAGTTCACTACATTCGCACGGTAATCAAGATTTTGTTCGGGATATATTTTCTTTTCATCTGTAACAATTTTTTTCAGCTTCGGGAAATTCTTTTCTCTTTCGATCAACAGCAGATCAAGAACTTCGCGGCGGAGTTTGTTTAATTCCGCAATTTGTATGAAAGGAATTACTTCCAGTTGAATTTCTATTTTAGAAACTGAGAAGATTGAGTCGCCCGATTTTTTAAATTGTTTTTCAATAGTTTCCGCTGCCCTTTGCTTGTCCTTTGCCGGCTCAAAATTGTTATCAACTTTTAGTACAGCTTTACAGCCATCTTCGTCAATTACTTCTATGAGTAAAAACTCATTCACATCGCGGATATAAATTTCGACATCGATTTGTCTCTTCGTCTCATCGCGAACAACTTCTTTCAAGAATTGATGATCGTGATTACGGAATATTTCCATTCCGGTTGTAATATTTTTTAATTCGTGTGAAAAAATTTTCGTTCCCTCGACTTCGTTCGCGTTCATCCCGTACAAAGTTCCGTCTTTATCGAAATAACAAATGCCGTCGCCATTAACAATTTTTTCTTTGGTTTCGATTTCAAAAAATCCTTTGCCGGTTGCAGCAACTTTCCCGAGAAATTTTCCGATTGATTTCGGAGAATCGAAAGATGATAGATTCCCTTTTCTGCCTTCAAAAAAATAATCAGTAAATCCGCGGTTAAAAGATTTTGAAGGATCGGGAACGAAATTTAAAATTGATTTGCCGCTCGATGATTTTTTATAACCGTTCCTCTTCTCAATTATTGAATCAAGTTTTCGGCGGTAATGTGCCGTTACATTTTTAACGTAATCAATGTCTTTGAGTCGTCCTTCTATTTTGAAAGAAGTGATACCGGCATCAATTAAATCCTCGAGACTTTCCGAGAGATTCAAGTCCTTCAGCGAAAGGAGATATTTATCTTCAACAAGTTGTTTGCCGTTTCGGTCTTCGAGAGTGTACGAAAGCCGGCACGATTGCGAGCATTCTCCTCTATTCGCACTTCGTCCGGCAGATTCATGACTGATGTAACATTGACCGCTGAATGAGACACACAATGCGCCGTGAACAAAAGATTCCAGTTCAACATTTGTTCCGGATTTTATTTTTCCGATTTGTTCAAGTGAAAGTTCACGTGCAAGAATTATTCTTTGCACTCCGGCGCTTTCCAAAAATTTGATCCGCTCCAAAGAATAATTGTGCATCTGCGTAGAAGCAAAAATTGGAACCGGCGGAATATCCATTTCAATAATTCCGGCATCCTGAATTATTACAGCGTCGGCGCCAATTTCATAAACTTGGCGGATTAATTTTTCAACTTCTTCAAGTTCGCTTTCATAAATGATCGTATTAACAGCAACATAAACTTTCGACCAAAATTTATGTGCATAAGTGCAAAGTTTTTCGATATCTGCAATCGAATTTCCGGCGGCAGCACGCGCTCCAAATTTTGGCGCACCGATATACACAGCATCTGCGCCGCAATTGATTGCAGCAACTCCGCATTCCAAATCCTTTGCCGGCGAGAGTAATTCTAAAAAAATCTTTTCCATACGAACAATTATAACAAATTATTTTTTCTACTCATGGTGTGAATAAAAAATTGTAGATTGAAACAAAGTATCGGCAAGAAGAAAGTTAAGCCGGGACGAAGCTTACGCCCGTTAAATTAATTCCGGACAAGCTTCGTCTTACAAAAAAATCATAATGGATGCTTACTGTACGAGTTTTTATCTTTACATAGAATTTTTTTCAACATCGGATAAATGGCGAAATTAAAAAAAGTCATACTTCTTCTCGAAACATCGCGCGAGTTCGGACGGGAAATATTAAAAGGAATTTCGCGTTATGCGAGACTGCACGGACCGTGGTCTTTTTACAGCGAGGCACGGGGTTTGAAATCTGCAATACCCCGTTTAACAAATTGGAATGCAGATGGAATCATCATGCGCAACTCGGTTATCTCGAACGAGTTGATTAATCTTAATCTGCCAGCTATACTCGTTCTTCACGATCCAAAACGTCCCAATCAACTGCCGGCAGTTTTAACGGACGGAAAGACAATCGCAAAACTTGCAAGCGAACATCTGCTCAACCGCGGATTAAAACATTTCGCTTATTGCGGCTTCGATAATTTCGTTTGGTCGAATGAACGGAAAAAATATTTCAAAGAAATTCTTAACGATGCCGGATTTCACGTTAATGTTTACAACCAGCCAAAGCAGAGAAAATTCAAATCGTGGGAGAATGAACAGATACTTATGCGCGATTGGTTAATTTCACTTCCAAAACCGGTTGGAATTTTAGCATGCAACGACGATAGAGGTCAACACGTTTTGGAAGCGTGCAAATCGGCAGATATAAAAGTGCCCGAAGAAGCCGCAGTAATGGGCGTCGATAATGATTCTATCATCTGCGGCATTTGCGACCCGCCGTTAACAAGTGTTGCGCTCAATCTCGATGCTGCCGGTTATGCTTGCGGTGAATTGCTGGATCGTTTAATGAACGGCAAGCCGATGCAGAAACAAGAAATAATGGTTTCGGCTACCCATGTTGTTAAACGGCAGTCAACAGATATTCTTTCGATTGATGATTCAGATGTTTCCGAAGCTATTAGATTTATCAGGCTGAGTGCAAAAAATAAAATTCGTGTTAACGATGTTGTTGCACAGACATGCTTGAGCAGAAGAAGTCTGGAAAACCGTTTCAGAAAAATCATTCACAGATCAATTCAGGAAGAAATAAGAAGAACGCGTGTTGAACTAATTGCACAAATGTTGATCGAAACCGACTTAACCGTTTCGGAAATCACGAATCTATTTTCTTTCACCGACGCCGAACATATCTCGAGATATTTCCGCAAAGAAAAAGGAATGGGATTGAGAGAGTTCAGAAAACTTAACCGAAAATGTTAACGGAAGAAAAACATTCCCTAAAATCCAAATGACAAATCCCAAACTCCGAAACAATCAATTGTAAAAACTTTTTCCCGCTATAAATCCAACCGGCTATACCTTTCGTTTATTATTCAAAATGATTTTACTTTTACGCAAAACGGTTACTAAAAAGTAAAAAAAGGCTTTTATTAATTAGCCAATACTTTTATAATGCGCTTCAAATTTGTTTCGCTTTGTTCACAAACAAAGGAAATCATAAATGGACAAATCAATCACAGCCGCATGCCTTTCAGCTCTGCTGTTAATTTCTTGCAGAACAAACAACGAGGTTCAAAAAATGATCGACAAAAATTTGTTCGGAACTTTGCCGGATGGTCAACAAGTTTATTCTTACACTCTCAAAAACAAAGTCGGAATGGAAGTATCAATAATTAATTACGGTGCCGCCGTAGTTTCATTAACTGCGCCGGATCGTAACGGAAAATTTGAAGACATTGTGTTGGGATACGATTCTCTCGAAGGATACATTAACGATAAATCATACTTCGGCAGTATCGTAGGAAGATACGGTAACAGAATCGGCAAAGGAAAATTTTCGATTGACGGCAGCAATTATCAATTAACAATTAATGATGGAGAGAATCATCTTCACGGCGGCATTAACGGTTACAACAAAGTTTTTTGGAATGCCGAACCGGTAACGACAGATTCATCACAATCTTTAAAACTTACTTACGTCAGCCAGGATGGCGAGCAAGGTTATCCCGGAACAGTTACTCTTCAAGTAATTTACACACTTAACGATAACAACGAACTGCAAATCAACTACACCGGCGTAACCGACAAGCCGACAATATTAAATCCAACTCATCATTCATACTTTAATTTAACCGGCAATCAGGAAAATACAATTCTCGATCACGAACTGACTATCAACGCAGAAAATTTTACACCGGTTGTTAAAGGATTAATCACCACAGGCGGGCTTGCAAAAGTTGAAAACACACCGCTCGATTTCAGAAAACATGAAAAGATCGGATTGAGAATCAACAATGATTTTGAACAGCTAAAATTAGGAAACGGATACGATCACAATTGGGCATTGGATAATTACAACGGCAAATTGCAGAAAGCTGTTGAGCTTTATGATTCTTCGAGCGGAAGAAAAATGGAAGTTTTTACGGATCAACCCGGCATGCAATTCTATTCGGGGAATTTTCTCGATGGAACTATCAAAGGGAAAAAAAATATTCTGTACAAGCTGCGCACCGGTTTATGTTTGGAAGCTCAAGGATTTCCGGATTCCCCGAACAAACCAAGTTTTCCATCGGTAAGATTAAATCCCGGAGAAAAGTACAAGCAGACAACCATTTATAAATTTTCAACAAGATGAAATGATAAGCAAGCTTTACACATAAATTAGGCGAAGCTGGCGCTTCGTCCTACAAATTCAACACAAGTTCATAATAAACTAATAGAGAGAGGTTTCAAATTATGAGCACACTTCACATGATTGACTGGCTTGTAATAGCAGTTTACTTCACGATCATCGGCGGTTTAGCCTGGTGGGCAATTAAGAAACAAGGAAATACATCTGCAGATTATTTTTTAGCCGGTCGTCATCTCGGCTGGTTTATTGTAGGTGCATCAATCTTCGCATCAAACATCGGCTCGGAACATATTGTTGGTCTCGCCGGTTCGGGCGCAACAGACGGAGTTGCAATGGCGCATTATGAACTTCACGCTTGGTGCCTTTTAATGCTTGGCTGGGTAATGGTTCCGTTTTATATGCGTTCAAAAGTTTTTACTATGCCTGAATTTCTCGAAAGAAGATTTTCACCAACTTCGAGAACAGTCCTCTCTTTAATCTCACTCGTTGCTTATGTACTCACAAAAATTGCAGTCGGAATTTTTGCCGGCGGAGTTGTATTTGCTGTTCTCCTTCCCGATATAAATTTTTTGGGCATGGATAGTTTTTGGATCGGTTCAATTCTTGTAATTGTTATTACCGGTTTATATACAATACTTGGCGGAATGAGTGCCGTTGCATACACCGAAGCATTACAGACAATAATTCTAATTATCGGTTCGGCGCTTGTAACATTTTTCGGGTTGAACGCACTCGGCGGATGGGGTGAATTGAAAGCAATTGTAAGTTCAGATATGTTCAATCTTTGGAAACCGCTCGTGCCTTCGGGAATGGAAGGAACGTGGGCGCCGGTTAAAGAAGCCGGTAAGATGGCTTGGTATTTTAACGATAATTATCCGTGGCTCGGAATGCTTTTCTGCGCGCCGATAATCGGTTTGTGGTACTGGTGTACGGATCAATATATTGTTCAAAGAGCTTTATCGGCACCAAATGAAAAAGAAGCCAGACGCGGATCAATCGCTGCATCATTCTTCAAACTGCTTCCGGTTTTCATCTTCATCATTCCCGGAATAATTTGTTTTGCACTTGCTCTGAGCGGAAAAGTTCCGGCGCTCCAGCAGCAGTTAATTGGTGCAGACGGACAAATCATCCGCGATCATGCTCAGCAGGCATTCCCGTTAATGGTTGCAAATATTTTGCCGATCGGAATTCGCGGAATAGTTGTTGCCGGCTTGCTCGCAGCATTAATGAGTTCGCTTGCCGGTGTTTTTAATGCAAGCGCAACTTTGTTTACAATTGATTTTTACTCGCGCTTAAAACCAAATGTTACACAAGAAAAATTAGTTTGGGTCGGACGCGTTGCAACAGCAGTTATGGTAATTATCGGTTTGATGTGGATTCCCGTTATCAAAGGCGGCAAAGGACTTTATGATTATCTTCAAGGGATGCAAGCATATCTTGCACCGCCGATCTTTGTTGTTTTCTTTTTCGGTGTATTCAACAAACGCTTGAATGCAAAAGGTTGTCTCGCAGCCCTCATCACCGGGTTCGGACTCGGCTTGTTCCGTCTCGCAATCGATACTCCGGTTAAATTAATCAGCGGATTTAATTATGCCGAAGGTTCTTTCTTCTGGATCATCAATAATATTTTCTTCCAGTATTACAGTCTGATAATTTTTGTTATAAGTGTCATTGTAATGTTTGCTGTTAGTTACATGACCGAAGCACCGTCGTACGAAAAAATTAGCGGTTTAACTTACGGGACTGTTACCGATGAACACAGAAAAGAATCGAGAGCAAGCTGGAATTTTTGGGATGTTGCCGCTTCAGTCGCAGTTATCGTATTGATTCTTGCAGCTTATCTCTACTTTGTAGGATGATTCTGGATGCTTGTCCAAATGACTTATTTGGAGATTTTGAATTCGTAATTCGTATTTGCCATATGAGGAATGATGATGAAAAAATATTCTATCGGTTTGGATTTTGGGACCAACTCTTGCCGTTCGTTAATTGTTGACGTTTCCAACGGAAGTGAACTTGCCAGTCATGTTTTTCCGTATCCGTCGGGCGAAGAAGGTGTGGTCATTGATTCTTCCGAGCTAACTCTTGCACGGCAAAATCCGGCTGATTATTTACTTGCTATCGAAGCAGCGATAATCGAAGCAATCAAAAAAGCAAAACTTGCGAGCAGCGAATTCGATTCTAAAAATATTATTGGAATCGGAGTTGACACCACCGGCAGCAGTCCAATGCCGGTTGATGCCGATGGTAATGCGTTATGCTTCAATAAAAAATTCAAAGACAACAAAGCCGCAATGGTTTGGCTCTGGAAAGATCATACAAGTTTTTCAGAAGCCGCTCAGATAACTGAACTCGCTTCGAAAATTCGTCCGCAATATTTATCAAAGATAGGTGGAACTTATTCATCCGAATGGTTCTGGAGTAAAATTTTACACTGCAAAAATATTGATACAGAAGTTTTTGAAGCTGCGTATAGCTGGGTAGAAATTTGCGATTGGATTACTGCGGTATTAACCGGCGAATTATCGCCGCAAAAAATAAAAAGAAGTATTTGCGCAGCCGGACACAAAGCAATGTTCAACAAATCATGGAATGGACTGCCCGATACAGAATTTTTAGAAACACTTTCACACGGTCTCGGTTCTTTGCGTGAACGTTTGTACAATCAAACTTACACTTCGGAAAATTTAGCCGGCACTCTTTCAAAAGAATGGGCTGCTAAACTCGGACTTTTGGAAACAACCGCAATTTGTATCGGCGCATTTGATGCACACATGGGCGCAGTCGGTGCCGGAATTTCTGCCGGCTCGCTTGTAAAAATAATCGGCACAAGTACATGCGATATAATGATTAGTTCGAACAAAAATAAATTGAACGATATTCCCGGCGTGTGCGGAATTGTTGACGGCTCGGTTATGAATGATCATTACGGAATTGAAGCCGGGCAGTCTGCGGTTGGCGATATTTTTCTTTGGTTTGTAAAAAATCTTGTGCCCGATAAATACGGAAAAAGTATCGATGAAAAATTTATAAACCTGGAAAAAGCTGCCGCTGAACTGAAACCCGGCGAAAGCGGTTTACTTGCACTTGATTGGAGCAACGGCAACAGAACCGTTCTTGTTGATGTTCGATTGACCGGACTTTTAATCGGGCAAACGCTTCACACACAAGCTCACGAAATTTACCGCGCATTAATTGAAGCGACTGCGTTCGGTGCATTGACAATTATCGACCGGATTGAAAAGTACGGAGTCGAAGTAAAAGAAGTTGTTAACTGCGGCGGACTTGCAGTAAAAAATTCTTTGCTGATGCAAATTTATGCAGACATCTCCGGGCTGCCGATGAAAATATCCCGCAGTGAACAAACACCGGCACTCGGTGCTGCAATCTTCGCTTCTGTTTCTGCCGGGAAAAATTCCGGCGGATATAATTCGGTTCAAGAAGCTCAAAAAAATATGTCGGCAATAAGCAAAGTTTATCAACCCGGCAGTGATAATCACAATGTTTATAAAAAATTGTATTCGCTTTACAGCCAATTGCACAACAGCTTCGGTGCTAATGATTGGTCGGGAAAAATGTTTAATGTAATGAAAGAACTGCTGAGCATCCGCGATGCAGTTAGGAGTAACAAAGTATGTTAACAAATTTGAAGAAAGATGTTTTGCAAGCGAACCTTGATCTTTTTCGATCAGGATTAGTTACACGGACGTGGGGCAATGCAAGCGGAATCAGCCGCTCCGAAGGACTCTTCGTTATCAAACCAAGCGGCGTTGAATACGATAAATTGACAATCGATGACATGGTTGTTGTCGATCTCGAAGGTAAAATTGTTGAAGGCAATAAACGCCCGTCATCGGATACGCCGACACACATCGAACTTTACAAAGCATTTCCCGAAATCGGCGGCATTGCACACAGCCACAGTACATACGCAACAATCTTTGCACAAGCGTGCAAAGAAATTCCTTGCCTCGGCACAACACACGCAGATCATTTTTCGGGTAACATTCCGCTGACACGTTTTCTCACAAAAGAAGAAATCGAAATTGATTATGAAAAGAATACCGGTTCTGTCATCGTAGAAAAATTTAGAGAGATCAATTATTTAAATATGCCCGGCGTTCTCGTTGCCGGTCATGCACCGTTTTGCTGGGGGAAAAATTCAACCGATGCGGTTAAAAACAGTATCGTACTTGAGAATGTTGCAAAGATGGCTTTGCTCACTCTTCACTTGAATCCCGAAATAAAAAAACTGCCAGAATACATTTCACAAAAACATTTTCAAAGAAAACACGGACCTAATTCATACTACGGTCAAAAGTCTTAAAGGAGAAATAAAATGAAAAACATTCCGCAAATTAAAATGGGATTAGTAGCCGTAAGCCGCGACTGCTTCCCTATCGAATTATCGAGAAAGAGAAGACAAAATGTTGCAAGAGCTTGTGCTCAAAAAAATATTCCGGTAATAGAAATTGAGCAGGTCATCGAAAACGAAAATGATGTTTTGAAAGCACTCAAAGAAATTTCCGATAAAGGAATTAATGCACTCACAATTTATTTGGGAAATTTTGGTCCCGAGGGACCGACATCACTGCTTGCACAAAAATTTAACGGACCGGTAATGCTTACAGCCGCGGCAGAAGATACGGGCAAAGATCTCATTAATGGAAGAGGCGATGCTTACTGCGGTTTGTTGAGTGCATCATATAATTTCGGATTGCGCCGTTTGAATCCCTACATACCGGAATACCCGATTGGCGATGCCGAAGACATTGCAAAAATGATTTCTGATTTTATTGTTATCTCTCGAATTGTAACCGGCGTGCGGAATTTAAAAATCTTTTCGTTCGGTCCGCGCCCGTTTGATTTCTTAACATGTCATGCACCGATTCAACCTTTGTTTGATCTCGGCATCGAAATTATGGAAAACAGCGAACTCGATTTGTACGATCTTGTTCAACAAGAAAAAGAGAATCCCGAAATAAAACGGATTGCAAAAGAGATGGCGGATGAACTGGGCAAAGGAAATACTTACCCGGATTTGATTAACAAACTTGCACAGTACGAACTCGCACTCGAAAAATTTATGGATGCGAATTTGGGCGCATCACAGTACGGCGCATTTGCAAATAAATGCTGGCCCGCATTCGAAAAATATTTTGGTCACGTTCCGTGTTATTTGAATTCGCGGCTTGCAGCCAGCGGCGTTCCGGTTGCATGCGAAGCGGACATTTACGGCGCACTCAGCGAGTACATGTCGGTTTGTGCAACAGAACTTCCCCCGGCAATTCTTGATATCAACAACTCCGTTCCAAAAGACATGTACGAAGAAAGCAAACACGAAATCGGAAATTATTCTCTCGAAGATTTGTGGATGGGTTTTCATTGCGGCAATACTACAACCGGATGCATTGTTCAGCCCGTGATGCAGTATCAATTAATCATGCACCGTTTGATGGAACCCGGACAAGAACCGGATATTACACGCGGAACAATTGAAGGACAAATTAAAGCGGGCGATGTTTCAATCTTCCGGCTTCAATCATCTTCCGATGCAAAATTACAGGCATACGTTGCAAACGGAGAAGTGTTGAACATCAAACCAAAATCTTTCGGATGCATCGGTGTTTTTGCCGTGAACGAAATGGGAAGATTTTACAGACACATATTGCTTGAAAAACGTTTTCCACATCATACTGCAATTGCATTTAAACATTCCGGCAAATATTTGTTCGCCGCAACAAAGATGCTCGGCGTAAGTGATGTTTATTTTAATCAACCGAAAGGAATGCTCTATTCTTCAGAAAATCCGTTTTAGTAATATTATTCAGTTATCTTTATAGCACACAGATCGAACAGTTGTAACAGATAAAAGCGGATTTTAAAAGATCAGTTCAAATCCCCGGCATGGCGGGGCTAGCTGTTTAATCAGAGCTTGCCCGCCGCTTGTTGGCGGGTTATCTGTGGGCTATTTCTTTACATACTTATGCTTTCCGGACAACTTCTTATATTTCGAAGTAGATTACAAAAAATTAATTAGACTTTTTATGATAGAAATACCGGAACACATCAAAGCACTTATTTTCGATTGCGACGGAACACTTGTGGACTCAATGCCGCTTCACATGGAAGCGTGGGAATACTCACTTATAAAATTCGGAGTTCCTTTCGATCATGAATTTTTCTTTTCGCGGAAAGGAATGAAAGGTATCGAAATAGTTGAAGAGTACAATTCAAAATTCAACGCGGAACTCGATATCGAAAAAATTATTGCTGTCAAACACGAATATTTTCAGAACAACTCACATGCGATAAAGCCAATCGGCATTGTTGCGGATGTTGCAGTTAGTTACCACAACATTTTGCCGATGGCGGTTGCATCCGGCGGTTCTAAAAAAAATGTTATCACTTCATTAAAAGTAACCGGACTCGAAAAATATTTTCCAACAATTCTTACAGCGGATGATTCCGTAAAACCAAAACCTTCGCCGGATATTTTTTTAGAAGCCGCGCGATTGATGAATATTGAACCGCAATACTGCCAGGTATTCGAAGACGGCGATCTCGGTTTGGAAGCCGCACGCAGCGCCGGTATGCTTGCAACAGATGTCCGATTGTTTTTAGATTAATTGTTGAGAGCCGAAGTCAGGCTTCGACAAGCTCAGCATGACTTCTTCATAAAAATTTCTTCAAGCGTTCCAGCCAATTATCATACGCGTTCAAAGCTGCATCAATATTTTTTGCTTCGGGATTTACCTCACCAACTTTTGAAAGCGAACCGAACGCTTCATTAAACGATTTATAATAACCGGCACCAAGTGCCGCACCTCTTGCCGCTCCTTGCGAGCCGTCTGTATCGTACAATTCTATTGACGAACCGGTTACGTTTGATAAAGTTTGTCTGAATACCGGACTCAAAAACATATTCGACTTGCCGGCACGGATAACATTTAAATGAAGTCCCATTTCTTTCATAATATCAACGCCGTACTTAAATGAAAATGCGATTCCTTCTTGAACGGCACGGAAGATATGCGCATTGGCGTGGCGGTTGAAATCCAAACCGAGAATATGGCTGCCGATATTTTTGTTTTCTAAAACTCTCTCGGCTCCGTTTCCAAACGGAAGAACGGAGATTCCATCCGAGCCAATGTTAACCTCTGCGGCAATTTTATTTATCTCGTCATACGATAATCCGCTGCTGAAATTTTTTCTCAGCCACGAATTTTGAATTCCCGTTCCATTGATGCAAAGCAGAACACCCAATCTAATTTTTTCTTTAGTGTGATTAACATGCGCAAACTGATTAACGCGCGAAAGTTTATCATAATTAATTTGATCGATCACACTGTACACAACGCCGGATGTTCCGGCAGTTGCGGCAACATCGCCCGGCTCAAGTACGTTGAGCGAGAATGCATTGTTGGGTTGATCGCCGGCGCGGTAGGAAACAACAGCTCCCTCTTTCAATCCCAATTCTTCTGCGGCAGATTTTGTGATTGTTCCTTGCACAAAAAATGCTGGATTGATTTGCGGTAGTATCTCTTCATCAATTTGATAGTGGGATAAAATTTCTTTTGATATTTCGCTTTGCTTGAAATCCCAGAAGATCCCTTCGGATAATCCTGAAATCGTTGAAGAAATATTCCCGGTAAGTTTCATGGCAATAAAATCGCCGGGCAGCATGATCTTATAAATTTTGTTGTAAATGTCCGGCTCGTTTTCTTTTACCCATCGGAGTTTGGACGCGGTAAAATTTCCGGGCGAGTTTAAAAGATTTTGCAGACAATATTCTTTGCCGATTGCTTGAAATGCTTTTTCGCCGATTTCAACTGCGCGGCTGTCGCACCAAATAATTGAGGGTCGCAAAACTTTTTGATTCTTGTCAACCAAAACCAACCCGTGCATCTGATACGAAATGCCGATCGATTTAACTTCGCTTGCATCTATTTTGTAATTCGTAATCAATTGATGCGTTAATGTCTTCACATATTCCCACCACATTTCAGGGTCTTGTTCAGCCCATCCGGCAAAGGGAGAATTAATTTTCATTTCTTCATGCGGATAAAATCCGCTTGCAATAACTTTGCCCGTTTCGATTTCTATCACTGAACATTTAATCGAAGAACTTCCAACATCATAACCAAGAGAGAGCAATTTATTTTTCCTTATTTAGTTTGAGTGGATTTTTTCTCTGTGTGCATCAGCGGCTGCCCGGTGGAACTCAGTGTAATATATTTATTTTTTTATTTCACAGAGAACAGAGAGATGTCACTGAGTTCCACAGAGATTTCCGGAATTTATTTTCCTCCAGCCGGCGTATTATCATTTAAATATCTTGTAAGCAGAGAGAATAAATGCAAAGTTGTGTTCTCGCCTTCGTAAATTCCGTGCGTGCGGTTTGGATATGCCATCATCGTAAACGGTTTGTTGTTTTTTATCAGCTCGTTAATAACAAGTTCGGTACCTTGATAATGAACGTTGTCATCGCCGGTGCCGTGAACAATCAATAAATTTCCTTCGAGCTGATGTGCAAATGTAACCGGTGAACCTACTACGTAAATCGAATCGTTTTCCGGGAGAAGTCCCATGTATCTTTCTTGATAAATCGTATCGTATAATCTTTCATCGCCAACCGGCGCCACAGCCATTCCGGTTTTATAAATTTCCGGATAGCGGAACATGAGGTTGAGTGTCATCGAACCGCCACCGCTCCAGCCCCAAACAGCAACTCGGTCGGGATCGATGAAATTAAATTTTTTCAGAATTGCTTCCGCTGCTTTGGCTTGATCAGCGGAATTCAACACACCGATTTTTTTATAAATCGATTTTTTGAATTCGCGTCCGCGCGGCGAAGGTGTACCGCGGTTATCAACACTTATTACAATGTAACCTTGCTGTGCAAGCATCAAATGCCACAAATAATCGGTACCTTCCCATCTATCAAGCACGGTTTGAGCCGCCGGTTCACCATAAACAGTAAAGAGTACGGGATATTTTTTTGAGGGATCAAAATCGTACGGTTTCATCATCCAGCAATCGAGAGCAAGTTCGCCAATATCTGATTGAAAAAATTCTACCGTAGATTTTTTTAATTCATTTACTTTCTCAAAAAGTTTTTTGTTATCAACAAGTGTGCGGATTGATTTATGCGAAGGCAATTCAACCAGATCAATCACCGGCGGCGTACCGGCTTTCGAGTAAGTATGAAATGCAAAATCAGCTCCGTCAGAAATTTGGTAACTGTTCATTCCGCTCAATTCAGCCGGAGTAATTTTTTCTATTTTGTTTTTTCCATCCAACGAAGTTTTGAAAATATAACGCTGTGTTGCGTTGCCGGGAGAAGCTCTAAAATAAATTGCTTCGTCCGCTTCATCAATTTTTTGAATGTCGGTTACATCAAACTTTCCCGGTGTTAAAAGTATTATTTCTTTTCCGTCTTTTGATATAAGATAAATATGCCGCCATCCGTCGCGGTCGCTGAGCCAAACAAAATATTTCCCGTCGTTTATCCATTGCATGTAATCCGTTACGTCAATCCAGGCATCGTCAGTTTCGGTAAATATGGTTTTTGCTTCGCCGGTTCTTGAATCGCACAACATAATTTCCAATTTGTTCTGCGGACGGTTTAAATGTTGCAGCCAAATATTTTTTGAATCGGGATGCCAATCCATTCTTGCAATGTAATTGTTGCGCGGATCGCCCGGAACATTCATCCAAATTGTTTCGCCGCCTTCCGCGCCAACGACTCCAACTTTGCAAGCGGAGTTTGTTGTTCCAACTTTCGGGTACTGCACCGGAATTATTTTCGAATAAATAGAATCGGTGTAATTAATAAGATTGAAAACGCCGATTCCCGATGCATCCAATTGCCAGTAAGCAATCGATTTGCTGTCGGGGCTCCAACGGAATCCATCGCGCAAACTAAGTTCTTCTTCGTAAACCCAATCAAATGTTCCATTGATGATTGTTTCGGATCCGTCAGATGTAAGTTGTGTAATTTTATTTGTAGAAATTTCTTCACAGTAAATGTTGTGTCCGCTCACATATGCAGCTTTTTTATTATCCGGAGAAAATTTTGCAAACATCAAGGTAGAAGGTTTTGCGCTGCCGCCAAGTTTTTTCAATTCTTTTGTTTCGAGATTAAGCACCCAATAATCTCCGCGAGTATTGTAACGCCACACACGTGCGGTGTTGGTAAAAATCATAAGCATCAATTTATCCGGCGACCAAATGTAATTGTTGATACGCAAAGGTTTGTCGGTTCCTTTCGGAATCAAAAGCGAAGCGGAAACCATCACTTCACGTTTACCGGTTTTGGTTTCATACTTGATTATGTCACTTCCTTGCGGCAAATCTTTGGAAGGTTCAAGCGTTGTGTAATATTTTCCATCGTCAATCCACCGCGCCGGTCCAAAATTCTCGCCGTTAAACTCATTGCCGTTGAACAAGCGTTCGAGTGTTAAAAGTGATTTGTCTTCCGATTGTGCATAAAGGAGTTGAAAACTAAAAACGAATAGCAAAAGAAATTGTTTAACGTGTTTCATTTTTCCCCCAGGGTGATTGATAAGTAACTTTACAAAATTTTTTATTAACCCAAGTTAATTTGCTTCATCCGTTGTTCTATTAATTTCATGTAGCTGGTTTGTGCTGCTTCAGACAAAAAACATTTCTTAATCAAATCGAACCATTGCTCTATTATATCAGAATATTTTTTGTAAATCATTGCTGCGGTTTTACTATTTATGAGCAGCTTCTCATACAAATAATCAAAATCTTCTCTCTTGAATTTGGATTTCTTCCCGTTTATTGTAAGCGCCGTTTCCTCTTTATCTTGGGGCAGCAATAATTTTGTAGAAATTAGATCGTATGCCGGACTTAATTTTATATCATCATTTTCGTCACGCAACAACGAAAAATTTTTAAGATGCATATCAGCATTGCCCGTTATAAATGCGAACAGAACCACTTCAAATATATTGATTAGGTCGTTGCCGGGAAACGATGAATATTGCAGAACACCTCTGCCGATTTGTTCAATCGAACCGGAATATTTTCTTTCCGTCAACACTTCCAGAAGTTGAGCAAAATCTTCCACGTGTAATTTTTCTTTTGCCGTCCTATCAAACCTTTTACTAATGTATGCCAGCTCTCCCGATTTCATTCTAATCAATGAATGACTTGCTGTTTTTATTCCAACACTTTCAGCAAGCTTCATTGTTAAATCTTCATTCTCCGGCATTTCCGGGAAGTTATAATGCGGCGGTTTTAAAATGTATCGTCCCCACAAACCGACTATTGTTAATCGTGCTGGTTCTTTTTTATTTTTTTTCAGATCAACTGATAATTTCGGTTGCACGCCGGTAACCGAAGTGTTTCTGCCAAGTATATTCAAAGCTAAGCTTTCAATGTCGGATAAGTTTACTTCCAAAACCGGCGGCAGCGGCGAATCAAAAAAGATTTTGCTGCACTTTGCATGAAAACCTTTTTCAGATTCTGGAAGAGTTTGATAGCAGTACAAACATTTTTGCTTTGTCATAAATTCTCTTCGATGATTCTTTCGACACTAACTGCACCGATTGTGTCTTTGCAAAATGTTAAGAGCAACTCCATTCTATCGCGCGGATTTATTTTCCAGTTGGTCTGCGCTAAATCAAGAAGCCACCCTTCGGGAATAAGTCCGTCAAAAAACGGAATCATATTTTTACTGATATATTCTTTTTCTCTCAAAGGTAAAGTTAAGCTTACCGGTTTTGCTTCTTTATTCAACAAGTATTCTTTATCGTAAACGAAGCTGATTCCATTTTCATCTTCCTTAATTATTCCGGCAAAAAAATTTTTATAAAATACTTTTCCGGATTTACTCATCACGGTTCCTCATCTCAATTTTTACCGGACCCACTTGATGCCCGAACAAAAACAATACTTGGTTAACTTTATCAAGCTGAAGTGTGGATTTACCTTGTTCAAGCTCCCTGACAAAACGCAAACCTACTCCGGCACGTTTTGCAAGTTCAAGTTGAGTGAGTCCGAGTTTCTTTCTTTTTTCTTTTACAAACGAAGAAAGGAGTTTTGTTGCTTCCATATTTTTATACCCGTATGGGTGTAAATATTTATTTCGGGATAGAAATTATAACCTTCCGGGTATAAAAACAAGTGAGTTCATAAAAATAAACCCGTGTGGGTGTAGGAAAGAATTTTGTTCGTGGTTATTGCTCAATGCCGGTTAGCAGCGAATGCGTTTTTTTTCGGAATTATTTTGTTCACAAATAAATAGCATTCATCTTCAGCCATCTGAAAAAACTACATTCACAAAAAGCATAAAAATTTTTTTGTGTTCTCGTTAGTTCAGCGATTTTCTTTTCGTCTTTTAGGAAAGAACTTCTCTCGTGTCTTACGTTTCTCATCTCACATTATCCGAGTACCCCCGACAGGAATCGAACCTGTACTTCGAGCTTCGGAGGCTCGCGTTCTATCCTTTGAACTACGGGGGCAAGGAAAGTACGAAAAACAAAGTACGAGGTACGAAAAGTAATTTTGGATTTACGAAGTAAAAAGATAATTCGTAATTCGTCCTTATTTCTTCGTACCTCGTATTTCGTACTTCAAACTTTTTATCGTTAACACGATAATAAAAATAGCAAGATTTTTTTTCTTTATCTCATAAGAAAAATTTATAAACCTCTTTTGGAATTTTGCAACTATTGACTTTTCTAATAATTTACTAATTTTTCGGCGAGAATATTTTAAGGAGAGATGCCATGTCTGCAACAATGCGAAAAGCCGTTGGCGAAATAATAACATTGTTAAAAAAACTTCCCGAGCCGGGAAAGAAAAACGGATCCTTCTGGGATTTCATGAAGAATCAGCTTGTCGAAGAAAGCGAATGGGATCAAAAACATATAAAAATTATCGAGAAAGAAATTGATCACTATTTAACCAACCTGGATAAGAAAAATATAACCGATCTATGGAACGCTACCCCAGCGGCTGAAGAACATTTGGACGATAAAAAAATCGATACAAAAAAAATGAAAGCCGATATTACCGACGAAATGATCGGACAGGTTATGGACAGAATGGATGATAATTATTCTTCGCGCGATTCCCATTATGCCTCTGCTGAAGATTCATATTTCTCAAGCAGTAAAAAATCCGAGAAGGACGAAGAGAGTGATCTTGACGAGGATTCCAAACCCGAAGGCGCTCCAGACGAAGATGTTGATCTCCAAGATGAGGACCTTTTCAACGACGAATCTGAAAGCGATGAAGACGAGTACAAGTATTAATAGATTACTTGTAACAATATTTCTTCTCTCTTCAACTTTTTTAGCGGCACAAACTAATGAAATGCCGGACACGCTGCATTGGCTGAAATTCGATATACCGCCGGAAGTTTTGGAATATCAATTTCAGCTAAACAACAATTTATCTTTATATTATTTCCCCGAATCAATTTTAAATGATACTACATCTTTGTGGATCCGAACACGAATGATGTTAAGTGCTTTTCAAAGCGACGATCGTGCTGACCAAATGTGGAAGACCAACATTCTCAATCCGCTTGAAGAACGATTCCGACAATCACAGAGCATGAAAATTTGGGACACAATTCTGGGTTCTGTTCAAGCCGGTGCAGCCGGATATCTTGCTTACAAACACTTAAAGAAATACGGCTTCCTCAAGAAAAAATAGACTTGCACACTTTCACCAACTTCTCTTCTTGGTTTTCCCCGCCATCAACTTCAATTTCGATTAGAATAAACAAAAAAGCCCGGCTTGATTTCACCGGGCTCTTTTTTCACACAATAATTTTTTATTGCGCTCGTTGATATGTCATTGTAAACATTTTATACTCATTTCCATCAGGCATTACTGTAGACATTTCAAACACGCTGTTGTTATCATCAATAACTTTTAAAACACTGTGGACTTTAGTCTCTCCGCCGCTCATCGGGTCAACCATCGAACCGGAGTAATGGAATGTTTTTGCCGGTTCATCATATTTTCCTTTCATAACCATCACACCGGTTCCCATATTATCAACCCACGTGCTTATAAATTCGTGTGTTTGATTATCGTACGCATCAAGTCCCATTCCTTCGAACGGCATTCCCATCATTGTACTTTTATGAATGGACTTCATGTATCTTCCGCCCAATATCATTTCAAAGACTGCCGTGCCTTCGGATTTCATTTCCTGACCTGATGCTTGATCTGTCATTATCATTACAGTTTTCCAATTGCCCGCCATCTTTTCAAACATTTTGTGCATTTGACCCGGAGTCGCATAATCCATCCACACTTTCATCGGGTCTTGCTGATCTTGTGCTTGCGCACCGACAAAGATTAAACAGAAAAACATGATTGAAAATATTTTTTTCATATACAGCCCTTTCTTTTTGTTGGGTTATTTTCTTTTAAAAGTGATTTCCATTGTTTTGAATTCTTTTTCGTCCGGACCGTTGGCATACATTTCAAAAACAAAATTGTTGTCGTCAATATATTTTGTTACTTCGCGAACCGGAACTTCTTTTTTCTGAACGGGATCAACCATCGTACCTTTGTAGTCGATAGTTTTAGTAACTGCATCATATTTGCCTTTGAGGATCATCATGCCGGTTCCAAAGTTATCGACCCAGATATTGTAAAGTTCGTTTGTTGCGTTGTCGTATGCTTCAAGACTGAATCCTTCGAACGGTATTCCCATATACGAGCCGGTGTGAGCGGTTTTCAAATATCTGCCGCCGAGCAGCAGTTCAAGTTTGCTAACACCCTGGGCAACAACAGCATCTGCACCGGGCTGCATCCACATTTTACTTTCGGTCGTCCACTCGCCCGCCATCTTTGCCATTTGCTGATGAAACGATCCGGGCGTCATGTATTCCATCCAGATTTTCATCTGTTCATTCTGGTCTGTCTCTTGTGCAAATACAAAAACAGATACAGACATAAACATGCAAATTGTAATAAAAATTTTTTTATTCATGTGAACCCCTTTCCCTCTTTTGAAATGCAAAAATAAAATAAGATAAATCATCAAAAGAAGGAAGAAATATTTATGAAGTGACCCCGGCTGCTGCAAACTTTTTTATATGAATAAAAAAATAAACCGGTTTTTCACCAATTTAAAATTGACAACCAGTTGTGTTAGTTAATATGTAAACCGTTCCGTCAAAAAAGAACGCGGACAGGTAAAACGGTTTTTATTTCTTATCCTTTACACGGCTTACGTGTGTTAATAAAAGCTAACGCCTTCTTTGTAACTGTTTTGACAGTTTTTTCATTCTGTTTTTTAATTCGCAGAGCGGGTAATTGACAATTAATTAATATGCGCTTCTTTTCGTTTTTCTTTGAAAAATAAAAACATCACTGCAGAAAGAGCAGCTAACAAAAAGGCAGCGCTCCACAAAATTACCGAGCCGAAGTTTTCCAGAACTATTGTACCGATCCACGGACCGGTCATCAAAGCAAAACTAAAAGTCATTTGAAAATAACCCATGTATTCTCCGCGTCGTTCTTCGGGTGAAACCAATGAAATGTATGAAGCACTTGCCGGAAAATAGATCATCTCGCCGAATGTCCATATTACAATTGTTACTATCAGAAAAATTATTTCATGAGCAAAAGCCATTGCACCGAATCCGATTCCGCAAAGTAGTGCACCCAATGCCGCAGCTTTTCTATCGCTCCAACGAGACATTGCATTGTTTAGCGGTACTTCAATAAAAATTATCAGCACAGTATTGACTGCCATTAACATTCCGTAAACAGATTCACGCAGACCGAGATCGCGCACAATAAAAATGGGCATTGCACCGATATGCTGAAAGAAAACTATGTTTGCCGGAATCAAAGACAGCATGAAAAGTAAAAATCGCTTATTGTGAAAAATGCTCTCTTGATGCTTGAGGCTGGATACTTGATGCTCGATACTGAATGAAGGATGATTATCCTTGTTTAACTCAACATCAATTTCATTACTTCTAACTTCTGAATTCTGTTTTCTGTCTTCTGTTTTTCCAAATTTCGCTATCATTAAAAATCCGCCGGCGAGCAGAGATGTAATTCCGTCAACATAAAACAGAAGATGAAAATTAATTTGCGAAAGGAATCCGCCAATAACCGGACCGATGCTCATTCCGAGATTGATTGCAAGCCGGTTCAGTGCAAATGCGGTCTTACGCTTTTCCGGTTTAGTTTCGCTGGATATAAAAGAAAGATTTGCCGGACGGAATGCTTCGCCGATGACAGACCAAATTAATGTGTATCCGAGAATCAAAAAATAATTTGTGATGTGCGGATAGAAGAAAAGCATCACCCCGGTTAGCGTAAGAGAAATTTTCATCACACGAAGTGCGCCAAGTTTATCGGAAAGTTTTCCTACAAAAGGTGCGGTGATAAGCGATCCGGCTCCGTAAAATGTAAGTACCAATCCGGCATCTGCAGCATTAATTCCTCTTCCTTTAATTAAGAATAATGCAAGGAACGGAATTACCATTGTTCCGGAACGATTGATAAGAGTTGCAAACGCAACCAGCCATACATTCCGCGGAATATTTTTTAACCCTCGCCACGGATTCAAGAACTGTTTATCCCCCAAAAGAGAAAATTAATTTTTTCTCTTATTTCAATATTGTCGATTTTATTAGCAAATTTAACGGGTAAAAAAAAGGAACTTGGTAAAATTAAACAAATCAATTATTCTAATTTCGATTTGAATTCGCTATGTTATTATAAGATAAAATATGGAGTGAAAGTATGCGTTTAACAAAAATATTTTCTGCTGTAATAATTTTGTTTGCAGTGGCTCGGTGTTCAAGTGTTGTTTTACAACCGGCAGATTTTTCATGGCCAGTCGAAGATGTTCTAAAAGCTGACGATAAGGGTCTCGTGGAAGAACAACGTTACACATTCAGTGTAAACGTAAAGCCCCTTTTCTTTGAAGAGTTTGCAGATTCGAATCTTGCAGCCGGCAAAGAAATTAGAATCATCCGGGATAAATTGGGATATTATTATATAACCGGCTCTAACTTCAAAAATGTATATCTCTTTCTACCAACCGAAGGAGGTTTGAAACTCGAAGAAAAAATAAATCTAAGCGCGACCGGTTTAACATCACCGGTAATGAACCAGAAATCTCCGAACATCGAAATTCTTGACGGAACGAACAAATATTTATTGAATAATAAAGGACTTGTGAGGTAGCAATTATGAAAATGAATAAAATATTTTTCGGAATGTTGGTAATTGCTCTGTTTGCTTTTGTCGGTTACAGTTATGCGCAGTCTGATTATGAAAAAACTCAGCAGTTCAAAACAAAATATAAAGAACTGGAAGATGCGATAAAAAATGCCGCATCGCTTGATGAGTGCAATACGATCGGAGAAAATATTTCCAAATTGAAAAATGATTTTGCCGGCGATAAAAGTCTGCTCGATAAATCTCTCTACCCGGAAAATTTTGAATCATCATTTGCAAAGATTGAACGCGCGCTCGAAGTGAGAAAAGGAGACTTTACACAAATAGTTGAACTCACCACCGAAGTCGGTACACTAAAAACTCTAGTAACGGATCTGAGCCAAAAGAACGAAGAATTAATTGTGAAGATCAAAGAGCTTAACTTAAAAGGAGAAAAAGATGCGGCAACAATTGCATCTCTCCAAAAACTTGTTGCACAGTTAAAAGCAAATATCCGCCAGCGCGATATGCTTGTGAGGGATATGGTCGATAGTTTGCTCACACAATTTATAAAACCCTCTACACAACTCAGTGATGCCGATAAACAAACACTCGTTCAAAAAGTTGAAGGACAAAATTTATTCTACAATATCGAACGAATCATCAACGATAATATTCAGTTTATGAGAGTTACCGAACTTACGCCCGAAGATTTAGCCGAGATGAAAGAACAGTACAGAGATTTTAATCACATGTGGAGACAAATTGGTCCGAAGCTGGCAGATGTTTACTTGAACAAAAAAGGAAGAACTACAGAGATTAATAATATTGATAGCATCTTCTCTCTTTGGAGCCAGCGGCTCAACGAAGAAATTTGGGAAAAGATAAACGACCTCTTCCGAAACAAACAAATTTCTCTTCTTCCGTTTAACAACGGCGACCAATTTACCAACAGCGCTGTTACTTTTATTGATGATGAAATTAAAAACCTCGGCGTAAAAAGTTCGGATGAATCACAAAAAACTTTCTTTGCTTTCACGGATAGTGTTTGGTTTAATTCGGTTCAGCCTACGTGGGTACCGGTGTTGATTGAAAGCAGAATGATGACAGAAGCCAACAAAGATACAATCGAAGCTCGCATTGCAATGTGGAAAGATAAAGTAGCGCCGCCGGCAGAATTCAATTGGATTTATGTTGTACTTATTGCTGTTATTGTTATTCTGCTTATAGCCTACTTTGCAAAAGGAAGAAAAAAACAAACACCGGTTGTTTCATCTCAGGTAGAACCGAAGGAACAATGATTAACAGAAATTTCTTTGAAAAGCCCCATCATCATTATGTGGGGCTTTTTTATTTGCCTGAAATGAAGCGTCTGCTTATCAATTCACGAATAGATTCAACTCACGTTTTATAATTATCAAAATTATTTCATTATTGATTTTTATCACACCCATCAATAAAAAAAATATTGCCGAAAGAAATTGAAAAAATAATCATTGACTTTTGAAATCTCTTATTCTATGTTTTAGTTAAGATTACAAATATAAAATGAACAAAATATCTGCGTCGTTTTACTTACACTCTACCGCTTATTTCAACTTAATATAGATTATTATAGAATACCTGTACGCGCATCTTTTTTTTGCCATTACAGCACCTAAACCGCTCGCAACAATAATTAAATAATCTTTTGGGGGAAGTTAAAAAGGAGGGCGTATGAAAAACTTGCTTACCGTTCTTTTGTTCATTTCTCTACTAACCTTCATCAACTATAGCAGAATTCAATCACAAAATAAAAGATTAGCCACAGAAGAAAAAACTTCTGCCGCGTTTTTGCCGGTTCCAATTCCCTTCCAAGCAGCACGCGAAACCAACGGATCTTTCGCTACAACTGTTTATACATTCGGAGACATTACGGTTTTTTCTTACTTCGATAACACTGTTATTTCTATTTACGATGCTTCAAATACTTTGATGGATACAAAGACTTTGAATGTTGATACTTACCACACATTCAGTTTATCAAGCGGCGTTTACCGCATCGACGGCAACAAAACTTACACTGTACTCGTTGGCGATGCTATTTCTTACAGTGTGAACGGTTACTTTGCTGTTGATGAAGCCGGTCGTGCCATTTCAACAAAACTCAACACGTGGATGTCCCAGGATTGGTGGGGCAGCGATGACGATTTTATAATTTTTGCTTATCAAAACAGTACCGGTTTTACAGTAAAGAATCTTGCAACGGGTGCGTTGCTTGCCGCCGGAACATTAAATGCCGGAGAACATTATTCTTTCAAAAATGCCGGCAACGTACCTTTCGAAACACCTCTGCAGGTAATCGGCACTAAACCAATTTCTGCTTTATCGTATGAAGATCAGGATTATTACGTACCGGCGAGCAACGGAACATTTGTCGGTACGCTATTCTATGGTTTCTCTGCTTACAACGGTTCCTGGACTAACAGCATAACTATTACTTCTTACAGCGATAATAATACAGTAACAATTACCAACACATCAACCGGGGAAAATATTGCAACAGTAACTCTGGGAATTGGAGAAGTTTATTCAACCGGAATTTACTCACCTACTTTTTGGACGGTCAGTTCAACCGGAAATATTTCTGCTGCCAATATTCCATTTTATGATTGGTCGGGTAGTTACAGTTATATGACACGTGCAATTGATCAAAGCGGAAAAGGTTTTGGAACACTCTTCTATGTTCCAACAATTAGCAGTGACATACATGTATTTTCTTTTGAAGCCGGCAACACCGTTACAATTACTAAGCTCGGAGATTATGAAGACTTTCCGTACACTAATCCTCAAAATGTTTGGACCGGCACTCTTGGCGAAGGCGAATATTATACTTTTGTTTCAGACTACGGAAATTATGTTTATAAAATTGAAAGCTCTAAAAATGTTTCGGTGCTGCAAAGTTACAATCAAGCCGGGGCAGATTTTATGCCGCTTGCTTATTCGTTGGATTATCCCGATCTCGCTATCTCTCTCGGCGATATCGGTTACAGTAAATTTGATACGGATATCAATGCCGGCGATTTAATAACAGTAACGGTGACAGTTCACAATTACGGCAATGTAGCGGCATCAAATGTAAACTGCATTGCGTATGAAGGCGATCCGGATCTCGGCGGAAATGCACCACCGATCGGAAGCGGTTTGATTACTAACGTTGCCGCCGGTGGAAGCGGTTCTTTCCAATTTAGTTACCGCGTTCCAACAAGTCCTGAATACAGATTTATTGTAGTTAAAGTTGATCCCATAAACGGAATTACAGAATCAAACGAATCAAATAACAAAGCAACACGAAGCATAAAACCGAACAATGAATTACTTCCGCCGATTGCCGTAACGGTAAACGCACCTTCAAGTTTATCATTGAGCGGAGGAGTTTTAACACCAAATCCTTTCACAGTACAGTACGATCTTTTCAATACAGGCTACGTTTCGGCAGATAATGTTCAGGTTACGCTTGAATTATTCGGCGGTTTAACGCTTGCATCCGGCTCACAAATAATAAATGTAGGAAGTATTGCAGCAAACACAACTCAATCGGTTGAATTCCGGATTAGCGCAAATGCAAACGTGCCCGGTTTCAATTTATACCGCATAACAATTACTGCATCCAACGCCGATACAAAAATTGTAAGTAGAACCGTAAACATACCCGATGCCGTACCGCCGTCTGCACCATCTAATTTTGCCGGAAGTTTCTCCGGTTCGGGTTGTGCTTCGTTTTCATGGGCAGGCAACCTTGAAACAGATTTTGCCGGTTACTATTTATATTACGGAACGGACGGCGTTAATTGGAACGGTACCGGTGCCGTACAAGGTGATTCACCACTACTTATAGTCGGCGAAGACACTTTTGAAATCTGCGGCTTTTCGAGCGGCACTTATTATTTCATGCTTCGCGCATTCGACTCATCAAACAACATAAGTTCTATAAGTATAATTGTGCAGATAAATTTCTCCGGACAAGTTACAACAGAAACTATTTTTTACGGAGAAACGCCCACAATTTATGCCGTTGCTTCGCCCAACACAGGTTATCTTGCCGGAACTAACAGCTACGGCGATCTCGGTAAGTATCAAAAGTTTTACATCACAAAGACAGGCAAACTCATTGAAGTAAATGTTTATTTCGGCAAACGTGTTATAGTAGGTTCGGCAGATAATTTTTATGTTGTGGTACGCGGAATTGAACCGGACGGAAGTCCTTCAAGCACTGTTTATTCGAATACATACACAACGGAGATAATTGATATTTCCAACCCCGGCGTTGTTTACAATTCATTTACAATTGATCCGGTGCTCGATATAAATGCCGACTTCTTTGTTGGAATCGAATGGCTGACCGGCACGGATGACGCAATAGCAATAGTAAGCGATAAAGACGGTGAAGGCGAAGGCGCAAAACGCTCGTGGGAGATGTGGAGCGATAGAACGATTCATGATATTGAATCTACTTGGCAAGGTACGAATATTGATTTGTGGATTTCTGTCATAATACAAATTGTTACCGATGTTGACGGGCAAGAAAATTCTTTGCCGGTAGATTATGCACTCGAACAGAATTATCCCAATCCGTTTAACCCGGCTACTACAATTGCCTATCAAATTCCGGCAAGCGGACAAATAACATTGAAGATTTTTGATCTGCTCGGCAAAGAAGTT
The DNA here is from genome assembly GCA_016177735.1 of Ignavibacteriales bacterium. Classification (GTDB taxonomy): domain Bacteria; phylum Bacteroidota; class Ignavibacteria; order Ignavibacteriales; family Melioribacteraceae; genus DYJK01. The sequence continues at coordinate 44,543 of JACOUS010000011.1, read as the reverse complement.
GCAACACTTGTTGATTCGTACCAGCAAGCCGGAAGATATCAAGTTTTGTTCAACGCGAAAAATCTTTCGAGCGGAATTTATTTCTACAGATTAGACTCGGGTAATTTTTCACAAACAAAAAAATTAATTATGATGAAGTAGCAATTCATCTGTAGAAATATTCTGCGAACGCCTCTATGGTTTTAAGGCTGTCTCAAAAGGACAGCCTCTTTTTTTATTTCGCAAATTGATTTCTACTTCTATATGTTTCAATTCGTCATTACTAAATATTCGGGGGAATATTGACATGAAATCCTTTTCTAATCAAACCACTCACAAAATTATCTCAATCCTATTCTCTGTAATTTTTGTTTTCACTTTTTTGATCATCGATGCAAATGCACAGACACAGCCGCCAGCCAAGCCGGCAACGAATATCGCCGATGCACTAAAATATGCGCGTAACGAAAATTCGATGCCGGGTAAATTTCCGGGAAAAGTTGTCGAAGTAAATCACGCCAACTCAACAGCGAACAACAAAATTGTTGCACAAGCCGCGTACGATATGGTTGCCAAAGGAATCCTTTCATTAACCGGTGCAGAAAATTTGAAAAACGCATGGCTCACTTTTATTTCGCCGAACGACCGGATCGGTTTAAAAGTAAATCCCGTTGCCGGTCCGCAGCTTTCCACAAGTGTTGAAGTTACACAGGCAATCGTAAAACAACTTGAAGAAGCCGGCGTGCTGAGAAACAAAATTATTATTTGGGATCGCAGAGAAGAACAATTGTTCGAAGCCGGGTTCACTCACGAAAATTTCCCGGGCATCAGAATCATAGGCACAGAAAGACCCGAAGGCGGATCGATGTACGACGAGAACGGGAAACTTCACAGCTTAAAAATGATTGATACTACATGGTATTATTGGGCGGACTGCGAAGAAAAATATGACTCGGCAACAATTCCGTACATGGTGAACGAAGGAAAATATTCTTACTTCACCAAAATTGTTACGGAGATGGTTGATAAAATTATCAACGTACCGATTTTAAAAAATGCCGGACCGTCCGTTACCCTCAGCTTGAAAAATCTTGCATTCGGTGCTATAACAAATACGGGCAGACTTCACAAACAGCTTTGGTCTGAAACAGTTGCAGAAGTTTGTGCATTCCCGCCTCTGCGCGATAAAGTTGTACTGAACATTGTTGACGGAATAAAAGGATGTTTCAATGGCGGACCCGGCGCCAACCCGCAGTTCTTCTTCGAATACAAAACTGTTTTAGTCGGAACCGACCCGGTAGCGGTTGATCGAATCGGTTACGATATTGTTTTTAAAAAGAGAGCTGCAGAAGGAATTCAAAAAGAAGAATCGCCGCGTGGAAGAATTTTTATGGAGCTTGCACAAAATCTTAAGCTTGGCATTGCCGACATCGAAAAAATTGAACGAATAAAAGTCGAATTACAATAAAAATTTTCGAGGTTATCTCAAAAGAAATAGTACAAATAAAAAATCCGCGGAAATCCGCTTCAATCAGATTTTCTCCGCGTGCTATTCCTTAAAAAAATTTACTTTTGAGATAACCTCTTTCCATTTATTACCTCACGAGCATCTAATGAAAATCAAAAAATCGTTTTTATTATTATTAATAACAGCCGCACAGATTTTTGCACAACAAAACGATTTCCCAAAAATATCTCTTCCCGATTTCAAGGATTTAAAAATAACACGCGAAAGTTATTTTGATGGAAGCGCATTGTGGGGCTACATCAACGGCGGCGCAGATATTTTTCTCGAATACGGATTCGATAAACTGATGCTTCAAGAAATTGAATGGCAGAATTTCAAATTCAAGATCGAGCTTTATAGAATGAATGATCCAAAATCCGCTTTCGGCATTTATTCTGTTTCTCATTACAAATGTGAACGGGGTGACAGCACCGCAAAGTTTATTTGCATTACTCCGTATCAAATTCAATCTGCCGTTGGCAAGTACTACGTAAACATTATCAACTCAAACGGAAGCGAAAAGGAGCAAAAATTATCGCTGAAAATTTTTCAGAAAATATTTGCTTTAGTTGAAACGGACTCACTTACACTCCTGGAATTTTTTCGAAAGCTGCATTTAGCGGAAGAGCATAATTCAATCAAATACATGAAAGGTCCGCTTGGAATTCAAAACGGTTTGTACGAATGGTACGATAGATTTGAAAACTTATCCGGCTACGAAATTTTTGTAATGCCGGCAGCAGCCGGAACGATTTCACTCATAACATTCAATAACGAAGCCGATACCAAAACATTTTTATACAATTATGGAATTGAAACTTTACACGACAAAATTTATTATCCCAAATCTGAAAATGGGAATTCAACGATTGCAAAACTTATTTCCGCAAAAGAAATAATCTTTGCCGAATCGGAATCAAAGCTGGAAGATTTGGAAGAGTTTGTGAAAAAAATTTTGCAGTAAGATTTATGGCACTGTTGCAAAAATATTTTTGTCTGCGGCATAGCAAACAGTGTTTTGAAGCTCATAGACATTTCTATTATTATACAAAACTTATCATATAATCTTTTTCCATCAAACAAATTTCCGATTTCATTTTCATAAACTTATCTTTGCCTAACAACAGTCTGATTTCATTAAGCAGACAAATCCCGGGATGCTATTTGGGCAGCAGTATTATTTATGTAACCAAGTTAAACATAATAGAGTAATCTCATAAAAAGTGGAGCATCTTTTATCATAAAAAAAAATTGAGATTCTTCGTCCCGATAGTATAGGGACTCAGAATTTAAAAAAAGGAGAGTAAATGGAATTCAACTTATCAAGAATTACGCTCGGCTTGTGGCGGGCACTCGAGTGGAAGTATTCAACAAATGAGTTGGATAATTTAATAGCACAGTCAATTGAACTCGGCATTACGTCTTTCGATCATGCCGATATTTACGGACACTATGAATGCGAAGCCTTGTTCGGCAATGTTCTGCGCGCCGATCATTCGCTCAGAACCAAAATGCAAATTGCAACCAAGTGCGGAATTAAAATTACTTCGCCGAAATTTCCAGAACACACAATGCACATTTACGATACCGGGAAAGGACATATAATTAAATCGGCGGAGAACTCATTAAAAAATCTCGCGACCGATTACATCGATGTCCTGCTGATTCACCGCCCGGATCCTTTAATGAACGCCGATGAAATCGCCGAAGCGTTTTATCAATTAAACAAATCGGGAAAGGTTTTAAATTTTGGTGTCTCGAATTTTTTACCGCATCAATTCAAACTTCTGCAATCGCGTCTCGATTTACCTTTGGTCACAAATCAAATCGAAGTTTCAGTTTTGTATCATGAACATTTTGATAACGGTAATATAGATTTTCTACAAGAAAACAGAATCGCGCCGATGGTTTGGTCTCCGTTTGCCGGCGGAAGAATTTTTTCCGAAAACAGTGAGCGAGCAAACCGCGTTAGAAATGTTCTTCATGAACTTAGCGAAAAATACAATGTTGGAATTGATGCAATTGCAGCGGCATGGTTATTATTTCACCCGGTTAATTTTGTTGTTGTGCTCGGCACGGGCAAAATTGATCGTATAAAATCTGCAGTGAAAGGCTTGGATGTAAAATTATCGCGCGAGGATTGGTTTAAAATCTGGATTGCCGCAAAGGGGCACGACATTCCGTAACTAAAAAAGCCTTGTAAGTGAAAGGGCGCTGAGAAAGGAAGGTTCATGAAAAAATATTTTAAAATATTTTTATTGATTTTAACGACAATATCTTACGGTTACATTCTCGCACAAAACGGAAAAAATAAAATCGCGGAACAACCGGGCTACGTTATGAGCAGATTAATTTATCCACTCGATAACAAACCCACACCGCAATGCCATGCTTCTACAATAGAAGAAATAAATAACGGTTTGATTGCTTCGTGGTTCGGAGGTACTGAAGAAAAAAATCCCGATGTCGGCATTTGGATTTCAAGATTCATCGACAACAAATGGGGTAAGCCGGCAGAAGTTGCAAACGGAATTTGGGATGACGGCAAAAGATACCCGTGCTGGAACCCCGTACTCTTCAAAAATACTGACGGCGTGTTAATGCTTTTTTACAAAGTTGGTCCCGATCCGGTCAACTGGTGGGGAATGTTGATCAAATCAACCGATGATGGAATAACGTGGTTGAAACCCGAAAGACTTCCTGAAAATTTTTTGGGACCGATAAAAAATAAACCGGTTCAACTTAAAAGCGGAAAAATAATTTGTCCATCAAGCACCGAAGGAAAATATTGGAAAGTTCATTTCGAATTGACGGATAAAGATGCAAAGACGTGGCAAAAGTTCGATGCCTCAAACAATGATACAAACTTTATCGTGATACAACCAAGCTTATTGATACATGGTAAAAATAAATTGCAGATGCTCTGCCGTTCACAAAACGGATTTATTGTTCAAAGTTTTTCGAATGACGGCGGCAAAACATGGAATAAAATGAGCACGATAAATTTGCCCAATCCGAATTCAGGTATCGATGCGGTAACTTTAAAAAATGGAACTCACCTCCTCGTTTATAATCATACCGGAATGATTGAAGGAAGATGGGGCGGGCTGCGTTACCCGCTTAATGTTGCACTTTCCAAAGACGGAATTAATTGGGAACCGGTCATTCTTCTCGAAGATGAACCGGGCGAGTATTCTTATCCGGCGGTAATTCAAAGCAAAGACGGATTGGTTCACATCACTTACACATTCAACCGCGAATCAATTAAACATGTTGTGATTGATCCGGCAAAATTTGTTTGGAATGAAAAATAGTTGACGTAAATTCCGCTCGCTTTCAAGCATGTGATAATATTTTCAAGTAGATTGAAATAATTTTGATCGGGCTCGCGTGTGTATGCTTTAGCAACTAAGCTTCTGACAGCATAAATATTAAAAAACAGATTTTTTTTATAGCGCGAAAATTTATTGCATACTTAAATCCTTTCTCTGCGGTAAAAGCTTTAAACGCGGAGAGCGCAAAGAAGACGCAGAGTCACGCAAAGTAAAAATCAGAGACGCACACTGTGTGCGTCTCTACGAAAAATTACAATTCTATTGTTTGTGCAAGTTTTATATCTCTCGATGAAGCGCCGATCATAATCTGGTATTTGCCCGAATCAACTTTCCAATCTTTTGTGTCCTCATCGAAATATGCAAAATCATTTTTACTTATCGTGATTTTTATTGTTTTGCTTTCGCCAGCTTTCAATTCGACTTTGCCAAATCCCTTTAATTCTTTCGGTGCTTTTTCAATCATTGGATTTATCTGCGAGATGTAGAGTTGTGCAATTTCGGCGCCGTCAACTTTCCCGGTGTTTGTAATTGTGAAGCTCGCTTCAAATTTATTGTCTGCTGTTTTTGCTACGGATAAATTTTCATAACCGAATGTTGTGTATGAAAGTCCGAAGCCGAATGGGAAAAGCGGCTCGATGTTGTATTTATCAAAATGTCTGTAGCCGATAAAAATATCATCATCATAAACTGTTCTTCCATCTTCTTTGTGGTAAGTTTTGAACGCGGAACAATCTTCCCACTTTTTCGGGAAAGTCATCGGTAATTTTCCTGAAGGATTATAATTGCCAAGCAGAACATCGGCAATTGCATTTCCGCCTTCGGTGCCGGGGAACCATGCTTGAACAATTCCATTTACTTTGTCGATCCATTCATTCATAACAACCGGCGCACCGGCAATCAACACAACAATTGTGTTCGGATTTACTTCGCATATCTTTTTAATTAATTCGTCCTGATTGTTCGGAAGGAATAAATTTTTTCTGTCGAATCCTTCAGATTCAATTGTGTATGAATTCCCGGCAAAGATAATTGCAACATCGGATTTCTTTGCTGTTTCAATTGCCGCAATCAACGGATCAACATCGGGCAATCGCCATCCCAAAACGCAAACAGCGCCGCCGCCGTTTTCATAATATTCCAATTTTACTTTGTAAAGTTTTCCCTCTGCCATTTCAACTTCTGCACCGTTCGTGACAATTGCATGATCTGTCCAATCATCAACTACTTGTTCATCATTAATCCAGAGACGAACGCCGTCGTCACTCGAAACATTAATTGTGAACTTGCCGGATTTTGCCGCCTTGATGTAGCCTGTCCATCTAACGGAAAAATTATCATCGTCTATTTCATTTGCCGGTTTATCACCGCCCCAATCAAAATTAACTTTGCCATCAATTCTTTTGAGAGCCGGTTCGCCTTCTAAATTTTTATTTGTGAAGTATTCCGCTAGCAAACCTTTTTCATTCCCTTCCGCATCGGCGAAAAGAAAATTTTCATCTATCGGAAGAACATCTGTATCGAGGAAAAGTCCCGGTGCGTAATTGATTTGTACTTTATTTCCGATTTTATTTTTCAAACCATCGAGTGCCGTTGCCGGATCGATCGGTGCAACCATCGAACTTCCGCCGCCGCCGGTGCGGGCTATTGCGGCATTCGGTCCAATCACTGCGATTGATTTTATTTTATCGCTCGAAAGAGGAAGAATATTCTTTTCATTTTTCAAAAGAACAATTCCTTCTTTCGCTGCTTCGTATGCTATGTTTCTATTTTCTTTTGTGTTAACTAACGAAGGATTTTCTTTCCATTCCGGCTGATCAAACAAACCAAGTTTAAAAATCACGCGCAGAATTCTTCTCACTTTATCATTGATTGTTTCGAGAGGAACATTTCCGCTCTTAATTTCATCAAGCAAAGTTTTTTGATTCAGGTATTTTCCATCTGGCATTTCGAGATCGAGCCCGCCTTTGGCAACGGGAATCGAATGATGAACTGCGCCCCAATCACTCATTACCAATCCGGTGAAACCCCAATTTTTTTTGAGTCGGTCAATCATTAGATAATCATTTTCGCTCGCCCAAAATCCGTTAACTTTATTGTACGAACACATTACACAAAGAACATCTGCTTCCAGCACTGCTGCTTTGAAATGCGGAAAATAAATTTCGTTCAATGCGCGCTCGCTCACTTCAGTATCAACAAAATCTCTTTCGTGTTCCTGATTGTTGGCAGCAAAATGTTTTATTGTTGCCGCAACTCCTTCGCTCTGCACGCCCTTAATGTATTCAACTGCAAGCCGCGAAGTTAAAAACGGATCTTCGCCGAGGTATTCAAAATTTCTTCCGTTCATCGGTAAACGAGTTATGTTCACGCCGGGTCCAAGAATTACATGACGTGCTTTCCCTTTTGTTTCTCTGCCGAGAGCCGCGCCAAGTTTTTTTACCAATCCGGGATTCCACGTAGCCGCCATTGCAGTTCCAGCCGGAAATGCTGTTGCTTGATTCCAGCGGACACCAAGAGGTCCATCGCTCATTCGCAATTCGGGAATGCCGAGTCGTTCGATTGGTTTTGTTGCAAATCCGGTTCCACCCAGCAGATCAATTTTTTCTTCGAGTGTTAATCTGCCGAGTAAGTCGTTCACTCTTTCTTCAACCGATAGCGATGAATTTTTGTACGGCGGTGTTTGAGCAAAAAGTACAGATGAAAATAAAAGAAGTAAAAATATTTTTTTCATGTCTCTCTCCTTTGCGTGCTCAGTGCCTTTGCGGGAAACATTTGGTGTGTGTCGCGCAACGACGTGGAGACCGCAGAGTTTATTGTTTATAATAATCAGTTATTGCCAAGATGTAAGCACCGGCGCCGTAGCCAATCATTGGAATTGCGCCGCCGTAATTTTCATCTTCGTAATTGTAAAGTTCAGCGATGTAATTGAAATTCATCTTTGCGTAATCGGTAATCGAGTCGATCAAATATTTCGCTTCGTCTCTTCTGTTGAAACTGTTCAGAGCAATTGCAATTCTGAAATCGAGGAATGGCCATTCGCTGATAGTGTACCAATCCGGATTGTTCAAACGCGAGAAGCCGCGGCGCTTATCGATCCGCAATACTTTTTCATATTCCGTGAAATGTGTCTCGAAGAAATTTTTATCAGCAAAAACTTTTTGAGTGAATGCTTCAATAGTCCCGCCGTCGTAAAAATCTTTTGTCTGTGGTGTTTCCGCTTCCCAAAATCCTTTGATCAATTTTTGTTCGTAGAATAAATTTTGTGTAATGCCGTTTTTCAATTGTTCCGATGCATCAAAATATTTTTGATAATCATCATAATTATTTTTTTGCAGAAGTCCGGCAAACTCTCGCAGCCCGGCAGAATTTACAATTGAAGTGAAAGCTTGTTTTCTTCCCGGCAAATGCTGTTCCCACGGACCCGATTCTTTTCTAATCAAGTTATCCGGTTCAATAAAAGTTATGATCGGATCTGCAATTAACTTCGCGAGAGTTTCATAATTCTCTTTCAAAAAATTTTTATCGCCTGATTTGTTCACATAATCAGAAAACGCCGTAAGAAAAAGTCCGAAGCCGTCGAGTTCCATGTTAGGACCATTCTCGTTAAAATCCGATTCTTCTTTCCCAATTCCGAAATATCTGCAGACGGAAAGTCTGTAATCGACTTTTACACCGTGATCAACGCCGTTCCAAATAAAATTTTTATAGTAACCGGCATTGGCATTTAAGAAAAAGCTGAGAGCATTTTTCGCTTCATCATACAAACCGAGTTTACTCAAAGCCATAACTGCATAAGTTGCATCTCTCAGCCAGCCGATATTCCAATTGCCCGGGGGAAGCGAAGCAAGTATTTGTCCGCGTGATTTTGCGAATACCTCTTTTTGTGATACTTGCCCCATCTTCAAAATAGCGATTGACTGCTCGTAAAGATTTTTTTCGCCTTCTGTTAATCCGGTTGGAATGAAAGCCTGTTTGAAAATTCCGCGCATGTAATCGACTTCGTTATTCAATAGATTTTTGAGTGTTGTTTCGCTGCCAAATCGTTCTATTACCAAACTGTTATTATGAAGCGAATCATTGAATGAGAAGAGGAAAAACTTTTGCGACTTTTCCGAATCAACATCAACCAAAATATTTTTGGTTAACAGTTCGCCGTAATCGGCATAGAAAGTGAAATCAAGATTCTTAATTTTTTCTTTCTCGCCCTCAATCATTGCAACAAAAACTTTTTCGTTTTTTGAAAACGGCGCAAAGTAGTAAACAGAAAAATCTTGATATCCAATTTTTACGATGTGCGTGTTGAGATAGTGGCTTGCTGTCAACGGCTGGCTGCTTGTTTCCAAAAATAAATTCTTTACAAAAGGTCTAACAGATTTGCCGAGATCATACATTTGGAAAATGTGCGGCGAAACGGATTCCACTGCATTCAATCTTTCGTTGTAAACTGCTGCAATTAATCCGTTGGCTGTTGTAATCTGGTAAAAAGATTTTTTCGGTGCGGGTCCGGGATTATTAGCTTTCATAAATTTACTTTTACCGTAGATACCGACAATACCGCTGTGCACACCGCCGCCGCCTTGCCCGTCGTAAACACGAATCGCGAGAACATTTTTCTCTTTCAAAATTTCTTCCGGTATTTCATAAATTCTTTGATCATTCCACGCTGTTACACTTTCCGGAGGAAATTTTCCCGAAGATGCGATTAAGCTTCCATTCAAATATGTTTCATCTGCGTCATCGATTTTGCCGAGCAAGAGATATAATTCCCTTCCGAGATATTTTTTATCCACATTAAAATAAATGCGGTACCATGCAATGCCGTTGTACTCCGGGTAGCCCTGGTTTTCCCAATTGCCGGGTATGTTTTGTTTTTCCCAATTGATGTCGTCAAAATTTTCTTCTTTGTATTTAAGATCATCCCCGATTTTGAAAAGCCATTGAGAAGGAAGTGAAATTGATTGTGCGTATAAGTATGATTGGGAAAGAATTACAAGCAGTGTTAAAAATACTTTGTATTGTTTCATGGCTGTATTGCTCTATTGCTAAATTGTTAAAATAAATTTTCTCGCAGAGACGCAGAGTCCGCAGAGAATCAATCAACCGTTAATTTGTTTGTACCTTCTTTTATCTCAAAAGTTTTTGCCGGCTTCATCCAATTCAACACTGTGAGCTTGAACGGCTTATCTGTTTTAATAGTAACTTCACACGGTTTATCAACCGATAATCTTTTTTCGCAGATTAATGAAGCGGTTGTCTCTCCGAATTTCAAATTCTCGATTCCGTGTTTGTCGATTCTATTTAAATACCACGTGATTTCGTTTTTGCTTGCATCGGCTTGAATTCCCAAAACATTTTCGATGAGCAGCATAATAGGTCCGCATCCGCTCCAGCCCACAAAATTCGGCTGCGCCCACACGCCGCGCCATTTTGCTTCGGGCGAATAATTTTCCCAAATCGTTCCCGTCTTTTTGTATGTCTCATAAATTCCATCGAGATAAATTTCAGTTGCAAGTTTTGCAAACTCGCGGTAATGAAATGAATGCTCGTAACCTTGTGAAAATTTATCGAGACCTTTCATTACCATTACGTTTGTCGGTGCCCACACACCGCCGAGCCAATATTTTGCATCTGCCGCGTAATCTTTATGATCTGCAGAAAGAGATGGAAACGGAACAGTTCGCCAAAAAGTTTTTGCATCTTTTAGATTGTCCAGCATTTTTTCTGCTTTGCGGTAATCTGCAATTCCGGAAAGTATGGGCCAGAACGATGCAATCGTTTTTACTTTGATTTGATTTCCTTCGTCATCGAGATCGTAATACAATCCGTCTTCTTCGTTCCACATTAACTGATTAATCTTTTCGGCGATCTCATTTGACTTCCGCAAATACTTTTCCGCCTTTTCTTTATCGCCAATTTCACTGCTGATAAAAGAAATATCTTTGTAAAACATGCACATCTGTGCCGACATACAAATCCACGCGCTGCCGCTGCGCGGAGTGTTGTCCATCCCTGAACCGAGTCCGGTTTGCCAGTACAAATTATGTTTTGTGTTTTCTTTCTTGCGGAATTTCTCGAGCCACTCAGCGTATTTTTCAAGTGCGGGCAAAATATTTTTGAAGCGGCTTTTATCGTTGGTTAATTTGTACGTTTCAATTTCCGCCCAGCCGAAGAGCGGCGGATTAACGGTGTGTTCTCTTCCTTCGTAAACATAATCTTCGCCATTGGCTTCCCAAATTTCGCGGCAGATGTACCCGTTCTCATATTGCCTGCAATAAAAATTATCAAGCGATTCAATTGACGGGAAGATGTTGTGGGCATACCGCGCAAACATGATCATAAAAATTGTATCCCACTGAAAAACAGAGGGCGAGAAAGCTTCATCAATAAAATTTGATACAAACGGCGAACCTTCAGGCGGTTTTTTGAAATGATCGAATGCGAGTTCCCACGCGCGCCAGTATAAATCTACATAATCTTTGTTGTCTTCAAGGATTGGTGACGGCAGTTTGTTTTTGTTTTCTGCAAATGCCGGAGTCGAACCGCCGGAATAATTTTTTTTAGAATAATACTCACCGCGTTTGCCGGTATCTTCATACTGTGCAAACAAACAAGATGAAATGAAAAAAATCATTAAAAACTTTTTCATAAATACCTCTGCACTTCTCTGCTCATTCTTCGAGACCTCTGCGTTAAATCTTTAACCGCAAAGAACACGAAATTATTGAACCCCCAACGCTTTTAAGTAACCGCCGTTAATTGTGCAGTTTTTGAATTTTATGTTTTCGAGCAGATCACTCAGCGCCTTGTTCACAACTTCGCGCGAAGGCTTGTTTTTTCTTACTTCATCATAATTTTTTCTTGAACCTTCGGCATATTTAATAATTTCTTCCCACTCTTTAGTTTTTATAAAAGAGGCAATGCCGCGTGTCGAATCCATTTTTTTGTAGGGCCAGAAGCACCAGCTAATTTCATTTTTCTCTAATAATTTTCTGAATGCATCAATCCATTCATCTTCATTCTCACCCGATTCGCCGAGATATTGCGGCACATTATATTTGTCCCTGAAATCAATATGCTCTTGAATTTGATCTTGTTCGGGGGGCATCCAATATCTATGGAAAGTGTAAGCAAGATTTTTATCGAACGGTTCTCCGAAGACTTTATAATTTGTATTCCATTGCGCACCGCCGAGAAAGACGATATGATTTTTATCCGCTTCACGGATTGCGTTTGTCATTCTTTTGTAAAGCGGTTCAAGTTTTGCGTTCAGTTCTTCTTTGTTCTCAAAAAAATGTGCAATCGGTTCGTTCAATAAATCGTAGCCGATTACAATCGTTTCGTCTTTGTATCTCTCTGCTAATTTTCTCCAAAGATCAACCGCGGTTTGTGCGGCTCTTTCATTCTCAAAAATGTACGGGTAGCCCCAGCTGTCGTCAATGTTATCGCCGGTTTGTCCGCCGGGCGCGGCATGCATATCGAGAATTACATAAAGATTTTCTTCGCGGCACCACTTGATTGCGTCATCCAATCTTTTAAAACCTTCTTCGAGATAAACTTCGGGATAATCCTCTACGACAAAAAGTTTGAAGTTGAACGGAAGACGGATATGATTCAGCCCGGTGCTCTTTATGAAATGAATATCTTCCTTTGTGATATAATTATCACGGAATGTTTGCCAAAATTTTACCGCGTCATCCGTACCGGTTAATTCTTTAATCACATTATCAATCAGCCGGAATGAGCTCGTGTTCTCCAGATGAAACATGTATCCTTCCGGGTTAAGCCAGTTGCCGATATTTATTCCTTTAAGAATCAGAACGTTTCCATCGGTATCAACAAAATTTTTTCCGCTGGTCTTCACAAAACTTTTTGACTGTGCAAAATTATTAGTAACTGTCAGCAGCAGAACAACGAGGCAATAGAAAAATTTTTTCATTTTAATCTCCGTTATATTTTTCACTGAATAACAAAACCGAGAGCGCAAACTCTGCATTGCACCACGAAAGCGGCGAAGCATCGCTCACAATATTTTTTTGAGTTAAAATTCTTTCGGGCATCAGTCCGTAACTGTTGGAATTATTGATCATCCAATCGATGTGCATTTTAGCCGGCTTCAAATTTCCTTTTGAAACGTTGTACTGTGCCGAAGCCGCCGATGGGAAAAAGAAAGCATCTTTGCCGTACTCGGTCAGCCAGCCGTTGTCGTATGCTTCAAAATATTGCATCGCACCGCCGAGCGTCACCGTGTTATCGAGCAAAAATTTATTCGAGAGTTCAAATTCTTTATGACCGGGATAGCCCCAAATTATTCCGTAGTAGATTGAAGTATCCCATAGAAAAAATTTCTTGCCTTCTTTTTCGGAAATACTTCTGTTGCCATCCGCTTTTTCTTTTGTGTATCGAACCGCCGTGTAAGTGTTTCGTTTTTCATCAAATAATTTTTTCATTGAAGAAAAGATCGTTTGATATGCATTCAAATATTGTTTTGCTTTTTCTTTATCACCAAACTTTGATGCAATCTGCGAAGCAGTTTTTAAGCCGGCAGCACAAACCATATTTGTTGCCGGAAGATATCCCGTCCATTCAACAATTCCGCCTTCGTAAAGAAGACCTTCTTCATCAATGCTGCGTACTAAAAAATCCGCAGCTTTATAAATTGTATTTTTATCGGCAAGCCATTCACCGGTTTTATCGTAATACATTTTTAGTAGTTGAATAAAATATCCGTTTGCATCCCACTCGGGTTCATCGTAGCGCGCACCACCGCCGCCATCAACTGCTTTGGCATTTGCATCGTATCGTGCGTAAAATTCTCCGCCGGTTTTTTGCGGGATATCCGGGCGTGCCCAAAATTTTATTATTTGTTTTGCTTCATCGGGATGACCGGTCAAAAGAAAAACACGCGCGCTCATCATTGCATCGCGCGGATAAAGCTGCGGCATGTTGTTGGTTAAAAATTGTCCGGTTATGTCTGCCGGAATTTGTCCGTTTAGATTTGCCGATTTGACCGCGTACAGATTACGTTTGTAGAAATCCAAATATTGTTTTGTCTCTTCGTTCACTTTTTTGAATTTCGGAACTCTGCCGCTGTTGAGCCACTCGTTCCAATGCGCTGACGCTGACTTGTAAAGATTTTTCTGTTTGAATATTTTTTTCAGATTTGATTTCGCTTCTTCATAACTCGATGCGGCAAGAATAATTATTTCATTTTTTTTGCCCGAAACGCGCTGGTAAATTACGAGAGTTGAATCATGTACTTCGAGAATATTGCTGTTTTTCTTCGGTGCAATTACAATCACTGTTCCGTTCGACCACTCTGCAACTGCTTGATGCTCATCAATTTTTAACGAAACCAGATTTGTTACATGATCCGACATAAAATTTTTTCTGAAGTTAATCTGAAATTTTTGAGAGACTGATTCTTTCGTCCCTTTTAATTCAGTTGAAAGCACAACTGCATTTTGCGGAAGCGCGTAACATTTTGTTAGATGCTTCACGCCGCCGGATAAATATGATTCGGTAACAGCGCAAAAGAAATCATCGATATCAACTTTATCATTTTTTGTTTTTTGATACGGTGCGCCATTGTCGTCAAAAAGATCAAACGATGTTGAAGAGATGTAATCAACAAGATAATCTTTGTAATAAAAATGCTGAATACCTTTATTGGTACCGTTGAGTGACGGATCATCGGAATAGACGGCACAGACATCTCCGCCGCCGATTATCGCACTTCCTTTCCAAAGTTTGCGCCCGCTTTGAGATGTGATGAGTGAAGTGAGTAAAAAGAAAAGTAAAAATGTTTTCGCGATTAACTTCATTTGCCTCCGCATAGCTGTAGAGACGCCATCACGCCAAAGGCGGGCAAGTAAATGGCGTCTCTACGAAAAGATTTATCTTTCGTTTAAGGAATGGCTCAACAGCCATTCATAAATTTTCGGGTTGTTGTAAGTTTCCGTCCACGAATCGTGGTTGGCTTCGGGATAAATTGTGTATTGAACATTTCCGCCGCAGCGTTTCAATTGCTCAACAAGCAAATCCGTTGAACCTATCGGCACAACATTATCCTTGGCGCCGTGGAAAGTCCATACCGGAAGTTTGTCCATCATGCAGACAGCAAACGGATCGCCCCAGCCGCAGATTGGAATTACTGCCGCAAGCCGTCCGGAGATTTCACTTGCAAGCCGCCATGTTCCATTGCCGCCCATGCTTAAACCGGTTACATAAATTCTGCCGGTATCAATTTTATAACCGGCAATTATTTCATCAATCAATGCAGTAAGCGTATTTGTATTCCATCTTTCGTTAACCGGGCATTGCGGTGAAACAACAATGAACGGAAAATCTTTTCCTTCTTCAATTAATCTCGGCGGACCATGTTTCTTCACAATATTAAGATCGCTTCCTCTTTCGCCGGCACCATGCAAAAACAAAAGCAATGGCAGCTTGTCTTTTGCTTCATAATCTTTCGGCAGATACAAAAGATAATTGATGTTCGCTTTCGCTTTGTAGATTCCATCGAGTTTTATCTCTGCTTGCTTTCCCAAATTTTCTTTCACCACACTTTGCGAAGAACATCCAAAAATAAATACCATCATTAAAAGAATAATCCAGTATCCAGCATCAAGCATCAAGCATCCAGTATCTTGTCTTCATCTTTCTCTCCGAAATTTTTATTCAACAACAGTAAACGATGCTTCTTTAACATCGACAGAATTTGTTCCGACAAACACTTTGAAATCACCCGGCTCAACAACATAATTCATATTGATATCGTGGAATTTCAATTTCTCCGGAGTAATTGTGAACTCAACTGCTTTTGTTTCTCCGGGCTGCAAAGAAATTTTTGCAAAGTCTTTTAATTCTTTTACCGGACGCGTTACGCTGCCAACAAGATCGCGGATGTAAAGTTGAACGACTTCTTTCCCTTCGTACTTGCCGGTGTTCTTCACTTTAACGGATACTTTCAACGACTCATCTTTCTTTATTTGATTTTTTTCCAATGTGAGATCGGAATATTCAAATGTCGTGTAGCTCAATCCGTATCCGAAAGGATAAAGCGGAGCGTTTTCCAAATCCATGTAATACGATGTATAATGATTTGTCGGATCGTGCGGACGACCGGTATTTTTATGATTGTAATGAATCGGAACTTGTCCAACATGACGCGGAAATGTAACCGGCAGCTTTCCATTTGGATTGTAATCGCCGAACAAAACATTTGTAACTGCAAAGCTTGTGCTGATTCCCGGATACCACGCTTCTATAATTGCGGGAATATTTTCTTGAAGCCACGGAATTGTAATCGGTCTTCCGTTCAACAAAACAACAACAACCGGTTTTCCGGTTTTGTGAAGTTCTTTAATCAAATCTTCTTGAACGCCGGGCAAATCCAATGTTGCGCGCGAATTTGCTTCGCCGGTCATTCCGCTGCTTTCGCCTACAATTGCAATTACCACCCCGGAAGATTTTGCAGCTTCGATTGCTTTATCAAACCCGCTTTTATCGTCGCCGGTAATTTTGCATCCTTCGGCATAATTAATTTTTACATCATTGCCCAATTTGTTTTTGATTCCTTCGAGCAGAGGAACAACTTCATCTTTATTGCTGAGTCCACTCCATCCACCGAGAGGATCTTCATTTGAGTTTGCAAGCGGTCCGATTACCGCAATTGATTTTAAATCTTTACTCAGCGGAAGAATATTTTTTTCATTCTTCAAAAGAACGAGCGATTCCGATGCGACTTCTTTTGTTGCATCAATAATTTCTTTGCTTCTGATAGTTTTCTTCTCGCGTTCAACATCGCAGTATTTGAAAGGATCATCAAACAAGCCGAGTTTGAATTTTGCAATCAACACGCGGCGTACCGCATCATCAACTAATTTGAGATCAACTTTTCCTTCTTTAACGAGATCGGCAAGATGATTGTAATAAGCATTTGCTTCCATGTCCATATCAACAGTTGCTTCTATTCCAAGTATCGCAGCTTCACGTAAATCTTTTGCAACGCCGTGCGGAATTAATTCGCCGATAGAATTCCAATCGCTCACAACGAATGCATCGGTTTTCCATTCATCGCGTAAAATTTTTGTCAATAAAAATTTGCTTGCAGATGAAGGGATACCGCCAATCTCATTGAACGAAGCCATTAACGAACCGGCTCCGGCTTCAACAGCGGCTTTGTACGGAGGCAGATAAAAATCGCGGAAGTTTCTTTCAGACATATCAACTGTGTTGTAATCGCGTCCGCCTTCTGCACCTCCGTATGCGGCATAATGTTTAACGCAAGCGAGTATTGTATTGTTTGCAGAAAGATCATCGCCTTGATAACCGCGCACACGCGCCGCCGCCATCAAAGAACCGAGATACGGATCTTCGCCGCTTCCTTCCATAATTCTTCCCCATCGCGGGTCGCGTGCAATATCAACCATCGGGTTGAATGTCCAATGAACTCCTCCCGATGAAGCTTCTTCTGCTTGCATGCGTGCAGACTTTTGAATCAATGTTGGATTCCAGGTGCTCGCTTCGCCTATTGGAACCGGGAATGTTGAACGGTAACCGTGAATAACATCCAATCCAAAGATGAGCGGAATTTTTAAGCGGGATTCTTCAACGGCAGCCTTCTGCATTTTTTTTGTCTGCTCAGCACCAACAACATTTAAGAAAGAACCAACTTTTCCTTTTCTGATTAACTCGTCGCTTCCTTCCGATGGTCTGCCGGTTTCAGCACCGGTTGCCCAGCCGCCGCTGTATTGAACAAGCTGTCCAACTTTTTCTTCGAGTGACATTAAAGCGAGAACAGAATCAGCGCGTTGTTCAAAAGTTTTTTTCTGTGCAAAAGTGATTGTGTATAAAAAAAGTAAGAATAAAATTTTTTTCATTAATTCCTCAGCTCAACTTTATTGTTGTAAAATATTTTTTTGAGATTCTTGAGGTTGCCGCAAAGTAATTTCTTTTAAAGAATAGCACACGGATAAAATCTGATCGAACGGATTCACACGGATTTTTTAATTGTACTATTACTTTTGCGACAACCTCCAGTATTAAAAAGTCAGTCCAAACCCGTAAGGAAAGAGCGGATCGTAATTTGCATCGCCGATGTTAATAGGAATCTGCTGCATGTTTTTAGGCCATGAGTGCGGAAGTTTTCCAACCGGTTTAAAATCACCGAAGAGAACATCGGCAACACCCTTGCCTTCTGTACCCGGCAGCCATGCGGCAACAAAAGCATCGCACTTGCCGAGAGCATCTGCAATCAACATAGGTCTTCCCGAAAGAAGAACAACGGCAGCCGGTTTGCCGGAAGATTTCGCTTTATCAATCAATTCCAAATCTTCTTTTGATAAACTGAGGTCTTCGCGGTCTCCATGCATTTCAGCGTACGGTTTTTCACCGACAACAACTACAACAACATCGGAATTTTCTGCACCGCTTCCATCTGCCGAATAAGTAACTTGCGATTCATCATCAACAGTATTTTTTATTGCTTGCAAAATTGTAGTTCCGCCGGATGTAACATTTCCGTTTTTACCTTGCCAGATAATTGTCCATCCGCCGCATTGAATACCGATATCGTCTGCGGCAGTTCCGGCTACATGAATTTTCTTTTCTTTCGATAACGGGAGAACAGCGTTATCATTTTTCAAAAGAACAAGCGATTGGCGTACTGCATCGCGTGCAACTTCTCTGTGTTCTTTTGATCCGACTTTTGAGGTAAGATTTTTATTTGTGAGCGGATTTTCAAAAAGATTCATCTCAAATTTTACTTTCAAAATTCTGCGTACGGCATCGTCAATTCTGCTCATCGGAACTTTGCCTTCGTTAACAAGTTCTTTCAAATAAGTAATGAATTCTACATAATTATTTTTTTGATCCGGTCCGTAAGGAATCATAATCATATCCAAACCGGCATTGATTGATTTTTCAATCGTGTTTTTATAATCTTCATCCAATTGATCGATAGCCGCCCAATCGGAAACAAGAAATCCTTCGAAGCCGAGCTCGTCTTTTAAAACATCGGTGAGCAAGTATTTATGCCCGTGCATTTTTTGTCCGTTCCAACTGTTGTACGAAACCATAATAGATTTCGCGCCGGCTTTGATTGCCGTTATGTAACCGGGCAGATGAATATTGCGGAGAGTTTGTTCATCAACTTCTGTATTGCCCTGATCTTTTCCGTTAGTAGTTCCGCCGTCCCCCATGTAATGTTTTACACAAGCAAGAATAGAGGCATCATCCGATAGATCAGCACCTTGCAAACCTTTTACGTATGCGGCTCCCATACCTTTAACAAGATTCGGGTCTTCACCGAAACTTTCGTATGTGCGTCCCCATCTTTCGTTACGTGCAACAGCAACACACGGTGCAAAAGTCCAATCGATTCCGGTCGCGGCAACTTCGAGTGCTGTGATACGGGCTGCTTCTTCAACAATTTTTGGATTGCGTGTTGCACCGAGTCCGATATTATGCGGAAATAAAACTGCGCCGTCAACATTGTTGTGCCCGTGCACAGCATCGATTCCCCAGATGAATGGAATTTTCAATCTCGATTTGAGTGCGATGTTTTGATATTTGTCGTAAAGTTCCGCCCATCCTTTTGCAGTGATATCATCGGGTTCGGAATCGCCGCCGCACAAAATTGAACCGAGTGAATACTTGGCAATGTCTTTCACATTTTTTTTGATGGCGTTAAAATCTACTTGTGTCATCTGCCCGATTTTTTCATCGAGTGTCATCTGCGAAAGGAGTTCATCTGTTTTTTTATCGAGCATTTTATTCTTCGGGGTTTGTTGCGAATGGACTACTGTTATTCCTATAAAAAAAATAAATGAGATGATCGTTATAACTCTTCTCATGATTTCCTCTCTCTTTATTTTGTTGCTTTCGCTTTGCAGCTCGATCCGATATTACTTCTGCAGCCGGATAAACCGCAAAGTGAAATAGTAATGAGGTGCCGCCTCAAATGAAAATTTTTGTAATGCTGATTTGTAAACTTATCTTGAGAAAAAAATTTCAAGGTTACTACAAAGTATTTATCGTTAGTGCCTTTGTGACTTAGCAGCTATTAACTATTTTTTGCCACAAAGTCACGAAGACACAATTGAGAAAACTCAAATAGAAAAACAGATGTTGAATCAAAATCTATTTTAGAACGGAGGGAAAAACATTTGCAGCAAAAAAAATTATTTTCTGTGTTTTTCCAGTTCGTTCCAAATCAAAGCACTTGCGCCAAGAACTGCCGCATGAGCACCGGGCAAAGCCGATGGAAGAATTTTTACTTTGTTCTTGAAAATGTTGAGCATGTTTTCTTCCATGTAACGTTTTGTCGGTTCAAGAATCAGATCGCCGGCAAGCGCAAGTCCGCCGAAAAGAATTATTGCTTCGGGACTTAAATACGCAACAGTGTCTGCAAGTTTTAAACCGAGTACTCTCGCGGTAAAATCAAAAGCTTCGAGAGCAAGTTTATCGCCGCGGTTCGCCGCATCGGCAATATCTTTCGCAGTCAATTGATTGAAATTAACTTGCCGCAATTCACTCGGAGTAACAGTCGTTCCGAGCAATTCAAAAACCGTACGACGGATACCGGTAGCAGAAGCGTACGCTTCGAGACAACCTTTTCTTCCGCATCCGCACATGCGTCCGTGCGGATCAAAAATTGTATGACCAACTTCTCCGGCAAATCCGTCGGCACCGTAAACCAATTCGCCGTTAACAACAATTCCGCTTCCCAATCCGGTGCCGAGAGTAATTACAACAAAATCTTTCATTCCTTTTGCTGCGCCGAACAACATTTCTCCGATCGCTGCTGCATTTGCATCATTGGTAATTGCAGAAGGAAGCGGTGAATATTTTTTTATTATTTCGAGAACGTTAACAAAACCCCAATTCAAATTCGGTGCTTGTTCAACTGTGCCTCTGTAATAATTTGCATTCGGTGCACCGATCCCGATTCCGGCTAATTCGTACCGTGCGCTGAATTTTTTAAAATCTTCATCAATTTTTTTGAACAAGCGGTCAAAGAACAGATCCGCTTTCTCATAAGAATTTGTCGGTATAGAAGACTCGTACACAAGTATGCCTTCGTTATCCACGAATCCAAATACAGTATTCGTTCCTCCAACATCAATTCCAATTGCTACTTTTGTTTTAGACATTTAACTAACTCCGCTGTTGTTAATAATCTTAATCTTGTAAAAGATAGTTCATAAAATTAAACAAAGATTAAGATTACTTCGCATATGCCGGTCTGTAACCTTTCAATCCGTAATAAGCGATATATATATAGCAGAGCACCGGAATGAAAAATGCATGATGTATTCCGATGTTATCTGCAAAAAATCCTTGAAGAACCGGAAGCAGAGCGCCGCCTACAATTGCCGTGCAAAGAATTCCGGATGCTTGACCGGTGTGTTTTCCAAGTCCGTCAATTGCGAGTGTAAAGATTGTCGGGAACATAATTGAATTGAATAAGCCGACAGCAAGAATAGCCCACATTGCAACCGATCCGGTTGTGAGCATCGAAATGATTACGAGTGCGCCGGCGGCAAATGCATTGAACGCCAAAACTTTTGATGGAGACACTTTTCTTTGAATTACCGAACCGGCAAAACGTCCAACCATTGCACCGCCCCAATAAAACGAAACATATCTTCCGGCATCTGCTTCTTTTAATCCGGCAATAAAATCCTGACCGAGATAATTAACAAGAAAACTTCCGATAGAAACTTCGCCGCCGACGTAAACAAAAATTCCAATTGCGCCAAGCACGAGATGTTTGTAGCCCCATGCGCTGTCGTGATGGTGATCGAAACTTCCGTTGCCGCCGCTTGCAGAAATTTCAGCGGCTTCAATTTTTGGCAATTTAATAACAGCAAACATCGCGGCAATAACAAATAATGCTGCGGCTAATCCCAAATAAGGAACTTGCACTGCACTTGCTTCAGCAAGTTTGTATGCCGTAACTTCTTCGGGCATCATTGCTTTTAATTCTTCTGCAGTCTTTACTGCAATCGATAAAATTAATAATGAGCCGAACAACGGAGCGATTGTAGTTCCGAATGAATTGAATGCTTGAGTTAAATTTAATCTGCTCGCGGCAGTTTTAGGATTGCCGAGTATTGCAACGTACGGGTTTGCCGCAACTTGAAGAAGTGTAATTCCCGCTGCCAAAATAAAAAGTGCAAACAAAAACATGATGTATGATTGATAACCGGCAGCCGGATAAAAAAGCAAACATCCGATTCCGGCAGTAATTAAACCGATTACAATTCCGTTTTTGTAACCGATCTTTTCAACAAGCATTCCCGAAGGCAGAGAAACAATTGCATATGCCGTGAAGAAACTGAACTGTATCAACATAACTTGAGTATAGTTGAGCGTGAAGACAGCTTTGAGATGAGGAATCAATATATCATTCAAACAAGTAATGAATCCCCACATAAAGAAAAGAGAAGTAAGAACGGTGAGAGCAAAAGTATAATTTTGCCGTCCATTACTTGCTTGTGTTGTAGCCATAGCCGGTGCCGATGATGCCATTTATCTCTCCATTTTTTTAATAAATTGTAAAAATTATAGACGGGTCAATTTGGTTTCTATAAGAAATTAGATTTCGAGAAGTCACTCTTATAACTCAATTTTTTGATCCCGAAAATGCGGCAAATTTTATGCCTTTTAAGAAAAAATATTTCCGGCAAAAGTATCACTTTTAATTTGATTTTGCGGTATTAAAAATTCGGGATTCGCCGTTAGGAAGGTTTGTTTATTAATTTAATAAACATCAGTTATTAATTTGATAAGTTCGGAATAATACAAGTAATTGAAGGGGAGAACTCAGCAAGCTGCAACACATTGAGTTCTTATTGTTTGGTCGATTCAGCGAACCGACCTACAAGTTTAATTTGATCGCGAGAATTGAGATTCAATAATAATCAATTTGAGCCGGTTAGTAATAGCTCGACAGAAAAATTTATAGATGAATCTTCAATTGACCTCGTGCCCGGCATGCTGCCTCTCGTTCCACGACCTCCCGGCATTTGTCCACCACCGCCCGGAGGCATCTCTCCACCGCCTCCGCCGGGACGCATCATTCCACCTTTATCATCACCAAACTTACTGCGTTCCATTTCACCGGTTTCGAATCGTACATTTAATTTTTCGCCGGCGCGAGAATCGATTTTATAAACAAAATTATTTTCTGCCGCAAGCGGAACTTGAAGTTCGTACACAAAACGTCCTTCTCCTTCAAAACCGATTTTCGCATTTATTCCTTCTTTATTATTCGATACCGGGAACTGACCGAGCGGATATTTATCCGAATTTATAATTACCATTTCTTTCTGTTTATCAAAATCTTTTGCAATTCTTTCTTGTATCTTTTCTCTATCGTGGGATTTATCCGTCATCGGCATTTGTTCTTTGCCGGCAAATAAATTCGGTATGGGGTATTTAATTCCGAATGTGTTCTCGCTGTTTTCCGGTTCGAACCAAACAACGAAGCCGCCGCGCATCATTGCCATTAATTTGGACGGATCGTTTATAACAAGGCATACATACAAAAATTCGTTATCGTTCCTGAAGCCAACGGCAAGATTTTTATCTGGAATTTGTTTTAATGAACCAGCCCACTCTTCGGAATTGCCGTCAATTTTTACGGTGTTCTCTTTCCATCCGCTTGTCATTTCGAGTCCGGCACTGCATCCGTAAAGAAAAATAATCAGCGAAACTGCCGGCAGTAGTTTTATTAATATTTTCATAAAAAATTTCCTCTTAAAAATTTTCATTGTAATTGTTAACCCAAAGTTGACAACTGCCGGATTGAAATAGTTTAATAAAAAATTTAAGGGGTAAATTTTTGCATAAACAAAAGAAGTGCGGCTTGTGCAGAATTTATTTGAGAAGCAACATTTTCCGTGTTTGTGAAAATGAACCGGCTGTAAGTTGGTAAAAGTAGATTCCGCTCGACAATTCTGCATTCTGCATTCTGAACTCTACATTATGTTTTCCGCTCTGCTGATATTCATCCACAAGTGTAGTTATTTCTCTTCCGACGATATCGTAAATCTTTAGCGTAACATGCCGCGGAGACGGGATATATCCCGTCTCTACGTTAGGTATAACATACTCAATTGTTGTTGATGGGTTAAACGGATTCGGATAATTCTGCTGCAAATGAAAATCGAGATTGAGACTTTCTTTTTCCTCGACATCTGTCGCGCCGGCATACTCGATAATAATTCCGCTCAAAATGGGTCTGTCGATTTCTGCGGCAAAATGAATATCGAGCAAACCCGAATAAACTTCTACTGCCGGCAGTTCAATTTCGAGTGCCGAATACTTTCCAACTCTTTGGAACACGTCAAGATTATCAACAACCAAATTTCCTTGTGTGTAAATATCAAAAACTCTTTTGCCGGTTTGAGTAAAATAATTTTCCGAGAAGAGAAGTTTAACGGAATATTTCCCTTTGGGAACCCGCACAAGATATTTTGCCAAACCGGTTACACAATTTTGATAAACCGCATCGTCATCGGTACCGGAAACCGGTTCGTTTGTTTCATCAATCGAATTCTTTTCCATGTAACCGTATTCCGAAGTATCGGTAACGAATTCCCTATCGGCAATGAAATCGGAATATGCTTTGCCGCCAACATTTATCTTGAGCGGAAATGAAAATTCTTTTGTGATTTTTACCGCCCACGATTGAATTGGTGAAGTATTCGGCGTTTTGAATAAATCTTTAACACCACCTTTAACAATAATTCTTAGCACGTCATTAAAAGTTGAGCTGTTTGTAGTAAGTTCAACAGTTCTGTTATCGGCAAGCAATCGTGCAGAAGTAATTTGTCCCGAAGTTAAAAGGTAATTGCTTTTGTTTTCGGCACTCACTTTATCAACTTGTTCGGAAAAGAATGCAAGTATTTTATCGGTCGAAAAAGTTCTCGCGGTTATTATTGCTGGTGCTGAATTATCCGCGTAACCGGTGTTTGAACTGTTCGTGAGGCAGAGAATCATTTTACCGTTTTCAAAAACAATATTGTCTGGAAGAAAATCGCACATGTTGCCGCCAAAAGTATGAGTCGCTTTTTCCCAACGGGTATCATCAAAAAAATCAAAATCATCTTTCCACGAAAGTTTGAAATTATTGTTAGTGCCGTAATCTCCTTCGCCGGGTTTGTATTCGTAGTACGCTGTCCAATCATAAAATCCGAAAGCCGGAAGTATAGCATCATTCCAAACGCCAGCCCATGTTGCCCATTGGGGATTCCAGATGTTAAACATAAATTTTTGTGCGCGTGACAAAGTTTTTATATGCTCTGCGGTTTGGCGGTAAACTTCGACGCCGTCGATAAACCACGCAACATAATCGGGCGTCCACTCGAAAGCATAAGTATGATAATCGAGTGCCGGGTCAAAATTCACATATTGATGACGAACGTGATTCGCCTGTCCCGGTGTAATTGTGTTGTACTGAACATCATTGTTATAGCGTCCCATTATCTCGATATCGATCTCATTCCATTTGGAAGACGACCAATCATCGCCGGGCAAGCCGTCGAAGTAAGTAAACATTGTTGTTGTCATTCCTTCTTTACCGGCAGATTTTATACTTGCTTCAAATCTTCCGTAGAGAAAAGATTCTTTTGTTCTGTACTCGGCACCTTTATAGCTCTTTGCGCGGACGTTGATTGAAAGGATTACTAAAAAAAATATCAGCAGAGAAAAATATTTTGTGTTTTTCATGATGAGTTATTGTTTGTTGAAAAATTATGCGAAGATTTATTGTAGATTTTTTTAACATCATTTAAAACAAAAAGGGGCGAGGCTGCAATCTCACCCCTTTGTTTCCATATTGATGGGAATCAAATGGAGGCACCATGAATTAATTAGATTCTTAACCCATCAAAACGATAAACCCAAAGAGAATTTTTGCATGTTGTTCAATCTTCCGAAATCTCCGTACGAGTAATCAATTCTAACGGCAACGTTTCCGAGAAGCAGCTGCTTCAAGCCGAAACCGAAAGTGTATGATTCTTCGGAATCTGCAAGGAACAATGATTTATATCCGCCTCTGATAAAGAACATGTCGTTAAATGTATATTCACCGCCGACGTTAACACTTTCGTAATTATCGCTCGGATGTGCGGCATCAACAGCAACAAGCAGTCTGTGCACATCTGATTTGATCGGTTCGTATGCAAGTCCCACACGGAAGTTGAGCGGCAGTTCCCACTCTTCTGTTTGAAGATAAGCCGGAATCATATCGTTGTTGCCGGAGGAATTTTTATCCGGATCGTAAAGAACAAGAGCAGAGTTGCCGTCAAGTTTCATTTTTGTACCGAAGTTTGAAATCGACATCGCAAGAACAATTCCATCGAAAGGAGTTACATACTGCACGCCCATATCAATTGCGAATGCAGAAGCTGACATTCTCCAAATTGTCTGCTGAATAAATTTCGGATTAAAACCTATCGAAAAATTATCGGTGAGATTAACTGCATAAGCAACGCTTATAGCCATATCTGTTGTTCTGAAAGTTTCGCCGGTACCATCCGGTTTTTCAATTGTAGTAACTTTCATTTCATCCATTTCGGAAGAAATAAAACTGACACCGAGCGCACCGTAATCTCCGAGGTTATAACTTGCGGCAACAAAATTGTAATTGATATCCGCAATCCAGTTTGTTCTTTCGAATATGAGCCCGATACCCTGCACTTTTGCTAAACCGGCTGGATTCCAAAAAATTGCGCTCGGGTCATCGGCAATAGCAACAAATGCGCTTCCCATAGCAGATGCTCTTGCACCCTGACTAATTGATAGAAACGGAGCTGCCGCTGTACCGCGCTTCGATACATTCTGCGCACTTATGCAGCCGGCAGTAATTACAACCACAGCAAAAATTTTTATTATATATGATTTCATCTCTCTCTCCATCTCTATTTAATTATCGCAAATTTTCCGATATGCTCGCCGATGCCCGGTGCATCTACATGATATATGTACAATCCGTAGGCAATATCCATTCCGTCTTCGGAAACAAGATTCCATGAAAGTGAACCGTCACTCACGTTGGAATTTTTTTCAAGTGTTTTAACAAGAGCGCCGGTAATGGTATATATTCTAATTGTACATTGAGCCGGAAGATGAATAAAATCCAATCTCCTTTCGCCGCGCCCAGTTTGACCGAAGTTTCTCTTTTCCCATGCCGCTGTGCTGATATACGGATTCGGAACAACGCCGATGTTTTTCATTTCACCAACTGCCGTCTGTCCGTCAATCTTAGCAGACTTAGTTGAGAATGTAAATTTGTCTCCGGTTTGGAACGGTTTGGAAATAGCGACTTTGTAAATATCTCCCGGTTCAGGCGGAAACCAGAAACTTCCGCTTGGTGAGCGGTATTGTATTCGCCACGTATATTTTGCATTTGCAAAAGAAGGCGTACCGGTATATTCTATAATTATTATATCGTCACCGGCATCGAGGGTTTTATTGCCGTTAGGATCAATTAATTCAGCATCTACTTCTTCACCGCGAGTTGCATTACGAACTTTAAACGGTAAATCTATTTTTGAAAACGGGGTTTGTTTCGTGGTTCCTCTCGGCAGCCATTCAACTTCATAATTTGAGGGCCATTTAATATTTCTCGATGGCGCACTTGCATCGGCAATAGCATTAATTTCATAGTTGCTGGAACCCTGAAGCCACCCGGTTTCTTTTTTATCAACTGCAACAGTATCATTTGTAACACCAACAGCGATGCCGTCAAACGGCGGACTCAATTTACCGCCGAAGTTTGAAGAATCGATACTTGCTTGAATTGTTTCTGCTGCGCCTTCGAATGTTCTTACAATCGAGTAACTTGTTGTTATGTATTTCTGTGCTGTGCCGCTTGAAGTAAATTCAATTGTATAAGAAGCGCCTTCTTTAATTTTTGACGGATCGAGTACGGCAACATTCAAACTGCCGGTACCAAGCCCTTCGGCTTTGTCAACATCGCCAACAATTTCAGGCGGAATGTAACCGGCAACCGGTGCATTTGGAACGACTACCGCGCAGTTCTGATCAATGAAGGTAACATTACCAACAAGGTCCTCATTAATAATTTTTGTTGTTTCGGAAGGAGTTAATCCTTTCGTACCGAAAGTTGGGTCACCCATATCATAAGCAACAAGGGCATAAAAATATTTCACACCGTTTACAACAGTTGTATCAATATATGAATGCTGAAGACCGGTTTCATTGCCTCTCCAAAAATGAGCACCGTTTACACCAATCGGATCGGGTCCTTTCAAACCATCTTTAAGATCGAATTGTGCTATCGGCTTCCAATATTTTGGTTCGCCTTTAGAGTCGGTAATTAATTTGATATCATTAAATGCCGGCTCCTGACTTCTATAAATCAAGTAACCTTCAAAGTCATGTTTGTAACCAAGGAATGGATCAACTGATTTTTCAGCAAAATCATCCCAGTAAAGGAATACTTTTTTATCGCCGGCAATTGCAGTTAGAGTTGCTTTATTCGGCGGCTTGGCAAAGTTATAGTTTGCATTATAAATTTCTTGTACTGTTTCTTTATTGAAAACCATGTCTTCGTAATCGCTTCCGAATACAAGCGCAACGGAGAATCTTTCTCTTCTGTTTAACTTGAGCGGGAATGGACCCGAACCGAAAAGAATTTGAATGTTTGCATTTTGTATGGCGGTATCAAAAACATTGTAATTCATCTTGCGCCAGATAACGTCGTCATTCTTGGGCCAGATAGCATTCGGTCCTTTGTTTGATAATCTTTCAATTGCAAGACTTGTTAAACCGATCTGATCGGATTCATCTTTATCTGTTGCATCAAAGTTCGGTTCGCCGGGTGTTGGTATTCCATCGCCTTCGCCTTCGTCTGGTCCATTGTATTGATAATCAAGCGGACCAACACCGTCTTTACCAAGGTCATTATTCAACGGTTCATAATCGTCCCAATAGCCGTTTCCATTTGCATCAACATAACCAACCCAGTCGCCGTCATTATCAATTCCATCATCTCTTTTCTCATCAAGCATTCCGTCTTCGTCATCATCCCTTCCGTTAAATCCGTTGCCCGGGCTTTCCAAAAATGCATAACCAACGTAACCGGTTTTCCAATTACCAGGTGTTCCTTTGCCGTCTTTATCAAATGCGTAAGCTATATCGAGAAAAGTATCGTAGGATGCGTTGTCATCCCCGTTATCGTCAACACCGCCAACACCGGTATCGCAGTAGAATCCGAAATAAGTTGTGTCGTAATCAAAATCTGAAAGATTAATAATATCGAAGTGCCAGAAAATAATATCTTCGGCAAGAACGTGTGACCATTGGAAACCTCTTACTTCAACTCTAAGCCCAAGTCCGTTGCGGTTTGGATTGCTTGCAACGGGTACATAATTATAAGGTTGTCTGTTGTATTCTCTATCTTGCGAATCATCCATTACATAAAAAGCTTCAAAGTCTGCATTCAAAACACCGCGACCGAAATAGCCGTACCAATATCCATCCCAAGCAGCATCAATATTTGGAAGAACTTTGGGCCAGAGATCAGGCCATGTAGTTTTTTTAGTGCTAACAGCCGGTTCTTCTGCATCTTTCTTTGCATAACCCGGCACCGGCTCCATTACCCAAAGTGTACCGGATACGGGATCCATATCTACTTCTTCTCTATAAGATGTTTGCGCCGGGTGAACTATTTGTCCGTTACCCGGTGCAGTAATTTGGGAAGTAACAATCGGTGTACAGCCATCGAGATAATGATGATCGCTGTAAACAGGCCATTCGCCGGAGGGGCGGTCGGGCCAGTAACCAATTTGCCCGTCGTTGCGGAATATCGTTCTAATCTGGTTACCGTTCATAATTCCTTTTTTGCGATATGTTTTATCGCCGACCGGATCGGTTCTATATTTTGCTGTTTGTTCCGATGACTGTGCAAGTAATGCACTGCCCGCAACAAACGTTAGTAGTATTAACAAAAATTTGCGGTTCATTATCTTCTCCATTTTCAAAAATTAAAACCCGACATTAACACCAACACTAATTCTGCGCGGTGTGGAATATAATGTTGGATTCTTAACATATTCTTCAATCGTGTTCAAGCCGATAACCGGGCTTGCAAATTCGGTATTGAGATCGTTGCCGGCTCTGCCGCTTGATGAATAAACACCGTATTCGTTAAGAGTATCAAATAAATTATACACGAGTAAAAACGTATTGATATCTAATCCCAAAACATTGAAATGCTTATTAGCTTTTAGATCTACATTAACAGTAGAAGGTTTTCTGCCGCCGTTTTCGAAGCGAACACCTTGCGAATATCTTTTATCTTCGGAGTACGGCATGCCCGAACCGTAACCAAATACAATACCGGCAGTCCAATCAGTAAGATCACCAACAGTAACGGAAAGATTGAGCGTATGTGTTTGATCCCAGTTAAGCGGAACATTTTTCTTTGTTACTTCTACCGGCGGATCAGCAACGTTATTGTAATAAACTGTCATCGGGTCCGAAGCGTTACCGGCGGCAATTTGATATGTATAATCTATTTTTGCGCTGAAGAAATCTGCAAATCTTTTATCGAGTGTTACTATCAATCCCTTAACGTTGCCGTAATCTCTATTAATGTATCTTCCGTAAAGAAAGCCTTCGTATGTTTCTTTGATTTCCATTCCAAGCAGATTCCTGATATCGCTGTAGTAGAGTGTAACATCAAGGGAAACTTCGGGGAAGATAACTTGCTGCAAACCGAGTTCATACTTTACTGTTTTTTGTGCTTTCAATTCCGGGTTGCCTATAACGGAAGAAAGCGAAGTAGTTTGATTAATTACGTAAGCGTGATTGTTATATAAGTTTTCAAAAGAAGGAATCTGAAAAAAGTGTCCGTATGAAAAGTGAATAGCGCCTTTATCCGAAATTGGGAACGAAACACCGAGACGCGGACTCAATTGATATTCCGTCTCTGCATCTCTTCTAAGATTTGCATCCGGGAATAAAGGATTGTTCAACGGGTTTCTTAAATCTGCCGGCAGACTTGTATTGGCATTGAAATAATCGAAACGCAAGCCGGCATTTATAATCATAATATCATATTCCATCTTATCCTGAATGTAAGCGGAAAATTCATAAGGATTCATTGTAAATCTTTCATGGTAAGTTGTATTAACATCACTGTATCCTAAAGTAAATATTGCGTTACCGGTGCTGTCTAATTGTCCTTCGGTAAGATTTCTAATTGTCCGCCACCAGTAAAATAAATCATGATATCTGAACTCTGCACCAAGTTTAACTTTGTGCTCTTTTGTTACTTGGGATTCGAGAGTAAATTGAGCGAGATAAGAATTAGTTGATCTTTCGTAACGGTCTGTTTCATTTCCGCCGTA
This sequence comes from Ignavibacteriales bacterium, assembly GCA_016177735.1. Classification (GTDB taxonomy): domain Bacteria; phylum Bacteroidota; class Ignavibacteria; order Ignavibacteriales; family Melioribacteraceae; genus DYJK01. The sequence continues at coordinate 13,332 of JACOUS010000011.1, read as the reverse complement.
TCTATATGTGTAATCGGTAACCGATGAACCCCAGTTCGGTTCAAGATATCTTGAATCATAAGGATCTTCATATAAATAACCGGCATACTTGTGTACATTGGCGGAAAATTTCAATGTGGCAAAAGTGCTCTGCGACGGCACGTATGAAATCTGAATATTATTTATTGTGTTTGTTCTGTAATGATTTTTTATTCCATCGGGCGACCATCTGTAACCGTGGCTATAATATTTGTTCCAGTTGTCATCCCAGAAAAAACTGTAAGTTAATTTTATATCTGAAAGATTGTAAGATAATTTTCCGTTGAAAGATTTTTTCTCGTATGGATTCATAGGTACATAAGCACTGTCTCCGGTGTTTCCATAAGGATTGTTATCGGTAGAATTGTAAATTCTCCATCCGTAAAGATAGCCGTCCTCTTTAAAGTATCTACCGGTTAAGAAAAATGTTAGCCCATCAAGAATTCTTGTAGGACCTCCGAAAGTAAATTGAAAATCTTTCGGTCCGTTAATTGACGGTTTATCGAGATTGTAAAAAATATCTGAGTGTTTTGAAAGAAAGCTTCCAACGTAAGCCGATGCCGTTCCTTCAAATTTTGAACCTCCGTCTTTAGTAACGATATTTACAACACCGGACATAGCCTGACCATATTCGGCGTTGAAAGTACCGCTGATAACTTCCATTTGTCTGATCGAATTATTTTCAACTTCTACAGACATGCCGCCGTTGAAAACGTCGTTGACAGAGATACCGTCAATCAAATAAGCAACCTCGTTGCTTCTTCCGCCTCTAAAGTGACCGCCAACTACACCGGCTTGCAAGTTAATAACTTGATGAATGTTTTCAACCGGCATCATTTTAATATCTTCGGATGAAACTATTGCCGATGCTGAAGTGAGGTCTTTTGTAATCAACGGCTGGCTTGCCTGAATTACAACCTCGCCGAGATTAATTGCAGTCGGTGTCAACTCGGCATCGATGCGTGTTGTCAAATCTATTTTAATAAGAACTTTTTCTATTGTTACTTTATGATAACCGACAGAACTGACAACAACAGTATAAACACCCGGAGGAATATTGTTGATATAATAATCCCCTTCAATATCTGCCGCAGCACCGTGATTAGTTCCTTGCAAAACTACGTTCGCACCAATCAAAGGTTCTTTTGTTTCGGAGTCCACAATTTTACCGGCAAGTTTCCCGGTTGTACCGGCAAACATCACGGGCACCATTCCTAACAGAAAAAGTAGAATCAATCTGCCGTTAATATTTTTAAGTCTGCCCAATTTTCTACCCTCCCGTTGATTTACATTACACATGATCTTTTCCTTACTATTAATAAGTAATAACCAAGACGCTCCCGTTTTTCAGAGAGCGTCTTGAAAAAATAATTACTTCACGAGCATCATCTTCTTAACACTTGTGAACGAACCGCTTTCGAGCTTGTAAAAATAAACACCGCTTGAAAGTTGCGAAGCGTTGAAATTTACAGTATAGCTTCCGGCTTCTTTATTTTCATTTACAAGATTTGCAACTACACGACCGAGGATATCATATATTTTCAATGATACCATTCCGGCTTTCTGGAGTGAGTAAGTAAGCTGTGTTGACGGGTTGAACGGATTCGGGTAGTTCTGTGATAATGAATAAGACAACGGCAAAGTTTCTGTCGGAACGTCTGTAACTACCTGATCGTCTTCGAGCCATGTGTACATCCACAATCTTGCGTCTTGATAACCTTGATCTTGATTGAATGGCGACCAGAAGATTCTTGCTTCTCTTCTTACACTAACATCACCATCATTATCAAATACGCCCCAGTCAAAACCGATTTTCATACCGCGTGTTGCATAGATTGTATCGATCAACGTGGAAGCGTCTGTAGGATTATCTCTCTTTGTTGCAAGATCAGCGAGAGAAATTCTTGCTTCAATAATATAACCAGCCGGGAATTTTTCAGCCCAGTAATAGTTTTCGCCGGGCAATAAAAGTTCGTCGGTTTCTTTCAACCAGTGATCTTCTCTTGCTTTCTGTTTGTTGAAACGCAAATGGTAATCAGGTGTTGTACCGCCTTTGTAGGCTTTTGTTAAAGGTGTTTTATCAATATCGTAGAAGCTCATGAATAATTCTGTTGCATCAAGTTCCCATGTATTACCCGGGTAGTAGCTGTTGTCATCAAATACAACTTCATCATTCATGTTGTAAGCTACATAAAGGTAGTTGTTATCGAGAGCTACATAGCAATCGCCCGATGCATCATCATCTTCAGTCAGTCCAGGTCCGCCGATATGATCGTTCTGAGCTATGAAAGCTGAACCGTCGGCAAATCTAACTTTAAAAGGAGTAACACCGGCGGCTACCCATTCGGCGAGACTTCCGTCTGCAGCAAAATTAGGAGTTGTTAAACGAACTGTTGGAATTCCTTGAGCTGTATTCGTTATTGCGCCGGAAGTGAAAATCTCTCCAACGTTCTCTGCTTTATCCATACAATTGATTGCGTAGTACCATGTTTGCTGAGCATCTGTTTTTGGTGCTCTAATTAAATGCGAAGCTGCTTGAACTCCACCGCTGATTCCGGTCTTTAAAGGAAATACACCTTCAGCGTTGATATCTGTAATCGGGTTTTTGCTGTAATAAACATTGTACTTTTCACCTTCTTCACCCTGAAGATCTTGCCATGTAACAAGATTGCTGTAGGTTTCAGAAACAACAAGCAAGCTTGATACTGCTGCCGGCGGAACATCATCGGCAAATTGGAAACCGGATTGCTGTATAACATCGAGAAGAAGCGTACCGGTTGTCTTTAACGGCTGTGCAAATCCGTCTTCGGTTCCTCTTCCGAATAGTTCGATTCTGATTTTTGTGATTGAAGCCGGATTGAATGTTTTATTACCGGCATTGTTCTTCAAAGCAAATCCGTCTTTTGGCGGAAAGCGGTCGTTAACACCCATCGGTTTTTCAACAAACGGCAGATAGTAACCTTTCCAATCGGATGCAACACTCAAATCAATACCGATATCGGTAATCCATTCTTCATTTTCGCCGTTGCTGTTTTCCATTACGAAAACTCTCATGAAAGCTCTGTTTGCATCGGCAGTACAAGGAACAAGATTTTTAACAAATAAAACAAGAGCGGTACGTTCTTCAAATTTAGCCGGTCTGGTTACATCAGCATCGATAGAAAGGAAGCCGCCCCAGCCATACGGAGCGCTGAGTGTGTAATCAATTTTTAATGAGCCGTCGCCTTCAACTTTATCGGCGGCTTCATCGGATACTGCAATAGCACCTTTATCTGCGCCAGCCCAGTCCATCCAATCTAAATTCCAGCTTGCGGCAGAATTATCAAAAGAGAAAATTGGCGGATGAGCATTTCCCCAAACGGAAAATCCATCTACTAAAACAGTTCCGGCTGCATATGGATACGGTGCTGTTCCAGAGCCAGTTATTGAGCCAGCATGAACCATAGCAAGCTCATAAGAACCAATTTTGTGAACTTGCAATTCACCGTCACCGTCACCAAATTGGAGTTCGAAACCGGTTGTTCTATCACCTGTTACTGCTATCGGAATTGTGGCTTGTATCCATTCTCCGGAAGCATCGGAAAAATCAATCGGCGTGTTCGTCAACCAGAGGTCGCGGTTTCCTTCGTCATCAAATTCACCAATTTTGAATTCCATAACAAAGTTTCCGTCACCACTTGTTTTTACAAGAGGATTAACAACCTTATACCAGAATTTAATTTCAGTTCCGGCGGAAGCATCCATTGTTGGAGAAAATGGAGTTGTACCGGTAACGCGTACTGTGTAGCCGCCCCATCCGTCTTGAGCGTCCACACGATAATCAATTTTCATTGACCCGGTGCCTTCCTTAAAATCTGTAGTTTCGTTGTACAGATTCATATATGATTCTGTACCGTTGGTGTAAAAATTGACATCTCTTACTGCCGGATCGGGCCAGTTTGTACCCACCGCGTTGTCCATCGGGTCAAAGACTCGTTGGGCAAACGCTGTTCCAGCCAACACTACTGCAAATAAAACAAATAGAAGTTTCTTCATAATGCCTCTCCTTTTGTTGTTGATGATTAATTAAATGTTCATTAAATAAATAATGACCATAAACCTAACGTCACAATCAGTATAATTCCTGAAACAAGTATGTTCATTTTTATTTTGGACATACCCAAATTTCCTTTTTGAGCTCCGGAGGTGTAGCCTTCCCAAACAATGTTGTTGAAATTGTTGTTGTAAAATTCATCACCAAGATGAAATACATAACTAAGCATAAGCAGTAACAACGAAGAACCAACAAACAGATAGATCGTGAAGTGGAGATAATTAATTTGTGAATACGCTATAAAGAGCGGGTTAGCAGCAAATCCCGATTTCACCAAAAGTTCAAGCACGAATCTTGACAAACCGAAAAACTCTCCTACTACAAGCGTAACAAAAACACTTTTTGCATTTATCTTTTTCAACGTTAAGCCGAATAAAAACACCGCAGTAACCGGAGCGCTGATATATGCTTGCGTGCTTTGCAAAAAAATGTATATCTGCGAATTAATAATTTTCATAAAAGGAACGAGCAGTAAAACAAGAACAACTATTGCAATTGTTGCCATTCTACCTACAAGCACCAAAGTTCTTTCCGATGCATCCGGATGTTTCGGTTTATAAAAATCCAAAGTGTAAAGAGCAGAAATACTATTGAACGCACCCGATAACGAAGACATAATTGCCGCAAGAAATCCGGAAAGCACAAATCCTTTTACACCGACCGGCAGAATATCACTCGCAATTAAAACCGGGTAAGCATCGTCTCCTTTAATTTCGGGGAATAACGCGGCGGCAATTAAACCGGGCACAACTAAAATGAAAAGAGGAAATATTTTTAAGAACGCGGCAAACAAAGTTCCGCTGCGCGCATCGTTAATACTATTGGCGCCAAGAATTCTTTGCACCATATAATGATCGGCACACCAGTACCAGAATGCTATTATCGGCGCACCGAACAAAATTCCTGTCCACGGAAAATCGGGGTCGGAAATTGATTTAAACATTTGAAAATGTTCTGCCGGAAGTTTGCTTGTTAATCCCGAAAACCCGCCCACTTCATTCAAACCAAAAATTGTGAGAACTGCACCGCTGAGGAACAAAAGCACACCTTGAAAAACTTGTGTTCGAATCACTGCGGAGAAACCACCGACAAGCGTATAAATCCCGGTTAACAAAACAATAGCAACTGCAGAAGTAAAAATTGTCCAGCCGAAAATTTTGTTGAATAAAATTCCGCCGGCAAAAAGGGTAACCAAAATTTTTGTGATTATGTATGTGAAGATTGACAGCCCGGAAAAAAATTTTCTACTCGAAGCATCAAACCGTTTTTCCAGAAATTCGGGTGTAGTAAAAACTCCGGCATTTTTATAGATCGGTGCAATAAACCACCCGAGCAGAATCAAAAGAAAAATTGCAATCAATTCAAACTGGGCAACCGCCAAACCTCTTGAAGCACCCGATCCGGCGAGACCGATAAAGTGTTCGCTCGATATGTTCACTGCAAATAATGAAATGCCGACGGCAAACCAGCCCAAATTTCTGCCGGCTAAGAAATAGTCTGTAGTGTTTGTATCTTTATTCCGATTGCGGAGAAACAAACCAATACCCATCACGGTAATCAAATAAAGTAGGATAACAATGCTGTCGTATATGCTAATGGAATCGCTCATACTTTAATAAGAACAAAAATGATACCGCCGATTCAGTTTGAAATTTTTCTAAAATCAAAAGGAATCAGCGGCTTCATCTTGCATGCTTATTAAAATAATAACCGTTCGATTATTAATTTAATAAGCTGCTCACATCGTCAACTCATTTGTTATTTCAATAAAATCATTTTCCGCACAGCGGTATAATCGCCGGCTCGCCCCGGCGAATAAACTTGTAATTTGTAAAAGTAAACTCCGGACGATAATTGTAAGTCGTTAGTTGAAAGTTGTACTGCATGCTCGCCGGCTTGCTGAAATTCATTTACAAGTGCTGCAACCTCTCTTCCAAGAATATCATATATTTTCAAAGTCGTGTAACCTGAAGCTTGCAACTTGTAACTAATGGTTGTTCCCGGATTAAACGGATTCGGATAATTTTGTTCGAGAGAAAACTCTGCCGGAATTTCATTTCCATTTTTTTTTTCAACGTCGGTTAAAACACCTTCTTGATTAAAATAGGGCAAGTAAGCAATTTTCAATTTTGTCAATACCGGTTTTGCAGTTTGTCTATCCATTGAATAAAGTCCCATCGTTTGATAACTCAACTGAGTCGTATCAACAATATTTTTAAATTGGTACCAATCAAAAATGCACCACCACGTTGCCGCCATTAATCCTCCGCCAAAGGATTCATTTACCGTTCCACTTTGACTGAGTGCAGCATAAAGTTTAAACGCACGGAAGGTATTATCAAAAATATAGTTTTGATCTTCGTAACTCGTTCCATGCTCGCCGCTCCAATAACCGAACTCAGTATCAATTGCCGGTTTATCCGGATATTCCGTTCTAACTTTGCTGAGAAAATCAAAAGTGCCGGCATAAGTTTCAGATTTTCTTACGGCGTTATTATATTTATGAAAAACACCGAAATACATTGTCCATCCGGCAGCATCGAGCGGTGCTTGAGATGCATCGTTTGCACCGGGTCTATCTGCAGCAGCCGATTGCGAAACCAATCTTCCATCGTAATAATTTTCTCTCTGATCATTAACAATATTCTGATTGTAAATTGCTCTGTTTGCAACATCAAGACATTCGTTTGAAGTACTCCATAAAATTATTGAAGGTCTGTTGTAATCTTTGAAAACCATTTCGCGGAACATTTGATATGTAATTCTTCTCTGTTCCTGATGTTTCCACGCATCTTCCGTATCAAACCAGAAGACCGGAATCTCTTCCATTATTGTTAAACCGATTCTATCGGCAATTAAATAAGTATATAAATGATTCGGGTAATGAGCAGTGCGGAGAAAATTTGCGTAAATGCTTTTCACCATTTTCAAATCGGAGTAAATAATTTCTTTGGGTACTGCTTTGCCGTAATCGGGATGTTCTTCGTGCCGTGCAGTGCCGGTAAAAAACATAATTCTGTTGTTGAGCAGAAATTTATTTCCTTTCGTTCCGATAGTGCGTACACCAAACTGCGTGTAATATTCATCAACAACAATTCCGTTTTCAGTTAGTGTTACTTTCATTATATAAAGATTAGGATTTTTCGGCGTCCATATTTTCGGATTCGGAATTTGAAGAGATGTTTTCCAAACAAAAATATTATCTGCTTGAACAGATACTTCGTTTTCGGTTGTGCCGGATAGCGTTACTTCTGTGCCGGCAAGATCGGAAGCAAATTCCGATTGAATGTTCGTATCGTTCACATCGGCTTCATACACTTGAATTTTTGCTGTAACATTTGAAGCAGCGTTCTTCGTATTATTGATTATTACTGCAGCATCGATGTTCCCATCAATATCCTTCGGAACAATGTTTGTTCTAACTACATTTAGCGGATCGCTGATTTCCAGATAAACATCGTGATAAATTCCATCATAGTTAAACCAATCCGGGGTATTATACGGCACAATAAATTTATTCGAGTTCCATCTAACATTATGAACGCGAACTGCAATTGTGTTACTGCCGCCGTAAGTGAGATACGGCGAAATATCGAATGCAAAGGGTGTGTGTCCGCCTTCATGATAACCAACGTAATGATCATTTATCCAGACATCGGCAATATAATTGACGGCATAAAAAATCAGTTTAACATATTTGCCGGAGAATGACGTATCTATCTGAAAAGTGCAGCGGTAATATATTGCATCGTAATCATACGAGATTACCGGCGTAATGGGCCACGAACGTAGTTGGTTTTCTACTCCCGGTAAAGTTTTATCTTCCCAAGCAGAATCATTATAGCTTGCAAGCTGTCTTCCGTTTGCTTCGCTTTCTATTTGAGCAATCGCAGCAGCATCTCGTTTCGCCAAAGTAACCTGATCGCTCGCATCAAATCTTTGTTTCTTCCACGTTCCGGCAAGATCAATTATCGTTCTTTGTTTTTCGAACGAAGGAAGTGGAATGCCGTTTTGATACGGTACTTTCACTCCATTAACATCTTGCAACGAAAGTGTTGCCTCAAGTGTTGCCGAGGTTGCGCTCTGTGCTTTTATTCCCGTTGATATAAAAAATATTAGAAGGGAAACCACGATTGAAAATTTTGTAAAGTTTCTCATGTGCCTCTCATAATTTTTCAGATTACGAAAAGACTAAAGGCAAAAACGATACCACACGATTTGCGGGAAAAAATCTGTTTTAGGAAAAATTATTGAGGAAAATCAGTCGGCAGTAAAGTAAGTTTTTATTAAAGTAATAAGAGAGCCGTTATTAAAATAATAATAACACTGACTATTTCTGAATAGTTCGCAGAGGAATATTTCGCTAAAAAGAAAAGGCGGTGTGAGCCGCCTTTCTTGTTACTGAATATTTGATATTCGTTTGATACTACTTTAAAAGCAGCATCTTTTTCGTTACTGAACTTGATGATGTTGTTAAATTGTAGAAGTAAACACCGCTCGGTAATCTGCTTGCATTAAATTCTATTTCATGTTTGCCGGTTTCAAATAATCCGTCTGCAAGCACTGCTACTTCTCTTCCAAGTATGTCGTATACTTTTAATCTTACTACATCTTTTGCCGGCAGCGTGAATGTTATTTTTGTTGTTGGGTTGAATGGATTAGGACTATTCTGATCAAGAGAAAATGATTCTGAGGTTTCAGTTTCGTTGTTCACTACATAGTTATTCTTCGCATCATACAACTGTCCTCTTTTCAGATAAATAAATTTTGACAGCTCATCTTCAGGATATTTCTTTATCAACTCATCGTAATATTTTTCTGCTGTCTGTTTATCATCCTTAAATGATTCATATAACACAGCCGCTTTGAACAAACTCGATTTCTCTCTTTCTGCTTCAGGTTTTGCGTTTATTATTTCTTCATACATTTTTATTGCTGTCTCTATTTCTCCATCATTTGCTTTTTTATCTGCCGTTAGTTCGTTTATCAATTGCTGGTATTTTGAGTCAATCTTTTTGTTCTTTGAATAGCTTGAAAAGTCTCCTTTTAATTTATTGATGCAGTCACCTAAATGAACAATTATAAATTCGGTCAAATTATTATTGTTGTTTTCTTCCAACAGTTGTTCCAACAATAATTGTGCGGTGTTAAAATCACCTTTACTTTTCAGCACCAGTGCTTTCGATAATTTTTCATTCGTGCTCGATTCCGTTTGTGCAGAAAGTTTTGAAAGCAAGGGTGCACTTGATAATGCCGGCAAGTAATTAATCGTTCCGCCGTTTGCTGTAATAAAACCCGAAGATGAAGGTGGATAGCTTCCCCACCAGTTGTAACATCCATCTACCCATGCATTATCCGATGTTACGAATGAAGGATAATTTGTTATTGAATTGTAGCCGCAGTCTCCAAATACTTCATCGCCGGCTAAAACATAACTGTTACCGTTTGCATAAATTGCCGGACCGGCGTACGAACCGGTTCGTCCGTCTTTGATTTGGTTGCTGCCTTGTCCCAATGTTTGTTTGGCAAGTGTAATGTTGCTGCTTGTTTGTGCTTTTATTCCGCTGTAGTAACTGCCGGTAACAATATTTTTGTATATATAAGCAGTACCCGATAATGCAAAAACAGAGTTGAAACAATCTGTGAAGGAACAATTTTCTATTTTTATATTGTTGGAGGAATAAACAGCAATACCGGGCGAAGCATTACTGACGTTTGCATATTGAATATTGCCGTAGCTTCCGGCATTGAATTGTATGCCGCTCCATTGACCTGATGTACCAACACGATCAAATGTTATCTTGCTTGTTGAGGTACCAACGGCGTTGAGCGTGCCGTTAACATAAATCACTTTGCCCGGAGTAATATTTACTATAGCACCAGCATCAACTGTAAGCGTTACACTGCTATTCACTGTTAAGTTGCCAAGTATTTTCAATGTACCGCTAAAAGTAGTACTTGCGGTTAAATTACCTCCGCTAACAGCAACATATGGTAAATAATTTTGTTTTGTTATAGTAATATATAATGGTCTTACAGTAGTCATAAAAGTAGCATTAGATGAATATACTTCTGAAAAATATGTAGCACCGTTATCAATACTACACACAACAATAATGCTGTTACCAACACCGGCATTAACTGTAATACTGTTTCCATTATCAGTAACAGTTGCACTGCTGAATGTTGACGGAACCGCAGTCCATAATTTTGTTTCTGGGCAGCCAACTAAATTATGCGAGTATGCTAAATAGTGATTACCATAATTGCCTTTCGAAATTAGTTCAGCTGTTCCTAAACTTGTTGTTCCATTCGTAATCTGTTCTGCAAATTTTCTATACAGCATGTGCGAGGTAGGAACATATCCATAACGAGTGTTTCCTAAGAACGCTGGTCCACCGGCAGCGTTCTGTATAGTGAACCCTTGACCAAGATTATAACCGGTGCCCCATCCCCATGGATTTGGAGAAAAATCATCGAATGGTGTATTGTCACACCCAATAGAATAAACAACAGCGGGATAATCTGTATTTGTTAATCTATCTAATCCTTCCCTTGAATCTCCATAAACATCCGTTGTGTAAACCGGAACTATTTGACTTGAAGGTGTAGTATTAACCGAATCGCTACTTGCAGTACAAGTCTTTGGTGTTCCATGACCAAACCAACTCCATAGCCCATAATGATTATTCATCTTAGCAATCACACCAGCAGCTGTTGGAAAACTTGGATTTGCAGCATAATACGATGGAGATTCTTCCCAGATTTCATGAGTAAACGAAGTAAGCAAAGCAGAAACATTTTGTGCTTGTCGTTCTCCTTGCATTTGATCAGATTGAATCATAAAAGATTTTGCAACGTAAGCATTATCACCTTTACCTGGGTTTTGTTCGTAAAGTATCAACTTGTCTGTCCAGTTTAATATTTCCTGAGATGTTGAACAGAGTAATCTGCCAACAAATATTTCAGGATTATAATCTGGACTATCACTACTACTAGTTCCGCCTTGTTCACCGTATCGTAACTTACCATCGGAATCAATTCCATCAACATTCCAATCACCATTAAAATCAGCGAAATAAATATCAGCGGGAATTCTGTATTCACTTGCATCATCCCAAGCACAATCAATGTAGCCAGCACCGTACCTAATAGGAACAACAGAATAATCACCCCCGAGAAGTGCCCAAACCGTACCCGACGCATAAGAATCTTTTAAGTACTGTCTTATTTTCCCAGCTTCGTCATTAATGCCCGAGACTAAATCACCGGTATAGTTAGCACTTATTTGTTCAACTGTTACCAGCCCAATGTTTAATCCCTTTCTTCTTTTCCAATTAATAAATTTGTTGAAATATTGTGAGAGAGCATTACTCGTAATCACTACATATTCATAAGCCGGCAAAGGACCAGTTACAGAAAGACTACTTTTACCAAGCCGCGAAGAGCTGTAAAGAGCAATATCTTCATCATTGTCTATCAATTCTTTCAAAGCATTCTCGTATAGATCATCGTATTTTTCTTTCCTATTCGGTCTTACAAGAAACTGTTTTGAAGAATTTTTCATCTGAAGCGAAAACTCTATCTCGTCATGAAACTCAACATAATCTAACTTTGGATAATAACGTACCGGATATATCTCAAGAGTTACTATATGATTTGTTCCGTCAAAGTAACCGTCGTCTTTAATTTTTATTATTTCTTCAGGAAATGGTTTTTCGGAATCATAAATTTTTGAATCCGGTTTTACAAATTTGTTTTCTTTGAAATCAAGCGAAGTGGGAATATCAGGCTGAGAAGGATAAATCTTTTTTGTGAGTTTAATCGTTTCTTTGTTTTTAACATTCACAACAATGTTTGCAACATCCTCGTTTGAGGGAATTAAAAGGCGAAGATACTTTACCGGCAAATCTGGCTGACCGGATTCGCCCGAAGACATGAAATCATTCATATCGAACTTTTGATATTCATTACCGTCATCGGCTTTTAAGAGTTTAACTTCGAGAGATGATTTTGAAAAAGAAATGTTTCGCATTTTCTGTGAATAAGAAAATTGGTTTACACCCAATAATAGAATGATTAGAGCCAGCAATTTGGTTTTGTAAAAAAAGCCGGCTTTACCGATAGAGAACAAGTGTACATGTTCCATAACTCCTTTCCTCATTTTGTTAGTTAGTATAGTGGTTTATTATTACAGCACCCTCTGAAACCTTACCCCCTATAGCTCATTCAAGCCCTATGTTCTACACAGATCAAGTTTTACCGAGCTTGAAAAGTGATATTTTATTTCATTAGCACCATCTTAATTATTTCTCGTTGTATTGCTTTATTGTCCATAATCGGTTTTGCTGTAAAACTCAAAAAATATACACCGCTTGCTGCTTTGTCATTTTGTTCATTAGTTGAATTCCACGTAATAGAATAACTACCGGGTTGCTGTATGTCGTCAAAAAGATTTTTTATAATTCTTCCGAAGATGTCGTATATATCTATCTGAACATCTAATACTTTATTCAATTTATATTGGAATGTTGTTGACGGATTAAATGGATTTGGATAGTTCGGAAAAAGTTCATAATCGAGAGGTAACGTAAATCCTTCTCTATCTTTTACGCCATTAGGTTTTCCATAAGAATAAATATAAACCGTTCCACTGCCTAGCGTTCCGCTCTGTGTTAATTCTCCATCTTCGCCGATAAATATTTCAGGCAAACTATCCGCGTTAATATCCCCCCCTATTGCTAACCTATTACCAAAATAACTGTTTCTAGTATTCCCGTTTAAGGTAAGAACATTAACGGTATCTAATTCATTACCTCCGAAGTATAAAGTTATGCCACCCGCATATTGATCTTCTTGCCGTGCATAACAAATTATAAAATCACTATAGTTATCCTTATTCAGATCGTAGCCATTTACGTTCCAGAATTCATAGTAAGAATTAATCTTTGATAGTACCTCTAAAGTTTTGCCGGAATATATATCAGTGTAGTCAATAGAAAGAATTCCAAAATCATCAAATCCATCACCGTTTATATCACCCAAACCACTTACTATTCTACCGTAAGAATTATATGATCTGGTCGTATCGCCAATTAATTCGATCGACTGATTAAATCCAATGCTATCTCCTCCGAAAAAAAGATATGCTTTCCCTCCCTTATCCTTTAAGTCTTGAGGTGCACCTACCAGCAGTTCATCATACCCGTCTGCATTAACAT
>JACOUS010000013.1 GCA_016177735.1 Ignavibacteriales bacterium | reverse complement strand
CCACATTTGAGTTGTTCGATGTTAACACCAAATGAGATGCACCAACAGAATAAGCTTCAAGTTAAAAAATGGAATAAAAAAACCTCTCTGCTACGCAGAGAGGTTCACTAAATAACAGTCAACCTTTTTTAGGACGACTCAAAATAAAAGGAAAATATCATGACACAGAATAAAGAACCGATGCAGCAACAAATTAACATTGAACTCGGTGAAAAAGAAGCTGAGGGTATCTATTCAAATCTTGCAATCATCACCCACTCGCCGGCAGAGTTTGTAATTGATTTCACACGCGTTGTACCGGGAGTTCCAAAAGCAAAAGTGCTTTCACGAATTATTACAACACCCCAGCACGCTAAAATGCTGATGCGAGCATTAAAAGATAATATCGACAAATTCGAAGCGCGCTTCGGCGAAATTAAAATTGATGCTCAACCTACTCCGCAGTTCGGATTTGTTAACACCGATAAAACAGAAAAGATTAATTAAAAAAAGTACATATCAGAAGTTCTTTTTGATATTCTTGCTCATGCTCTTATTCTTGATCTCTAAAGAGCAAGATCATGAACATGAGCAAGGGTAAGAATAAGTTCTAAGGATTGTTTGCAAGTAGAATAATTACTTTTGATAGTGCTGTCGTTATTTGTAATTTCTCTCACAAAGGAAAAATCTTTCTTGAGTAAGTAAGAATAAATAGTTACTTTTCTTCCAAGTTAACTTGTCGTGGGTGCAGACAAGTATTCAAACGCCATCAATAAAATTTTACGAATAAATCGGAGTATAATTATGCGAAAGGTAATTAAGCTTTCCGTAATTACGATTTTTGCTTTGTTAGTTTTTGTACCGAAAATAAACGCGCAAACGATTGATGTAAATATTTTCCAAGAATTGAGTGCCGTTGATTTAAGCGCTTTTGATTTTGAAAATCTCGGTGCAGATCAGCCGCGTATAATGCAGATTGTTATCAATCCGCCCGGTGTTGAAGTTTATCTCGAAGGTTCAATTGTGTGGAAGAAAGATGAAAACTCCAGCTTCCAAACTGTCGGAACTTTTAAAACACGACCTTTTTTATCGAGAACTATTTATAATGATGAATTTAACAAAACTGATATTGAATTAGAGCGGACGGATTATAATTCTGCAATCACGGATGACATTCTTAAAAAAGGAAAACCGAGCGGCATTTTTGTAATTAACTTTTTCTTGTACAGTCCGATCGGTCAACAGCTTGATAGTGATGTTGAAGAATTCAGATTTTTAAATCCGACCGCACCAACAATCATTTCTCCCAATCAAGGATTTTCATACGATGTTGGTACCGTTCTCGCGCAGTGGACTGCATCAATCGGCGCAACCACGTACAGACTTAGCGCAAACTATGTAGCCGATAACGAAACAAATTACGAGCAAGCACTCACATCACGTACGCCGATCATCAATAATTATGATGTAGGTAATGTAACCACTGTTAACTTGCGCGACGTACTAAACGGCGAACTACTTCCCGATACAAATGTTGTACTTGTTGTTAAAGCAGTAATTCAAAAACCGGGCGGCGAAGACGAACTTGCAAGTCCAATTGTAATGTTTAAAACAAATCCGGTTGGCAAAGCACCGGAACAACACGAGGTTAATCAAGATATAGCAAAACTTGCAAATGTATTAACCGGCTTAATCAGCCAGGAATTTTTGGACAAACTTACTTCGGGAAATGTATCTCCGCAAGATTTTAAAATTACAGATGAAAACGGCAAAGAAATTAATTTCAACGATTTCGTTGCGATACTAAATTTTCTTGAGCAAAATAAAGATGCTGTTATTAACGTAAACTTTATTGCAAAATAAATACAAGAAGGATTTTATTATGCTAAAGTTGAAAAATATTTTATTCGCCGCCGGATTGGTTTTGTTGTTCGGTTTTTATTTGGGGCGCGGAAACAAACCTTCATCGGATACACCGGTTGCGCTTGTTAAAAAAATTGTGAAGGATGTTACATACAGACCGGCTTCGGATGTGTCCGATTGGGATGCGGCAAAAGTTGGCTTGCCTCTCAACAACGGGGGAGAAGTTAAAACCGGCACAAAATCTCTTGCACTTGTTCTGTTTACAGACGGCTCGGGTCTGCTGAAAGTGCGTGAGAATTCTATCCTTCACATTTACGGTGAGAAGAAAGATAAAAAGCTGAACAAGAATACTTTCATACAAAAAGGATTGGTTGGTTTTGATGTTAACAAACAAGAAGAAGATGAGGAATTTAAATTTACCACGCCTTCTGTTGTTGCATCCATCCGCGGTACAAACGGATTTATCGAACACAATGATCTGGACAGCATCACAACAATCTTTATTGAACGGGGCGATGTTGGTTTCATTACTTCGAATGGTTCGGAAGGAAATGTAGGCAGCAGAAGAACCGCACGGATCAATCCAAACGGAACTTTCCATGTTGATTCTGCATCAGTGCAAGATACAACTACGTTCCACCGTACAAACCGTACTACAATTAAGAAAATTAAAATACAAACACGATTTGGTGAATTGGAAATCGAATACGAAGAACAGGAAAATGGCTTGTTAAACGGAAGAAGAAATAGGGAAGAATAAAAAATAACCGGGGTGAATATGAAAAAATTTTACTACGCAGTTCTTTTCATTTTTATTAGCACGGTCTCAATATATTCCCAGGTCAGCGATTACATTTCTTCTTTACGACATGGAGACGCAAAAGAAAAAAGTCCGCTTACAATTACTGCCGAACTAGTGCAGATTGAGCAAATTAGTGCAATTAATATTGCATATAAAATTTTTGGTGAAAACGAATATCGGAAACTTGAAATGCTGATTACGGGAAACAGCGCATCAGTTACTCTTCCGCAAGAAGCTGTCATTCCACCCTACATTGATTATTATTTGATGATTGATTTAAAAGACGGAACCACACACACATATCCTGAAGGAATCGATCAGGGCGTTTCAACATTACAGCTTGCTGTTTCCGGCGTTACTGAAAAAGATAAAGAGATTATTGTTTTAAGTCCGACCGACGGAGAATATTTAACGCCCGAAAATCTTTTGATATCCATTTCATTTGTGAAAGCTCCTTCCGATGTTGACATCTCCAAAACAAAAATATTTTTGAATGATGCCGAAGTTACTTCGCTGGCATTGTTTGCCGGCGAGTTGATTGTTCTCAGCGGCGAATCTGCCGAAGGTTCGGTTCCAATGGGCTCTTCACTTCTTAAAATAGAAGTTTACGATAAAGAGGGAAATTTATACCACACTATTTCAAAAAGTTTTCAGGTGGTTACTACAGAAGTATTCGCAGAAGTGAGCGGGCGCTGGAAATATTTCGGAAATTTTCGCGGCGAATCACGAAGTGAAAGTTACAGTTCATCTTCGACATGGTATAATAATTTATCTGCCGACTTAAATGCCGAATACGAAAGCTGGAATTTTAACGGCTATCTTTATTTTACATCGGAAGAAAAAAAACATCTGCAGCCGTACAATCGTTACGCCGCTTCAATTAAAAACGGCGACTGGCTTGAATTAAGGGTAGGCGATACATATCCGCGCTTCCCGAATTTAATTTTGGACGGCAAGAGAATCCGCGGTGTGAGCGGCGAATTAAATTTCGGCGCATTTAATATTCAAGCCGCTTACGGAGAAACTGTTAGAAAAATTGAAGGACAATTGATAAGAACATATCAAGCCGGTGAAGCGCCTCTCGGTTCAAACATAATTGCAATTGATGAAGCCAAATACAATGCGCCGTACGGTCAGGTTTCGCTTGGTATGTACAGCAGAAATTTACTTGCGATTAGACCTTCATTCGGAAGCGGAGAAAATTTTCAGTGGGGGTTCACATATTTGCATTCGATTGATGATAAAGAGTCTGTTGAATTGGGCGCACGTCCTCAGGAAAATGCAGTGCTCGGTACAGATATGAAAATTGCATTCGATGATCAAAATTTTGTGATTACTTCGCAAGCGGCAGTTAGTCTGCACAACACGGATATTTCTTCCGGCAATTTAACCGATGCTCAAATAGATTCTATTTTTGGACCGGGCGGATATTACGATATCGATCCCGACGATGTTAAAAAAATTAGAGACATTGTTGGGAAAGTAATTACGGTTAATCAGTACATCGGTCCGTTGAATCCGCAAGAATTTGCATCGTTAGCCGGCGAAGCCGCATTGAACATGAATTATCTTAACAACGCGTTGAGAGTTTCATACATTTACAGAGGCAATGATTATTTCTCGTTCGGTCAGTCGTTTTTAAGAACGGACGTAAAAGGCATCAATGTTGTTGATCGAATCAGGATGTTCGATAACAAATTGTTCCTTTCCGTTGGTTACGAAAATCTGGAAGACAATCTGCAAGAAACAAAAATTGCAACAACAAAATATCAAACAATTAATACGTCGCTTTCATTTTTCCCGAGGACAAATTTTCCGAATGTTACAGTCGGGTTCAGCCGCTTCGATAACAATAACGACCTCAACTTGAAAGATACTACTTATCAAAGATACGTTGTTGATGATATTACCAACAGATTTTTTGTTCAGCTTTCGTATGATTTTATTGCCGGCGTTCGTCACAATTCTTCGTTATCGTTCACAACACAAAAGAGGGATGATGGAAGTTTTTCAGCTGTTAATTCAACTTATAATTCCGGTACGTTAACATTGAACAGCTATTGGAATAAACAACTCTCGTCTATCTTTCAGTTGATTTACAGTTCAACGGAACTGGAAAGAATTGGTAGGATTGATGATACAACGACGGCAAAAAAATATGATTATATAATAGAAAAAACCGTTCAGCCTTATGATTATGTAACACTAACATTAGGCTGCAAATACAAACTGCTTGAAGATAAATTACTTCTCTCTGCTACACTCAGTCCGAGTTTCGGAGACTTCAAGCGTCAAGCACTCGATTTTATTGCTGATTACAATATACTTGCAAATCTTTCGCTTGCGTTTCAAGCAAGAATTTACCGGATACCGGATAAAGCAACAAATTCAATAATCGGTTTAGTAACGCGTTTGACTTTCTAACAAATCAACATGAATAGCGGCGGTAAAGGGAAGTTTAAGGAAATTGGAAATCATTTAGTTTTTATTTTTGCCGCCGCCTTTTTAACAATTCTTTTCACACAAGATTTTCTATTCACTTTTGCGCCGCTCAAAGAACTTGAATTAAAGCTGATCGATAACAGATTTTCTGCACGCGGTAAAATTGATATTGCCGATTCTGCCGATGTTGTAATTGTCGAAATTGATCAGGAGTCGTTGAACCAGCTTCCGCCGCCGTATAACAAAGCACCTCTGCAAAGATTTATTTACGGAAAGGTGATTGATAATTTGAACGAAGCCGGTGCCGCTGCAATCGGGATTGATGTAATTATGTCTTCGGAAGATTATAACAATCCGGCGAGTGATTCTCTTTTCCGCGCTTCAATTTTAAAACGGCATAATGTTGTTCTCGCCAGCAAAATTGATGAAGCAAAAGAATTGATGATTGAAGAATCATCGTACGCGGTGACCGATACTTCGTACAAAAAACATTTTTACAATTTCGAAAATGTTTTTTTTGACGTTGATAGTTCTATCGGCATTGTTCAATCGCAATCCGATTATGATTTTGTTTTCCGCCGCTATCTTCCTTTTAGATACACCGCAATTACAGGCGGCAGAATTCCAAGTTTTGGTTTTGCGATGCTAAATAAAATCGACGGATTGAAAAATACTTTGACCGCTGAAAGCAGTGATGGATTTTTCAATCTTGGAGACAGAAAAATTCCGAAGTTCGACAATACTTCAGTTATGATTAATTTTTACGGACCGAGCAGGACATTTAAATATGTTAAGCTGATTGATCTGCTTGACGATTCGACGTTCAAAACAAAAGATGAGATTGAACTTGAAGAAGAAATTAATGTTTGGGATGAACTCAAAAATGATCCGGCTTATCAAAAACTTTTCAAAAATAAAGTTGTACTTATCGGTTCAACAATGCCGGAAGACCGCGATCTAATTCCGATTTCGTTTGCAAAAGGTGAGCACAAAGGCGACAACCTGATTTACGGCGTTGAGTATCACGCTAACATAATCCAAAATATTTTGGACGATGATTACCTCTACAAGCAGTCGAAAGAATCAGAGATAATTTTTATTCTGATAATTACCGCTGTAATATTTTATGCCGGTTCGTTGATTCGAAAAATAAAAATCAGGATGAATGTACTTATTGAATTAATCAATTTATTTTTTGCTGCAGCACTTTTGTACGGAATTTATCTTGTAAGCATTCAACTCTTCATAAATAGTAAACTTGTAACCGCGATCGTTGGACCTTCGCTTGCAGTTGTGTTCGGATATATTACGGCTACTGCGTATCATTTTATTAAAGAGCGCCAGCAGAACGTAATGATAAAAGGAATGTTCAGTCAGTATGTAAGCAGAGCGGTTGTTAACGAATTAATTACAAACCCGGATAAACTGAAACTCGGCGGAGAAAAAAAATCGCTCTCAATTTTGTTCAGCGATATTACCGGCTTCACGACTTTTGCTGAAAAGAAAAAACCGGAAGAGCTTGTAAGTTTTATCAACGAGTTCCTAAATGAAATGAGCGACATTATAATTGCAAACGAAGGAACACTTGATAAATATCTCGGCGATGCGGTAATGGCATTTTGGGGCGCACCGCTTAAAGTTGATGATCATGCATACAAAGCATGCGCTACAGCTTTGCAGATGCAAGAAAAACTTGCACAAATGAGAGAGAAGTGGCTTACAAAAGGTGAACAGCCGATTCATATCAGAATCGGAATCAACTCCGGAGATGTTATTGTCGGGAACATCGGCGGCGAAAAAAGATTTGATTACACCGTACTCGGCGATGATGTTAATCTTGCATCGCGTCTCGAAGGCGCGAACAAAGAATACGGCAGTAACATAATGATCGGCGATTCGACTTATCAAATTGTTAAAGATAAAGTGCTTGTAAGAGAACTCGATGTTATCAGAGTGAAAGGGAAAACAGAACCGACAAAAGTTTACGAACTGATCAGTTTGACGGGTGATCAAAAAGCAGCGACCGCAATTGAAGAGATGCACGAATATTTTCAGGGATTGGAATTATACCGCCTCAAAAGTTTTGAAGCTGCTCACGATTACTTCAAAAGATGCTTCGAGAAATTCAACGACCATCCCTCAAGAGTTTATATGCACAGATGTGAATACTATTTGGCAAATCCCCCGGCAATTGAGTGGGACGGTGTGTTTGAGTTGAAGACGAAATAAAAAATTTTTGTGCGCAGTATATTGACCGCTATGTTGGAAATTACTTCTGCACGTGCTTCAGATTAATTAACGCCAGCGCAAGAAAAACAAAATTTGCAAACCATGCCGTTACAAACGGTTCAAGCACTCCGTTTTTTCCAAAAGCCTGACTGATCTTCATAAAAACTAAATAGACAAAAGTGACAAGCAGATTAATTCCGAACTGCAAAGCTAAACCACCGCGGCGTTTGTTGGCAGAAATAAGCAGACCGAACAAAACGACAACGATACTCGAAAATGCAAATGCCAAACGTGATTGGTATTCAATCATAATCGCAGTGGGATCGTTGCCGGTTCTCCGCTGCTCATCGGCATAGTCGGATAATTCCGAAAGCGACATCTCTTCGGGCTTGCGCTGTTTTTTTATCACGTCTTCGGGTTTGAAGTTCAATCCCTTAAAATCCAGCGAAGTAAATTTTTGCATCACTTCGTTTGAATCGGTGAATGTTCTTTTGATTCCGATATTAAGCGCCCAAAAATTTTTGAGAGTGTCGTATTGCATGTTTTGTGCATCGATGCGGCTGATTAATTTTGTGTTATCCGATGGGTTGAATTCTTGTATGCTCACTCTGCGTGCGATTTCGTTTTGTATATCATAAGTGTAAATTGATACGACGCGCGATTTGCTGTCCTGAAAAAATATATTGCTTCCGAAATAAACAATTCCTTTTTTCATATACGTCTGTTCGATGTGAACTTTGTGTTTGTTTGCAAGAGGAACAAGATAACCGCCGAAGTAAACGGTAATCAAACTTATTATTATCGATACGGCAACGAACGGAATCATAAATCTGTACAAACTTACTCCGCCGGCTTTCATTGCTGTTAGTTCATTTAAGTTTGCCATTTTACCGGCTGTAAAAAGACTTGCAAGCAGAACGGAAACCGGAATTATCAAGCGGATTATTTCGGGAATAAAAACGAGATAGTATTGCAAAATAATTTCCGACGGCACATTTTGATCGATGAAATCATCGAGGTTCTCCATCATATCAATAATTACAAATAGAAGAGTGAAAGCAAGCAGTCCGAAAAGGATAGTTTGCACAAATTGTTTAACGAGATATTTATCAAGAATTTTCATTAAGCTCTTCCGGTGTGCGCCATGATTTTGGAATATACTTCATGATGAAATCAAAATTAATGGTTACTTTTTCCCGTGCACTTTTGATTGTAAGAAATATTCCAAAAATTCCGAGAACAAAATTGGCACTCCACATTCCCCAAAAAGGCGAGAGCATTCCGCGGTCTGCCAATTTTTCTCCGCCGATTAGAAATGCCCAGTAGATTAAAAAGAAAACAAGACTGATTCCGGCGGCAATTCCAAAGCCTCCTTTTCTTGTCATTGTTCCGAGCGGTGCACCGATCAACACAAACACAATGCATGCAAACGGTATCGAATATTTTTTGTGAACTTCTACCATGTAGCGGTTGATTTCATTTTTTATGTACTTAACTCTTTGCAGTGCATTGAAAATCGACTGCTCATCGCCGTTGATTCTCTGTTTTACCTTCACTTCTATGAACGGTGTAAAAATATTTGCTTCATTTTTTTGATGCGGTTTTATTTCTGTACCTTTTATCAAACGCCCGAAGCGTACGGCAAACTCTTTTGTATAATTATTTTCAATAACAGAAAGGCTGTCAACAATTTTCATCATTTCCGGTGCACCGAGTTCCCGATCGCCGCGAGGTCCGCCGGGTGTACTCTGCTCGAAAGCAAACTGATCTGCCGGCATTGCAATTTTATGTTTTTCAAAACGAAGTTTGCGGTAAATCATTTCATCCGTGTTATCCGTCTCGTGAATCTCGCCGTCAACAAGATCCATTATTAATTTTTTTTGATTTGCGGAGAAATAAATTTTCCCTTTTTGTGCGGTTACTATATTTGTTTTGGGAAGATCGGAGTAATCGTAAATTGTAATGTCTTCCAATTCATTTTTTTCTTGATCGATCTTTCTTGCAAGTATCGAGTAGTTTTGAATTTCTTGCGTAAAGACTCCCGGTACAAGCGATAGAGTTGGTTTTTTCCGCGCGATGTCATCGCTTAATAATCGTGCCGCATGATTTGCATCGGGATAAATATTGTTATTGAAATAAACAAGAAAGAGTGCAAGCAATATACTTGCCGCAAACGGAGGAAGCATCATTCTATATAAACTTATTCCCGATGATTTTAGTATTGTTATTTCATTGTTTTGGGACATACTTCCAAAAGCCATAATAGTTGCAACCAAAACCGCCATCGGTACTACAAGTACAACCATCCACGCGAGATTATAAGTAATCAATTGAGTGATTACCCAAAAGCTCAAACCTTTGCCTACAAGTTTATCGGCAAACTTCATCATAAATTGGAGAAGGAAAACGGAGATGAGTGTAAACACAGCGAACAAAAACGGCGCCAGATGATTCTTCAGTATATACTTAATTATTATCATTAAAAAGAGTGTATTAATTCATTGCTAATTTACCAATAATCTCTAAAAGATATTCGCCTTAATGTTTCCATCTTTTACATGTTTCAATTATTTTCAAAACACGAATATGAATTAAAAAGTATGCAAAGTTTTTTTAAAAGAAAGATGGAAACATTTAACAGATATGATTTAATCCGTTAACGTGCCCGATTTATTTTTATATAACTTGAATCGGGATGTAGTTACATGTAAATTTGTTTTTGTAAAGAGATGGGATAGTATTTTATCTTACTCTTTCTAAATGCTGATCTTCATAAAAATTTTTGGGGAGGATTTGTGGAATATGTTATCGATTATATCAATTCCCATTTTACAGAATACATTGAAGAACTGAAAGACTATATTCGAATACCGAGTATAAGTACATTAGAAGCAAACAAAAATGATATGCAAAGATGTGCAGAGTTTATATGCAGCAAACTCAAAGACGCCGGAATGACAAGAACAGAAATTTTTCAGACAAAAGGACACCCGATAGTTTACGGCGAATGGATTGGTGAACCGGGCAAACCAACTGTTTTAATTTACGGACATTATGATGTTCAACCGGTTGATCCGTTGAACCTTTGGAATACTCCTCCGTTTGAACCGGTAATTAAAGACGGTAAAATTTGGGCGAGGGGAAGCAGTGATAACAAAGGGCAAAACTTTGTACATATCAAAAGTGCTGAGGCATTTTTTAAAACAACCGGTTCGCTTCCGGTTAATGTAAAATTTGTCATTGAAGGCGAGGAAGAAATCGGCAGTGAAAGTCTTTCAACATTTATCAGCGAGAATAAAGAGTTATTAAAATGCGATGCGGTTTTAGTATCGGATACAAGTTTGTATGAGCCCGGTGTTCCAACAATTACATACGGACTGCGGGGATTATTGTATATGGAAGTTGAAGTGACCGCGGCTAACAGAGATTTACATTCGGGTACTTACGGCGGCGCAGTGGCTAATCCGATTAACGAGCTAGCAAAAATTATTTCCAAACTTCACGATAAAAACGGCAAAGTTACCGTGCCCGGTTTTTACGATGAGATACAGAAATTAACAAAAGTTGAGAAAGAGAATTTTAAGAGGTTAAAATTTTCCGATAAAAAATTATCAAAAGATTTAGGCGTGAAAGAACTACAAGGAGAAAATGGATTCACTACGCTGGAAAGAATGTGGACTCGCCCGACATTGGATTGCAACGGAATAAAGGGCGGCTTTATTGAAGACGGTGCGAAAACAGTTTTGCCTTCAAAAGCGAGTGCGAAGATCAGCATGCGGCTTGTGCCGAACCAAGATGCGGTGAAAGTAGCAAAGAGTTTTGAAAAACATATTCGTTCTCTTTCGCCAAAGGGCATTAGTGTTGAAGTGAAAATGCATCATTACGGTTTGCCGGTAGTTACTCCGCTTGATAGCAAAGCAATTGTTGCCGCAGCAAAAGCCGGTACAAAATCGTTCGGGAAGAAAACAGTTTACACACGCGACGGCGGTTCAATTCCAATTGTCGTTGAATTCATGCAAAAGTTAAAAGCTCCCGCTGTTCTGCTCGGGCTCGGTTTAGATTCGGATGATATCCATTCACCGAACGAACATTTTTGGATCGAGAATTTTGAAAAAGGAATTTTAACTTCGGCATATTTTTTAGAAGAGTTTTCGAAAGTTTGATGGCAAATAAAAATTATTCACGAGGACTTGAAAGATGAAACCGTACTTAAAATTAATAGCGGTTCCACTTTTATTTTTGATTTTGCACGGCTGCGGAAAAGACGGAGAAAAAGGTGATGCGGCTACCTCTTCCGCTAAAGACGAAGAGATCAGAGAATACAATATTGGAATCGAAAAAGAGCAGACAAAAAATCGTTTCCCTTGCGATACCATTTCTTTGAAAGAATATATTCTCGATAATTATGAAGCCGGTACTTACCTTGTTGAATTCGATAAAACATATACATACAATGTTCCGAAATCTGCAGTAAAATATTTCAACGACGGCGGTAGTAATTATGTCCTCGCAGTAATTGCAAAATCCAAACCGGGCGAAAGAAATATTGAAACGAAAAATGTTATCGGGTATGAATCGAGTTTTATTAATCTCGACAGCACAAAACTCGGCACTGCATTTTTCTGGCTTACTCTTTTTGAATGCAAAGACGAACAGTTCAATCGATTGTGGGAATCAGAAGTCCCGATTCACGGTGGATTCAATAGGCTGACAATTAAAACATGGACTCCCAAAAAAATAAAATATGTTGAACTGAATTATGAAGACGGCATAATTTCAGGGCACAGAAATTATAATTTCTTTTTGGTCAACGGCTGGCGTAACCCTCCGCATCTTTTGGAAACTTACGTAGGCATTGTTCATAAAAGAAATTTGGCAGTTGTGAACAAGGATAACTATCCTGATTATTATGAGTATCGTTTCGCAGAAGATTCGATGCGGATCAGAACAATTGATTCAATTCCTTTTTACTGGAGCGAGAAAAAACAATTATATATTACCGAACGAAACCCGAGATGGTTTAGAAAATATTAATCCGTTAAAGGAGATTTAATGTTTGTTGATAATTACCAAGTAAGCAATATGCTCGATTATTTAAAAACCAAATACGCTGATACATCTTCATTGAACAACGGTTATTTTGATTGTTATACAAATATCCGGGAAGAATATTCTGCACTGAAACACGGCGTTGGCATTCACATAAATTTAAATTCCGTTATTGTTGAAATGACCGGTAAAGATGTTCATGACTTCCTTCACAGAGTTTCTACAAATTCGATTAAAGATGTTGCACCGTTTTATAAAAGAAACACGTTATTCCTAAACGAAAAAGGAAGATTCATTGATAGAACAATCTGTATAAATTTATCCGACCGGTTTTTGTTGATCGGAAGCAAAGACGGCGATAACAAACTTTACAATTGGATTAACAAATACATAATTATGGAAGACATCAAAACAGCGAATGTTTCTTCCAAGTATGCTGTGTTTGATTTTATCGGCTCGCAAGTGGAATCTTATTTAACATTGATTTTAGGAAACGAATTAAAATCACTGAACGGAGAAAATGTTCTCAATCCTTCAGTGGATGGTTTTAATTTTCTTGTCTTCTCGCATCATGAAAAAAGCGGTGTTAAATATTACAAGATTGTTATCGAGAAAGAACATTCTGCAAAATTTGTTGAGTACCTTTTGGAAAATAAAAGTGTGTTTGATCTTTCACTTGCCGGCGAAGAAGCATTTAATATTTTCCGTGTTGAATTGGGAATTCCGGTTTCACCAAACGAAATTAATGATGAATTTAATCCGCATGAAATAGATTTGCTTCATGAAATTAATTTTACAAAAGGATGTTATATCGGGCAAGAAGTGATAGCCCGCCTTGAAACCTATGATAAAGTTCAGAAAAAAATTGCGGGCGTTGTTATTAATTCCGATGATGAAATTTCGCTTCCGGCAGAAATTTTTGAACAGCATGGCAACGATGAAATTGGTGTGTTGACAAGTTCTGTGAAATCGTTGTTGCTTAATCAAAAAATTGGACTGGCTGTTATCCGCAAAAAAGTTTTGGCGGAACAAAATAAATTATTTTTAAAAACTGGCAGTAAAGAAATTCCGGTTGCCATAAAAGAGTTACCTTTTAAAAAATGAAAATCTATACAAAAACCGGTGATGAAGGAAAAACCTCGCTATTCGGAGGCAAGCGTGTCTGGAAAGACGATCTCCGTTTGCATGCATACGGAACTATTGATGAATTGAATTCCGTTCTCGGAATTGCATCCGGCGAAATAAAAAGCGAGGAATTGAGAGAGATCATCGGCAGTATTCAAAATGATCTTTTCACTCTCGGAAGTGATCTCGCAACTCCGCTGGGTAAGGATACAAAAGATTTTGCGATTCCGCGAGTTGATGAGAATTTTATTTTTCGGCTCGAAAAGTTTATTGATAATTATGATAACCGTCTGCCCGAATTAAAAAATTTTATTTTACCCGGCGGCACAAAGGGCGCATCATATTTGCATTTTGCGCGTACAATCTGCAGAAGAGCTGAAAGAGAAACAGTTGCGCTCGGCAAGTCGGTTGATATAGGTGATAAAATAGTGATATATTTGAACCGGCTTTCTGATCTCTTATTTGTTCTCGCCCGTTATGATAACTCACGAAATGGTACTCCCGATATTCACTGGCTGAGATAATCTGCATTTATTGTTTCTTGAAATTTTTGATTTATGATTTACTTTGGGGGTGACTTTGGCTTCGACGGGATTATTGGTTCTTTGAACTGCGCACCGTGTTCGCCGTAGACACGTTAAACGACGGTAAAAAAAATAAATGGCGAATATAATTACGCTCTCGCTGCGTAAATAAACGCAGCCGTTCTTCAATTCTACTCACGCTGGGGATTGAAAGAACGCCGCACAGTGTGATAGCTGAATCGAGAGTCTGTGTAGATGAAGCGAAACTTTTAACAGAATAGTCCTATTAAAATCTGTTTGCCGATGTTAATGGGATGAAATTAAAAGACAGACTATGTGTGTAGACGTTCATAGAAAAGTAATTTCGGACCGGGGTTCGACTCCCCGCACCTCCACTAAATAAATCCTCGCGTAAACTTTTTTTAAATGAAAAGCTGCCGCATTTTATAAAAATCGTGCCAACCTTCTTTTTAAATTGCTTTTCAGCCCTCGATTACCTTAAATTTGATATTGAAATGAAACAACTTTTTTTTACAAAACTCAGCGGTGCGGGCAACGATTTTATCCTTTTTGATACTAAGAATAATTCAGAATTAAGCTTAAAACCGCAAATCATTCAGCAAATCTGCAATAGAAGATTTGGAATCGGTGCTGACGGCTTAATCTTGTTTTCCGAAGCCAATGGTTTTGCATTCGATATGAAATATTATAACGCAGACGGCACCACCGGCAGTCTTTGTGCAAACGGTGCACGTTGTGCCCTTGAATATGGTTTTGAAACCGGAAGAGTTTTCGATGAAAAAATTAACTTTCTTTCAAACGGAACGGAGTATGCCGGCGAGATACTTGAAAAAGAACTTGTGAAATTTTATTTGAATCCGCCGAAAAATTTCAAGTATAATTTCAAAATAAAAGCTTATAATCAATTGATTAATGCCTCGTATGTTGATACCGGTTCGCCGCAAGTTGTTATTAAAATTTCCGACATACTTGCTGATCCGAAAAAACCCGGTTCTTATTTTAAAAAGATTGAAGATGTTCCGGTTTATCAAATCGGTAGAGAAATTCGGTACTCGCCGGATTTAGCACCCGAAGGAGCGAACGTAAATTTTATTAATATTGCAGAAGAGTATATTCACATAAGAACATACGAGCGCGGGGTAGAGGACGAAACATTATCATGCGGAACCGGCTCTGTTGGTTCGGCGTTAATTTCTTTTGTGAATGATAATTTACAAATGCCGATAAAACTTCGTGCAAAAAGCGGCGATATTCTTACTGTAGATTTTAAGGTCGAAAATCAAAAAGTAAGCGGACTTTCATTAGCGGGTCCGGCAAAAATAATTTTCAAAGGTGAAATAACAATCTAATTGAGGAGATAAATGAGCAAAGTAATTTTTTCTATTCGTTATAATGTCTTCCCGGAAAAACGAGAAGAATATCTTGACGTTATACGTGAGTTGAAGAATTTGGTTAAGGCTGAAGGATTGGAAAACTATTCTGTTTATGAGCTAAAAAATAAACAAAACAATTTCGAGGAAGTGTATATCTTCAAAACTCAGGAAGCATTTGAGAACTTTGATGATAATCAGGATGAAAGAACGGATATTTTAATGACCAAACTTTCAGATATGATCAAAGAACAGACAACTCAGTACACGACCCTTGTAGAGGTTAATAACTGAGTTACTTCGAATCTTCAAAAAATATTACCCGCCTAAGTGATTTGGTAACTTATGAATGAGTTAGTAGGTGCAATCCATATTCATTCTGTTTTTTCAGACGGCTCCGGCGAAGTGAAAGAGATTGCCGGCTATGCCGACGAATCCGGTTTGGATTATATAATCCTAACCGATCACAATACTTTGCGCGCTTTGCACGAAGGCTACGAAGGCTGGTACGGTAACACACTGCTTCTAGTTGGATACGAGATTAACGACAAAGAAAACAAAAATCATTTGCTCGCTTTTGGAACTAACGAAACTTACTCGACACGTTTACCGGCGAAAGAATATGTGAGACTTGTGAAAGAAAGCGGCGGACTGGGATTTCTTGCTCATCCACATGAAAGAAGAAATTCTATGGAGAAACATCCGCCGTATCCATGGACTGAGTGGGACACAAAAGAATTTACCGGAATCGAAATTTGGAATCACATGTCCGAGTGGATGGAAGGATTGACCGAACAAAACAAGTACAATTATTTTATTCATCCGTTGAAATCGGTCGTCTCGCCGTCTAAAGAAACTTTGGAAGTTTGGGATAAATTAAGTCTCGAAAGAAGAGTTGTAGGAATCGGCGGTGTTGACGCACACGCACACAAAGTTAATCTGCTCGGATTTTTTGAAGTGGAAGTTTTTCCGTACAAAGTATTATTCAAATCGATTAGAACACATGTTTTAATTGATGCGGACATTCAACCATCTTCCGAGCAAAAAGATATCGAACCGGCAAAGAAGGAAATTTACAACTCGCTTCGTAATGGAAGATGTTTTGTTTCTAATTATTACATCGGCGATGCAAAGGGGTTCAGATTTTTTGCCGAGGACAAAGATAAAATTTATCAGATGGGCGAAAGCACAAAGAACAATAAAGTTAAACTGCGCGTAACATTGCCCGGAATTTCGGGTACAATCAATTTAATAAGAAACGGAAATTTGGCTGCAAGCTTTGAAGGAAGCGAAGCAGAATTTACAAGCAGTGAATCCGGCGCATACAGAATAGAAGTTTATGTTAACGGCAGCGCGTGGATTTTTTCCAATCATATTAGAATTGGATTATAATATTTACTAAATTTTCCGCCGCATTTTTGAGTTTTTAATAAAATAGAGGTAAACGTGTTTACTGCCAAAAAACGAATTTCGAAAAAAGAAATTAAACAAGATACACTTGTTACATCGTACTATAAGGTTTATAATTATTTCATGGGGCATCAGGCGAAAATTTTGATAGGTGCCGGTGTGGTTGCTTTAGCTGTGGTTGCTGTTATCCTATTTGCAAATAAAAGATCGAGCGATAATTTAGCCGCCTCAAATTTATTGGCAAAAGTTATTCCTTTATATGAAGCTGCGCAGTACAAAGATGCAATTGATGGTCAGTCGAAAAATAATTTAGTTGGATTGAAAAATATTGTTGATAATTACGGAAGTACCGAACAAGGCGAAACGGCAAAAATATTTTTAGCAAATGCATATCTATTCACCGGTAAGCAGCAAGAAGCATTTGAAACTTATGAAGATTATTCGGGAAGCAACCCGCTCTTCAAAGCAACGGCTTTAGCCGGAATGGGCGGATATTATGAAACCAAAAAAGAATTTGAAAAAGCCGCTGACTTATATAAAGAAGCATCACAAATAACAAAAACAAATCCATCCAACTCAGAATATTTACTCAAAGCAAGTGTTAATCTTTTGAAAAGCGGTGCAAAAGAAGAAGCCGCTAAACTTCTTAAAGGTATTAAGGAAGACTACAAAAATACTTCAGCCGCTCAAGAAGTTGATAGGTACTTAATTCAAACTGAAAGTTGACAACGGCAAAATAAAATCAGATTTCTTGATTTTATATTGATGGGTACCTATATTTTCACCCCAACTGTGTGTGTAAAAATAATAATTGGGCACAAGGCTCAATTTTATCTGCCATTGGTACAATTTGTTTGCATTGCACACCTGTTATTAAACGCTCTTTACTGAATTTGCAACTAATCAATTGGTAAGCATGGACATAAATCTACTTAAGAAGCTCATCAGAATGGTTGAGCAAAGCGAGATAACCGAATTTTCCGTTCAAGAAGGTGATCTCAAAGTTAAGATCTCAAAAAATTCACATCAAGCAGCACAAGTAAGCATTCAGCCCGGATCGGAAATAGTAAGACAAACAACAGCTTTGCCGGTAGTTACACCGGCGGAGATTAAACCAGCAGAGACGGCACAAACAAATCTTCACGAAATTAAATCACCCATAGTTGGTACTTTTTACAGAGCGCCGGCTCCTGATGCAGATCCGTATGCACAGGTTGGAAGCATGGTTTCTCCGGGAACCGTTCTTTGTATTGTTGAAGCAATGAAATTGATGAATGAAATAGAAGCCGATGTAAGCGGTAAGATTGTGAAGATACTTGTCGAAAATGCCACACCGGTTGAATACAACCAGCCGTTATTTTTAATCGAAACTTAGTGTTATCCAATTTTATTGAGAGGAGATTTTGTTCAAAAAAATTCTAATTGCCAACCGTGGTGAGATTGCACTAAGAATCATTCGTACATGTAAAGAACTTGGAATAAAAACAGTAGCGGTTTATTCCGAAGCAGACCGTGATTCTCTGCATGTTGTGTTTGCCGATGAAGCCGTTTGTATCGGTCCGTCTTCAAGCGCAGAAAGCTATTTAAAAATTCCAAGCATACTTTCTGCGGCGGCAATAACCGGCGCAGATGCAATTCATCCCGGTTACGGATTCCTTGCAGAGAATGCCAGCTTCAGTGAAATATGTGCCGAGTCGAATATTAAATTTATCGGACCTACCCCCGATTCAATCCGCAAAATGGGCGATAAAGCTTTTGCAAAAGAAACAATGAGAAAAGTGGGTGTGCCGGTAGTTCCCGGCAGTGAAGGTATTGTTGCAACTGCAGATGAAGCAAAAAAAATTGCGGCTGAGATCGGTTACCCGGTTATGTTAAAAGCTTCTGCCGGCGGCGGCGGAAAAGGAATGCGCATCGTTTGGGAAGAAAAAGAATTGGAAAAATTATTTCAGACTGCAAGCACAGAAGCACAAGCATCTTTCGGTGTGCCCGATCTTTATCTCGAAAAGTTTATTGAAAATCCGCGCCACATTGAAATACAAATAATGGGCGATCAGCACGGCAGTGTTTATCACTACGGGGAAAGAGACTGCACGATTCAAAGAAGGCACCAAAAATTAATTGAAGAAGCGCCATCGCCGGCCGTCTCACAGCAATTGAGAAATAAAATGGGCGAAGCAGCTCTGCTCGGTGTTAAATCTGTTAACTATGAAGGTGCCGGTACAATTGAATTTCTCGTCGATAAATATTTGAATTTCTATTTCATCGAAATGAATACAAGAATTCAAGTAGAGCATCCGGTAACGGAAATGGTGCAGAATCTTGATTTGATCAAACAACAGATTTTAATTGCCAGCGGCGAGCCAATCGAAAATCTTCCAATCGAACCTAAAGGGCATGCTATTGAATTTAGAATTAATGCCGAAGACCCTGAAAATAATTTTAGACCATCACCGGGCAGAATAGAATATCTTCATTTCCCCGGCGGATTTGGAATCAGAATCGATTCGCATGTGTACAATGATTATGTTATTCCTCCTTACTACGATTCTTTAATTGCAAAGATGATTGTTTGGGGCACTGATAGGAAACATGCAATAGTACGTGCGAAACGCGCGTTCGAAGAATTCACGGTTGAAGGAATTAAAACAACAATTCCGTTCCATCGTAAAGTTCTCGAAAACGAAAAATTTATTGAAGGTGATTTTGATACATCATTCATAGATCAACACATAAATAAACTGATGAGGTAATCATGAACGTTCCAGAAAATTTGAAGTACACAAAAGAACATGAGTGGATTAAAGTTGAAGGCACTACCGGTATAATTGGTGTTACAGATTATGCCCAGGGAGAACTTGGCGATATAGTTTACGTTGATATTAATCCGGATATTACCGAATTAAACGCCGGCGATCCATTCGGCACAATTGAAGCAGTAAAAACAGTGAGCGATCTTTACGCACCGGCAAATGGAAAAGTTATTGAGATTAACAAAAAGTTGAACGATGAACCGCAGCTTGTTAACAGTGATCCGTACGGCGAAGGATGGATTATAAAAATTGAATTGTCCGACCCGGCACAAATCAATAGTCTTTTGGATTCTGCCGCTTACAAAGCACAGCTCGGTCAGTAATAATTAATTCAAAAAATTCTTTAACTTTGGGCGAAACTCTTACGAGCTTTGCCCATATTTTTAAACTTACCGCAAATAGAAATGCAACACGTACAAAAAATTTTGATTATAGATTTCGGTGCTCAATACTCACAATTGATAGCAAGAAGAGTCCGCGAAAGTAAAGTTTATTCGGAAATCCATTCGCACAATTATCCTATCTCAAAAATCAGAGAAGAAAAACCGAGCGGAATAATTTTATCCGGTGGACCGATGAGTGTTTATGATGAAGGCGCGCCGAATATTTCAAAAGAAATTTTTGAACTTGGAATTCCGGTACTCGGCATCTGTTATGGATTGCAGTTAATCACACAGCATCACAACGGCAAAGTGGAACCGGCAAAAAGCAGAGAATACGGAAAAGCAAATTTGCAGATTTGCCAAATCGATTCACTCTTTAATTCTGTCGAAAATAATTCCGTTGTTTGGATGAGCCACGGAGATTATATCACCGAACTGCCGGAAGGATTTAATATTACCGCACGAACGGAAAATTCCCCGATATGCGCCGTTGCCAATCTCGAAAAGAAAATTTTCGGATTGCAATTTCACCCCGAAGTTGCTCACACCAAACAAGGCAAAAAACTTCTGGATAATTTTTTGTTCAGTGTTTGCGGTTGTACGCCCGACTGGACTTCCAAAAATTTTATCGAAGAATCAATCGAAGAAGTAAAAGTAAAAGTCGGCAACAAAAAAGCGATTTGTGCGCTCAGCGGCGGTGTCGATTCATCGGTTGCGGCTGTGTTGATCCACGAAGCTCTTCATGAAAATTTGATCTGCATTCATGTTGATACCGGCATGATGAGAAAAAACGAAAGCGCAGACATCATAAAAATGTTCGAAGAGAATTTTAATCTGCATATCATTCACATTGATGCCTCGGAAATATTTTTGTCCAAACTTGCCGGTGTAACCGATCCGGAAAAGAAAAGAAAAATTATCGGTACTACATTCATCGAAGTTTTCGAAAAAGAAGCGAAGAAATTTTCCGATGCGGATTTTTTAATTCAGGGCACACTTTATCCCGATGTAATTGAATCTGTTTCTGTGAAAGGAGCTTCTGTAACAATTAAAACGCATCACAACGTCGGCGGATTGCCGGAAAAGATGCATCTAAAATTGATCGAACCATTCAGAGAATTATTCAAAGATGAAGTTCGTGCGATTGGGCGTGAACTTGGTTTGCCCGAAATTTTTATCCAACGTCATCCGTTCCCCGGTCCCGGTCTTGCAGTCCGCGTTCTCGGTGAAATTACAAAAGAACGTCTCGATATTTTGCGCGAAGCCGATGATATTTTTATTAGTGAATTACACTCTGGAAACATTTACGACAACATCTGGCAAGCGTTCGCGGTTTTACTTCCGGTGCAGACAGTTGGCGTAATGGGCGATGCGCGCACTTACGAAAATGTTATTGCATTGCGCGCGGTTACTTCTTTGGATGCAATGACTGCAGATTGGTACCGTTTCGATCATGATTTTTTGGAAAATGTTTCGAATAAAATAATTCGTTCAGTACGCGGAATAAACCGTGTTGTTTACGATATCAGCTCCAAACCTCCGTCAACTATCGAATGGGAATAGTAATTTAAAATTTGGAGGGTGTTATTTCCAAAGTTAAAGAACTTCCGCTTGATGATCGTCCGAGAGAAAAACTTGCGTTGAGAGGTCCGCAAAGTTTAACAGATGCCGAATTAATTGCCATTCTATTACGAACCGGGACTAAAGGGAAAAATGTGATTCAAATTGCGCAAGAGCTGATTAACAAATACGGCGACTTGAACGTTCTTTCCTCGCAATCGGTTGATGCAATCAAAAAATTTTCCGGAATCGGAAGGGACAAATCTGCTGCACTTTCTGCGGCATTTGAAATCGGCAGAAGAGCAGACTCGCAAAAAAAATGGTTCTCTAATAAAAAAATTATTTCGCCGCGCGATGTTGCAGAAATATTTATTCCGCTTCTTCGAGATGAAGTAAAAGAAAAATTTGTTGTTGTTTGTTTAAGTACGGCAAACAAAATAATCAAACACGAAGTTGTTTCCGTTGGTCATCTCAACGCAAGCGTTGTTCATCCCCGGGAAATTTTCAAAGTTGCGATTGAAAATAATTCCGCCAACATAATTTTACTGCATAATCATCCAAGCGGAAATACGGAACCGAGCAACGAAGATATTTCGATTACAAAAAAATTAGTAGAAGCCGGAAAGCTGATGGATATTCAGGTCTTCGATCACATAATTGTTGCCGGTCACAATTATACAAGCTTTGTTGAAAAAAGACTTATTTAATTATTTTTTTAAATGGAAGACGGCTTTTTGCCTTCTTTTAGATGCAAAAATCCTTATATTTCTATCGTTATAAAAAGAAATTCTTAAACCAAAGGAGGTCGAATATGACAAAAATGAAGAGAATTTTGACCACTGGACTAATTGCAGTACTATTTGCCGGAATGATCGGTGTTACCGGCTGCAGTGGCGTTTCAGAAGAGCAAATGGCAGAATTGGAAGCACTACGCTCTGAAGTTTTGGCTCTTGAAAAAGAAGTTAATTCTTTAAAGAGTGAAAAAGCAGCTCTCGAAAGAGAAATTGCTGAAAAAAATGCAAAATTAGATGAATGCGCAAAAACCAAGGCAGAAACAAAGAAAAATCTTGAAAAAATAGGTCTGTAATCAAAAGTTTAAAAACCAAGGAGGTCATAAATGAAAGTTTACAAATTATTGCTGGCTTTAACTGCATTTGTACTCCTCTCAACAAATGTTTTTGCGCAAAGGCAAGAAATGACGGAAGAGGAGTGGCAAGCTGAAATTAACCGCTTAACTGAAAGTAAAGTTGCCCTCACAACTGAATTAAATAATTTAAAAGCTGATGTTGCTCAATTGAAAAAAACAAGAGACGGCTTACAAGCATACGATGATTGCATCAACGAATTGTATGCAATGGTTGGTGCTACAAAAGCCGATGTTGATAATTTCAAACAACAGCTTAATGCATTGACAAGCAAAATTGACGGCAAAGAATCTCCAAAAGCCGACCGTCAGGCAGAACTTGATGCAATGAAGAAAAATAAAATTTCCGCTCTGCCGGAATTCTTCGATAAAGTTCACAATCAATTACAAAGAAAACTTGATGCGTGGGAAGAAGCTCCGAAAGAAATTATGTACACAGTTGTTCGTGGCGATCACCTCTGGGGAATTGCAAAGAAGAAAGAACATTATGCAAATCCGTTTGCTTGGCCAATCATTTACAAAGCAAACAGAGACCAAATTAAAAATCCCGATTTGATCTATCCGAAACAAATCTTTAAAGTTCCCAACTTGACTGAAGAAGAAAAAGCTAAATACGATAAAATTAGAAGAAGCTATAAGCCTGCTCCTCCAACTCAAACCCAGCAAGCTAATTAACATAAATAGTTTTATTGTAAAATTTGTTGAGCCCTTTTCATATTTTTGGAAAGGGCTTTTTTAATGAACGGAGGACGATACGCAAAT
Organism: Ignavibacteriales bacterium; assembly: GCA_016177735.1. GTDB lineage: Bacteria > Bacteroidota > Ignavibacteria > Ignavibacteriales > Melioribacteraceae > DYJK01. The sequence continues at coordinate 119,093 of JACOUS010000013.1, read as the reverse complement.
AGAAAAAATTCTTAGGCTCGAAAATGTTGATTTAATGCTGCTGCTCGGTTATAACGATTCCAATCTAAAACCGATTGAAAGCAGATTCACAACAAATATCACTGTCCGCGGCGATAATGTTTATCTGCAAGGTACTACCGAAGAAGTGGACTCCGTTGAAAAAATTTTTAAGGAGATGATTTTTGTTTTGAACACAACCGGCAAACTCAATTCCAAAGACGTTGAAACCATCATCGATTTAACTCTTCAGGGCAGAGAAATAGTAAGTGAAAATGAATTCGATAACATAGTTCTTTATTCCAAAAAAGATGTTATAAAAGCCAAAACGCCAAATCAAATTGAATATATTAAAAGCGTAAAAGAGAACGATATTTGTTTTGCAATTGGACCGGCCGGAACCGGCAAAACTTATCTTGCTGTTGCGTTTGCTGTTTCTGCGTTGAAAAAGGGAATTGTAAAAAAAATTGTACTTGCTCGTCCCGCTGTTGAAGCCGGGGAAAGTTTGGGATTTTTGCCGGGCGATTTTAGAGAAAAAATTGATCCGTATCTGCGTCCTCTTTACGATGCGCTTGAAGAGATGCTGCCTTTCGAACAGTTGAAAAATAATATTGAACGAGGAATTATCGAGATTGTACCGCTTGCTTTTATGCGCGGCAGAACATTGAACAATGCTTACGTTATTCTTGATGAAGCACAGAACGCAACAATAATGCAGATGAAAATGTTTTTGACTCGTCTCGGTCCGAATTCAAAAGCTATAATTACGGGGGATATTACTCAAATCGATTTGCCGAGCTTCTCGCAAAGCGGATTGGTACAAGTGAAGCAAATCTTGCAGCATATTGACGGCGTCGGGTTTGTCTACTTTGATAAAGGCGATGTTGTGCGCCACAAACTTGTGAAAGATATTATTGACGCTTATGAGAAACATTATCAAGAGAACAATGGAAAGAAAGATTAATGGTAAATGGGGAAAATCGTTCATTAACTACCATTTCCCATTTAACATTATTCTATAATACTTTTTTGCTTTCTTCCCAGTATTTGTCCATCTCTTCGAGGTTCGATTCCTTCAAAGTTTTTCCACCCTCTTTAATTTTTTGTTCGATGTAACTGAAGCGGTTTATGAATTTTTCGTTTGTGATTCTGAGTGCATTTTCGGGATTGACACCAAGAAAGCGCGCATAGTTTGTTAATGCGAAAAAAACATCGCCCAATTCTTTTTCGAGTTCAACTTTATTGCCGGATTTTTCCATTGCGTGCATCTCTTCAATTTCTTCGATTACTTTTTTCCAAACATCTTCTTTCTTTTCCCAATCAAAACCAACTTTGGATGCTTTCTCTTGCAATCTGTACGCGCGTGCCAAGCTCGGAAGATTTTTCGGAACACCTTCGAGCACGGAATTTCTTCCTTCGGATAATTTTATTTCTTCCCAATTCTTAGCAACATCTTCGGTTCCGTTAACTTGAACATCGCCGAAAACATGCGGATGCCGCCTGATTAATTTATTCTTCAGCGAATCGATAACATCATTGATGTTGAAGTTTTTGTTCTCTTCTGCAATTACCGAATGAAACAGTATATGCAGAAGCAAATCACCGAGTTCGGATTTCATTTCCTGAAAATTTTTTTCATCGATTGTTTCAATCAGTTCGTGAGTTTCTTCAAGTGTTGCGGCTTTGATGGAATCGTGTGTCTGCTCGCGGTCCCACGGGCATTCTTTTCTTAATCGAACCATAATATCATATAGCTCATGAAATTTTTGTCCGGTCATTTTCTGCCTTTCATATTTTTCGGACAAAGATAATAGAGAAAGAAAACTAATCCAAAGAAATCGTTTAAACATTTTTGGTATATTTGCAATGAATTATTGAGGTGAGTTAAATGATCGAGCAAAAGATTAAAGAAGTTTTGGGCAGCGACATTCCTACTGCTCCTAAACCTTTAGCCGCATACATTCCCGCACAGCAGATCGGCAATTTAATTTTCACTTCCGGTCAACTTCCTTTTAAAGACGGCAAATTAGCTGCTGTAGGCAAACTTGGTTACGAAGTTTCCGAAGAAGTAGGAATTGAATGTGCAAAAATTTCTGCAGTGAACTGCCTGAGTGCAATTAAATCGGTAATCGGCGACCTCGATAAAATTGAACAGATCGTTAAACTAGTTGTGTTTGTTAATTCTACTATCGGTTTTCATGCACAGCCCAAAATTGCAAACGGTGCTTCGGAATTTTTGGTAAACATTTTCGGGGAAGCCGGCAAACACGCCCGAAGTGCAGTTGGTGTGAGCGAATTACCGATGAACGCGCCGGTAGAAATTGAAATGATTGTGCGTGTAAAATCACCGGAGTCCCAAACTTTTTAAAATGATTAAAAACTTGCAAAAAGTGCTCTGTTCAATTGTTTTATTCTAACGAAAAAATTAGATACCCAAAATTTTTTCTTGAAGTAAGTAGATGTCCCTCAATAACTTATTAGTATTCCGGAGAAAGTTTGGGACAGAGATGGCGCAAAATAATTATTTATTGGCTTGAAACTGTCTTCGTTAATTATAAAATTACTGCCGGAATTTTTACTGTAGAAACAAAATTACGACACGGTTTGTAAAAAGCTAAAATTTAGGAACAAACATGAAGAAGTTATCAATATTATGTTTAATTTTCTTTTCGATCAACGCAAACGCGCAATTCAAAGATCAATCTAACAAACCTTTGGATGTAACAAGCGGTATCGTGAAAAATTATTCTTCGTCTTTGTTCAGCTTTTTCAACCCGGATAATTTTAAAATGCGCCACACTTTTGATGTTTCGTATCAAACTTCCGGTTTCGGCAACATTGCATTAACCACTTACACAAACAGCATGTTCTATAAATTTAACGATCAGCTTAATATTGAAGCGGACATCAGTTTGGTAAACTCTCCTTACAACACATTTGATAAAAGTTTCTCACAGCAATTGAACGGAATTTATTTGAGCCGCGCACAGTTGAACTACAAACCGGCTGATAACATGACGATCATTCTTCAATACAGAAACATGCCGTATAATTATTACAACTCGTATTGGTACAATTCGCCGTTTTACTACGATTCATTTTACAACAGAGAATCATCGAACGAGAAAGAGAAGTAGAATTTTATTAAATTTCCCTCCGAATTTATTCAGCATTTCACAATCATTAAATTACTTTGGAAAAAACCGCAACGAAGAAAGCCTCTAAACAAACGGTTGATTTAAAAGCTTCTACAACGAATCTTTTTCTCAACATTGCAATTTTTTTGCTTGGTGCCGTAATTATTTTTATGGTCTATTCTCTATATGTTAAATTGACTAATACGAATGGTGCTGATATTTCACCGGCGGGCAGTCAATCGCCGTCTGAAATTATTCAAGTGGAAGTTTTGAACGGATGCGGAGTAAGCGGCGTTGCAGACCGCTTCACGGATTTTCTTCGTGCAAATAATTTTGATGTAGTGAACGACGGCAATTATATTCGTTTCGATATGGATGAAACGCTTGTGATTGACCGGATCGGCAACACGGCTAATGCTTACAAAGTTGCCAATGCGCTCGGCGTTAAAAATGAAAATGTTATCCAGCAGTTGAATAACGATTACTTCCTCGATGTTTCAATTGTTATCGGTAAAGATTATTTTACTTTACAACCACTTAAATGAGGCGAAAGTGACTTCAATAAAATTTGCAAAATTGATTGCTGAACTTGTTCAAAATAAAAAAGGGTACAACATAAAAATTCTTGACCTCCGCAAACTTTCGGCTATTGCCGATTTTTTTGTTGTCTGCTCTGCTGATTCGGATCGTCAGGTAAAGGCAATTGCCGACGAAGTTGACGAGAAACTGATCGAGCAAGGGATTAAATGCTTGCACCGCGAAGGTTACGAAACTTTGAACTGGATTCTGCTCGATTACTTTGATGTTGTTGTGCACGTTTTCAAAGTTGACGCGCGCAACTATTACAACCTCGAAAAATTTTGGGGCGATGCACCGGTAATCGAAGTTGCGGATGAAACAGAAATTGCCGCAGAACCAAAACCGAAAACGCGCACAAGAAAGAGTAAGAAGGAGAATTAATTGAAAAGATATCTCAAGAAAATTTTTGAAGATGCTTCGCAGAAGTTAATTTATTTGCAAGATGTTGAACTGATTTTTTCAGTGCCGGCTCAGCAAAGTCACGGTGATTATTCTACAAATGCCGCGATGATGCTGACTAAAAAACTGAAACGTAATCCGCGTGAGCTTGCCAATGAAATAATTGCAAATCTTGATTACGATAAATCTATTATAGAGAGAATAGAAATTGCCGGACCGGGTTTTATAAATTTTTATTTTGCTTCTTCATACGTTCCTGAAATAATCAGAGAAATTCTTTCCGCACAAGAAAGCTACGGCAAATCAAAAAAGTATGCCGGCAAAAAAGCACAGGTTGAGTTTGTCTCCGCAAATCCAACCGGACCGTTAACAGTCGGGCACGGAAGGAATGCCGTAATCGGCGATACGGTTGCAAACATGCTCGAATGGATTGGCTACGATGTTGATAGAGAATATTATTTCAATAATGCCGGCAGACAGATGCGCGTGCTCGGTGATTCGGTTCGTCGCCGTTATCTCGAACTGCTCGGTCAGCCAATAGATTTTCCCGAAGATTATTACCAGGGTGAATACATAAAAGAGATTGCCGAAAAATTAAAAAACGAACACGGCGATAAATTAATTAACGAAGATGCAGAAGGTATTTTCAAGCGGACTGCCGAAAAAGAAATTTTTGTGGACATCAATAAAACTTTGGAACGTCTGAAAATTCATTTCAAAAATTATTACAACGAAAACAATTTGTACGAAGAAGGGAAAATAAAAGCACTGCTTGATGAATTTAAGAAAAGAAATTTATCGTATGAAAAAGAAGGCGCTGTTTGGCTGAAGTTTACCGAACTCGGCAACGAGCAAGATAAAGTTATTGTGAAATCGAGCGGCGAGCCTACTTACCGCTTGCCCGATATTGCTTATCACATAACAAAGTTTGAGCGCGGCTACGACCTCGCCGTTGATCTTTTCGGCTCGGATCATAACGCAACATACCCCGATGTGCTTGCCGGGCTTAAAGCATTGAATTACGATGCAAGCAAAATAAAAGTTTTGATACATCAGTTTGTTACGATAATGCAGAAAGGCGAGATTGTTAAAATGTCCACACGCAAAGCAAATTATATTACGCTCGATGAATTGATTGACGAAGTAGGCAGTGACGTTGTCCGTTACTTTTTTATAATGCGAAGCATCGGAAGCCACTTGAATTTTGATCTAGACCTTGCAAAAAAACAATCAGACGAGAACCCGGTTTTTTATCTTCAGTATGCACACGCGAGGATCTCTTCAATATTGAGGATGACGAAAGACGAAGGATTGACAGCCAATCTGGAAAATCTCGAATTGCTGACAACATCCGAAGAACAAAACCTGGTAAAAAAACTTTATGAATTTCCTGATGAAGTTTTGTTCTGCTCGGAAAATTTTGAACCGCACAGAATATCAACATACCTTGAAGAACTTGCGGCACTCTTCCATAAATTTTATACGTTCTGCAGAATAATCGGCAGCGAGCAAAAACTTGCAGAAGCAAGAATTGCTTTGGCACTTGCCGTGCGTACAGTGTTGAAAAATGGATTGACGATACTTGATGTTAGCGCGCCGGAGAAGATGTAGGCAAGCTTAATCTATCGAGCATATTACTTTTTACTTTCTCATGTTACAGAAGGAATTATAAGTTGCGACTAATCTCATCAACATTCCTAAATGAACTTAATTAGTATCCAATAAATAATCAGCATATTAAACATCAAGCAAAAACTCCAAAAGCTTCCAATTCTGAATAAGAATAACAAAAACTATTTATGTAGACAATACCTAAATTATTACCTTTTGTAACTTGTGACGGAGTTATAATTTCGATTGTATTCAATTGAAGATTTTTTACTAACAATCGGAGGGAAACATGAAGAAAAAAAATCTTTCATTTTTGTTAATCTCAATTGTAGCAACATTAGTTGGTTGTACAAGTACAAATTATACTCAAGACCCTGGAAATGGAACTGAAGGTAACTTTAGAGTCGCAAAAGAAGTCAACAAATTTACTAAGGACTGTCCAAAATATTTTATTCCCGATAACGTCGTTCAGCCACCTCCACCACTCGCTCCTATCATTTATAATGATGGTGCTGTTGCATGGACACCTTCAGGATTAGTAGGGGAACAATTACAAGTGGATGATAAAGAAAACTATATCAAGAGACTGAACAATGCAACAGTTACGAACCAAACTTCTTATAGTCAATATCAATTAATATCAGGCGGCGGTTTCCCGGGGTGGATATCATCTACCAATACTCAGTCGCCGGAGCCGGAATATCAAGCTGGATATGTATGTTATGCATTAGTTTATAGAGCATTTATTGATGCTGGAGTCTCGGTTATAATTAGTAATCCATTTAACTGTAATACATTTCTTAACGATAATAGCTTTTCTCGTGTACAAACTAGCAATATAAAGGTTGGTGATGTTGTTGCTTACGATTGGGATAATGATGGGAAGTATGATCATTTGGGAACAATTACCAGCGTTTCTTATCCCAACGTAAATGATTATAGTGTAATTAGCTCAATAGGCATAGCTGAATTTTTTCATTATGGAGCTAAAGAAACACGAGTTGGCGTTTTTAATACACCGGCTAATGGCGGTGTATTTAGTTGGTGGCAGTATCCAAATTATATAGCACACTATTACCGTAAATAAATTTTTAAAAGGGGAATAAAATGAAATCAGAATATTTATTTTTTTTCTTTGTGATTTGCACAAATATACTTTTGTCACAAAGTAATGTTGTATTAAAAACTGCTATTTTGGATAATAACCCAGCCAAAAGATCAAGTCCAATCTTTTCTAATAAAGAATATCCTCATACTTTTATACGTGCAGATTACACAGTAGATAGGGATGATAACATCTATATTGCTAATCCATTTACAGAAAAAGTATATAAGTATAATAAAGGAACTTTAGTGGATGAAATTTCTATTTCATCACAGTTAGTTGCCAACAAAAGAATCAATACGATTTCAGTATCATGCGACACAAAAGGTTCATTATATGTACTTTTTTTGGATGGGGAATTTTTTATTAATATGGAAAAGTATGATCAAAACTGCAAAAAAATAAACAAGTTCCAACTTAATTTTTTTGGAAGTAATTATGTAAAAAGATTTTTTATCAATAACAACGATGAAATTTGTATTGGCACATTTCCAGTCATTTTAGGTCCAGATAATGATACGCGGTTATTTTATTTATATGACAAAGACGGGAATTTTATAGGTAAAACAAACTATCCCCATGCAACTACTAATTACTACTTAAACTCTGCAGTAAAAGGAAAAAATTACTATATAGAATCTATTCCGAAAGAGCAACAGAAAGAACCAAAAGATATTAATGAGACAATGCTTTTCCCTTATGACAATACAAACGATTTCGGGATAAAATATTTCATTGGCTGCGACGCCAAGGAAAATGCCTATACTTTCCGCGATAACGAAATAATAATGTACAATTTGAAAAATCGGGAAAGTAAAACCTTTCATGTGAACAGAAATAACAATATGTACAACGATTACATTTCAGATCATCTTTTCATGAAAGTAGCACCTGATGGAACAGTATATATGTTGTCAGTCGGAGCAAAAAGTGGTGCAATAAAACTTGATACTAAGTATCATATAGATGAATTAGAATATATTATTCAGAAACTTAATTAAGGGGGCAAAAAATGCGAAGTCTAAAATTCATTGTTATGTTCTTTGTATTCTTTTGTAATTCTTATTACAGTCAAATATTTGAGAAAGATTTTTCAATAAAAGAAACGGAAAGCCGCGAGGCACCAAATTTAAAATTATCTTCTGTAGCATCAACTCAACAAATTATGAATTCGTCCGAAGTGACATTAAGAATTATTGACAATGGACTGATCCCAACCAAGTTCAACGATGTACCGCAAATTTTTGAGGTAACAAAAAATCTTGCCCGGCAATATCTAAATCGTGATATGTTCAGTTATCATGCGCCTATCGATATGGATAGTTATTATTATTCTACGGATAATTATGCCGTTTTTCTATTAGATCCCTATTGGAAACGGATTGTATTTTCTAATACTTCTAATCAAGAGATCAAATCTTTCGGAGACAATGCAGCAGACTATAAATTTTCTAGCCCATCTGCCCTAACTGTTGACTTAGAAGGCAATGTCTATATAAGTGACAGTGAACAGAAAAAAATAATTGTGCTAAATTATAACTACCAAAATAATACTCTGAATTACTCCTATACGATAAATGTTAGTAACTTAGAAAAGCCTATTGATATTGCTCTTTCTTATGATCTTCAAAATAAAAAAGGGATTTGGGTTGTTGATAATTATAATAAATTGCTACATATCAATACTTCTGGAAATATTTTGAATCTTTATACTGGCTTTTACGATTTAACTACTCATTCAGATCAAAGATTTGAAACATTAGAGAAAATATCTATTACTAAGATAGACGATTGTTGTCGTGAGTTATTAATTTATGAGAATACAAAGAGGAGATTTGCTTATGTACGTTCCGAATCGAACGATCTCGTCGGATATTCTGTGACAGTTATGCCAGCTAGTAGTTATATCACTGATATAGGGATGGCTTCTTTCGGAACTTTTCTTGTCTCGGATTTAGGGTTGAACCTTCTACACAAGTTCGACTCAGTTGGAAGGTATGTTTGTTCTTATAGAACTTCACCAAATTTTAGTGGGTTCAAAAATCCCTTGAGAGTTTCAAATAACTCCCAAAACAAACCTGGTTCTACAATTTTAAATTACTATGTCGCAAATGCATGGGGGGATGATTCTGGAATAAGAAGATTTTTGCCCGGTTCACATGTATTTGATCTTACATACAAAAAGAATGGTAATATTTATGAGTTTGAGTGGATTATATCAGATCGCTCAATTACCCGAGTTGATGTTTATCGAAATGACTTATTAATCAAAACATTTGGTGAAGATTATCCATTCTGCGGCACTGAGAGTTTGTCACTTACTGCTGATGAATTAGGTACTGGCAATATTAAATTTAGAGTTAATCATAAACCATACTATGATGACAATTATAGCAGTGAATATCAACAAGGCTGGAAATACCAAGAAATATCATTTACAATCTATCCTCCATTAACTGCTACTATGTCGGGGCCATCAAGTTTAACTAACGGACAGAGCGGAACTTACACTGCTGCAGCTTCTGGCGGCAAATCGCCATATACTTACAGCTGGTCATACTACGTTCATTGTGATGAAGTTCTTTCACTTGATGCTTCTGCTGAAATGGGTGAAATAGCACCCAATGCAGTGGCATGCGGTTCGTGGTTTAGTATTTACAATACAACCAATACTGTTACACGAATTTCAGATGGCAGATCATTCGATATAAAATGTGTAGTATCAGATGCAAACAGTTCGACTTATACTGTAACAAAAACTGTTAGTGGTTCTGCATTGATGAAACAGAACTTTGATGAATCATCTGTTGCAGCAGTTGAAAGTGAAAGTTACTCGGAATCATTAGAAACTCATCCAAATCCCTTCAATCCAACAACAAAAATTACTTTTGCAATTCCCAATAGTGGACATGTTTCTTTGAAAGTTTACGACATATTAGGTAGGGAAGTTGCTGAACTTGCAAACAAAACATTTTCAGCTGGTAGATACGAGTTTGAATTTAATGGAAGCAGTTTACCAAGCGGAATATACATCACTGCTTTGGTTACAGAAAAACACACACTCACAAAGAAAATAATGCTCGTAAAGTAAACCAAATTCTTTTAAAGGCAGAATAGCTAAATGTTCTGCCTTTTTTGAAATGAGCAAACGTTGTTAATCCGCAACCGCCACAGAAAACGCAAAAACTTTTTCTGCACCGTTTTCGATCAAAACTTTTGCGCATTCGGAAATTGTTGCGCCGGTTGTGATCACATCGTCCACGAGAATAATTTTTTTGCCGCGAACTACATTTTTGTTTTTGATTGCAAAAGCATCTTTAACATTCTCTTTTCTTTCTTCGGAAGCGAAAGCTGTCTGCGTTTCGGTAAATTTTTTTCTCACCACCGCATTTTTAACAATCTGAATTTGCAGAACAGAACCGATTCCTTTTGAAATATAAAACGATTGATTGTAACCTCTCTCCGCTTTCTTTAATCTGTGAATTGGGACCGGAACGATTATATCTGCATCCCATTCTGAAATTTTGTGTTTCGCTTTTTCTGCAGCTAATCGCCCGAGGAAGATTCCGAGCCGGAAATTTCCATTGTACTTTAATGCGTGAATTATGTGTTGAAGTGTTTTCTCTTTTTCAAAAACAAAGGGGGAAGTAAAATCGTTGATAAGTTTGTCGTTCAAAAATTTTCTGTTGAATTCATGGGTGATTCTGCCGGCGTCGGCATTTTTGATGCTGTCAATGCAGCCGCTGCAAACAAAATACACTTCGGATGAAAGTTTCTTCTCGCATGAAATACAGAACCGCGGCAGAAAAAAATCGAAGAATTGATTAAACAATTTCATTCAATTAATTAATTCCTTGCGAACTCAAAAACTCTCCGCATTTTTTGTCGTTTAGTTCAATGTGATTGAAGAACCATTGTTTGAAGCCGTCAAGTTCGCGCTCACCGATGCTCTCTTCGCCTTTCTTATATTTATCGGCAAGTAGGAGCAGTTTGTTGTAAAAGCGGTCGTGCTCAAGCTTGTGAGAAAAATAGCCGGTAAAGCGAAATTGTTTCATCAATCTCTCTTCTGCAAAAAAATGTTTTTCAACCAAATCGATAATCGCTTTTAATGTTTCGGCAGCCAGCTCTCTCTTGCTTTCGTCGAGATTCGAATGCAGAACATTGAAGAGTGCAGCGAGCTGTTCGTGTTGTTCGTCGAGAATTTTTACGTTTACTTTTTCTTTCGGTGTGAATTCAATGAAAGGCATGATTTATCCGTGATGTTATAACATTCCTGTTCTTTTTCTGATGAACCATTCGATTGCAAATAAACAAATTATCAGAATCATTATCCATTCGTTTGACCACAATTCTATTTCAGTGTAGGATGATTTGTCTTTTGAAATTTTATTGATGCGCTTCAGCTCGTTCAACAAATAGAAGTAATTGTTAATCGGAAAATATTTTCCACTTGTAATTTGTGCGAGTTGTTGAAGCAAACCAATATTCATTCTTGTGTCGAGCAATTCGATTTGTGCATCGGTAATTGTAAATCTTCCGGAATTACTTTGAGTTAACGAGCCGTTAAATTTTGCAGTGCCGCCGAAAGTGTAATCGCCGGTTTCACCGGCATCAAAAAAAGCCTGATAAACTCCGCTGTTTACTTTTTCAAAACTAATTTTGTGCTCTTCGTTTTGCTTTTTAATTGTCAATTCAATTTGTGCAGAATCTACCGGCGTAAAAGTCTGATCGTAAAGCTCTGCGGTAAACTCAACTTGTTCGCCGTATGAAAAAATTTTTTTGTTGGTACGAATAACAAATTGTTTTTGCTGATCACTCAAGTAAAGCCACTTTACAATATCGTTAATAAAATTATTGAAGAAGCCCGGATGTTTTTCTGTTGTTGATAAATTCCACTGCCAGATTTCTCCGGCAAGCATTGCAATCGATCTTTGATTTGCAACTGCACGGCTTATCATCAGCGGCGATGCAACCGGCAAGTTTCTCACTTTGGATTTTATGAGAACATTGCTTTCCGGTTTTGCTGGAAAGTTTGAACTGCTTTTAGTTACCGGTGGTAGATTTTGCCAAATATTAATTTGATCGGCGGCACCCGAAAAAGCATTTGTAAAAGCTGTGCTCACTAAATCCGGCTGTGCTTGAAATGTGTTGTAATTAATAGTTCCAATTGAGAAGGGGAGAGCTCTCTCAAAATTTTTTAACAGTCTGTAATCAGTGTTTGCAGATACTTCTATATAAAACGGTTTGTTGTTTTGAACTGCGATCTGAACTTTATCGAGCAATTGTTTCGGCGAGCGGGCAGAGGGGAAATCAACCAGAAATAAAATGTCTGCAGAATCAATTAAAGAGAGATTCAAATTATCCCAAAATTTGCCGGAAGAAACTTGTACGATTTTTTTTACTTCTAGATTTTTATCGCTTGCCAAAGCTTGAGTTGTTGCGGATAAATCTGCCGACGGTGCACCGGCAACAACAGTAATTTTAATTTTTGTTTCGAGTACATTAATAAAAAAAGTGCGGCTGTTGTTTGTTTTATTCGATTCATTTGCGAGTGGAGTTACAATTACATTTAATTTCCTTTCGCCGCTTTGATCCGGGTTGTAATCAAATTTTACGCGGTTAATGCCGCTTGCACTCAGTACGATATCTTTCGAACCGATAACTTTCCCTTCGTCATAAAAAACTATTCGAGCATTTTGATTTTCGTAACCGAAGCTTGTTATCACCGCTTCAATTTCTGTCGGTCTATTTTTGTAAATGTATTGATTGTAAATGACATCGCGTACGGCTGCATCTTTAATTTTTGTTGTGTCGCCGATTCCAATTGTGTAAACGGGAAAGCCGAGTTTTTCTGCGGTGTAATACGGCTCGGTTCCGTTTGTGATAATTCCATCGCTCACAATTATTGCGGAACTTGCATTGCCGGATTTACCAAGCGACGAAAATATTTTTGAAAAGTCTGTCAGCAGTTCGCTAAAATTAATTTTGTCGATACTGTCTTTCTCAATTTTATTAACATCTTTTCCAAAAGAAAAAATTTTGAGATCGTTTTGATTTGCAGAAACGTCATCCACAAGTTTTTTTACAGCACTGCTTCTGCTTGCGCTTTCCTTCGCAATCATAGATTGTGAGTTATCAACAAAGAGATATGTGAATTGTTTTTGAGTTTCTTTGAAAGTAAGTGTAATCAGCGGCTCGAAGATTAAAAGCAGAACTAGAATTACAATTACGGCGCGGAGCGATAATAAAAAAATTCTTAATGCAAATGAAACTTTCGGTACAGTGTACTTATAAATGTAAATGGAATAGGCTATCAACAAAAGAATAGAGACGAGTGCGATGAAAAAATTTGTCTCGAATGAAATATTAAAACTGTTTATGCCGCTCATTCAATTTTGCTAATCGTGATTCAATAAATTTTCAATCTGCCACGATTTCATCGAGTTATAAGTTTTGTAATCCGTTAGATCGAAATGGATTGGCGTTACGGAAACATAATTATTTTTGATTGCGAACTGATCCGTTTCAAGTACTTTGTCTGTTTCAACGAGATTGCCGGTAAGCCAATAATATTTTTTACCATAAGGATCGCAGCGTTCTTCGTAAATATCATCCCATTTGGATTTGCCTTGCTGTGTTAAAAGCATGCCTGAAATTTTTTCTTCGGGCACATCGGGAACGTTCACGTTCAATAATGTTCCGTTCGGCAGTCCGTGTTTTAAAACCTGTTGTGCAAGTTTTGCAGTAACTTTTGCAGCGAATCGAAAATCTTTTGCTTCGTGACTTGTAACAGAAACAGCAATTGCCGGAACATCCATAATTGCCGCTTCGCGTGCCGCAGAAACTGTTCCGGAGTAAATAATATTTATTGCCGCATTCGAACCGTGATTGATTCCTGAAATAACAATATCCGGCGGCGTTTTAAGTATGTTGCGAATCCCGATTTTAATACAGTCTGCCGGAGTTCCTTCAATTGCATATCCAAAAAAATCTCCGTTTTTGTAGTACTCGGTAATCCTCAAAGGAATTTTCATTGTGATTGCATGACCAACTGCACTTTGTTCTGTGCGCGGTGCAATCACAATTATATCGCCGATCTTTTTTAATTCTTCTGCGAGTGCCGCAATGCCCTGGGAATCGATACCGTCATCGTTTGAAATCAATATTCTCACATCTCACCGTAATTTTTATGCCGCAAATATACTTAAATTCTTTAGAACGATTCTTATTTTGCATTCGGCTTTCAATCTATTAGATTAAGGCAAATGTTTTTCGAGATTTCCAGAAGTTTATAATATATTGAATGCGATATTCCGAAATATTATAATCAGTGTGAATTGATTTTTTCTTTGCGATCTTTGCGTTCCCATTGCGTCTTTGTGTGAAATGCTTCTAAATCGTAGAAATAACGAAGTATACGCTGAGTCCGCGGAGAGTTTTGCAGTACGTATTGAACAATATTCATAAACCGAAAAAAATATGAAGAAGATAATACTTGCAGTTTTTCTGCTAACGGCTTTCGACGCACTTTATTCTCAGCCGGATTCAACGGCTTACGGCGATATTGAAATTTATTTAATTGATTCATACATAACTCCTGAGCCGCCGCATAAATTTGTGCTGTCGTATTTTACGAGTGATAGCTGTACATCAAAACTTGTTAACGATAAAAATGAATTTGTTGTTTCGAAGAAACTGACTGATAATCATAAAACTGAAATTGCACTGGAAAAATTGAACACAGCAAACAACATTGTTTACTTCAGAATTTTTGTTGAAGATAGAGACGGAAATATTTCCGAAAGCCAGTTGTACGATGTTGACGTTCCGCAGAATATGAATATTGCTGCCGAGCGCGATGCCGGTTTACTGCAGATGTGCTGTTTCGGCGGAATTATTTTCGGCTTACCGGCGCCGACACTTGTGATGAAAGGGAATGAAAAATTTTTCGCACTTTCAAAAGAGATTCCGATTTTTTCTTTCTACACAACCGGTTACAATTATCCTTTTGGATACATCAGCGCAGAATACTCTTACATTTTTAAGAGCGACAAAAAAAATTTTTTTAGAACCGGATACAAACAAATATTCCAGCTTGAGTTCATAAAATATGCCTCTGCCGGTGTGAATTATTTTACCGACTTTGAAGGTTATAACGGAATTAGTCCCGAAATTTCACTCGGTTTATTTCAGATACAAAATGTATTCACGGTGTTTACACGATACAGATATAATTTTCAGCCGGATAGAAGCGGAACAGATTTTCATGAATTGAGCATCGGTTTGTATTCAAATTTTTTCTCGATAAATTTTTAAGAATGGCTTGAGTAAAGAGAAAAAAATCATCGATTTTGGTGAGCGCGGCAAATATAATTCAGCCAACAAGCTGAACGAACTCACCGGCAAAGAGTGGATCAAGTTCAGCAAAAGCTGGTTTGTACTTCGTCCGCCGAAAAGAAAAAAAGAAGTGAAACTTCATCCGGCAAAATTTCCCGAACAGCTTGCGATGGACTTTGTTAGCTTTTTCACAAAACAGAACGGTTGGGTTCTCGATCCGTTCATGGGAACTGCAAGCACTTTAATTTCTGCCGGAGAGTTGAAACGGAATTGTGCCGGAATAGAACTTAACAAAAAATATTATCAAACTTCCAAAAGAAGAATTGCCGGTAAAAATTTTTCGAACAAAGTTGTAGCTTTGCACGGCGATTCACATTATTTAAAAGAATTATTGGAGGAAAATGAACTCGGCGGCATTCGTTTCGATTATACATTTACATCGCCGCCGTACTGGAATCAGCTCGAACGTGATTCGATGCGGCAGAAAAGAAGAAAAGAATCGGGGCTCGATACAAAATATTCGAAGATGAATGAACACGATCTCGGCAACATACGTTCGTATTCCGAATTTTTGGAAGTGCAAGCACAAATTTTTGATAACGTGTACGATGTAACTAAAAAAGGCGGCTACCTAACAATCGTTACAAATAATATTTATCATGACGGGAAACTTTATCCGCTCGCGTTTGATACAGCAATAACATTAACACAAAGAGGAAACAAAAGCTGGGTTTTGAAAGATGAAAAAATTTGGCTGCAAGATGATAAAGGATTAATCGCACTCGGCGTTAATCATGCGTGGGTCGGCAACCGTCATCACCATTATTGTTTAATTTTTAGAAAAGAACATGAATGAATTTAACAACATCCTTTCGGTAAGCGAGCTTACCAACATAATAAAAGTAACACTCGAAGAAAGTTTTTCTGATGTAAGCATCATCGGCGAGATATCAAATTTTAAAGCGCACGTTTCGGGGCATTGGTATTTCACTTTAAAGGATGCCGGCGCACAGATAAGCTGTACGATGTGGCGCGGAGTTAACAGCTATGTTTTTTTCACTCCGCAAGACGGAATGAAAGTGATTGTCCGCGGAAAGATTACCGTTTATCCGCCGAGAGGAAATTACCAGATAGATGTCCGTTCGATGAAACCGGCTGGAGCCGGAGAACTTCAAGCGGCTTTCGAAAGATTGAAACAGAAACTTGCAGAAGAAGGTTTGTTCGATCCGGAACACAAACAGCCGATCCCGAAATTTCCGAAGAAGATTGGAATTGTTACTGCGATTGACGGCGCGGCTTTTCAGGATATGAAAAGTATTGCAGCAAGGCGTTATCCGCTTGCAGAACTTGTAATTGCATCGTGCAAAGTTCAGGGAGAAGGTGCCGCCAAAGAAATTGTTTCCGCAATAAAATTATTGAACACGCGCGATGATATAGATGTAATCATTGCCGGGCGCGGCGGTGGTTCGCTGGAAGACCTTTGGGCTTTTAACGAAGAGATTGTTGCGCGTGCAATCTTCGATTCCAAAACTCCGGTTATCAGCGCCGTCGGTCATGAAATTGATTTTACAATTGCCGATTTTGTTGCAGACCTTCGCGCACCAACTCCATCGGCGGCGATGGAACTTGCAACCCCGAACAAAGACGAGCTTTTTGTTTTTATAGACGAATTTTCCTATTATTTCACGGAAAAAATATTTGAAATCATCGCTGACTATAAAGAAGAAATCTCGGGAATTACATCTTCGTACGGTTTTAGAATTCCACTGGATTTTATAAAAAGCAGAAATCAATATTTGGATAATGTTCTTTTCCGTTTCCAAAACTTTTTTGATAACAAAATTTTGTTTAATAAAAACCGACTTGAATTGCTGGAAAGCAGAATCCAATCTTTCGATACAGAAAAAATTCTTCGAAGAGGTTTCGCTTTGGTTAGTCAGGAAGGCAAAATTGTATCCCGCAAAGAAAAGTTTGATAAAGATAAAAGCACACAATTAAAATTTTATGACGGAGAAATTACAATCAAACATGGCTAAGAAAAAAGAAAATTCATTTGAAGATTCATTGCAGCGTCTGCAAGAAATTTCCGACATGCTCGAAAAAGGAGAAATAGGACTCGAGGAATCAATAAAGTTGTACGAAGAAGGAATCAATCTTGCAAAGATTTGCTTCGGCACACTAAAAGAAGCGGAACTAAAAGTTACCGAATTGAAAAAACAACTCGAAGATGGTTTGAAAGATCAATAGGAAAGAAACGAAATGGTTGATGAATCGAATTATAAAGTTTTGTTCAAAGTAAATTCTCCGGCAGACATAAAAAAATTATCTGCCGCGGATATAAAATTACTCTGCACGGAAATCCGCCAATACATGATTGATGTAATTTCACAGATCGGCGGGCATTTCGGCGGCGGGCTCGGAACTGTTGAGTTAACAGTTGCACTTCACAAAGTTTTTGAAACACCGCAAGATTTACTTGTTTGGGATACGGGGCATCAAGCATATCCGCACAAAATTATTACCGGCAGAAGAGACTTATTAAAAACGATCAGACAGTTCAACGGCATCAGCGGATTTTTAAAAATAAGTGAAAGCCAGTACGATTCATTCGGTGCGGGACATGCGTCAACTTCAATTTCTGCGGCGCTCGGAATGGCTGTAGCGCGCGATGTTCTAAAAGAAAAACGCAAAGTTGTTGCTATAATTGGAGACGGTGCAATGACCGGCGGAATGGCGTACGAAGCGATGAACAATTCCGGCGTCTTAAAAAGTAATTTGATTGTTGTGTTGAACGATAATCAAATGTCAATTGCGCCAAACGTTTGGCAAATTTCAAATTATTTTACTGAAATGATTGCGCACCCAGAGTACAATAAATTCAAAGGCGCAATTTGGGATTTGACCGGCAAGCTCGATCACTTCGGTGATAGAATTAGGAAAGTTGCCGCGCGTGTTGAAAGCGGAATCAAATCGATCGTAACGCCCGGCATGTTGTTCGAAGCTCTCGGCTTCCGTTACTTTGGACCGGTGAACGGACACAATGTTAGTCAGCTTGTTAAAATTTTTGAACACGTAAAAGATTTGCCCGGACCGATTTTGGTTCATGTGCTTAGTGAAAAAGGAAAGGGCTACAAACCGGCAGAAGATCACGTACAAAGATTACATGCCGCAACGCCGTTTGATAAAATTACGGGACAGGCAATTAAAAAATCGGGTGCACCTTCATCGTATACTTCAATCTTTGGAAAGGCACTTGTAGAAATTGCGAAGATGAATGAAAAAGTTGTTGGTGTTACAGCCGCAATGCCGGACGGCACCGGGCTCGATTATCTTCAAAAAGAAATTCCGCAAAAATATTTTGATGTCGGAATCGCGGAAGAGCATGCCGTTACTTTTGCCGCCGGAATGGCAACGCAAGGAATTATTCCGGTAGTTGCTATCTATTCTACATTTTTGCAAAGAGCATTCGATCAGATTATCCATGATGTAGCACTTCAAAAACTTCATGTTGTCTTTGTGCTGGATCGTGCCGGTTTGGTTGGCGCAGATGGACCAACTCATCACGGTGCATTTGATTTAACATACTTGAGATTAATCCCCGGCATGGTTGTAATGGCTCCGAAAGATGAAGCAGAATTGAGAGACATGCTTTACACGGCAGTGAATTATAAAAAAGGTCCGATTGCATTGCGCTATCCGCGCGGCTCTGCTCTCGGCGTTGAAATCAAAGAAGGTTTTAGCGAAATCCAGATCGGCAAAAGTGAAAAAATAGAAAGCGGCGAAGATGTTGCAATTCTCGCTGTTGGCAGCATGGTAGAACATGCAAAGAAAGCCGCAGTGATTTTGAACGCAGATGGAATTACTTCCGAAATTAATAACATGCGTTTTATTAAACCGCTCGATTACGAATGCCTTGATTCGGTTGCCCATCATTTTGATAAAATTGTTACTCTCGAAGAAAATTCTATCATCGGGGGTTTTGGTTCGGGAGTTGTAGAGTACTTCTCCGAAAAAAATTATAAGAATGATCTTTTGAGAATTGGTTTGCCGGATAATTTTGTTGATCACGGTACTCAGGAAGAACTTCACAAGTTGATTGGAATCGATCCGGCAAGCATTGCAGAAAAAATTAAAACATTTGTAAAGAACTCAGCTATCAAGAAAGAGGTTCTCGCTTGACGGATAAAACTCGTATTGCTGTAATCGGTTTGGGAAGCATGGCACAACTCGTTCATCTTCCCATTTTATCTAAGCTTGATAATGTACATCTCACCGCACTCTGCGAAGTAAATCGGAACAGATTGAAAACAGTTGGGGAAAAATATTCTTCCGCAAAACAATATTCCGATTATAACGAAATGCTTTCCGCTGAAGAGGTCGATGCAGTAATTCTTTCAACACCGACCGATACACACACACAAATTTCGCTCGATTGTTTGAAAGCCAAAAAAGATATTTTAATTGAAAAGCCGATTGCCCGCAATTACACCGAAGCAAAAGAAATTGTAGCGGCGGCTAAGAAAGTTAAAAAACAAGTGATGGTTGGAATGAATTTAAGATTCCGACCCGATGCGATGCTTTTGAGAAGTCTTGTAAACAGCGGCGAACTCGGTGATCTTTTTTATATCAAGTGCGGGTGGCTTCGCAAGCAGAGCAGTACTCAAAAATGGTTTTTGAATAAAAAACTTTCCGGCGGCGGTGTGATGATTGATCTCGGCATTGTTATTCTTGATCTCGCATTGTGGATGATGGGTGATTCGAAAGTAAATTCTGTTTCGGTGCAAAAATTTAACAACACTTCTAAAGATGTTGAAGATTCAGCGGTCGGACTTATTAGATTTGCCAACGACAGCGTAATCAATTTTGAAGTGAGCTGGGATTTGTTTTCCGATGTGGACAGTTTCAATCTTGTTGCTCACGGAACAAAAGGAAGCGTATGTTTGAATCCCCTTCGTGTTTATAAAAAAATTGAATCGGGGCATATCGATTATACTCCGACAAGTTCCGTTTACCCGACAAACGTTTACCGCAAATCTTATGAGAATGAATTAAAACATTTTATCGGCTCGATTCGTGAAGGAACAAACTTGTTGTCTTCCGGTGCGGAAGCTTTAACAAGAATGAATTTACTCGAAGCGATTTATAAATCTGCCGAACAAGGAAAAGAAATAAAAATTCAAACGCTATGAAAACTAAAATATTACTTGTTGACGACGAAAAAGACATCGTTGAATTTCTTCAATACAATTTAATTCAAGAAGGCTTTCAAGTTATTACCGCATATGACGGCAAAGAAGCTTTGGAAAAAGTTTCTAAAAAGCCGGACTTGATAATTCTCGATGTACTGATGCCGAAAATGGACGGCTACGAAACTTGCAAGCATATCCGCGCAATGGAGGAATACAAAAATATTCCGATAATATTTCTTACCGCAAAATCGTCCGAGCTTGATGAAATCCACGGATTGAATATTGGCGCAGATGATTTTATTCAGAAACCGATCTCGCCGAAAAAATTAATTGCAAGAGTGAAATCAAATCTGCGCAAACTTGAAAGCATTAACGAAGGGCAAAACTCTGCAAATGAAATTAATATCGGTCCTCTTGATATTAATCGTGAAAGATATACAGTTACAATTTCCGGCAAGAATGTAATCTTCCCGAAAAAGGAATTTGAAATATTGGCTTACCTTGCCTCAAATCCCGGTAAAGTTTTTCACCGCGATAAAATACTTGGAGATGTTTGGGGCACGGATATTTTTGTTGTTGAACGAACAGTTGATGTGCATATCCGTAAAATACGGGAAAAACTGGGCGAGCACGCCGACCTGATTGAAACCATCAAAGGGGTGGGGTATCGTTTCAAAAACATTGAATAGAATTAAAGAGAATCTTTTTTTTGCTCGCGGCTACATTTTCCCGATCATTTTAGTAAACCTACTTTTTGTATTTATTGTATCGTTATCAATTAATGTATCGCAAAAAAGTTTTATCTGGATTTCTTTTGTCACATTGTTAGCGGCAATTGCCGAATTATATTTTGTTGGAAAGAACCGCAAAGGGGAACTCGATACGATAAAAAGAATAATCGGTTCTATCAGATACAGTTCATATAAATCCGCGGAAGAAATAAAACTCGGCAAACTGCTGGGTGAACTTGAGGATGAAATAAAAGCGATGTTCTTAAAAACGCAGAGTGACATTGCCAATCTAAAAAAACTTGAGCATATCAGAACTGAATTTTTAGGAAATGTTTCGCACGAACTACGCACGCCGATTTTTGCAATACAAGGTTACCTCGAAACACTTCTCGACGGCGCGCTTGAAGATGAAAATGTGAATCGAACTTTTCTGCAGAAAGCAAACCAGCACACAATCAATCTGAATAATCTGTTAAATGATCTGATCGATATTTCGATGATTGAAGCCGGGCAGATGAAAATGAGTTTCCGGTATTTCAACGTGAACGAATTTCTTGAAACGATTATTTCGGAAATGAAACCGCACGCGCAGAAAAAGGGAATCGAATTGATGTTAAAACAGCAAGCACAAAATTTTCAGGTTTACGGCGATAAAGATAAACTGCGACAAGTTATGGTTAATCTAATAATGAACGCAATAAAATATACCGAGCAAGGTTTCGTTGAGATTGGCGTTGTTGACGGAACTAAATCGGCTGCAATTTATGTGCGGGATACCGGAATCGGAATTTCTGAAAATGATCTCGGCAGAATTTTTGAAAGATTTTACAGAGTGGATAAAGACAGATCGCGCGCAATGGGCGGTACCGGCTTGGGACTTGCAATTGTTAAGCATATTCTCGAAGCCCACAATTCTAAAATTGAAGTTAAAAGCGAATTCGGCAAAGGCAGCGAGTTCTCTTTTTATCTTAAAAAATGAATCTCACCCAAATCTACAGATCAAATTTCCTCATCATCATTTATTGACTTATAAACCCTCATTGTCTATATTTACCCCTCAAAATTTCTATAATTGGAGGAATGATGTTCGCTGTTGTAGATATAGCTGGGCAACAGTTCAAGGTTACTGAAAATAGCAAGCATTACGTACCGAGACTTAAAGCTGAACCAAACACAGAAGTTGTTTTTGATAATGTTCTGTTATTGAATGATGATAAAAGCACGAAAATCGGCACGCCAAATGTTGAAGGCGTAAAAGTTCATGCAAAAGTCTTAGAGCATTTAAAAGATGATAAGGTTATTGTCTTCAAAAAGAAGAGAATAATTTCTTATAAACGCACACGTGGTCACAGACAATTTTTAACAAGAATAGAAGTTACTAAGATAGATTAGTAACCGGAGGTTTTTTCGATGGCACATAAAAAAGGTCAAGGTTCATCAAGAAACGGTCGCGATAGTAATCCGCAATATCTTGGCGTAAAAGCTTTTGGCGGTGAAAAAGTTTCAGCCGGTTCAATTTTGGTCCGCCAAAAAGGTACAAAATTTCATCCCGGCGTTAATGTTAAAAAAGCCGGTGATGATTCTTTATTTGCTACTATTAACGGCTTTGTAAAATTTGAGGTCAAGAAAAACGACCGCAAATTTATCAGCGTTTACGAAACGAAAGCTTGATAAAAATTTTTGCTCTTTAAAAAATAAAACCCTCCATTCGGAGGGTTTTTGTTTTGCTTCAATTCAACTTTTAGTTACAATCCCAATCGTTCCATATCTGCAATAAGAGATTTAACAGCATCAACAGAATTATCGAGCATTGCTTTTTCATCTTTGTCCAGATTCAATTCAACAATTCTTTCGATTCCGTTAGCGCCTAAAACAGCCGGAACGCCAACGTAATATCCGTTAATTCCAAATTCGCCGTTGAGATATGCGCAAGTCGGAAGAACTCTCTTTTCATCGCGGAGAACTGCTTCTGCCATTGCAATAGCAGATGAAGCCGGTGAATAAAATGCGGAACCGGTCTTCAATAATTTCACAACTTCGCCGCCGGCCATTTTTGTTCTTTGAACCATCGCATCCATTACTTCTTTTGCTTTAGCCGGGTCTTTATATTTTCTTTCGAGCATTTCCATCACCGGAATGCTGTTAACATTTGCGTATCGAACAAGCGGAACCATTGTATCGCCGTGACCGCCGAGCACCATTGCATTAATATCTTTTACAGAAACACCAAGTTCCCATGCGATGAATGTTGCAAAGCGCGAGGAATCAAGTACGCCGGCTTGCCCCATAACTCTGTTTGCCGGGAACCCGGTAACTTTTTGGCACAATGTTACCATTGCATCGAGTGGATTTGAAATAACAATTACAACAGAATTAGGTGCATACTGTTTAATATTTTCCGAAACAGTGCGCATTATTTTTGCATTTGTAACAAGCAGATCGTCACGGCTCATTCCGGGTTTGCGCGGCAAGCCGGCAGTAACGATCACTAAATCGGCGCCCTCAATATCTTTATAATCATTCGAACCTTTGACGGAAACATCGAACTGATCAACTCTTGATGCTTCTGCAATATCGAGTGTTTTGCCTTGCGGCAAATCTTCAACGATATCATACAACACAACGTCGCCTAATTCTTTTAATGCAATAAGCTGTGCCAAAACACCGCCGATTTGACCCCCGCCAATCAATGCTATTTTTTTTCTTGACATTATTTCTCCTCAGAATTGTTTATAAGATTTTCAGACAAAATATAGGAAGATTAAAAAGAAATTTCTCATGGAATAAAATTGGACGGAATGGCTTTTTATCACCGCAGTTTTATTACAAGTTTTATTTCGGTTCCTTCGGAATCGAAGTTGTATGATAAGCCGTCGAGGAATGATTTCATGATGTGGATGCCTCTGCCGCTGTCTTTTAAAATATTTTCCGGTTTGGTTGGATCGGGAACGGAATCAACATTAAATCCTTTCCCTTCGTCTTTAAGAAGGATAGTCATTTTTTCATCATCAACTTTGATGGTGATCTTTACTTTTTTATTGATGTCCTTTTTGTTGCCGTGAACAATGCTGTTGGAAAGTGCTTCTGAAAAGGAGAGAGATAAATTGTTGAACCTATCTTTGTTCATGCCGGCATTGCGGGCAATATCAATAAGAAATTCGTCAAGTTCCGGCAGCAGATTCGGGTCGCTGGGAATCTCTTTCATGTATATTTTTTCAGGCAATTCGTACTCCCGATAAACTTAGGCAGAAAAATATAATTCATATTCGAACCGTGCAAGCAAATGAAAAATCTTTATTTCTATGATTGTCCCAAACTTTATTGGCATGAATAAAAAATTTTTATAGTTGATTCTTCCCAGATATTTTATTCTGCCGGATAAACGGGAAACGAAAAAGTCATTTGCTGCAGTTATCATATTCTATTTAGCAATTAATCGGAAAAGTTTGGGGCATATATGTTTATTTCAGAATTTGTAGGTAAGCACAAGATTAAAATTGGCAAGCTCGCGCTTCGCATTATTTTCTGTTCCGATAAATTCGTACCAGCCGTAAGTTTTGAATAATATTTTTTCCGTTATATCGTAATTGATTTCCGATAACGGACCGATACTCACGTATTCCGAAACTTTTTGTTTCTCGGTTCCATCGATAATGTTAAAAGTCGATAAAGAAAAATACCTGATACCTATACCGAAATTGAAGCCGAATAAATTATAAAACAGTTTCGGTTCCGCATATTGTTCATTTAAAAATCTCTGCGGCTTGTTTGTAAAGTTAGACCACTTAAAATCACCTTGTTCGGAAAGTTTAATATACCCGGTAAAAAATAATTTCAGATATTTTGTAAAAGCAAAAGTTGTCGAATCGCGGTAAACAAACTGTCTGAATGAATAACTTCTAAAATTCGGATTTAGTTCTTCGTAATCGAACACAGTGTAGTTTGCCGAAACTTCGGCAGAATTCGAAGAAGCAAACTTGCCGGAAGCGAAGGTTCCGCCGGATGATAATTTGATGAAACGCTTGATATTATTATTCGAACTGCGCTCGGCAAAGATGTAAACTATCTTGTTGAAGCTGCCTTCAAAATTGACAAAAGCTTTTAAATACGGATTAAATTTTCTCTCGTACAAAATTCTTCCGATGCTGAGCAGTTCGTCTCGGTCGTCAAAATTCAAGTCGCTTGGCGTATCGTAAATAAGTTTTCTGTGGAATACACTTAGAAGAAGGCGGTCAGCACGTGATAAATTATAAACTCCGCTAAAAGAAACAACGGCAAGTTTTGACGAATTATTCTTTTGCGCTTCGGTATTTTCGCGGTCATTAAAGATAATTGAACTCAAGCCTTCGATTTTTCTCGGCTGATGTTTTTCTTCGCGTTCGGAGTACGCAAGTCTGAACGTTAATTGAAGGTCGTCAACTTTGTATTCGGCATCGGAAGAAACTTCCATTTTGAATTCTTTGATTTTTGTATCGAATGTTGTTGATGACGGGGAAGAAATGCTCACGTAGCGTGTATCCCTTTCGATATCGCGCCATGCTAGTCTACCGTTGATGTTAAATGAAAACGGAGAATTGTCCGGCGTGAATTTCATTCTGTCCTGAATAAAATAATTTGTTTCGAGACGGCTCTGCAAATTATTTGCAATGCCGAACTGATCGATTGTTGCTTGATCTGCCGCGAAATAAAAATCTTTCCTCTGGCTTGCAAAGTACGCACCGATAGTGTTGCTAAAATTTTCTTTGAGGACACTGCTTGCATCAAAATTGATAAACCGGAACGTGTTTTTGCGCGGCGAAATATCTTCATTCTGAAATTTCATCATAGATGAGAATTCAAAATCACCGAGGTCGTATTTATCAACATTGGCTTCGGCGCCGTAAACAAATCCTTTATCTTTTTCGCCAATCTGATTATTGTTTGAAATTCCACCGAAAGGAGTGAATGAAATATTTTGGAGAAGAAAATATTTCATGAATAAAGAAGCGTTGACAAACGAAACTTTGTTGATTGCAAGCGTGCGGTCATCCGAATAATAATTGTTGTTCAGAAAAATTCCGGTTTTAATCTCATCGGATAAATCATACTGCCCGAAAAGCTGGAGGTGGTGTCCATCTTTTATGTTTTTGCCCGATGCATCAATTATTGTTGAATTAAAATTTTCATTGATGCCGAAAAAGATTTTGTCTTGTTGATAAAACTGTCTCAATTGTGTTGAAAAATTGTAGGTGTTGAGTTGTTTATCGAATCTATTGACAAAGAGACGGCTGGAAAAATTATTTGAAGAATAGCTCAGGCTGTCCGTGCCGATCTGCGAGTAAACACGGGCAGAAATAAAAACGAGCAGTAAGAATGTTCTTAGCTTTAACAAGCTATTCTCAATTATTGTGAAAATAAAGTGAATGAAAAAAATCCGCTGTAACTGTTTGGTTCATCATTATTATTGGTGTAAGTAAACACTCGCCAATAGTAAGTTTTATTTGTATTCAAAATCAAATTGCGGGCGGCAATTGTATTTTCTTCATGTATCTTTGATGATTCAAATTCAATCTCGGCTACCGTTCCGTAAATTTCATTGGTTTGAACGATCAGTTTATAAACTGCTTCTGCACCGGCGGTAATAATTTTGAACTCGCCCAAATTGTTCAGCACTGCTTTGTCTGTTGGTGAAACAAGTTCTGGTTCATCAAGTACGAGGTCGCTCACTTCGAACGAAGAGTAGCTTTTCAGATCCCCTTTATCGACACACTTAATCTTATAATAATATCTTGTTAGAATCTCGATGCCGCTTGTGTCTGTGTACGAATCAAAATAGGGAATGTTACCCGGTGGAACAAACTCCAGAAAAGTTGTGGTATCTGTCTTGAAATTTTCCGTAGTACTCCGGTAAATTTCAAAACCTTTAATGTCGGAATCGTACGGTTTTCTCCACGAAAGTTTTATTAAGATTTTGTCACGGGAATTTTTAGCGGTTGCAGCAACATCAATCGGGGGACCTGGTGAATAAATATTTTTCGGCTGTGCCGAAACAAATTCGCTGAAGCCGCTTTCTTTGCCGGCGCGATTCACTGCTTTGATCGAATAATAATAAGTAGAATCGTAATCCAGTGAATCGTCGATGTAAAAATTATCGGAAGTGATGCCGATATATTGGAAATTGTTTGAGTTGTTCACACTTCGGAAAATTTTGTAGCCGGTTACATTCGATTCCTGATTTTTGATCCACTCGATTCCAACTTCGCCGTCCGATGCGCCGAAAACATTCAAACCGATTGGTGTATTCGGCGGAATATTGTCGTCGCCCGGATTTGTAATTTCATCTCTATCGCAAGCAGCAAGAAAAATTAGAAATATAATTACGGAAAAATATTTACAGATTAATTTCATCGCCTCTTTTCGGAATTGTGATGGAATTAAAGCCAGCGGATGTGAGCGAAGATTTAAATTGATTCTGCTGATCAGTTTCTCCGTGGACGAGAAAAATATTCTGCATGCGGCTTCTATCGAATTGGCTGCAGTAATCAACAAGCTCGCTTGCATCTGCATGTGCACTGAAAGAATTCATAACAATTACTTCGGCATTCAGTTCAAATTCATCCCCGAAAATTTTAACGACTTTTTCGCCGTCGATAATTTTTCTTCCGAGTGTGTGTTCTGCGGCGTAGCCGACAATCAAAATAATGTTGTTCGGGTTTTGGATATTATTTGAAAGGTGATGAAGTATTCTCCCGCTTTCACACATACCGGAACTTGAAATAATAATCATTGGTCCGTCAACATTATTTAATTTTTTTGAATCTGCCGCATCGGTAATGTAAGTCAATTTATTGAAGCCGAACGGATCGTGATTTTTAATCATGAACTGACTCGTTTCCAGATCAAAACATTCCGGGTGCATGCGAAAAACTTCAGTTGCATTCACTGCCAGCGGACTATCGACATAAACGGGAAACCGTTCAACTTTTCTGCTTTCAAAAATTTTGTGAAGAGCGTAAACAACTTCTTGAGTTCTTCCGACGCTGAATGACGGAATAATAATTTTTGCTTTGCGCGAAACCGCTTTCTTCAAAACAGAAATTAATTTCTCTTCCGAGTCGGTTGGATTATCGTGGTCTCTTCCGCCGTACGTGCTTTCACAAATAAAGTAATCAACATCGGGAATTTTTTCGGGGTCTTTCAAAATCGGGAGATGCGGTCTGCCGAGATCGCCCGAAAAACCGAGCAGCGTTGCATTCCCGTTTTCTTTGATCGAAAGATATGTTAGGGCAGAACCGAGAATGTGTCCGGCATCGAAAAATGTAAGCACAACACCCGGCGCAATTTCAAATTCTCTGTGGTAATTCAATCCAACAAAATGCTGTAAAGAATTAAGCGCATCTTGCTGTGTGTAAAGCGGTTCAAACGGATTCTGTCGTTTTTTCTTTCTCCGTTTGTTAACGAACTCAACATCTTTTTCCTGAATGTGTGCGGAATCTTGTAGCATGATCGAGCACAAATCACGTGTTGCAAATGTTGTGAAAATTTTTCCTTTGAATCCTTGTTTAACCAAAGAAGGAATATTACCGGCATGATCGATATGTGCATGTGAAAGAATCATGAAATCAATTTCTGCCGGATCAAAGAATTCAAAATTGCGGTTGATCTCGAAAGCTTCTTTTCGTTTGCCCTGATACAAACCACAATCGAGCAAGAAAGTATATTTTTCTGTTTTGATTAAATGCATCGAGCCCGTAACAGTTTGGGCGGCGCCAATAAACCGGATTTTCATTGTGTCCATTCTTTTGTTATTGAAAAGTCGTATAGCTCCCAAACTTTTCCGACTTCTTAGGATAAATAAAATATATGAAAGAATTATTACTAAATTTTTTGTTATGTCTAAAAGTTTTGGAGAACAATAGAAAAACTATTTATTATTGAGCAGAGTTTCAATTCAATAGGAAAGTTACAGCTTTGATGTTGATTGAAATGTGCGGTGGTCAAGCGCGGATGATTTTATAATTTTTATACCCGAAATAAATTTCGCGGGCAGCAGTTCTTATTACTGTTGCCGCCGGAACTGCCAGCAGCATCCCGAAAATTCCGAGCGCTTTACTTCCGATAAGAATTAATAAAATTATTAAGAGCGGATGCAGATCCGTACTCTTCGCAAAAATGTTCGGCTGAATAAATCCGTTGTCGAATGTATAAACCATCAAAAATAAAATTGCGATATTCGGAAGCATTGTTAAATCCCCGAACTGAACAAGCGAAATAATTATTGCCGGCACACCGCCGATTAACGGTCCGAAGTACGGAATCAAATGACCGACGCCGGCAATAAAACCGATTGATGCCGCGTTTTGAATTCCGAGAAATGCAAGTCCGACCCCGCTCATCAAGCCTACAAGAAACGCATCCAAAATCCAGCCGCGCACGTATCTGCCAAGTTCGTTCGAAATTTTTCTTATCACCCAATAAGAAACTTCGAAATATTTATTCGGCATAATGTTTACAACACCGCGCACAATCCTTTTGTTGTCTTTGAGAAGAAAGAAAGTCATGAAAGGAACAATCACAATAATTGCGAGAATCGAGAACAAACTAAATATGATATTGCTGATGTTGTTAACCCACCCGAAAATTAAATTTTGGAAGAAGCCGGTAATTTTATCTGCGAGGTTAACCGAGTTCATAAACGGGAAAATTTTTTTCAATGTGGTTTCTGTCTGCCCGAAAACAGTTTTTATATTTTCGGGAGTTATTGCAGTTGCAAGCACATTGAATTGGCTTACAATTTTCGGAAGCAGAAACGAGACCAAAGAAAAAATTACAAAACCGGTAAGCGCAAAAACAATTAGTACAGAAAGAGTCCGGGGCACACTGTTCTTTTCGATGAAATCAACAACGGGATTGAACATCATCGCAATCAACAGAGAGATAATCAGCATCGCAATAATTTCTGAAATGAGATACACAAAATATCCGAGCAATATCAAACCCAAAATCGCTGCGAGTGTTCTTCTTATTATTTTGGACTGGCGTTCTGTTAACGGCATATTATTGTTTTAATTTCTCATCAGAATATTCCCAATTATACGTTAAAATTCAACTTAAATTTTTTGGGAAAATGGTGTAGAATTTATCCGCGATGATCCGCTTAATCCGTGTTATCAGCGTTCTATTTTCTTAAAAATTTTATAACGTTCTCCAATATTTTTGCAAGCCGTCTTTTCACAATATCAAAAATTTATCAATCGGCGGAAATACATATATTTGAACAACGAAAAATTAACAACTATGGAATGAATCATGCCTCAAATTGAATTACTGCAGCAAATCAGAGAGAAAGCCTCACAAAGAAAAAAGACGATTGTGCTTCCCGAATCCCACGATGAAAGAGTTTTAAGAGCCGCAGAAATTTTAACCAAAGAAAAAATTGCTTCGGTAATTACACTCGGCAGCGAACAAAAAATTAGAGACGATGCTCAAAAGTTTAGTGTTGATTTACAAGGCGTTAGAATTATTGATCAGGATAAATCGGAAAAACTGAGCGACTTTGCTAACATTTTTTACAACCTCCGCAAACACAAAGGCGTTACAATTGAACAAGCGCGCGAAACAATTCGGCGGGATATTTTTTTTGCCGGAATGATGGTACGCGAAGGTTTGGCTCACGGAAGTGTCGGCGGTTCCGTTGCAACTACTGCAGATATCACACGCGCCGGAATTTTTTGCGTTGGACTCGGTGAAGGAATGTCGATCCTTTCAAGTTTTTTCCTGATGGTTTTTCCGGATAAAGTTTACAGCTTTGCTGACTGTGCCGTTAATCCGAATCCCGACGCAAACCAGCTTGCAGATATTGCAATTGCTACTGCAGATAACCACAAAAAACTTACCGGCGAAGAACCGTACATTGCAATGCTTTCGTTCTCAACAAAGGGAAGTGCCGAACACGAACTGATTGATAAAGTTCGCAGCGCAACAAAATTTGTCCAGGATAAAAGACCGGATTTGAAAGTTGACGGCGAATTGCAGTTCGATACTGCTGTTGTTGATTCTGTTGGAAAGAAAAAAGCGCCGGGCAGTGATGTTGCCGGCAGAGCAAACGTACTTGTCTTCCCGGATTTGAATGCCGGAAATATTGGTTACAAAATTGCACAAAGACTCGGCAAAGCGGAAGCTGTTGGTCCGGTGAATCAAGGATTAAAAAAACCATTCTTCGATCTTAGCCGCGGATGCAGTGTAGATGATATTGTTAACACCGCCGCAATCGCTTGTTTGATGGCTGATTAAAACTTCTCTTACAAAATCCCTCTCAGAGTTAGAGGGATTTTTTTTTGTTCAGAATCTATTCTAAAAACACTTTTAGGCAAACTGTATTTGCCGTTTAACTTTATCTTTTCGGTAAGATTCTTATGCGGGAATTTTATTCTCCCAGTTGAAGCAATTCTTGTTCATTAATAATTTCATTTGTATTTGGTTGAAGGTTAAGCCGTTCCAAAAGTTTTTTCTTGGTCTTATAATGAACTTTTATTGTATTGTAAATTGTCTCTACATAATCTTTATCTTCCAAGAGTATTAAAAATTCGATATACTCAATTAACCTTTCGTAATAGTTGGATTGATAAATTGCTTTTAATTCTTGATTAACCAGGACTCTTGCAACAGCAATTGCGGCATCTTGTTTAACGATACAAAGCTTTGCCACAGTGTTTTCCAGAAAGTCTCTGGATAGTTCGAAACCGGTTTTATTTAATTTGCTTATTAATTGGGCGACTTCATCAATCATATCAAGATTGAGAAGCAGATCTATCCGGGTATTTATTGAAACATTATGATTATTTAGTGCATCCGTTCTTACTTTTTCAAGTAAGTCCGGTCTCTTTATTTTGCATAGTTGATATAGCTTCTTAAATTTTTCTAAAGAAAAAATCTTTGTGTTATCAATGGTATAATATTCAATTAATAGTTCCGTTTTATCTAATACCATTAAAGATTTCTCATACTGCATATCTAAATGAAAATTTGGGATATGCGGTTTAGCAAGCTCAATTACTTCTTCGTATCTCTTATTATTAAAAAGAAATCTGATGTAATTCAGTTTTATCGAAAAAGAGACTTCGAGAAGATCGGAAAGATATTCTTCAAATTTTTCCGGCTTATTTTTCAAAAGGTATTCGCTATAAACGGTTAATCCGTCCTCGCGGGTAAAAGCAAAACCGGGGTCTTTACGGTGAATAGTCATATCCAACCGGAATTCCAGCTCATCAAGTATTTCCTTATTACTTACTTTTAGCAAAATTATTTCAAGTACTTCTAAGTTGAAATCGGAAAAAGATTCTTTCCCCATGTATGAATAAAATAATTCCATATCTGTTACAGATGCAGAGTTAAGAAAAACAGCGGCTCTTTCAATTAACAATTCAACCAGTGTAGAAAATATTCCGTCAGAATCATCAATTACATCAAGCTTTTCATTAATCCAGTAAGCAGTTTCTAATAAAAATTCCGAAGAGGCTTTCGAATTAGGAAGGGAATCGGTTAAAGAGAGAATATCATACTGAGCTTCCATCATTTTCCGAAAGTAATTGTTTATGTATCCATGTTTAGAAAAATAATTTACTTTGCTTCGTATCGCTTTTCTCATCATGCTATAATCAATGCTCTTTTCAGAAAGTAAAAGCCGGTCAAAATAGTCGGCTATTATCCCATAATCGGCATCAATTCTTTTCAAATGATAAACTATTTCCTCTTTACTAAATTTGTATAGAATTTGAGAAAGGTCCTTATCATTATCTCCTTCCGGTTGTTTTATCTTTCCTTTTATTTTTGGCAACGATTTGGATTTTATTTCTCCGCTCATGTATGTAAATAAAAGTGCCACCAGGTGTTTGCAAAGCAAATTATTTG
This sequence comes from Ignavibacteriales bacterium, assembly GCA_016177735.1. Taxonomy (GTDB): domain Bacteria; phylum Bacteroidota; class Ignavibacteria; order Ignavibacteriales; family Melioribacteraceae; genus DYJK01. The sequence goes on along the minus strand of JACOUS010000013.1, from coordinate 86,119 downwards.
AATAAGCCGGACAGTCACATTCAGCTTTAAGGTTTGATAAATCAATTAACGATTCATAATTATCGGTTCCTATTACGGTTGCACTAATAATATTATTTTCATTCTTATAGGCGGTTACTCTTCCTTTCTGGTAATACTTATAGCCTCTTTCAAAAGAGGCGGGGTTAGTCAGTTTCAAAATAATTTTTTCGTTGATCATAATTTTCCAATTAATATTGAGGCTCATATTATCTATTACAAAGATAAACATTGTTGCTGACGTTCGGCATGATTTTGTATAACGCTGATTGTGCAGATTTTCGATAAACTCTGTACTAGTTTAAGCGGATTAAATCTCTATAGATACTACCTTTGAACAGCAGCTGCTACAAGTGAAGAAACCAGTCATAGGCTGGGTGGCGTATTGCCTGCTTTCTATCTTGTTTGCACTATACAATTTTTCCCTTTTACTAAATAGGACTGTGCTATATATTAACATTGTAAAATCCTAAAATATTCTTTCCTGACTCTAATTTTACTACGGGGTATATGACGGAAAGCAAACAAAAATATTTCAATGACTTAAAATTATCATTTACCAATGTCTTAACAGAAAAACCATCCGAAAGAGAAATTGCAGTATTAATTAAGCATTCCAGAAATATTCTTACAGTACACATAAGAAAAACTAAACCTCATATCCTTCCTCTTTGCCAAAAATTCGGATTTGATTTATCCGATCTTGCAATTGATTGCTTATCCGAAATATTTAGTAGAAAAGAAAACGATTCATTTTACTTACTAAAGAAGTTTTGCAGTTCGCTAAATAGCCAAATAGAACATATTGCCGGTCACGAATTCTACTTGGCTTATAAAAAATTTCTTGCTGTAGTTGCTGATAAACAAATTGCCGGGTTATACGCCGAGTGGGACCCAAATGGTTTTAGAATTACAAGAAATATTAAAGAGACCGTAAGAAAAATAGAAGGAATAGAATTGGCTTCTTTACCCATTGGTTATAAGCTTCGTTTTAACGTTACTACTTTGGATGATAAAATACACGCTGTGGATATTGATACATTAAAATTTGAGTTTATTAAGAAAGCTAAAGGTAAAAACAATACTGGAGATTTATTAAATACCCTATTGGAAGTTACAAAAGAATATTATGGGTCGGTTTCGGAATTACCGTTATACGATGTTGTTAATCTGTTTAAGGATTACTACGGTTACGAAACTGAAAATGACTTACATGAAGAAGTTTCTTTAAACGGTAACTTTGAGTATGAGGCTGTTGAGTTAAACCAAATAAGAAATAAAATTACTCACGAAATTGAACTGAAAATTTATCTTGATTATTATCTGAAGAATAAAATAAATAAAGAACAAGCCGGAGCGCTTAGATTGGTTATTAAAGATGTAATTGATACATGGATTAATCACGGTGAAGAAATTGATGCTCTTTATGAACGCTTTAATACTCACTACAAAATAAGTAAAAGCGATTACGTGGATTTTGTTAAAACAAAACTTGAATACTTAATTAAAGAAACAAAGAAAAAATTTATTAATTATATTTTTGCGCAGACTTAATCTGCAAAGCATTTATTACGGGTCAATCTATATTACATGAAACATATTGATGAAAACATATTAGAAAAATTTGCAATAGATAAAAATCTTCTTAATGATGAAGAAGTACTTGCGGTTAAAAGCCACCTAAAAGAGTGCGGGCATTGCAGAGAACTATATTCCTTTTATTTGGAATCAGTAAATGAACTTGAGGAAAGTAGTCTCACAGAGCCTTCCGATATTGATTACAATTTTGCTCAAAAGTTAAAGAGCAAACTTGAGCCGGAAGAAAGCAAACTGCTTAGAGATAAAAACGGTGCTGTACAAATCTTTAACGGGAATGCAGAAATAATTACCAAGAAGAATATTTATTCTTTGCAGAACATTTATAGGCTAATCAAAACATATCCCGTCTCATCTTTTAGCTTTGCTGCTGTTTGTGTTATGGCAGCTTCTTTCCTTGTTACAACATTCAAAGACTTTGTAAAAGATACTAATCCGGCTTCATTAGAAATAAAACACTCGGTTTTGTATGCTTATAATCAAGCCGGTCAGCTTCTTTGGAATAAGAATGTTGATGGTATTTATGCAGACAAGATAGACAGCGTAATGATTTTTACCGAAGGGCGCAAAAAGTGTGTTAATTTATTAGACATTGACAATGACAACAAAAATGAAATATTGATTACCGGCAGTTTAATAGAGAAAGGTCTTTACAGAACAGATAGCCTGTATTGCTTTAATAGTGATGGAACAAAAAGATGGACTGTATCTCCCGAAGATCAGAAATTTAATTACGCTCCTAAATGGAAAAGAACCAACTGGTGGGTTGAAGAATTTTTTACTGCTAAAAGTAATAATGGTGTTTTACTATATGTTTTAGCAAATGTAGAAACTTATGGTGGAACCGTGTTGTCAACCTTAAATCCACTTACCGGAAAGGTAACTTCTTCTCTCTATCATTCCGGTCACTATACTACTCAGTTTCATTATGACATGGATGGGGATGGAAATGATGAAATATTTTTAGGCGGCATTAGCAGTTACGATAGACCGTTTGTTATGATCTTAAAACAACCATATCTAATGGGTGTTATGCCCGATTATTTTTCTTCAAACCACAAAGTGCCCGGCAATGCTTGGTATTATGTGCTTTTACCCGTAAGTAAGCTAAGCAAAATTGCCGGCTTAGTTTCACCCGCTTCTTTAAGTGTAATAAAAAAGTTTGATAAAGACGGAATTGTTTGTTACAGTGATGATGTCCCGAGTGATAAAAGGGAAAACAGGTTAAGGCTTCTCTATTCTTTTAATAAAAAGATAGAGATTCAGTTCATTAATTACACTACTCAATACAAAGCTCTATATGATGAAATTGTAAGTAAAGGAAAAATTAAAGAAGGAATAGTGTCTTATCTGGCAACCTTAAAAGACTCTGTTAAATATTGGGACGGAGATAAATTTGTTAACTATCCTACAGTTAATAAATATTGGAATCAAAAGTTTAGATTGCCGGGAAAATAACGGTTAGCTGTTCATTTTGAAAGCTAAGATTTATACATAAAATAGTAACAAATCTACCTGCTATAAGTATCTCAGTTTCTATCTCATCTAATCTAAGGGCTCTACATACCATACAAGGCTTTCCCATAAATAATTTTACAAAAATTTTCTGCAATGGGGTGTAATTGGTCGAATGTATTAAGTACAAACCAAAACAAATGAGGAAAGTGGTATGAAAAAAATAACTATTTGCCTATTTATTTTCGGTTCGGTTTTCTTTTCGGGTTGTGGTGCTTACATGGCTCCAACTTTTGAAGACCCGGGGAATACTGCGGTTCCAAACTATCAATTCAATTACAGTGTTCAGGATCAAAAAAACTTAAAAGTGCCTCTAACGTTTCTTCTTATTTCACCTTCGTATAGTGTTGTATATCCACAATTATGGATTCAAGGCAGAGATGATTTACAAAATATTGTAAAGAATTTCTCAAAAGCAATTGAAGGTGATTTTAACGAGCTAATGGTTGACAGGGGATTTAGACTAATTTCGTTGCTTAAAGACCAAGCTATGGCTACATATTCGCAAAGAGAGCAAAGCACCTTTGCGCTTAAAAGTAGAATTGAAATTGAAGTTAATGCAACGCAGAACTCTTTTACAGAACCGAAAGAACAATTGGGTTCCGGACTCATAGGCGCGAAGAATTTTAGTTACGGTGTAGCTACCGGCGAGTTTAATGTGAAATATAAAATTTACTTGGAAGTTTATGAACCATTTACATGGCAGCTAATATGGGTGAAAACAATAGAAGAGCAAGAACCTAAAACAATTTCTTATAGCTATAATTGGAATTATACGGATTCTAAAACGATGGCTGTTAAAATAGGTACAGACAGCAGACCGCAATCCTTAGCCAATGTTCTAATGGAAGTATATCAAAATACATTATCTAAATGCGAAGTGTTTATTGATCCGGATGAGTTTACAATACTTGCAAGGAATGCGGACGATATAAGAAAGAAAGCTCAGGGGGTTGTTAAATAATTTCTATAACAAAGTTATTTAAGAGGAGAAAATTTTATGGCAAGAACCGAAAGTGTTACGTTTCAAGTTCATCCAAATGATGAGCAAGAGCAAATTGAGTTAATGCAAAAATTTCATTGGTCACTTCTATCCTCACAAGAAATAAAGACTATTGACAACCATTTGGAAAGAAGAGGGGATGATATTTATCAGGTAACAAATACTGAAAGATATGTTAAACTAACTTTTAACCGCGCGTTGGATTTGCCTAATCTAAATGAAGTAAAAAAACTTGAGCAGCAATATCTTGCTGTTCCACACCCTAAATATCCGGTACTGTTCCCGGGCGGCTTTTGGATTTGGTTATTCACTTCTGCCTGGTGTTTGCTTTGGTTTTTATACTTTTTCCTTTCGTATAAACCTAAGAAAGAAGAAGCTGAACGGGTTGCTAAAGAGGGTCTCAGAAAACGTAATGAAATATTAAGTGAGCTGGAAAAATTTGATTAAAAAGTCTTCGGATGAGAGAATAATAAATGAAACTCGTTAGAATAGGAAATATGATTCTAAATATGGAGCAATTAATTGCTGTTCAGCAAAACGAACAGCAATTAATACTAGTTTTTTTAGGTTTGGATAAAAATAATAAGTTACTATCGCTTACTTTGGAGGGGGAAAGTAGTTTGCAAATGCAAATTTGGTTAAATCGCAATGGTGTGAATGATCTATCTGCGGAATCTCCAAATTGGAATTGGTAAAGGGATAACAATCAACACCAAACGGTGCCTTAGTAGAACCCGATCCAAATGATCGGGTTTTTATTTTGAACTTACCACACTACCTCTCATGTTAAAAAGAAAAACAAACTGGGAATAAAAATGAAAATTAAACGCATCATAAATTTTGTATCGAGTATTTTGGTTTTGTTAACCACTTCTATTTTTGCTTCTCACAATTCTTCGAAAGGAAACGGCATGGATAGTAACATTAAAGATATTTCCGTAAAAGATATCGACGGCAAAGAAATCAAACTTTCCGGTTACAAAGGCAAAGTACTGCTGATAATAAATGTGGCGAGTGAATGCGGTTACACTCCGCAATATGAAGGTTTGCAAAAAATTTATGAACAGTACAAAGACAAAGGTTTTGAAATACTCGCTTTCCCGTGCAACGATTTTGGCGCGCAAGAACCCGGTACAAATGAAGAGATTAAAAATTTCTGTTCAGCCAAATACAATGTTACGTTCAAACTTTTTGATAAAATAAAAATTATCGGCGAAGATAAATCACCGCTTTATGAAATTCTGATTAATAACACGGATGACAGAGGCGACGTAAAATGGAATTTTGAAAAATTTTTGATTGATAAAAGCGGCAATATAATTTCAAGATTTAGAAGTAAAGTAAAACCTGAAAGCGAAGAACTCACAAAGGCTGTTGAAGAATTACTCAAATAATTTATTACATGATTGCATTCGGTGCGTTGAATGCTATTATCTAATTTGCAAAAATTTTAAAATTTGGGTTGTCTCAAAAGTAATAGTTCAATTGAAAAATCCGTGTTAATCCGTTTTGATCAGAGCTTGCCCGCCGCTTGTTGGCGGGTTATCTGCGTACTATTCTTAAAAACAGATTTACTTTTGAGACAACCTCTTAGAGGATAGGCAGCAGTTATTCCTCACTTACCTCAATGTCTTCGGTATATTTCTTTTTGAGAGGCGGTCTTTCATACATAACCGTAAAGTCTTTGTAGGTAGAAGCCAAATCATACGAAACCTGATCCCACGAAAAACGCCACGTCCAATTTCCGCCGAGTTTGCCCGGGAAGTTCATCCGCGCTTCATTGCTGAGATTCAAAATATCTTGCATTGGAATAACAACAATATTTGCAACCGATGCGTAAGCAGTTTTTATCAATTCTAAAACGATATCATCGTTATAGAAATTTAAGTAGTTCTGTGCCCATTGATAAATACCGGAGTGTTTGTGTTTCTCCGATTCGAAAAATCCGTGTGTTGTTTCGTTATCGTGCGAGCCGGTGTGTACAACACAATTCGGAATATGATTGTGCGGCAGAAATCTTTTATCGCCGTCGTTGCCGAAACCGAATTGTAAAATTTTGATGCCGGGGAAATTAAATTTATCACGCAGTTCAATTACCGAATCAGTGATAACGCCGAGGTCTTCGGCGATGATTGGAAGTTCTCCGAATTTTTCTTTTAAAATTGTGAAAAATTTTTCGCCCGGTGCTTTAATCCATTTACCGTTAATCGCAGTTTCCGCATTGCCGGGAATTTGCCAGTACGCATCAAATCCGCGGAAGTGATCTATTCTAATTATGTCTGCTGTTTCCATCAGTTTGGAAATTCTTTTCTGCCACCACAAGAAATTATCTTTTTCCATTACTTTCCATCTGTAAAGTGGATTGCCCCAAAGCTGTCCGGTAGCGCTGAAATAATCTGGCGGAACACCGGCAACAAATTCGAGCGAGCCGTCTTCGTTAACGGTAAAGAGTTCTTTGTTTGCCCAAAGATCTGCGCTGTCGTACGCAATAAAAATCGGGAGGTCACCAATAATTTTTATTCCGCTGTTGTTGGCATATTTTTTCAAATCTTGCCATTGTTTATCAAAGACGTATTGAATAAAAATTTGGAAATCGATTTCGTGTTTTAATTTTTTTGTCCATTCCCTAACGGCATTCCCTTTTCTGAAAGCAATACTTTCTTCCCACTGTGTCCATTGAACTCCGTTATGAAATTGTTTAGCAGCCATGAAGAGAGCGTAATCATCGAGCCAGAATTTGTTTGCATTACAAAACTCGGCGCACTCATCTTCAATTTTTTTGTTTTGATTTTTGAATTTGTCGAATGCAATTTTTAGCAGACCATATTTGTAGTTTATCACTTTCCCGAAATCGATTTGATGCGGATTAAAATGAGGTGCATGTTCAATATCGTGATGATCAAGCAAACCTTCTTTGTGAAGTATTTCCGGGCTAATCAGCAAAGGATTTCCGGCAAATGCTGAAAAACATTGATATGGTGAATCACCGTATCCGGTTGGTCCAAGCGGAAAAACTTGCCAAAGAGTTTGTCCCGATGATTTCAAGAAATCAACAAAGTTGTAAGCATTTGGTCCTAAATCACCTATACCGAATTTTCCCGGTAAAGAAGTCGGGTGCAGCAAAATTCCGGCAGAACGATCGATCTTCATGTGTGCCTCTGATTTTTTTTTGTGAGTAAAATCGTCTTAATAAAATTAAAGAAAAAAACAATATTTTCTTTTATCAGGAATTTACTATTTTGCATGCGAGGGTAGCGATAAAACATTTGAATTATTTTTAAATCTATGTTCAGGTAATTGCTTAAAAAAAAAATTTTATTTAAGTTGATTTCCCCACGGTATAGTTCATTAAATTTTTGCGAAAGAATATTCTGAAAAATTGATTCTGGTAGGCAGCCACAATCTTCATATTGCGGTTTCAAAAACATTAAACAGTTTAAAGACTGCGGCTGTAAATATTCAGCATATTTTTCGGAAGCTTCTATAAATTAACTAACAAGTTGTGTTCACCAAAAATGTTGAAAGATTGGAGAACTGAATGAAGATTAATCGTCTCTTTACTTCAGCCGAAAAAGACCCGCTTGATTCAATAGAGTTCGTAAAAAGAACATCGGAAATAAAAAATCCGGATGGATCAATAGTTTTCAAAATGGAAGACGTAATCGTTCCAAGCGAATGGTCGCAAGTTGCAACTGATATATTAGCACAAAAATATTTTCGTAAAGCCGGCGTACCAAAATTATTAAAGAAAATAAAAGAAGAAGGTGTACCCAAGTGGCTGCAGACTTCATGTGCAGATCCCAAATTAGAAGAACTGCCCGAGAAAGATAGATTAACATCCGAAACTGATGCATGGCAAGTTTTTCATCGACTTGCCGGCACGTGGACTTATTGGGGTTGGAAAGCCGGTTACTTTGATTCCGAAGATGATGCGAAAGCTTTTTATGATGAATTGATTTACATGCTTGCAAAACAATATGCAGCTCCAAATTCTCCGCAATGGTTTAATACCGGGCTCAATTGGGCTTACGGAATTAACGGACCATCGCAAGGTCATTATTATGTTGATTACAAAACCGGAGTACTCACTGCATCGGAAGATGCATACACACATCCTCAGCCGCATGCGTGTTTTATTCAATCTATCTCCGATGATCTTGTTAACGAAGGCGGCATAATGGATTTGTGGGTTCGCGAAGCCCGCTTATTTAAATACGGTTCAGGTACCGGTACAAATTTTTCAAGCGTTCGCGGAATGAATGAACCGCTGAGCGGCGGAGGTAAATCTTCCGGATTAATGTCGTTCTTAAAAATTGGAGATCGTTCTGCCGGTGCAATTAAATCGGGCGGAACAACACGCCGCGCCGCTAAAATGGTTACTCTCGATATTGATCATCCCGATATTGAAGAATATATAAATTGGAAAGTTGTTGAAGAACAAAAAGTTGCCGCACTTGTTACCGGTTCCAAATTATGCAACTTCCATTTGAATAATATTATGAAAGCTTGCTATTCGGAACATCCCGAAAACGACCGCTTCAACAAGAGAACAAATTTGTATTTGCGCAAAGCAATACTCGAAGCGCGCAAAGCCAATGTTCCCGAAAATTATATTGAACGTGTTATAAAACTTGCAAAGCTTGGTTTCAAATCAATTGAATTTCCAATCTACAACACTGATTGGAATTCCGAAGCTTATGCAACTGTGTCTGGGCAAAACTCAAACAATTCCGTTCGCATAAATAATGAATTTATGCAAGCGGTTTTAAACGACAGCGATTGGAATTTGTACTGGCGGGTTGAAAAAGAAAGAGCCGATAGAGACGGAAGAAAACCAAAGCCTTGCAAAACTCTTCCGGCAAAACAATTGTGGGACGATATTTCTTACGCGGCATGGTCGAGCGCAGACCCCGGTCTTCAGTTTGATACCACTATTAATGAATGGCATACTTGTTCCAATAGCGGTTCGATTCGTGCATCAAATCCGTGCAGTGAATATATGTTTCTCGATGACACTGCGTGCAATCTCGCTTCGTTAAATCTCGTAAAATTTTACAATGATGAAACAGCCGATTTTGATATCGAAGCTTACAGACACGCTACAAGATTGTGGACGGTTGTTCTTGAAATCAGCGTGTTGATGGCTCAGTATCCGAGCCGTGCAATTGCACAAAAAAGTTATGAATTCAGAACGCTCGGATTGGGATATGCGAACTTGGGTTCCTTGTTAATGCGTCAAGGAATTTCCTATGACAGCAAAGAGGCTTATGCAATCTGCGGTGCGCTTACCGCAATTATGCACATGAGATCATACGCAACATCTGCGGAGATGGCGAGAGAACTTTCACCATTCCCGAAATTTGAAGAGAACAGAGAGCCGATGTTGAAGGTTATCCGCAATCATCGGCGCGCCGCTTATAATGTTCCGAAAGAAGAGTATGAAAACTTAACTGTGTATCCGATGGGAATTAATCCCGAGTATTGTCCTTCCGATTTGTTGGAAGCTGCACGCGAAGATGCAGATTTTGCGCTTGAACTCGGCGAAAAACATGGTTTCCGTAATGCACAAGTTACAGTAGTAGCGCCAACCGGAACAATCGGTTTGGTAATGGACTGCGACACAACCGGCATCGAGCCTGATTTTGCTTTGGTAAAATTCAAAAAACTTGCCGGCGGCGGATATTTCAAAATTATTAATCAATCAATTCCACCGGCGTTAAAGAAACTCGGTTACAACGATGATCAAGTCAAAGAAATAGTTAAGTATGCAAAAGGTGCCGGCAGTTTGGCCGGATGCCCGTACATCAATTATGAATCGCTTAAGGCAAAAGGATTCACCGACGAAATATTGAATAAAATAGAATCAATTCTTCCATCTGTTTTCGAACTCAGCTTTGCTTTCAACAAATTTACTTTGGGCGAAAAGTTTTTGAAAAATAACCTGAACATTCCCGAAGAAAAAATAAATGATTACGGATTCGATCTTTTGAGTGAACTCGGTTTTTCTAAAGAAGAAATTGCTGTTGCCAACGATTACGTTTGCGGCACAATGACAGTTGAAGGCTCGCCGTTCCTAAAATATGAAGACTATCCGGTATTTGACTGTGCAAACAAATGCGGTAAAAAAGGAGCACGTTTTATAAAATCCGATGCACACATTTTTATGATGGCTGCAGCACAGCCGTTCATTTCGGGTGCAATTTCCAAAACAATTAATCTTCCCAACAATGCAACTATTGAAGATATTAAGTATGCGTACTATCAATCGTGGCGACTCGGATGCAAAGCCAATGCACTTTACAGAGACGGCTCAAAACTTTCACAGCCTCTCAATACAATGACAGAAGAAGAAGTTGAAGATATTCTTGAAAAGAAAGAAGAGAACGATATTATAAAAATTGCAGAAAGAATTATTCACAGATACATTGCAAAAAGAAGAAGACTGCCGGACCGCAGAACAGGCTACACACAAAAAGTAAAAATTAACGGGCAATCGGTTTACATCAGAACAGGCGAATATGAAAACGGTCAGCTCGGCGAAATATTTATAGATATGCACAAAGAAGGAGCGGCATTCCGGAGTCTATTAAACTGTTTTGCAATTTCGATTTCACTTGGTCTTCAACACGGTGTGCCGCTCGATGAATTTGTGGATGCTTTTGTATTCACACGTTTCGAACCGAGCGGTGTTGTATCCGGACACAAACGAATTAAAATGGCAACATCTGTAATTGATTACATCTTCCGCGAACTGGCTGTTACATATCTCGGAAGGAACGATTTATCCCACGTAGAAGATGATGAAATGCCTGTGATTGCAAAGCCGGAATATCGTTCAGTTGCCGAACCGCCGGATTTTGAAAGCGAAGAAATTGTTAGTGAAAGAACGATAGAGTTGGATCATCACAGAAAAAATGATGATCAATCAAACGGAAGTTTACAGCAGAAAGTTAAAATGATTACACTCAACGATCCGGTTGCAAAAGCACGCGAAAGAGGTTACACCGGCGATATTTGCCCCGAATGCCAGAGCATGACTATGGTACGCAACGGCACATGCTTGAAATGCACAACTTGCGGATCTACAACGGGGTGCAGTTAATCAATTTTCCCTTTTGAGTGTTTTTGCTTTTGATGTGGACGAAGCCGTTTCGAAAATAATTTTGGGACGGCTTCTTTTTTATGGTTGGTTTGTGATTTCTAATAGTTTTTTAATTTCGGCAACAAATTCCTTTGCAAGCTCAAAATATTTGATGATTTCTTCTTTAGTCATCTCAAACAAGAAATCGTAATCACTTTTTTCTCTATTTTCATAAGAAGCGTAGATCATCTTCCCGTATTCTTTGGAGAGAAGTCCGCAGTAAATATAATTTTTGTTGAACCAGCCAAGTAATCTTTTATGCTTCGAAGTAGAAAAATTGTCTTTTATAGATACCGCTGATATTGCATAAAAGATTGAGTAGTAAATTCTGTTAACTGCAAGCGCTAAAAGTTTGTTCTCGATCAAAAATGACGTCTCACTTAATGTTTTTTCAGATTGCTTAATTCTAAGATTCATCAAAACATTTTTATCATGGTCAATCACAGTACGATTCCTTCGCAGAGAGCATTTTGGATATACGGTTGTTTACCGCGAATTGTTGTGAGGTCGTTTTCTGATAACAAACTTACATCAATCCAAACATCATACTTGGAATTAATTGTGTAACATTCCTCGTAAATTCGTTCTCTAAGTTGTGAGTCGATCATACCATTGCAAATAACAAGAACGTCAATGTCGGAATCAGTGGAAGCTTCTTTTCTTGCATAGGAACCATAGAGAATTATTTTATTTATTTTAGCCGGCAACAGTTGGTTCAAACTATTTTTCAGCTCATTTACTATTTGTTGAACTGGCATTTCTTTTTTCTCTTATATTGGACTGTAACAATATAATTTTTTTTGAGTCAAAATGTTATTGAGCAAATTTAAAGCCGTGCAGCTTATCTTCCATTTCAATGGACTTAATTCAAAGCCGCCCTTTTTCATTATATTTACAATTAGTTTCGTTGACTTTTAGAATCAAAAGGGATAGTTTTTCATTCTTAAAATATGTGATGATAACTGAAAATCTTAAGATATTAGAAGATAGAATCTCATTAAAGTGCTGTGAATGTAATCGTAATCGTTCTGAAATTAAATTGATTGCGGTAAGTAAAACTCAGCCGGTTGAAATTATTGAAGAAGCTTTACTTACCGGTATAAAAGACTTCGGAGAAAACAAAGCACAAGAACTTCGCGATAAATCCGAATTGCTTGGCGCAGATTTTCATTGGCATTTTATCGGGCATTTGCAGACCAACAAAGTGAAGTACATTATCAGCTCTGCCGAATATATTCACTCTGTTGATTCGATTAAATTAGCCGATGATATTGATAAGAAAGCAAGACAAATAAATAAAGTTCAGAAAATTTTGCTCGAAGTAAAAACATCGGACGAAGAAGCGAAACACGGTTTGGCAGACTATAAAGAAATTTTTGACACAGTGAAGTTTTGCATACGAGCTGAAAATTTAGATGTTACCGGCTTGATGACAATGGCTCCGTTTACTGAAGATAAATTAGTGATAAGGAGTTGTTTCAAAAAACTCAAGAAGATAAAAGATGAGTTGAGCAATTCCGGTTTTAACTTAACAGAACTTTCGATGGGAATGACTAATGATTACGAAATCGCAATTGAAGAGGGGGCAACTATGCTGAGAATCGGAACGGCAATTTTCGGAGAAAGAAAATGAAGTTCACTCCGTTCGGCATTAAGAATCAGGAATTCAACAAATCCGTCCGCGGTTACGATAGGGACGAGGTAAAAGCTTTTCTCGAAAAACTTGCCGATGAATATGAACGTTTGCAGAACGAGAATGATAAACTCAAAAACGAGATCGAAAGAAACGATGAGCAGTTGAAGGAGTACAAAAAAATTGAGAAGAATCTTCAAACCGTGATGCTCAGTGCAACAGAATCTACTACAAAAGCTGTCGATTCTGCAAAGAAACAAACCGCGTTGATGATTAAAGAAGCCGAATTGAAAGCCGCACAGATAATTGAAAAAGCTAAAGAGAGTGCAAATTCGATTAGAGATGCAGTGCTGAAACTCCGCGAAGAAAAAAAATTATTGGCTGCGCGTTTGAAAGCCATGGTAGATTCTCAAGCAAATTTGCTCGAATTTAATGTTGAGAATGTTGAACCAAAGATTAGGCGGAAAGAACAAACCGATGGAACGAAAAAAAACGAAGAGCAAAGCGAGATAAATGTTGACGACATTCTGGAGAAATTATTATGAGTAATCTAATTCTAATGATTAACGAAACACTCGAAGTAATCAGAAAAAAAACTGGGAAGACTTACGAAATAGGAATTATACTCGGCACCGGATTGGGTGGTTTAGTAAAAGAGATCGAGATAGAACATCAAATTGATTACGCAGAACTTCCTCATTTCCCATTATCGACAGTGGAATCGCACCACGGCAAATTAATTTTCGGAAAAATCAACGGGAAGAATGTCGTTGCAATGCAAGGCAGATTTCATTATTACGAAGGTTACACGATGCAGCAAATTACTTACCCGGTTCGTGTGATGAAATTTCTCGGCGTAAAAACTCTGCTTGTTTCCAATGCTTGCGGCGGAATGAATCCTCTTTTTAGAAAAGGCGATGTTATGCTGATGGTCGATCACATTAATCTGCTCGGTGATAATCCGCTCATCGGTAAAAATGAAGACGAACTCGGTCAGCGTTTCCCGGATATGAGCGAGCCGTACAATTTGGGATTGATCGAAATTGCAGAAAAGGTTGCGTTGAAAAATCAGATACGTGTCCAAAAAGGAGTTTACGTTGCAGTGCCCGGACCAAATCTTGAGACAAAAGCAGAGTACAGATTTTTAAGAAATACCGGCGCTGATGTTGTCGGCATGTCAACAATTCCAGAAAATATTGTAGCTAATCATATGGGAATGAAAGTACTCGGCATCAGCATTGTAACAGATGAATGTTTTCCAGAATCATTGAAGCCGGTAAATGTTCAAGAAATTATTGCGACTGCAATGGAAGCCGAACCAAAAATGACTGTGATAATGAAAGAGGTAATAAAAGATTTATGATAGAAAAGAAACCGATCTATTATGCAACAGCCGGATTGCTCGCGGTTATAATTTTTGCATCCAATTTTCTGAGTACGGATATATTCCAAGCCGGTTATCAAAATTTTTCCGTTTGGTTCGTACTTTCAATTTTTTCTTTTGCGTGCGGATGGCTGATCAACAAGACGCTGGGATATGTTCACGGCGGCAAAGTTCTTTTTGCCGTTATTGTTGCATCTGCGTTTATTAGTGTTTTTTTAATCTCATTTTTCAGCGAGTACTTTGGATTGAGCGATCTGCTTGTTGAAAATATGATACTCTATATTTTGCGTAATATTACTTTGGGTGCGATGGGGTTTTTCGGCATGGCAATCTGTGAGATTATTCATTTGCAGAAAGAAAGCGAGAGCGGCAAAAGCAAAACGGAAGAACTAAGAAGGTTGCTGGCAAACGCTCAAAGGGAAGCGCAGATTATTATTGAAGATGCAAGATTAAAATCAGAACGTATGTTGTACGAAGCTCAGCAAGCCGCAGATGAAGTTATCGAGAGAAAAGCAGAGGTTGAATACAGACTAAAAGAATTTATTTCCGCCGAACGCGAGCTTATAAAAAAGTACGAATCGGAAGAAGAATAACAGCCCATCCCAACCTCCCCAAAGTGGAGGCTTATTACAAGGCGGCAATTAATAAAGCTTGTTCTAATATTTATTAAATACATTTATAGAGAGAAAAATGTTCAAGCAGTTTGATGAAAAAATCAGTTACCCGGCAATTGAAGAACGTATTTTAAAATTCTGGCAAGAAAAAGAAATTTTCGAAAAAAGTATTTATTCGAGAAACGAAGAGAATTCTTTTACATTTTATGAAGGACCGCCAACCGTAAACGGAAGACCGGGCATTCATCACGTGATGGCACGAACGCTGAAAGATTTGGTCTGCCGTTACAAAACTTTGCAAGGTTACCGCGTTCATAGAAAAGCCGGATGGGATACACACGGCTTGCCGATTGAAATTGCACTCGAAAAAGATCTCGGCTTCACTCAAAAAGCCGACATTGAAAAATACGGTGTTGCCGCGTTCAACAAAAAAGCAAAAGATCTTGTTTATCACCACATCGAAATGAAAGAAGGGTGGCGCACTTTAACAGAAAGAATGGGATACTGGATCAACCTCGATGACCCGTACATAACATGTACAAACAATTACATCGAATCTGTTTGGTGGGCACTTTCCGAATATTACAAAAAAGGTTTGATCTACAAAGGATTTAAAATTGTTCCACAATGCCCGCACTGCGAAACACCTCTTTCTTCGCACGAGCTTGCACTCGGTTACGATGAAGTTCAAGACCCGAACGTGTATCTGAAATTCAAGCTCAAAGATGAAGATGCATTCATTCTTGTTTGGACTACAACTCCGTGGACTTTAATTTCAAACGTTGCGCTCGCAGTTGGTGCCGATATCGATTATGTAAAAATCAAAACTGAAAAACACGGCGTACTCTATCTTGCAAAAGCAAGACTTTCGGTTATCAAAGAAGAATACACAATTCTTGAGGAGCTGAAAGGTTCAGCACTTCTCAATAAAAATTACGAACCTCTTTTCTCATACGTTCCGGTTGATAAAAAAGCGTGGTACATAATTCCCGGAGATTTTGTAAGCACTGAAGACGGTTCCGGTGTTGTGCACATAGCTCCGGCATTCGGCGCGGATGACTACGAAGTTTCCAAAAAATTTGATCTTCCTTTTATTCAGCCGGTTACAAAGAGCGGTAGATTTACTGAACAAGTTACCGATTTTGCCGGACGGCTCGTAAAGTCTTTGCAGTTCGAAACTCGTGAAGAAAAAGGTGTTGATCCTGAAATCATCAGAAATCTCAAAGAGCGCGGATTGATTTACCGCGCAACAAATGATTATTTGCACTCGTATCCTCACTGCTGGCGGTGCGATAATCCGTTAATTTATTACGCACGCGACAGCTGGTACATCAGAACAACAGATATTGCAAAGCGGATGATTGAACTTAACAACACAATCAATTGGTGTCCGCCGGAAGTCGGTTCGGGAAGATTTGGCAACTGGCTCGAAGAAAATAAAGATTGGTCTCTATCGCGCGATAGATATTGGGGAACACCTCTTCCTATTTGGCTGAACGAAGAAGGCGATATGATTTGTGCCGGTTCGATTGCAGAATTAAAAGAAGGATTTGTTGAAAGAGACGGGGAGAAAATTTTTGTTAAAGATTTGCCGGCTGAAGAAATTGATCTTCACAAACCTTTTGTTGATGAAGTTAAATTTGAACGCGGCGGAAAAATTTATAAACGCACTCCCGAATTGATTGACGTTTGGTTCGACAGCGGTGCAATGCCTTTTGCGCAATACCACTATCCCTTTGAAAATCAGGAACAGTTCAAGAAAAATTACCCGTGCGATTTTATCTGCGAAGGAATTGATCAAACACGCGGATGGTTCTACACGCTTCATGCAATCGGAACAATGCTGTTTGATAACGTTACTTATAAAAATTTGATTGTCAACGAATTGATACTTGATAAAGAAGGACTGAAAATGTCCAAGTCGCGCGGCAATACAGTTGATCCGTTTTCATTGTTCGATAAGTACGGTGCCGATGCAACACGGTGGTATCTCGTTACAACAAGTCCGCCGTGGAAACCCACGCTGTTCGATGAGGATGGTATTCTCGAAGTTCAAAGGAAATTTTTCGGAACATTGATTAACACTTACTCATTCTTTGTGCTCTACGCGAACATCGATAAATTTAATCACGGCGAAGCTTTGATACCGTACGAGGAGAGACCTGAAATTGACAGATGGATTATATCCAAACTCAGCTCGCTCGTAAAAGATTACGAACAGTTGATGGATAATTACGATGTTACAAAAGCGGCGCGGTTGGTTTCTAATTTTACGATTGATCAATTATCGAATTGGTACGTGCGCAGAAGCAGAAGACGTTTCTGGAAATCCGAAGTGAACAAAAATAAATTATCGGCATATCAAACTCTGTATGAATGTTTGATTACGATTGCAAAACTGGCTTCGCCGTTTGCACCGTTTGTTGCAGAAGAACTTTATCAAAATTTGAACTCGGTTACAAAACTCGAAAATTATGATTCTGTCCATCTCGCTCATTATCCAAAGCCGTCGTACTTCGAACTCGAACTCGAAGAAAAGATGGATGTTGCACAGAAGGTTGTTTATTTAACACGCTCGATGCGTGCAAAACATAATTTGAAAGTTCGTCAGCCGCTCAAAAAAATTATGGTGGTTGTTGATAAGAGCAGAAAAGAAGCTCTCCAAAAAATGCAAGATGTAATTTTGGAAGAAGTGAACATCAAAGAATTGATCGCGCTTGAAGACGATTCATCAATTGTGAATAAAAGTGCAAAACCGAACTTTAAAGTTGTTGGACCGAAATACGGCAAGCTTGTAAAAGCATTAACAAATGCAATTAAAGAATTGGATAAAAATTCTATTTCAATTATTGAAAAGACCGGCGGACTGGAAATTCAAATTGAAGGAGAGACGGTAAAAATCGGAAGAGAAGATGTTGAAATAATCAGCCACGAAATTGAAGGCTGGCTTGTTGAAAGCGAAGAAGGCGTTACGGTAGCAATTGATACCGAACTTACCGACGAATTGATTGCCGAAGGCTATGCAAGAGAATTTGTCAACCGCGTTCAGAATATGAGGAAAGATGCCGGCTTCGATGTTATCGACCGTATCAATGTGTTTTTAACCGGCGATGAAAAATTGATTGGGCATGTTAAAAAGTTTTATGATTATATTAGCAATGAAGTTCTGGCAGAACAAATAAAAATTGAAGGTGACGGAGACGGATTTAAACAAGTGTGGAAAATCGGTGATTATGATTGCGCTATTTTGATTGCTAAAGTAAAATAATTATCAACCGGGGTCTATGGAGGCGCTATGGCAAAAAAAGCTGATACAAAAAAGGTGAAGAGGGGCAACGCTAAGGCTAAAACTGCAAGCAATCCCAAAAAAACAGTTAAAGCTAAAGCCGCTAAACCAAAAAAAATTGCTAAAAAAACTGCTAAACCTAAAATCAATAGAGCCAAACATGTTGAAGTAATATCACCGACTAAAAAGGTGAGAAAGATTCAAGGCTATTCCAAAAGAGATCTTGAAGAATTTAGGAAAGTTATCCTCGATAAACGCAATGAAATTATTGAGCAGCTGCAAGCGCTCAAAGAACAGATGATGGACACGACTACCGGGCAGTACGTGAATGAAAATTCGCCGTACTCTTTGCACATGGCAGAGCAAGGAACCGATGCAATGGAACGCGAAAAATTGTATCTATGGGCTCAAAGAGAAAATAAATTTTTAGGATATCTCGATGATGCTCTGCAAAGAATTGAAAACGGCACGTACGGAATCTGCATCGAATGTATTGATGAACCGCAGTATTTGTGCCCGACTTGCCCGCTCGTTCCGAAAGAAAGATTGATGGCAGTTCCACATACACAGCACTGTCTGCAAGTAAAACAAAAAATGAAAACAAGTTAACAGCCAATACGGAGAGAATGTAATTTGAAAGTATTGTACACAACATTGTTCGTTGTAATATTGGATCAGGTAACAAAGTTCTTGGTAAAAGGAGGAACGATACCGCTTCTCAATATAAAAGCGGATGGAATGTTTTACGGGCAAAGTTTTAGCGTGATCGGAGATTTTTTTCAAATCACTTTTGTTGAAAACCCCGGCTTGGCTTTTGGAATTGATGTTAACGAAACTTCAAAACTTTTTCTTTCGTTATTTTCGCTGATCGCAAGCATCGGGATATTTTATTATTTGTATAAATCGCGCGAACAAAAATTAGTTGTTCGCGTTGCACTTGCTTTAATCTTGGGCGGGGCAGTTGGCAATTTAATCGACAGAACTTTTTACGGAGTTTTTTACGGCTACGCACCGATCTTCTACGGCAAGGTTGTGGATTTTTTTAATATGGAGTTTTTTGATTTCACAATTCTTGGCAGAACTTACGAGCGCTTCCCGATTTTTAACATTGCCGATTCTGCCGTAACGGTTGGCGTAGTATTCTTATTGATATTCCACAAATCAGCCGAAGAGAAAACAAAAGAAGCTGAAAAAACTTTGCCGGTTATTGAAGGTGCAGAACAAATTGATCCGCCCGCTCTTACCGAAACAATTGAAGTGCTCGCAGAACCAAAAACAACGGTTAATAATGCCGAAGATAGTAACCGAAAAGAAATTTAAGTTCGATCTCCCAGAAGGTAAAAAAAAAGAACGGATTGATATTTTTCTTGCCAACTCTGTTGAAAATGCCACGCGATCCCGGATTCAAAAATTAATTAAAGCAAATTGCGTTACCGTCAACGGCAAAATTGTTAAAGCAAATTATCTTGTTTGTCCGGGTGATAAAATTGATGTAACAATTCCTACGCAGCCGCGCCCGGAAAAAAACGAACCCGAAGATATTCCACTCGATATCGTTTATGAAGATGATTATCTGCTTGTTGTAAACAAACCGGCGGGAATGGTTGCACATCCTTCGTTTGGAAATTACACCGGCACGCTTGTGAATGCACTTCTTTATTACACAAAAAAATTGAGCGGATTGAATGAGCCGGGCAGACCGGGCATTGTTCACCGGATTGATAAAGATACGAGCGGCTTGCTGCTAATCGCTAAAGACGAAGCAACACATGCTCTGCTTGCAAAACAGTTTTCGAGTCACACAATTGAACGCGAGTATTGGGCGGTATGCTGGGGAATTTTTAAGGACAGAAAAGGTGAAGTGATCGGCAATGTTGCCCGAAGTACAAAAGACAGAAAAGTTTTTGCAGTGAGTAAAACAGAAGGAAAGTACGCTCACACTTTTTATGAAGTGATAAAAGAATTTGAATTTGCTTCGCTGATTAAATTGAGATTAAAAACCGGGCGCACTCATCAAATCAGAGTTCACATGGCACATATCAAGCATCCGATATTCGGTGATCCGGTTTACGGCGGCAGAAAAATTATGTACGGTTCAGATCTCGCAAAGATGAAAAGCAGAGTAGAAAATTTATTGCAGATAATGCAAAGGCAAGCACTTCACGCAAAAACACTTGGGTTTATTCATCCGCACACAAAAGAAAAAATTTCTCTCGATTCAGAACCGCCGGAAGATTTTCAATTGCTTTTGAAAAAACTGGAAGATTAAAACTCCGCGTTCAGCGAGAGAATGTTTCTCGCGGAGACGCTGGGGTATTGATTTTATTCCAAACATTAATTGCTTCTGGGAATGGTTCAAGTGCACGCGGAACAGCACCGTGCATGTAAGAAATTGCAACACCGTAATTAACAATAGGCACACCAACGTACTTCGCTTGTTTTATTCTCATCTGCATCATTCTTCGCGTTAACGTGCATCCGCCGCAGTGAACAATTAATTTGTACTCGTGCAAATTGTCAGGGTAATCGTGTCCGCTTACTACATCGATTTCAAGATTTTTTTTAGTGTGAAGCCTGAGCCAGCGCGGAATTTTAACTCTGCCGATATCGTCTTCTTGTGCATGATGTGAGCAAGCTTCCGCCACCAAAACTTTATCGCCGTTTTCCAATTCTTCAATTCTTTTTATTCCTTTCACATATTCGGGAAGATCGCCTTTGTAGCGCGCCATCAAAATTGAAAAAGTTGTTAACGGAATTTCATCGGGTACATCTGCGGCAACACGCATAATTGCCTGGCTGTCTGTTACAACAAGTTTCGGGTTCTGACTTAACTTGCCGAGTGCGGCGCGCAGTTCTTTATCTTTTGCAACAACAACAATTGCATCCTCGTCAAGTGATTCGCGGATTGTCTGCACTTGCGGCATAATCAATCTTCCTTTCGGAGCGCCGAGATCAATCGGAACCACGAGTACAATAACATCATGTTGTTTGATCAGATCGCCTACGAGCGGCGGCTCTTCATCGCGCGGCAGAAGTTTGGATATTTTTTCTTTTAATTCATATATGCCGGAGTCATCAATACACGATACAGTATGAAATTTTATTTCGAGCTCTTTTAATTTTTCGATCAGCTCGTAATTTATTCCGAGATCGGATTTGTTGATCACCGCGAGAAAAGGAATATCGAGTTCGTTCAATTGTTCTATCAAAACCAATTCGTGCACGGATAATTTACTTTGCGAATCCAAAACGAGAACTGCGAAGTCGGATTCGTAAATAATTTTTGTTGTCTTGCCGATTCTCTTCTGCCCGAGTTCGCCGGTATCATCAATGCCGGCAGTATCAATTAAAATTACCGGACCAAAGGGCGGAAGTTCCATTGCTTTTTTTACCGGGTCGGTTGTTGTACCCGGCACATCGCTTACAATAACCAACTCTTGCCCGATAAATTTATTCAACAGCGAAGATTTACCAACGTTGCGTTTTCCTATGAAAGAGATGTGAACTCTTTCCGACTGCGGAACTTTACTCAATGTTTATACCCATATCTTTTGAAATAATGTTTAACAATTCTTGCTCATCGAGCAGTTTACTTTTCATGAGTGCTTTTACAAATGTTACTTTATGCTTTTGCGAATATTTTACAAGGTCTTGAATTGTTTCGTAACCAAATGTTGTAATTAGCGAAGCGGCAATTGCAGAACTGTTGATAAGATTCAATTTGCATCGTTCAACATTTGCGGTGATTCCTTCAATACAATTAACCGCAAGATTGATGTTCGAGTCTTTCAACATCGCGAGAGATTTTAAGAAAGTGTGAGCCAGCAGCGGTACGAAAGGATTTAATTCGAGGTTGCCGCTGCCAGCGATGTTCGAAATAATTACATCGTGTCCTTTCACGAGTTCTGAAATTTGGATTGCGTTTTCCAGAATAACCGGATTGACTTTGCCCGGCATTATGCTCGAGCCGGCTTGCATCGGCGGCAAATTTATTTCGCCAATTCCTCCGGTTGGCCCACTCGAAAGGAAGCGGAGATCGTTGCAGATTTTTATGATTGAAACGGCTCCGGCTTTTACGATGCCGTGTACTTCAACAAATACATCAAGATTTTGTGTCGCATCGATCAAGTCTTCGCTTTTTGCAACCGGCAGCTTTGTAATTTTTTTAAGAATGCTGTTAACATTCAGCACGTATTCTTTTGTTGCAGAAACAGAATTACCGACGGCAGTTCCACCCAAATTAACAGAGCGTAGTCTTTCTTCTGCATTGTACAAACGCCATCTATCCCGCGCTATTGCTTGCGCATACGCGCCGAATTCCTGACCCAATGTAATCGGCACTGCATCTTGCAATTGTGTTCTGCCGAGTTTAAGTATGTTTTTAAATTCTTCTTCTTTTTTCTGAAGAGAGTTTTGTAATCTTGCAAATGAATCGGCGAGCTCTCTCAATAAATAGATTGATGCAATTTTTAACGCAGTGGGAAAAGTATCGTTTGTTGATTGGCTGAGATTTACATCATCGAGCGGATTGATAATGTTGTAATCTCCGTATTGACGATCCATCAGCCGGAGTGCCGTATTTGCAATAATCTCGTTGATATTCATATTGAGAGACGTACCGGCGCCGCCTTGGTACGGATCGACAATTATTTTTTTGTAAATCGAATCCGAATTGTTCTGCAAAGCATCTTCGGTTTCTTTCAATAGGTTATCAATTGCTTCATCAATTGCATTGTATTTGTCTTTGAATAAAAGTCCGCACTTATAATTTGTTTCTGCCGCCGCTTTTTTGACGAGTAAGAAAGCTTTAATCAAGTAGAGATTAGATATCTCACCCGATTGAGGAAAATTTTTAGAACTTCGCAAAGAATGAATTCCGTAAACGGCATCATCGTCTAACTGCTGTTCGCCGATTGAATCTTTTTCTGTTCTCATATCTGCAGTTTTTTGTTACTCAAAAATATCAAAAAAGATATTCAAGATTTCGCTTGCTGAATTTATTCTTTGGGAATATAACGAAGGGAAAATATATAAGTTGTCTCATTATCCATTTTTTTTATAGGAATAATTACAAATTCTTCTTAGTTTCAAACAGCAATTGCAGTGTTAATTTCCCGGTCTTCTTTTTCAGCGATGATAAACTTGCTATTTGTTTCTGACTTGCATGATAAGAATTGAGCAGTGTTGTAGGTAAGTTGATATTAATGAACAAGCATTAACTATTAACTTAAGGGAATCTTCACCGATGCTGTCAAGTATTTTTTGTCTCGAATATTTTCTGTACTCCATCCCAATTAAGGATTTCCTAAATCTCCTTATTCCATTCCGCCGCCCGTACTTACTCTATTACAATCTTGAATGTGCCAACAAAGCAAATGTCATTTTATTGATAGGGCACAAATACGAATTTTTTAAACCAAATTTGAGAAAAGTTTAGTACACAAAAAATAAAGAGATAATTATGGAAGCTGTTGATTCTCTTCAACAGAAGAACGGCAGAAGAGAATTTCTTAAATATCTTCTAACCGGCGGCATAACCGGATTTTGTGCGGCGCTGTTGTATCCGCTGATTTCTTATTTGAAACCGCCCGAACAAAATGAAGTTGCAGTCTCTTCCGTTTCTGCCGGAAAAATTTCCGATATCGAAAAAGAAAGCGGCAAGATTATCCGCTTCGGTAATAAACCCGTGATATTAATTAGAACAGCGGACGACAAACTGCTTGCATTCGATGCGGTTTGTACGCATCTCGACTGCACCGTTCAATACAAAAAAGAGATGGGGGTTATTTGGTGTGCATGCCACAACGGCAAATATGATTTAACAGGCCGTAATATTTCCGGACCTCCTCCAAAGCCTTTACAGCCGTACCGCGTAATCCTGAAAGGAGAAGAAATTTACATTTCAAAATTAACCTGAGTTGTTGATGAAAGTCCGCTTACAAAAAATTTATGAATGGATTGACCAAAGAGTTCAGCTTCAAGACTTGATTAATTTCATGGGGAAGAAATACGTCCCGGTTCATCGTCATTCTGTTTGGTATTACTTTGGCGGAGTAACGCTTTTTCTTTTCATCATTCAGGTTTTTACCGGCATACTTCTTTTGTTCTATTACAAAGGAAGCGCCGATCTCGCGTTCGAAAGTATTCAATTCATCATGTCAAAAGTTAGTTTCGGCTGGTTGATTCGTTCAATTCATACATGGTCTGCAAATTTATTTATTCTCTCTGCATTCATACACATGTTCAGTGTTTACTTCGAAAAATCTTACCGCAAGCCGCGAGAGATAACATGGATTACCGGAATGCTGATGCTGTTGCTCGGGTTAGGTTTCGGATTCAGCGGATATTTACTGCCGTGGAATGAGCTTGCATTTTTTGCAACGAAAGTAGGCTCGGATATAATCGGCGATATTCCGTTCATCGGCGAGGAGTTGAAAATTTTTATGAGGGGCGGCGAAGATGTTACCGGCGCTACATTATCGAGAATGTTTGGTTTTCATGTTGCGTTGTTTCCGGCTCTCTTTTCAATTTTGTTGATCATTCATCTTTTATTGATTCAGCGGCAAGGAATGAGCCAGCCGATTGATTTTGAAAATAATTCGGGAAATGAAATCAGCAAGATGCCGTTCTTCCCAAATTTCTTTTTGCGGGATATTTTGTTTTGGCTTTTGGTATTAAATCTGCTTGCTGTACTTGCAGTCTTTTTCCCTTCTGAATTGGGACGCAAAGCAGACCCGTTTGCACCGGCGCCGGCTGGAATTAAACCCGAATGGTATTTCTTGTTCATGTTCCAAACTTTGAAATACTTTCCGGCTAATATCTGGATTGTTGAAGGAGAGATGCTCGGCATTATTCTTTTTGTTGCCGCCGGATTTCTCTGGCTGATGGTTCCTTTTTGGGATACGAAAAGTTCGCGCGGTCAAAAAAATAGATTGACGAATTATATCGGGCTATTTGCTGTAATCTTTATAATCGTATTAACAATCCTCGGATGGATCTCATGAAAGGAATGTTGAACATATTATCTGCAATGTTATTCGTCTGCAGTTTTATTTACGCGCAAACAAATGATGATCAATGTTTCATTTGTCACGAGTCAACCGGAGATGAGATTGCTGAATTGTATAAACATGATGTTCACTCCCAAAGAAATATTTCATGCAATGCATGCCACGGCGGAAACAGCAGAACCGACGATATGGAAATTGCGATGAGCGGAAAAGAAGGATTTATCGGTGTTCCAAAAGGTGATGACATTTCCAACCGCTGTGTAAACTGCCATTCAAATAAAGAGCAGATGAAAAAATACAACTCAACATTGCCGGTTAATCAGCAATCGCTTATTCAAAACAGTGTTCACTGGCAAAAATCTATTTCAGGCAGCTCGCATATTCTTCAATGCACAACATGCCATAATGCGCATGGAATTGTATCGGTAAAAAATCCGTCATCGCCGGCTTATTCTTTGAATCTTCCGGCGCTGTGTGCTAAGTGCCACAACAACGCTGTTTATATGAGGTCGTACAATCCTTCGCTTCCGGTTGATCAGTTTCAAAAATATCGAACGAGCGTTCACGGTTTGAAAAATGAAAGAGGGGATACAAAAACGGCAGATTGTTCGGATTGCCACGGCTCTCACGAAATAAGAAAAGCTTCCGATGTGAAATCAAAAGTTTATCCTTCGAACATTCCGAAAACTTGTTCGAACTGTCACAGCAATTCGGAATATATGAGCGGATACAAAATTCCTACGGATCAGTACAAAAAATTTTCATCGGGTGTGCACGGCATAGCATTACTTGAAAAGAATGATCTCAACGCACCGGCGTGCAATAGTTGTCATGGAAATCATGCGGCAACTCCTCCGGGTGTAGAATCGATTTCAAAAGTCTGCGGCACATGCCATGCGCTTAATGCGGAATTGTTCTCGGGCAGTCCGCACAAAAAGGCATTCGATGAGAAAAATTATCCCGAGTGCGAAACTTGTCACGGCAATCATCATATTTTAACCGCGACAAACGAATTGCTCGGAGTGGGGAAGAATGAAATTTGCGGCAAGTGCCACAAAGAAAATTTGAACGCAGAAGGATTTAAATCGGCACGACTGATGAGAAAGTTGATTGATAGTTTGGATGTGCAAATACTTTATGCAAAAAAACTTATTGATGAAGCCGAGCAAAAGGGAATGGAGATCAGCGAAGCAAAATTTAAACTCCGCGATGCAAATCAAGCCAAACAAGAAACACGCACCATAATTCACTCGTTTGATATCGAAAAATTTAAAGAGGTTGTTGAGCAAAAAGGATTGACGGTCGCATCTTCGGTTATCGATGAATCAAAAAAAGCGATTAACGATTATTATTTCCGGCGTTATGGACTCGGAGTTTCAGTGCTGATAATCTCCGGTTTGGCGTTCACAATTTTTTTGTACATAAGAAAAATTGAAAAGAAGAAAAATTTTTGAATAAAGATTAATTACAACTTCTATTTTTTTGTAGAAAGAGATTGAACAAAAAGAGGAGGCGGCTGAATGGAACCTTCAATAAAAAATGACGGTTATTCCGAATTGAAAGAACTGATTCAAAAACTCGAACATAGAATATCCAGAATCGAAGACGTTTTAAAATTTACACCATCGGCAAGTGATTTGACCGTTGAAAAAAGTATTCCCGATGGTATTATCGAAACCGACGAAGAAAGGGAAGAAAAACTCGAACTGCGAATCGGGCAATCGTGGTTTGCTTTGCTCGGCACAACTGTATTGATAATCGGATTTTGTTTTATGTTGTCTCTTCCATACGAAAATTTCTCTGCATATTTACCGGGTACGATCGGTTATTTTTTAACTGTAGCGATCTTTTCTTTATCATCTTATTTGCGGGCTACTTCCAAAAATATTTCGAGTTTTCTTCTCGGCGGCGGAATGATTTTACTTTATTTCAGTACACTTCGTTTCTATTTTTTCGGTGCAGTAGATGCAATACAATCAAATACGATTGAAATTCTTCTCTTAAGTATAATTGTTCTTGCAAATATTTTGATTTCGTTGAAACGGGATTCATTCTATCTCGTTTGTATAAGTTTAACATTGGGATTAATAACCGTACTTATTAGTACGGGCGCTTTATATCTCTATGTTATAGTTACTTTAATTTCTATTGCCGGGATACTAATCAGAAATAAATACAAATGGGGTAACGTTGTTTCATATCTCATGCCTCTCGCGTATTTAACTCATGTGCTTTGGTATTTAATATATGCACGGGATGTTAATATTTATGAAAACGGTATTTCAATTCCGTTGAATCTGCTTTTCATATTAGTGTATGCCTCGATTTTTTCTTCTGCTCATTTGAAAAGAGAAGAACCTTTCCCGGAAACTTTGAACGCCGGTTTGTTCACGTTTTTCAATTCTGCATTTGCATTTGTATCTATTCTGCTGATTCAGCTTACATCAAAATATGAACCGGCATTGCCGGTTTATCTGTCGGCATTTTTGTTCTTCATGCTTGCCGCAATGCTATTCTGGATTAAAGAAAAGAGCAAGTATTCAACATTTTATTTGGCAATG
The DNA here is from genome assembly GCA_016177735.1 of Ignavibacteriales bacterium. Classification (GTDB taxonomy): domain Bacteria; phylum Bacteroidota; class Ignavibacteria; order Ignavibacteriales; family Melioribacteraceae; genus DYJK01. Next base: position 58,358 of record JACOUS010000013.1, on the reverse strand, counting down.
GCTGGGTATCTTTCGTTAAGTCTTGCGATACTTCATTGGCAAGTACCGGATTATTTAATCTGGCTCTGCTGGCAAAGCCTTCTTGTTGTTGTTACTGCTGTCTGGTTCAGATCAAAATTTATTGTTGTCACGAATTTTATAATCTACCTCGCCGTACTGCTTGCGTATCTAACTTCGGGTGAAGAGATTAATTTTTTCAGTCTCAGTTTTGGTGTTACGGCTTTGTTGAGCGCAAGAATTTTGAATTGGAAAAAGGAGAGACTCGAATTACAAACTGAACAAATGAGGAATGCATATCTTGCCGCCGCACTCTTTACAATTCCATATGCACTTTATAACACAGTGCCTGAAAGTTTGATCAGTATTTCGTGGATTATTGTTGCAGTGATCTATTATCTGCTTAGTATTGTGTTGAATAACAAAAAGTACAGATGGATGTCGTTGATAACTTTTTTGTTAACGCTGGTTTACACAGCAATTATCGGAATTACCGGCAGTGATCTTGTCTATAAAATAGTTTCATTTCTCGCACTGGGAATTGTGCTGATTACTATTTCTGTCTTATATACGAAAAGAAAAATTAAAGACACACACAGCGGTACGCATCGCCTTTAGCATTTAAAAAAAGACCCCGCAATAGACGGGGTCTTTTTATAAGGAGGCTATGAAAAGAACTGCTTATTTAATCAACAACATTTTATTTACTTTAACAAAATCACCAGCCTCTATTTTATAGAGATAAACACCGGATGCCAGATTACTTGCATTGAATGCAATCGTATGCGTTCCGGCTGTTAATTCGTTATTTACCAACGTTCTCACTTCTCTTCCGATTGCATCATAAACAGTCAATTTAACGTTAGAAGTTTTTGGCAATGCAAAACGGATGTTGGTTGACGGGTTAAACGGATTCGGATAGTTGTTAAACAGAGCATATTCAGCCGGCACTGTTTGCAATTCATCTTCAACACCAACAACACCGCCTATTTGACGATACGATTCAATTAAAAGTGTGTAGATGAATTCCGGATTGTGAATACCGTAACTGCCGTCATAATAGATAGCTTTCATGTTGTAGAATGCCATCAATTGTGTTTTTGTCCATGCAGATGTCGGGTCTTCGTGTGCCCAATCAGCCGGATTCTTTAACGGAAGAAGAACAGCGCAAGCATCAAGTAAGCCGTGAATTTCAGCTTGTATTCCTTCGATTGTTCCGTCTTGATCAAGATCGCCTCTGCCTCCCGGGAAATATCTCACATCATCAAAAGAAGCACCCAACGAACTGCCATGGCATGCTGCACAAGCTTGCATATTATCTTGTCCGCCCGGAGTGCTCATCGAGAATGTATGTTTGCCGGCTAATTGAATCTTGAGATCAGGATCGACAGTGTATGCCGCCATATGGCAAGTAACGCATCCGTTCTCTGTAATTTTAATATGATCTGTAAAACCAAGTGTTGCACCAAACGTGTAAACATTTTGTCCGTTGATAATATCAGCCGGATCGGAATAGTGTGTACCGAAACGCGAATAAGAAGTTTTCGGAGCTACATAAGCATCATTAGCATTAGTGCGGCTTTGATGGCAATTCATACAAAGCAAACCTTTTCCGCCGTCTGTAATCTCAACGCCGCTTGCTAATTTTGCTGTCATCTTTCTTATTTGATTTGGATTTGTTACATCATGTGGATCGTGGCATCCGGCGCAAGTAATCGGTTGATACGATGGATCAAAATACGGATCGGTTGTTGAAACGCCTTTTGCATATTGTGCGAAACCTTTTGCTGTATGGCAGCGTACGCAGCTTTCACGTCCGGGTCCGGTCGGATAATTTGTTGCAACAGCATGTCGTGAATAATCCCATTGTTCCGGATAAACATGGTAATGTCCGTCGTCATGACAAATAGCGCAGTTTGCCGCATCATAAGTAACTTGAATTCTTGAATCTTTTGTTTCGCCGAAGTGACCGCTTGCCGGTCCATGGCACGCTTCGCACTGGATGTTTGCTTTTTGCATCGCATCCGGAAATTGATCTACCATGCTTTGGTAAGTTCCGGTTGTTAATGTAGTAGGAAATGTGAAAGTTAGATCATCGAAACCATCGTTAACCGCTGTCGTGTCTGCATTGTACCCGGTTGTATGGCATGAAATACAGCTTCCACCGTAATGACTACTAAGTGTACCTTCCAAACCGCGGACTAACATTGTTGCATGTCCGGTCTGCTGCCATTTTTCAACATAACTCGGATGGCATGTTTGGCAGTTTACATTATTAACGGTGTTTAAAACGCCGATATATTTAGCGGCATTAATTGTAATCGTTGCAGTGTATGGTCCATCGGTAACTTGAACAACATATTTCCCCGGTTTGTCCGGTAAGAAAGATGTAATGGCTGTTGACGTATCTGCTTCGAAAGGTGTACCACCGAATTTGGGGCTTGAACCTGATGGTCTTTCTGTTGTTGCGAAAGTCGGATTGTCCAATCTTCCACCGGTCAACTTTACTTGAAGATACATTTTTGTACCGGCACCGACATTTGTTAAGCCGTTGTAGGCAGAGGTAAAAATATCAGTTGTGCTAATCCCGGCTTCTCTTGGAGACACACCGTAAGTTGTTACTTTCATGGTTTGAGAAAATACAACTCCGGCAAAAAGAAATATTGCAAGAGCTAATGTTGTAAGTCTCTTTTGCATATAACTCCTCCCTTGATTTGAGTTTTGTTAGTTGAATCCAATTCAGAGATATTTTTGTTATCCCTTCTTTATTCGGATTTCTTTGTCCAATATAAAAATATTAATAAAGATACTGAAGTCCAAATTAAATGTTTTATTATCTTTTTATCTGATTATTACACAAAAACTGTTCCATGCAAAATTTGAATAAACAGCGACCTATTCGTATATTTTTTCCCAAAATCTGGAAAAATAATGCTGATCAATAATACTTTTTCTAAAACAAAAGAAGAATTCCGCCCGATCAATCCACCCAATGTTACGATGTATGTTTGTGGTCCTACTGTTTACGATTATTTCCATATTGGCAACGCACGTTCTTTTATTATGGCAGATATAATCCGCCGCTATTTAGAATTTAAAGGCTACTCGGTAAATTTTCTTTTGAACATCACTGATATCGAAGACAAAATTATTAGAAGATCAAAAGAAGAAAACAAAACTGCGCAAGAAGTTTCGGAATTTTACGCCAAAGCTTTTAATAATGATTTAGCAAGTCTGAAAGTAAAACCGGCAACAAGAAATCCAAAAGCAACCGAGCACATCAATGAAATGATTTCAATAATTGCGGGTCTTGTTGAAAAAGGGATCGCTTACAACGTTGACGGAAATTTGTTTTATGATGTAACAAAATTTCCCGATTACGGAAAGTTGAGCGGAAAAAATTTGGAAGAACTTGAAGCCGGTGCCCGTATTGAAGTGAACGAACAAAAAAAGAATCCGCTTGATTTCGCTCTCTGGAAAAAAGCAAAAGAAGGTGAGCCAAGCTGGGATAGCCCGTGGGGCAAAGGAAGACCCGGTTGGCATATTGAATGTTCTGCGATGAGTACTAAATATCTCGGTAATACAATTGATATTCATGCCGGCGGCAACGATTTAATTTTTCCACATCACGAAAATGAAATTGCGCAGAGCGAAGCTTGCTTCAATCAGAAATTTGTGAAGTACTGGATGCATTTTGGGTTTTTGAATATCCAAAACGAAAAAATGTCGAAATCGCTCGGTAATTTTTTTACTGCGAGAGAAATTCTAAAAAAATATTCTGCAGAGGCTATCAGGTTATTCTTTGCGCAGACGTATTACGGTGGTCCGTTAAATTTCAGCGAAGAATTGTTGAGTGCTGCAGAAAAAGGCGTTGAAAAAATTGTTAACCTCGCCGAAATGATTGATGCCGGTATTAAAAAGAATATTGAAGATGGCGCACAACCTGATATTGATTTCAAGAATTATTACATGCAATTCACGGAAGTGATGGACGATGATTTCAACACTTCCAAAGCCGTTGCAGTAATTTTTGATTTTGTTAAAAATGTAAACAAGATCGTTTCTGAAAACGAGAGGATCAATTCTTCATTCTTTTCCGAAACGAAAAAATTCTTAGTTGATACGGCAGAGAATGTGCTTGGTATAATCCATTTCGATTCTTTGCAAAAAGAAGTTTCCGCTTCGCTTGAAAACGAAGTGATAGAATTGCTTCTTTCCGTTAGGAATATTTTGAAGAAAGAGAAAAACTTTCCGCTTGCAGATCAAATCCGTAACGATTTGAACAAACTTGGCATTGAATTGAAGGACGGGAAAGAAGGAACGACCTACAAAAAGAAATGATTAACAAAAAATTTATTCAAAAAATTAATTTAGAATTGTTATCTTGATAAAAATTAAATCCGGTATAAAATGAAAAAAAATCTTGCTCTCGTGTTGATAATAATTTTATCAAACCTTGTTTACTCTCAAGGAACAAGCGGCTCAAATGCAAAATATGAATATCGCAGCTTAATCGATTTGCCGACTGCCGGCATTCTTCAACGAGGATATGCTGCGATAGTGATGGACATAATGCCGGACGGTGTACTCGTTTCCAGAATTGAAGTAGGTGTGTTTGAAAATTTCAGCTTCGGAATTTCTTACGGCGGTGCAAATATAATTGGTTCCGGAAAAGTTGAAATGTACAAACTTCCGGGTGTAAATGTGCGTGCAAGAATTACCGACGAGAGCGAAATGGTACCGGCAATTACCCTTGGTTTTGATTCACAAGGAAAGGGTTATTACGATAAAGATTTGGATCGTTTCCAAATTAAATCGCCGGGTATTTTTGTCGCGGCTTCAAAAAATTTTGATCTTCTTGGTTACCTCAGCATTCACGGTGTAGTAAACTATTCTCTCGAAAGGGAAGATGGTGATAAAGATTTAAATCTCGGTATTGGATTCGAAAAAACTATCGGTGCCAAAGTTTCTATTGTTGGTGAATATGATTTTGCCGTCAACGATAATTCAGGCAAGGCTCTCGGAGAAGGGAACGGTTTCCTCAATTTAGGAATTAAATATTCAATTGGCGACGGCCTGACCGTAGGGTTTAACTTGCGTGATCTTTTGGACAATAAAAAATTTGTAAGCCAGAAAGCAGACCGAGGAATTTTTGTTGAGTATGTTCAGCCGATTTTCTGATTGTATTAATTCGCGAACACAATAGTACATTATCTTATACACTCCCAAGAATTGTACTGATTTTTTACCCTTCTTTTTTAAACTTCTTAGGGCACAAATTTTGTTTAATATTTAAAAACAGTTTGGTGGTTGGTATGAAAAAGATTAACCTAATTTTACTTTTCGTTTTAGCCCTCTCCCTCGGAGGATGCTACACACAACTTGCATTACGAGAACCTCGCGCTGACGAAGAAGACGAATATGTTTACGATGAAGATCAAGATTCTTTGGATGAAGCGTACACCGATGCCGATGATTATTATTACGACGACGGCTTTGCCGGTTACCGCAGATTTTATTTTGGTTACTATCCTTCCTTCGGTTATCATTTCGGAGATCCTTACGGCTATCCTTATTGGTGGAATTGGGGAAGCTGCTATCCCGCAGTTTGGCCTTACTCTTATAATTACTGGACATATTATGATCCGTGGTATTATCCTTATTACTATCCATACCATTATGGGCATGGGAATTATTCTTCAGGTTACTATAAAGACCGAAGTGTTGCGACACGATTACGAAACAACGGCGATGGCAGAAGTGTAACAACACGCGACCGCGGCAGTAGAAACGGCGGAGGCAGAACAAGCATCGGAAGCCATGATAATGAAAGAAGCCGCGATGTTGATCTTAATCGTACCGGTGTTTCGCGCAGCGGAAGTAAAAGCGGAACCGGTTTATCAAAGGGCAATACAAATAAATCCGGCTCGTCGGGAGTTAGATCGAGAGATAGAAGTTCATCACGCGATAATTCTTCAACGAGAAGCAGCGGCAGTAGAGATAGAGGCAGAAGCAGTTCGGGAGATAGTGAAAGAAAATCATCGTCCGGTGGTCAGAGTTCTTCAGAAAAACGTGAAGCCCCGTCATATAATCCGCCGACCTCTTCTTCATCACCGTCTTACAGTCCGCCTCCAAGTTCAGGCTCTGATAGCGGTTCAAGATCTTCGGGAGGTTCTTCACGTTCGTCTGGCGGCTCTACCAGATCTTCGGGTGATTCGGGAAGAAGAAGATAATTCTTAATTGAAATTTAGTGTGTGGAGGAATTATGAATAGTAAAAAAATTTTTTTGTCGACAGTTTTATTTTTTATCACATTGAATCTTTTCGCTCAAAATTATAATGATGCATTAAGATTATCCGAACCTGAAATTTTCACGAGTGCACGTTCGTTATCGATGGGCAACGCGTACACTGCTGTAAGTAATGATTTCTCGGCTTCGTTATTTAATCCGGCTGGATTTGCATTAATTAAGAAAGCGGAATTTTCCGGCAGTCTTCAGCACAATTCTTTTAACAATCGCACCAACTTTTTTAATAACACCGAAGATGATAACCGCACATCCGCGCGGTTCAATCAATTCGGTTTTGCTTTTCCTTTTCCAACTAATCGCGGAAGTTTTGTTATTGGATTTGGATACAACCGCATCAAAGATTTCAACAGAACAATGACATTCAACGGTTACAATAACAACAACAATTCGATGATACAAGACCTTGCTTATTACAACGATGATATTGCTTATGAACTTGGTCTGAGTTATCCCGTTTACGATGCAAGTAACTCTTATCTTGGCGATGAAACTCGTATAAACGGCAAGTTGAACCAAAGCGGAAATATTTATCAAGAAGGCGGGTTGAATAGCTGGTCTTTTTCCGGCGCAATGGAAATTGAAGAAAATATTTTTGTTGGTGCAACGTTAAATATTCTTAGCGGAGATTTTAAGAGAAACAGAGAATACACAGAAACCGATATATATGATAATTACGGCGCCGATTTATTGCTCGATCCGGAAGAACCGGCAACAGCAGATTTTGAGACATTTTATATCAACGATATAATTGATTGGGATGTTTCCGGCTGGAATGCAACACTCGGTTTGCTCGCAAAGATGGATAAGAATATTAATCTCGGGTTCACAGTTAAACTTCCTAAAAGTTATACGATCAAAGAAACTTATTTTGTTGATGCATACAGTGATTTCGGCACCGGAATAAGCTTTGTTTTAGATCCGCCAATCGAAGACCGGATTGAATATGATATTACAACGCCGTATGAATTGACCGTTGGCGGTTCTTTTCATGATGAAAATTATTTGGTGAGCGCGGATATCAATTTTATCGATTACACACAAATGGAATTTACCGACGGACTCGAAGTAAGCACGAGAGTAAGCAACAACAGAGCTATCAATGATTTGATGCGGGCAGTTTACAATCTTCATGCCGGTGCGGAATATATAATTCCGAACACATCAATTGCACTACGCGGCGGTTTCATGTTATTGCCTTCACCATTTAAAGATGATTCTTCCGAATACGATAAAAAAATTGTGACTGCCGGCGTTGGTATCGGCAGCGGTAAAGGACTTGTGTTCAACTTTGCTTATTCGTACGGCTGGTGGAAAGATTTCGGTGATAACTACGGCAGCGGCGAATCGCGCACGTATCAGGATATTACAAAAAATAATTTGATGTTCGGCGTCAAATATAATTTTTAGCACACCACTCTCCTTAATTGACAACACTCCCAAAGCACCTTATCTTAAGGTGCTTTTTTTATAACAAACCGGTGGTGATATCCAAGGTATAGTATTCAAAATAGAGAGTAAAGATTATTACATATTCAATAATAACGGCGAAGAAATTAGATGTTCGCTGCGCGGCAAATTCAAAAAAGAATATGAACTGAAATTTGAAAAACTTTATGCCGTTGATGTTGCAACTGTTGGCGATAAAGTTGAATTTAATCTCAACAAAGATGGAACGGGAGTAATCACAAAAATTAATGAAAGAAGGAACTATATCTCGCGGAAAGCGCCGCGAATTAAAGGTGCAAGTACTCGCGGTGAAAGATTGGAACAGATTGTTGCCGCCAACGTTGATAATTTAATTATTGTATCGAGCTGTCAACAGCCGAAATTTAACAACCGTACGATTGACCGCTTTATTGTTGCCGCAGAATGTTCTCACATAAATTCTATTATTGTTATTAATAAAATTGATCTTGACAGCGGTAAACAATGTACCGAATGGTCGGAATTGTATCGTGCAATTGGTTACAAAGTTATTGAAACGTGTGTTCCTCAAAATATTGGAATTGATAAACTGAAAAAATTGCTTGCCGGCAGCATTAATTTATTTTGGGGTACATCCGGTGTCGGCAAATCATCTTTGCTGAATTTGATGTATCCTGGATTAAGTCTGAAAACCGGAGTGATAAGCAAAGCTACTTCGAAAGGGAAGCATACAACCGTTACATCGTTAATGAAAAAAGTTGACGACAAAACTTTTGTAATCGATACACCGGGGATTCGAGAAATCGATCCGTACGGAATCCGCAAAGAAGATGTCGGTCATTATTTCAAAGAGTTTTCCGATTTTATCGGCGGATGCAAATTTAATACGTGCACACACCATCACGAGCCGGGCTGTGCGGTAATTGATGCCGTAGAAAAAAAAATAATCAACAGCGGGCGTTACCAAAGTTATCTAAACATTATTGAAACTGTGGAAGAAGATATTAATTTCTAACTAGGTAAAACAAAATTTATATTAAGATATTTTATAATTGCCGCGAGCTTTAGCTCGTGGCAATTAAAGCGAAATGATTTTCTTTTGCATCGCATCGATAAATTCAATAACAACTCTATCCGGCACGCCGTTAGTGTGATTTGATTTCAATCTCATGTCGCATTGATCGTTGATGTAATCGATCAGAATGAATTTGTGTTTTTTTGTTAATGCAATTTCTGTGGAGAAGTAATCGAGAAATGTTAAACGCGCAAGCCGTGAAGTAATTCTAATAAGTTGAAGTAAGTGATATTTTTTAATTTGTTCTTTTGTCAGCCGCTGATAAATATGTGTATGGTCGTTCCACCAGCACGGAATAACTTTGTCGAACGCCCAAAAAATTCTGAACCACGCTCGTTTGCCGTCGAGAGTACGCGGTAATATTTTTTCCTGGATAAGATATTTTTCGGTGTGGCTCTGCATCCGCGCTTCCTGAATTTGTTCGACAGATGATGCATTCTTTACAACGCCTTCTCCGCCGCCGGAAAAAATAGATGGTTTGACTACAAATTGTTTGCCGAGTTGTTCGAGCTCGGTTCCGCTGAGATTAATTTCATCATCGCAATCATACGGCGGAAGAATGAATGTTTTGGGAAGTCTTAAATTTTTCTTCTCAAGCTTTTTGTGCATGTAAGCTTTGTCGGTCACTTTACGGATTTTATCATGAGGATTTATGAGATGGCATTTCCGGCGCTTCAAAATTTTTGTAATCGAGTCAAAGTTGTGATCTTCATCGGAAGCACGGTCAAGGTAAGCTTTGAAAGATAACCGTTTCGTTCTCAGCAATCCGGCTGTTTCGTATAAATTGAATTTTTCGATCACATAAGTTTTTAAGCCGGCTTTTTGAAATCGTTTTTCAATCAGCTCGACAAATTTTTTATCGAATTGCCAGACGTAAGAAATTGCAAGATCGTATTTGTGCATAGCCTCAAAAAATTTTTGCAAAGATAGGGAATACAATCAGACGGTTCAATCTTTAGCCTTGTTAATAAAACCGTGTTAGAGTATTTTTTGATACAAACTATAGGATTTTATGAAACACTTATTATACATAGCTGCTATTGCATTGATAGCTGCGGCATGTTCTTCTAATGTTGTGAAGGAGGAAGAAACGAAGCCGGAGGATACCGGAATTGTTTTGGATGCACGCAAAGTAGCACAAGATAAATTTATCAAAGGTTCTGTGTTTGAAGCGAAAGGAGAAATTCCCGAAGCGATTGCTAATTATCAAGAAGCATTGAGTCTCGATCCTCAGCCCGGTATCTACTATGCACTTGCAAAAAATTATTATTTGATTAACAAACTCTCTCCGGCGCTCGATTGTGCGCAAAAAGCAACTCAATCGGAACCGCAGAATAAAGAGTATCTCTATCTGCTGGCTTCGGTTTATAATGCATCGAGGCTCGAAGATTCTTCAGCAGCAGTGTACGAAAAAATAATAAAACTCGATTCGACAGATGCCACTTCATATTTTCAATTGGCTCTGCTGAACGAAAAGAGCAAACCTTTATATTCGATTTCTCTTTATAAAAAAGTAATTGATTTAATCGGTCCCGAATGGAATGTACTGATTCGGCTGATCGATGTAAACGAGAGGCTCGGAAATGTGAACGAAACAATCAATACTGTCGAAGAACTTTTGAAATTGAATCCGTCCGATTTGCGTTTGCAGAAAGTGTTGATTGAATCATATTTGAAAACCAACAGCGGCGATAGGGCGCTGAAACTTATTGACGAAGCATTAACAAGTTTTCCGGGCGATATTGAACTGATCGAAATGAAAGCCAAAGCGTGGATTAGCAAAGATGAGTACAAAAAGGCTTTTGAAGAATACAAAAAGCTTTTGGCGCGTGAGGAAATCGGATTTGAAAATAAAATGCAGATTGGCGGAATCTTTTTATCTGCTTCGGAAAAAGATTCAACGAATTTGATCTATGCAAAAGAAATTTTTAACGAACTCAACAAGGATTCTCTCGATTGGCAAGTGAATGCGTATCTCGGCGAAATTGAATTGAGATTGAAAAATGATTCAAGCGCAGTAAAATATTTTACCAAAGCCGCCGAAGCTGCGGAATGGAATGCACAAATTTGGATTAGGCTCGGCGGGTTGCTTTTCGACAAAAGAAAATATAGCGAAGCTGTTCAGCTAATGAGCAAAGCCGTTGAAAAATTTCCGAATGATTTTGCAATAAATCTTATTTACGGTTTGTCTCTTTCCCAGGAAAATGACCACGCCTCTGCAAAAATTTATTTGCAGAAAGCGCAGAGAGTTAATCCATCGGATTTAACTGCATTAACTGCTCTCGGTTTCACTCTCAATCAATTGGAAGAATACGACGAAGCGTTGAAGTATTTAAATCAGGCGCTTGCAATAAATCCAAATGATGTGCAGACAATCGGGATGACGGCGTTGATCTACGATTCGAAAGAGAATTTTAAAATGTCCGATTCGTTGTACGGCGAAGCGATGAAACTTGATTCATCAAACGCATTGATACTAAACAATTATGCTTACTCGCTTGCTGAGCGCCGGGAACGTCTCGAAGATGCACTCAGAATGTCTAAGAAAGCGGTTGAACAAGAACCGAACAGTGCTTCGTACCTCGATACTTACGGTTGGATTTTTTATCAGCTTGGTGATTATAAAAAGGCAAAAGAATATATTGAAAAAGCTCTTTTGCTCGAAGATAAAAACGCAACGTTAGCAGAGCATCTCGGTGATATTTATTTCAAACTCGGCGATAAAGAAAAAGCAATGAGGCACTGGGAAAAAGCTCTGGCAAACGATCTTGATAACGAAAAATTGAAAACCAAAATTGCGAAGGGTGAACTTTGAAAAATAAATTTGTTCTTATACCGCTTGCTTTTCTGTTTGGCATAATTTTAATCAGTGCGTGTTCTCCTTCAAAACCGGTTGAAACGGAAAGAGTGATGTCTGTTGACAGACTTGTCAAAAAACTTGAAGCAAACAGAAGAAAGGTCAAAACTTTTCGCGCGACCGGTTCAATCTCGATCAACTCGAACAGTCTTAATGCAAAAAGTAATTTTGAAGTAGTGATTAAAAAGCCGGACTCGTTGAAGATTTCTTTCTACGGACCTTTCAACATAGATTTGGCACAAGCGCTTGTTACTTCTAAAGATTTTAAATTCTACGATATAATCAACAACAATCTATACCGTGGAAGCAACAAAAGCGGTGTGATGAAACAAGTTTTAAAAGTTGATATGTCTTTGAACGATCTTGTCGATATTCTTGGCGGCTCTGTAAATCTAACAGACAAACTAAGGAAAGAACCCGACAAATACGAAGCAACAGAAGATTATTACAGATTGATTTACGCCGATTCGATCAATTCCGTAATCAATATTTATAATGTTAGAAGCAAAGACCTTGCAATCACGGAAGGTGTTGTACAAAAATTTAACGGCACAAGACTTTTTGAAGGAAAGTATTCCCGTTTCAAATCTATTGATGATGTTTTGGTTCCGCTTGAAATTAACATTGAAGATTTTGCCAACAAGCAGAGATTAAAAGTTGAATACCGGAATATCGAGGTGAACAAGAACGATATCAGCTTCAAACTGGAATTGCCAAATGATGTAAATATCATAGAATGGTAAAAAAGTTTTTACACATAGCATCTATTTCATTTCTGTGTGCTGCGCTTTTTGCACAATCCAAAGACAGTCTCCAATTAAAGAATCAGCAGTTAAGCACTATCAAAAAAGAAATTTTCCGGCTCCAATCGGAATTAAAAAATAAAACAACGAAAGAGAAAGAATCTCTCCGCACGCTTGAAAACATTAACCGTCAGAAACTTTTGCTCAACAAACTTATAAATGATCTGCTTGCAGAAGAAAAAAATAAAGAAGAACAAATCCAGCAGACAGAAAACGAAATGACGGGGGTGGAAGACAGTATCGCTCTCTTAAAAGAAAAATATGCGAAGTATGTTGTCTGGGTTTATAAAAACAGAGGTTTATCAGTGCTTAGATTTTTACTCAACACGGATTCGTTCAACAAAACATTGAAACGTTATCAGTACCTTCAATTTATTTCCGCACAGAACAAAAAAACTATTTCACAGCTTGTTTCGGCAAAAATTGAATTGAACAATCTGCGTACAAGATTCAGCGTAGAACTTTCGGAAAAAGAATTGCTTGTAGGACAAAAATACGTTGAGCAGAAAAATCTTTCTGAAAGGGAAAATGAAAGCAAGGATCTTCTTTCCGATTTGCGCAAAGATCAGAAAATGATTACAGCGGAAATAGAATCGAAGAGACGCGCTGAAATAGAAATCAAAAATATAATTGCACGGCTCGTTGATGAAGAACGCGAGCGGAGAGCCAAATTACTTGAGAAAAAACCGGGTGAAAGAAAATCTGTTCCTTCGTATAATTATGCAAATCTCGAAAACTTTTCGCTTCTAAAAGGGAATCTTGGCTGGCCCGTTAACCGCGGCAAAGTTGTTCGCAAATTCGGGGAGAATAAAAATGTTCGGCTCAATACCGTTACATTGAATTACGGTATCGATATTCAAGCCGATAAAAATGAGCAAGTGCGCGCCGTTGCAGAGGGAATCGTTTCTGCAATCGACTGGGTACCCGGCTACGGAAGTATTGTTATCATTACACACCGCGATGAATTCCGTACTGTGTACGGACACGTTTCCGAAATTACCGTTAAAGAGGGCGAAAAAATCTCGGGCGGAAAATCTATCGGCAGAGTTAACGAAAGTTTGGAAGGAAACATTCTCCACTTCGAAATTTGGAACGAAAGAAATTATCAAAATCCGGAATTGTGGCTCGCAAAAAAATAATATTTCGATTATCGATTTGATATCGTACAAAATTATTTTCAAAAATATTTTATCTCTCTCTGTTTCTGAACTGATCGGCAGAATGTTAAATTTTGTTTCGTTTGCTCTGCTTGCAAGAATTATTTTGCCCGATGGTTTCGGCATCATCAACTTCGCCTTTTCGTTTGCTTCATATTTTTTATTGGTTGTTAACTTCGGATTTGATACGACCGGCACGCGGGAAATTGCACAAAGCCGCTGCGACCCGTCTGAATATGTTTCCAAACTTATTTCTCTTCGTTTACTACTTGCTGTTGCCGGATATTTTTTTCTGATCACAGTAATCTATTTTGTTAAGATTCCCTCACTCGTAAAAACGGCTGTCTCTATTTATGGACTCTCACTTTTCACAAACGCATTGCTGATAAACTGGTTTTATAAAGGGATCGAAAAAACTTTACCGATTTCAATTGCACAAATAGTTTCCGCGCTTGCTAATCTTCTCGGTATAATTTTCTTCGTTCACTTATCGCACGATTTGCTTACTGCCGTCTGGATTGTTGTTTTCTCAAGTTTTCTCAACGCCGTAATTTTGCTTGCGCAATTTTATAAAAGTAAGTACAAACTCAGTCTGAGAATAGATAAAATTTTTTTTTATGAAACTGTTCGCAATTCCTCTCCAATTGGTCTCTCATATTTTTTGATTGGGATTTATTACAACCTGGATCAAGTGATGCTTGGTTTTATGAGTTCGCAATCCGACCTCGGTTACTATTCGGCGGCGTATAAGATTTTTTACATTGTGATAATTCCGGCATCAATTATATTAAACGCTTTCTTTCCGCAGATGTCCCGTTTTTCCAATGACTTTGAAAAACTGTCTCAACTCCTCGGCACTTATTCGAAGCTAATGTTTATTGCCGGATTTTTCATTTGCTTTTTCGGTTTGCTAAATGCTGAGACAATAATTCATTTAATTTTTGGCGGAGAATATTTTTCTTCAGTTCTATTATTGAAATTACTTTTTATAAACACAGTGCTGGTTTTTATCAACATGACTTACGGCAATCCGTTGCTCGCGTGGAATCGAAACCGCCAATATTTAACTGCAATTGCACTCGGTGCGGTCATCAATGTTGTATTAAATTTCATTTTGATACCGGCATACAAATCAACCGGTGCGGCTGCTGCAACAATTTGCAGCGAAGCGGTTGTGTTTGGCGGTGTGTTCTATTACTACCGGAAGTACACCGGCGTTATTCATTTTCCGCTTCTCGCAAAAGTTTTCATGAGCGGATTAATTTCTTATATTCTTGCAGCAGTTTTCGACAGTCAGAAATATTTTGGGTTGTTGAACGGATTCATCTTCACCGTTCTCTTTATTTTATTTTTGATTTTGTCGAAAGTGATTTCGTTCAGAAATTTCAAAAGCATACTGCAAATTTACGAGGGCTGATTTATTCCGTTTGAAATTTTTTAAAGGAATAGATTATTCATAAAAGTTAGACATTCGTTTTAAGCAATTGCCGCAAAGATACTGAGGCACCATGAAATCTTGAAAAAATCTTTGTGACTTTGCGGCGAAAACGTAGAATCTTTTATAAAAAATCTGATACAATCATAAATGAACATCGCCGCACATTTACACAGTGTTTTGGGAAATATTCATGTATGATTTTTTAATTGTCGGTTCGGGGTTTGCCGGCTCAGTTTTGGCGGAAAGAATTGCATCAAAACTGGATAAAAGAATTCTGCTCGTCGAGAAACGAAATCACATTGGTGGGAATGCATATGATGAATTTGACGACAATGGAATTCTCGTTCACCGATACGGTCCGCATATTTTTCATACAAACAGCAGTAAAGTTTTTAAATATCTGTCCAACTTTACAACGTGGCGGTTTTACGAACACAAAGTAATGGCAAATTATCAAAACAAATTGTACCCGATTCCGATTAACCGCACCACGTTGGAAAAATATTTCAACAAAGAATTTAGAAAGGACGGCTATGCCAGAAAATTATTGAACTCACTCAGCGAGAAGAGGCATCCGATTTTAAATTCCGAAGACATGATTGTTAATCAAATCGGAACAGAATTATTCAAAGTGTTTTTTGAAACATATACTTACAAACAGTGGCACAAGTATCCGAAGGAACTGAACGCATCGGTGTGCGGAAGAATTCCGATAAGAGTTGATGAAGACGACAGATATTTTTCCGACAAGTACCAATTCATGCCGGCGGAAGGGTATCATATTCTATTCAAAAATATGTTGAGTAACCGGAACATCGAAGTAGAGTTGAATACAGATTACCGCTCAATAATTAACAGTGTGAAGTTCGATAAATTAATTTACACCGGACCGATTGATTATTTTTTCGACTTTGTGCACGGACATCTGCCGTACAGATCGATCCGTTTCGAATACGAAAGTTTACGGCAAGAATATTTTCAGCCGTGTCCGCAAGTAAATTATGTAGATGATTCCGTTCCATTTACACGCGTGGTTGAACACAAATATTTAAGCGGACAGAAATCAAACACCACGACAATCAGTAAAGAATATCCGCAGTTTGACGGCGAGCCTTTCTATCCGATTCCAACAGATGAAAATAGAAGCGCGTATAAAAAGTACAAAGCTGAAACCGGGGAATTAAAAAACGTAATTTTTTGCGGAAGGCTTGCTGAATACCAATACTATAATATGGATCAGGTAATTGCCAACGCGTTAAAAATATTTAACAAGATTGCCAATGGGAAATAGCCCGCTTGTAACTGTTAACATACTCACTTACAACAGAAGAGAAGATTTGAGAAATACGCTTCAAAAAGTTTCTTCTCAAAATTATAAGAACATTGAAACGGTCGTTGTTGATAATGCTTCAACTGACGGAACCGCCGAAATGATCCGCGGCGAATTTCCTTTTGTTAAATATATCGGGTTGGAAAAGAATATCGGTATAGCCGGATGGAACGAAGGATTTAAATCTGCAAAAGGTGAATACATTTTTGTGCTCGATGACGACAGTTATCCAACCGATGACTGCATACAAAAAGGTATAGAGAAGTTTTGGGCAAACAATAAATTAGCTGTCGCCGGCTTTCAAATATTCAATACGTTTTTAAAAGAATTTGAAATTAGTAAGCCGGTTCACAACCCAAAATTTTTTATTGGATGCGGTGCTTTAATAAAGAAAGAAATTTTTTCTGATGTGGGATATTACAACTCAAACATTTTTGTGTATTACCACGAGCATGATTTCACTGCAAGGTGCTATTCAAAATATTATGATGTTGTTATTCTTGAGGATGCTGTTGTTATTCATAATCAAAGTGTGAAATCACGGGGAGATGATAAAAACTTCAACCCATTTGTATCGGGATACCGCTATTATCATCACTTCATTAGCTACTCAATCTTTTTACTGCAGAGATTTTATTTCCGTCATTGTTTGTTCTACTTTCTCAAATGGATAATGAACAGGCTTATTATTTGTGTTCGCTTCGGCTATTACAAAATTTTTGTAAAAGCTCTTTTCTATTTACTTGTCAATTCAATTCATATTATAAAAAAGAGGGAAGTACTGAATAACGAGACGCAAAAATTTTACAGATACGGCAGCGAAGCACTGGTTGACCGCACATATTTCCCTAACTTCAAAAAGCCAAAATTTTTTTGATATGCGTTTTACCTATCTCAAATATTATCTCAACAATGTTATTGCGTTTTTTGTTTTTAATGTCTTGCGGCTATTCTTTAGGAGAGGTCAAAATTCTTCCGGTGCTATTTTGTTCATGAACACCGGCTCGCTCGGCGATGTTATAATTTCTACTATGATTTTGGGAAACGAAAAATTATTTGATGAATCGCTCAAACTTTTTATGCTTATCAAAAATGAATACACCGGCTTACTGAAAAATTATAACGGACGGGCGAAGGTAATCTGCTTGCAGTCATCCCATTACAAATGGAATCCCTTCTACAGAATAAAATTTTTGAAACAATTACACTCATTGAATTTGAGTCTTTGTTGCAATTTAACCTCTGCACGCGGAATATCGAGCGATGAAATCGCACTTCTTTCCGGCGCACAAAAAGTTTATTGTTTTGCAAACACGTGGAAGAATCTCAAAAAAGCCTTCTCGAAAAGAATGGATGCTTGTTATGATGAAGTGCTTTTTGAGGGAATTGAAAATGAATATGAACGGCATGTAGAACTGATAAAAAAGTTAACCGGTTCGAAGAACATTAATATCATCGGCAATGGGAGCGGAATATTTCATGAAAAGAATTTTACTTTGCCGAATAACAAAAAATATATTGCGATTGCTCCGCTTGCACAAAATTTTTCAAGAACCTGGGGAGTGGATAAATTTCAATTGCTGTGTAAAAAACTTTCGGCGAAATATTCTGTGATTTTATTAGGGGCGGGAAACGAGTTCAAACATTTGGAAACGATCAAAAACGGAAACGATGAAATCAAAAACTTTGCCGGCGAAATTGCACTGCACGATTTATCTTCGGCGATAAAAAACAGTCTGTTGTTTGTCGGGAATGATTCCGGATTGAGTCATTTGGCTTTGCGGCTCAACATGCCGATGATTGCAATAATAGGCGGCGGTGCATACAAAAAATATTTCCCTTATGCCGCAAATAAAACACGCGCTTATCAATATCATCCGCTCGATTGTTTCGGATGCGAGTGGGTTTGCTCGCAAAAAGAAATGTATTGTTTAACGAAAGTAGATGTAGATGAAATTTATTCCGCAGCAATAAAAATGATAGGACAAAATGAAGCTTGACTTCGGTTCGCCGCTTGAACCCGGAAAAGAGGACGGGTTAAAACGATTACAAGTTCTGGAAAAAATTCATCCGATAAATTTTAAGAACGGACTCGATCTCGGAGCGGGCAAAGGCGCTTATTCATTTTTGTTAAGCACTAAAGTGGAAAAATTATTTTGCACGGATATCCAAAAGGAATATGTACGCGGCATTTCGCTGAACGGCAATAAAAATATTTTCAGCTTTGTTTCCTCTGCGAAAAATATACCGCTGGAAAGCGAAAGCATGGAATCGGTTTTCTGCATTGAAGTACTTGATCACGTTAAAGATCTATCCGGCACTATTAGCGAAATCAAGCGGATCACGAAACGCGGTGGACATGTATTTGTCTCCGCTCCGAACAAATATTTCCCGATTGAAACTCATCACGTTTATTTCGGCAAGAAAAGATTTGACGGACGTTTCGTGCCTATCGTTTGCATGTTTGATTTTATTCATGAAAAAATCGGTTCGGCGAGAAGATTCAGTAGAAAAAATTTAACCGAACTTTTTACGGAACATGGCTTTGCTTTGATAAGTTGCGATTACTTTTCGCTTCCGTTCGATAATTTTATTTTGGGACGTTTGCTGATTAAACCGCTTACGGAATTTTTGATTAAAACTCCGTTGAAAGTTTTTAGTCCTACATTAATTGCGGTATTTAAGAAAGTGTGAGCACATTCGAATAAAGCTTTTCATATTCTTCCAACATCTTCTCGATACTAAATTTTTCTTGAACTAAATCGAAGGCATTCTTTTTTATTTTTTGTGTGAGTTCGGGGTTTTCTACTGCAAAATTTATTTTTTCTGCAAGCGATTGTGCATCAACATTTTGCAAAATGAAACCGGTTTCATTATTCCGCACAAAATCAGTAATTCCGCCTACTGTGTTCGTAATAATTATTTTGCCGTGCGCTGCAGCTTCCAAAATTGAAATCGGCAAGCCTTCGTTGTAAACTGATGGCAAAACAAAAATATCAAACAGTTCATAAACAGAATCCAAATTATGCTGCGGCGGTACGAGTGTAATATTGTGATTCAAATTATGTTTATTGATGTAAGCCAAAATATTTTGCTGCTCACGTCCGGCGCCGATGAGAAATAATTCGGCATCTTTCTTTGCATCGAGCAAAATTTTCAACGCATCCAGAATTACAAACAGACCCTTTTCTTTTATGAATCTGCCGGTATAACCGATTCTTATTTTGTGTTTACTTGCTATTGAATTGCTAATCACTTTTTGCGGAACGTGAACGCCGAAGTTAATACAATTTATCTTTGCGGATTTAATCGGAAGCGTTGCTAACAAATTTTCAGTAACAATTTTGCTCACGCCGATTGCTGTGCCCGGCGTAATAAATTTTTGTGCGAAGCCATTGAAGACATTTAGAGCTGTGTAAACACTTTTGAATTTCCCGTAAAATAAAAAAGGAAGGAAGATGAAAAAGATTCTGTGCTGGATATGAATTATATCAAACCGATGTTTTTTGATTAACCCGTTGATAATTGTGAGCGCACGAATGTTATTCACGGGTTTTGATAAACCGATTTCGGGAATTTTGATATGAACGATCCCATTCTTTGATAACTCGCTTTCCCAAAAGCCGCCGGACGAGACGATAACTACTTCCGAAAAAATTCTCCCAAAATGTTTTGCAAGCTCGAATGTAAACCGCTCCGCCCCGCCGAGGTTCATCGTTTTGGTTAGGTAAAGAATTTTTTTGGTTCTCAGTTCGTTCATTTCTCCGAGTAAATTTTTTTTATTGTCTTGAAATAAAAAGGAAGATCGTTGAGAAGATATCTGCGTGCTAATCTTTTTGGCTCCGATATCATTCTCCAGAACCATTCCATTCCGATTTGTTGCATGAATTGCGGAGCGCGTTTTTTGTAACCGGAATAGTAATCGAGTACGGAACCGATTCCCATATTTATTTTTGCGCCGATGATATATTTGTAATGGTTGATCCAAATTTCTTGACGCGGCGAACCGAGTGCGACGAAAAGAATATCCGGTTGCGCTTTCTCCAATTTTCGAATCACTTCCTCGTTAACTTTTTTATCCACTTCGAAATTAAGCGGCGGCGAAAGTGCGGAAACAATTTTACAATCCGGGAATTCGTTCGTGATTTTTTGTATCACTTTTTCTTGCACAAACTTTGAAGAACCGAGCAGTGCGATTTTAATTTCTTGCTTGCGAGATAGTTTGATTAGCTCATAAAAAAAATGATGACCGGTAATCCGTTCAATTTTTTTATGATATTTCATCCGGATTAAACTTGTTATTCCGAAACCATCGGCAACAACCAAAGAACCGTTAGTGCAAATATTTTTGAAGCCGTCATTCTCTGCGGCTGTTTTCAAAAAATCCAAATTGAATGTGATAATTTGAATCGGCTCCGTTCCATCGGATAATTGCCGTTTCCCAAAAAAACTCAATTCTTCCAAAGATAAATCTTGAATCGGAATATTATTTAATTCATATTTCAGCGAGGGCTTCTGAATTCTATTCATAATTAGTAACTCATTTTGAAAAACAGCATTAGCCGGCTATGCGTGTATTCAATATAGTTATTCTTCTTTTGATTCTTCAACTAAAGATTGCTGCGCAATTCAAATTAGTCCACGAGGAAATTAAAAAAAATATTTACCGCCTCACCATCGAACCGGGAAAACTTGATTACGAATTGAAAGATGTGAACGGCGTAAAATATATTTACATGCAAAATGTTTTTGATGAATCCAAAACCGGGCAGCTTAACATACCGTACAAAGATTTTTTTATCGCTGTTCCACAGAATAGCAATCCTACCGTAAAAATATCTGTGACTGAAAGTGAAATACTTAACGCACATCCGCAAATAAATCCGAGTGTAATTCGAACAAGCGATTCAACTTTATCTTATGTTGAAGTTTCTGAAGTAAAACTCTCCACCGAAGAAAAATTTTTTGTAAAAGGTTTTTTGTGGGTAAACAGAAATTATTGTTTGCACATCTCCGTGCCGTTGTTCGTTTATGACCGCTCCAAAGGTTTTATCTCTATTCCTAAAAAAATTCTTGTCGAATTATTGTTCGATATACCACTGCCAGAATTAAATTTGTTGACAGCGGCAAAAAATAAAAATGATTTTGTCGTCAATTCTTCTTTTGCCGAAAAGTTTTCAGCAAAAGAATCTTTTGATATTCTGCCGACGGATTCATGGATCGATTATTCAAAAACATATTTGAAAATAGGAACAGCACGGGACGGCATTTACAGAATTACAAAAAATGATTTGCTGAATCTTGGCATTGGAGTTAATATAATTGACCCGAGGACATTTAAAATGTTTTTGCGAGGCAGCGAGATCCCGATTTTTGTTGAAGGTGAAACGGACGAAAGTTTTGATGAAAATGATTTTATCGAATTCATCGGTCTGCGGAATATGGGCGGCAAGCACAGAGAAGAAAATAATTTCGACGAGCCTTACAACGAATATTTAAATCTTTATTCCGATACAACAATTTATTGGCTGGCGTGGGGCGGCGCAGATGGTGAAAGAGTTATGCAGAGAAGTGATAACACGCAATCTAACTCTGCCGGTGTAATTGATTATTACAATGAAGTTGTGCATCTCGAGACGGATAACTGGTTTGATTTTTCAATGGCTGATATTGTTAAACGTGAGAGCCCGTTTTGGATTGGAAACAAAACGTGGGTTGAAAGCCAGCTTGGAGTTGGGACGAAAAATATTAACATACATCTGAGCGATGTTTATAAAAATAAACCGGCACATTTTTACGCAAAGCTTATGGATTTTGCATCGGATATTTTTTACAACGCACATTATGTTGGTCTCGGCATCAATTCCGATACTGCAATTTATAACCGCACGTACATCGATAAATATCAACAGAAAGTGTTGAAGGCAGAGATCAGTTCCAACTGGCTGAATGACGGGAATAACACAATTAAGCTGCATTCGATGCAGACTGCTGCTGCGATAAATGCGTGTGCTGTCGATTGGTATGAAATTGAATATCCGCGTTATCTCAAACCGCAAAATGGAAGACTCACTGCTTCGTTCACGTTTTTAAGCGGAAGGAATGTTTATCAAATTGAAATCAGCGATGTAACAACGGATGATTACTCTTTGTGGATTTTAGGAAATAACTCTGCAAAATATTCTGTGCAGAGATTGAACGAAGAAATTATTTTCAAAGATACACTCGGCGCCGATTGCAAACTGTTCTTTGCCGAGTCTGCAAAAGTTCTCTCTCCCAAATTTTTTTATGTGAAGCAATTTGTTAATCTGCGAAGTTCAGCCAATAATACCGATTACATTGCAATCACGAATAAAAAATTTATGGATAAAGTTAACGAGTATTCGCAATTTATTTCTGCGAGCTACGGGTTGAAAACAAAAGTAATCGATGTTGACGATATTTACGATGAATTTGCATACGGAACTTTTAGTGCGGAACCGATTAAGGATTTTTTGAAAGCTACTTACACAAACTGGCAAAGCCCGCGTCCTAATTATGTTTGTTTAATCGGCGCCGCAACATATGATTATCACGGCAATAAAAACCGCAATCAAGGTGCACCGCAGACTTTTAATTATGTCCCTTCGTACGGTGCGTCGGCAAGCGATAATTGGTTCGTTGCGTGGGATACAACCGGTGCATTTATGCCGCAGATGAATATCGGCAGAGTTCCCGTTAACACAGTTGAAGAATTCGATTGGTACTTCACAAAGCACAGAGAGTACATTAACGGGTTGTTTGATGAATGGAATAAAAAATTTTTGTTCTTCACCGGCGGCAAAGGTAACGATGAAACTCAAATTGCGCAGTTTAAAAGTGTGAATAATTTTATCATCCAAAATTATGTTGCGCCTCAACCAATCGGAGGGATGTTTAATCATTTTTATAAAACTGTTAATCCGGTTACGAATTTTGGTCCGTATTCACCGCAGCAATTTCAGCAAACGCTTGATGAAGGAAGCGTTTTTATTTCATATCTCGGTCACAGCGGAACACAAACATGGGATAACTCGATCACCGAACCTTCGCAGCTTATGAACAAATCAAACCGATATCCGTTGATTACGGATTTCGGATGTTCAACTGCGCGTTTTGCCGAGCCGGATATCAAATCTTTTTCGCAATTGTTTTTGTTATCGCAGAACGGGCAAGCAATCGCATATGTCGGAAATTCTTCGCTTGGTTTTTTATCGACCGCAATTACGGCTCCGAAACTTTTTTATGAGCAAATTTTGGACAAAGGGGTCACCAATATTTGCGAGGCTTTGAATCGATCTAAAATAGAATTAATAAAACAATATGGAAGTAATACTGTAAATCAATTGTTCACGTTGACGAATACTTTGATTGGCGATCCGGTCGTTCGGCTTCCGATTCCACAGAAACCGAATTTGAATATCAATTCAACCGGAATTGTTTTGAGCGAACAGAAACCATCAAGCAGTGAAGATAGTGTTGAAGTAAAAATTAAATTTGTGAATCTTGGGAAAACCGAAAAGAGTGGATTCAAAATTTATATTAAAGATGTTCATCTGAATTCTATCCTCTTCGAAAAAACTATTGAAAAAAATCTTCCGTTGAACGGTGATTCGATAATTGTAAAGCTGCCGGTCAAAGAAAGACCCGGCGAACACCGGCTCTTTGTTGATCTGGATAATGAAAATGCAATTGATGAGATATACGAAAGCGATAACAGTACCGGGTTCACTTTTAATGTGTACAACTCGAGTCTGCGTACGAATTTGAATTATGAAGTCGAGAATGAAATCGAAAATGAACTGACGATTTTGAGTCCTTCTGAAGATCAACAATCTGAGAAAATAAATATTCTGTTAAGCCGAACTCCTGATTTTCCCGATCACACAAATCTTAATGTCAGCTTAGACACTTTCTATACAAAAATTGATTTAAGCGATTTACAAAAGGGTGAACGTTACTGGTTGAAAACTAAATTGGAAGATCAAAGTGAGTATGGAGCTGTTAAGTCGTTTGTTGTCGGCAGTCAAAAAGATTTTTCTATTTCAGATAATACAAGTTTTGCCTCGGGTGAAAAACAAAATGTTGAATACCCGGGCAACGCATTGCAACTTGCCAAAAAGAAAATAGATATCAGAGTTTTTTCTGCCGGATACTACGACGGCAAAACCGCAATCATTTCGATCAACAATCAGAATTTGATTCCCGAAAATACAATCAACGGGCATCATGTCTGTTTGCTTGATAGCAAAACTTATGATTTTGTTCAGTACAAACTTTTTGATTTTTACAGCAGTGAAAACACAACAACAGAGTATATTCATTTTCTCGATACACTCAGTGCAAAATTTTTAGTATTGATTGCAGTTGCCGATGAAGGTTCTGTCGGTTCTACCGGATTAAGAAATAAAATTAAAAGTCTCGGCAGTAAATATATAGACAGTCTCACATTCAGAGGTTCGTGGGCAATTATCGGTAGGAAAGGCGCGGCTCCCGGCACGGTGCCTGAAAATTTCAGCAGACCGTATGAAGGCTCTGTTGAATTGAATTTACAACCTGAAATTATGAACAACACCGGCTGTTACATAACGCCTTCGATCGGTCCGGCAGAAAAATTTAACACGGCAGAAATTAAAGAGAACACTCCGGCAGGCTCTGAGATTAAATACAGATTGCTTCTGCAAAATATATCCGGAGATGTTGATACAACAGAATATCTTTCGCTGAGCGGAGGGAAAATTGATTTGAGTTTTGTTGATGCTCCAAAATATTCAACAATAAAATTGTTCTGCGAATACACGGCGTCACCAACCGGCGAAACTCCGTCATTGCAAACCATCAGTGTTGATTACAACAGTTTAGCAGAGCTTGGCATAAATTATCAAACAGTCGCAGTTGATAAAGACACATTACAGCAAGGCGAAACTGCTCTGCTCTCGTTTTATGTTTACAATGTTGGTGAAACTTCAGCAGAAAAATTTAAGATAACTGTTGAAACGGTTAGAAAAGATTATTCTGTCGAGAATATTTTAACGCAAACAATTGACTCGCTTGGCAAGGAAATGAAAATAAAAATAGATGTGCCGATTAATACAAACAATGACAGCGATGATACTCAATTCAGAATTGTGATTGACGCGGATAATATAATCCACGAACGGTACGAAGACAACAACTATTACTCTGCGGATGTATTTATCAAACGTGATTCGTCTTTGCCCGCACTGGATGTAAAGTTTGATGATGTTGATATTTCTGACGGGGATTTTATATCGCCAAATCCGTCAATTAAAATTGAAGTCTCAGATGAATCAATTCTGCCGGTGAATGATACTTCCGCCGTTGAAATTTTTCTTGATAATATTAGAATCGATTATTTCCAGAATGCAAAACTTAGCTGGAGCTTTTCCCCGGCTAATCCGAAAGTGATTATTCTTTATAATGCAGAACTTGAAGACGGCGCACACGAATTAAAAATCATTGCAAAAAATATTTACAATAACGAATTAGAAAACGTTACGTTAACAAAAACATTTTCCGTTGCAAACGATGTGCAGTTACTGGATGTTTATAACTATCCTAATCCTTTTGCAAACAAAACATATTTTACTTTTAAGCTAACACAAATTCCCGATGAATTGAAAATAAAAATCTTCACACTTGCCGGGCGGATGATAAAAGAAATAACAAAAAGCTCATCCGAACTGAATTATGATTTTAACCGCATCTATTGGAATGGTCGCGATGAAGACGGTGATTTGATTGCCAACGGTGTTTACCTTTACAAAATAATTTTGAAAAAGGGGAGTGAAATAATTACTGCGGTACAAAAGCTGGCGGTTGTTAGATAAAACTCATGTTCTTTTCAAACATTGCAGTTAAATCTATGTTTTTAGTATCTCTTCTTTTTTTTATAATTGGTACCCTTCAAATACAGTAAGTATGTCAATAGATTTCTCTTTAGTCAGATAAACAATTCTGTAATTTTTATATAGTAATTCCCTAATGTTTTCAAGAGCCAATTCAGAAACAACTCTCCCTTTTTCAGGATGATTAACTAATGTTTCGGCAGCAGAAATTAATTTATCCACAAATTCGGCAGCTGCAAGCAGGTTATCTTGTGCGATAGATGCTTCATTTTTTTGAAGGCAACTCATAGCTTCTTTTGTCCAGTAGATTTTCAACTTTGGTTGCCTGAACGTGTTTTCTTTAATTCATTTCTAAGCTGAGCCGTTGATAACACATCCTCTTTTTCGGAATCTGATAATCCAAGGGAAATTGAACCGATGAATAATTTTATCTGTCTCAATTCATCAAATTCGGAAGGGGAGATAAGTACGCCAGCCGGTTTACCGTTTTGCGTGATTATAAGCGAGTTTTTTTTCTGCTGAATTTCTTGAAGATATTTTGCTAAGCCGGCTTTGAATCGTCCGATCGGAATTATATCGTTTGAAATAGATATCTCTTTCATTTTGTCTCCGATCAATGTCTTAATACCGGTCGAAATATAGGTTTAAATTTGGGCTGAATCAGATAGATGCTCTAGGGATGAATTTGCTATGGGAGAACCTAAATACTTTCCAATATCTTTTTTACTTCTTCGGGATTCTTTTTAACAAGCCGATCCTTCTTAAGATTTTCTTTCATTATTTTATCAATCACTTTGTCTTTGCCGATCCATCTTTTGATAAAAGTGAAACCCAGCTTTGGATTTGCTGCCGCAAACACGCTGATCGTAAACTCCAAACCTTTCCGCAAAACATCAAAGTTATTTTCACGATTCATTTCTTTTAAAACTACTTCAGCAATTTCGAAACAGAATTTTGCATTCCCTTCGTTCAAAAATTTTGGATGTGCGAGCGAAACAAGTATTGCTCTCTTTTCAAAATTGTTCGACTTGTTATTCCACTCAGAGAAAATATTTTTTAGCTCGTCAAAATTATTTTCGCCGATAATTTGAAATGCGAACGCTACAGCCTCCCTCATGCGCCATCTGCCGTCATTGGCTGATTTTTTCAGAACCGTGATAATCTTTTTGTTTTTCTTTTTTGTATAAATCTTTCCGAGACAAACTGCGGCACAGAACGGTAAAAATGCTTTCGGATTGTTGGTGTCGGCTTCCTCTTCCGTAATTTTTAGCCAATCAAATAAAACATCAATCTGGTCGAATATTTCCGCGAGTGCAAATGCGAGTTCAATGTTTCCTCTTGGTCCGGGGAGATTAGAATTTTTCAGAATGAACTGCTCTAACTTTTTCCGGTCGTTAACAATTAATTTTAGTTTTTGAGTCAGTTCTTCTTTTTTTGTCATGATTATTTTGTGTGCGATGATTCTTAAATATCATTGCCGATGAACAAATTAAACTCTTCCACCGACTTGAACACGAAATCCGCATCAACGTCCGAATATTTACTTCGTGAATATTCATCCCATAAAACGAGCGCACACATAACACCGGCATCGCGCGAAGCAATCACATCATGAATTGTATCGCCGATCATCAAAACTCGCTGCGGCTCAAGGTTGTAAGCGGCAGTAAATTTGTTAATTCCTTCCGGCGAAGGTTTGTGTGCCGTAACATCATCTCCTGTAATTATGAGATCAAAATATTTATGCAGACCGATAGCTTTGAGTGTAATGAGCGATGAGTCCTTCCCTTTGCCGGTAAAAATTCCGAGCGGTATGTTTTTACTTTTTATCATTGCGATGGTGTCGTGCAAACCCGGAAAAATATCTGCCAATTCTTGATGCTGCGATTCGTAGAAATAATAATAATCAACACGTGCGGCGTCGTAATGTTCTTTCATCCATTCTTTCAATATTACATCTTCGGTCGGACCGAAAAGCGCTACAATCTCATCGTTGCTTAATCTTTTGTGCAGATATTTTTCGGCAATATGATTGAAGCTCGCAAAAATCAGTTCGTGTGTTTCAGCCAATGTGCCGTCAATATCAAAAATTATTCCGTCAAAGTTTTTCAAAGTTTACCTCAAAGTGAAGAGTAGTATTCTTCCGTCAAGTGTTGCAGCAAATATTTTGTTATTAATCTTTTCCAAAGCAATTACCGGCGCGTTATCGATGTGCACGAGTTTTTCTTCTTTCGATTTTTCATTTACCGAATAAAGTGTTCCTCTATTTGAATAAATAATAGTGCCGTTCAATTCTAAAATAGAGTCGAAAGAATTATCAAACTCTTGTGCTACCTTAAATTCTTTTTCAAGTTTTCCGTTATCCGATTTCAAACGACATATTTTTTTACCGGCGCATTTTAGATACAAACTTTTTTTATCGACAGAAAAACCGATATGTTGGAGTGCAATGTTCGTTTCATTTTTCCAGATCAATTTGCCGAGCAGAAGATCAATGCAGTAAGTTGTACCGTTATTGGAAACGGCAAAGACGCGTTTGCCGTCCGATAAAATTTGTGCAAAAGAAAAATCTGTTTCTGCTTTTTCCTTCCACCGCCAAATCAGCAGTCCGCTCCGCGAATCGATGCAGTAGATGTAGCCGTCGTAACTGCCGAACAAAATTTTATTTTCAACAACCAGCGGTTTTGTTTTGATCATTCCCTTTGCGCTTTCGTTAACCCAATATTCTTGGAGAGTTTCGAGATCGTAGCAGAAAATTTTTCCCGACGCAGTCCCGAAAATTAGTGCGCTGTTGGATTTCGTGAGTTTCGGTATCATTAAAATTTTATTTCCGGTGTAGCCAAGCACAGTTAAATCTGTTGTTATGTTCTGTTCGAAACCGATTGATTGAATCTGCTCGCCGGAAATTGCGCTGAGTGTAATAATATCGCCATTGGCAGTTGCGGCAGTTAACAAGCGGTCGGAAATGACCGGCGCTGAAATTAGAGTGCCGTAAGTATCGTAATCCCAAAGAAGAGTGCCGGTTGTATCGTAACAGCTAATCAAACCGGATTCTTCGGCGGTGAAAATTTTGTCTTCCCAATAAAGCGAACCGCCGAGCGTTGAGGCGAGGTCAATTTTTGTTTTTACTTCAGCAGAAAAATTTTCGTAATCAATTTCTGCAGAGTTTTCTATCTGCTGTTGAATTGTTTTATCGAATGCCGCCAAAACTTTTTCTGTTTGATATACAATCACAGAATCTTTTGTGATGTTGAATATCGAAAAGGTTGTGCTCTCGCTTTCAAAAGAATTTCTCAAATCAATCGCATTAATTCCTAAAATATTTTGCTGTTGATTTTTCGCCGCGTTACCGCTGATTATAAGCTTAATATTTTTTTTTGCGAGCAATGAAAGGACTGCTCTGCTGTTGCCTATTTCGTCAAATGGAATAGGCGAGATAAAGTATATTTCTTTTGCAAGCGAGAAAGTATCGAGCGTCTCTTCGAGCCAGTTCAAATTTTCGATTGTGTAGTGAATAATATTGGAAAAGGGAAGTGCCGGGTTGATGCCGATGAAAACAAAACTTCCGCCGTTGATAACAAATTTATCATCACCGAAATATTCGAGAAAATTTGCGAAGCAGTTGTAATCTCTGCACTCTTTTTGGTACGGAACGATGTTGTACGGCTTGTTTAGTTTATCAAGTGCAAGTTTAAAATTTCCAAAATCTTGTGTGGTGCCGAATGCCTCACCCGCTGTTCCTACAAAACAGACAAACGAAAGAGATGAGTCTGCATTCAATTTGGATATCAATGAATCGATCTGTGCTGTAGAATTTGTTACATTAAATGAACTGTGTACAAATGCAAATTTTGTGGTCTGTGCTTTTGAAGCAACGGAAGCGAGAAGAATGATTATTAAGATTAGTCGTTTCATAAATTCCGAATATCTGTATAACGTAAAATTAACAAAAAGAAAGACACGATGTTCTTACTTTAAAAATAGCATCTTCTTTGTCTGAACAAAAACTTGTCGTGAGCTTGCCGAAGGGCTGACGCGCAAGGCTCGCAAATAATTCTTTTCCATCTTCCATTTTCCATCTTCCATTTTCCATCTTCCTTTTCCCATCTTCCTTTTCCCATTTAACATTTTTTGTCTCACATCCAGCAAATTGTAAAACCTTCGCATTATAATTATATTTCGCCGCAATATTTGCAAAGACAGTAACAGAGTGCCTGAGTTGCGAAGTGCCAAAGTAACTCCCATAGGAATGATTCAGCCAAAAGTGACAAAGTAAAAGGAAAGAAGTGCAAAACATTCGAAATTTCTGCATAGTAGCTCACATAGATCACGGTAAATCTACAATAGCAGACGGACTGCTTGAATTCACGCATACAATTTCACAGCGCGAGGCGAAAGAACAATTACTCGACAGCCTCGACCTCGAACGTGAACGTGGTATTACAATCAAATCTCATGCGATACAAATGAAATATTCCGCACAAGACGGAAATACTTACACGCTTAATTTGATTGATACACCAGGGCATGTTGATTTTTCATACGAGGTATCGCGCTCGCTCGCCGCTTGTGAAGGCGCTATTCTTGTTGTGGATGCAGCACAAGGCGTTGAAGCGCAGACGATTTCGAATCTTTACATGGCAATTGACGCCGGGCTCGATATTCTGCCGGTAGTAAATAAAATTGATCTTCCGAGCGCAATGGTTGATGTTGTGAAAAAACAGATCATTGATTTGATCGGATGCAAAGATGAAGATATAATTCTTGCGAGTGCAAAAACGAGAGCTGGCATCGAGCAAATTCTTGAAGCGGTTGTGCAAAAAATTCCGCCGCCGGTTGGCAATGAAAACGCTCCATTGCAAGCGCTTGTATTCGATTCGGTTTTTGATTCATACCGCGGCGCAGTTGCATATATCCGAGTTGTTAACGGAACGATCAAAGAAAAAGATGAGATTACTTTTTTTGCGAGCGGTAAAAAATATCTTGCAGAAGAAGTCGGCACACTGCGGATGGCAAGAATTAAAACCGGTGAATTGAAAGCCGGCAACGTTGGTTATTTAATTGCCGGTGTGAAAGAACTTCACGATACAAAAGTTGGCGACACGGTAACACACACTCGCGGCGGCGCATTAAATCCGCTGCCGGGTTATAAAGATATTAAACCGATGGTGTTCAGCGGGTTGTATCCAACCGATTCCGATGATTACGAAAATTTGCGCGATGCACTCGATAAATACAGATTGAACGATTCGGCGCTCAGTTTTGTGCCGGAAACTTCTGCGGCACTTGGCTTCGGTTTCAGATGCGGATTTCTTGGTATGCTTCACATGGAAATTGTGCAAGAAAGATTGGAACGCGAGTTTGATCAATCAATTGTTACAACGCTTCCGAACGTTGAGTATTGGGTTTCCAAAAAAGACGGCTCAAAAATTATTGTTGATAATCCGGCTGAGATGCCTCTTCAAGGCGATATCGAAAAAGTTGAAGAGCCGTATGTTAAAGCGCAGATTGTTACGCCGAGCGAATATGTTGGGAACTTAATGCAGCTTGCGATTGAAAAAAGGGGTGTTTATAAAAATACAACGTACATCGATCCGACTCGTGCAGATATACAATTTGAATTTCCGCTTTCGGAAATTATTTTTGATTTCTACGACAAGCTGAAATCTATATCACGCGGATATGCTTCGTTCGATTACGAATATATCGGCTACCGCGAATCCGATCTTGTTAAACTTGATATTATGTTGAACGGCGAAAAGGTTGATGCTCTTTCAATTATTGTTCATGAAAAGAAAGCTTACACGTGGGGACAGAAAGTATGCACCAAGCTGAAAGATTTGATACCACGTCAGATGTTCGAGATAGCCATACAAGCGGCAATCGGTACGAAAGTTATTTCGCGTACAAACATAAAAGCTTTGCGGAAGAACGTGCTTGCAAAATGTTACGGCGGTGATATTACGCGTAAAAGAAAATTGCTTGAGAAACAGAAAGAAGGAAAGAAGCGGATGAAGCAAGTCGGAAATGTTGAAATTCCGCAAGAAGCATTTTTGGCAGTATTACAAATTGAAGACTAAATAATAGCACACTGATTTAACTGATTCAGCGGATTGCAACTGATAAATCAGTTTGGACTGTGTGTAATAATTTTTATATGAAAGTATTACGGAAGAAAATATGACTTTGTTTAAAAAAGAAGAGAAGGCGGCAAAGTTTACCAAAACGCCGCAGAATAAATTTTTCGAATTCATAAAGAATCTTTTATTCGCGGCACTTGCGGCATTTTTCATAAAAACATTTTTAATAGAAACATCGCGCGTTCCTACCGGCTCTATGGAAAAAACAATTATGGTGGGCGATTTTTTGTTTGTTAACAAATTTATTTACGGTTCATCATCGCCGCGAAGTATTCCGTTTACGAATATTGCGCTTCCGTATTTCACACTCCCTTCAATAAGAGAGCCTGAGCGCGGAGATATTGTTGTGTTCGAGTACCCGGGTGATAGAGATGAAATGAAGCCGGCAGAAATTACGAACTATGTGAAGAGGTGCGTCGGTACACCCGGCGATACAATCACAATTGAAGACAAAGTTGTTTTTGTCAACAATAAAGAATCATTACGGCCGCCGAATATTCAATACATTAATCCGTACGTAAATCCAAAAGACGTTTCGAACCCGAGAATCTTTCCGCAAAATTCTCCTTTCAACGAAGATAATTACGGACCGTTGATCGTACCCGGCAAGGGTGATGTAATTCCGCTTACCGTTGAAAACATTGAACAGTGGCGCACAATCATCGACCGCGAATTCGGAAGAAGAGTTGTTACTGTTGAAGGCAGTACAATTATGATTGACGGCAAGCCGGCGAATTCATACACTCTGAAACAAGATTATTATTTCATGATGGGCGATAACCGCGATGACAGCGCAGACAGTAGATTTTGGGGATTCGTGCCGCGTGATAAAATTATCGGACAAGCTTTTATGATTTATTGGTCGTGGGATCCAAACATTCCATTTTCTGATTTTGTCCATCTGCTTGGCTCCGTCCGGCTCGGAAGAATTGCAAAATTAGTCCATTGATACTGCGGTAAATAATTTCTTATTATTGCGCATAACTAATCGGGTAAATTATGCGCACATTTTTTCTTTTACTTTTTTTAGCACTCACCTCTTTTTCATCTGCACAAACAAAGTACTTTATCTACTTCAAAGATAAAGGCATTTCTCATTCTCAAAGCTTTAGCAAAGCATCATCTTATTTTCAAACGGCTGAAAAAGAATTATCCGCACGCGCTATCGAGCGGAGGAAAAAAGTTATGGGCGATGATTATGTTACATACGAAGACATCCCGATAAATGAGAAGTACATTTCACAGATAGAAAAGAGCGGAATAAAAATTGCGAACAAACTGAAATGGTTTAACGCTGTTTCATGCTATCTAACTATTGATGAATATAATCTTGTTAAAAGTTTGCCGTTCGTAAACAAGATCGAGGAAGTGAAAGTAATCAGCTATAAAAATCCCGAAACAAAAGATTTATCGGACGAACAAAACAGATCCCTCAACAAAACAAAATATAATCTCGATTACGGCGCTTCGTTAACGCAAGCAGAGTTGTCGCAAATTCCGGTTGTGCACGATCTCGGTATAAACGGTTCTGGCGTGTTAATCGGTCTGCTCGATACCGGATTCAGATGGAAAGTTACCGCATCAATTCAAAGCACGAATGTAGTTGCCGAACATGATTTTATTCAAAACGATGACAACACTGCCAACCAAAGCGGAGATACATCAAATCAGGATTCGCATGGAACATCCGTGCTTTCGCTAATCGGCGGTAATTCACCGGGCAATTTGATTGGTCCGGCGTACGGTTCAAGTTTTCTTTTAGCAAAAACAGAATATGTTCCTTCCGAAACACATGCCGAAGAAGATAATTATGCCGCCGCGCTCGAATGGATGGAAGGGCAAGGAGTTGATATTACAAGTAGTTCTCTTGGATACTCGTTATTTGACAACACAACTTTTTCGTACACATATGCAGACATGAATGGAAATACATCCATTGTTGCAAAAGCCGCCAACCTTGCATTTGATAGGGGAGTAATTACACTCACTGCCGCCGGCAACGAAGGAAATTCTTGGGGTGTTGGCAAAGGCGGTTTATCTTCGCCGGGAGATGCATTTAACATTTTGACAGTCGGTGCAGTCACTTCGCAAAATGATGTTGCATCATTCAGCAGCCGCGGTCCAACTTCAGATGGCAGAATAAAACCGGAACTTGCTGCAATGGGTGTTTCGGTTGTACATGCCGTTGCCGGCTCAACATCATTTGCATCGGGGAACGGCACTTCTTATGCAACGCCGATTACTGCCGGTATTGCCGCATTGTTGAAATCCGCTTTCCCGCATTTGACAAATCAACAAGTTCGTCAGATAATGATTGAATCCGGTGATAATGTAATAACTCCGAATAACGAAAGAGGCTATGGTTTAATCTCTGCAAAGAGAGCTGTTGAGTTTCCAAATCTCAGTTATGAAAATAATGTGTACACTCTTCATAAAATTTTTACCGATAAATCCGTGAAGCCGCAAACGGTTAAAATTAATTACAAAGTGAACAACGGCGACTATCAAACCTCAGAAATGAATTACGATGGAAGTTTGTATTACACATTTGCAGTTCCTCTGTTAAATGACGGTGATATGGTAAGTTTTTATATCGGTTATGAAAATGCAACTCTTGCAATACGTACACCGGCAATAGGAGATTACAAATTCAAATACGGTTCGTTGATTACAGAAAATATAATTACGGATATTCCGGATAATTCTTTACCTACAGAATTTTCTCTCTCGCAGAATTACCCAAATCCATTTAACCCGGGAACGAGAATTAGTTACACATTACAAGATTCAGGTTACACCACCTTGAAAGTTTATGATTTTCTTGGC
Source organism: Ignavibacteriales bacterium (assembly GCA_016177735.1). Taxonomy (GTDB): domain Bacteria; phylum Bacteroidota; class Ignavibacteria; order Ignavibacteriales; family Melioribacteraceae; genus DYJK01. Next base: position 23,113 of record JACOUS010000013.1, on the reverse strand, counting down.
AGAGAGGTTGTTACACTTGTTAATGAGTTTAAACAACCGGGAAAATATTCCGTAAAATTTTCCAATAACAGCTTGCAATTATCATCGGGAATATATTTCTACATATTAACAGTGGGGGATTATTCTTCGACCCGCAAAATGGTACTGCTAAAATAGGTGATTGATGAGCAGCATAATTTATCCGAATCAAATAGAATATTTGGAATCACTGCGTGCGGAACCTGATCCGCTGATAAAAGAAATGGAAGAGTTTGCGCGGGAGAACCGCGTTCCAATTCTGGATTGGAAATCTGCAGAACTTCTCGAACAAATTGTGTTGATGATAAAACCTAAAAGGGTTTTGGAAATCGGTACGGCAATTGCATATTCGTCAATCCGTATTGCACGCAGACTTAAAAAGAAGGGCACACTCGATACAATCGAGAAAAGTCTCGATAACATTGCTCTTGCAAGCGAGTATATTCGCAGAGCGGAACTAACTTCAAAAATAAATTTGATAGAAGGCGATGCACTTGCAGTAATGCCGCAGCTCGAAAAAAAATACGATCTGATTTTTCTCGATGCCGATAAAGAAGATTACGAAAAACTTTTTTACTACTCACTCGTGCTGTTGAAAAAAGGGGGAGTGCTGTTTGTCGATAATCTTTTATGGCACGGTTATGCCGCATCATCAAAAGTTCCTACTAATTACCGCAACTCAACAAAGGCGATTCGTGAGTTCAATAAACTTTTTATGAATCAGGACGCGCTTTGGACTACTATCTTTTCGATTGGGGATGGAATCGGGCTGGGAGTAAAAATTTAATGTTTGCAAAACTCGATCCCGAAAAAATTATTGAACAAGTCTCACAGCTTGCCGGAAATAAACTTTACTGCAAAGATGATTTGCAAAGAATCATTGAACATGCGCTTGCCGCCGGCAAATTAAAAATTTTGGAAGAACTCGCATTTCAGGCGAAGTTCTCGCAAGGCTTGATTAAAATAATCCAAAAAAAAGAAACGGAATTTAAGGACGAATATTTCGCGGCAGTTCAAAAAGAATTCTCGGAGAATATTCAAAAAATACATTCGCTCATTCGCGATTTGCTTTCTTCAGCAAGTGAATTCATAAAAAATATTTACGAAGAAAAATATTTCCAACTCACACATCAAAGCCTGAACAATCTGAACGATCTTTGCAATGATCTCGGTTTTTTAAAAATATATTTGAATGATTTGAAAAGATCGGGTGGTTAAAAAAAGAGGGGCTTGAAAAAATTCAAACCCCGTAATGGAAATTATTTGTGTCTGCGGAGTGTTTCGGCGTACTTTTCTGCAACTTCCTGAACCGACTTGCTCGAAATAAGATTGTAAATTCTATTTCTAAGTTCAGCCCATTCTTCATGTAACGGGCAAGGATTTTCGTCCGAGCATTCTTTCAAGCCGGTAACACATTTCAAATTGATTACCGGACCTTCAACGCGTTCAACAATTTCAAGAATCGAACTCTTCTTTGCGAGTTCCGTAATTTTGAATCCGCCGCCTCTTCCTTTAAATGAATCAACGTATCCGTATTTAGCCATCCTTTGTAAAATTTTGGCAAGATAATGTGCCGGTATGTCTTCGCTCTTTGCTATTTCAGCGGACATGATAAGGTCTTCTTTAGATTGGCGAGCTAAAAAAAGGATAGCTCGTATCGCATATTCTCCGGTTTTTGTATAAATCATACAAAGCCCCAATAATTAATGAATTTTTACCATTTTAAGAGAGGAATTTATCCTAATTAAAATTAAGTAAATAGGGACTCTTTGTCAATAATATGCTCAAATTTCATAAAACGTACTTTCATCAACAAAATTAACTTTAATTCCAATCGAAGGATTTGTTGTTAACTCTGTGATAAGCTTGTCGGAAGATTCGATTTTAACGGTGCAAGTTATTCCCGGTGAATCGGTATAATCTGTCCTCAAAATTTTTACAGAATATCTTGTCAGAATTTTATGAACAAAATTCGACTGCTCAAAAGGGAATTTCACGCTCATATTTTGTTTCTGAAATTGTGAAATGATTTTTGATTGCTTCAAACATTCAAGTGCAGATTCATAATAAGCTTTGCCGAGGGGACCGACTCCGAGTTTCGTTCCGCCGAAATATCTGACGACAATTACGATAATGTTATTTAGATCAAAATGATTTATTGCGTTCAGAATTCTAATTCCGGCAGTTCCGCCTGGCTCGCCGTCATCGGAATATTTTATTGTGCCGTCTGCAAGTTTAAAAGCATAGCAATGATGTGTTGCATCGTAAAATTTTTTTCTTAAAGAATTTAGGAGATCGTTTGCTTCAACTTCTGTTTTAATCGGATATGAATATGAAGAAAACTCCGATCCTTTTTCTTTCAGAAGTGCTTCGCTTGTTTTTTCAACCGTGTTGATTTTAAAAGGAAGTTGCATAAAAAATTTAATATATCCTGAAATTGCTTTTAAGAAAGTGTTTATCTAAAATAACAAATTGAACTTGGACAAATTTATCTAAATGGACTCTTTTAATAAAATCATAATCAAAGGCGCAAGAGAACACAATCTTAAAAATATAGATTTGGAAATTCCGCGCGACTCTCTCGTAGTTATCACCGGCTTATCGGGTTCGGGCAAATCTTCTTTGGCTTTCGATACAATTTATGCAGAAGGGCAGCGAAGGTATATCGAATCGTTGTCATCGTATGCGCGGCAATTTCTAAATATGCTCGAAAAACCGGATGTGGATTTGATCGAAGGATTGAGTCCCGCAATTTCTATCGAACAAAAATCTACTGCCGGTAATCCGCGCTCAACAGTTGGAACCGTTACGGAAATTTATGATTACCTTCGTCTGCTTTATGCGCGTGTTGGGAAAGTACATTGTTACAACTGCGGCAGACCGGTCGAAAAACAATCATCGGATCAGATTATTGATTCGATACTTCATGATTTCAACGAGAAAAAAATTCAAATACTCGCACCGGTAGTGCGCGGAAGAAAAGGACATTACCGCGAATTGTTTCAGGAGATTATTCGTGATGGTTTTCTTCGCGTTCGTGTTGACGGCGAAATTTTTGAATTGATTGACGATTTCAAAGTAACACGTTACAAAACTCACGATATCGAAATTGTTGTTGACCGGCTCAAAGTCGATCAATCATCACGCTACAGAATACGGCAGTCGGTAGAAGTAGCGTTGAATTACGGGAACGGAAATGTAATCGTGAATGACGGCGATGAAGAAAGCTGGTTCAGCAGAAATTTTGCTTGTGCTCATTGCGGAATCGGTTTTCAGGAATTGGCGCCGAACTCTTTTTCATTTAATTCGCCGTATGGTTCATGCCCGGATTGCGACGGCTTGGGCGAGAAAAAAGAACTCGATGTTAATTTAATTGTCCCCGATTACGATAAATCAATCAACGACGAAGGAATCTCTGCAATCGGCAAGCCGCGTAATATTTGGTTCTTCAATCAGCTTGAAGGGATCACACAGAAATTTGGATTTACGTATGATACTCCGTTCAAAGATTTAACGAAAGAACAAAAAGAAATTCTTCTATACGGAACGAAGGAAAAAATCCCATTCACGTACACGTACGGCGGTGGAAGAACAGTAACTTACATGCACAAATTCGGCGGTGTGATAAATTATATCAAACATTATTACGATAACACTTCATCGAACAAAATCCGCGAGTGGGCGGAATCATTCATGAACACGATGACCTGCTCAACTTGCGGCGGCGGAAGATTGAAGAAGGAATCACTCGCCGTAAAAATTAACGAGTTGAATATTTCCGAAGTTACTTCGCTTTCAATCGAGAAAGCCGTGAAATATTTTGCTTCGTTAAAATTTGTTGACCGTGAGGAAATAATTGCGCGGCAGATTTTGAAAGAGATAAAATCGCGGCTCGAATTTTTATTAAATGTAGGACTCGATTATTTAACACTCGATAGGTCGGCGCGCACACTTTCCGGCGGTGAATCGCAGAGAATCCGGCTTGCAACACAAATCGGTTCGCAGCTTGCCGGCGTTCTGTACGTTCTCGATGAACCGAGCATCGGGCTTCATCAATCGGATAATATAAAACTTATCAGCTCGTTGAAAAATTTGCGGGACCTCGGCAATACTATAATTGTTGTCGAACACGACCGCGAAACCATTGAAAGTTCGGATTATATTGTTGATCTCGGTCCGCGTGCCGGCGAACACGGCGGCGAAGTTTGTCTTTCGGGAAAAACTTCGGAAATAATTAAATCGAAAAACGGTTTCAGTTCGCTGACCGTTCAATATCTAAAAGACAAAAAGAAAATTGAAATACCCGCTGAAAGAAGAAAAGGGAACGGAAAATTTATTCAGCTGATCGATGCTGCCGGAAACAATTTGAAGAATGTTGATCTGAAAATTCCACTCGGTACATTTACGTCAATAACCGGTGTGAGCGGTTCGGGCAAGTCTTCGTTGATAAATGAAACGCTTGTAAAAATTCTGCTCAGAAAAATTTATGATTCGAAAGTTGTTCCGCTTCCGTTCAAAGAGATAAAAGGATTAGAACAGATAGATAAAATTATCGAGATCGATCAATCACCGATAGGAAGAACGCCGCGTTCAAATCCGGCAACTTACACCGGTTTGTTCACGCATATCAGGGATCTTTTTGCACAATTGCCCGAAGCAAAAATGAGAGGTTACGCTTCCGGAAGATTTAGTTTTAACGTGAGCGGCGGAAGATGCGATGAATGCGAAGGCGACGGACTTAAAAAAATCGAAATGAATTTTCTGCCCGATGTTTATGTGCTCTGCGAAGTGTGCAGTGGAAAAAGATACAACCGCGAAACTCTTGAAATCTTGTACAAAACAAAATCGATTTCCGACGTACTCGAAATGACCGTTGAAGAAGCTTTGGATTTTTTTGAAGATTTCCCGGCGCTCAAAAGAAAAATTAAATCACTCAATGATGTCGGGCTCGGTTACATAAAACTCGGACAGCAGGCAACAACACTTTCCGGCGGAGAAGCACAGCGTGTTAAACTTGCAACCGAATTAAGCAAAGTAGGAACCGGCAAAACTCTTTATGTACTCGATGAACCAACTACCGGCCTTCACTTCGAGGATGTAAATATTTTACTGAAAGTTTTGAATCAACTTGTTGAAAAAGGGAACACTGTCGTTGTTGTTGAACATAATCTCGATGTAATAAAGGTTGCCGATTATGTTATTGATTTGGGACCCGGCGGCGGCGAGCACGGCGGAACAATTATTGCCGAAGGAACACCCGAAGAAGTTTCGGAAATTAAACAGAGTATTACCGGAAAATTTTTGAAAAAAGAATTATCAAGAAAATAATTTGAGGCTGTTATGAAATCATCCGTTAATGATTTCCGTGCGTACCGTACGGAGATGAATGAAAGAATATTAAACTCAGGCTTCAGGGATTTCAATAAATTTTTTGCACTCGATAACAAAGCTTACATCAACGGTGCACTGCCGGCAAAAACAAAAGAACTGATGGGGCTCGCTGCATCAATGGTTTTGCGGTGTAACGACTGCATTCTCTATCACGTTGACCGTTCTATTGAAGAGGGTGCAACCGAACAAGAGCTTTACGAAACATTCAACATTGCATTGATTGTCGGCGGCTCGATTGTAATTCCACATCTTCGTTACGCGGTTGAAAAAATGGATGAGATTTTTGCGGAGAGGCAGAAGGAAGATCAATAATGGAAAAACATTGTTCAATTTATCTTTTATGGAGACAAGTATGAAAATTATTTTTGCCACACAAAATCGTGGAAAGGTTCAAGAAGTAAAAGCAATATTTGACGGTTCGCAGTTCGAAATCATTTCACTTTACGATCTGGGAAATAATATGGATGTAGAGGAAACCGGTGCAACATTCAGCGAGAACGCATTTTTAAAAGCTAAGGCTGTGTACGATCATTACAAAGAGCCGGTGCTTGCAGATGATTCCGGATTGATGATTGAGCAATTGGATGGCAGACCCGGAGTGATTTCAGCGCGTTACGCCGGTGAAAATTGCACATACGAAGACAACAATTTAAAAGTGATAGAAGAACTTTTGGAACTCCCCGAACCGCACAAAGCAAAATTTGTAAGCACAGCAATTTTTTATGATGGCAAAAATACTTTTGAAGCTGCCGGAGAACTGCACGGCATAATAATTAAAGAGCAGAGAGGAACAAACGGTTTCGGTTACGACCCGGTTTTTATTCCTGACGGATATGAAAAAACAATCAGCGAATTGGATTTTGAAGAGAAGAACAAAATAAGTCACAGAGCAAAATCTTTTGAGAAGCTGAAAGAAATACTCACACAAAAAAATCTTTGAGGTTATCATTTTTCAGCGATTACAACTTGCACCAACCCGAACGTGAGTGAATGCTTCTCAATTTTTTTGAAGCCGCTCAGTTTTAATAATTCAACGAGGTCAATTTTTTTATCAAACTCGCCGACAGATTCCGGCAGATACGTGTAAGCTTCTTTGTCTTTTGAGATCACTCTTCCAATAGACGGCAGAATTTTATTGAAGTAGAATAAATAAAAACCTCGCACAAGTTTGTTCGTTGGCAGACGGAATTCCAGTACGGTTGCTTTGCCGCCATGTTTCAAAACGCGGTGAAATGATTTGAAGCCTTCGAGGATATCGTAAAAGTTGCGCACGCCGAAACCAACCGTAATATTTGTAAACGATTCATTTTTGTACGGCAGATGTTCGGCAACGCACTGTGTTGTTCTGCCCCGCATCCACTCTGCTTTGCCGGAAAAAAGAGAGAGCATGTTGAAAGAAAAATCTGCCCCGTAAATTTTTTTTATGCCGTGTTTATTTGCCGAGATTGCAAAATCCCCGGTTCCGCACGCAACATCAAGCAGAATAGAATCTTTGCCGAAATTTGTTAATTGAAGTGCTTTCTTGCGCCAGTAAAAATCAACGCCGAGACTTAAAAAGTGATTTAAAAAATCGTATTTGTATGATATTGAATCAAAAATTCTTTTGACGCGGTTCTTTTTATAAATGATTTCTTCCATTTGAATTTTCTTATTGCTAAATTTTTTACGGTTAATAAAGGAATTAATATGAACAACTATTTAGCGGCAATCAAACAAAATGTTTGCTCTATTTGTGTTGATTCAACAAGCCACGGAGTCTGCACACTCAGCGATAAAGAAGTGTGTGCAGTTGAATATTACCTTCCTCAAATTATAAATGTTATCCACACTTCGGAATCAGAAAACAACGCCGAGATATATAAACTTCTCAAAGAAACAATTTGCGAAAACTGCCACGAGCACGGTTCAGCCGGAAGTTGTTACTTGCACGATGATGCAAATTGCTCACTTGACAGATATTACTCAATAATTATCGAGGCAATCAAAAAAGTTGACGCCGGCAAAATATAATTTTTTTTACCGGCTCCCCGGCGCAATTCCTTCGTTTGTTTTTTTCTGCCACCAATTGAAAATGTAACTGCCGCTCCAAATTGTAAAGATCATAAAAGCGATTCCGCCCAACAAATCAATAACGTAATGATATCTCAAATAAACTGTAGCAAAGATCAGCAGAGTTCCGTTGATCAAAAAGAAATATTTAAATCTGCTTTTAAATTTAACCGCAAGATACATAACGAGCAGAGTAATTTGTGTATGACCGCTCGGGAAAGCATCGCGCTGAACAATCGCTGCCGGGTTCTGCGTGCCAAACGGGATCGATTCACCGGAGTTTACGATCTCGCGCAATATATTTGTAAGAAACAAGCCGGGCATCTCGATATTGTTCGTTTCAAAATTATGCAAAGTAAATCGCGGACCGATTGCCGGCACAATCAAATAACCGATGAACGAAAGTATAAATCCGTAAACAATTGCAAATGCAGCGCGGTGAAACTCTTCGGATTTATCGCGCAGTATCAAATCAATTCCGAGAATTACCGGCAGAAAGAAAAAAGTGCCGTACACAATCTGCAGTAATTCTGTTAAGTAGGGATTTGTAATCTTGTATAATTCGACAGTCGGATCGGCGCCGAAAATGAAACGGTCAATCTCAACCAAAATATCATCGTAAATAATTCCGCGTATCGGATCAACCATTAAATAGAGTTCTTTGAAAAACATGAATATCAACGGAACGAGATACCAATAATGAAGCTGGCGGATAAACAGATTGTAAACTTTATTGTCTTTGTACGAGATGTAAAAAATGTAAGCCGTAATTCCGAAATTCATTGCGATGTTCAAGTACCATGTTTCAATCTTTGCGGAAAAAATTATATTGAGAAGAGTGAGGAGTGCACAGAAGATGATTACAATAACATCCGTGGAATTCAAATTACGAGCGGGTGACTGAAGTTTATTCATCAACGCAAAAAGAAAAATGTGATTATCCAAAGGTAAATTGAAAGGGCAAAAATATCATTCATAGTTGTAACAAAAGGTCCGGTTGCAATTGCCGGGTCTGCACCGAATTTTTTTAGAAACAACGGAATCGTTGAACCGAGCACCGTCGCAAATACCATTATTATAATTAACGATACGGACAGCACAATTGAAAATTCTATTTCTGCTTTGAAGATAAAATGAGTTGCAAGCAGTAGGACCGCACTGCATATTAAGCCGTTAAACAGACCGACCAAAAATTCTTTTGAAAGTTTTTTATAACTGTCTTTCAGCCAGATGTCGTGTTCGGTTAATCTTCGCACCATAACAATAGCGGCTTGAGTGCCGGAGCTTCCGCCCATTGCCATTACGATAGGAATAAAAAAACTTGCAATGAAAATTTTTTCTATCGACGCCTGAAAAGATGAGAGCACAAGTGCGCTTACAAGCTCGCCGAATAGCGCAACAAAAAGCCACGGCAGACGAATCTTCGAAATTGTGAGAGAGCTGTCGCTGATCTCTTCTTCTTCGGATAGACCGGCAAACTTTTGGATATCTTCTTCGGCTTCTTCGCCGATAACATCAACAACATCATCAATTGTAATTCTGCCGAGCATGATTCCTTTTTCATCAACAACCGGGATTGCAACCATGTCGTATTTTTTCATGATGTTGGCAACTTCTTCCTGATCTGTTTCCGGTGTTACTGATAAAATATCTTCGTCGAGAATCGTATTTATCTTTGTATTGAGCGGATGAATGAGCAGAGATTTTAACGGCGTGTAACCGAGCAGTTCGTCATTCTGTTTTAAAACATAAATGTAGTAGATGTGATCGATGTCTTTCGATTTTAACTGAACTTGTTCAATCGCACCGGCAATAGTAGCATCTTCGTAAACGCCAACGAAGTCACTGTTCATAATACCGCCGGCGGTATCTTCGGAATATTTCAGCAGTTCTTTAACTTCTTCGGAAGATTCCGGCTCGATATTATCGAGGACTTGTTCGGCAACTTGTTCCGGCAGTTCGCTGACGATATCGGTTGCATCGTCGGTATCGAGTTCGTCAACGATGTCGGCAATTTTTAACGCATCGGTTTCTTCAAGAATTTTCTCGCGGATGTTTTCATCGAGTTCGAGAATCAACTCGCTCGCGGTTTCTGTATCGAGCAGATTAAAAACATAGTGGGCATTTCCCGGAGAGAGGTGATTTATAATTTCGGCAATATCTGCCGGATGGATATCTGCAAAGATTGTTAAAATAGATTGGGCTGCTTTCTCTTCAATAAGAACATTAATGTTGTCCAGAATTTCCGGATCTTCATTAATCAAATCATGTAAGCTTTTGATTTCTTCAGCCATTCAGCCGCCCCTTAATAATTTGGGTTAGTTCAATGAACTCCTGAATTGTAAGCTCTTCGGCACGCCGCGATAAGTTAAACGGCATCGTATCGAAATTCAGGTTTCGAAATATACTATTACTCAGAGAATTTTTTAAAGTTTTTCTTCTATTGCCGAAAGATGCTTTCACAACTTTTATGAATAATTCGTCTTCGATAGAATTGTTCACTTCTTTTTCAAAATTAATATGAACAATTGCCGACCAAACTTTTGGTTTCGGGAAGAAAACATTCGGCGAAATTTTAAAACAGAGTTTTGCAGATGCAAAATAATTTAACAGAACGCTGAAGATGCCGTAATCTTTCGTTTGCCTTGCTGCCGTCATTCTTTGTGCTACTTCGTACTGAACCATCAACATAGCATCTTGAATATACTCACGATTCTCGAACAGCTTAAAAATTATCGGCGAAGTTAAATTGTACGGGATGTTACCGATTATCCTGATTTTATTTTTACTGCCGGTAAATTTCGATAAATCAATTTCCAAAAAATCTTCGTTGATGATGTTCAAACCGGTCATTTCATTTTTGAGCTGTTCGATTACGCGTTTGTCAATTTCTACTGCGGTAAATTTTTTTACTTTATCGAAAAGTAATTTCGTGAGTGCGCCGGTACCGGGTCCGATTTCTACAACCGAATTATCCGGCTCCGGGTTAAAGGTCTCAATAATTTTGTTGATTATGTTTTTATCGCGAAGATAATTTTGCCCGAACTTTTTTAGCGGAACGATTCTATTTGTCATCACTTTTATTTAATAATTTCTTAATGCAATATAGCTTTTAACGATTATATCGTAAATCATTATATTTCGTTTGTTCAAGTAAACAGAAAGTTATTGATGTTCGAAATAATCTTTTTAACTGCGGTCTCACTTTATTTTATTCAGCTTATAATCTTTACGATAGGCGCAAGCAAGAAATTTCCGAAAGTGGCAGACGATGAACTGCCGTCAATCTCTATTATTGTTGCGGCTCGTAACGAAGAAAATAATATTCTCGACTGCATGAAATCGCTCGATGCACTGGTCTATCCCGAAAATAAAATCGAAATAATTATTGTGAACGACCATTCGACAGACAGCACCGGCGGATTAATTTCAACATTCATAAAAGATAAAACTAAATTCAAAACGATTGTACCGCAAAGTGCAATCGGCAGCTTGAAAGGGAAAACAAACGCGCTTGCCAATGCATTAAAAATTTCTTCGGGCGAAATTATTTTTACGACCGATGCCGACTGCATCGTTTCGCCGCTGTGGGCAAAAACAATCGCATCGTATTACAAAAAAGATGTCGGGTTTGTGGGCGGTTACACTACCCAGGAAGATCACACCGCATTTGCTGGAATGCAAGCTGTTGATTTCATTTACTTACTTACTGTTGCTGCCGGCTCGATAAATTTGAACAAACCGCTTAGCTGTATCGGCAATAATATGTCGTACAGAAAAAGTGCCTACGATGAAGTAGGCGGTTACGAAAATTTACCTTTCTCTGTCACAGAAGATTTTAATTTGCTGATGGCAATGCACAAGCTGAAAAAATATAAAATCATTTATCCGCTGGATGCCGGTGGCCTTGTCACTTCCAAAGCCTGCCCCGATTGGAAAACTTTGTTCTGGCAGAAGAAAAGATGGGGAGTCGGCGGAGCCGAAAGTGATTTGATCGGCTATTTGGTTATGGCTTGGGGATTTATTTCCCATTTGTTTATGATGTTAACGCCTTTCTTTTTTTCACTCACGGCTTTATATTTGTGCCTCTTTAAAATAACCGTGGATTACTTTTTTGTTTACCCGGTCTTTAAAAAATTAAAACTCAGGCTGAAGGCTTCCAACTTTTTCGCTTTCGAACTGTACTTTATAATTTATGTTGTTCTTCTGCCGTTTGTTGTTCTGCCAAATAGAAAAGTAAAATGGAAAGGGAGAGAGTTTTGAACGCAGAGTGCAGAACGTAGAGTGTAGAGCTTGTCCGGCGAAGACGGGTGATGAACGAAGAGTAAATGTAAGTTTTAGTTTAGGTTTCGAATTTAGGGTTTCTTGTTCTGTGCTGCAGATTGGCTTTCAAATTCGTACCTTCGAAAGGTTCCGAGTTATAAGAAGTATCTAATAAAATTTCTCAAACATATTCTCTAAAAAATTATGAAAAAATATTTTGTGCTGATTGTTCTTTTTATAACTATTGAATCCATTGCCCAAGATAAAATGGAATTTTTCCCCGATGATCTTAATGTTCAGCCTTTCACGGCAAACACGCTTGAACCAAAACTCGGATTCCTTTTCCAGCTTACTAAAAACGAACTGCGGCTCGATATAGGAAATTCAGTTGATGTGTTAAGATGTCAACTTGGCGGGAATGAAAATATTTCTTTCGGTGCCGATCTTTTTACTTACACATTACTCCGCGGCGAAAATGATTTCCATTTCCCGGTTGATGCGGTAGATTATTTATTCGGCGTGAACGGCACATACAAAAAAAATATTGATAATGATGAATACGGTGTGCGCGTGAGAATCAGTCACATCAGTGCACACTTTGTTGACGGGCATTACGACGGCGTTAACGGTACGTGGAGAGACGGACTTAATCCGCGTGTTTACAGCCGTGAATTCATCGAAGCAATTCCGTACTATAAAATTAATTCGGTCAGAGTTTATGCCGGCTTCACTTATCTTTTTCATGTTGATCCGGCTTTCATCGGAAAAGATAATTACCAGATCGGCTTCGATTACTTTGCAAAAAATATTTTGTCCGAAAGTATCACACCGTTTTTGGGATACGATTTGAAAATTGCGAACATCGATGAATACACAGCCAATCATTCCGTCTCTGCCGGAATTAAATTCGGCAAACCGAACGGCAAAGGATTGAGTTTGTATCTTAATTATTATTCCGGCAAAAGTATTCACGGCGAGTATTTTGATTTCAATAAAGAGTACTCTGCATTTGGTATTAATCTGGATTTATAAAATGGCAGATCCATTACCCGAAGGAAGTCAGCCTTTCACAATCGTAAAAGAAAAGAAGCAAAAATATTTTGTCCACATTATTCTTTTTGTTGTTACTCTGATTACTACTACAATCGCCGGGCTCGAATGGACAACCGGCAAAGTTGGTCCATACGAATTTTCCGATCTCTTAAAAGGTTTGCCGTATTCGCTTTCAATAATTTTTATTTTGGGCGTGCATGAGTTCGGACATTTCTTTGCGGCGATGTATCACAAAGTAAAAGCAACGCTTCCGTATTTCATTCCGTTTCCGCCGATTGCCGGATTTTTTAATTTCGGAACAATGGGCGCGGTGATAAAAACAAAATCGGTTACACCGAATAATAAAGCGATGTTCGATATCGGGATTGCCGGACCAATCGCCGGATTTGTTGCCTGTCTCATTGTTTTGATTTACGGCTTCACTCATCTTCCTCCGGCAGAATATATTTTGAGTATTCATCCGGATTATTTTTCTCCCGGGTACGGAAAGGGTAATCTCAATTTTGAATTCGGCAGTACACTTCTTTTTGAGTTACTCAAAATGTTGTTCACAAATTCTTCGGATTTTGTTCCGCCGATGTCCGAAGTTTATCACTATCCGTTTTTGTGTGTCGGCTGGTTTGGGTTGTTTGTAACTGCGATGAATCTAATTCCGGTCGGGCAATTGGACGGCGGGCATATAATTTACAGCATGTTCGGAAATAAAATACATGAAACAATCGCAAGCATTTCGATGTTATTTCTTGGTGCGATTGGCTTGAGCGGATTTGTTGAATCATTTCTGGAAATCGAACTTGGATTTGGATGGACGGGCTGGCTTCTTTGGGCGTTCGTTTTATTCTTTGTCGTAAAAGTTAAACATCCGCCCGTGCCGAATTTTGAAAAATTGAGTACTGGCAGAATGATTCTCGGTTACATTGCAATAATTATTTTTATACTTTCATTTTCACCAACTCCTTTTGTTTTGTCGTTATAATTTTAAAAGTGATAAATCAAATGGCTTGACAATTGCGTTATTCATTGATTACATTTGTCCCACAAATTGAGGAAAAATTATAGAGAATTTGCTACGGTAGTTTTTAACTTAATGAGCATCTATTAATGAAGAGCAGACTCTCTATAATTTTTCCTTTTTTATTGCTTACCGATCATACTTCGTTCAATTCAAAAAGGAACTTCGCTTTGAAACTTTTCACGCAATTGTTTATTGCTTTGCTATTTATTTTTTCTGCATGTGATGATATTCCGGACGGCATTGTTGAACCGCTGAAAGCCGATTTTGGTGTTAATGTAATTAACGCTCCCGAACAATTCACTTATTCCGCAGCAGATTCAACTCTTGAAACAAGCATTGCAATTGTTGATTATCAAACAGTCGGAAGAGTAACGTGCAGAGTTACAAATAATGACGGCACACAAACAGTCTTTGAAATAATCGAAATGAAATTTGTAAAAGAAGAAAGATTGGGCGATGAAGAAAAAATTTCAGCGGTTTATTCTGCAGAAATTCCGATGAGCAAATCGAATCCCAAAGGAAAATATTTAATCGAATATTATGTGGAAGACAATATCCATCAATCACCGGATAATATTTCCAAAGTTGGCGTGCACACATTTGTTTTCGACAATGCACAAATAAATTATGCGCCGGTACTTTCCAATCTTTCAATGCCGGGTGCTGTTACTCAAGGAGAGTCGTTTAATTTTTCAGTCAAAGCAGCAGATCAAAACGGTTTATCGGACATCTATTTGGTTTATTTCAGATTGTACAGACCGGACGGCACTATTGTCGAGCCACAAACCGGAATCGATTATTTTTTAATGTTTGATGATGGCGATACTAATCACGGCGATCAAAAGGCGAATGACGGAGTTTACTCTCTTAGAAATTCATTCGGTACCGGTTCCCAAACCGGCACTTGGAAGTTTGAATTCACAGCATTGGATAGAAGCGGTGTACTTAGCAACACAATTATTCACAATATAAATGTTACAGCATTTTCAAGCGGCGATTAGGATAATTCTAAAATGAAAAGAAAAATTTTATTTCTGTTTTTTGTAATTACTTCAACTGTAGTGTTCGCGCAAGAATTGCCGTTTGCTTACAGTCCCGGTAAAAAATCACTTAGTAAAATTTCCGATGCGGCTCCGGCAAGCAACACAATCGAAAGAATATTATTTCAGGGCAACAATATTTGGCTCGCTACTTCGAAAGGATTGAGTAAATCAACCGATAACGGAATCACGTGGATCAACTATTACAAAACAGAATCTTTCGCCGAAGAAAATGTTTCTGCTATTGCATACGGTGACGGAACAATCTTGGCGGCAGCATGGCATTTCGAAACAAAAATTGGTGAAGAAGTACCCGTTGGTACCGGACTGCGGTATTCAACAGATGAAGGCAGTACATGGACCAAAATTGAACAACCGGTAGATAATCCGGATGATTCAAGTATTGTTTACGGAATAAATACTTTGCGTGCTCTGCCAGTTGTTGTTCCCGAACAAAATTTTATTTACGATATCGAATTAACTAATAACACAATTTGGATCGCATCTTTTGCCGGTGGTTTAAGAAAATCTACAGATAAAGGTGTTACGTGGCAAAGGGTTGTACTTCCGCCGGATAATCTTAATTCAATAAAACCTACTGATACTCTCCATTTCTCTTTACAGCCTGTAGCCGGTTCTTTTGGATCCGAAGCACATTTGAATCACCGAGTTTTTTCAATTTATGCTGTTGACGATGATACAATTTATGTCGGCACTGCGGGAGGAATAAACAAGAGCACGGACGGCGGAATTAGCTGGGCAAAGTTTAACCGCACTAATCAAGCAAACCCGATCAGCGGAAATTTTATTCTCGCACTCGACTATAACAAATATGATAATTCAATTTGGGCGGCTACCTGGAAAGCAGAAGGCGTAACTGAATATTGGGGTGTGAGTTCATCGAGCGACGGCGGACAAAACTGGCAGACATTTTTAACCGATGAACGCGTGCTCGATTTCGGATTTAAGTATTACGGAAATCCCGGCAGTTACACCCACGCAGATATTTTTGCCGCATCGCAAAGCGGACTTTACCGCTCGAACAACAACGGCACAACATGGATTGCCGCTCCTGAAATTTCAGACGATGTTACTTTTATTTCTCTCAACACAAATCATTTCCGTGCCGTTGAAGTTAAACAAGAAAACGATGCAGCAAATATTTGGATCGGTTCACTAAACGGACTTGCGAGATTGACCGAATCAAATTCTTTGTGGGAAGGTGAGTGGAAAGTTTATCTCGCTTCCGAACAGACTGCTTCGGCGAATGAAAGTTATGCTTTCCCAAATCCGTTTTCTCCCGATGAAGAAGGCGTGAATATAAAATACTCTTTGACCGAACCGGCAAATGTTACAATCAGAATTTTGGATTTCGGGATGAACCTCGTTAGAACGGTAATACAAAATTTATCGAAGCCGGGGAACGGCGAACAAGTAGAAATTTGGGACGGCAAAGATGAAAACGGCAAGATCGTTCCGAACGGTGTTTATTTTTACCGGATCGATTTCGGTTCCGGCGAGCCGCTCTTCGGTAAAATTTTGGTAATAATGTAAAATCAAATTTTGGTGTGAATTGAAAAAAATATTTTTATCGTTGTTGATGTTTGTTGTGTCGGTTTCAGCACAGCCTGAGTTTGTAAAAATCAGCAGTATGCCCGGCGCATTCAGCAGAATCGGTTTCGGCGCACGAGGAATCGGAATGGGCAATGCAATGTCTGCAATTAAAGAAGGTTCGCTTGTTTCATATTACAATCCGGCGCTTGCTTCTTTTCAAGACGGAAATTCTTTCCAAACTTCTTATTCTTTTTTAACACTCGATAGAGCGCTCAACTTTTTGAATTACACACGCAAGTTTGAATTCGGAAAAATTGAAACACCGGACGGCATAGTAAAACCGAGATCGATTGCCGGTATTAGTGTCGGAATAATCAATGCCGGAGTTTCGAATATCGATGCACGTGACGGCGATGGGAAAAAATACAACGAACTCTCAACGAGTGAGAATCAATTTTTTGTTGCAGTATCAAACCGTTTCTCCGAAAAACTTGCAATCGGTATCGCGTTCAAATTTTATTACTACAAATTGTACGAAGATTTAACTTCGTCCGGCTTGGGTTTCGATATTGGCGCACTTTATTCTTTCAACGAGTCACTCACTTTATCTTTTATGATTTCCGATTTGAACAGCAAATACGAATGGGATACCGGGAATCTTTACGGTCAATCGGGAAATGTTACAAAAGAAAAATTTCCAACTCTGAAAAAGATTGGTGCGGCTTACAAATTCACCGAGCCCAAAATTTTAGCGTCGGTAGAATTTGAAAGCAGTAACGGCGGAACAAATTATCTGCGTGCCGGATGCGAGTACAACATTTACACCGATCTTTTTTTGCGTGCCGGTTTGGATCGCTTCAATATTTCGAACACTGATGAACCGGTTCGTCCTTCCGCCGGATTTTCTTACTTTTACTCATTGAATTCAATCCGTTTCGGATTTGATTACGCATTTGTAATCGAGCCGTATTCATCCGGCGATCAACACATTATAGGATTAAACATAAACTTCTAACTCTATGAAAAAAATATTTTTGTTATTAATCGTCGCTTCGATTTCTGCAAACGCGCAGACAGCCGGCAGATCAGGTTTGTCATTTTTGAAACTCGGATTCGGTGCGCGGAATGTGGCGATGAGCGATCTCGGCGTAATTGGTGCTAATGATTTGACAGCACTCAATTATAATCCGTCTTTGCTCGCAGTTGATCAAAAAACTCAATTATCGTTTACGCACAATAGTCTGTTCGATGGGCTCGCTTCCGAAATGTTTGCCGGAAGTTTCCAATTGTTCGGATTGCCTTTTGCAGTCGGTGTAAACACAACAACAATTAATGATATCGAAGTACGCACAAAACCGGGCGATGCAGAATCAACTTTTGGTGCACATTATTTTTATGCAAGCCTTTCAACCGGGTTTAATATTTCCGAAAATATTTTTGCCGGCGGTACAATCAAATATCTTTATGAAAATATTTTTTCGGATGATGCAACCGGGCTCGGTTTTGATATCGGTGCGTCATATAAAAATGTTATTGAAAATCTTTCAGTCGGTGCTTCAATTAGAAATTTCGGCTCGATGAATAATTTGAGAAACGAAGCGACAAAACTTCCGGCTGATTTGAGGCTTGGCGCCGAATACAAATTTGAAATGCCGGAGAGTAAATTTAATGTCATTGCAATCGGCGGCTTGCAGAAATATACCGATACGGACGATACACATTTTCATATCGGTGCGGAAGTAACATACAATAATATATTTTCACTGCGCGGCGGTTATGTTACCGGCTACGATTCAAAAAATTTGAGCGCCGGTTTCGGTGTGCTGTGGAAAAATATAAATCTTGATTACGCTTACACACCGGTAAATTACAGTCTCGGTGATTATCATATTATCTCGATCATGTACACGTTTAACAATTGATGACTCTCTGCGTCTCCCACGGGACAAGTCTGCGGGGAATATCTTTCACAGAGTAGCTGTGGTACATAGTTGATACTATTTTTTTATCTTTGGCAAAACTTTTTTTCGTTATACGGAAATTATCGATGGAAGTAATAAAATATACTCCCGAATGGAAAGAGAAATGGGATCGTTTCGTTTTAGAATCCAATAACGGCACGATGTTTCACCTCCAAAAATTTTTTGATTACCACACACCCGGCAAGTTTAAGTTCGACCATCTGATATTTGTGCACAAAGGAGAAATCCAAGCTCTTCTGCCCGGTTCAATTATCAACGGAATGTTTGAATCTCCGATTGGTGCGAGTTACGGTTCAATCGTTACAAAGGATATTAAGTTTGCCGGGACAATGGAGATTGTTTCAACTCTGCTCGATTACTGCAGAAAAAATTCGATCAACGAAATTATGCTTACAGCCGCACCGATGGTTTACGAAAAATACCAAAACCAGAATCTCGATTTTGCGATGCTGTGGCAAGGCTTCAATTACAAACTGCATTACATTTCGAGCGCAATTAAACTTGATAAAGAACGCGATATCATTGAACGTTTTTCGCCGACTATCCGGCGCAACGTAAAAAAAACAATTAAAGAATTCGAGTTGAGAGTTGAGATTAACGAACGCTACGATGAATTCTATCCGATACTTCTCGAAAATAAAGCCCGGCACAATGTTAAACCGACTCACACTTACGATGACCTTCTGAAATTGAAAGAACTTCTGCCGGACTACCTGAAACTTTTCATTGTCTATTATCAGGACAAACCGATCGGCGGCTCGCTCATGTTTTTCCCGAACAAAACAGTTGCACTCTGTTTCTACAATATGCTTTTGTATGATTACGAAAAGTACAAACCGATTCAAAGAGTAATGTACGAAGTTGTTAAATACTGCACGGAAAATAATTACAGTTATGTCGATATCGGTGTTTCGCAAGATACAAAAGCCGTAAACCCGATGACGCCGAGCATGAGCCTGATCGAGTTCAAAGAAAAATTTGATGCGAAGGCAATCATGCGCAACACATTGTATATCAAACTTTAGAAGAGTGATACTATGCATAGTTCAAAAAGAATTTGCATAGCTTTTCTCGGCAATGCCCACCACGATTCCCGTGTTACCAATCTTACAAATTCTTTATGCGCCGACGGCTTTGATGTCTCCGTAATTTCATTCGATTGGTCGAACAAAGAAATTGAGAAGTGTGACTCAAAAATAAAAGTAATCAAGATTACCGGAAAAGACCGCTCAAGTTTGCTATTCTATTTTGGATTTGCGTTGAAGCTGGTGAGAGAATTAATAAAAACAAAAGCAGATATTTTTTTCGCGGAAGATTTTTACACGCTTCCGTTTGTTACGCTGATCGCAAAAATTAAAAGAGCAAAAGTTTACTACAACAGCCGCGAGTTGTATGCCTTCATCGGTGGTTTGCACAGCCGTCCTTTTTTACAAGCAGTGATAAAAAGAATTGAAAAATTTTTTATCACAAAAGTTGATTTGGTGATGACTACCGGCGAGATGGATTCGGAGTTCATCGAAAAATTTTACGGCATCAAAGACACGCTTGTAATTAGAAACATTCCTCTGCTTCAAAAAGCTTCTGCGCCGGTAGATTTCAGAAAAATGTTTTCGATACCGGGAAATCATTTGATACTTCTTTATCAGGGAATAATTATCGGCGGAAGAGGAATCCCGGTCATATTTGATGTGATGAAAAAAATTCCGAACACCTCTCTTGTTTTGCTTGGCGGCGGCGAACAAAAAAATAATTACAAAAACTTAGCAGATGAAATGGGAATTGCGAGCCGTGTATTTTTTGCCGGCACAATTCCGCAGAAAGAATTGATTAATTACACTGCCGCTGCAGATGCCGGTCTTTCACTGATTGAAAATATCAGCATCAGTTATTACCACGCGCTGCCGAATAAATTGTTCGAATACATTATGGCTGGTTTGCCGGTGCTTTCAAGCAATCTTCCACAGATGAAAAAAATTGTCGAGCAATTCAAAGTCGGCGAAGTTGTTGATATCGAGCAGAGCGTGCAGATTGTTAGTGCGATTCAAAAATGGATTGACTGCCCGGAAATTTTGAACGAATACAAAAACAATACGCGAGCCGCCGCAGAAATTTTGAATTGGCAAGAAGAATACAAACGAGCATTCAAAAAATTATTTCCGGAACGATGATGAAGCAAAAAAGAATATTGATTGTCCGCCCGGACCGGATTGGCGATGTTGTGCTTTCAACTCCATTGCCGCGCGAAATAAAAAAAACTTACCCGGATAGTTTTGTTGCGCTGCTTCTCCGCAAATATACTGCAGATATTTACGTGAATAATCCCTACGTCGATAAAATTATTTTGATTGATGATTACGATGACGGTTCGCTGAAAAATTTTTTTAGAAAAATTAAAGAGATTAGAAGTTACCGCTTCACTCACTCGCTTACTTTGCTTCCTACCGAAAGATTGAACTACTTACTCTTCTTTGCCGGAATTCCGTACCGTGTTGGAGTGGGGCACAAGTTTTACCAGTTCATCACTTTTACAAAATATGTTTCGCGCAACAAATATATTCCGCTGCGGCACGAAGCAGATTATTGCATGGACCTCGCGCGCAAAATTGGTGTGCGAACAAATAATCTGGACACGGAAATTTTTTTAACGGAAGGAGAGAAAAACAGATCGGCTGAAATAAGAAAAAAACTTTTGAGCGATAAACAGATTTTAGTTGGCGTTCATTCAACAAGCGGAAATTCATCTGCTAACTGGCATGCAAAAACTTACCGTGAGTTGATAAATAAATTGAATGACCTCGCAAATGTGAAAGTTGTTGTTACCGATAACAGCGTTCCCGGTGAACTGAAAAATATTGACGGAGTTGATTACCCGAACACCGGCAAAACTTTGCGCGAATCTTTTCTGAATTTTGCCGCTCTCGATTTATTAATTTCCGCAAGCACCGGTCCGATGCACATTGCCGCCGCATTAAAAGTGAAAACAATTTCTATTTTTTGTCCGCTCACCGCATGTTCTCCAAAATTGTGGGGACCGCTCGGCAACGAAAGCAAAATAATTCTTCCCGAAAAAAATTACTGCAGTACAGTCTGCCCCGGCGATCCGAAGAAATGCAGATTCACCGGCACCGGCGGAATCGATGCAGATAAAGTATTAAACGAGCTGAAAAAATTTTTGTGATATAAAAAATTCCACTGAAACCTTGAAGGTTTCCAGCAACCTTCAAAGTCCGCGATTGGCTGATTGACAAAAAACGGAACTTGAATTAATTTGTTGCCGATTTTTTGAGGGCAATGTTGGCAACACTTCCAAATTCACTTCGAATAAAAGAGCACCACCACATAAAGCAAACTTGTAAACGGGCAACTATGATTTTGTTAGTGAATGAAGCTGAGGAATATCTATAAAAAGTTTGGCTGGCACTAAAGCATTGGCTTAATTTTCCTAAAGTATTTTTTCCATGTCTCTGCAGAATACCATAAAAAATAGAATAAAAGAATTATAGAAAATCCAAAAAAATAAATTATGAAAAGCTTAGTAAAACCCGGTTCGGATAGCAAACTTTTAAGCGATATTAAAAAGTTAATTGAAGAAAGCAAAAACTTTGTTGCCGTTGCAGTTAATGCCTCTATGACAATGCTTTTCTGGAAAATTGGAAAACGTATAAATCAAGATATCCTATTAAACAAACGAGCTGAATATGGGAAGCAAATTGTCGTTACGCTGTCACGACAATTGGTTCAAGAATATGGTAACAGCTTTGAAGAAAAAAATCTTCGCAGAATAATTCAATTCGCCTCTATTTTTCCCGAAGAGGACATTGTCGCTTCACTGTCGCGACAATTAAGCTGGTCTCATTTTGTTATACTCATTCCCCTAAGGCAGTCATTGCAAAGAGAATTTTACGCTGAAATGTGCCGCACAGAAAAATGGAGCGTAAGAACTTTGCGTGAAAAAGTTGGCGGTATGCTGTATGAAAGAACTGCTATAAGTAAAATGCCCGATAAGGTAATCAAACAAGAAATAAAAAGTATTAGAGAGAAAAATGTTTTAACTCCCGATCTGGTTTTCAAAGATCCTTACTTGCTTAACTTTCTTGGATTTAAAAATACTTTCACCGAAAAATCTTTAGAAGACGCTATTCTAAATGAACTGGAAAAATTTATTCTTGAACTTGGAGATGGTTTCACCTTTATTGAACGGCAGAAACGAATTATTGTTGATGATGAAGACTTTTATATTGATCTTTTATTTTACCATCGCAAACTGAAACGGCTTATTGCTGTAGAACTTAAACTCGGGAAATTTAAGGCTGCTTATAAAGGACAGATGGAACTCTACTTGCGTTATCTCGAAAAATATGAAATGCAATCCGGTGAAAATTCTCCGCTTGGTTTAATTCTTTGCTCAGAAGGCAGTAAAGAACAGATTGAATTATTGCAGCTTGGTAAATCCGGTATTAAAGTTGCCGAATACATTACCGAACTGCCCGATAAAAAATTGCTCCGGCAAAAACTGCAACTTGCAATTGAAATTTCTAAAAAAAACTTGAACTTGATGGCGCAAAATAAGTGAAGGAAATGAATAGGTAATTATAGTGATGTAACAAGTAATAAATTTTTATTTACAAAGAATGATATTCTCTTGGGTAGCATTAATCTTTTCAAAACAAAAATCTCACAATTTAGCGTTTACCAGCCTTGGCGATTATTAGAAATCCTCAATGATGGATTGACAAAAAACAGAACTT
>JACOUS010000044.1 GCA_016177735.1 Ignavibacteriales bacterium | reverse complement strand
CGGATGGCACAACAGTAAGAATCATTCCGATTTGTTGGATGAACAAATAGGACCGAAAAATAATTACGGTTTCGGTTTTTCTATTGATCAACAATTAACAGAAATCGTTTCTCTCTTCGGTCGATGGGGCTGGCAAAGAGGTGATGTTGCACGGCACGGAAATTCATTTAGCTGCGGCGTACAATGTTCCGGTTCCGTTTTCGGTCGCCCGGATGATACATTCGGCGCCGCGTACGGAATATCTGCAATCAGCAATTACGGAAAAACTTTTGATTTGTTAAACTCCGTTAACACTGCAAACGAACGTCACGTTGAGTTCTATTACAATTTTAAGGCGCACGATTTTCTCACAATCTCGCCGGACTTGCAGTGGATCGATAATCCGAACGGCGACAAAAACAACCCAAGTATTTTTGTCTTCGGACTGCGAACACAATTATCAATTTAATTTTTATTACACGGGGTCGTCTCAAAAGTAAAATTTTTATGGCATAGCCATCACTATGTGAAAGAATAGCTCGCGGGCAAAATCCAATTGAAACAAGTTTACGCAGATTTTTTATTTGTCCATTGGACTCCTACGGAGAACAATTACATTTGAGACAACCTCATACAAGAATCATCAAAATTTTTCTTTCACTCCTTTTTTTCTTTTCTTAGTTTCGTACCAGCACACACCAAATTTCAACTGAGAGGAAAAATGGAAGCCAATCATACATTAACAAAAAATATTTTCAATACAACAGTACTTGTTTCCGCGCTCGGGTATTTCGTCGATATCTACGATTTAATTTTGTTCGGAATCGTCCGCGTTCCAAGTTTAATTGATTTGGGAATTACCGGCGACGGATTAATAACAACCGGAGTTTTTCTTTTGAACATGCAGATGGCCGGAATGCTGATCGGCGGAATTATTTGGGGAATTTGGGGCGATAAAAAAGGAAGACTCTCTGTTTTGTTCGGTTCGATATTTCTTTATTCGGTCGCTAATTTAACGAACGCATTTGTAACTTCTACGGAGTTGTACGCCGTGCTAAGAT
>JACOUS010000010.1 GCA_016177735.1 Ignavibacteriales bacterium | reverse complement strand
GGTTCCTTGCTCATATTCCCGAACTACTTGCAGCTTAAAGGCTTGACTATACGTTGGTTGATCGGGGTGGGGCTTGTTCTCTTTCATTTCTTCTCTCCTGATTTTCTTTTGACATTAGTCAACTTTTTTCAGGACGAGACAGTAATAAAAAAGCCCTCCTAAAAATTAGGAGGGCTTAAAGATAAATCTGTTTATCTTTCTTTATAAAGTATTAAAGACCGATTCCAATCGTAATTACGTTATTACCGTCGAAATACTTTGTGTCTTGGAAAGCATAATCCAGTCTGAAATCCATTCCGCCAACAACATATTTGAGACCGCCTCCAACGGTGAAACCATAAACTCTCTCGTCAGACGAAAGTTCAGGGGCAAAAGTATAACCGCCGCGTAAATAGAGAAGATTATCATAATTATATTCCGCACCGATTTTATACATATCAGCATCAAAATTGTTGTTTTGGAATAGGGTTGATATAGCTAAACTGTTTTGATCACCAACATTTAGTTGATATCCCAAACCCATTTCTAATGTAGATGGTAACTCAAATGTTGCGGCATCAATTTTATATAATTGTGCAGAACGCGCAAAGTTCGGTGTTTCTGCTGTTGTATATAAACCTGATCCGTCATATCTCATTTGCGGTCCGATGTTTTTCATAACCACTGCAAAGCTTAAACCATCAATGTTAGCCAAATTGTTATAAGTAACACCGGCATTAAAAGAAAAACCGGTTGCAGATACTAAATCAATTTGCTCAGTAATAAGATTTGCCGTTATACCAACAGAAATTCTATCGCTTAATAACGTAGAATAAGTCAAGCCAACAGTAACAAACTGAGGTGAGAATGTCGAGCCTGTGCCGTCGGGATTATCAACTGTAGTTTTTTCGATATCACCGATCGCTAACGTTTTGATACTAAAACCAATAGCACCAAAACCTTCTATATTCGCAGTAATAGCTCCGTATGTAACTCCGATATCAGCTATGTAAGACGTTTGCGAAAACATGACATCGGCGGAATGTGAACCTCTAACTACATTTGCCGGATTCCAGTACAATGCTTCAACTCCTGCTGTTGTAGTCAAAGTTGAACCGCTCAGCCCTATACTTCGAGCGCCAACCGGGATTAACAACTGGGTTGCACCAGCCGTACCATTTCTATTTCCACCGCTGCCAAATATTGTACTGGCGGTAACAAATAGAATAAGTAAAAAGGTAAGACTATATTTTATCTTATTCATTTTAATCTCCTTTGTCATTTATTAGAATCTATCCAAGACTTGCTGCTCTTGAATGATTGCTAGTTTTAAGATTTTTGTTTTCCCCAAATCCGGCATATCAATGTGCGCAATGTATATACCGCTTGCAACAGGAAGACCAGCATGGTTTAATAAATCCCATTCCTCAAATTGACCGGCTTCAGTCTTATCGATTGTTCTTACTAATTGTCCGGCTAAGTTGAATATTCTTATTGTTGCTTTTTGAGGTAAATGACTAAAGGTTACGAATTTATAATATTTCTTTGTTTCAAGTGAATTAACACCGTAATAGGGGTTCGGGAATACATTGATGTTCTCAACATTTGCTTTTGCAAGCTCAGTGCTTTCAGAAACTGTCGGTGCTGTGAATTCAAAAACATCTGCTGTTGAGTTAGGTTTAGTAGTAACAAGTCTAAAAATAGTTCCCTGTTCCGGAAGGTCCTGATTAAAAGGTGGAGCAGAGCCGCCGTTAAAGTTAACTAATACAGATCTTGCTATTACTTCATGACCACTGTAATCATAAGAACCGGGTCCGTTGCCTACAAGATCAATAGCGGCTACATAGGCATCATAACCAGCAGTTCCAGCAGATGTATTAGCCGGTTGCCTCCAATAAATCCAATCTGTATATGGGTCGTTATCTCCACCAGAAACTGAATGTTCAAAATCTCCGCCACCGCCATTAGCCGAACTGCCCCAGTTGGCTAAATTATATGTGCCATCTTCATCACTATCAAGAATCCACGGAATAACCTTATAATCATCACTTGGATCATCAGGAGTATTTATACCGACATTCCATAATTCGAAAGGAACGTGGATTATTTTTTCATCCTGAAACGCTTTAATAGCATATGAACCTTCAGCAGTGAATCTCATTTCCCAATCGTAAGGTACAGCATAACTAAAATTACTTCCCCTCATTGATCGGGATAAGAATGCTTCATAAGATCCTCTTGTGCCGCCGTCACCAGAACCGCCATTATCACCGGTATGGAACATCCATTTACCGTCACCAACTTGTTGGTTAGCGCCTGGTCTTGAAGGTACGGGAAATCCTTGAAAATCTGCAGCAGCACCTTCAAAAGGATCGAGTGGACCGGCAGCATTAGCAACAGTTAAGAAGTTCTTAAAATCATTGGGAGGTCCTTCTACTTTAATAAGCAAACCATCAACGATTGGGTAATCAGCGTCACCGCTTTGATTTGTCATATTTGTAGTAATATCTTTATTTGCTGTAACATCTTTCAGATTCCAAACCACATTTCCATCGGTATTAGTACCGAACGAAACTTGATATTTATGCCCATTGAGAACAGCCGGGTCAACAACAGTAGCTGACGCACTTCCATCGCTACCGCCTGTGTGTGCTACTTCAAGCGATTGTCCTGTAGTTCCTTCATATGTAACACCCGGATTCGGCTGTTGGGGTACAACCGTGATAACTGTAAACGGGTTTTCAAGTACGTTAGGAACAGCAAGGGGATCAGCACTATAAGAATAACTAGTAACTGCATAATAGTATGGTGAACCGTTATTAAGCGGTAAGCCAGCTTTAGATGATAAATAGTTTTGATCTAATTCAATCGATCTCTTTAAGCCGATATCTTTGCCAAGCTGCAACGGCAGCCATTCATATTGTCCGGTTAAAGAGTAATAATCATATCCATAAATTGTTTGAATGCCGTCAACTAAGTCATAAGTAGCAATCAAAACTGGTTTCTTATCCGGATCAGAATTATTTTTATCATCTAAAGTTGTTGTGGCAGTAGGCAACTGATAAACATTATATCCCTGGAAGAAATAATCCAATTGCTCTTCGGCGCCGAAAGGACCTACATAGCCTTCCGTACTTGGATAAAAGTTGGGGTTGCCCCAGCTCAAAACAACTTTGTTATCATATGGTGTTGCGGCAACAATCGGTTCCGGAGCGCCTTTTGCAATATTGAAGAAGTTATCGTATGTAGCTTGTGCAATAAGATCAAAACTCTTCAACAAAGTTACGGATGATAATCGATCACCAGCTTGTGCAACAATTTCAGCGATTACAACTTCCTGAGTATCTCCCGGAGCCATAACAAAAGGTCCTGAAACCTGACCTAAACGCCTATCATCAGGCTGGTGTAAAATACCGTCAACCCAGCCGCTTGGCGCTACCGGGTCACCAGCAAGAGCAAAGTGTGTAGTCTGTCCTGTTGTAGGATCTACAAACGGGTCACCGGTTGTTGATACTTTACCTTCCATTAATCTGCGGAACATAATTGTTCCCTGATAATTACCCAATTCAGGATCTTGATAGACAGGATCACCGCTTATAAAGAAGAAGAAGGTAGTCATAGGAAGATTCTTTTTACCATATACTCTTTTGCCTTTAAATATTGCAGAGTCAGTTGCTTCACCGGGAACAATTGGTCCCTGAAAAAAGTCGAAACCGGCAGCCGGGACAGCGGTTCCGTATGTAGCATCATTTGCTCCGCCGTTGTAAACAAAACCAAGACTCAAGGTAGTATCGCATCCAACAAAGTCATCTGTATATTCTCCGAGATCGGGATCCGACCACATAGCAACATACATACTGTCGAAGACGCTACTACTCTTGTTGATAAGAGTATATTTTCTAAAAATAGTACTGCCCAAAGGTCCGGCTATTTTATAACCCCATATGGTTGCTTGCATTTCAACACCCATAGATGGAGAACCGTATAAGGATTGAGCTTTTACGTCATCAAAATCATTTGCAACAAACCATACTGTTTGATCGGCACCGATAAATCCCGGGATATCAACAGTAGGATCATATAATCCGTTTCCGTCTATATCTTCATAAGGAGCGCCTTGATCAGCAGGCCATTCATTCCAATCTTTATCATATTGATCATAGATTTCCGCCGCAGAACCGCCATCACTCTTCATTTCTGCAGAAAAATCGGCACCTTGTTTTTTATAATCTCTTCTAACTCTATAAATTCTTACATCATCAGATGAAGGGTCAGCCGGCTCGCCGTTAGGTAGAATTCTTCCGGCTATAAGACCTTGTTCATAGGTAGAACCTCCTACACGGAATTGTCTGCCTTCATTTACAACACTACCTCCCCAAACAAAACCGGACGCGTATATAGCCGTCTTGCCACTTCCTTTTGGAAATTCAAAACCGCTTGCGCTTGTAGATAAATTATAGTCCGTATTACCATCATTAACAATCCAAGTAGAAATGTTATTAATGTTAATTCTGGTAGCGGAAGGGTCGCCGGCAACTTTCGAAAGACTATTTTTCTTTTTATTCTTATTATTTCCTTCTCTTGCAAACACAGCATCAGTAGCAATAAGTGTTAAGACAAGAAGAAAATTGATAAGAAGAAAACTTAAAAATTTACATTTCATTTTATTTCTCCTGTCATTGATTTAATAAGTAATATTTGCGTAATCAATACTCTAACCTAATACCTAATCTAACCTGGCGTGCCGGTCCATAAAGTCCATCATAATCTAACTCTACACCCTGATAAAATGCCGGATATTGTTCTCCATACTGTTGAATAATTTTTGCAGATTCGGAAGTATTCTGTAAGAATCCATCTGTTTCTGCAGATCCGGTTTTAAGGTATACTTGTTGAACATTTCTATTATTGAATAGATTGATTACATATAAATAGATATTAGCATTAATTAAATCAAAAAATCTGATTGTTTTATCAATGCGTAAATCTACTTGGAAATTGGACGGGGTAACAGAAGAATTCAAAGGTTCAGCAGGTCTTCTTGTACGTGCATCTGAATCTGTTTGACCGCTATAACCGATATCGCTGGATTTGCCGGTACCCAATGTATAAGGATGTCCAGAATTATACTGTATTAATAAAGAGGCTCCAAGATCATGTAATACAGATGGTCCGTCGTTTGGCCCGAAACGATAATCGATATTAAAGTTGGTTCTCAAACCGTTATTAAATTCGAGAGGAGTAATATAAATAGGCGTAAAAATTATACCGGCATCTGGAGCTCCAACAATACCTCTGTTAGAGTTGGGGAAAGAGCCGGTTCCGCGTGCATCCTGGAATGAAATGTTAGCCTGAGCAGATACTCTTTCATATCTTCTCATTGTTATGCTTAATTCGATTCCTTTGGTTGTAGCAAAATCTCCATTTGAAAGAATATTATAAGATTGTGCTTTGGCGTTTTTGTCGGCTGTTTGTATCTCAAAAATTACCTGGTCTTTAATGTCTTTATAAAAACCGGTTACGTCAAACGATAAAAAATCCGTGAGCTGTTGTGAGAAACCAATTTCATACTGAGTTGTTCTTGTTGGTCTTACATTCTGTCCGCCTGGATCTCCAAAGAAGAAATTAGCTTGTGTTTCATAGAAGTATCTATAGTATCCCCGGAAAACGTCATTCAACTGGCTTTGTTGAACAAATTTTCCCCATTGAGCATGAAAAACAGTATTATTTGTTATCGGGAATGAAAACCCTATTCTAGGGCTAATAGCAGAGAAGCTTGGAACATCTACCCAACCATCTGGAAGAATTGCAAAAGTAGTCGGATTTATAGCAAGATCGGGTCTTCCTGGGTTTTTATACATCTTACTGTTCAACGAGATGTAATCATATCTCAAACCCAAATTTAGTATAATATCTTCGTACTCCATTTTATCTTGCATATAGAAAGATGCAAATACCGGCTCTCTTGGTCCGAAGTAATCATCATCATCCAATTCGTTGCCAAGAACATCGTAACCAAAATTATTTACACCTGAAGACATCAAAATTTCTTTTTTAATCCGTTCTTCAGATTTAGTAGGATCAGCAGCTTTTAATACACTCAGATCAAAAGCAAAATCGTCCTGACCAGCAATACCCCATCTTCTTAAAGTATATTTTTGGTAATCACCACCAAGTTTAATAGAATGCGTTTTTCCTATCAGTAATGTGAGAGCAGCACCAATATTGTACGAGCTTCTATTGAACTTTGCGTAATCAACGGGGATTGAATTAGGTGCTTGGAATGTATATCCAAATACGCTTTTGTTAAGAGGGACTCTGTATCTTCCAACGTTTTGGTTGTTAATATCCTTTGGTGTTCTTTCCCAAACAATACCGGCGTTAGCGTTAGCAACGCTGTCTCCATATGACCAGTAATCATCTTTCAGAAATCTGTCATATGTTTCGGATGTTTGAAGGAAATACCCGCCGGAAATTTCATAAAACATAGTTGGGCTTAGAACATGAGTAAATTTTAGATTGAATGTTCCGTTAGTAGCATCTGTTCTACCAACTCTGTCATTCTCGATACGTGTAATACCGGCAGCACCGGCATCACTTTCCCTAAAAGTATAAACACCTGAGAATCTTAGTTTCATTGACGGGGTTATATCCCCTGTAATTGTACCAACAAAATTGTATTGGTTCGATTGGTTTTCAGGTCTTGCCCCAGCCGGATAATTTATATAAACAGAATCTCTAGCACCTTCTGTATTTTTTACCCAACCAAGGTTTAGTCCGGACCATTCTTGCTGGTTATCGTCGCGTTGATATAAATAATTTGTATTAAGGAAAAATTTTACCTTATCACCAAATAAGGGACCGCTTAAGACTGCACTCATTTCATTGTAGCCATACCAATACGCTCCCAATCTTTTTTCGCCATTGTAAGCATCATCACGACCTTTAAAAGTTACATTATCTGTAATGTATTCAAAACTTGCTTTAATATTGTTTCCTCCGCTTTTTAATGAGGTACGAACAATACCAGAGTTAGCACCACCAAATTCTGCAGTATAACCACCCGCTTGAACTTGAATTTCTTCTAAAGCATCCTGAGAAATGGTAACGGCTCTACCACCAGTCATTGGATTAGTAATTGAAGTACCTTCAAGGTAATATCCAACTTCGTCTTGTCTACCACCTCTTATGTATACATTACCGTTAAAAGTTGTAACGCCAGCATTCAAAGCAATAATTGAGGTAACATTACGTACCGGAAGAGCTTCAATATCATCACTGCTTGTTATTCTTACGGCATTAGTGTTATCTTTTTGAATAAGTGGTTTTTGTGCAACAATTTCTACTGTACCTACTTGAATGTCTTCGCTTGGTAATTCGAAATCAATGTAGGTGGTGAGATCGGCATTAACTCTCACATTGGAAATAGTAATAGATTGATAACCAAGGTATGATGCACGAACTTGATAAACACCGGCATCCAAATTTTGTAAGAGAAAATCGCCGCTTGCATCAGTTGCCGCACCGGTTGTTGTACCAATAACCAATACGTTTGCACCAATTAGTGCTTCGCCTGTTTGCAAGTCAACTACTTTTCCCTTTATCCTACCCTTTGTACCAGCAGTTAATAATACAGGACAAAGAGCAAGAAATAGCAAAAAGTAAAAAATCCTTCGATGCATACTTTACTCCTTAATTTGTTGAGTTAATTAAGAAAGGGTTTTTTTGAAGTGAAAAACTTGTAATTAAATGTCAATAATTGCCTCCTTCTTTTAAAGAGTTTATTGATTACTAATTTAGTTAGTTAATTACAATCTTCTTCTTAATGATGGTGCTGATTTTTTGCCCTAATTTTTTCGGAACCTTGTGTATGATAGTCGAGTCTAATGCCATACAAGTAATATAAGCTCTATTTTTTGAAGCGAATTGAAAATTTCTGAAAGTCATTTTCAAATCTTGTCTTTTTCCCAAACAAGGTTAATTCGGGAAAAACCCCTCATTTTTTAATCGAAAATAACACATGACTGATTCTTTGTCAAGGTTTTAATACGGTGCTAACCCATTTTTTGCACTTTAAAATCCGACGAAATAAACATCTTCTACCTCTTCAAGCTTCTTCATCTCATCAAGAATATTTTTATCGGCGGCTTCATCAATATTAATTATCGTAACAGCTTTCTTCCCTTTGCCCGAACGACTGAGCGAAAGACCGGCAATATTAATGTTTGACTTCGCAAGTAATGGACTAACTTTTGAAAGCACCCCCGGCTTATCTATATTATAATAGATTAGAATGTTGCCTTCGGGTTTGAATTCTATTTGGTAACCATCAAAAGAAACAATTCTGTAATCATTATTAATCAGTACAGTACCGCTGATTGTTTTTCCATCTTCCTTAGATTTAATTTCTGCGCTGAAAAGATTGGAATAAATTCCATCCGGCTGACTTTTTATTTCTTCGATATGAATACCCATCTCTTCGGCAATAGCTGAAGCATTAACAAAATTCACCGGCTCTACAACAAGATTTTTCAACAACCCTTTTAACAGTGCAACTTTTAGCAATTCGGAATTTTTTGCGAGATACGGTCCGGCTGTTGTTAAAATTATTTTGGTAATGTTCGCCGGAATTAATTGCGAATGAAATGTTCCAATTCTTTCGGCGAGTTCTGCAAATGGTCTGATCTTTTCATCGAGCAGCATTTTAATTGATGCGGCATTAACATTACCGATAACTTCTTTGCCGGAATTCCAATCAACAATTTGTTGTGCCAACTGTACGGCAACTTTTTCTTGTGCTTCTTCAGTTGATGCACCGAGATGCGGAGTGCAGACAGTTTTCGGGTGGTTGATCAAATCAAAATTTTGCGGTGGTTCATTTTCAAAAACATCAAGTGCCGCGCCGCTTACTTTTCCTGAATTCAAAGCATTCAATAACGCACTTTCGTCAATCAATCCGCCGCGAGCACAGTTAACCAATTTAACGCCGTCTTTGCATTGTGCCAATGATTTTTCGGAAAGAATATATTTTGTTTCATCGGTAAGCGGAACGTGAAGTGTAATTATATCCGATTCTTTTATTAACGATTCGAGCGGCAGAAGTTTGATGCCCAATTCAATTGCAACGTCTTCGGCAAGCAAAGGATCGTAACCGAGAATATTCATGCCGAATGCTTTTGCTCTAATTGCTACTTCTCTACCAATTTTTCCGAGACCGATAACACCCAAATTTTTCCCGAGAAGTTCGGTTCCCGAAAATGATTTTCGATCCCATTTTTTTTCTTTCATTGAACGATCGGCTTGCGGAATTTTTCTGCACAAGGAGAGCATCATCGAAAAAGTATGTTCTGCGGCAGATATTGTATTTCCGCCGGGTGTATTCATTACGATGATACCTTTTCTTGTAGCCGCATCAACATCAACATTATCAACGCCGGTGCCGGCTCGCCCAATCAATTCTAAATTTTTTCCGTGTGAAATTATTTCCGTGTCGGCTTGTGTTGCGCTTCTAACAATTAATATCTGGTAATTATGAATAATATTTAACAGTTCATCTTTCTTTAAATCCGGCTTGTAATCAACATGCAAAGAATTTTCTTCTAATATATTTATGAGTTTCTGATTTACTTTTTCACTTATCAAAACTTTTTTGCTCATCTAATCTGATTTCCTTTTTATTAATGAATCAAAAATACTTTGTGTGTTAACTCTGCCTCACTCATTATAATTTATTTTTGCTGCCGATTGATTTTCCTTTTCAATCTACTTTCTGAAAAAGAAAAAATAATCTACTTGTTAAACAAGTTTGTTAAGCTTTTCAACAAAAATTGTTTTCGGTACGGCACCGATGATTGTATCTTTCACTTCGCCGCCTTTCAAAAACAAAACTGTCGGGATGCTGCGTACACCGTACTTTATAGCTGTCTGCTGATTTTCATCAACATCAAGTTTACCGACTTTTATTTTTCCCTGGTATTCATCGGCAAGTTCTTCGATGATTGGTGCAATCATGCGGCATGGACCGCACCATGCAGCCCAAAAATCTACAACTACCGGAACATCCGACTTTAAGGCTTCTGCATCAAAATTACTATCTGTAAAAGTAGCTGGCTTCATCTTTTCATTTACTCCTTTATTAAATTTCTAATTCAACACTCCGTTTTTCTTAAGTACTTCGCGTGCAATAATTCCTTTTTGAATTTCGTTTGTGCCTTCAAAAATTCTGTTGATTCGAGAATCGCGGTAAAATCTTTCGATTGGAAGTTCGCGCGAGTACCCCATTCCGCCGTGTACCTGAACAGCAAGATCGGCAATCTTATCGAGAGATTCCGAGCAGAATAATTTTACTGTTGCAGATTGTCTCGAGATATCTTTTTTCAAATCATAATCTATTGCTGTTCTGTAAACCATCGATTCCATCGCGAAGACCAAACTTGCCATTTCTGCAAGCATAAATTGAACAGCTTGAAAATTTGATATCGTTTGATCGAATTGTTTTCGTTGTTTAGCATAACGTGCAGACATTTCCAAAAGTTCTTTTGAAGCACCAAGACATGCGGCACCCAATCCGAGTCTGCCGGCATCGAGCGTTTTCATTGCAAGAATAAATCCGCGCCCGTCAACACCAATAAGATTTTCTTTCGGGATGCGAACGTTATCAAAAGTGATCGGATTTGTTGAACTTCCTTTTATTCCCATTTTCTTTTCGGGCGGACCGGCTTGAAATCCCGGTGTGCTGGTTTCAACAATAAAAGCAGTAACACCTTTTGATGTCCGTGCAAACACACTTACAATATTTGCGATACCGCCGTTTGTAATCCAAAGTTTTTCGCCGTTCAAAACCCACTCATTGCCGTCAAGTTCTGCGCGGGTTTTTACATTAAACGAATCGGAACCGGCTTGAGCTTCCGTTAAACAAAACGCGCCGATCTTTTCGCCTTTTGCAAGCGGCACAAGATATTTTTGTTTTTGTTCTTCGGTTCCGCCGATGTAAATAACATTTGCCCCAATTGATTGATGCGCACCGATGAAAGTTGCAGTTGACATGCAGCCGCGCGCAACTTCTTCTTGCATTAAGCAGTAACCGATTTCTCCAAATCCGCCGCCGCCGTATTCTTCGGGAAATGAAACTCCCAAAAATCCAAGCTCGCCAAGTTTTTTTACAAGCTCGTCGGGAATTTTTTCTTCAGCATCAATTTTAGATGCAATTGGTTTGATTTCATTGTTAACAAAATCGCGAGCCATCTCGCGGAGCATTTTCTGCTCTTCAGTAAAAGTAAATTCAGTCATGATCTATTCCGAAATTATTTGATTCCGGTATTCGTCTTTTCGCCGATATAATTAACAACGTACTCGCCGCCGTCAACACCAATTACGTTTCCTGAAATCCACTCGCACTTCTCATCACATAAAGCAACAATAGCTTTGGCTACTTCGTCGGGGGTGGTTAACTTGCCTTGCGGATTTTTATGTTTAGCCGCTTGAAGCATTTTATCGAACATTGGAATTTTTCTTCCAGCCGGTGTATCGGTAATTCCAGCCATAATCGAATTACATGTAATTCTCATCGCGCCAAGTTCAACTGCAAGCTGGCGGATGTGCGCTTCGAGCGCTGCTTTTGCCGCAGAGACTGCACCGTAATTTGGAATTACTGTGTGCGAGCCGGCGCTTGTTAATGCAAATATTCTTCCGCCTTGTGCAAGCAAATCTCTATGCACCAAACCTTGTGTCCAATAAACTAATGAATGCGCCATAACATCAAGTGTCATACTCATCTGCGAAGGAGAGACGCAGTCGTTTGGATTTTTTGCGACGTACGGTTTCAATGTTCCGAAAGCAAGTGAATGTATTAATACATGAACGTGAGGATGTTCTTTGGTAGTAAATCTTTCTTTTATTTCATCAAGTGTATCATTTATTTTAATATGATCAGCCGCATTGATATTAAAGAACACAGCTTGCTGACCGGTCTTTTCAATTTTTTTAACAATTTGCTGAACCAGCGGCATAGTTGCTTGGCGGTCTAGATGAACACCGAAAATATTATAACCGTTTTTTGCAAGCTCTACGGCAGAAGAACCGCCGAACCCGCTCGAAGCGCCAAGTATTAACGCCCATTTCTTCTCCATTTATCCCTCTTTAATTAAACGTGGCACAAACTTAAGAAATACGATTTAGAAATCAAACCTTTCTTATGATTGAAAAATCTTGATTAATTTGGGAAAAATATTATCGCTTCATTGCCCAATAAATTTTTGATGCTCTCAACAAATTTATCCGACAGTGTCACTTTGTACTCGATCAAAAACTCCCGCTGTGAACCATTTTCTTTTACACAAACAAGTACCGGTAGATTCCCCTCGTTCTCTTCCATCAATAATTTTAGATGAGTAACAACATATTCATCATGCAGATTCGAATCTAAAATCAATCCGATTCTTTTAGTTAATTTATTACGCGCACTATCCAGCGAAAATGTTTCGTCAACATGTAATTTAATTGTATCGCCGCTGCTTTCAAGTTTTCCTTTTATCATCACAGTTGATTCCAGTGCAATTAATTCGCTGTACTCGTTGAATGCTTTCGAAAACATTATGCAGTCGCACGAACCGGAAAAATCATCCAGTTTGAAGAATGCCATTCTTCTGCCTGATTTATCTGTCTTCGGTGTAACATCAGTAATAACTCCGCATGCACGAACTTGATCGTTGAAATTAAATGTCGTCGGCTCGCCGAGATGAACAGTTGCAAACGAATTGTATTCTATTTCATATTTATGAAGAGGATGATTGCTCAAATAGAATCCGAGTACTTGCCTTTCTTTTGCAAGAAGATCTTTATCATCCCACGCTTTAACATCCGGAAGTGCCGGTTCTTCAAAATGATCTTCGGAAGGAGTGGAACCAAAAAGACTATCGCTGTGAGATTCTATTGCGGATTTCATTTTACTTCCTATATCGAGCGCTTCTTCAATTGCAGCAAAAAGTTGTGCACGGTTTCCGCCGAGTGAATCAAAAGCACCCGCCAATACCAAACCTTCGAGCGCGCGTTTATTTACAACGCGAGTATCTACGTTCGAACAAAAATCGTAGATGGTCTTAAAATCTCTCTGCAAATTTTCGTGTGCTCTTTTTATTCCTTCGACAGCTTGCACGCCAACATTTTTTATTGCGGACATTCCAAAAATTATTTTGCCGCTAATAACTTTGAACATAACGGTCGGATGATTAATATCCGGCGGCTGAACTTTTACGCCGAGTTTTCTGCAGTCTTCCAAAAGAATTGTAACTTTTTCGGTGCTGTCGTATTTATTGGAAAGATTTGCCGCAAGAAATTCTTCGAGGAAATGTGTTTTTAAATATGCCGTTTGATATGCTACCACACTGTAGGCAACCGCGTGCGATTTGTTAAATCCGTAATTGGCAAACTTATCAACCGCATCAAAAATTTCTTCCGCATTTTTTTTACTGATATTGTTCTTCTCTGCGCCTTCAACAAATTTTTCTTTCTGCTGTTTCATTGCCGCGAGATCTTTTTTGCCCATTGCTCTGCGCAAAAGATCAGCCTCCGCCAAACTCATTCCCGCAACTCTATTCGCAATCTGAATTACCTGTTCCTGATAAACAATAATACCGTAAGTTTCTTTGAGAATTGTTTCGAGCACCGGGTGCGAATATTCAATTTTCTTTTTACCGTGTTTGCGCGCAATGAAGTCATCGATAAATTCCATCGGACCGGGACGGTATAAAGCATTCATCGCAGAAAGATCCGAAATACTGTTCGGCTTCAATTTTTTCAGATACTCGCGCATCGGGGCAGATTCAAACTGGAATACTGCTGTTGTTTGTCCGCGTCCGAAAAGTTCATAAGTATTTTTATCGTCAACCGGAATTTCATCAATATCTATTTCGATTCCACGCGTTTGTTTTACAAGTTCCAAAGTATCGCGGATTATCGAAAGCGTATCAAGACCGAGAAAATCCATTTTTAAAATACCGGCATCTTCAAGATCTTTCATGTTAAATTGCGTAACAACATCGCCGTCGTCCCCGTATGTTGCAAGCGGAACAAAATCGCTGACGTCACCCGGAGTAATAACAACGCCGGCGGCATGCTTTGAAGCGTTGCGATTCATTCCTTCAAGTATGCGGGCATATTTGAGAAGTTCTTTCATCACCGGGTCGTCGGTTTTTTTCAGCCACTGTAATTCCGGAACTTCATCGAGAGCTTGATCAATCGTAAATACTCTTCCGAATTTTGAAGGAATCCATTTTGTGATATTATCAACTTGCGGAATCGGAATTTTTAGAACACGCGCAACATCGCGGATAACTTGTTTTGAAGAGAGACGGTTGAAAGTAATAATCTGTGCAACTGAATTTTCGCCGTACTTTTCTTTTACATAACTGATAACTTCGCCGCGCTGGTTATCGGCAAAGTCAACGTCGATATCGGGCATCGATTTACGCGCCGGATTCAAAAATCTTTCGAAGAGCAAATTATATTCAAGCGGATTTACATTTGTAATTCCCAAAACATACGCAACCAAACTTCCGGCGGCACTACCGCGTCCGGGTCCCACCGGTATTCCACGTGCTTTCGATGCGTTGATAAAATCCTGAACAATTAAAAAATATCCGGCGTAACCCATTTTATTAATTACATCGAGTTCGAATTTGAATCTCTCTTCAACTTCGGGCGTAATTTTTCTGATTCGTTTATCGAGTTTATCATAAGCAAGCTGATTCAAATATTCTTCCAAAGATTTTGCTGCGAAATTTTCGGGAATTGGAAAAATTGGAAAGTGGTGACCTTCGAAATCAAGTTTGAGATCAATCTTCTGTTCAATCTCAAGCGTGTTTTCGATTGCACCTTTGTAATTCTTAAAAATCTTTTTCATCTCATCGGCAGTTTTAAAATAGATTTGATTAGTGCCGTATCTCAATTCCTCGTAATTCGCCGTACCGGTTTTATCGCCGAGCATAATTAAAATATTATGTGCAATCGCGTGATCTTTTTCGATGTAATGAATATCATTTGTTGCAACAAGTTTTGCACCGATCTCTTTTGCAAGCTTCGGCATGCCGCTCAAAATCGGCTGTTCTATATCCATTCCGTGATCTTGAATTTCGAGATAGAAATCCTGATCAAAAATTTCTTTTAGTGTGATTGCTGTCTGCCGCGCTTTCGCCCAATCGTCATTTATTAAATGAGTTGAAATTGGTCCGGCTGGACAAGCAGAAGTACAAATCAATCCATCGCTGTACTTACGCAAAACTTCGAGATCGATTCTGGGTCTGTAATAAAAACCTTCCGTGTGACCGATGCTCGTGAGCTTCATTAAATTTTTGTAACCGGTTTTATTTTTGGCAAGCAGAAGAAGATGATTGTAATGTTTCGATTTTTTCTTTCCGTCTTCGATGCCGCTGCTTTTATCAAATCTTGTTTTGTCAACAACGATATACGCTTCCATCCCGATCAGCGGTTTGATTCCTTCCTTCTTCGCTTTTTTATAAAATTCGGAAACGCCGAACATAACACCGTGATCGGTTAATGCGACAGCGTGCATGTCATTTCTTTTAGCGGCAGCAACTAAATCCTCAACTGTGCACGCACCATCTTGCAGACTATAATGTGAATGATTATGTATGTGAATAAAATCCGACATTCTCTTTTTCTCGTCACTGGTTTCTGGATATTTTGGATGCCCGCCTTAAAGACTGCGGGCAAGCCCGACCTTCGGCGGGCAAGCTTGATAGTTGTTAATTGCTACCTGGAATTTGTATCTCGTACTTGTTTTCCTAAATCGTAATTAGTAAATCGTAAATAATTTTCCGCCCATCGTATTTTAATTTGCCTTTCGCATTTCATTCGTCCCTCGTATTTCGTACATCTTACTTGTATTGTCCCTCGTACTTCGTTCCGCCTACGGCGGATCGTATTTCGTACTTGTATTGTCCCTCGTACTTCGTACTTATTTTGTTCCGGTGTGCCCGAAACCTCCTTCGCCTCTTTGACTTCCATTTAAAGCGTGTGTTTCTTCGATAATCATTTTATAAACTTTCGATAATACCATTTGCGCAATCCGGTCGCCGCGTTTAATTGAAAAATCTTCTGTGCCAAAATTGAAAAGAATAACTTTTACTTCACCGCGGTAATCCGAATCAATTGTACCGGGAGAATTTAGAACACCTACTCCGTGTTTAGCCGCCAAGCCGCTTCGCGGACGCACTTGTACTTCGTAACCAAACGGAATTTCAATCCGCAAATTTGTAGGAACAAGTGCAACTTTCCCTTTTCCAATTATAATTTCATCTTCAACGGCGGCGCGTAAATCGAGACCGCTGCTTCCTTCGGTTGCGTATTCCGGCAAAGGGATATCTGCAAACTGATCAGAGATTCTATTTATCTTTATTTGAATTTCTTCCATAATTTTTTCCTTAAAGTACAGTTAATAGAATTAAGTAGGATTCGCCC
Organism: Ignavibacteriales bacterium; assembly: GCA_016177735.1. GTDB lineage: Bacteria > Bacteroidota > Ignavibacteria > Ignavibacteriales > Melioribacteraceae > DYJK01. The sequence goes on along the minus strand of JACOUS010000010.1, from coordinate 116,771 downwards.
TTCAAAAAAAACAACTATTTTATTTCTATATTTTTAAAATTGCCACAACCTTCAGGTGTGGGGTCGGAATAAAAGATAATTTCGACTTTTCCGTAGGAATCCTTCGGATAGTCGCAATTCGAAAATTAAACTGCGGCTGAAGCCGCTTATGCTTTTGTTATCTTAACACCACGACTTATCACCGCTGAGCGGGATCCCGTTTACACGGGAAAATTCGCGGCAATTTCTTCACAAACAAATTCTATCGAGGTCGAAAGAAAAATTTTCCTTACTTCCCCCTCAACAACATTTTGCTGAGTTTTACAAATTCATCTTTAGTAATGATGCGCAGAACAAAGACTGCCGAAATAAATCCGATCAACATCACAAACTTGATTGCGAGCGTCAACCCGAAGTTATAAAATATATAATAATAAACTCCCGTTGTTGCAAACAACAAAGACAAAATTTTTGTGATGCGGTTGTATTCATATTTAACTTTATAAAATTTTTGCGAGAAATAAAAAAGCGAAACAGCCATCGCAATGTACGCCGCAAGTGTAGCGAGTGCCGCACCTATAATTCCGATTTCAGGTATCAACAAAAAATTTACAGCAACGTTCACAACAGCGCCAATTCCGGTAACAATCGGAAAATATTTTGTCTTATCCTCGATATAAATTCCGGCTTGGAAGTTATAATAGATTCCGTTGAACAAGTAACCGAGAAGAACTATCGGCACGATCACAAGTCCTTCATGATATTCTTGCTTGTAAAGCGATAGCCCGAAAAATTCCATCTTAACTACATCATCGATAAACAAAGAAATGACAACCCACAAAAAGCTTGTAAAGAGAACAAATAGAGTGAGCACTTTTGCGAAAATATCTTTTGCGTTTTCTTCTTTAGCATTTGTTAAAAAGAAGGGCTGCCACGCAAACTGAAACATCATTACTACAAGCATCATCAATGTGCCGAGTTTGTAAGATGCAGAATAAACACCGAGCGTTTCGTAGTTAGTTAATTTTTCTACTATCGGTCTGTCAATCACCTGCACAATCGTTGCGGAAATACTTGCCGGTAAATATGGAATTCCGAAGATTAACATTTTCTTCAACAACTCTTTGTCAACTCTCTTCTCAAAATTCCTTAAAATATCAGGCATCAATAAAACAAGATTGAGCAGCGAAGCAATAAGATTCGCAATAAAGATCGATTCAAGTCCCCAGCGAAGAACCAAAAAGAAAATCAGATTGAGAACAAGATTCAAAAAAATGTTAATCAATCTAATCAACGCAAACCTTTTTGATTTTCTTTCCAGTCTCAAGTATGCAAACGGAATTAAAGTGATCGTATCGAGAATTAAAATCAAAATCAGATAATAGAAGAATCGGAAAAATTTATTGGGATCGCCTTGCAAAAACTTTTGCGGAATATCGAGATAGTTGAGAAAAGGAGTCTGCAGAACAAACAACACAAGCGCAAATAATATCGAAGAGATAATTACGGCAATAAAACCGGTTGAAAAAATTTTTTTCTTTTCAGTACCGGAAGTTAAAGAAGCATACTTCATGAATGCCGAATCCATTCCGTAAATAAAAATTACATTTAGAAAGGCAATCGCGGCGTAATAATTGTTGAAGATTCCCATTTCTGCTGTATCCGGCAGAACATGGGTATAAAAAGGGGTCAGCACAAATCCGAGAAATCTTCCAACGATTGTACTAATACCATATATCGCAGTGTCTTTGGTGAGTTCTTTAATCTTTTCTATCATTTTAAAAGATAAGTGCGGATCGAGCCCGCGAAACTTTATACAACAATTTCTTTTTTGAAAAAAGGTGCCAGCGCATCAACATAAATTTTAGGAGGACGAACCGCTTTCTTTGTTTCGGCTTTCATAAAAATATGTGTCGTAAAACCCTCGGCAATTAATTCATCGTCTGTTTTTCTTTTCACTTCGTAAACGATGTGAACTTTGGGAGAGTAAAGTTCGTGAACAGATGCCTTAATCAAAAGCAGATCATCGTAACGAGCCGGGTTGAAATATTTTAAACCGGCTTCAAGCAGAGGAAGCTGGTAACCCATTTTTTCAACTTCGCTATAAGCTAAGCCAACAGAACGAAGCAGCTCCGTTCTCCCGACTTCAAAGTATTCGAGATATTTACCGTTGTAAACAAATTCCATTTTATCTGTGTCTGCATACCGGACACGAATTTCCGTAGTGTGAGTGAGCATAATTATATTTTATCCACAAAAAAAATTGCCACGACCATTAGAGACTGCGTGAAAAGCTACAATAAATAATGACCTCACCCCAGCCAAGAAGAGGGCGGACAAGCCCGACCTTCGGCGGACAAGTTTAAGAGAGGGTTGGGAGATGAGTTCAAATAGATAAACATACATTTCACGCACACTTTTTAGATTATGGATCAAAATATTAACAATTCATTAACAACATTACTCAATCTCAATTCAATTTGTTATTTGGGATTTGAGCATTGAATATTATTCTTGGAATACTCCCATCTTGCCGAATTTTTCCAAACGGTTCTGAACAAGTTTATCGGGCTTAACTTTAATAAGTGCCGCAAGTTCTTCTTTGAGTACCGCTTTTAATCTGTTTGCCATTACTTGATGATCTTTGTGTGCGCCGCCGAGCGGTTCGGGAATTATTCGATCAATAATCTTTTGTTCGAGTAAATCTTCGGCAGTTAGTTTTAAGGATTCGGCAGCTTGTTCTTTGTAATCCCAGCTCCGCCATAAAATACTTGAACAAGATTCCGGACTGATAACCGAGTACCATGTATTCTGCAACATCAAAATTCTATCGCCGATTCCAATACCGAGCGCGCCGCCGCTTGCACCTTCGCCGATAATTGTAATTATTATCGGAACACGAAGGCGGCTCATCTCGAGAAGATTGCGCGCGATTGCTTCCGCTTGTCCGCGCTGTTCGGCTTCTAACCCTGGATACGCACCGGGCGTATCGAGCATCGCAATAACCGGCTTCCCGAATTTTTCAGCAAGCTTCATCAAGCGCAATGCTTTTCTGTAACCTTCGGGATTCGGCATTCCGAAATTTCTAAACAAGTTTGATTTTGTATCGCGCCCTTTTTGATGACCGATTATCATTACTTTGTATTCATCAAGCGATGCAAAGCCGCCGACTATCGCATGATCATCTTTAAACAAACGGTCACCATGAAGTTCAACAAAATTTTCCGTAATCATGTAAATGTAATCGAGTGTGTAAGGTCTTTCGGGGTGGCGTGCAAGCTGTACTCTCTGCCAGCGCGTTAGGTTATCATAAATATTTTTTTTGAGCTGTAAAACTTTTTCTTCAAGCGTTTTAATTTCATCGGAAATATCAAGATGCCCTTCATACTTTCTCATTTCCTCGATTTTGTTTTCTAATTCAATAATCGGTTTTTCAAAATCAAGAACGTTTTTTGCCATTATAACTCCGTCCTAAAAAATATTTTCGAAAATGTTCTTCCAAGAATTTCAAAGTCGAGCCAGATATTCTGGTTCTTCGCATAAAAAAGATCGAGCTTGTTCATTTCATCGGTATCATTTTCATTTATGCTTTCAACAAACCAAAAACCGGTCAACCCGGTTTTGCCAATATAAAGTTCACCGATGTGCGTTGAACTGCGTGGTCCTACAAAACTTTTTTCTCCACTTAATACTTTTGGAACTCCGAGTATGAATTGAATTAAGTCGCTCTTTTTCGACGTGAACTTTTGAAATAAATATATGAAAGGGTGAACCAAAAGTAAAATTAAGATTAAACTGAAAAAGAAATCGAATATCTGTTTTGTTTTTTTGTGAACGAAAGAAGAAATATTGTACTGAACTTTTAAAAGCGGAATATCATCAAGCATTGATATTGAAGATTTCCCCACAAGATAATCAAGCTCGTTGCCGGCAACCATGAATTCAACGTTCATACCCTGGCATTCCGAAACAACTGCAAACATTTGATTGAACGAAACCCCTTCGGACGAAAAAATTACTTTGTTGATTTTTTTCTCCGCGATAACTTTACCGATGTTATCGAGTGCGCCGAGCACTTTGTAATTGCCGATTGATTCGCCAATCATTTTTCTTGTAAGCCCGATAATTCCCACAACCTGATACAAACTTGTCAAATCGGATTTTAATTTTGATGCGAGGTCGCCGGCTCTCGCTTCGTTTCCAACAATTAGTGTTCTCCCTTTTCGCGTATTTGCATCAAGACCAACCTTGAATACAACTTTTAATAAAATTCTCCAAAGTGAAAACGAAAAGAAAGCAATGATATAAGTAATTAGAACAACAGCACGGCTGAACGCAAATTGTTTGAAAAAATAAGTCAGCGCCGCAAGCACAATCATTCCGGCAAAGAGCGAAACGGTACAGCGAAGAACGGAAAGAGTAATTTTTTTATATGCACCGCCGATGATCGAAATAAAGATCTGCAGAAGCGCCGGCGCAAAATAGACCCACGGAATTGCAAACTGCGGAAAACCGATCCATCTTTCATTTGCATAAATTTTTTCTGCGAGATAAACCGATACACTAAAAATTCCGAAATCGACTGCAATTCCTACCAGTGCAAGTTTGTAAACATTTGCAAAAGCAATCAGTCTGCGGAAAAGGATTGCGGTCTGCAAAATAACTTCAACAAGAAAAGAAGAAGAAAAATGTTTGCGCACAAAAAGATGCATCGCATCGTAAAAAATTTTTGTTTCGTCGATGCTGCTGCGCTTTGTACTCTCTCCTTTGTAATGAATAATTTCGGTTGAGTTCACGTAATAAACTTTCCAGCCGGCTTGCTGTGTGCGATAACAAAGATCGAGGTCTTCGCCGTACATGAAAAACTGCCGGTCGAAGCCGCCGATCTTTTCGTAAACACTTTTCCGCATCATCAAAAATGCACCGCTTACAGCATCAACTTCGTACGTCTGGTTTTCATCGAGGTAGGTGAGATTATATTTTGCAAACAATCTGCTCTTCGGAAAAAGTGTGCTCAAGCCCATAACTTTCGTGAATGAAGTCCACGGACCCGGAAAGCCTCTTCTGCATGCAAGCTGTAACGAACCGTCGGGATTCAAAACTTTACATCCGGCAATTCCGGCTTGCGGATTTGCTTCGAAGAATTCAATCATCTTTGCAAAAGTATCTTCTTTAACAATTGTATCGGGATTAATCAACAGAAGATATTTTCCTTTTGCTATTTCGAGAGCTTGATTGTTTGCTGAGCCGAATCCAACATTATTTTTGTTGACGATAATTTTTACATCGGGATATTTTTCGCCTATCAACTCTACACTGCCGTCATCGGAAGCATTGTCAACCAAAATTATTTCCGAAGAAATATTTTTCAGCGCTTTGTTAATCGATGCCAGAAGGTTCAGCGCGAACTCTTTAACGTTGTAGTTAACTATTATTATTGATAGGTCAAGCATCCGCTAATCAATTTAATGTGCCGAAGATTGATTTTATTCTCAGTTTCCAAACCATGGTTATTGCTTCGTGTACAATTTTTTTGGACATCTTTGATGTACCGTGAACGCGGTCAACAAACGTTATCGGTATTTCAACCAGTTTGAATTTCTTTTTCCACGCAATGTAGTTCATCTCGATTTGAAATGAGTAGCCGTTGGAATGAATTTTTTCGAGATTGATTGATTGAAGAACTTCTCTTCTGAAACATTTGAATCCGCCGGTTGCATCTTTTACCGGCATGCCGGTGATTATTCTTGTGTAAAGATTTGCAAAGTAACTGAGCAGCAGCCTTCTGATGGGCCAATTAATTACACGCACACCCTCGATGTAGCGGCTTCCGATTACGAGATCATAATTTTTTATAGTTTCCAAAAATGCCGCAAGTTCTTTCGGGTCGTGCGAAAAATCCGCATCCATCTGAATGACTGCATCGTAGCCATTCGACAGCATGAATTTGAATCCTTCAACGTACGCTGTCCCTAATCCAAGTTTCCCTTCGCGCTTTATCAGGAAAACACGTTTATCTTTTTCGGAAAAACTTTTTACAGAATCGGCGGTGCCGTCCGGCGAATTATCATCAACAATCAGAATGTTCAATTCGGGATACGATTCGAGAATTGCCGGAATCATTTTTTGAATGTTATTGATCTCGTCGTATGTCGGTATTATTACAAGTGTTTTCATATTATAGATTACTCAGCATATTCTTGTCCAAAAGTTTATTTCTCTGCGCTTGTTCTTGTTTTTGTGTGGAAGCTCTGCGCATCCTTTGCGATCTCTGCGTTTTAAAAGCTTTAACCCCGCCAAAAAACGGCGGGTAAGCGCAGAGTGCGCTGAGAAGGCGAAGAGTTCGCAAAGTAAATTGCTATATACAAATTACTCGTAGTGTCCTTTTCCAAAAAGTACAACAAAAATTGTTCTGAAAATTATTTTAAAATCCATTCTCAAGCTCATGTTCTCGATATAAAACAAATCGTAGCGGAGTTTTGTTTTCACATCTTCAACCGATTCATCGTACTTGTGTTTAACTTGCGCCCAGCCGGTGATGCCCGGACGAACTTTCAATCTTCTTTTGTAAAGCGGAATTTCTTGCGATAACTGCTCAACAAAGAACGGTCTTTCAGGACGCGGACCGACAAAACTCATATCGCCTTTAAAAACATTAAACACTTGCGGAATTTCATCAATGCGTACTTTTCTTATCAACGCCCCAATGTGTGTTATCCGCGGATCTCCTTTCGAGGACCAAACCGGTCCCGTATGTTTTTCCGCATCTGCAACCATCGTTCTGAACTTGACGATTTTAAAAATCTTCCCGCTCATACCCATTCTTTCCTGACGATAAAAAACGGGACCTCTGCTATCGAGTTTAATCGCAATTGCAGTCAATAAAGTTACCGGCAAAGTTACGGCAAGCAGAATGAAAGAAAGCGAAATGTCCATCAAGCGTTTTAATTTTTTTTCCCATTCCGGCATCAGCTCCGGCATAACATCAATCAGCGGCATACCGTAAATCTGCATTGTTCTCGCTTGCCCGCTTATTATATCGTACAGATCGGGTACAATTTTTATTTCAACATTTTTTCCTTCGCATCGTGCAATAACATCAAGCAGAATATCTTCTTGACGATACTCGAGAGCGACGATAATATTTTTTATGTTAAACTCGTCAATCAATTTTTCCAGATTATTCACTGTGCCGCATACTTTTATGCCTTTGTACTCTTTGTCTAAATTATGTGCATAAACAGCGGCATAACCAACAACATCAAGTCCAAGTGCTCTATGACTGATAATTGTGCTGTGTATTTCATTTGCCTTTTGATTGTAACCGATGATCAGCGCGTTTCTTCTTCCGAAACCTTTGATCAAAAGATTTCTCTGCACGCTTCTGATTGTTAATCTGCCGGCTCCGACAAATACTAAAAAAATTCCCCAGTAAACAAAAATGTAAAACGGAAAAGTTGCTTTCGTGCCGCTCAAGTAATCATCGTAAACAATTAAAAAGAAGAGAACAAAAATTCCAACGAATGTAGCTTTGAAAAGTGTGGAGAGTTCATCGAAACGGGAAACTGCAAACCATGTGCGGTACATTCCAACAAATGTAAAAACCAGAAGCCAGTAAATGTAAACTGCAAACAGCGGCAGAAGAAAATCCGGGCGAGAAATGAGATCAAAGATTCCGCTCTCTACTCTCAAAAGATAAAAAAATATAAATGAGAGATTCACGGTGATAAAATCCGTGATGAGTATAAAACTTCTTTCAATTTTTTTGTTCAATTAATTTTTCTCACTTACTATTCCAAATTTTTTCTCTGTGCTCTTTGCTATATGCCCATTGCCCCAAAAGAAATATCTCGCAAAGTTCCGTCAAAAAAACGCCGGTCAAGTGCAGAACACACAAAGTTTTTTATAACCGTGCCAAAACTTTTTCAGAAATATAATCTCCGATTGACAACGAACTTGTAGCCGCCGGAGAAGGCGCGTTGCAAACATGAAAAATTCTTTTATCCTCTACAATATAAAAATCATCGAGCAAACCGCCGTCTTTGCTGCACGCTTGCGCACGGACTCCCGCTCCGCCTTTTTCCAAATCATCGCTATGAATTTCAGGGATCATTTTCTGCAGTTCCTTCACAAATGCTCTTTTGTTTAACGAACGGTAATATTCTCCGAGCCCGGTCTTCCAATTCTTTTTAACTACTTGATGAAATCCTTTCCACAAAAAAGTTTCGATTGTGTCTCTCACGCTAAAACTTGTTTTGGAATAACCTTCGCGTTTGAAGGCAAGCACGGCATTCGGTCCGGCTTCAACTTCACCGTCAATCATTCTTGTAAAGTGAACTCCGAGAAACGGAAATGACGGATCGGGAACCGGATAAATTAACGACTTAACAAAATGTCTTTTCTCTTTTTTGATTTTGTAGTACTCGCCGCGGAACGGAATTATTCGTATCGGTAAATCTGGATGTGTCATCTTTGCAATTCGATCCGAATACAAACCCGAACATGTTACAACAAACTTTGATTCGAACGAACCGTTTTCAGTACTCACTTCGCAGTAATCTGCTTTTATTTTTATTCCGGTTATTGTTTGATTGAACTGAATTTGTCCGCCGTAGTTTTGTATAATCTCCAAATATTTTTTTGCAACTTCTTTATAATCGATTATTCCGGTTTGTGGGACTAATATCCCGGCAGAACATTCAACGTGCGGTTCAATTTCCTTTACTTCTTCTCTGCTAAGTCTGCGCAGACCGGTTAAGCCGTTTTCCTTTCCTCTTTCCAAAAGTTTTTCCATGTAAGGAATTTCTTCCGGAAATACTGCAACAATTACTTTACCGCAAATTTTATGTTCTACATTATTCTTTTCACAAAACTCCAAAAGCATTTTGTAACCGCGCACGCAATTTTGTGCTTTGAGACTTCCGGGCTTGTAGTAAATTCCCGAATGAATTACTCCGCTGTTGTTGCCGGTTTGATGCTTTGCAATCGAATCTTCTTTTTCGATGATCAATAATTTTAAAGAAGGATTTTTCTCGAGCAGTTTTAAACTCGATGCAAGCCCAACTATTCCGGCGCCAATTACTACAATATCATAAACCATTAATTTATCTCAGTTAGTAATTTATTTGCGTTCTGTTTTTCTTTCCGGAATTTGATGAAGCCTTTGGCTACAGCAGCGTTCTTCATAACAAAATAATATGGTAACGAAAAAATTGTGAGCTGTACATTTATTGACGATAAAAGATATCCGCCGAGCGCAAGCAAGTAAAACGCAAGCTGCAGAAAATATATTTTGCTTATAAAAAGGTTTTCATTGGCAAGTAAAAAACTGAATAGAAACAACAACAGTAATAAACCCGGCAATGAAAGATCTGTTATTTTGCGCGACAAAAAAGCATAACTCAAAAATTTGTTTTTGTTCCAAAACAGATTCTTAAAAAAAGATACTGTGTAAAAATCCGAAACGGCTTCGGGATTTTTTTTGTCGTGCCCGGCAGTAGAATATTCTGTTTTATTTCTGTACGAGACGGGTTTACCACTGCAAGTAAATTTGCAGCCTTGTTCAATTACAGAAAGAGAGGAAAATAAATTTATATTGATCGGAACTTCGACCGGAATCGATTTATATAGTTCCCGTCTTATTGCAAAAACTTCCGTGCCGCTGCTGATTACAACACCGCATTTGTCTTCGGCTTGCTCGATTAAATTCTTGTATCGAGCAAATATGTTTTTGGGGTGGTACTCAATCGTGTTCTTTTCGCCGCCGATTAATAATGATTTTCCACAAACTCCGCCAACTGTCGGCTCTGTAAAATTTTGTGTAATTGTTTTCAAAATATTTTTATCGAACAGAGTATCTGCATTTATGAAAAGCAATATCTCATTCGCTGCTTTTACGGATAGGTCATTCAAAATTTCCGCATTACTTTTTTTGTTTTCGTAAAACGAAATTTTCATTTGCGAATTTTTTACGTCATTATCCACTTCGGCAGAAGAACTGCTGATTCCAACAAGCAATTCGAATTTTGTTTTATCGTAATCAATCTCTTCAAATTTTCGGATTTGTTCTGCGGTTAATTCATTCGCGGCAACCAAAACAGAAACTGTCGGCTCGCATGGCTGCATGACAGTATTTTTGCTTTTGCTTCGACTGAGCAGATAAACAACAATGGGATAAATGAGAAATGAATTGAGAATCAAAAAGAAAGTCAGGTAAAACAATATTTCGGGAATCAAAATCATGAGTTCAATTTTTTGTCAGGTCAAAATAACTTTGTTGCGGTTTCAAGGCAATTGTTTGGGGAAATAATTTTAATTGGCTCGTTATCTAACAACTAATCGAACACTACCTAGTTAGTTTGCCGTTATATTTATTGAAGATATAATAAATCCCCACAAGATGTTTCAAAGTAATCTTTGAGAACAAAGCTTTTTTTGTAATTCTTTGCTCGTGATGAATAATGCTGGTAAAAGGATAATATTTTACTTTCCAAGCGGCTTCCCATACACGAATGCAATAATCTATGTCTTCCGGTCCATAAAAAATTTTATCGTCATAGTAACCAATCTTTTCCATCACATCTCTTCTAAAAAATTGACAAGCACCGATTACATAATCAACTTCGCCAATCTCGTTATGATTCCATTCAGTCATTAAATGTTCATTGAGCAATTTGGAATTTCTAATCAAACTAAATCCTTCTAATCTTCTTGCAAACAAAGAAAAAATACTTGGAAATTTTTTGCATGAATATTGTAAAGTACCATTCACATCAGTAAGCTTACAGCCTACCAGACCACATTCTTTATCCCGTTCCATAAACTGAAATAACTGAAGTAAAGAATTTTCTGTCAATTCCATATCTGCATCAAGAATTAAAATGTATTTCCCTTTAGCAATTTTTAGCCCCTGATTTCTGGCCGGTGCAACACCAAGGTTCTCTTTATTCTTAATTAAAATTGTATTCTGATATTTTTCTTCTATCATCTCAACTGTACCATCCTGAGAGTTATTGTCTATTATAATTAACTCAAAATCAAAACCCTCAGAATATTTATAAAGTGATATTAGAAGTCTTTCAAGAAGGGACTTCATTTTCCAGGTGATAAGAACAATAGAAATATCGGTCATGCTAATTTTCAAAGTTATCAAATTGTTCTATTAATTTTTGAGCCGTGCCTTTTATGCTAAACTTTTTTGAACGTTCGAGTCCTTTACTTTTCCACTCATAATAATAATCTTTATTATTATATAACTTCATAATTTCATTAACAAATGCACTAATATCATCGGGATCTAGAAGAATGCCACCATCTCCAATTACTTCAGGCAACGAAGAAGTGTTTGATGCAATTACCGGTGTCCCACATTGCATTGCTTCCAGAGGTGGAATTCCAAATCCTTCATATAAAGATGGGAATACAAATACTAACGCTTTATTATATAAATAAACAAGATCGTTATCATTTACAAAATCTAAATATCTTACAAAACGATAATTTTTGTCAATAAATTTTTTACATTCCTCAAAACCGTATCCAGGCTTACCAATTAATATCAAAGGCAGATCAATACCTTTATTGTTTAACTCCACAGCAATTTTTATTAAGGAAATAATATTTTTACGCTTTTCAATACTGCCTACAAATAGCATAAATTGCTTCGGCAAACTATATTTATAACTAATTTTTTCTTGTAATATTGAATTCTCTCTATCTATAGGTCGAAAGTTTGTAGCCACATTTGCTGGAACAACAGAAATTTTGCCCTCTGTTATTCCATAATATTGGATTATATCCCGCTTAGAATATTCAGAAACAGTAATAATTTTATCAGATTTTTTTAATGAGAATGGTAAGAAAAAATCCAAATAAGCACGGTACAATAAAGGATAATATTCTTTATGAACTTTGTGTATAACATCGTGCACCACAGATATTTTTTTTACCCTCGATAAATTTACAATTGGTACTAAAATATTTGTAGTAAAGTAAACGTCGAAATTCATTTCCTTTAGTAATTTGGGTAGAATTATATTTAGCCAAAAAGGCGAATATATTTTATCTAAGTATCCAAATTCTTTTATAGCCATTACCTTGAAAATCGATTTTTTAAAAAGATCTTTGTTAGAGGTGAGCAAATAAAAATCATGCCTAGTAGGTTCTTTTTGCAAACCATCAAGTATATTCATTAAATATCTACCGGTTCCGGTAATTCCCTTGTTTAATACTCTTGCATCAATTGCTATTTTCATTGATAAATTTACTCAAAGTTAATTATTGAAATACATCAGAGGAAATGTTGTTACATACATATAGTTTATAAATTCCGCAAATCAATAGCACAAATATTCAACTGATGGACGTTCCTTTTCATCAAGAAGAATGAACTGATAAGAAAAATCTTTTAGATATTCTTTGCAAATTATTTCAAGATCATTTGAATGAATTGAAAGAAATATTTTTGGTTTATGTTTAGTCATAGTTTCTTTAGCACCTTTTAACACAAACAATTCAGATCCTTCAACATCAATTTTAATTATATTGGGCATTACACCGGATATGCTAGTAAATTTATCAATTGTAATTGTATTGACAAATGTCTGCGATTCAGAATCAAATTCTAAAATTTTGAAATTATTTTCAATATGGCCTTGTGCAAAGTTTGGACCGAACAAGAATAATTCCAATTCTGATTCTTCTGAACAAGCAAACGGCAGTATCACTACGTTTTTTAATTTGTTTAGTTTTATATGATTATAAAGATAAACTAAGTTTCTCACAACAGGTTCAAACGAAAATACTTTTCCTTTTTCCCCAACAATTCGTGAAGCTAACATTGTATAGTATCCAACATTGGCACCTATATCAAAAACAATATCCTCAGGTTTAACTTGATATATAAATTCATTTGTTTGTTTCTTTTCAATTTTATTTAAATAAACACTAGCACCCAAACTCGGTCCTACTAAAGCTCCATGAATAAATTTTATCCCTTTTAACGGTCCTGTTATAATAGGATATGCTAATTTGGGCATAAATTTTTGAGCAAATAATCTTACAATTTTTTGAATGATCATTTTTATATTAATATTTTGAAAATGTGTTACGGTCTTCTATTTTATTTACAGTCCAAAAACTAAGACAAAACAATATTTTAACTTCTGATTGAATCAAAATATCTAATTCGAACTTCCTACATGAAAGAGATAATTTTATCGAAACTACCCTTTCTCATCTTGTTTTGCCAAAAATCATTAATTGCGAAAAAAGTTGCCCTGATCGTATCATTTTTTTTATTACCAAAAATTAATCCAACGGTTAGTGAAATAAGCACAATAACTATTGCAAGGAAACAATACTGTATCCCTAGATTTTTTTTTGCAAAGAACAAGCGATTACGAATATTAAAATAAACGTTTAACATCGAGTTAGCTTTTGACATCGTTGAACCAACTTTATGATAAATTTTACTTGAGGATTCGTACAAAATTTTAAATCCTGAGGCGAGTACTCTCCAGCTAAAATCTGTATCTTCAAGGTACAGAAAATAATTTTCATCCAAGAATCCAACTTTTTCAAACACTTCTTTCTTAATATACATGCAGCAACCTGAGGCAAAGGTGCAATATTTATTTTTAGAGAATAGATGTTCTGGCTTACCTATACCAAGCGGAATTCCAGTAACCCTAGTTCTACTTATATATCCACCAGCAAACCAAACGGTTTTTTTATCTGTATAATAATTAATCATCGGTGTTAGCACACCAGCATCTGGGTAGGTAATACTAGTTTTGACTAATTTGGACAAGAAATTAGCCTCGACAATAGTATCGTTGTTTAGTAACAATACGACGTCTGTATTATTTTTCAAAGCGTATTTAATTCCAACATTATTACCACCTGAAAAACCCAGATTTTCTTTGTTAACAATTATTTTCTTAATGTAATTTCCGAATAGTTCCTTTAATCTCTTAACATCTTCCCCAGTTGAATTGTTATCGACAATTATAATTTCATGATTTTCATAATCGATCTTACTTAATGACTCCAGGCAATCTATGGTATCATTAAGTCCATTCCAATTTAATATTACTATGCTAACTTTGGGTGGCATGAATTTACCAAAACAATCCAGTGAATTCTTTGTAAATTTAGTACTAACTAGTCGGTTTTGTAAGTTTTTATTTGTACAATCCTTGCTATAGAGATAATTAATATCGTGTTAAAAATAAAATGCAATAATCCAATAACGTTTTCAAAAAATGATATACATATTATAAACATAACAATTGTATAACTTGAGATTAATGTGAACGATGGTTTACTAAGCATTTTGTAATAGATTATTGAACTTAGTGCACCTAACGTAAAGGGAATAAAACTAAGTCCAATTATTCCAAAATCTCTGTAATAATCCCAAAACATAGAATAAGTGTTATAACTACTATTCAAAAAAAGAAAGTTCTTGAAATTAAAGTATTCCATTGCAAGGTTTTTTATACCAAATAAAGATAACATGAATTCAAATGTATAATATCCATAAGTATGTTCTTCCAACTTACTTATCCCTCTTACAAGATTCTCAAGATTCATCACAAAATACATGTATGGTTCAGTAAATATCGCATACTTAAAACTAAATTTCATTTGGGCGATCGAAAACATATAGCTCAGCGCTATTGAACTAAATCTTAAAAATTGGACAGAATACATTAACCCAATGAAAATAGTAAAAGCAATAAGAACATTTCTCACTTTAAGAAAATTGCTGGAGTAGTAAAGTATTGTTACAGTAGCAACGATCGCAAAAATCAGATTAAATCTTTGTAATATAGTTAGATAGGTAAGAAACGTAATAACGATAATAACTATAGATAAAAATTTAATTGTTCTCTCAGGTTTAGTTAAGTTTATAAACGACACTGTAAACAATATTAGCGGAGTAGCAACATGCACAGTCAGTCCAATACCAAATACTCCCCAAAACATTCTTGACTGCGCAGATCTTTCATGAAAGACTGGTAAATATCCCTCTATTAGATAATTACCTAAAAAAGAAAATGCATAAATTCCAAAAAGTATAAAAATTATGCTACGAAACTTCTTTTCATCGACAACTTTTCGTGTAAAAAATAACCGAATATTACTTAGTGATACAATTTTTTTTTGAAAATTCGACACATATACTACAAACGATCCTACAAAAAATGAAAAAATTCCTATAAACAGCACGAGCCATTCATAATTATTCCATTGGTGTTGAAGTCTGCTTAACTTTAACTCTGTTAAACCTATAGTCAATGACCACACTATGCCAAAAATTCTCGACGGCGAAAATAAATCAGCTCCAGTCCTGAAAGAACTCATTATTAAGAGGAAAAAAAATAAAAAAAATAATACTGAGGTTAATGACATATCAAATTTATCTTACAATACTATATCAATAGTTTTTTATGAATTTTAATTCTGAGAAATATTTTTTTTCATTTTCGGTGAGTAATTTCTTGAATGCAATAATAAAATATAGTGTAAACGGTATGACACCAAGATACCAAACTCCTAAAATGTTAATTATCCAAAAGGAAGCCGAAATTAAGATAACAACAATTATTAATGTTGGATTAATAAAAATTTTATTCCAACTGCCTGTCTCATGTTTTGTCAAATAAATAAAAAGTACACTAACAAATGTGTTGGTTATAAGCGATGTTATCGCTGCGCCATTTATGCCAAATTTAGGAATAACAAACCAGTTAATAACAAAATTAATAATCGTTGCAAACAAAACAACAAGCATTCTCTTTTTCTGTCTGTTTGAAGTTGTTAACATCAACCCATGCGTTTCTGAAATAAATCTAACAAAGATTATCATCGAGAAAATTTTCAAAATAGGTATGGCTTGGGCATATTCTTTTTTTCCATAAATCAGGTGAATCAGTTGTTCTGAAGAAAAAAATATAGATATACTTAGTGGAATCGAAATAATTATTAAAAATTTATTTAATAGAAAACCTACTGTTTTCCATTTCTCAAAATTTTCAGAATTTAAACGGGACTGTGTTGGCATAAGACTATTGACTAATATGTCCGGTATGAATAATGGCAATAAAATTAATCTAAATACTGATTGATAAACACCCACACTTTCTTCTCCTTTCCAAAAAGAAAGTAGGATCGTATCGAGTTGAAAATATAAATTTCCAAAAATCAAAAATAAACCAAAGATGAGTACTTTCTTAATAACAACACTCGAACTATTAAAATTAAGCTTAAACGATATGTTCGGTTGAATATGAAAAGCATAAGATAATGTAACTAACAATCCCATCAATCTTATAAAAGCAAATACTATAGAAATAATAATTATATCTTCTTTAATAAGCATAAATATGCAAACAACAAACAGTGCACCAAAATTGGTTAAAAACGAAACCTTAGCTTCGTATTCAAATTTTTCATTACCTCTGAACAATGCAAATAAAAAATTTGTGAGCGTAGTAAGCACAGCATAAAAACTAAAAATAATTAATAAGTCTCTAACCTGAGTACTGAAATTGCTAATAAATGAAACGATTATCATACCACAAAAAGATAGAAACGAAAGAATTAATTTTATCGAAAAAAGTTTGTTAAAGAAATTGTTAGAATTGTTAAGATTCCTTGGCAGTTCAGTTGTTAATAATACATCAAGACCAAAATCAGCAAAGAGAACAAAAAACGAAGCGAAAGTTTGTGCTATTGTAAATTGCCCAAATATTTCTTTTCCATAATATCTAGCAATCAACCAGAAAAGAATTACGTTTGCAAATAACCTAAAAAAAGTTGATAGGAAAGAAAAAATAGAATTTCTACTTATTTTCTTTAATTCCGACATTAAGAAATTTTCCTATCCTTAACTCTAACGATCTTAAAATCATTTCTCAGTGAAGTTGTAATATACTCGTATAATTCAAAATTGCTTTCTTTCATTTTGTGAAGCAATACATGGAAAAAAATTATGAAATAACCTAAAATTAATGAAACAATAGCCGCTACCGAAGCATAAATCGTTCCTTTCGGTTTCGCTTTTCGGTCTGCCGGACCGGCTTTATCTAAAACGAGAACACTCGGCGTGTTGCGCGCTTCTTCTACACGGGCTTGCTCGTACAACGGCTGAACAAATTCTAAAATTTTGTATTGTATTTCGAGGTTGCGGTAAATTTTCAAGTACTCGTTTCCAAGTTCCGGCGCTTGCTTGAATGGAATCAATAATTTTACATCTTGCTGGGATTTATCCGTGCCGGCATTTAACTGATCAATCTTCTTCTGCAGTTCGTTCAATTCTATTTTTGCTGTTGTTAACATGGGATGATCAACACCGTAAGTTTGTTTTAAAACATTGAACTCAACTTCTTTTTTGTAAAGATCAACATAAATAGATGACATTGATTTCACAGTAGCTTCAAGCTGTTCCGGCACGGCAATAACGCCGTACTTTTCCTGAAAACTTCTCATCCCATCTTCAAGGCTGTTGATATCGGCAACATTCTGCAGATAACGTTTCTCAACAAACTCTCTGTTAGCCGTTGCGTTTGTTACACCTAATTTAGTGTTAAGTTCGTTCAACCGTTCAACCATATAATTGGCTATGTCTGCGGCTTTACGTGGATCTTTATCGTAAACCGTAATCGTTAAATTTCCTTCATCTTGAATTTCCAGTTCAAGATTCGACTGCCATTCCTTTACAACTTTTTCATAGTAATCATCTTCATAATCGTATTCTTTACGGAGATCAAACTTTTTAATGATGTCATTCGTAACTGTAGCACTCATCAAAATAGCCATGTATCTGTCGGTCTCGGAATTTCCGCCGGTTAATGCAGCCAATCCTTTGCTTGCAGAAAAACCTTTTGCCAAACTTGAAATACCCGAAAGAGTTGAGAGCAGATCATTTTTCTCCGCCGGCAGAACAGATGCGGTTGATTTATACCACTTCGGTGCGAGCAGTGCATAAGCAGTTGCACCGGCTGTTATCGTAAAGACAAACCAAAATAAAAACCACCGGTACTTTACCGTGATAGTCAAAAATTCAAAAAATGTAGAACCGACTGTTTCTTGCTGTGCGTTTTGATTTAATGGTTCTGTCATTTATCTACCTATTATTCGGATTTAATTGCATGATTAATAAAATAATTGTTGCGGCACTACCGGCAATTCCAATTGCTTCACCTACACGTGAAAAACTTTGCCAGAAAGTTTTCGGTACTTCTTTCGGGACGTAAATATAATCGCCGGGTTCCAGATTTAATTTTTCTTTTTCCTTCGCTACCCAGTTCATTTCTTTTCCTTTGATCACCACAATTTCATCATCGCCGTCTTTTGCAGTCTCTGCAAGTCCGCCGGCTTTTTCAATGTAGTATTTGTAATTCTCACCCGATTGATATTTGAAATACCCGGCTTTCGGAACCTGACCGAATACATAAACGTAATCAAATTTTTCGGGGATTAAAATCAAATCGCCGTCGCGGACAACGAAATTGCTTGCATCCGACTCTGCATCATTCAGTTGAGTGAAATCCGCCAAACTTTCCGCGCGCAGCATTCTCAGTTCGTTATCAAGTTTAAAGAAGAGAGAATCTTCGCTTGTAAGATTTGAAAGACGCGCCATTGCAAATAATTCTTTTTGTTGTTTTAATTGAAGCATAGTTTCCGGCAAAAGCATCTGCTCGGAGCTGTTCGAATATTCTTGTGCGAGATTATATTTTTGAAGCATCTCTATCGAATTATAATTTCTGATTAGCTCCGCACGTTTAAGATCTGCATTCTGTTTGAATCCGCCGGCTCTGCTGATTATTTCGGGAAGTGCCGTACCGCCGCCGGTTACATAAACAAATCCTGGATTCTTTACTTCGCCGAGCACCAAAACTTTGTAATCTCTTTTATTGTTTTCATCGGCAAGAATTCTGATTCTGTCGCCGCTCTTCAATTCAAAATCATCAGTGATGTTTACGTTTAACAATTCTTCTTTATCACCGGAATTATTGAGTCGTGAAATTTCTGCCTTGTTAATATTGTCATACGCATTATTCAAACCGCCGGAAAAAATAATTGCATCGGAAAGTTTATCGCTTTCAACGAATTGAAATTTCCCCGGCTTGTTCACTGCGCCTTCAATCGATACAATATTTTTTTCAACATCGTATGAAGGGAAAATAATTACGTCATCATTTTGCAAGTAGGGGTTGTATTTGAAATCGCCTGTCATTCGGAACTTGAGCAGATCAATTTTGAGATCTTCGCCGCTTGTTCTTTTTAAAGTAATGCTGCGAAGTGCAAACTTGTTGATTTCTTTGCTGAGTTGTTTGATAACTTGAATATCATTTTTGCCGGAGAGGATATTTTGTTCGGCTTCGTTGAAGAGTGTTGTGATAAAATGATCGAGCCGCTGAGTTTTAAATGCAGTGAATGAGCCGGTCACAATAAAATCGCCTCCGACTGTAACTGTAATCGGCTGCGATAAAAGCAAGTTCAACTGCGATGTTGTTTTTCTTTCATCTTCTTGTGCAAAGAGCGAAGTGGTGAACAATATTATTAAAAGAAAAAAGTTTTTTTTCATAATCAGAACCAATTTTTTAAGAATAATGCAGATAAATTTTTCTATCTGCCGCAGAATATTTTTTTATAGAACGCGGATCAAATCCGATTTAGCGGATAAAAGCGGATTTGATCAATTGATTATTTTTTTGTTTTCGTTGCCAAACATTTTTCTTTTGAATTCCGGCTTCTTTCCAAAATTCAAAAGCAAACCTACTTCTATATTTGTTGCTTTTAAATAATTTACCAATTGTGCTTCGTGTTCCTCGCATATTGCATCCGCAGCTTTTAATTCTATAATCACAACATCATCAACAATTAAATCTGCAAAGTAATCTCCAACTTGATAACCGTTGTAATGCACTTTAATATTTTTCTGACTTTCAACTTTCAAATTCATTTTCGTCAACTCAATCCGCATTGCATTTTCATAAACCTTTTCTAAAAATCCGTAACCAAGCGTATTATAAACTTTATAAAAAGCTTCGATAATTTTTTGTGTTAAGTCTGAATACAGCACGATTTACCTCAAATAAATCCGTGATAATCCGCTCAATCAGAGCTTGCCCGCCGCTTATTGGCGGGTTATCCGCGTTCTATTTTTTCTGTTATCCTTTCCCGTACTGTTGATCATAATAATCTTTATACGAACCGTTGATAATTCTTTCCCACCAGTTTTTGTTATTCAAGTACCAGTCGATAGTTTTTTCTATCGCAGATTCAAATTCATATTCCGGTTTCCATCCGAGTTCATTTTGTATTTTGGAGGAATCAATTGCATATCTGCGGTCGTGCCCCGGACGATCTTTCACGTACTCAATCAAGTTAAACGACTTATCCAATTTACTCAATATTAATTTCACAATGTCGATGTTTTTCATTTCGCGGCTTGCGCCGATATTGTAAACTTCCCCAGTTTTTCCATTTTCAAAAACAAGTTCAACAGCTTTGTTATGATCGGTAACGTAGATCCAATCTCGCACATTTAAGCCGTCACCGTAAACCGGAAGTTTTTTGTTGTTGAGAGAATTTATAATCATCAGCGGAATTAATTTTTCGGGAAACTGCAATGGTCCGTAATTATTTGAACATCGCGTAACAACAACCGGAACTCCGTAAGTATGATAAAACGATAACGCCGCCATATCAGCCGCGGCTTTGCTTGATGAATACGGACTGTTGGGTGAAAGCGGCGTCTGCTCTGTAAATAATCCATCCGCACCGAGGCTTCCGTAAACTTCGTCGGTGGATATCTGAACAAACTTTTCAATTCCGTAGCGGCGCGACGCTTCCAACAAAACATTTGTGCCGATTACATTTGTACGGTAAAAAACTTCCGAACCGAGAATGCTTCTATCAACATGCGACTCCGCAGCAAAATTAATTACATACCGGATAGAAAATTTTTTGAAGACGTAATCAATCAATTCGTTATTAGTAATATCACCTTTAACAAAAGAATAATTTTTTTTCTTTTCACTCCCTTTCAGATTTTCAAGATTACCGGCGTAAGTAAGTTTATCAATATTAATAACATTCCAATCATCGCGCGAAGAAAGAATGTAATTGATAAAATTACTCCCGATAAACCCGGCGCCGCCGGTTATAAGAATGTTTTTAGTATTCATAAAAATTAATAAGCGAAAAATCCGAAATAGATTCCGGTTTGAATGAAAAAATTATTTGCATCAAAATTGTTTGGAACGCCGCCGATGCTTCTTCCGTTGTTAACTTCCCAATCATTATTAAAAGTGAATGTGTAGCCGGCGCCGACTCTCAAAGCAATAAATCTGTTTACGGGTACGTCGAGATTTAGCGTTGGTGCAAAAAGTAGAAATGAATTAGAAATTTTATCGCTCTCATCATCGGTCATTACAATTCCACCTTGCTGAACTTTATCCCAAATATTATTCCATGTGTAATTAGTGTTGCTTTGATAAATCTCAACACTTTGCGAACCGGCACCGAGAATTGCACCAATAGAAACACCGACATATTTTATGAATGGAAGCGTGTACTCAACCGTCAATCCGCCGAAACCAAAATTATATTTTACTTCTTTGTTGTAGCCGTCAACATTTCCGCTAGTACTTGTAGTTCCGCCTAGACCTATTCCGCCCAACCTTAAATTATCAACAAACATTATATAAGCATAACCGCCGCCGCCCCACAAAGCCATTCCGGATGTGGAAAGTCCTTTCAACTTAGCATCTTTGATTTCTTGATTAACTTGATCAAGATTCGGGAAAAACCATGTTGGAGAAATGCCGCCGGCAATTCCGAAACGGGCAACCCAGCCTACATCTTCCCCTTCCTGGGCATTAATATTGAGTGTTAAAACGAAAAGTAAGGCGATTAATATTTTCTTCATCAAATTAGGATAGTTGTTTTTCGGTGCGCTAAAATTAGCAATTCCGGTTCTAAAACAAAAATTTCGGCTGGGTAAAAATAAAGGCTGTATTGATTTTCTTAGAATCACTCGTCACCACAACAAGGGAAAATCAATAACAGCCTTTTTTATTCAGGATAAGAATCTCACTCCGAGTGTAGAGTTACGAACGTAGAGTGTAAAGTTTAGCAAATCCAAAATTTATTTTCGTACCTCGTACTTCGTTCCGCCTACGGCGGATCGTACTTCGTATTTCATATTTCTTTCGTACTTCGTACTTTTATTCGTACCTCGTACTTGAAACTAGTCCATAATTTTTCTCAAGAACGAAGAGCTGTCTTCTTCATCATAATTTCTACGTGGGAGCTCTTCTTCATCATCAAAAGTGTTTGATTCGCTTTTGTATCCGCTTCTGATAATCGAATCATCTCCGAACAATTCCGGGTCTTTGCCTTTCACACGCAGAATAGTTGGAATACTCAAATCTGCAGATTGATCAATTTCCATTTTACTTTTGGAGAACGCACCGACAGAAATATTTTTCTTTTCTTTTGCTTTCTCTTCTTTTTCTTTTTTGATAGAACTAATGCTGTTCATCTTTGCATCGGAAGCAAATCCGGTTGCGATGACTGTGTAAGAAATGTACTCCGACATTTCATCTTTGTTCACAACACCGAATATTACGTTAGCTTCTTCACCGGCGGCTTCAAAAATAATCTGGTTGCCGGCTTCAATTTCTTGCATTGTCATGTTGTGAGCACCGGAAACATTCAATAAAATATTTTTCGCACCTTTAATCGAAACACCTTCGAGCAGAGGCGATGAGATCGCTTTTTGTGCGGCTTCAACTGCACGGTTCTCACCGCTCGAAATTCCGCATCCCATTAATGCATGACCGCTGTCGCGCATAACAGTGCGGACATCTGCAAAATCAACGTTGATAATTCCTTTGATTGTGATAATGTCTGCAATGCCGCGAGTGGCTTCGTAAAGAATTTCATTCGGTTTATCGAAAGCGGCTCGCGCGGCTGTTGCCGTATCGATGATGCTGAGTATTCTGCTGTTCGGAATTACAATCAAGCTGTCAACGTACTGTTTCAATTCTTTGATTCCGTCGTCGGCATTTTTCATTCTTTGTTTGCCTTCCCACGAAAACGGTTTTGTTACAATACCAATCACGAGAGCGCCGAGACTTTTGGCAACCGAAGCAACAATTGGAGCGGCGCCGGTTCCGGTTCCTCCGCCCATTCCGGCAGTAACAAAAACCATATCGCTTCCATCGAGCACCCGCGAAATTTTTTCTCTGTCTTCTTCTGCGGCTTTTTTGCCAACATTGGGATCTGCGCCGGCACCGAGCCCGCGTGTTACTGCAGTACCGATTTGAATTTTCTGGTTAGCGACGCTTTCATCGAGAACTTGTGCATCCGTGTTGACGGCAACAAATTCAACGCCCCGTAAACCGCGGTTTATCATGCTGTCGATGGCATTGCATCCGCCGCCGCCTACTCCAACTACCTTCAATTGTGCCGATAACCGCTTGGGTTCTTCGCGATCGAGTGTAACGAATTTTAACATGATTCCTCCTTGTTGTGGTGTGTTTTAAAGATTATCAAAAAAATCTTGCACTCTTCTAAAAACTTTTGTGATATTTATTTTTTTATCAGTCGTTGTTTTGACAGTTGTAAAATTTTCGGATGAACTCTGCCCCGGTATCCCTTTTATCAATCCGGCAACAGTAGCAAACTCTGGGCTTTCAACTTCGTTTGAAAGACCCGTACCGAGTTCCAGAGGAACTCCCATTCTTGACGGCAATCCGAAAACTTCTTCGGCAAGTTCGGTGCATCCTTTCAGCAGTGAACCGCCGCCGGTTAATACAACGCCGGCTTTAATTTTATTTTTGAATCCTGAATTTCTGAGTTCGTTATCGATCAACGTGAAAAGTTCTTTCATCCGCACGCTGATAATTTGCGTTAGCAGTGTAACCGGAATTTTTATGTTTCCTCTCGCACCGACTCCTTTGATAAAAATATCTTCGTCTTTGATGATTGCATTTTCCGTTGCGTAGCCGTGTTCTTTTTTCAATTGTTCGGCATCGGCAGTTACAATTCCCAATGTTTCGCGGATATCATTAGTAACTTGACTGCCCGCAACTCCGATAACTTTTGTATGCTTAATCGCTTTGCGGTGAATGATTGCAATGTCTGTCGTTCCGCCGCCGATATCAATCAACAACACGCCTAAATCTTTTTCATTCTCTTCGAGCACGGATAAACTCGATGCAATCGGCTGAAGAATGTAATCTTTGACAACAAGCCCGGCGCGTTCAACAGATCTTTTAATATTCTGCATTGCCGGAACCGAAGCGAGCACAACATGATTAACAGCTTCCAAACGCGAGCCGCACATTCCGATCGGGTCGTCTATTCCGCCCTGATAATCAACAAAATATTCTTCGGGAATGATGTGAAGAATTTGTCTGTCGGATGGAATACGGATTGTTTGCACATCTGATTTCAATCTTTCCAAATCACTCTGTGTTATTTCGTTTTCGGGATTATTAATCGTTACATAATTTCTGTGGCGCAGACTCGTAATATGCTCTCCGGCAACTCCAACATTTATTTCTTTCACAGTCAATCCGGCTCTGTTGGATGCGATGTTCATTGCCTCGGTAATTGCTTCTGCAGTTTTGGAAATGTTTGCAACCAAACCTCTGTTCAAACCTTCGGAGGGTGCAACACCGAATCCCAAAATATTTGTTGTGCTTTCCGTACGCTCTGCAATTACTGCGCACACTTTTGTTGTTCCAAGATCCAATCCGGCAATTACATTTTTCTTCATGATTGTTTTTCCCCCGCTTCTAAATTTTCTTGTGTTATTCCCAGGTAAACATGATTGCTGTACCGCAAGTCAACGTATTCCATGTAGTTGTTAATTTCTTTCCCTTTTAAGTAAGTCCAAAAACTGTTGAAGTAAACAATTTTTCTAATTTCATTTCCTCTGCCAACAATAACGGGGTAATCGAGAAATGAAAAGGATAAAAGTATATCTCCGCCGTTCCGCATATCAATATTTGAAAGCCCGTCATACAATTCGGCATTAATTAGTTTTATTCCCGAAATTATTTTCGATGCTGTTACAACATCACCGTTATTTTTTAACGACGACAAAATTTTAATTTTATTTATCCACGCATTTGAAATCACGGGGTAGTCTATTTTTTTTGTTTCAGACATAAACGGCAGAACTTGCAAGTTTTCGGTTAAGATGTACTGCTCTTCGCCGTTCATCAAAAGTGAATCAAAAACTTTTTCATTTACTTTTACGGATACTTTTCCCTTTCCATCGTAACGAACATCGGCGCTTTGAACGTAAGGATGTTTTTCAATTCTATCTTTTATTATCTGCATCGTTAATTGCGAATATTCTTTCCGGTCCGACAAGTTTGCGAACTTCATATAATCTTCTTTTGAAAGATGAATGTTTCCTTCAAGCGAAATGATTTCTATTTTGAATTCGGAATCGGTTTTAACGGCAAACGATAAATACCCGATTGTACCGAGCAGAAGTACAAGAACAATCACGCCGAATATTTTTTGTTTTTTTGTCATCAATTTTTAATTACTTCTCTTAAAATTTACTCTGCTCAAATTGCGGCTAAAGCCGCTTTTAATTTCCTTAATTTATCCCACGAGATATCACCGCTTTGCGGGATTCCGTTTACACGGAAAATCTCGTGGCAATTTTATCAGAATATAATTTCCACTATCTTTAGATAGTGGAAAGTTTAAGAACACTATACAGTAGTAGGGACTTTAGTCCCCATTCACCAAATTTTATTTTCCGCCTCGCGGCGATACTTTCAAATAATCAATAAACTTCCCGCCGAATTTCCAGATATCTCCGGCGCCAAGCGTGATAATTATATCACCCTTCTTATAAATATTTTTTAACAGTTCAGGCAGCTTCGTTTTATCCGGTTCGTAGTAAACATTTTTGTGTCCGAAATTTTTTGCAGAGTTGGCAATCAACTCGCCGCTGATTCCTTCAATCGGTTTTTCGCGTGCCGGATAAACATCGGTGCAAATGAAAACATCGGAGTTGAGAAACGATCTGCCGAACTCGGCATAAAAATCTTTTGTCCGTGAATAAAGATGAGGCTGAAATACCGCTACCAATCTTCTGTTCCATCCTCTTCTTATTCCATCGAGTGTTACATCAATTTCCGTCGGGTGATGACCGTAATCATCAATCACCATAACATCGTTATCATACTTTGTTTCAAATCTTCTGTAAACACCGGCGAAAGATTCGAGTGCTTTTTTAATTATGTTGAATTCAACTCCCATTTCTTTTGCTATCGTTAACGCTGCAAGGGAATTCTTCACGTTGTGAAGTCCGGGAATGTTGAGTTTAATTTGCCCGAGTTCTTTGCCGAGATAAGTAACGGTGAATTCGGAAAAGTTTTTATCATGCTTAATATTCGTTGCACGAATATCTGCTTGCGGCGAAAGCCCGTACGTAAAAATCTTTTTGTTGATTAACGGGATAACATCTTGCAAAGCCGGTTCATCCAAACAGAGCACAACAAAACCGAAGAACGGAACTTTGTTTGCAAATTCTATGAAAGCCGATTTTATATCATCCAAATCTTTGTAAGTATCGAGATGTTCTTTTTCCAAAGTTGTGATAGCCGCAATCACCGGCGCCAATTTCAAAAATGTTCTGTCGAATTCATCGGCTTCGACAACGATGTACTCGCCTTTGCCGAGCCGTGCATTTGTTCCACCGAGACTGCTCAATTTTCCGCCGACTATAATTGTGGGATCTATTCCGGCTTCTGTTAACACCAATCCAACCATTGATGTTGTAGTTGTTTTTCCGTGTGTGCCGGCAATTCCGATTCCGTATTTCATGCGCATACATTCGGCAAGCATTTCGGATCTTTTAATCACCGGAATTTTTCTTTCGACTGCGGCTTTGACTTCGGGATTATCGAGTGTAACCGCCGAAGAATAAACAACAACATCTGCCTCTTTCAAATTTTCTGTTGAATGTCCTTCGTATATTTTTATTCCCAAATTTTCCAACCGCTCGGTAACATCTGTCTTTGCAAGATCGGAACCGGTGATATTGAAACCTTGACTCAACAAAATTTCTGCGATGCCGCTCATTCCTATGCCGCCAATTCCAACGAAGTGTACATTTTTAATTGTGTGCATCATCATAATATTTGTTCCTTATAACACCCCTTCTGCAAGTTTAATAGCCCTTTCGGCAATCAACTTTGCCGCATCCGGTTTTGAAAATGCCGAAATATTTTTTTTCAACTCGTTCAGTCTTTTTTCATCATTAATAATTTGCAAAACTGCCGTAACCAATTCCGTCTTCAAATTTTTATCTTCAATAAGAATTGCGGCACCGTTATCGCTCAAAGCTTTTGCATTCTTGAATTGATGATTAGCCGCAACATTTGTTGACGGAACAAAAATTACAGGCAAGCCAAGATTAGCCGCTTCGGCAATTGTTGTTGCGCCGGAGCGCGCCAAAATCAAATCACACGTAGTGAATGCCGAAGACATATCAGAGATAAATGGCATTACTTTCACCGAACTGCTTTCCAATGTTTTGTACTTTTCAAAATATGATTGCCCCGTCTGCCAAATTATCTGTAAACCTTTTGCTGTCAGCTCAACTATCGAATCGGCAACAGCTTCATTAATTGTTCGTGCGCCGAGACTTCCTCCAACAACAAGCAAAGTTTTTTTTGTTCCATCGAGTCCAAACTTTTTCAGCGATTCAACTTTATCGCCAAGTTTTAAATTGATCCGCACCGGGTTGCCGGTAACGTGTAACTTTTCTTTTTCCCTGAAATATTTTTTCGATTCTTCAAACGTGATATGAATTTCATCCGCTTTCTTTTCCAGAAGTCTGTTTGTAATTCCGGGATAACTGTTCTGTTCAAGCAAAATTATTTTTGCGCCAATCACCGAAGCAGACCAAATAACCGGACCCGATACATACGCACCGCATCCGATTGCGACACGCGGCTTGAAACCAAAACTAATTCTAAGCGATTGAAAAGCTGAGACAAACACTTTTAACGGAAACAAAATATTGTTTAATGTAAGCCTTCTTGAAAATCCGCTTATCCAAATTGTTCTGAAATTAAAACCGTATTCGGGAACAACTCTCGCTTCAATTTTATTTTTTGTACCGATAAACAAAATTTCCGATTCGGGTTTCATCTCGCGTAACTGCTGGGCAACGGCGAGTGCCGGATAAAGATGCCCGCCCGTTCCGCCGCCGGCTAATATGAAACGATATGGTGATCTGTTCGTCATCCTACTTGCGCAATCCTCAATTCTTCCGTCTTCAAAGTTTGCCGGGCAACATTCACAATAATTCCGGCAGAGACGCCGAATAAAATAATCGAAGTTCCGCCGAAGCTGATAAACGGCAATGTTATTCCGGTTGTTGGCAGCAGTCCCGTTACTACTCCGGCATTGATAAATGCGCTCACGAGAATATTGAAACCGAGTCCGAAAACGAGAAGCTGACCGAATTTATCATGTGCTTTTTTTGCAATGACCAGACAAATAACAAACAATGCGAGATACAAAAACAAAACTCCTACTGCACCGATAAATCCAATCTCTTCGCCGAGAATCGAGAAAATAAAATCTCCGTAAGATTCCGGGAGAAACAAATCGCTTTGCCTGCTGTGCCCCAATCCGACACCAAACATTCCCCCGCTGCCGAGCGCAATCTTTGCTTGTCTAACTTGAATATTTATGTCGCCGCCACTTACTAAACTTTCTATAAAAGTAAGAACTCTTTCCCGCGAATGTTTGAACAACATAGTAACCATTCCGGCAAGACCGCCGGCTGAAATAAAAGTGAGCATAATGTGTTTAAGTCTTGCGCCGCCGGCGTACAAAACAGCAAAGCCTGTAATTGCAATTATCAAACTTGTACTTACGTTAGGCTGAAGAATTACAAGCCCGCTAATGATACCTATCCAAATTAATGTGTAGATAAAACCGTTTTTGAAATCATGTAACAGTTCGCCTTGTCTTTCAATCATTACTGCGATATGCATTATCAAAATTAGTTTTGCTGCTTCCGAAGGTTGGAACTGCATGAAACCGAGATCGATCCATCGTGCAGCACCTTTAACTTTCGGCGCAAACATTAATGTGAGAATTAAAACGCCGATGATTCCAAATAATAATTTTTTACTGTGCTGCCTGTACAAATCATACGGAACATGCGCAAATACAACGAGGCAAATAAGCGCGGCGAGAACTTTCCATAAATGTGCCTTAAACAAAAAATAAAGACTGTTGAATTTTGTTACGCTGTATGTACCGCTTGCGGTAAAAACAATAATAGCGCCCAACAGCATCAACGCAACAACAAGCACAATTAATATTTTTGCCAGTCCTCTCATGCCTATCTCTGTCCCAAACTTTCTTTGATATGAATAAGAAAATTTATAGAGCTGGTTCTTTTCAAATATTTAATTCTTCTTGACAAATACGATCCTAAATTATTTTTTGCTATCATCATTTTATTTTAGCGAACAATTCAATCGGAACAAGCTGGAAAAGTTTGGGGCGGCTGCGCCCTCTCATCTATAAATCATTCACAGCTTGTTTGAAAACTTTTCCGCGGTGTTCGTAATTATCAAACATATCGAAGCTGGCACATGCCGGAGACAACAACAAAACCGATCCGCTCTTTGCTTCTTTGTTTGCCGATTGAACACATTCTTCCAAAGAATTTTTTATTTCCGTATCAACAATCGAGTTGAAATAATCGTAAACTTTTTTTGCCGATGAACCGATTGCATAAATTTTCTTCACATTTTTTTGAACGAGTTCAAGTATCTGATCGTAATTATTTCCTTTGTCTTTACCGCCGAGTATCAAGTACAACGGTTTATCGAAACTTCTCAGCGCGTACCAAACAGAATCTACATTTGTGGCTTTCGAATCATTGTAGTATTCAACGCCGTTCAACTCTCGTACAAATTCGATTCTGTGTTCAACACCGTTAAATGAACCGAATGCTTCGCGGATTTTTTTATTCGGCATGTTCAAAGTTTTCACAACAGAAAGAACCGCGAGCGCATTTGCAGCGTTGTGCTCACCTTTTATAAATAGACTGCTCACCGGGCAAACTTCTTCAACCGAACCGAACCATGAGAAAAACATTTTATGATTTTTAACGTACGCACCGACAGCAACTTCTTTCGTCTGCGAGAAAGAAATTTTCTGCACTCTGCTGTTTTTCATCGTTTGAAATGTGTGTTGATCATCTGCGTTGTAAACAAAAAAATCATCTTCATTTTGGTTTGCCGCAATTTTTATTTTTGATGCCGTGTATTCATCAAAGCTGTTGTTGTATCTATCAAGATGATCCGGCGTAACATTCAGTATCAAAGAAAATCTCGGCTTGAATTTATCCGTGAAGTCAAGCTGGAAACTTGATGTTTCGAGCGATACATATTCGTTTTCTTTTACATCGAGAACGATTTCCGAAAAAGCGTTGCCGATATTTCCGGCAGAGTAAGTTTTAACTCCGCATTCGTTCAACGTGTGTGTCATCAGCGATGTAACCGTTGTTTTTCCATTCGTGCCGGTAATTGAAATTATTCCGCCTTTGCAGAACCACGAAGCAAATTCAACTTCGCTGATAATTTTTATTTTTCTTTCTGCCGCAGTTTTCAAAACCGGCGAATCTGTCGGTACACCCGGACTCGTGATAATAAAATCGCAATCGTAGATTTTTTCCGTGTGTCCGCCGTATTCGTAAGCGATCCCTTCTTTTTCCAAAACGAAAATCTGTTCGGCAAGTTTTTCCTTCGCTGCATTATCACTTACAAAAGGAACAGCACCCAATTTCTTTGCAAGTTTCGCCGCACCTATTCCGCTTCTTACCGCGCCGACGATCGATATTTTTTTATTCGTGATATCCATTACCTTACCTTGAACGAAGCAAGACTAATTATCGCAAGAATAATTGTGATGATATAAAAACGAATTACGATTTTCGGTTCAGCCCAATTTATCTGTTCGAAGTGATGATGAATGGGCGCCATCTTAAAAACTCTTCTGCCCTCGCCGTACTTTTTCTTTGTGTATTTGAAATAAAGACGCTGAATAATCACCGATAAAGTTTCCGCAAAATAAATTCCTCCCAAAATCGGAATGAGCAAATCTTTCTTTATTAAAATCATCATAACACCGAAAGCACCGCCGAGAGCAAGCGAGCCGGTGTCTCCCATAAAAACTTGTGCCGGATAAAAATTGAACCAGAGAAATCCGAGTCCCGCACCGATAAGTGCGGCAATAAAAACAGTCAGCTCGCCGCTGCCCGGCAGATAAATTATATTCAGGTAATCAGCGTAAATAATATTTCCGGTTATGTAGGAAATAATTGCGAGTGCGAGCATTACAATTATTATTGTTCCGATTGCAAGCCCGTCAAGTCCGTCAGTTAAGTTAACCGCGTTTGATGTTGCCGTAATTATGAAAACAACCCACGGAATGTAGAGATAGGCAAAATCCCAATTTAAATTTTTAAAGAATGGTAAAGTTGTTTGAGTGTTGTACTGCGAAAATTCCGGTAAGTAATAAATTGAAATACCAACAACCAGTCCAACAAAAACCTGACCGAGCAATTTGTACCGTGCAATCAATCCCTTCGGAAGTTTTTTTACAACTTTTAGATAATCATCGAGAAAACCAACCAAGCCGAGCACAACCGTTGCAAACAAAACGAGAAGTATGAAAACACTTTTTAAATCTCCCCACAACAAAACCGGAACAACAACCGAAACAAGAATAATCAAACCGCCCATTGTAGGAGTGCCGGCTTTCTTTTTGTGAGTCTGCGGACCTTCTTCGCGTATCGGCTGATCAACTTGTCTGCGTTTTAGTCTTGCAATAATTTTCGGACCGAAATAAAACGAGATCAGAAGCGCAGTAATTGCCGCAAGCACCGATCGAAAAGACAAGTATCTGAAAAGATCGAATCCCGGCGGATTAAATGTTTCGTTGATGTAATCAAAGAGATAGTAAAACATTACTCAAACCTTTTCTCCAGTTGGTTTACAAATTCTTCCATCTTCATTCCGCGCGAACCTTTTACGAGAATAACAGAACTCTCGATTTCTTCGTACCGCAGATAAAGTGATAGTGCTTCGCGTGAATTGAAGTGAATGGACTTAATTTTTTTGTGTGTTAACGCAGTGTGCAGAAGCTTCATCTTATCGCCGAGCGTGAGAACAATCAAATTCTTTTTATCTGTAAATATTTTCGCTAAACCTTTGTGTAACTTCTCCGAACTTTTTCCGAGTTCAAACATATCACCAAGAACGATAATTTTGTAATTGTATGTTTTGATTTTTTTTACTACTTCCACTGCGGCTTTCACAGATTCGGGATTTGAATTGTAAGTGTCGTCAATCAGAACTGCATTATTAAATTTTTTAACTGCGAGCCTTCCGTAAACCGGTTTTAATTTTTGCGTTCCGCCAATTATCTGTTTTTGTGTCAATCCCAATTTTAATGCAACGGCGGATGCAGCCAAAAAATTATTTGCGTTTGCTTCTCCGTAAACCGGAAGCGTTACAGTAAAACTTTTTTTGTTGTGCGTTATTTGAATCTTCGTTCTTCCGTCTTCGGTGAATCCGAGAATTTTTCCTTTTACGTTAACCGTGTTTTTAAAACCATAAGTGATTTTGTTCTGATAATTCTTTTTAGTCTTGCCAAGAATCGGGTCATCATTATTTATGAAAACCACTCCGCCGTGTTGTGCCGTAACTTTTAGCAAAGCGGATTTTTCTTTGTACACACCGTTTCTATTTTTCAAAAATTCGAGATGCGAATCGCCGATGTTTGTTATCAGTGCAAAATCCGGCTGCGATATTTTTGCAGAGTATTCAATTTCTCCGAAATGATTTGTTCCTTGTTCAAGGACGAGTGCTTCGCATTTTTCGTCAGCAGAAAAAATTGTGAGCGGCACACCGATGTGATTGTTGTTGTTAGCTTCCGTCTTCATAACATTAAATTTTTCCGCAAGCAGAACAGCAATCATCTCTTTCGTTGTTGTCTTTCCGTTACTTCCGGTAAGCGAAACAATTTTTGCGTTAAGTTTCTTCCGCCAAATTTTTGCAAACTCTCCGTATGCTGATGTTGTGTCGTCAACAGTTATCACCGGTATTTCGAGACCATTGAACTTCTTTAATTCGTCTGTGTTGATTACAACAGCACTTGCACCTTTTTTTACCGCATCTAAAACAAAATCGTGCGCATCAAAATGTTCGCCTTTAATTGCAACAAACAACGAGTTTCTTTTTACTTTGCGTGAATCAATTTCAATAATAGAGACGGGTTTGTAACAATCCGGGTTGTAGATTACGGCAGAGGGTACGTTAAATAAATCTTCGAGTGTTAATTTTATTTTGCCCATTCTTCCAAATATTTTTCTGAAATTTCTTTATCCGAAAAATGTTTTCGAACACCCATTATTTCCTGATAATTCTCGTGACCTTTGCCGGCAATTAAAATGACAGCATCATCTTCGCTTTCAAAAATTGCGGTGCGGATAGCTTCTTCACGATTCTCAATTACTCTGTAGTTGTTCAACTTAATTCCTTTAAGAATTTCATCGATGATGAAATAAGGATCTTCAGCGCGCGGATTATCGGATGTAACATAAACTCTGTTGCTCATTGTTGAAGCGATGTTTCCCATTACGGGTCTTTTTGTTCTATCACGGTCGCCGCCGCATCCGAATACTGTGTAAACCGGTCTTTTATTTTTTACGATGTGATCAATTGCAGTGAGCGCTTGCTTCAAACTATCCGATGTGTGCGAATAATCTATTATAACTCTTTTATTTTTTTTGGATACCACTTCAAATCTTCCGGGCACTTGCGGAGTTGTTTTCACTCCTTCGACTGCAGTATCAGTATCAATTCCGCTCAACACTGCGGCGGCAAAAGCGGCAGTTGCATTGTATGCATTGAAATGTCCGACCAAACTTGTCTGCAAATGATATTCCTTTCCTTCATAAACAAGATCGAAACTCGTTCCATCCAAATTAAATTCTACATTCTGCATTCTGAATTCTGCGTTCTCTTTAGTTCCATACGAATGTTTTTCTGCTTTCGAATCTTTAATTAACTCTTCAAAATTCGGGTCATCGATATTGTAAATAATTTTTCCGTCTGTGCCGAGCATATCAAAAAGAATTTTTTTCGATTTCAGGTAGTGTTCTAATGTCTTGTGATAATCCATGTGGTCGGAAGTTATGTTTGTATGAATCGCGATGTTGTAATCCACTCCGTCAACTCTGTGCAAATCGAGTGCGTGAGAGGAAACTTCCATTACACAACTGCGGCAGTCGTTTTTTACCATTTCGTTCAACAAAAAATTTATCTCGTGCGGCTGCGGAGTTGTGAGCATCGTTTTAACTTCTTTATCGCCGATGTAATTTGCGATTGTGCCGAGCAGCCCGGTTTTTGATCCGGTATGTTGAAAAATATTTTTTACATAAAATGCGGTTGTAGTTTTCCCTTTCGTGCCGGTGATGCCAACCATCGTTAACTTTTTGGAAGGTTCGTTGAAAAAAATATTTGAAAACTCAGCGAGAGACTTTCTTGTATCTTCAACTACAATTTTAACAGCGCCGGAATGTGAAAAAATTTGATCCGGCACCGCATCTGCATTTTTCAGAACAACTGCATCCACGCCTTTATTAATAGCATCGGGAATAAATTTGTGCCCGTCTGTTTTAAAACCATCAATTGCAAAAAAAATAGAATTCTTCTCTGCAGTTCTCGAATCAATCGTTATCGAATTAATTTCTTTCAGTTCCGCATTGCCGGTAACTTGAATAACTCTCACCTTATTTAATAACTCTGTCAGTTTCATCAACGCATTCTCACGGAATTTAATTTTTTCGACTGTTCACATTTTACAAAACAAGTATCGCCAGCTGTAATTGCAGTACCGGGTTCGATGCTGTGCCATGTTACTTTGCCGTTCCCAACAATTTTGTATTTAAGTCCCAATTGATTTAACTGTGCAATTGCATCTCTCATCGAAGTGTTTATAAGATTCGGCATAATTGTTTCATTCAGTTTGAAAATTCTTCTCACGTTTGTTTCATTCTTCGAAGGCGAAGGAACATTCAAATAACTTTTTGATGTATTGACCGGCGCAGATTTAATATCTGCAATTAATTGATCAACCAAATTTTTCTCGCGGACAATTTTTTGTTTATCCGGTACAAGATTCAAATCTGCTTCGATAATCCTTTTCGCAACGTCATGAAAAATCGGTGCGGCAACTAATCCGCCGTATTTTCCAACTTCCGGCGCATCAACAAGAATCAAACAGATTATTTTGGGATTGTCCGCCGGGAAAAACCCCACAAAAGAAGAATTGTGTTTACTGCTCGAATAACTTTTATCTACCAATTTTTGTGAGGTGCCGGTTTTACCGCCGACTAAAACGTTATCGAGTTGTGCCGCAGTACCGGTTCCGTTTTCAATTACTCCTACCATAAAATTCTTCATCTTTTCCGAAGCCGATTTGCCAATTACGGTTCTAATTTTTTTTGGTCTGTTTTCTTCGATCACAATTCCGTTTGGATTTGTGATTAATTTAAGAATGTATGGCTGATAAAGTGTACCGCCGTTTACAATTGCACTGTAAGCCGAAATCATCTGCAGAGGTGTAACGGAAATTTCGTAGCCGAAAGAAAGAAACGGTTTTGTTAACGGATTAAAATTCCCGGGCTTTTTCAAAAATCCTTCGGCTTCGCCGGGAAGATCAATTGATGTTGAATTGCTGAATCCGAAATCGCGCAAATACTTATAAAGCAGTTCATCGTTTAATCTGCCCACAAGTTTTGCAATACCAACATTACTCGACTGTTCCAAAATTTCTTTTACCGTTAATTGTGCATGCGGATGTGTATCGGATATTTTTGCTTTCTTAATTATGTAGGTTCCGTTTTCGGTATTAATCACTTCGTTTTCTTGTACAAGATTTTGGTCGAGAAGAATCGACATAATAATTGATTTCATTGTCGAGCCTGGTTCGTACGTATCGGTCAGGGTTCTGTTTCTTCTCGATGCGGCAGTGAATACTTCATAATTAGCGGGATCGAAATCAGGATTATTTGTTAACGCATAAATCTCGCCGGTGTTCGGATTCATAATAATGCCAAGTGCGGATGCGCCGCCGAATTTTTTTAGACCGTTTGCGAGTTCTTCTTCCAAAATTTTTTGATATGTTTTATTAATCGTCAAGTTGATATTATCTCCGGCTGCCGGTGCTTCCGATAAATTTTCATCGACGGAAATTATTCTGCCGATTACATCTCTTTCAAAAACATAATTACCGTCAGTGCCGGTTAACTTATCATTGTAAATTTTTTCGATTCCTTCAACGCCTTTCATTTCTTTATCAACATAGCCAATCACATGCGAAGCAAGACTTCCGTATGGATAAACACGCGTAAAATCTTCTTCATAAAAGAGTCCTTCGATTGCGGCTTTTTTTAGTATCAGCGCTTTATCCATCGGTACTTTTTTTTCAACACATACATTTCGCACGCCTTCGGCAATAATATTTTTATAATAATTTTTCGGCTTGCCTATTACTTTTGAAAACAGCGCGGCAATCGAATCAACTTTTTTATCGTCCATCATGCGTGTATCAACAAAAAAAGAAATATTGTCTCTCGTGTAACAAAGTACTTCCCCGTTTATATCTTTAATCAAACCTCTTTCTGCTTTCACAATTTGAGGTTTGTTTTGTTGTCGTTCGGCAATCAGGGCGTAATATTCGTTGTTGGCTATTTGTATGTTGAAAAGTTTTATAGCCAGCGCTACAAATGCTATGAATAAAAATCCTGTAATTATTAATGCCCTGTAATTAATCATATTTTTCGTTTACCAGTCTTTCTATTTGCTCAACCTGTTCTTTCGAAACATGAATCGTTTCAAAATTTTCTTGCGGTCTAATCATTTTTAATGAATCAACTGCAATTTTTACAATCCTATCTTCCGCTGTTAATTTTTGTATCTCAACAATTTTTGTTTCAATTCTGTTATGTCTTTCGTTCAACGCTTCTATCTTATTCAATCTTTCTTTGTTCAAATTTTTGATCTCGGTTAAAATTGCCACGTATAAAAAGAGTAGCGCTGCAATTCCAACAACAATTATTATAAACTTTTTTAGTGGTGTTCCTTTCATTCTCAAACTCTTTCAGCCGTTCTAAGTTTTGCGCTTCGTGCTCTTTTATTATTAATAATTTCTTCTTCACCCGGCACGATGGGTTTTGTTGTAATCAATTTTAATTTTTGTACTTTGCCGCAGACACATATAGGTATTTCCGGCGGACAAACACATTTCAAAGCTTCGTACCTGAATTTTTCTTTTACTATTCTGTCTTCAAGCGAGTGATATGCTAACACGACAATTCTTCCGCCGGTGTTAATTAAATCAACAGACTTATCTAAAAACTGCTGTAACTCTTCCAATTCATTGTTCACAAAAATTCTTAATGCCTGAAATACTCTCGATAATGTTTTCGTGTGAAATCTTTCGGGTACCATCTTTTCTATTATGGCTCTCAACTGAAAAGTTGTAGCAAATTTTGTGTTCTTCCGTTCTTCAACAATTCTTTTGGCGATCTGTCTGGAATTTTTTTCTTCTCCATATTTGAAAAGTATATCGGCAATTTCTTTGGCATCAAAAGTGTTCAACACATGCGAAGCCGGTACTCCAATGTTTTTATTCATCCTTAGATCAAGGGGTGCGTCTTCTCTAAAAGTGAACCCCGATTGAATGTTATCGAGTTGATAGGAAGAAACCCCTAGATCTACAAAGATGCCGTCAAGTTTTTCAATGAACTCAATTTTAAGAATTGTTGATATATCTGTAAAACCGGTATTGTAAATCGTAAATCGTTTATCGTCTTCGAAATGTTCTTTGCAAAATTTAAAAGCATCCGGATCTTTATCTGTCGCAATTAGTCTTCCTTTTTTGCCAAGATTTTTTAGAATTTCTTTTGAATGACCGCCGAATCCCGCAGTGCCGTCAAAGTAAACACCCTCTTTGCTTGTTATTAATAAATCAACGCTCTCTTTTAAGAGAACCGGCACATGTTGATTCATTTCGTTTTTTTCTGCATTACCTGTTTAGCAATTTCTGCAAATGGTTTTGAGTTTTCTTTCTTATGTGCTTCATAAATCTCCGCGTTCCAGATTTCAATTTTTTTGTTCTGTCCGAGTATTAAAACTTCTTTATCGATGCCGGCAAATTCCAAAAGATTTTTTGGGATGAGCAGTCTCGACTGAGAATCAAGTTTGTCTTCAGCTGCCAATTCCAAAAGCATTCTTTTGAAAGAAGATTCATCGGCATCAAAATCATCAAGTTGGTTTACGCGAACAAGAACTTCTTCTTTCCAGAAATCATGCGGATATATATCGATGCACTGAACAATTCCCCGTGTCATTATAAACGTTTCGTTAGCGGCTTCGTTCACATACTTCCTGAATTTCGAAGGAATGCTGATTCTTCCTTTTGCATCTACCGAGTATTTGAAACTGCCTAAAAACATATGTCCCCACTATTTGGGATTATTCAACACTTTCCCCCACTTGATTGCAAAATAACTGATTTGTTATGGGATTGTCAAGATTTTTTTCCTAAAAAATTGAGTTTTTTCTATGAAGTGAGCTATTTAATATTTCCCTTGGAGGAAATATTAAGCGTATGGGAATGAATTAGTTTTTTCTTTTTTTGAAATATGAAAAGGATTTCCAAAAGGTCTGATATTAGAATAATAAGGGAAAATCAAACTTTGAGAAAAAAATTATTTCGGGTAAAAAATTATGTGGAGAATTTTCCCAAAGCGATGACAAGGCAGTGTCCCCGACCCGCGCATTACAATAAATAATTTCAGCCGGAAGTTGTTCAAACAATTTTTCGTGGGAAAGTTTTTGGTGGAGAAATTTGTCGAAGTGAATTAAAAACAGATTTTTGAAAAACTCAAAAACTATAGAGCCACCTGGGAGACTTGAACTCCCGACCCGCGCATTACGAATGCGCTGCTCTACCAGCTGAGCTAAGGTGGCTTTTCAAAGAACTGATATTCTAAAAGATCGTTATCTCAATTTCTTTTTATGTCTGTTCTTTCTCAAGCGTTTCTTCCGCTTATGAGTTGCCATTTTATGGCGTTTTCTTTTTCTGCCGCAAGGCATTTACTACCTCCGATTAAGATTAATGTGAATTAATTAATTCTTGTGCTCTTTTTGCTATATCAGAATTCGGATTTATCGAAACTGTTTTTTTCCACCACACAACTGCTTCATCATTTTTGCCGTTCGCAATTGAGATAACTCCCAAATTAAGATGAGCTATTTGGTGATCGGGTTTATGTTTCAAGGCTTCTTTCATTTGTTTAACTGCTTCTTCATATTTGCCCAAATCATAATAACAAACTCCCATGTCAACAAGTACATCAGGATTCTTAGAATCGTTTTTCAAATAATCTTTATACTTTTCAATTGCTTTCTCTTTGAAACCGGAATCGTTTAATAAATGTGCAAGTTCCAAAAGTTTTTTCTGATCGGGATTTTGTTTCAACTCGTTTTCCAAATCATTGATTCTCTGAAGGTTCTGCAAATCAACTCCACCGTGAAAACTGCTTACCTCTTGCGAAGAAGACGGCTCTGACGGTTGATCAAAAACTCCCGAAGAATAAAGTATTACCGCCAGCACAAAAATTAGAAAGAACGAGATATATAATAATTTAGTACCCGATAATTT
Organism: Ignavibacteriales bacterium; assembly: GCA_016177735.1. GTDB lineage: Bacteria > Bacteroidota > Ignavibacteria > Ignavibacteriales > Melioribacteraceae > DYJK01. Next base: position 76,967 of record JACOUS010000010.1, on the reverse strand, counting down.
TTTTACCTGATTTTTTTCGCCCGTTTCTTTTGTGTTAGCTTTTATTTTTTTTTCTGAAATCGTTTTCACTTTTGCAGATTGCCGGTCATTCGCTTTCGTAACGGTTTCGGTAATATTTTTGCTGTTAATTACAGAACCGCAAGAAGAACAGAATTTATCGTTTACATCAACAACTTCGCCGCAAACTGAACAAATATTTTTGTCTTTCTCTAAAGACATTAGGAAACGTTCTCCTTTAATCCGGAATCTACAGCAGTTTTAAAATCTTTTGAGAATTTAAAAACCGGAACATAATGCTCTGCAACAAAAACCTTTTCACCGGTACGCGGATTACGGGCATTGCGAGCTTTCTTCTTCTTAACTTTATAGCTGCCAAACCCTCTAATTTCTATTCCTCTGCCTTCCCGTAGTGCATGTATTACGGTATTCAAAAAACCTTCTATAATTGCCTCGGTTTCCAATTTAGTAAGTCCGGTACCAAGTGCAACTTTTTCAACTATATCGGCTTTGGTCATTTTATTCTTTCCTCGTTTTTCTGATACTGTCAAAAAATCAGCGGCAAAAAATATCAAAACTTCTATTAATATCCAATTCTATAAGGACTTACGGCAACACTACTTTTATGATACATATTATCATTCCTTCTGTTTCGTAATAGTACATTTCAAAGGAAATTGATCGCGGGGAAGTACCTTTTCGAATAAAAATCGTGAAATACTATTTGGTACAGCATTTGAGTAAAAAAATATGTCATAAAAAGGAAAACGAAAATGTCTCTGGTTCCTATTATATATACAAGCTTAATAATCTTCTTTGGTTTCTTAATGTTCGTTCTACTCATTTCGTATATTTCATTCAAAGCTCGGGTAAAAAATAATCCGGTAATTGAAGAAGTGAAAAGAAACCAGTTAAATATTTATTCTGCGCCAAAACCAATAATAAATCATCAAACACAAGCTGTTTACAATTATCCAAATCAGAGCGCAAACTATACCGAGAAAAAAGAAACAATCTACGACCGGGAAAGAAGAAACCATAATCCGGTAATTGTTCCTTCTAATTATTTTGGACAAGAAGAACGAGGTTATAGAAAAAATAACCCCCAAAGAAATTTTCGCGAAGAGGAACGAAACAATTACGGAACAACAAACATTAAAGTTGTTAACAGAAATCAGATGACCAGAACTCGAATTGAAATTATGAATCTAACCGAAAGGAATCAGCCGAAGAGAATTACTTCAGAAATAAATGCCCGAAACAGCAATCCATATTCGCAAGAGTTATCGCATTTGAACATCTTGAATTTCTATGAAGATTCTGCAGACGACTGCGATCTCTATGCAATAGTTGCCCCGCCAATCGCCAAAAGTATATAACTTATTTGGCAGAATGTTTACAGTACTAAATTGTTTTGATTGATTTATTTTTTTTATTTTGTGTTTATGGAATTAGTACCAATCATATACACAGTATTGCAAATTGTAATCGTTCTGGCTTTTTTCACAATTGTAATTTCATATACAATATATAAAATCCGCCAGAAGAACGGCTTGGTTGAAACTCCGGCACAACGACTTGCAAACCCCGTGATTCGAGCGGAAGAATCCGTAAAAAAAGTAGTACAACGAATTACAAAGCCTATTCATTATCATCCGCAAGAAAATCCAATTCAAAAAGAACAAATTCTTGTTCCTCAACAGCGTAAAGAAAATGTTGAAAGACGGAAAGATCATCATCATAAGTCAGAATCAAAAAGAAAAGATTCGCATCACAGCTCAGATAGAAAAGAAAAACCCAAGCCCGGCGGCGATAGAATCGAAATCGTAAAAAATCTTACACCCGGAAAACCGGAACAAGAAAAAGATATCCGTAAACCAAAAAAGAAAATAGATGCCAAACCGCCCGAAGAAAAAAAACTTGGTACTCTCGGCGATGATGTTATCGACAAATACTCCGATGATGAAGATAACGATATGTTTACACTCAACGTGAAAGAGTAAAAATATTTGCTCCTCTTCATAACAAACAAATTTATTTATGAAAAATTACTTCGATGCAATGAACCATTTGTATATTAAAAATATGGTGTGCAATCGCTGCATAAGAGTTGTTAAAGAAGAATTGGAAAAGCTCAGCATCGTTATTAAAAAAATTTCGCTCGGCGAAGTTGAAACCGAATCAATAATAAACAAAGAGACCCTTGAGATAATCAGAGAAATGTTAGAGCAGAACGGGTTCGAATTAATCGAAGACAAGAAAGTAAAAATCATAGAAAAAGTTAAGAATATTATTATAGAGACTATTTACGGCAATGAAGAATTTTTAAGTGTGTCAAAAAATTTTTCGAAACTGTTGGAAAAAGAAATCGGTTTGGATTACCGTTACATGAGCACACTTTTTTCATCGTTGGAAAGCATAACGATTGAACAATACATAATCATTCAGAAGATTGAACGCGCAAAAGAATTTTTGAAATACGGCGAGCTGACTTTAAGCGAAATCGCATACAAACTCGGCTACAGCAGTGTTCAGCATTTGTCAAATCAATTCAAAAAAATAACCGGTTTTTCTGCAAGCGAGTTTAAAAACATTACACAAAATATGCGCAGACCGATAGACAAACTTTCATAAACTCACCTTCTACCAACAAAATATTCTGTAACAAATTTTCAAAATTATATAACAGATAATTTTTCCGGCATACTATTTTTACGTGTGTCAATTAATAAAAATTCAGGAAGAAAAAAATGACTACCAAAGAATTTCAGATCGACGGAATGAGCTGCAACCACTGTGTTATGGCTGTTAAAAAAGAATTATCCAAATTAGAATTGGAATCGTTCAACGTACAAATCGGTTCTGCTTCGGTAAATTTTGACGACTCAAAAGTAAAAACCGAACAAATAGAAAAAGCAATTGAAGAAGCCGGATACAAAATTAGAAAGTAACCGAAATGAAAAACTACGATATACCGGTAGAAGGAATGACTTGTGCGAGCTGTGTAACTCGCGTCGAAAAAATAATCGGCAAGTTTGACGGCGTTAAAAATGTAAGCGTAAATCTTGCAACCGAAAAAGTCTCCTTTGAAACAGATAATGAAAATGTTGATCTTAACGAAATTGCAAAAGCCATACATGATCACGGTTACGAATTGAAGGTTGACAGCAGCGATAAAAAAAATCATGAAGAACACCAACATGACGAAATCGACGAATCTTACATCACACTGAAAAAAGAATTCCTATTTGCACTTGTTTTAACAATCCCGATTTTTTTAATCAGCATGCTGATGGATTATCATTTCTTCCATTTAGTCTGGTCTTTTACACACGATGAAACAAGAAAAATTCTGCTTGTACTAACTACGCCGGCAATTTTTATTTCGGGAAGAAGGTTCTTTAAAATATTCTGGACAAACCTGAAACATTTTTCCGCAGAAATGAATTCGCTTGTTGCAATCGGAACCGGTGCAGCTTACGGATACAGCGTGCTTGTTACTCTCTTTCCCGATTTTATTCTCGATGGAAATACAGAGCCGCATGTGTATTTCGAAACTGCCGCTGTTATTATCACACTCATTTTGATGGGCAGAGTTTTGGAACACAACGCCAAAAGAAAAACAAAAGGCGCTATCAAAAAGCTTCTTGAGCTAAAACCAAAAACGGCAATTATAATTGTTAATGATAAAGAAAAACAAATCCCGATTGCGGCATTAAAAACCGGCGATGTTGTTGTTATTAAACCCGGCGAAAAAATTCCAGCAGACGGAATAATTATTTCGGGGAACTCTGCAGTTGATGAATCAATGTTGACCGGCGAAAGTATTCCGGTTGAAAAAACAATCGACTCAAAAATTATCGGCGGAACAATTAATAAAAACGGCACATTCAATTTTAGAGTAACCGAAACCGGAGATAATTCCGTTCTCGGTCAAATCATAAAACTTGTGGAACATGCACAAGCAACAAAGCCGCCGATTCAAAAATTGGTTGATAAGATTGCCGGAATTTTTGTGCCGGTTGTTATTCTGCTTGCTGTAATTACTTTCATCGGCTGGATTATTTTTTCCCCGGATCATTCATTCAATACAGCACTTATAAATTTTGTAGCCGTGTTAATTATTGCTTGCCCGTGTGCGTTGGGGCTTGCAACACCAACAGCAATAATGGTAGGAACCGGTTTGGGTGCACAAAACGGAATACTAATTCGAAACGGCGAGAGCATCGAGATCGCACACAAAATCAAAACAATAATTTTTGATAAAACCGGAACGATTACACTAGGCAAGCCGGCGGTTACTTCCGTTCATTCATTCGGTGCCGATGAGAATGAATTGTTGAGATTGTCTGCGTCACTCGAATCGAAATCCGAACACCCGCTCGCATTGGCAATTGTTGAGCGGGCAAAGTCCGTGAACATAAAATTATCCGAGCCGGAAACTTTTATGAGTTATTCCGGATCGGGAATAACAGGAATTGTTGACGGAAAAATTTTGGTGATCGGAAATAAAAATTTCATGAAAGAATTTTCGATCAAAACAGAAATTGTCGATGAGCTGTTTCAGAATTTATCGAGCAAAGGAAAGACGGTTATCTTTGCTGCAATCGAATCTGAACTAAAAGGAGTTATTGCAATCGAAGATCAGCTCAAGCCCAATGCATCCGAGGCAATTGCTAAATTAAACGGAATGAATATCAAAACAGTTATGCTTACCGGCGATAATAAAATTGCGGCGGAAACAATTGCTCAACAAATCGGTATCGAAGAATTTAAAGCGGAAGTTTATCCCGAAGACAAAGCAATGATTGTTCAACGTTATCAGCAGAGCGGAGAAATTGTCGCAATGGTTGGCGATGGAATTAACGATGCACCGGCACTTGCTCAAGCAGATCTCGGCATTGCAATTGGAACCGGTACCGATGTTGCAATTGAAACAGCACAAATCACTTTAGTGCAAGGCAATTTGAGCGGTGTATCAAAAGCTGTAAAACTTTCGAACGCAACTTTGAGTACAATCAAACAGAATTTATTTTGGGCATTCATTTATAACACTGTACTAATACCGCTTGCGGCATTCGGTCTGCTTAATCCAATGATTGCGGCACTTGCAATGTCGCTTAGTTCCGTTTCCGTTGTCACAAATTCTTTGAGACTGAAGCGAGCAAAATTAGAGTAAATAAAAATCACAGCGCCCCCGATAAAATCGGGGACGTCTTTTCTATGAAAGGGATTTCAAATTAATTTATTTTCTCGGCAGTCTTTCGAGATACGAGCTAGTACTCAGCACTGCAAACGAATCAATGTTTTTTAGATCATCGAGACTTTCACAGTTCAAATAACTCATCGCACTTCGCAAGCCGTCCGAAATTCCGTTCACAACATTTTTAACAGAACCTTTGTACGGTACTAAAGTTTCTTCGCCCTCAATAAATTCATTCTTCATCTTCACGCCGAACGATGCAGAACCGCGGTATTTTTTCCAAAGTTGATCATCATATTTTATTACTTCACCCGGAGTTTCTTTCGTGCCGGCAAGCATTCTTCCGAGCATTACAATATCCGCACCGCATGCAAGAGCTTTTGCAACATCGCCGGGACCTTTAATTCCGCCGTCTGCAATCAATGCAATATCGAGCTTCTCTTTTTTTCTTGTATAGTAAACATCGATGAGCGAAGAAACCTGACCAATTCCGATTCCGGTTTGAACAGAAGTTGTACACATACTTCCCCCGCCGATTCCAATTCTAACAGCATCTGCACCGGCATCCGAAAGCTGTTTCAATGTTGCACCGTTTGCAATATTGCCGACTATAACCTTCACTTTGTATTTTGATTTTATCTCTTCACATTTTTTTAGAACGTATGCGTTGTTTGCATTTGCAGTATCGATGCACACAATCATATTATTTTCGGATGCTCTTTCAATCAACTGTTCATCGGATGTTAAGCTTATTGAAACCGCCCGCATTCCATCGGCAAGATTTCCGTTTGCAAATAATTCTTTCACAGATGAATCAAACCTATTAACAATTCCGATACAACCAAGATTGGTAAGTTCTTTCGCCATTTCGATTCCGGTAACAGTGTCCATCGGGCTTGAGATAACCGGCACACTCAATTCCAATCCGAGGAATTTAAATTTTGTATTCACCTCGCTGCGTGTTTTTACTTGTGATATTCGTGTAGGTATTAAACTGATGTCATCGTACGTCAATGATAAAGAGTAGTCGTTCAAGTCTTGTTTGGTGTAGATTTTCATATTAACCTCAAAAATTATTTTTTTGGCAAAGACCGGGGATGAATCTATAGAATTTTTTATTTGAAATCTTGTCTTGTATTCAAAAAAAATTGACTGAAAAAATTCGCCGCCAATTTTTTAATTGAGCTAATTTTTCTAATTTGCGCAAAAATTTTTTCGAGGTTTCATGACACAAACACAATCCTCTCCCCAGCCCATCAAATGGAAATTCCCTAAAGATTTTTGGTTTGCTAATTTTATGGAGTTGTGCGAACGAGCCGCTTATTACGGATTCTTTATAGTTCTCACACTTTATCTAACAGACATTGTCGGCTTCACCGATACCGAAACCGGAGTTGTTGCCGGTATATTTTATGCTCTGCTTTATTTCTTTCCTCCTTTCGTTGGTGCTTTTTCAGATAAGATCGGTTTTAAAAACGGATTGATACTTGCGTTTGCTCTGTTAACAATCGGTTATACTCTGCTCGGGCTTTTTCATACAAAAATTTTAGTGACTTTATTTTTGTTCATCACGCTTGTGGGCGGCTCATTCATAAAACCGTTAATTACCGGAACAGTTGCAAAAACTACAACGGAAGAAAATCGCGCGCGCGGATACGCACTCTTTTACTGGGTTGTAAACATAGGCGCATTCAGCGGCAAAACTTTTGTACCCTATATTCGTCAAGGACTCGGACTCGAGTATGTAAATTTCTTTTCCGCCGGTATGGCTTTTCTAGCAATGCTTTTTGCAATATTCTTTTTTAAACAAATCGATACAGCGCACGAAAGAAAAACTATTGCCGATGTCTTTAATTCTTTGAAAAAAATTATTGCCGCACCAAGGTTGATAATTTTGATATTAATCGTCAGCGGCTTCTGGATAATTCAACAGCAGTTGTATGCAACGATGCCGAAGTATGTAATAAGATTGCTCGGCGAAGATGCAAAACCGGAGTGGCTTGCAAATGTAAATCCGGCGGCAGTTGTTTTGTTTGTTGTTCTCGTTACAAATTTAATGAAGAAACGCAAAGCGGTAACTTCAATGCTTGTTGGAATGATGCTGATGCCGTTTTCAGCGTTTGCAATGTCGCTCAGCGTTCCGCTGCAAAATGTTGCCGGCAATTCAATATCAATCTTCGGTTTGTTCGATATGCATCCGTTAACGCTCATGCTGATTATCGGCATTGCAATTCAAGGACTTGCCGAATGTTTTATCTCTCCGCGATTTTTGGAATACTTTTCTTTGCAAGCTCCGAAAGGTGAAGAAGGTGCTTATCTCGGTTTTAGTCATTTGCATTCTTTTTTTTCGGCACTCGCCGGTTTTATAATGTCAGGATTTTTACTTGATGCATACTGCCCGGATCCAAAAACATTGCCGGCTGGATTAACCGAACTTGAACGAGCAGCATATTATTCGAATGCACATGTTATCTGGTATTACTTTTTAGCGATTGGTTTGACTGCGGCTGTTGCGTTGTTTGTGTTCAGATATGTAACTGGAAAAGCAGATCAACAAAAAATAGAACAATGATTAATTTGCGCATAGCCATTAATTCCTCTTTTAACAAAGAGGAATTAATCAACTATTGTTTTTATTTCTTGCGGCAGTAAATCATAAAGATGCGGATGAGTTTCTACAAGTCTCATAATATCGGCTAAATCTTTTTGACGTTTGCTTTTGCGCCGTTCCACATTCGAGTATGCCCAAATTTTTCCTTTCAAAACATCTTCTAATGCAGCAACTTTCATTTCATATCCCAGTACTTTTTTAGTCACTGCATTATCAATAAAAGATTGATATCTTGAATCAGTCTGTAATTGGATCCGCAAATCGGAACCACTGTGAAGCAAATTTATTCTGTGTGGAAATTTCTCTACGCTGAAAATTTTACCGGCATGTTCTACCAACTTTTCAATATTTTCGATTGCCAGAACAATATCGAGATCAAGGCTTGCAACCGGGTCTGCATAAGCATTAACAGCCAAACCTCCTATAACGCAATAATTCATTTGGAGTTCTTCAAGCTGTTCAAGGAATAATTGAACAATATCAACTTTCCCGTTCGCTAAATTATTTAGAAATGTTTTGCCTGTCATGTTTTTACCGTCTTACAAAATTAAAATACAAAAAAGACATGATAGTAAATCCATTATTTTGATTATAGCCTGCTCTCTTTAATCTTTTAACAAAAAATAACCGGAATTATTAACAAACAATTTTTTATGATAAGGCAATGAGTGATTCCCGTTTTTGTTTGCACAAATTACGCGCACCGGGTATTCTCCTTCGTTTGAATTTTCTATCTCAACAGAAAGAATGTTCGTTGTTTTATCAAACGAGAAATTCTTTTCCTCTTTGTTGAAAAAAAACTGCAATAACTTCGTATTAATTCCGTTCGAATCGATCAACGCAAACGAAAGTTTCAGCAGATTGTTTTCGAATTTCGTGCTGTCGCTAATTAATTCAATTTGCGGGATACCCGAACGAAAATATTTTCCGATGCCTCGGAAAATTCCCCATGCTTGAATTTGGTTGAACTCGCTGTCGTTCAATCTCAGTTCTTCAAGCCTGTTTGTGTGGAAAGCGCATTCAACAAGTACGGAAGGCATTTCAGTTTTGCGCAGTACAGAAAATCCTTCGCCGGGATAAATAATATAATCGGAATATGTTCCGTCGAACGAACCGAGACCGCCGGGGTTGCCCATTACATAAGATAGATCGCGCTGAATATATTTTGCCAAATCTCTTTCGCAAGGCTCGTATTCGTAATCGGTTTCTTTCGCATGATAATATGTCGAAGTGTAATTGGTGTAATTATCTTCCCACTTTGCCGGTGCGTTGTGGTGAATGCTGATAAACAAATCTGCACCGCTTTTATTTGCCAGCTCCGAGCGGTAGGCAAGCGGAACTGTTTTGTCTTCATCTCTCGATAAAATTGTTTCGACGCCGGCAGCATTTAAATAATTGCGAAGGTTCTGCACGACTTTCAAATTTACATCCGCTTCAACAACATTGCCGTCTTGATTTTTATTTTTTCTGTCTTCACCGCCGTGCCCGGCATCCAAAAAAATTTTTTTACCCGAAAGAAATTTCGAATAATATTTTACTACACTGTCTCTCTTTGCCGCTTCTTTCCAATCGGGCGGATATTCAAACAATGGCACTGCTGAACAATGTGATAAAAATAGCAGCAATAAACTGAGCGCAAAGGCATTCATCAAAATTTTACGCATTTGTTTCCTTCCAGTGCAAAGTGGCATTTGCCGCAATGATTTAAATTGGGCTCATACTCCCCGGCTAAAATTTTATTAATTAATTCGTCAAGTTCAGTTTGATATTTTATAAAATCACTCCGCACAACATTTTGCGTAATCACTTTTTCAGGATACTTTAGGAAAACCAGCCGGAGTTCAAACACCGAATAATCTTTGTACAGTTTGCCGAGTATGTAAGAATAAAATTTCAGTTGATGAAAATAATCTTCGCTTCGTTCTTTCAATTGTTCTTCGCCGATGTCATCGGTTTTGTAATCAACAATAATGAATTTGTCTTCCGCAAAAATTAATTTATCGATTATCCCGTAAAGATAGTTTTCCACTTCTTCGCAATAGATTTCTATTTCATTTCGAAATTTCTTTTCGGAAATCAGCGCTGAATACGATTTTGAATTATAAAAATCCTCGAGCAAAATTTTTATTTGCGTTTGCAGACGTTCCGCAGCATTCAAATCATTAATTGATTCACTGTTGATTTTACCGCGAATAACTTCATCCAAAAATTCACGGGTAATATTTTCTTTTAACACCGAGTGGATTACCCTTCCCTTTACATCCGCATACAACTTTAGTTCATCATCTTCCTTATAATTGAACTCGTACACTGCTCTGTGTTTTTTCATCAAATCGTAAATAGTAGAAAAACCGAGATCATAAGTAAGTTCATATTTAACCGGGCACTGCCTGAACATTGATAACTTTGTTGCAGAGATAATCTCTTTCTTCGGGCTGTCTTCAATTTTTTCTATATGAAATATTTTTTCAGCAGTTTTCTCTTCTTCATCTATTTTCAATTCGGGAACCGCTTTTAACTCGCGTGCAAATTTTATCTCGAGTTCCATTTCTTTATCATAAAATTCATAATTGCTGTCATTGCTCTTCATAAAATCAACAGTGCCGTTCAGTTTCAAATTATCTTTTTCAAAATCGGGATTCAGTCCGCTGCAAAACATCTCAAAGAAAGAGCCGCTCTGCGATTTATACTCTTTATGTTCTACGCAGATATAAAGTTTGTTCATCGCCCGTGTAACAGCAACATACAGCAGCCGCTTAATCTCGGCGTAATTTTTTCTGCGGTTAATGTAATTATATAATGCCGATGCCGGCGGAGCTGCATACTCTTCAAAATAATTTTCGTTTAGAGGAACTTTGGCAAGAAATCCAAAATCTTTATCAATGTTCAATCCTCTTGTTTTGACTGAATCATCTTTCGCATAGCCGTTACATCCGTACAGAAAAACAGCTTTGTATTCCAATCCTTTTGCTTGATGTATCGTGAGCAGTTTAACGGAATTTTCTTCTTTTGTTATTTGCGCTTGCCCTTCGTCATCCATTGTTTCGATAGATTCTCGAAGCGATGCTGCGAAGTCATACAAATTTTTGAAACTCTTCTGTGTAAAAGTTCTTACAAGCACGAGAAGTTTTTCAAGATTGGCTATTTCTTGTTTGGAATTTTTCTTTGCGGCAACCACAGCCCAGTAACCGGAATCGAGCAGAATGCGCCTGATCAAAGTATAGATTTCACTGCTGAGTGCAAGATTCAAATGCTCGTTCAATCGTTTCAAGGCTTTCTTGCTTTGTTCCGATTTGTGCGAGTATTTGTTCAACTTTTGGAAAAAATTATTTCCCTCTTCGAGTGATAATTCAAAAATTTCCGTATCGGAAAAATTAAAAAAGGGCGAGCGCAATATTCCTACAAATGCGGAATCATCGTTTGTATTTAATAGGAAAGTGAGGTAGTTGTAAATATCATAAATCGTCTGGCGCTGATAAAATCCTTTTCCGCCGACAATTGTGTAAGGAATTTTTTTCGATGTTAATTCTTTTTCAAGTTCCTCAAACAAATTCCTTTTTCTGCAAAGTATTCCGATACCGCTAAAATCAATTTCACTGCCGGGATCGGTTGTCAATTCAATAATTTTGTTTACCGTTAATTCCGTTTCGGAAATATTTTTCTCTTTATCGGCAAGCAAAAACTCGACGGCTCCTTTTTCGTTTTCATCTTTGGCACAAACCAACTCGCTGTACTCAACTTCGTTCAACTCGGGATCGTGTCCTTCAAACAAATTTGCAAAAAGTCTGTTCGTAAAAAGTACAAGCTGCGGCGCCATTCTAAAACTGTGGGGCAGACTTAACAGCTTGCCGGTTTTTTCTGCTGTTACGATATCTGTTTTTGTTTTATTGAAAATTCTTAAATCCGCATCGCGGAACATGTAGATACTTTGTTTCTCATCTCCCACAACAAATAAATTGCCGTGCTGTAAATAACTTAGTATCGGCATAAAAATTTTATACTGCAGTTCGTTGGTATCCTGATATTCATCAATCATGATATACTTGAACTTGCTGCGCAGATATTCTTTCACGTCATTAAGTTCCAAAATTTTTTGCGCGTGAAGAAGTATATCTTCAAAATCGAGATAACCTTTCTGCTGTTTCTTTGATTGATATACTTTTTCAGTAAAAGAATAAATGTCGAGGAAGTTTTTTCCGAATCGTGCAAGTTCGGTATCGGCATTATCGCCGGTTTCTACTTCAAGTAATTTGTCCAGTTCGGAAAATATTGTCTCAACAATGCCAATCTCTTTTTCAAAATCATCTTTGCTTTTGTTTAGGTAACCTCTAACTTTGATTGTCCCTTTGTCTGTCAACAGTCCCTCTGCAAGTAATTTGAGAAGTTCAATTTTCTCAAGTGCTTTCAAACCGGGAAGCAGCTTCTTAATTATTCCGGCTATTGAAGACGCCGTTTCGTTTGTCTTCGGCTGATTTAAAACAAAATCGTTTATTGTCGTGGCTGCTATTTTTAGTCTTTCTATTTTATCCTGAAAAAGTTTGTCAAACCGTACTTCAAAAATTTTTTGAAAATGTTCGGCAATTTCTTCTTCACTCTTTGCGTACAATCCGGAAAGATGTTGATCAATGATTTTTCTCTGTTCAACGGCTTTAGTCAGATGACCAACCAAAATTCTTTTCGAGCCGAAAAATCTGATCAGGTACTTCAATTTATTTTCATAATCGGAAGAACTAATGAGATGATTTATTGATTCATCGACCGCGAGGGTTAACAGTTCGTCTGCAGTATATTGATCAACCGGTAGAAAGTTTGCATCGATACCGGCTTCGGGTGCAAACTCTCTCAATACGTTTACACAAAAAGAATGGATCGTAGAAATATTTGCCGATACAAGCTGGCGGCGCACCGATTCAAGCTTGCGCACATTTGTTTCAGCGGTTTCTATTTCAAGTCTGTCTTCAATTTCTTTCGCAATTTTTTTATTCAATTCGCCGGCGGCTTTATCGGTAAAGGTAATTGCAACAATACTGTCAAGCTCTGCGTTTTCGCTTAAAATAATTTCAACAAATCTTTTTGAGAGCACAAAAGTTTTTCCCGAACCGGCGTTGGCACTCAATAAAATATTCGATTTGTAATCGAGCGCTTCTTTTTGATATGGAGTTAACTGCGGCATTATTCTGCAACCGGAATAGTTATTAAAAAGGTAGTTCCTTCACTCGAAGTTTTTTCAACCGTAATTGTGCCGTTGATGCTTTCAATAAATTTTTTTGCCATGCTTAATCCAAGTCCCATTCCCTGGGCTTTTGTCGTAAAATTTTCTTCAAAAATTTTTTCGCCGGCTTCCTCAGCGATCCCGGTTCCGTCGTCAATCAAACGAACGCTGCAAAGGTTTTCTTCACGTTTAAGCTGGATAAGAATACTCTTCGCGTTAGCTTGAATCGAGTTGCGAACAAGATTAATAATAGTGCGGCTCAAATGATCGGCGTCCGCTTCAACAAAAATATTTTCATCGCTTCTGAATTTAATCGAGAGTTTTTCATTCACAAATAAATTTAGAGAGTTATTGATAACGCCGGCAACATTTACTTTTTCAATATTAGGCGCCGGCATCCGCGCAAAGTTGGAAAACTCCGTAGCAATATTTTTGAGTGTTTCTATCTGCGTTGTAATTGTTGATGTAACTTTTTCAAAGATTGAATCAAACTTCGGCGATTTATCTTTGTACGCGGTTGTTAATTGTTGTACCGATAATTTCATCGGCGTAAGCGGATTTTTAATTTCGTGTGCTACTTGCTTTGCCATTTCTTTCCATGCGGATTCTCTTTCGAGCAATGCCATTTCAATCTGACTTTTCTTCAACTGCTTCACCATCATGTTGAAGCCTTCGGCAAGTTCTTTTATCTCTCCCGAATAATTCTTGCCGACTTCAACATTCAAATCACCGGCGCCGATTGACCTTGTTGCGAGAGTTAAATTATTAATTGGTGCTGAAATTTGGCGTGCGAGTATCGCACTCAAAATTATCAACAGAATTAGTGCCAACGAAAAGACACCAAACAAAAAGACATCCAATTCGTTGTTTGACAGCGGAGCCGCTATTTTGTTGAATAGATCATTTACTTGAATAATAATTTGCCGCGAATTTATCGTAGAAGGCAAATAAAATGAATGGTAAAAAATCTTATCCAACTTTTCGTTAAAGAAAATTTCTTTTGAAGAATTAACAGCACTGTTCAAGGCGGCATTCGAATTCAAAATTTCAGGAAAAAGACCGGCAGAGTAATAATTTTTGTCACTGTTGAAAAACAATTTGCCGTTTTCATAAACGGAAAAATTAATATTGAGATCGTTGAAAGTTTTTTCGAACAGAAGTTGATCCGATAACGAAGTTGTGCCGTAATATTTTTTTATGTAAGAATCGACCTGATGCGCAAGTTCGGCAAGACGCTCGCGGGTTATTTCAACATCTTTGCTCTCGGAAATATTTCGAATATAGACTGCGATTACAATCATCGGTACGGCAGAAACTATAATCAGCACAAAAGCAATTTTCGTTCTGAAACTTCCGAAAAAGATTCTCCACTTTTTCAGAAAGCGGAATGAGTAAATACAGAATAAAGCAGAAATTATGAGCGTGTGAATGAAAAACACTTTGAAAAAATTGGAAAGATTCCATGCAAACTTATTTTCTTCGAGTGCAACGGCAACAATCTTTTCTTCGCCGGTTCCGTATTTGAGCAGGTAAACCAAATGAATCTGCCGGTTGATTGAAATACTGAGCCATGCTTCGTTGTGTTTTGAAAAATTAGTCTTCGAAATTTTTTTTATAGTATTCTGATCTATTTGATTTGTTCCATTTGTATTTATCAGCCAGCCTTTTTCAAAAAAATAAATCTTCAACTTGGAAGGATCGGTTGCAGAAGAGATGCCGGCTTTTGCCGCACTCAAAAATTTTGGAATGCCGTGCGAATTAAAACCGTCTTCGCGGAATTTCAAACTACAAAGCAGATAACCAATTGTTTCATTTTCATATTCTATCGGTACGATGCCTATTAATTCGTATTCGGAAGTGTACGGGTTTGCAATCTTGATCAATTTCTGTCCGTTCAAATTCCTGATATAACTTTTATACTGAAGTGTATCGAATTTATCATTCGCGAATGATCCGGCAATTTTTTTATCTGCATCATAAACAGCTATAAACGACGGAATGTTTTCTCTGTGAATTAAACTTCTCGTCCACAACCGAAAAATTTCGGGCGTAACTTCTTTTTTTTTCGATAAACTTTCCAAAAGTTTTTGATCATCCTCTGCTTGAGCTAATGTTTGATGAACAATGAACTCAAGAATATTCGAGTTGTTTCGCGTAATTTCTTGCGCTGTTGTTTTAAGAGATTCTCTTTCTATTTCCGAATTATAAAACGAAAGCAGACTTACAACAGTAATCGAGGAAGCAAATGCAAGATAAACCCAGCCAAGAATTTTTGTTTTTTTATTATAGATGATAAAAGTTACTACAAGTAGAAGAGTTAAGATCAATATTCTTGTGAAAGATGTTCCTTGCGGCTGTCTCTGTATTAAATCATAAATCCAGCCGGCAATTTGAAACGCAATAAACAATACGGTGCTTACTAAATTGGTTTTGGGGAAACGAACAGAATAAATTTTTAGCAGCAAAATAATCAGCGATACACAAACAAGGAAACAGCACAAGCCGAGAATTAAAATGTTTACGTTCATCAGCAAAACCGGCGCCGGCGGAATCAGCATAAATTCTTTGAAGTAACGTATCGTTGAATCGAAAACTACACTTCGTATTGAAGCGCCGAGTCCTCTTATTATTAATAATATCAGCAAGATCGAAACAGCCGTTAACAAAACAGAAAAAATTTTGTTTGCGGCGGGACTTTCTTTTGTTATCGTAACTCTGCCAATTCGTTTATAAAAAACAAAAGAAATTACTAAAGCAAAAACCAGTGTGATAAAAAATTCCAGTGGAGAGCGCACAACACCAAAAGCAAATACAGATGAAAAGAGTGACGGATCCGTAAGTGAATTCCTAACAAAGCTTGAAGGAATTTCGAACCAGAACAAAATCATACGAAAGAAAATCAGGTAAGTGATAAGGAGTAAAAAATTTATTGCTTTGTTGTTCCGAACAGCAAAATAATTTTTAAGTGCATAGCCGGCGTATATATAAACCACCAAAACAATAAATGCTTGTATCAAAAAAAAAGTATCGCCGGTTTCTTTCAAGGCATTATCGAGCGAGGGTTTTTCAAAAACAGCAATGCCGATTTTGTTTTTGTAATTATTCAAAACCGGGAATGAATGTTTGCGTCCGTCTTTTACAAACTGCGACGTCTCGCTAAAATCAACAAGTATTGAAGTGGAGAGTAGAGATGATAAAGTGTCCGTGATACTCAATTCGGAATAACTTTCGTTTGCAAGTTTGTAATGTTTCTCAACCGGGATACTTGTTACCAAATACAATAAACCGGGTGGATAACGAAGAGTATCGACAAACGTCAGATACGTTACCAATTTATTTTTTGTAAAGAAGGCTTCGGAAATTTTTTGGTCGAGCGAAGATATTTCCCGATGACCAAAAACCGGCTCGGAATTCCACGCTGTTAGTTTGCTGCCGCTATATAATTGTATCGAATAATTTTCTAATGCCGGGTTGTTAAGTGTTTCAAAAAATTTGCCGGAAGAGTTTCGGTCGGTCGATTGTGATATTTCTTTTTTGAGACGATTATTTACGGAAATGATTTTTTCTATTTTCGAATTGAATATCGATTGAACAATTTCTTCGGCTTCAAAAATTTTTTGCGAAAGATTATCATCCCAGTTTTTTGTGATGCGAGACTTAAAGTCAGGCTCCAATAAACCGGTTGCCGCAAAGGATAAAAAGAGAATAAACAACACAAAAAATTTTTTCTGAAAAAAATTTTTTAAGTCCATCAATACTGACTTATGGTAATTTGAGAAATACGCCACTCGTTATCGGAAAAGTTTAATGTTACAAATACTGTTGCAGTGCCTCTAATTCCCTTGTTGTTAAATTTAAGACTACCGGCGGCAAACGGATTGCCGCTATCGATAACAATGTTGGTAAACTTAAAAGAGATCGGCTGGAAAACACTCAAATAATCTTTAATAACATAGTACGACTGATTCGAGCTGAAATATCCCGAAGTTCCGTTAGAAAGACTTATGTAATTTCTGCCGCTGAAATAATTTGAAAACTTATCAACAGAGCCGCTCGTTAATCCTTCTTCAATTTTAATAAAAAGTTTTTGTGCCTCCCGATCTTTTGAATCCTGGGCAAGCGGAGTATTAACCATAAAAATAAAAGTTAATACCGTTAATAGTATTTTCTTCAGCATTATTCTATTCATTGTATTTGATAATACAATTATCAAAATAAATTAAAAGAAACAAAAAAGCATACCGTGCTGGTATGCTTTTCGTTGACCGACCATGAAATTTTTTCAATTCATCTTCAACAGTGCTTGATGTGTTTTTCTTTCACTGCCCGGCTGTTTTATCTTTAATTCAGGATTTCCTTCAACAAGCTGGTAAGCCCAATCAAACACCATTCTATCGCCGCCGATACTCTTCACTCTAATTTTTGCAAAGTGATTATCCCACGTCCAGATTATGTAAGTATGTCCAACAATTGCCTCGGTGTATTTTACATTTTCACCCTGATTAAGCGGAACCCATCCGCTTGACGGCGCATAACTTATATCCCAAATATCGTTTGTTCTTCCCATATCTTGAATGTCGGAATCATCCCAAACATTGATGTAATAAGTGCCGTTGAAATTTTCGAAAAAGAAATCTGCGGCATCACCGTCGTATGGAACAACAAGATAATTTTTGAAAGAGTATCCGGCACTATTTGGAGCGCGGTTGTAATCAAATACGGCTTGATTTAATCCTTCGGGTCGAGGAGTATCGTAAACAATAAACACATCTCTCCAATCGCTTACATTCCCGTTGTAATCGTACGCCTCAATTGCGTAATAATATGTAACTCCATTGTTGACGTTGTAATCAACAAAGTAAGTATCGTTTGTACTGCCGATTAATTTGTACGTCCCCGATTCTGAATAACCGCGATAAATATTATAGCCGGCAACATCGTCATCATAACTTGCATCCCAAAAAATATCAATCCGGTTATCTCCGGTTACGGTGTAAACATTTCTCGGAACTGACGGCGGGTTATCATCGTACTCATCAAATTCATCGCACGCAGTTAAAAAGATTCCGGTTAAGATTAAAAAAGCAAATGCAAATTTTTTAAATGTTTTCATCATATCCTCCGTTGGAATTTCTATTCTATCACTTGTACATCAACTCAGATGCCAAAAGAAAAAAAACAAATCCGTAACATTTTTGAGATGCTTGGTGCGGTGTTTGTATTCAATTGTGTACAGTGGTGAACACTGTAAAGGAAAATCAAATACCGAAGAATTTCTCTTCGTAGAACATTTTATTCTTGTTAATCACCGCAATAGATTTTCCGGTCAAAAGTCTTTTATCGAACGGAGAATTTTTTGACTTCGACTTGAATTTGGAAACATCAACTGTCCAAATCAAATCAGGATCGAAAATAGTAAGGTCTGCTTTTTCACCTTCTTTAATTTGCGGAACCGGCAAGTTGAGAACTTTGCGCGGGTTAATAGAAAGTTTTTCTACAAGCTGTGAGAGGCTCAAACGTTTTTTGTGAACGAGTTCGCTGAGCGAAATACCGAGTATTGTTTCCAAACCAAGAATTCCGTTCGGGGCGTAAATAAATTCCATCTCTTTTTCTTCAATTGAATGAGGTGCGTGGTCGCTTGCAATGCAATCAATTGTTCCGTCAATCAGTCCTTCAATCATTGCATCAACATCTTCACTGCTTCGCAGAGGCGGATTCATTTTATAATTCGTGTCGAAAGTTTTTACCATTTCATCACTCAAAGTAAAATGGTGAGGTGCAACTTCTGCCGTAACTTTAATGCCTTTCTTTTTTGCCTGACGAACCAAATCAACGGCATTTTTTGAACTGATATGCGCAATGTGAACTCTTGCACCGGTGAATTCAGCCATCATAATATCGCGGATAACAATTAGATCTTCCGCAACAGTTGGAATAGCGGGCAGACCGAGCAATGTCGAAGTTGCACTTTCATTCATCGCGCCGTCTGCAAGCGAGTCATCTTCGCAATGTTCGATAATCGGCGCATCAAACATTTTGGAATATTCCATTGCATGTCTCAACACATGCGGGGTTTTAATTGCAATGCCGTCATCGGAAAACGCAACTGCGCCGGCTTCAAAAAGTTCGTACATCGGTGCGAGTGCTTCCCCTTTTCTGCCGAGACTGGCTGCTGCAACCGGGTAAACTTCCACCAAATGATTTTTTGATTTCTCTTTTATGTATCGTACTACTTCGGCAGAATCGATATCCGGAGAAGTATTCGGCATACATGCAACGGAAGTAAATCCACCGGCAGAAGCGGCATTGCATCCTGTTTCAACTGTTTCTTCGTCTTCACGTCCCGGCTCGCGCAAATGAACATGCATATCGAGCATTCCCGGTACACAATATTTGTTTTCAAAATCAAAAACTTTCGATGTTTTGAAATCTTCTTCTTTCAATCCGCCGATTTTTTTTATCACGCCGTCTTCAATTAAAATATCTGATTTTTGTTGAAGTTTTTGTTCGGGATTCAAAAGGTTAACTTGCTTGAGTACAATTTTCATTTTTCACCTATTCAATTATGCATTGTGCCGAGCAAATAAAGAACAGCCATTCTTATTGCTACACCGTTTGTTACTTGATCTAAAATTACTTGATAAGGTCCATCGGCAACTTCCGATGATAATTCTACGCCTCTGTTAATTGGTCCGGGATGCAAGATTAAAATATCGCGGTTAAATTTTTCTATTCGTTCAGTTGTAATTCCAAAATATTGATGATATTCTCTTAACGAAGGAATTCTAACACCGGCGTTTCTTTCCAATTGTATTCTCAAAACATTCAGCACATCGTTGTTTGCAATTGCATCGTTGATGTTGTGTAAAACTTTTACGCCGAAAGATTCGATACCGGTTGGAATCATTGTAGAAGGTCCGCAAACAGAAACTTCCGCTCCCATCGTTTTTAATCCGAATATATTTGATAATGCAACGCGGCTGTGTGCAACATCGCCAGCAATGCAGACTTTCAACCCTTGTAATTTTCCGAGCCGCTCGCGTATCGAGTACATATCGAGCAAACCTTGAGTTGGGTGTTCATGCAGCCCATCTCCGGCATTAATAATATTTGCTTTGGAAATTTTTGTAAGATACTGCGGCACACCGGCAGATTGATGACGTACAACAATCATATCAACTTTCATCGCTTCAATATTCCGCACAGTATCCTTGAATGTTTCTCCCTTTTTTGCACTGCTGGTAGAAGTGGAAAAATTTATTGTGTCTGCCGATAATCTTTTCTGCGCAAGCTCGAATGAAATTCTTGTACGCGTGGAGTTTTCATAAAAAAGATTTACGATTGTTTTGCCTTGCAGAGTCGGCACTTTTTTAATCGGTCTTTCGAGCACTTCTCTAAAAGTTGTAGCCGTATCCAGTATAAGTTGCAAATCCTCTTTCGGAACCCCGGATAGACCGAGCAAATGTCTGCTTGATAATGACATATTAAATTCTCTCTCAATTTTTTGGTGCGTTAACTAAATACACAGAGTCTTCTTCGTCAACTTCTTTAATATTGACACGTACTTCTTCGTTAATTGAAGTAGGAATATTTTTGCCGACAAAATCCGCTTTGATGGGAAGTTCTCTATGACCGCGGTCCACCATAACACAAAGCTGAATTGTATGCGGTCTTCCCAGATCCATCAGCGCATCAAGTGCGGCACGGATTGTTCTGCCGGTATAAAGTACATCGTCAATAAGTATTATATCTTTTTCATTAACATCAAAAGTTATATCCGTAACGGAAATTTCCGGCTGTTTCAATCTTGTTCTGAAATCATCGCGGTAAAGCGTAACATCGAGAACCCCGAAGTTCGGTTCAAATTTTTCGATCTCTTTTATTTTATCGCGGATTCTTTCGCCGATATAAACTCCGCGCGTTCTCATCCCGATAAGAACAATATTTTTTGATCCTTTATTTTTTTCAAGTATTTCGTGGGCGAGCCGTGTAATCGTTCTTCCGAAGCCGTCTTCATCAATTATTTTTGCTTTTACATCCATGCGTTCAACCCCTCATTAATAAAAAAAATCCTCGTTGGCTGATGCCTTCGAGGTTTCCTTTTCTGCTTATTATTTTTTTCGTCTTCATTCCTTTTTATCTCGCCGGATAAAATTAAAGGATATTTTTTTTACTGGTGCTAAATTAAACGAATTCGAGTAGAAAGTAAATAGCAGAAGTAGGGAACGCAATACGCCACGGCGCATAGTATTCCCTACAACTAAATGACAATCTCAGTCTAACAAAATTTTTATTGCACTTTGAATTCAATCCTTCTATTCATCGCTCTGCCGTCTGCAGTTTTGTTATCAGCCGCGGGATTGCTTTCGCCATAACCTACAGCTTTCAAACGGCTTTCGGAAACGCCTTTCGATGTAAGATATAGTTTAACAGCATCGGCACGTTTTTGAGCCAGTGTTTTGTTATACTGTTCGGAACCGATATTATCCGTGTAACCTTGTATTTCAACTTTTAGATCAGGGAAACTAAGTAATGTTTTAGCGGCATCGTAAAGTATCGGATATGATTCGGGAGTAATTTTTGCACTGTTGAATTCAAAGTTAACACCAACGAGCACCCATTTTTCAGAAGCCGCCATCATTCCGCCCGGTTTTTCAACAACAACTTCTTTAACAACTTCTTGCGGAATGTGCCGTTTAATCATTTCTTCGATGCGGTCGTAATCAACCGGTTCGGGTTTTTCCATTGCCGATAAACCGGAATAAAATTGGCAATACTTTGACGGTTCACCTTTTTCGAAGAAATAGAGCAAGCCGATATTAATTCCGAGATAAGTATCTCTGCCGCTTACTTCGCCTAGACCGATTGCACCGTCAAGATCGGAATTATTTGTTATGTGATAACCAAACTCGGTTACAAGTCTCCACTCGCCGTCAAAATTCCATTCAGCGCCGACACCAAAATTCACTTCCGGAATAAATTGGTTATCATCAAGTGTTGTCGTAACATAACTATCGAGCATCGCGTAAACGGCGCCGATACCACCGTACACGTATGGCGAAACCGGTTCACACGGCATCAGATAAAAAAGTAAATCAAGATTGCCTGAAATTGCATTCGTTGTTGATGTAACCGTTGTTAGTGCGGCATTAACATATTCTCCTTCCATGTGGGAATAGGCGCCAATAAATCTTAACCCGGAATGTTCGGAAAAATTTCTTTGTATTGATGCAAAGCCGCCGTAGTTTGTATTAACCGGATCGATATTGACGCTAACAAGCTTCGGGTATCGGAATCCAAATCCGACTGCCCAGCTGTCTTTTGCTAATTGGGCGTAACTAACTTCACAAAGAATAAATAAAAGAAAAATTGGTAGAATAATTTTTTTCATATCAACCTCCTAAAATGAGGGATAAATATTTTGTTGTCGAAATTTTTATATAAAATTTTAAAATCTTATTTTTGTCACCATAATTTCGGGGTGTAGCGCAGCCCGGTTAGCGCGCTTCGTTCGGGACGAAGAGGTCGGGAGTTCGAATCTCCCCACCCCGACACTAATAAATTAAAATGGTCCTTGTGTAATTCCTCCCTGATTATGCGGAGTCCAGAACCAGCCTGAACTTGACGCATTTAAAACCCAATTTTCTTCTATAACCTGAACATTTCTCGACCATTGATTTGTGCCGGTATTTCCCGATACGGTTCCGTTTCTTGTTTTTGATGTTTTGTTATAAACAGCTTTCTTCGATGCGTCGCCGGCTTCGCCCGGATTTGGACCAACTATAATTCCGTTTTGTACCCACGATGGTTTACCGCCTTCGGATTCGGGCGATGTAATATTAAATGA
Organism: Ignavibacteriales bacterium; assembly: GCA_016177735.1. Classification (GTDB taxonomy): domain Bacteria; phylum Bacteroidota; class Ignavibacteria; order Ignavibacteriales; family Melioribacteraceae; genus DYJK01. Next base: position 54,097 of record JACOUS010000010.1, on the reverse strand, counting down.
CAAATAAATTGTTTGTGTGAACGTGCCGGTACTAATAGATATCAATTTAGATATCTCGTCTCTCAACCAATCCGCATCTACTTCCCCTGAACCGCCGGAGAGAGTAACCGAAACAGTCTTTGCAAGTAGAGCCGAAGCCGCAGTATTTGATGATACTACTGTTAATGTTGTTGTCTGAACAACACTTGCTGCTGCATCGGGCAGATTCAATGTTGATTTGTTATCTGCCAGCGTATAAATGGTAAAGTGAGTTACATCGGCAGATGCTTGCGTTCCGGTTGCATCAACGGTTGCAGTAAATCCCGAATTTGAATACGCTCCGGTTGCTTCATTTAATTGAAGAACCTGAAACGTACTGCCTGGAGTTTTTCTTACCGGCAGAGGAAATGTAATTGTGACTGCTTGTTGAAATTGAGTACCGCTCGGTTCAAATGTTCCGGCAGAAACAATTGTTTGATTTGTTGAAGCAGCCGGAGCCGGCACTTGTGCCGCCGGTATTGATGCAACACTAATTTGAACACTCTGCGAAACCGCATTCGGAGGAATCGTTACATTTAGAGGTTGACTTGCCAATGCTTGATTATTTGTGTTATCGATATTACCGCCTTGTGCGGAAGTAACGGTGGCGGTTGTTGCCTGAAGTTGTGTCAATAAAATATCATCAACAGAGGCGGTATAAAAACCCCTGTTAATTTCTGCCGTGCCTGAACTGAAGCCATAGCCGGATTTTGTTGCCGATACACCGAGAACATTTTCTTGCACGCTGGAAACATCATACGTGTAACTTCCAGCGCTGTTGGCAAAAATTGTTGTTAGAACAGTGCCGTCTGCTTTTGATATTTTAACAGTGGCACCGTTAACACCGGATAGTGTTTGTGCGTCTCTAACATAACCGGTAAGTATTAATGGCGCTGGAGGTGGTGCTTGTGGATTTGGTCTAGGAGTCTCCGGGGCTACTCTAGCACTTTCACAAGCGGCTATAATCAGAATCAATAATACGGACACAAAAAGAGGGGCTTTGTTTTTTCTTATCATTGTTCACCTCTGTTTAGTTCGATCTGTTTCTTATATAATTTTTTAGGTAGATCGGGTTCAGCTTGTTGAGTAAATCCGTAATTCGAAAACCGGTATTGAATCTTAATCCAATTAAATCGGGAGTGTTGGTTTTTACCAGATAAGTAAACGGGAAATTTTCTGCAATTCTGATTCGAGCTATCCCCGGCTGCATGTGTTTTGAAGGAAGAAGAGGGATTGAAATATTCACTCCGCCGTTTGTAATTCCATCCGTAGAGTGGAGAGCAAAAAATCCGATTGTTGTTTCTCCAAAATCTCTTGTAACATCGATGCGGATTGTATTATCACCTTGCAAAAATTTACCAGCCATCAATCCAACTGTTAAATCGAGTTCGGAGAAACGGTAATCGGCACTTACCGCTCCGTTCCAAAGATAGGGATCGGAATAGTACAATTTCGTTTCAACGAACGATGCAAAACCGGTGTAACCGATATTTGTTCCAATCGAAAAATTTCCGTTCAAAAAATAATTGCGTGTTTCGAAATCGAAGCCGTATCTGTTCTGCGTAAACAAGCCGGCGCTTGCAGCAACAAAGAATGAATTCGAGAAACGGAATGTTTGATTCAGCGAAATTAACGAAGTTCGTATTGAATCTTCGCGCGGCAGAAAATCATTATGAACCGGGATAGTCAATTCGTATCTGATGTTCATCCCTTTCCACAAAGTAAGATCAACATGAGGTGCGAAGTTAATTTGATAAAGTACCGGATCGGAATATGGACCGAACTCGAACTTAATTGTCGGCTTCAAAACAAAATCGAATTTGAAATATGAACTGTTCAGCCGTTCGGCAGTTGAAAGATTTTCTTCTGTGATATCATCAAAATCGATTTGTAATTTTTCTACTAACTCTGCTCGATCAATTTTTTTGTTGATGAAATCTTCCAAAATATTTTTCGACGAGATTACTTGAATGATTGGGATTCCGCTTTTCAAAACAACAAAATTTATTTTCTCGATATAATCTAAATTAATTGTTGGTATTGTTTTGTTAATGATGGCTAAAAGTCCGTCAACATCGGAGCGGTAGAGTCGGTCTTCATAAGCAATGTGTAAAGTTTTCTCATTAGTTTTAACGGATACATTTTCAAAGCCCTCGGAAATGAGTGCATCAGATAACTTGCCGTATTCTACTTGTGCCGCGCTTGATGTTGTCATTATTATAAAGACTATTAATCTTATATTTTTTTTGTTAAGAAAACCGGCAATAGAATTTCTCAGCAGTTTTTTTTTCGACATAGAAAATTAGAATTAGCGTTAGGATTTTTTTTCAGAAGGAAGATTTACGGGCTGACCCTCAACTCGGCAGTTAATATAATCTTTTAGATGTAATATTCAAAGAATTTTGTACTAATTATATTTAAATTTGCAACCGGATTTCAAATTAAAAAACGAGAGCAGGAAATAGAAAATGGCATCTAATCATTCATTTGATATTGTATCGGAAGTTGACTTTCAAGAAATTGATAATGCATTAAACCAGACTAAGAAAGAACTTCAGCAGAGATACGATTTAAAAGATTCTGCAACAGAATTAATTCTGAATAAAAAAGAAAAACAGATTGTAATGAATACCAAAGACGATTACTCACGTAAACAAAGTGTAGATATTTTACAATCCAAGTTTATCAAGCGCGGCATTTCGATAAAGGCAATGAAAATAAAAGAGCCCGAGCCGGCGGCTAACGGAAGAATTAAACAAGTTATTGATTTGCAGTCGGGTATTTCAAAAGAGAATGCAAAGCTGATAACAAAAATTATTAAAGAGAGCAAACTAAAAGTGAACGCGCAAATTCAAGACGAACAAGTGAGAGTAACAGCTGCGAAGATTGACGACTTGCAAGCTGTAATTAAACTTGTCAAAGAAACCGATTTGGATTTTCCCGTTCAGTTTACAAACTATAAATAGCAGCAATGATTCCATCTTTTTAAAAAGATGGAATCATTTAAACAAAAACCCCCCGGCAAGAACGCCGGGGGTTTTTTGTTTGCAATGCATTAACAAAAAATTACAAAGTATAACGGATGCCGAATTGCATTGCCCAACGCGAAGTTGTGTCGGTAATTGACCACGGAACATTACGTGCCGGTTTTGAAAAACTATAAACCGGAGTGTTTGCTTTTCCGTTATGTGTAATTCTTCCTTGTAAAGAAGCAATTCTGTATGTGCTGAAAACACTCTCGTCCCATCCCCATTCCGAATTAATAAGATTGAGCACGTTAAGAATATCAAGCGATACTTGAAGTCTGCCAAGTCCCCAAATATCTGGAATATCTTGTTGAATTCTTAAATCAAGAATATTTCTCCATGGATTACGTGCACCGTTTCTTTCGGAAATTTTACCTTTGTTTTCACTCAAGTAATTGTTGTTGTTGATGAAGGCAAACAAATCGTTATACTGTTGTTCGGAAGCCGCTACATATTGACCGCTGCTGATTGTACCGAGAAGAATTTCGGATTTATTTCTTGGAATGTAAAATAAATCGTTATCGGTAAAACCATCGTTGTTAAGATCGCCGCCAACAATAAATGAGAATGGCGAACCGCTTTGACCGTTGTAATACAATGATATTGTTGTCGGTGCATTTTCAAAAAAATCATACACATACGAAAGAGCAGCAAATACACGATGTTCAATTTCATACTGCGATGAAGTTAATGCCGGATTGTTCGCATCTTGCTGAACCGGGTTGAATCTCATTTGAGAAATTGCTTGAGATGAGTTAACACTGTTTTTGTCTTTTGCCTGCCCGAAAACATAACCGGTGTTAATTGATAAACCTCTCAACATATTTCTCTGAACTTGAAAAGCAATATTGTATTGATAGCCGCCGGCAGTATTATAAAGTTCGAGAACATCAAAGAAGTTTCCGTTCTTTGATACAGTTCCTCCCCAAACTGTTCTGCCGTCTTGCCCGGAACCGATAACCGGAATTTTACCGATCGGATTTCCAATATTAATTTTACGGTAAAGCATATCGTTCAATGTTTTTGAATATTGGAATTCAACAGTACCGATTAAATTCCACGGCAGCTGCTCATCAACCGCAATATTGAATCTTAACACTTGTGGAAGTTTTAAATCGGGATTAACCAAATTAATTTCTGCTTGCTTTCTTGTTGAACCGGTGCCGGCATCTCCCGGTCCCGGAATTGCATAAGGATTCGTAGTAAACAACGGCGATTTTCCGGTAGCGTTGCGAACTTCTGCATACAGAACACCGGTGTTGCCGTAATTGTTGGACATCCACACATACGGAATACGTCCGGTGAAAACACCGAGACCACCGCGCAATTGTGTTGTTCTGTCTCCGCTGATATCATAGTTGAAACCGAATCTTGGCGAGAACAATAAATTACCGTTTGGTACATCGGTGGTGCTGTATCCGCTAAAGTATTTTGAAACGGAATCGTTTTGTGTTGGTGAATCCGGGAATGTAGGAATATCAATTCTTGCACCGATTGTTAATTTCAATTGTGGTGAAACGCTCCATTCATCCTGAACATAAAAGCCGAATTGCATTACATCAAACTTTGCTGCCGGAAGCGGATCGTTTGCAACAGTTGGAATTGATCCATCGGACAAAATTGAAAATCTTCTCAAAAAGAAACTCGGTTTGCCTGCTTGAAGATTTGCGATACTGCTGAATTCATAATAACCGAAAAATGCACGTAAGAATAAATTTCTGAACGAGAAAAATTCGTTGTGTGTACCGACTGTAAATACATGATCTCCGGCAAAGAATGAGAAGTTATCAGTAACTTCAAAAATATCCTGATCAAGTTCGTTTGCAGAAGAGAATTGATCGGGACCAAAAGACATTCTGAAACCGCCGTCGGTTACCAAAACTTCGGGCGCGTCTGCACCGGTGCCGGCGCGTCTATCTCGAATTCTTGTATAACCGGCAATGAATTCGTTCGACATTGTGTTGCTGAGTGTACTCGTTAATTGAAGTACGGTCGAGTTGGTTTGGCTTTTAATTCTGTAATTGTAAGTATCAAATGATAATGTATTGGTAGCGCTTCTATTTCCGAGAATATCCTGATATGCATCAACAAAATTATGACGCAATGTTAATTTATGATCATCGCTTAAGTTGTAATCGAGTTTTATTATCAATTTATCCGAAGGTCTCTCTCTCACAAATTGATCATAACTTCCGGCGTTATATCCGTATTGGTTTGCCAAAATTGATTTGACTTGATCGGCTTTACCTTTGTAACCGGAAATAACAGCCGGATCGCCTTGAGTTATTGAAGCATTACTCGATGGATTATCATCAACGGTTAATTCTCCGCTTACAAAGAAGAAAAATTTATCTTTCATTATAGGACCGCCGAAACGAAAACCGTATTGATATTCTTTAAAATCCGGATAAGCTTTTCTTTCAACATCCGGTGAACCGGCTCTTGCCTGTCCTTGATCTACATTGCCGTACTTTCCAACAAAGCTTTCGTTTCTTCCGTAGAAATAAGCAGAGCCTTTGAAGTTGTTGCTTCCGCTTCTTGTAATTGCATTAATGCCGCCTCCGGTAAATCCGCTTAAACGTACATCGTATGGTGCAACCAGAACTTGAAATTCACTGATTGCATCCAAGCTTATCGGCGCTGTACCGGTTTGTCCGCCGGGTGCACCGGTAGAACCAAGACCAAATAAATCATTGTACTGCGTACCATCGATCTGAATGTTGTTGAATCTTGATGAACGCCCGGCTGCAGAAAGATCGCTGCCGGAGAAGAGAGGATTTAGTTTTGCAAAGCTCTGAAAATTTCTGCTGATAGTAGGAACTTCTTGAATTTGTTTTGCAGAAACGTTTTGAGCAGCGCCGGTTCGTGCGGCAGAAAGTACTGCATTTCTTTCAGCAGTAACTGTAACACCGGATAGTTCATATGCTTGTTCGGGCAGAACAAAATCAATTTTTAGATTTTGACCCAATGCAAGTGAGAATCCTTCTTCAACTTGCGAAGTATATCCCACAAAAGAGACTGTAACTTTGTACGGACCACCTACAGCAAGACCGAGAAGATTATATCTTCCGTCTTCACGCGAAGTGGTTCCATATTGAGTTCCGGTTGGTTGATGTACTGCAATAATATTGGCGCCGGGTAATTCTTCTCCCTTCTGATCAGTAATTTTGCCGTTCAAAGCCGCTGTTGTTACGCCTTGTGCAATAATTGACTGATAGCTAAACATTACCACAAGTAACATAACCAAAGAAAACAACTGTTTAACTTTTAGCATACACTACTCCACTTAGATTAATGAATTTATTAGTTAGACTTTTTCTATTTGGTTGGATGCGGGAATCTTTTGTGAGCGGTTTTATTATGAAGCGAGTAAAATTCATATCAAATTATTTGCTCGAACTTTATCGTAAAAATTAATGGGGAAGAATTTTTACACTTTTAAGATAGAAAAATCCCGTAAATCTCAAAAGGTTTTCTATGCTTTTTATCTGTTAAATTATTTCAAACATTTTTTTGTAGGACGAAGCGGCGGCTTCGTTCAAAAAGCTTGTTCTATTTTTTTTGTCGGAGTTTCGCCCATCTAACAAATGCCGGGCAAGTTTCAATTTACAATTTAAAACAAAAAAGGCTGCCCTTTGAAGGCAGCCTTTATAAAATCAACAAATACTATCTTAGTTGAACATGTATCTTACGCTAAGCTGAATTCTGTAAACGTCGGCTGTAAATGTTGACTGCTGAAGTGATTTTGAAATCAACTTACCACCAATAGCCTGCAATGTATATTGTGATCTGCCTTGAGCATCAGCAACGGAACTTGCTTCCTTAGAATTTGGGGTAATAAGCGGAGTTGTTGTAACCAAACGATCTGCAACGCCCCAATTCTTATTAAGCAAATTACCTACGTTTAGAACATCAAGTCTAAACTGTAACGTATTGCGTTTTTCAAAAAGATCAGTAAATACTTCTTGAACGATACTTAAGTCAGCTCTGAAAACCATCGGCAGTAAAATACCGTTACGTTCAGCATATTCGCCTCTGTGTTCTTTCAAGTAATCGTCTTGTTCAATGAAAGCATTCCACGCTTCAGCTTGTTGTGCCGCAGTAAACAATACATTTCCCGTTTTGCTATCCTTTTTATCAACGAAATTCATTTCGGAAGCATCTCTCGAAATATAAATAAGATCGTTGCTTGATCCACCGTCACCGTTCAAATCGCCGCTGAATGTATAACTTGCAGTGCCGGTTGAATATCCTTCCCAATACAATGAAATTGTGGTGGCGCCAAAATCGAAGTATTCTTTGCGATAAGAAACTGTTGCAAAGATTCTGCTGCCTGGAGAATAGGCTGTGAAAGCTGCACCGGGATTATTCGGATCACCGGAATGAGCATTACCGAACCATGAACCTGACGCAATCGAACCGGCATCAACTGTATTTTTAGATACACCATAACTGTAAGCGGCTTTTGCAAACCATCCGTCGGCAAACGGTTTTTCCAACGATGCTGCAATATTCCATGAATATCCTACATCTTCATTTTTCATAACAATAGCATTTGAAACGTTACTGTATAATCTATTGCTGGTCCATCTCGGACGATTATCGGCGCCGGTAAATGCTGATTGAGCAGCCGGAAGGTTTGCATTGATGTAATAGATTCCGTTCACATCTTTGCTGTAAAGAAATTCCAATGTTCCAAATAGATCCAAAGGAAGTTTTTGATCTACCGCAATGTTGTTTCTCCACAACTGAGGAAATTTAAAATCAGGATCAGTTAAGGCAAGTTCATAACTTGAAGCCGGTTGACCGGTAACGTTAGTCGGTTTGTAAGCATCCGGGTTTGGGTTAAACGGTCTTGTATTTTTATTAGTAACTTGTTCGAAACCGGTTAACACGCCGGTGTTGCCGATCTGGTTGGAAATCCAAACATAAGCCGGTTTACCGGTAAAGATACCTGAACCACCGCGAACTTGTGTTGTGCGGTCACCAAATACATCCCAGTTAAAACCGAGTCTTGGAGAGAAAAGAATATTTGCATCGGGAAGTTTTGCTGTTGAATACTTTACTGCGCTTCCGTCTTCATCTCTGAATGACAGAGAATCTGCTTTGTAATTTGCATAACCGGTTTCATCGAAGAACGGAATATCCAATCTTAAGCCCAAAGTTAATTTGATATCTTTTGTAACTTGCCATTCATCCTGTCCATAAATTCCGGTGTAGAAAACTTTCAAAGGTTGAACTGGTTTTGTCTGTCCCGGAATATTACTCCAGCGTACCTGGAACTTGTTTAATGTAACCGGAGAAGTTGTTCTGCTCGGATTTAACAGATAATCATTTGCATCCGTGTAGAAATCTTCAAGCGAGTTATAAACATAAACGCTTTGAGAACCCGGGAAGAAAATGTTTTCTGATGAATATCTTTCAGCGCTTATTCCGAATGTCAAGTTATGATCAACACCGTAAATTGTGAAGTTATCCTGAACTTGAAAAGTTTTGTAGCGCAATTCGTTATTCGGTGTGAAAAGTTCGAAGCCGAATGATGTGTAGGTAGAACCACCTTGTAAAATATCAACAAACGGGAACATAGAGCCACGCGAGCCGCGGCTTTCATCCTGATATGTGTAACCAATAATAAGGTTGTTCGACATGTTATCACTGATTCTTGTATTCCATTCGCCAATCAACGAGCGAATATTTTCTTTTATTTTATAGTTCGAATTTTGGAAATTGAGTCCGGTACTATTGCTTCTTCTATTTCCAGCTCCCAACGAAGAAGAATTTGAAGCAAGCACATCTGTATCGGAATCGAGATGCGTGTAACGCAAACTTATTTTATTGTTGTCATCGAGGTTGTAATCGAACTTAGCGAGAAATCTTGTTGCCGGTGTTTCGTGATCGTAACCTTGATAGGCACCGGTCTCATAACCAAAATTCGTTTTCAAGAAATTACTAAGCTGAGTTAAATCAGAAGATAAAACTCTTGTTATGCTGCCGCCGACTGTCTCGCCACCGAGATTTGCTCTAAAAGTTGTTCCCGGTTCAACAAATTCATCACTTTCAAAACTTGTGAAGAAGAAGAGTTTGTTTTGAATTATCGGTCCGCCAAGATTGAGACCGACCTGATTATATTTAAACGTACCCGGGTTGAATGTATTGTCTCCGGCTTTTGTACCGACTAAATCCTCATTACGGTATTGATAATAAGCTGTGCCTGAAAATTCATTAGTACCGCTTTTGGTTACCATGTTTACACCGGCACCAACAAAGTTACCCTGACGAACATCGTACGGTGCAATGTTAACTTGTACTTGTTCGATAGCATCAAGGGAAATTGGAGCTACACCGGTTCTATCGCCCGGCTGCCCTTGAAGACCAAATGAGTTATTGAAGTAAGAACCGTCAACTGTAATGTTGTTAAAACGTGTGTCCTGACCGGCAAAAGAGTTGCCGCTTGCTTGCGGAGTTAAACGTGTAAAATCACCTATTCTTCTGGAAATTGTAGGAAGCGCTTTAAGAGCTTCAACGTTAACAGAAGTAGCGGCGCCGGTTCTGTCGGAACTGAAAACTGCATCGCGTTGTGCCGCAACTGTAATCTCACCGATTTCAATATTTGTTTCGCTCATTGTAAAGCGTACATCCGATGCAACGCCAAGATTAAGAAATATATTTTCTTTTACCTGGTTTTCGTAACCAACAAAAGAAACGGTTACTTTGTACGGACCGCCAACCCTCATACCGGGTATGTTGAATCTTCCGTCAACACGGCTGCTTGCACCGTAAGTTGTACCGGAAGGAACGTGAACTGCAATAATGTTTGCGCCGGGCAGAGCTTCGCCTTTTTGATCCAATACTAAACCATTCAGCGCCGCCGTTGTAACACCTTGAGAAAAAATTACCTGGGAGCTAAACATCATTACAAGAAAAACGAAAAAAGAAAACAACTGTTTAACTTTTAGCATACACTACTCCTCTTAGATTAATAGCTTTTTTAGTTAGAAGTTTTTTTATTCGAATGGACAAGTGATTTTTTTTGTGCGGCTCAAATATGGAGTGATGATTGAAGATAATCAATTTGTAGTTCCACATTTAATGATTTGTTAACAAAACTCACCCAAAACTGAAGAGGGGCAAATTTTTACTCTTTGAAGATAGAAAAATCTTCATTAATCCCAAAAATTTTGTATTGTTTTTTTCCATTGAGGTTCAATTTGGAATTGGCGTTTCAAACTTTTAAAAAAATTCAGACAAAATTGATTCGACTCTCTCATCCTTATTTTTACCATGAACTCTGTGGTAAAAGAGATTCTCTATAAATGAAACGAGACGAAGCACTTTCGATATAACATCTTATACTGTCGTGTGACTTCAATAAAAATTACAATTTCCTAACATGTGACTTATTCTATTTTCTGAAAAACTGAATATATTTATTTAATCAATTATGGACTTCTTATGAAAAAAATACTCTCAGCATTATTCGTTCTATCTTTATTTATAACCAGCATTTCTTTCAGTCAAAGTAAAACCGCTGCCGGAAAACCATACCTAATATTAATTTCATTCGATGGTTTTAGATGGGATTACTTGAATCGTAACATCACTCCTAATCTTAATAAAATGAAATTGGAAGGCACTTCGGCATTATCACTGCGCCCGGCATTTCCATCCAAAACTTTTCCGAATCATATTTCTATCATCACCGGAATGTACACGGAGAACCACGGAATAATCAGCAACTCGTTTGGAGATTACAAACAAAATGACTGGTACGGCATGAGCGATACATCTGCAATACGAAACAGCAAATGGTATCTCGGCGAAGCATTTTGGGAAACTGCAGAACGGCAAGGCATTACTACGGCAAGTTATTTTTGGCCCGGCTCGGAACTGCATCTTGCAAGCAGAAAACCAACTTACAGAGAACAATATGATCACAACCGCCCGTACGAAGAAAGAGTTGACGGTGTTATTGATTGGTTGAAACTGCCGATTGAAAAGCGCCCGCATTTTATCACTCTTTATTTTCATGATACGGATTCTTTCGGGCATGATTACGGAACTGACTCGCCGGAAGTAAACCACGCAATTCAGAGATTGGACGGTATTGCCGGATTGTTGTTTACCAAACTTGACGAAATAAAAATGAGAGACAGCGTTAATGTTATCATAGTTTCAGATCACGGGATGACTAACATTTCCAAAGAGAGAGTAATCAACATAGAAAAAATGATTGACGGTTATAAATGCAGATTTAACGACGACGGTCCTTTCATGCAGATCGAACCGCCGAAAGAAAAATTGTTGGAAGTGTACAACATCATTAAGAAAAATGAAAATCATTACAAAGTTTTTTTAAAAACAGAAATGCCGGCTTATTACCACTACAATAAAAATCCTTTCATCTATTCGATAATTATTGTTGCGGATATAGGCTGGTCTTTAATTGCAAACACAAAAAACGATTGGCTCAACAAAACAAAAGGAAATCACGGATACGATAATAACAATCTCGATATGCACGGAATCTTTCTTGCCGCCGGACCAAAATTCAAAAAAGGTTACAGAACCGGAACAGTGTGGAATGTAGATATCTATCCCCTTCTCTGCAAAATTTTTGATATCTATCCACGCTCGAACATCGATGGCTTGCTCGAACGAATCGGATTTATTTTGGAAGAGTAACTTTGTTGAGTTGTAAGCTTAAAGCTTGCTAACAATTGATAAAAAACTTCAGCTGCTTAACGCAACTAATACAATCCATTGTTTGCTTGAACAACACATTTTTATTTTCGCAAAGCAGTTTTAGTTTTTGAGAAACAACATGAAGATTTACAGAATAATCATGAAGCGGATCGGGCAATCCGTTGCCCCCGGGAATTGCCCAAAGCAAGTTTACCAACTCAATCAGTTTTTCGGATTGACTGTTAAATCCGGCATCAAAGCTTTCGATCCATGCTTCATGATATTTTTCCTCTTTTGCAATTGCCCTCAAGTACCCCGAAAATGTATCTGATTTCTTAAAAGAGTGGTTATCATATTTGTGATAAAATCAGCTGATAAATCAAAAACGATATTAAAGTAAAGTACTAATAGAATTTATAAGATGAGCCGTTTGCACCAAGCATAAAGGTGTTCGCTTTTTTTGGTGCAAAAATAATTTAGTAAGTAGAGTTTGCCATTAGTACAAAGTACTAAACTTGATAGGATTTTGTACTAAAAATTCATTAGTACTTTATACTAAGATGTGTTTTCGTCCGAAAAACAGCGTATCGTAATTTGATAAATGTAATACGGAAAAGATTAAATGGAATTTTTTAATAATTGCAGACTGCATCCTTTTCCATTTCACATTTTACATATAACTAATTTTCTGCCTCGTAGCTTTGGTAAATATTTGTGTTGTAGTACGTAACAAGCTCGGACTTTTTCGAGACATTCAGTTTTGTTTTGATACTTGCCCTATAAAAATCCACAGTCTTTTTGCTCACGAATAATTTATCGGCAATTTCATGGCTTGTAAAACCTTTCGTGATCAGTTCAATAACCTGTATTTCTATTTGGTTTAGATCTTGCTTTGAAGCCCTTGCCTTGTTAATCGTTGGAAGATTTACTTTATAATAAGCCGGTCCGGCGACAGTAATTAATGCTGTAATCAAAAAATCTACTACGGTAATCTTATCGAAATACAACATGAACATGCTAAGCTCGTTGAAATAAAAATAAATTCTGATAATATTAAGCAGTAAACTGGCTATCAAGAAAACTTTGAATGGTTCTATTTTCTCTTTGTCGTGAATCGTTAACCTAATTGATGTGAATAGAAAGATTATCATTGCAGACTGGATAATTATTACATTCATCATAGTCAACACCGGGTGATCGATATAATAAATTAACGATACTGCCGTTGACAAGAGCAATAATGCCTTAATTTTATTTTCGAAAAGAGGGAAAACAATAAAATAGCAGAAGCTTACATATGAAAAGTAGATCACCGCATTATTAAAATGGAAAATAGAATTAACAATGATGTGCAGTGAATCAATTAACGACACAACAAAAAAGAAATAATTGAACTTTGTTTTCCGGAAGCGCAAGTATGTCACAAAGTTTAATATCAGTAAAGCGCAGATAAGCAATATTCTGAAATTCATATAGGCAGAAAATTTTTCTATAGGTTGATAATAATCTTTCGATTAATTTTGCCGTGAACTTAGAAAAAAGAAAATCGTTTTTCAATTCCAAAAATTATAACCGGTATTTTATCAATTACTAACGATATGCAAAACAACTTACTTAAAATAGATTACGAAAAATTTCAGCTTGAAAACGGACTCGAAGTAATTTTGTATCAGGATTTATCCGTTCCTCTTGTTGCGGCAAACATTTGGTACAGAGTCGGTTCGGCAAATGAAAAGCCGGGCAAAACGGGTTTTGCGCACCTCTTCGAACACATGATGTTTCAAGGTTCGCAAAATGTTCCGAAGGAAGGTCACTTCAGATTTATTCAGGAAGCCGGCGGAACTTTGAACGGCTCAACTTCGCTGGATCGAACAAATTATTACGAATCCGTTCCGGCAGATTATCTCGAGTTACTTCTATGGCTCGAATCCGATAGAATGGGATTCCTACTTCCGGCATTAACACAAGAAAAACTCGATAACCAAAAAGATGTTGTGATGAATGAACGGCGCCAGCGCTATGATAATCAGCCGTACGGTCTCGCATGGGAAAAATTATTTTCAAATCTTTTTACGCCGGAACATCCGTACTCGTGGCCCACGATCGGATGGATGGAAGATATCGAAAAATTTGAGCTGAATGACGTTCGTAATTTTTTTGAAACTTACTACTCGCCCGCCAATGCAACACTTGTGCTCGGCGGAAATTTTCAGAAGGATACTGCAAAAAAATTAATCGAGAAATATTTTAGCGGAATTAAGAGCGGCAGAGATATTCCCGATCTTTTTGCGCACGAACAAAAACTGCACGAAGCAAAAAAAATAATTCATGAGGATAATGTTCAGCTTCCGCGTTTGTATCTCACATGGCATTCCGATAAAATGTTCGGTTTGGATGATGCCTCTCTTGATATTCTTTCGGAATTACTTTCGTCGTCAAAAAATTCCCGTCTGCAGAAAAAATTATTGTTCGATACACAAACAGCGCAAGACGTTTCTTCGTTTCAATATTCTGCAAATCTTTGCGGATCGTTTATCATAATTTCTACTGCAAAGCCCGGAATAACATTAGAGCAGATAAAAGAAGATATCTTAATTGAGATCAACAAACTAATTTCAAACGGTGTTGACGAAGACGAACTAATTCGCGCAAAGAACAGCATCAAATCTTCATACATTTATTCTCTTCAAAAGCTGGATACAATTGTTGACCACCTCAATCACTACAATTTTTATTTGAACGAACCGGATTCTTTAATATATGATATCGAACGTTACGAGAAAGTTACCGCAGAAGATGTAATTAACGCAGCAAAAAAATATTTGCTCAAACCGTATGTTGAATTAAATATAATCCCAAAGACAAAATGATAAATACAGTTGATAGATCGACTCCGCCTGAATCCGGCGAAAAAATTTCTTTCGAGATTCCGCAAATTAAAGTGCTGGAACTTAACAACGGAATTGAAATCTACTTTGTTCAAAAAGATAAACTTCCGATTGTGCAAACTTTTGCGATGACTTTTTCAGGAAGCAGATTAGACCCGTCCGATAAAAAAGGATTGGCGTTCTTAACTTCTTTACTAATTGATGAAGGCGCCGCCGAATACGATGCGCTCCAACTTAATAATGAAATTGAAAAACTCGGTTCCGTTTTAATGATTTCGTCCGATCATGATAATTTTTCTTTCTCCCTTCTCTCTCTAAAAGAAAATTTCGAACGCTCTGTTGAACTTTTTTCCAAAATAATTCTACGTCCGCGTTTCGAAGAAAAAGATTTTAACCGCGAGAAAAAGAAAACATTAGATCGATTAATTCAACTTTCCGACGAACCTTCTTTTATAGCATCATCAGCTTTTGAAAAACAAATTTTCCAAAATGTTAATTATGCTTTCCCTGAAATCGGTTACCCGGAAACTGTTGCGACAATTTCCAACGAAGATGTGATCGGTTTTTATAAAAATTTTATCGAAGAAGCGGATATCAAAATTGTTGTTGTCGGCGCGCTCGATGAAAATGAGTTGATCGATCTTTTTGAAAAATATCTTTCGGGTTGGAGACAGAAACGCGGTTCCGTTGAAGCTCTGCCTGCTCTGCAAAGATCAGCGACAAAATTTTTCTTCTGCCACAAACAAGATTCCGCACAAGCTGAAATTAGAATCGGGCATCTTTCCAAAAATAGAAATGCGGGTGATTTTTACTCCGCACGAATTATGAACACAATTCTTGGCGGACAATTTTCGAGCAGAATCAATCTAAACTTGCGAGAGAGGCGCGGATTTACTTACGGCGCCGGTTCTTCTTTCGACTATTATAAAGATGCCGCTCTTTTTGAAGTATCGACCGCCGTTAATATTAAAAATACTGCAGAAGCAATTACTGAAATTTTTAATGAGCTGAAAGGCATAAAAGAAAATATTTCGGAAGAAGAGATAAACTTTGCCAAATCGTATTTGATAAAACAATTCCCTTCACGTTTTGAAACTTACACGCAGATCGCCAAAAACATTTCACCGATAATTATTCATTCTCTGCCGGTTGATTACTACAACAGCTACACCGCAGATTTAGATAAAGTTACTAGCGGTGAAGTAAAACTTGCCGCTGAGGAAAATATTTTTCCCGATCAATCGGTTGTAATTGCCGTTGGCGACAAGAAAGAAATTCTTCCGCAGTTGAAAACTCTTTCCGACGACATCATTGAATTAGACATTTACGGCAACAGAATATAGCAAGTACTAAGTACGAGGGACGAAAAGAATTACGATTTACGAGGTACGAATTTTAAGATGTATGAGTGCATGATTTAATTGCTGCCTTATCCATTTTATACAGCATCCTCCAAACTCAACTTGCCTGAAAATTCAAATTCTTCTGATTTATAACTACTCGTGCGAAGTCCTTCGGATAAGTATTCCAAAATCATTTTTGTTGTTTGATATTTTTTACCAAAACTGTTGATGAAAGAGGAATTACTCTGCTGCCTCTCTTTCTTGCCTTTTCTACTTCGGCGCGGATCGTCAAAAAATCTTCATACGGCAAATAAAATATTTTCTGTTTCGCTTCGTTAATACCTTCACAATGAAATTTGAATTTTGAAATCAATTCCGTTTCATCACCGGCGCCAAGTTTAATAAACTCGGAAAGATGAACAAGCTTCTTTCCTTTTTTCTTAAATTCATCACGGACAAAATTATAAACAGTCGAGTTAAAAATTTTGGACTGCTCATCAACAACAAATAACTGAGATTTGTTCAGCGACTTAACTATCATATCAACTGATCTTTTCAAAAGAGCTTTTTGATCGCCCGGTTCCAATTTGAATTTATCACCTGAAATTTCATTATTAATCAATGCAATGTACTCTTTAGAAAATTTGTTAAGAGTATCCGCTTTGACTGGAACCGTTTCGCCCGGCACCACTGCGACTGACAGAGTGTACGGCAGATACAGAAATTTATTGTAATCAGTTTCACCCAATTCAAATGCATCGCTGATAATGAAAGCAAAATTGTTTCTCTGCCGCACTGTGTTTGGATCTGCAATTAACGACGCCTGAAGTTTCAATATCTCGTTCGTATAAATTCTGATTTCAGTTGTGCCGAAAATTTTTTTCTCTTCCGAAACAAATCCGGTAATATCTTTCTCGATAATTTTGTTGATGTCGCGGATTATCAGCGGAATCGGAAGATCCGATGGAAGCATCACAACATATTGTTTATTGATCGAGTCTTCATCTGCAATTTTTAATTTCTTCGTTGAAATCCATGCCGAATCGATTCCATATTCCTTCAGCACAAAATTAAAAACGGAATCAATCTGCCGGACAGTTAGTTCGTTTACGATTTCGTGCTTTTCGGGTTTTTTGATCAGGTCAATTATAACATTGGAAAGCAGAAGCGCAATTGCGGCAATCAGCAAGTAACCGGTAAATTTTTTCTTTAAAGCCATAGCGGTGTAATGAAGTGTAATCGAAAAAGTATTTGAATGAATAAATTATTTAACAAAGTTACAAAATGTCATCTATCTATAGGCGTATTGTTAAATTACAAGGAATATTTTTTCGCGTTCCTTGCGTCCTTGCGTGAAAATCTTTTTACCGCAGAGCCGCTGAGTGCGCAGAGAGATTTGCAGCAGACTCTAAATGCTGGGACAATTAAATACGCAACTCAAGCAACTTTTACTATCTATTTAAAAAATTTGGTTTCCGCTTTTCAAGAAAGGCGGATGTTCCTTCTTTAAAATCTTGAGTGCCGCAGCACAAACCGAAGAGAGCCGATTCAATATTTTGTCCTTCGGATTCGGAGACTTCATCACTGCTGATAATTGCTTTGAGCGCCATTTGCACTGCTGTTTGTCCTTTCGATGAAATTTTTTCTGCAGCCTCAATTGCTTTGTTCATCAATTGATCAAGCGAAAATATTTTATTTACGAGTCCAATACGCAATGCTTCGTTCGCATCAATCAAATCACCGGTGAGAATTAATTCAGCCGCGAGCCCGCTGTTAACAAGTTTGCTTAGCCGCTGCGTTCCGCCGTAACCGGGAATAATTCCGAGATTAACTTCGGGCTGCCCGAACTTTGCATTCTGTGAAGCATATCTTACATGGCACGCCATTGCAAGTTCGCATCCGCCGCCGAGTGCAAATCCGTTTACCGCGGCAATTACCGGCTTGCCATGCCGTTCGATCAAATTAAAAACTTGCTGACCGAACTCGGAAAAATTTTTCCCGCTCACAACATCAACTTTGCTCAGCTCGGAAATATCTGCGCCGGCAACAAAAGATTTTTCTCCGGCACCGGTTATTATCGTAACATCAACTTCGTCATTTGTTTTGATAACCGTAAAACATTCTTTCAATTCATCGAGTACAGATTTGTTGAGCGCGTTTAGTTTATCGGGGCGGTTAATTGTAACTACTGCAATTCTGTTTCTCACTTCATATTTGATGTTTTGGAATTCCATAGAAACCTCGTCTATATTTTTACAAATATTGGAATGTTAACCCGAAGATCGAAAGAGATGTAATGATTGTTGTGCAAATAATTATAGTAAGTAACAACATCGAGAATGAACATTGAAAATCCGCCGCCGACATGAAAACCGAGCTTGCCGTTTTCTTCAACAAAATTTTGTCTGCCGCGATCGATTTTGTACTGATGAAATTTTTCGAAGTACGCGAATTCGATTCCGGCATCTATGACCGGCATCAGAAGTATGCCTTCGTTGATTATCGGTTTGAAATAGTAACGCACGCCGGGCGTTACTACAAGTACGTTGCTTGAGAATGATGCGTAATCGGTTTTCTTGTAGAAATCTTGTCTGCCCGGATAATGCTGGTAACCGATACCGGTGTAAAAAAATACGGGAAGCAGCTCGTTATCTGTGTAAGAAAAAGTTACGTTAACACCCACGCCGATGTTTTGGTTATCTGCAAAATCTCCGACGGGAAATCTCGGACCAACTCCGACAGCCATAAACAAACCGCGCGCTTCGCCAAACTTTACCATTTGTGCAAAAGCAAGCGAATTAAATAGTAGAACAAGTAAAAAGATTTTTTTCATATCGTGTAAATTATTTTTTCAATAAAAGTTTTTTCTCTTCACAAATTATGGTGCGAAAATATCTCCCCGTTCCATTCAAAATGTGTGAACCTTAGCCAAAAGTAGTTTAACATTCGAAACTAAATTGCCTTTTTTTAAAGAGTGAAATAATAATTATGAATGGGGCTGAAACAACAAATACAACCGGCATCAAAATATATTTCCATACAAATGATAATATTATATCAACAACGAATGACATAATTTATGTGTAAAGTTATTTTGCACTTCCAATATTACTTGATTTCCTTTTCAAAGCACACACTGTTTTCTGCCTCAGCATACTGCCCGTAATTGGGAATTATTTTGTATCCGTTTTTTTTATAAAGCGCTATTGCTTCGGGTTGTTTCTTGCCGGTTTCCAATATGCACTTTTCATAAGATAATTCTAACGCCCACTTTTCCAATTCAATTAAAACTTTGGATGCAATTCCATTTCCTCTGCTTTCGGGCAATGTGTACATTCGTTTAACTTCCATGATGCTTGACGCATATTCTTTTATTGCACCGCAGCTCACCGCTTTATCATTTTCGTATGCAACAACCACATATTTAATTTTGTCTATCTTATTGAACTGAGCATAAAACGAATGGTCTTCTCCGTCTCTTATCGCTAAATCTGCATCGAGATATTTTACCATTTCAATAAAATTTCGATTCTCCGAATCGGTTCTTTTTATGGTAATCACTAATAATGGTCCTCCCAAAATAGAATTGTTTTACGTTTCTATTCTCTTTGCATCTTTTCCATGCATGCTTCGCTACTTACCAAACAACCCGGTGCCCACTCCATACTTGTAAACAAGCTCGCCGCCGTAAATTCCGGTTATATAAATCAATACACAACCGATCAAGCCAAACAAAATGAAAGCATATCTAATATTGCCTTCAAATTTTTTCTTCACAGTTAGGTACGTTCTGGAAATTAACATTAAGAAAAAATACCACAAAGTTACTGTTGCCAACTGTTCGTGCCGTTCGATCAATGAAGTCAATTCGTTCTTTTGCAAAGAAGTTTTAACAACTTCGAATGCTTGATTGCCGGTAAGCACGGACAGCACAGAAAAAATCACTCCGAGCGCGAGAACAATAAAAGCAGATTTGGCAAGAAAGTCTTTTTTCAAAATTATCCCCGAAGTCTCAAACAAAAAGTAGAGAATGAAAAATGCTATCGGGAAATGAATTACTTTCGAATGCAGACCGGATAAAAATTCCATCGACTTTTCTTGTTCATTATGGTAAAAGATTAACAGTTACAAAGCAACAAAGTGCCTAGTGACAAATTAAAAGAGTAATAAAAATATTATCCGCAGAGAACACTGCCGCCGTTAACATTTAATATTTCTCCATTAATATGTCGTGCAAGATCCGATGCGAGAAACAATATCGGTCCGGCAATATCTTCGGGAGTTGGAATTCTTCCGACCGGAATTCCTTTGCGTGCGTTTTCTTTGAATTCGGGATCTGCGAATACTTCATTATTCATATCGGTATCGACCCAGCCTGGCGCAACGGAATTTACAGTTATATTGAACGGCGCCAATTCGACAGCAAGAGATTTTGTGAACGAAATTACCCCGCCTTTTGAAGCGGCATAATGCGAATGAAACGCTTCGCCGCGCTGACCCGCAGTTGACGAGACCAAAATCATTCTACCGAAATTATTTTTTTTCATGTACGGTGTTACCGCTTTGCAAAATAAAAATGTCGATGTGAGATTCACCCTCATTAATTCATTCCAATGATCAAGCGACGTCTTTTCGAGTGTGCCGTCGTTCCAAATTCCGGCGTTGTGAACAAGTATATCAATTCTGCCGAACTCTTTTGCCGTTTGTTCGACCATGTTAAAAATTTCTTGTTCGGATTCCATATCGGTGCGATACGCTTTTACTCTGCCCGGAAATTCTTTCTCCAATTTTTCTGCGTTGGCTTTTGCACTTTTATAAGTGAACGTAACTTTCGAGTTAGCCTTTGCAAAATATTTAACGCAAGCTTCACCTATTCCGCGCGAACCGCCGGTAACAATTGTAACTTTATTTGAAAGATCAATCATGTTTAGTACCTCACTTTATATAAAAATAAACCTTTTGCCGGAACGGATTCTTCTGCCGCTGTTCTGTCTTTGTTTTCAAAAACTTCGGTCAGATATTCTCCGCCCAAATTATTTTCTGCGGCATAGATTAATGTTCCTATTATTGTTCGAACCATCCCGTGTAAAAAACGATTTGCCGTTATGTAAAAGATTGTACGCTCTCTGTTTGTACGCCAAAAAATTTCTTTCACCGTACACTTTTTATCTTCAATCTCATTATTCTTTTTAGAAAAGGAAGTGAAATCATGTTCGCCGATTAAATGTCTGCTCAGCCTGTTCATTTTCTCAAAATTAATTTGCGCAACCGGCGGATAAAGATAAGAATATTTTTGAAAGAATGGAGATTTGCGATGCGAGAAAAC
Source organism: Ignavibacteriales bacterium (assembly GCA_016177735.1). GTDB lineage: Bacteria > Bacteroidota > Ignavibacteria > Ignavibacteriales > Melioribacteraceae > DYJK01. The sequence goes on along the minus strand of JACOUS010000010.1, from coordinate 32,814 downwards.
GTAAATGTAACTTCTGCTCTTAGCGTCAAACCTCGCATGAAACGATTCATCAACTTTTATAATCTCTGTTACGGAAATATCATTCGGAAGTACGGCGTTCAAAGAATATTTGAACCGCCTTAAATCATGTTCAAGTTCCGTTCTAAAATTTGCTGTCTGACCGAGCGCGTGTACACCGGCATCTGTTCTGCCCGAGCCGTTCAAGTTCACTTTTTCTTTTGTTATTACTTCAATTGCTTCGATAATTTTCTGCTGTACAGTTTCGGCATTATTCTGCATCTGCCAGCCGGCATAATTTGTGCCGTCGTATTGGATTGTGAGTTTGTAATTGTTCAAGCGAGAGAGATTTTTTGTTTGAATCAAACTTAGGAAAATTGAAGCCCATCCCAAAGGAAGGGCTTATAAAAACTTTGAAGAGTATCAAAAAGATTTTACAAAGTTAACGGTAAATGAAGACGGCAATGTTGCAGTGTTCTCAACTCCGAAAGAAACATTCCATCCGATCTGCTCGGTTAAATTTTTATTGTATGCCGAAACGAGCCGCACGGCATTGATTGCACTGACTATTCTATTAAGAATTAACGCGCCTACTGCAAAACGAACATTGTTGTATGCCGATTCACTCGAAGACCACATCGAGCGGTATTCTTTCCGTTCATCGTTGCCCGCCCATTGCCAATAATGAGTTGATGTTTTATAAACTTTAGAATATTCTCTGTTCAGTTCTCGTTCCGTGTTGTAGTCATCAATGTTTTGATAGATGCCGATGTTGGCATAGTACTCTTCATCTTTTCCATCGCTGCTAACGCCGCCTCTCGATTGTGCGAATGATTTATAATTATCTTCTTGCCAATTGCCGTAAATGTTGAAACCGGCAAACACGCCCCACAAAATGCCGTCTGCAATTGTAAAATATTTTCCGCTTTCGTACGAACCGGCGTATAATTCACCCATGCCTGGCAAAACTAATGAATACAAAATTGCAAGTCCTGCATTTTTTTTCCGGGTATTGGATACTGGATGCTGGATACTCGATACAGGATTCTGGATAACAGACGCTGGATTTTGGTTGAGAGAATCTCTGAGATAAGCGACTTGTTGTTTTAGTTCGATAATACTTTTGATTGGATTTTCTTGCGAAAAAATAATTGACGAGAACAAAACTACGAGTAAGAATATTTTTTTCATGATTTAATCCGCTGTGATGTTGAACGATTCGTTAACTAAATATTTTTCAGCAGTACAAATGTTCCCATCAACCTCCGTAATTTTTACTTTCATGAACTGATTAACGTAATCTTTATCAAAAGGAATTTTTACACGCACATAATTTGAGGAAAATCCCTTCATAAATCCATCCAAATTTTCATGCTCAAAAAGTACGGTCAATTCTTTGCCAAGCATTTTTCTGTAAAACTCATTCTTCTTTTTCTCGCTGAGTATTCGAAGCATGTTATTTCTTTTTTTCCGTTCGGCTAGATCAACATGACCGGGCATATCAATTGCTTTTGTACTCGGTCGCTCGGAATAAGTGAACACATGCAGATACGAAATCGGGAGTCCTTTCAAAAAATTGTACGTTTCAAGAAAATCATCTTCAGTTTCTCCGGGGAAACCTACTATTACATCCACACCAATGCCGGCATCTTTTATTCTATCGGCAGTTTTGAAAATTAATTCTTTGTAATCATCCGCTTTATATCTTCTTTGCATCAGCCGCAAAATTTTTTTGCTGCCGCTCTGCAGTGGAATATGAAAATGATTGCAAAGTCTTTCATCGTTTGCCGCAAGCGAAAGTATATCATCCGTCAACAAATTCGGTTCGATAGAACTGATGCGAATGCGGTAATCGCCTTCAACGCGCAGCATCATGTTTAATAAACGATACAAATTAATTCGCTGTTCTTGTTCACGTTCTTGATCAAGATTAAGATCATGAGCAAGAGTAAGATTCGATGTGCTGTAATAATCGCCTACATTCACGCCGGTTAAAATAATTTCTTTGTATCCGGCTTTTAACAATTCTTTAAACTCTTTTACAACTTCTGCCGGGTCTGCACTTCTACTTTTACCGCGTGCAAGCGGAATTGTACAGAACGTACATTTGTAATCACAGCCGTCCTGAATTTTAAAGAATGCACGTGTGCGGTCGTCGGCTTCGGTAGAAAAAGATGGATTAAACGAATTCAATTCTTCAGTAGGCGAAACATGAATACACGAAAGTTCTTTCTTTTCAAAATCATCTATATAAGAAAAGAGACTAAATTTTTCGTTACTGCCAAGTACAGTATCAACTCCTTCAATCCTTGCAATCTCACCCGGACGAAGCTGTGCATAGCATCCGGTAACTACAACATATCCGTTTGGATTATTACGCAAAGCGCGGCGTACTATCTGGCGGCATTCCTTCTCAGCATTTTCCGTAACGGTACATGTGTTGATAACATAAACATCGGCAGAATCATTGTAATCAACAATCTCAAAACCGTTCTGTAAAAATTGTTCTCCGATTGTTGAAGTCTCTGCAAAATTTAATTTACAGCCGAGTGTATAAAATGCTACTTTGGACATTTTTTGTTTCGAGTTTCGTGTTTATAGTTTAGTGTTTCTTCGAGTTTGTGTTTATAGTTCAGTGTTTTTGTTGTTCGTTTTGTAAATCGTAATTCGTAATTATTTTTCGTACTTCGTAAATCGTACTTCGTACTTGTTCATACTTTACCCATCAAAAAAAATTATCTTCTACTAACCATCCACAACACACAATTAACAAAACGGGCTGCATCTGAATTCAACAAAATCTGAATTAAATACAGCCCGAATATTTTTATGTAAGCTAAAAGCTTCTTGAATAAAGCTTATTCGCTTTGTGTTTCTTCTTTCTTTTCTGTTTCAACAGCCGCCGGTGCCGAAGGTTGAGAAACAACTTTATCGTAAAGATTGAAATCAGACGAATCGAATTTACCGGCGTCTGCTTGCCTGATATCATTAACACTTACTTTTTCGAGTTTGTGCTGATTGATGAACTGGTTAATATCATCATCGGATTTGTCTTTAAATTCTGCAAGCGCGCTGAGAACGATCTTCTTATTTTCTTTATCGAACTCAACAACTTTCAGTTCGAGTTTTGTTCCCACCGGGAAGCAGAATGAAAGATTTTTAATCTTGGATGTTGACAATTGTGTAGAGGGAATGAATCCGTCAACACTAAGCGGAAGTTCGGTAATTAATCCTTTTTCAATAATACGAACTACTTTGCCTTCGGTGCTCTTTCCTACTGCATATTCTTTTTCAAAATGATCCCATGGGTTTGAATTAATTTGTTTGTGTCCCAAAGAAATTTTTCTTGAAGCTGTATCAACGCCGAGAACAACTACATCAATCTTCTCGCCCTTCTTTACAACTTCACCGGGGTGGCGGATTTTCTTTGTCCACGATAAATCGGAAATGTGAACAAGTCCGTCAATACCGGGCTCAAGCTCAACAAACACGCCGAAGTTAGTCAAGTTGCGCGCAACACCTGAATGCTGTGAACCAACCGGATATTTTTTGAGAAGGTCTTGCCACGGATCGGGTGTCAATTGTTTCATGCCGAGAGAAATTTTCTTTTCGTCACGATCCAAACTTAAAATTACAGCTTCAACAACTTGCCCCATCGAAACAAATTGCGAAGGATGATTAATGTGCTGTGTCCAGCTCATTTCGGAAATGTGAATCAAACCTTCAATACCTTTTTCGATTTCAATGAAAGCACCGTAATCCGTAAGCGATACAACGCGTCCGGCAACTTTATCACCTATCTTATATTTAGTATCAATATTTTCCCACGGATGCGAAAGAAGCTGTTTCAAGCTGAGTGAAATTCTCTTCTTCTCTTTATCATAATCCGTAACAACAACTTTGATTTTTTCATCAAGCTTAACAACTTCGCTCGGATGATTAATTCTGCCCCAGCTTAAATCCGTAATGTGAATCAATCCGTCAACACCGCCAAGATCAACAAACACACCGAAGTCTGTAATTGCTTTAACAGTTCCTTCAAGTATTTGTCCTTTCTCGAGTTTATCAAGAATTTCTTTGCGTTGATCGGAGATTGTTTCTTCAATCAATACTTTATGAGATACAACAACATTTTCGGTTGGGATGTTAACTTTAACGATTTTGAAATCCATCGTTTGACCGACGAATGCATCAAAATCGCGTACCGGACGGATATCAATTTGCGAACCGGGCAAGAATGCTTCGATGCCCATTAAATCAACAACCATACCGCCTTTAATTCTTTTAAGAATTTTTCCTGAAATAACTTTTTCATTTTCGAAAGCATCCATAACTCTTCCCCAAATTTTCAGGAAGTCTGCACGTTTCTTACTGAGAACTAAATTGCCTTCTTCATCTTCAACACTTTCAATAACGATGTCAATCTTGGTACCGATTTTAATTTCTTCCGTGGAATTGAATTCGGATCTTGAAATTGATCCGTCCGATTTGAAGCCGACATCAACAACAACATTTTCGCCGCTGATGCCTACTATTGTTCCTGGAATTATCTCGCCTTCTTTAATATCACGAAATGATTCGGAATAAAGTTTAGAAAGTGATTCGAGCTCTTCAACAGAATATTCGTCGGAATTTATGAATCTGCCCGTGTCTGATACTTTTTTCACAGTACCTTTTTCTCTATCGGACATCTGTCCTCCTTAAAAAATATTTCTGCTTTTCTTTTCAGCCATCAAAAAAAAGTAAAAGCAGTATTACATTTAATTATACATTAGTTATTTAGCGATGGCAGCTAAACTTTTTTCCGTATCTCCTCGATCTTATCGAGAAGTATATTTAATTCTTCTTCTATGCCTATTTTTGAATTGTCAAACTCAAGTGCATCATCCGCTTTCTTTAAGGGACTAACAGTGCGATTGCTGTCTATTTCATCTCTCATTTGCAAATTTGCTTTCACTTCATCAAAACTAATCTGAACATTTTTTTCCTGAAATTCTTTGAATCTTCTTCTCACCCGTTCTTCCAAAGTTGCGGTCATAAATATTTTAAAATCTGCATCAGGGAAAACAACAGTAGTAACATCTCTTCCTTCGGCAATAATATTCCCTTCACTGCCCATTCGTTTCTGAATCTTAACCATCTCGGCACGAACTTCGGGAATTTTGCTGATGTCGCTCACTTTGGAATTTATTTCAGGTTTTCTGATTTCTTCGGTAACTTCAATTCCGTCAACAAAAACGCGGGTAATTCCGTTTTCAAATTTCAGCTTCAGCGAAATTTTACGTGCCAGTTCGATAACAGAATTAACATCGTCTGCAATTCCTTTTTGGAGAGCCAAAAAAGTAATTGCACGATACATTGCGCCGGTATCCAAATAAGTAAAGCCCAGCTTTTCTGCTATATTTTTAGCGGCTGTACTTTTACCCGAACCAGCCGGTCCGTCTATTGCGATGATTATTTTCTTCAACATTGGCTTGCAAAAATAGAAAAATTAAGGTGTGGCTGCAAATTAAACCCAAATTTTCTATACCATAAATCTTCACGCAAAATTATTTCAAATAATACAATTCTCTGCCTATTAATAATCTCTGTGAAGTGTAAAAGTTCTTTGATAAAAATTTCTATCTGTGAAATAAAATCTTAGCAATATTTGCAAAATTCGAAGCCTTTCACTATTATTCAATTGAGTAATTGAATAATTTATCAAACGGAATATTTTATGACCGGAAGAGAGTTTAAGGATTTAACATTTCATCAGTTCGCAATGATTGCAAATGCTTTTGCAAGCCCTAAACGGCTTGAGTTGATTGACATACTTTCGCAAGGCGGACGCGATGTTGATACACTTGCACACGAAACAAATATGAATTTTGCAAACACATCACGGCATCTGCAAATTTTGAAGAATGCCAAAATCGTTACAAGTAGAAAAGAGGGTGTGCGCGTCGTGTACGCACTCGCAAATGATGAAGTTGTTAAATGCTGGAGAAGTCTGCAAAACTTATCCGAAAAAAGTGCATCGGAAATCAGAGAAACAGCACGGCTCTTTTTTGAGGAACGAACTGCACTTGAACCAATTTCCCCTCCCGAATTGTGGGACAAACTAAAAAAAGATGATGTTACATTAATAGATGTTAGACCCCGAACAGAATATTTAAGCGGACATATTCCAAACGCCATTTCGATGCCATTAAAAGAACTGAAAGAAAAAATGAATGAGCTTTCTGCAGTTAAAGATATCGTTGCGTATTGCAGAGGACCATATTGTGTTCTTGCCGCCGAAGCCGCAAAGATTTTATCTCAGAACGGATTTAATGTTGTCATCTTAAAAGAAGATGTAAATTCCTGGCGTGCAAAAGGATTGCCGGTTGAAGCATAATTGACGGAGGTGTTTTATGACTACAATAAAAAATGTTGATGAAATTATAAAAAATATTTTCGCAGATTCTTTTTGTGTTAACGTTATCTGTTCAATCTACGAAATGGAATTAACGTCATTTGCGATTTCAGATTTGCTGAATCTTGACGATGCTTTAATTAAAGAAAAACTCCATCTTCTGCTCGATATGAACCTTGTAAAAAAAGTTACCAAAAATTCCAACGATTATTTCACCCTCACAAATCCAAAAGTGTGCGACTCAATCTTAATGTTGAAGGATGCAATCTACAGAACATCAGTAACTGCTAATGAGTAAAGGAGAAAATTGTTATGAATAAATCAACAGTGGTAATACTTGGCGGAGGAATCGGCGGTATTGTTACCGCAAACAAACTTGCAAAATTACTTCCGCTCCATTATGAAATAACACTGATTGAAAAAAATGAATTTCATTATTTCGCCGCATCGTTTTTGTGGCAGATGGTAAACAAAAGGAAGCAAAATCAGGTAACCTCTTCTTTAAGAAAACTTATAGACGGACGCGTAAAAATATTATTTGAAGAAGTAAAACAAATTGATGCGGAAAACAAATTAATCACTACAGAAAAAAATCAATTACATTTTGAATACCTTGTTATTGCATTAGGCGCAACGGTAGATCAATCACCTTTCAGTCAAAATCATCGAGATGTTCATAACTACTACACAGTAGAAGGTGCGGAAAATCTAAGAAACGCGCTGCAAAAATTTAGGGGCGGAAAAATTTCTCTTATAGTTTCTTCACTGCCGTATAAATGCCCGGGCGCACCGTATGAAGGTGCAATGCTAATCAAAGATTTTTACATCCAGCGGCAATTAGAAAAAAATGTTTCGGTTGATATTTACACACCCGAAAATTTACCCCTTCCAGTTGCCGGTCCCGAACTCGGTAATTCTGTTAAAGAAATTCTCGATGCGAAAGGAATCGGATTCTATCCGCTGCAGCAAACAACATCAATTAATTACAATGAAAAAAAGATTGCATTCGCTTCCGGCTTATCAGTTGATTACGATTTATTGGTTTTAATTCCACAACATAAAGCGCCGGAAGTAATTTCAAAATCTGCTCTTGCCGATGAATCCGGATGGGTGCCGGTTGATAAAGGCACACTCGAAACAAAGTATAAAAATGTATTTGCACTCGGCGATGTAACTTCAATTACAATTCCGGGCAGATGGGCTCCTGATAAACCGCTCAAACTTCCGAAAGCCGGAGTATTTGCACACGCTCAAGCACTTGTTGTTTCGGAAATAATTGCTTCAAGAATTTCCGGCATTGAAACAAATGCAAGTTTTTGCGGCGACGGATTTTGTATGCTCGAAGCCGGAGAAGATTTAGCCGGTTTTGCTTACGGAGATTTTTTTGCATCTCCTCATCCCGACGTAAAAATGAAAAATGCGGGAATAAAATGGCACTTGGGAAAAGTGCTCTTTGAAAAATGGTGGCTTTCACCGATTGGTTTTACAAAATCATTTTACAAAATGATGATTGAAGCCGGTGCAAAAACTCTCGGCATACCAATTAAACTTTAGCGAAGGTGTTATTGATGAAAATACGTGAAAGCGGAATGCCGGAAGAAACTTATTGGGAAACTTTTTTCGATCCGCAATTTATTTTTTCCCGTTTACAGTTTGATAACACAATTGAAGATGCCGTTGAATTCGGTTCGGGTTACGGAACATTTACAATTCCGGCGGCAAAAATTATCAAAGGGAAATTATTTGCGCTTGATATTGATGAAGAGATGATCCGGCTGTTGAACGAAAAAATTTTGGATAAGAATTTATCGAACATAATTGTTTCTCAAATCGATTTCGTAAAAGAAAAAACAGAGCTGGACGATAACTCGGTTGATTACGTGATGCTATTTAACATACTTCATGCTGAAGAACCGGCAGCACTGTTACGCGAAGCTTTCAGAATATTAAAAGACGGCGGCAAAGCCGGGATTATTCATTGGAATTACTCGGAAGAAACTCCGCGCGGTCCGTCATTGGAAATTAGACCGAAGCCGGAACAATGTATCGAATGGCTTCAAACTGCTGGATTTAAAATTGCAAGCGGCGTCATTCAATTGCAGCCATATCATTACGGAATTATCGGAGTAAAAAAAACTTGATGCTCGATACTGGATACTATATGTGAATGAAAATATCCAGCATCAAGAATCAAATATCCAGTATCCAGAATTATCCAGAAATAAACGGAGATTAACATGAAATACCTTTTCATAATTAACGATGCACCTTACGGAAATGAAAAAGCTTACAATGCATTGCGGCTTGCAATGCAGCTTCAAAAAGACAGCACTGAAAACGAAGTTAGAATTTTTTTAATGGCTGATGCCGCTACATGTGCGATTGCAAATCAAGTTACGCCGAACGGTTATTACAATATCGAACGGATGATTAAAAGTGTGCTCAACAAAAACGGTTCTGTAAAAATTTGCGGCACATGTTCGGATGCACGCGGAATAAGAAATCAGCCTTTGATTGAAGGGGCGCAAATCAGTACAATGGCTGAATTAGCCGGGTGGACTGCCGATTCCGATAAGGTGATTAACTTTTAGTTTTCATTGCCGGCAGAAACAAATCGGTAAGTCTTTCTGAAATTGAAAATGAATTTTTAATCAGTTGTTATTCGTGTAAAAATTTTCCCGAACATCTGCTGTAAAAAATCATATTACAATAACATATATCAGAAAGGAGATAGTATGCAAAATAAAAGTGCTCTCTCAAAAGTTCTTTTATTTATGCTGGCTCTCTTAACTTGGGAAATTATGCCGGCGTTTGCACAAGCAAATGCGGGCGATAAAAATTCTCCCAAAGAAAAATCACTTTATGAACGCCTCGGCGGCGTTTATCCTATTGCGACTGTTGTTGATTCGTTCATCGAAAAACTTCTCGTCAACGATGTGTTGAATGCAAATCCGGCAATTAAAGAAGCGCGCGACCGCGTTCCGAAAGCCGGATTGAAATACCGTGTTACTGCTCTCGTCTGTCAAGTTACCGGCGGTACTGAAACTTACACGGGTCGCTCAATGAAAGATGCTCACATTCATCTCAATATAAGCGAGAAAGAATGGAATGCTATGGTCACTGATTTCAAGAAAACGCTGGACGAGTTTATGGTTCCGGCAAAAGAACAAAACGAATTAATCAGTATCGTAGAAAGCACAAAGAAGGATATTGTTGTGAAATAAACTGCCCATCTCCAACCCCTTCCCACATAGCGGCAATGCCAAAGGGAAGGGGTCTTTAATTTTTTCTTCCCTCTAAATCAGGAATTCTGCTGATCGAAAAATATGTTTAGACTTTTGATGCCTTTCACTTTTTGCAAATCGTACAAAAGCTGGTTTGTACTCCGGTTCTTTTTAACATGAATGTAGTATGAGTATTCGAACGATTTGTCTATTTCATTTGAGCGGACATTTATTATTTCAAAACCGGAACAGTGATTTGAAAGGATCTGCAAGAAAGATTTTTCATCCGGCGTTCCGTTCGAGTATGTAAACTGCAGCATATACTGATTGCTCAAGAAAAAAGAAATTTTATCATTTGAAAAAAGTATTAGAATTAATCCGACAACAACGGTTCCGGTTACAGCAACTTTATGATAACCAACTCCTCCCGCCATTCCGATTGCAAGCGCAAGAAAAATGTAAACGATATCAACCGTATCTTTAATTGCCGTTCTGAAACGGATGATTGAAAGCGCGCCTACCAATCCGAAAGCGCGGGCAAGATTATTTCCGATCACCATAATTACAAGCGAAGTAATGACGGAGAGAAAAACAATCGAGTTAACAAAACTACCGGAGTAACCGGGACCGCGGTATGTAAATCTGTAAATTAACGAAACAACAAAACTGCAGATCAAACTGATAAAAACATTTGCAATAATTTCCGAGACCGCCGGAGAAAATACATTTACTGTTTGAAGATGTTCAATCACTTTTTTCCTCAATTAGAATATTTGATAAAACGATTATTATAAACTGCGTCGATGCTCATTGAATATTTCGGCGCCGAGCTTCTGGCGATATCATACTTTTTCATTATAGATGGAAGCCACGCCGGAAGCAGTCTGTGAAATTTTACCTCGAGCACAAAATATTTTTGGAGAGAAGGAACCATCTGTTCTTCCGAAAAAAGACCCGTGAATGTATTCGTGATTTTCGTTCTTATGTTTTTGTCGAAAGTCATCCGCAAGCCGGAACCGAATTTACACTCAAATGCTTCGCGTTCATAAGTAACAATAACTGCCGGTTTTAGATTGTGCCGCAAATAATAGTATAAAAAATTTTGCGCGCATGCCGTTTGCTTCGTTACATCATTTGTGCCGTTCAAAATAAGAGAGACCTCTTTAGTTACAATAAATTCTTCAAGATTGTTGTACAAAAGCGGTGCGCGGTCTTTTGAAATGTGTTCAACATCTTTTCGTTTTATTTCAAGAAATACAATTGAATCATCCGACTGCTGATTGTAGCCGCGTATCCTATATTTATTTCTTTGTTTGATGCCGTCTTGTTTTTCATGATATGTTAACAGGCGCTCCGAATCGAGATAAATACTTCTTACCGTGTATTCTCTTTTGGGCTGTCGATAAGTGTACAAATCATAATTAAGATACGGACTAACATCCCGGCGGAGATTATCGAGAAACTGAAACGGTATATAATATTTGTATTCGAGACGAGCCATTCTAATTCATCACCAATCTTTTAATATGTTCAAATAAAGTTGTAGCACCGGTTGTTAAAGAATTTTCCACAACCATTCCCGGTAATAATTGATTTGAAAAATTTTCCAGCAGAAGAGAAACAAAAATTACCTGCTGACCATCAATAAACTTTACTTCTTTATTTATAGAAAGAATTTCTCCATTGTAAACATGATCAAAACCGGTTAACGAAATTTTAATTGTCTGTCCGATCTTTATTTGATTCATATCGGAAATTTTTATGGGCGTGTGGAGAACAATACCGTCATAATTTGTAACGTTAAGAAGTGTATCGGTCGAAAAAGAAGAAATCACTTTGCCGGCAATCGGGGAAAGGAATACAAGCTGGGATAATCTTTCCTTTAAAAATTTCATCCGTTCTTTTGCGGCTTTAATTCCCGACTCCAAAAATTTTATCTCTTCGGGCTTAACGCCGGTCTTCAAATTTTCGAGCTGAGCTGCGTAAACTTTTTTTTCGATCTCGAGCAAATCGAGATTCCATTTTTGCAATTCATATTCTTGTTGAGAACTGTAACCTTTCTCAAAAAGTTTCTGCGTGCGTTCCAATAAATTTTTTTGTTCTTCTATTTTTGTTTGCATCAGTTTCACTTTGTTCCCGGCTTCCTCAATCAGCGGTTCTTTTTGAGCCGTGCTTTGTGATTTTAATTTTGCAATCGCAGTTTCCAACTCGCCTTCTGCGGCAATCAGTTGATCATTTACATTGCTTGAACGCATATACAAAACAGTATCGCCCTTCGAGAATTCTTTTTTATCTTTTATATATTCTTGAAAATCAGCCGAAATGAATTCGCCCCTTTCAAAATTGGAAATTTTGTAATGGGAAGAATGACCTTGCGTGTAGTCAATCAAGTTGGAAACTATCCCGCTTTCGCTGTCCAATGTCAAAATCCATTTTTGTTTCGGGAAAACTTCCGAGTAAGTATTTATTGTTAACGGAACTTCAACAAAAGAACTTGCAAAAAGTAGAACCGGAATTGTGCCGAGTGTAAATAAAATTATGTGCGATGTTTTCTTTCGTCTGTATATCATATTATTTCTGTAATTGGATTATTGTTATGGAAAACTTGAACTCTTATTTGATTAACACCATCTTTTTTGTTTGTCTGAAAGAAGACGCTGAGAGTGTCGAAGGGCTAATTTGTAAAGTATAAAAATAGATTCCGCTTGGTAATTCTGCACTCCCGCCTTGGCGGGCAAGCTGCGTTCCGAACTCTACGTTATACTTCCCGGCTTGCTTAAATTCATTTACAAGTGTTGTTACTTCTCTGCCAAGAACATCAAAAACTTTTAATGTAACATTCGCCGCTTCGGGAAGTACATATTCAATTGTTGTTTCCGGATTAAACGGGTTCGGATAATTTTGTTGAAGTGCAAATCCGGCTGGCAAATTATTTCCTTCTTCATCATTTACAGATGTTGTTCCGCCGTTTGTTGTTTTCAGAATTGTTCCGTCTCCGCCGACTGCATAACCAACATTTGCAGATGAAAACCAAACCGAATAAAGACTATTACCGGTCAAACTTTTTTGTGTTGCCCAATTAGTTCCGCCGTCGGTAGTTTTTAAAATTGTTCCGGCGTAGCCAGCAGCGTAACCAATTTTGCTTTGCGGAAAAAAGATCGAATAAAGATTGTTGTTCGTTCCGCACTCTTGGGGCAGCCAATCATATCCGCCGTTTGTTGTTGTTAAAATTTTGCTTCCGAGTCCCGTATTAAGTCCGCCGACAGCACATCCGTTATCATCATCGGTGAAATAAACCGACCAGATCATTTGTTCGGCTTCGGTGTAGCGGCTTGTCCAATTAAGCCCGCCGTCTGTTGTTTTCAAAATAATTCCGCTGCCTCCGTAAGTATCGCCGCCAACAGCACAACCGTTATTTACATCGGTAAAAAATATTCCGCTCAATTGGCTGTTTGTTCCGCTTGTTAGTTGTGTCCATGAATTTCCGCCGTCTGTTGTTTTAATTATCACTCCAAAAAAACCGGAGGCATAACCAATAGCCGGTTCGGGAAAATGAACTGCAAACAACCAATCGGTTACTCCGCTTGCAAGTGCGCTCCAATTCGAGCCGCCGTCGGTAGTTTTTAAAATTGTTCCGGCATCGCCAACAACAAATGCAGTGTTAGCATCAATTAAATAGATTGATTGAAGTAATGAAGTTGTTCCGCTTGCCTGCACAAACCAATCGGCGCCGCCGTTTGTAGTTTTCATTATTGTTCCAAAATCTCCGATTGCGAAGCCGGTGTTGTCATCGGCAAAAGAAACAGCTTTCAACATGTCGGTAACACCACTTGAAAGTACAAACCAATTTGTTCCGCCGTTGGTTGTCTTCAAAATTGTCCCATAATCACCCACAGCAATTCCGTTATCTGCATCGGCGAACAAGATTGAATGAATCCACGCTTTTGTTCCGCTTGTTTGAGCAGTCCAATTTGTTCCGCCGTCTGTTGTTTTCAAAATTGTTCCGTTGTATCCGGCTGCAAAACCAATTCCTTCATTAATGAATTGAACGGATTGAAGCCAATTAAATGTGCCGCTCGATTGACTTGCCCAATTTGTTCCGCCGTCTGTTGTTTTCAAAATTGTCCCGCCGTTGCTTACGCAATAACCAACATTCGCATTTATGAAATCGACCGAATAAAAGCTGTACGATGTTGAATTAGTTTGATTCGCCCAATTGAATCCGCCGTCCGTAGTTTTAATAATTGTTCCGGTGATGCCCACTGCAAATGCTGTAAACTGATCAATTAACGTAACTGAATAGAGATTGTTGATTGATGCAGTTGATTTATCAACCCAGTTTGTGCCGCCGTCTGTTGTCCAAAGAATTACGCCTCCGAGACCGCTTGTTAATTCTCCGACAGCACAGCCGGCATTTAAATTAATAAATGAAACAGACCATAATTGTATTGATTGATCGTTATGTTGATTTATCCAATCCGCTCCGCCGTTCGTTGTTTTCAAAATTGTTCCTTCCGCGCCAACTACGTAACCGGTTTCAGCATCCGTTAAATACACGGATGATAATTGAACATTTGTTCCGCTTGATTGATTTTTCCAGCTCGCGCCGCCGTCCGTAGTTTTTAGAATTGTTCCGCCATCACCAACTGAATAAGCAATTTCTGCAGTTACAAATTTTACATCATTTAAAACATTTCCTTGCGGAAGAGGATTCTGCCAAAACCAATCTTGTGCAGAAATTTGAGAAGCAGCCAGTTGAATCAAACAGAAGAAATAAAAAATTTTTTTCATTTTGTTATCCAAATTTTATTTCGCGAGTATCATCTTTTTTGTTTTTTGTAATTCTGATCCCGATTTACCGGGAGAAGAATCTCTTACTCTTAATGTGTAAAAATATACGCCGCTTGAGAGTGCAGAGTGCAGAACTTGCCCGCCTTTATTTTGGCTGGCGGAGAATGTAGAATAATGGATACCGGCTTGTTTGTATTCATTTACAAGTGTTGTTACTTCTCTGCCAAGAACATCAAAAACTTTTAATGTGACATTCGCCGCTTCGGGAAGTACATATTCAATTGTTGTTTCCGGATTAAACGGGTTCGGATAATTTTGAGAGAGTTTAAATTCGGAAGGCAGCTCTTCGTTTTCTTCGACATCGGTAATATCATCAATGTATTCAGTTGAATAACGGAGTGCTCTTGCAATTTCTCCGCCGCGGTTGTAAGTCCACACAACATTTCCGCTTGCATCAACTTCAAACAAATATCCGCTTGTTGATTCAACGATCAAAGTATTTCCGTTCGACAAACGCTGGCATCCGCCCAAATGATTTGAGTAAAATCCGCTCGCCGTGTAACTCCATGTTGGTAAAGTTGGACCAAATGCAGAACCGGCAGAAATTGTGTAACTGCCTGATCCGTCAACCGGCGGAACAATTTCAACAACAATGGATGTACCCTGTCCTTCGCGGTTATTGAATGCCAAAATATTTCCCGAACCGGGAAATCCGTTTGGTATCCAAATAGAACTGTGTACAACATTAAAAACTTGCGAACCCGGTGCATTATAATTTGCGGGGTTACCCCATCGGTAAAGAATATCGCCGCCTTTGCCGCTTCTTCCGCCCGAATGAGCTGCGGCTTCTGCTGTTGTTGTGCTGTGATCAATTACATAAATCTCATCCAAAAAATGAGATGAAATTACTATCTGGTCCAAATCAACATTATAGCTGATTCCATTGATATGCATCCAGTCACCAATTTGTGTTCCACCCATATTGATATCCAAAAGTTCGGGATGATCGGCAACGACACCGTAATTATTTTTTGCTGCATCATAATCTTGAACAAGATGATCCCATGCGTGCCATTGCCAAACAATGTTTCCGCTGTTGGTTCCAACCGGTTCAACTTCGATAATATGATCGGGCCAAATTACAGCACTATGATTCAAACCGGTTTGAACAGCTTGCACAGCAGTTTTAACTTCCCACGCAATCAAAAGCACATTGCCGTTTGGCATCGGTTCAATATCGTGATGCGAACGGTAAGTTGAACTGCTGTAAGTATATTCCCAAATAACATTGCCGCCCCAATCAACTTTTTGGACAATGCCGGCGGCTCCGCCACCGTTTAATTGTGAATTTGATGAAGCTGCAGAACGAAGAAGCGTTCCATCTTCAAGAAGGTAACATGAATAGCCGCCGGTTTTTGTATGGCTCCAGCTGTGAACGACCTGATTGCTCATGTTTATTAGATATGTATTTCTTGAATTATTCGGACTGAACAAAGTATATCCTTCGTATGCTTGAGCGTAAAGCGAGGAAGGAACAAATACAAAATTCATCAGGAGAAACAACAGAGGTAGAAAAAATATTTTTGCACCCCTTCCTATTTGAGCTTTGAATTGTTCGTGATCTTTTTTTTGTTTACAAGCGTAAACAGATTTTTTATTCATCATATTTTTCCCTCTCATTTTATCAATATCATTTTGCGAACCGACGAATAAATTTGTCCCGTGTTTGCCGAAGGATTTACCCGTAATGTGTAGAAATATATTCCGCTTGGTAACTCTGCATTCCCGCCTTGGCGGGCAAGCTGCATTCCGAACTCTACACTATATTTGCCGGCTTGTTTAAATTCATTTACAAGAGTTGTTACTTCTCTACCAAGTATGTCGAAGACTTTTAGACTTACAAACGCGTAACCAGAAACTCGAAACTCAATTGTTGTTGCCGGGTTAAACGGGTTCGGATAATTCTGTTCAAGGATAAATTCAGACGGAATATTTTTTTCTTCATTCACAGAAGCCGGGTCATCGTTATCGGCATTGAATGTCGGCTCACTTTGCATAAATGCACCGCTGCCGTTTGGAATGCGTGCCATCGAAATATTTGATGACTGCACACCGAACGAAATCGTATCGAGAATTGTGAAATTGGAACTGCTCAGAATTAATTGCTCGCCGTTTGCAGAAAGTTTGAACGACGAATGCAAACCGTCTTCCCCGGTTTCTTCATCAGCCCACACAATTAAATATCCGTCCGGCGCAATTACAACACCGTTTGGAAATTGCCATTTTAGCGGCTGAAGAAAATCATCTGATAGATAGAAGTAACTCAAATCGATTTCTTGTGAAGTATTATTGTGCAGTTCAATCCAATCTTCGGCTTCACCGGAAGAATCAAATATCGAATTGTTCTGTGCCATAAATTCATTGATAACAACATCACCGGCACTTACGGTTGCAGTACAATTAACACCAAGACTCGCAAGCTGGCTCTGCACGTTAGTCTGCCGTGCAGTTATAAAAGATTTCAAACCGGGAATGCGGCTGCTGCCGCCAACACCGCCGCTTGAAAGATCGCTTAAAAGATTTATTTCGAACTGGCTGTTCGTGTATTGTTTTCTTTGATCTGCATAAACAAAAGGACGAATAATATTAGCAATGCTGTCAATCCGAGCAGACAAACGTTCGGAAGAAAAAAAAGAATTGAACAACAAACAGAATGAATCGAGATATTCATTTTTGAGTTCGGGAGTGTTAAATATTTTAGTCGTCAGCGGTCTTTTTACAGAACTGCTGGAGTAAGTTATGCTCAACTTTTCAAAATTAGATACACCTCCGCCGTAACCGCCGAAACTTAACCCGGCATCCCAAACTATCCATTCCATTTTATTGTCTGCCGGATTGAAATAGAAATAAAAATTTCTGCCGCTGCTGCTGTAAGAATCGAGGTTTGCAAAAAGGAGATCCGTTGTAATTGCTTTGTACAATGGAGTCAAATCGATTTTGTTTTGAAGTGCCGATGATGCATTCGAATTGTTATTTAAAGTATCGAGAAGAGTTACAAGATTCTGCCAAGCAGTTGTTGATTCATCAGTTTGAAGTTCATAGCGCGTGTAATAAGAATCCGGCACAGCGGTGTACCAGGCAAAATCCGATGAAATTTGACTCCTTTCAAAAACATCGATGGCTTTGAACAGATCACCGCCATTATTTCCGAAATGTGAGTCGAGAAATTTTTTATCTACATCTTCAACAAGCGTGTAAAAAGCAAACAAAGTATCGTTGATAAAAACATTTGCATAATTGGCGCGCGGTGAAATAATGCCGGCATCGCGGCAGAAATCGAGATGAATTTTTTCGCGCATGAAAGAGGGATCGCCGTAACAATTGTTGAGATGAATGTTTTTTAAATCATCCCATGTTTGTCCGCTGCGGAATTTATCGAAACTTATCTTCATAGATTTTTTATCGTTCGGATGTCTGTACGATGAGTTCCCCTTCAATCGTACGCCGCAGCTATCAAATGTAACATCATCAATTGTTACGGATGCCGGCATATATTGTTTGCCGCCTTGTTCGTAATTGTAAACAAGCGTATCCCAATAACCGGGTTGATAAAAATTGATTTTAATTGCGTGCACCCGGATACCGTCGAAAACATTATCGCCCGGGTTTTGTGCTTTTGCTGTGATGTGCAGAAAGAAAAAAAGCGGCAGAAGCAGACAGCTTCTTAAATTTTTTGTTCTCAATTCTCCCTTCCAATTAGTAATTGATAACAAGCTTGAAATTATTTTAACGGTTTCTATTTCTAGAAATTAGACGACCTCCTTTTGTAAAACTTGCGTCAGCAAATAGAATAATGCATAAAACATTTTCGGATTTTTTAATAGCTATGACATTTAGGTCGTGGGCTCAATTAGAAAACTATTTCGACTTTAGCGGCATATTGAGCACAAAGTCCAAAAGCATGAGCTATTTAGAAACAAATCTTGAGTAACTTCAATCATTACCCAAAGTAAAATTTATCCTCCGCGTACCAACACATTTTTTTTATAGATAATTGACACCGGTAACGAACGAAAGTTTAAATCGGTTTGTATTTTTTTTCTTTTCTTAAAAAGAATTTGAATCGGAAGAATGGAATTTTTAAGGCATGCAATTATTTGTGGGGAAATTTATAACGCTGCAATATTTTTTCTCAACTCTGGTCTTCTTCTTTTTGTTCCGATTGCTGCGGCGGACATTTCGCAGTTCCGTAAGAACAAAACACGCAGCAGCTTCCTTCTTTTGGTTTTAAGATAACGTGACAGTTAGAGCATTCATAAAAATGCACGCAAGCATGTTCGGGCATCAATTCCATTTTTTCGAAACCGCAATGCGGGCATTTGATAATCGATTCGTGAATGATTTGTCTCATAACTTTATCCAAATTATTCAGATATTGGATACTGTGCAATAACTTGAAAATTTTTCCTTTTCTCTGTGGAATTCTGTGTAATATATTTTTTTTATTTAATAGAGAAATCACGGAGTTTCGCCGAGCACCTTTCATTTTTCCTAATTGCAAAAATTCATTTCAATTACTCACCTTACGCAAAATTTTATATTGAATTGCCACGAACTTTAGTTCGTGGGACACTTTGCTGCAAAAACATTGGCTTTAGCCACAATTTCAGTACACTTTTGGCTGAAGCCCCAAAATTTAGGAGTTTCTTTGCCACGACTTATCACCGCTGAGCGGGATCCCGTTTACACGGGAAAAGTCGCGGCAATGGATAATATTATTTTCGCGTACCTCTGCGTCAATTATTTTTTTTGCTTTGATAATTCACAAGATGATTCTGTGCCAGTTGAATCAATTGATCTTTTGTAAAAGGTTTGCCGAGGTAATCGGTAAAACCTTGCTCTAAAAATTTTTCTTTATCGCCGGATAGAACATAAGCCGTTACGGCAATCACCGGTGTATCGGCATAACCCGAAAGGACTCTAATCCTTTGCATCGCCTCCACGCCGTCAATTCCGTAACCCAAATTAATATCCATCAATATCAAATCAAATTTTGTCTCGGCGGCTTTTTCAATTGCCGTAATGCCGTCCTCAGCTTGATCGACATCGTAATACTTAAAAAGATATTTTTTGATTATGATACGCGTTGCTTCATTATCTTCCACATGAAGAATTTTCGGCTTCTCTTTCTTTACGGCAATTTCTGATTCCGTTAACGGCGGTTCCTTTTGAAGCTCGGCTGCTTTTTCAAAAGTAATATCCCGCACCGTAGTTGGAAGCAGAATCGAAAAAGTGGAGCCGTTGTTTAATTTACTCTCAACAAGAATTTTCCCTTTAAAAAGTTCTATAAATTTTTTTGTGATTGTTAACCCGATGCCAAGCCCTTCAAAACTTCTGTTGTAGCCTTCGCTTATTTGCCTGAATGAAGAGAACATATTTTCCATCGATTCTTTTGATATACCCACACCGGTATCCGTCACACTAACTTTTGCCCATTCGTAGTGGTCTTCAATTTCTTTTTCGAGCGTAATAGTTATGCCGCCTCTGTTGGTAAATTTTACGGCGTTATCAAGCAAGTGCAGCATAATTTTCTCGAAGACGCTTTCATCAATCTTAGCAGATAAATTTTTTGTGTTAACATTCATACTCAAAGAAAGATTTTTTTTGAGCACTTTATCTTTTATAGTGCCGATTACCTCTTTAAGTTTTTTTTCTACATTACAATAAGATTTTTCAGGCTCAAGCTTTGCCGATTCTAATTTGCTCAATTCAAGAAGACTGTTTAAAGTGTTGTTGAGCCGCTGCCCTCCTTCGATAATGTAACTAATAAACTCCAACTGTTCCGGGTTCCTGATTTCATTTTGCAGAAACTCGGCGAAACCGAGAATTGCAATAATCGGCGTACGGAGTTCGTGGCTCATGTTTGCGAGAAAGTTGGATTTCAGCCGGTTCATTTCTTCGGCATTCTCTTTTGCCCGAATCAATTCTTGTTCGGCATTTTTCATTTCCATTATATCGGAAATAACTCCTCTAACACCGATTACTTCGCCTTGTTCAATCATCAAACTTGATGAGATGCGCGTCCATTTCGGCATGCCTTCTTTTGTATAAATAATATATTCAACCATGTTCAATTTGCCGGCAAGTGTCTGCATAAATAATTCGGCGGCTTCCGTAATTTGAAAATCTTTCAAAATGTAATTCATATGTTTTCCGATTACTTCTTCGGGTTTATAACCAAGAATTTTTTCTACCGCCGGACTTAAATAAGTAACTATGCCGTTTTTATCTACGGAATAAATTATGTCGTTTATATGTTCAACAAGATCGCGGTATTTTTCTTCTGCCTGAAATACGGCTTCTTCCGCTTTTTTTCTTTTTTCTTCGTTAATCAAAGTTTCGATACAGAATGAAACATCCAGCGCCATCTCATCAAGCAGACTTACTTCTTCTTCATCAAAGAAATTTCTTTGATCGCTGTACAGATTAATTGTTCCGTAAGGTTTGCCGAAAACAATTATAGGAAATGAGCAAACCGAGTGATAATCATTTTTATATGCTAATTCTTCCCACGGTTTTGTTCCGTGCACAGTTTGAATATTGTTACATATGCCGTATTCCATCGTCTCTATTGCAACGGCAACTGTGTTATCCTTATTTTTTTCGTCTTCTAATTTTACGGATAAACTTACCGGTGAATCGACAATGCCTCTGTACGATTTTACACATACACATTTTGTTTTTTCATCAAACAATCCGATCCACACCAATTTAAATTTTCCTATCTCCACAGCAATTCCGCATACCTCCTTAAACAATTCTTCTTCACTACGGCTTCTAACAATTGTTTGATTAATATTACTTGTTACATGGTAAATGCGGTTAATCTTTCTGATTCTTTCTTCAGCTTTTTTGCGTTCTTCAATTTCTGCCGATAGAGCTTCGGTTCTGTTTTTAACTTTTTCTTCAAGCTTTGAATTCAATTCGGCAAGTTCTTCTTTAGCTCTTTCCAATTCGTGGTTTTTTTGTACTGCCGTTTCATAAGTAGAAATCAGGAGATCGAGTATTTGCATTCTATCGGCAGTAATCAAATGTTTCTGACCGGCAAAAAATATTTCAACGCCAAGTTGTGATTGCTCGCGCTTGCGTATTTCCTTATTAACTTTGATATACTCGATGCGCGAGAGCAGATATTCTTCGTCATACGGTTTGACAATAAAATTATCCGCCATGCAGAGCAGACCTTTGACAATATCTTCGGGATCCGAAAGCGATGTTAAAAGAATAACCGGTATGCTTTTAAGTCTTTCGTCAAATTTTATCGTAGTACAAAGTTCAAACCCGTCCATCTCAGGCATAACAATATCGCTTATCACTATAAAAGGCTTATGCTTTTCAAGATACTTCAGTGCTTCTCTTCCGTTAATAGCGGTCTTAACTTGATAGCCGTTCTGTTCAAGATCAAATTTCAGTTGTTCGGCTTGAGTCGGGCTGTCTTCAACAATAAGTATTTCCTTTTGATCCTTATCCAGTTTCATTACCACACCTTTATTAGTTAACGGGGTAACGCAGTTATTTTTTTAATTGCCCCGTCATTTTCCGTGTAACCGGGATCCCGCTTTGCGGTGATATGTCGGGGGCTAAAAGCATTTCCATACCCGGGCTTAAGCACAAATTAAATTGTGGCTGAAGCCGTTAGTAAAGTATAAATATTATTCCACGACCTAAAAGGTCGTGGCAACTAAAAGTTCCCAAATATGAATTTTGCACAACATCAATTAGTTAGAGAAAATGCAATAATCTTTTTTGAACAGTGCCAATATTTAGAACATGTTCTAAAACTTTCACTAAAAGTTGCCGTTATTTTTTGCAGCTAACTTTTTATTCACTCATAAATCCAAATTAGAGTTATAGAAATTATTGTTTACTATAGTTTTTAACGCAGCGGCAATTTTTTCAGGAGACAGAATGTAAGTTGCGCCCTCCAGTTTAATTGCTTCGCCCGGCATTCCGTGTACAACAGAACTTTCAGCATCTTGAGCA
Source organism: Ignavibacteriales bacterium (assembly GCA_016177735.1). GTDB lineage: Bacteria > Bacteroidota > Ignavibacteria > Ignavibacteriales > Melioribacteraceae > DYJK01. Next base: position 10,362 of record JACOUS010000010.1, on the reverse strand, counting down.
ATTGTAACCGCACCCAATTCTTTCATTCTCTTTAATTCAAAAGCTCCGTCTTTGCCCATGCCGCTTAATAAAACTCCGACCGCTTGATGACCGAAGACTTTTGCCGCAGAGCGGAAAAGATAAGAAACCGAAGGACGCAAATTATTTTCAGGTTCGTCATCGCTGAGCACAATTTGATTTGAAGAATTAACGCCCATGTGATATTCATCGGGTGCAATATATACTCTGCCCGGTAAAATCAATTCCCGGTTTGCAGCAATGTTAACCGGAATTCCGGATGTTTGCGAAAGCCATTCAACAAAGCCGTTGAGAAAACCGGCGGCTATATGCTGTACTACAAGAACCGGTACTGAAAAATCTTTTCCAAGATTCGATAGAATTGTCTGCAGTACAACCGGACCACCGGTAGAGGCTCCTATAACAATAACTTGAACTTTTTCTTTTCCTCTTTTTACTTCCAAGATAGGAGGAATCAAACTTGCCGCGATAATTTTATCGGGTACCGGTTTACGGTAATGCGACCATCTTCTTACTACTTTTACTTCCGACATAAGTTTGACCATACTTATTAACTCATCTGCATTCTTTCTAAAATCCGGATGAGCAACACCGTACGGTCTCGGAAGAATTGCGAGAGCGCCGGCTTCCATTGCACGGAATGTTCCCGTAACTTCATCGGGCAGAAAAGAACTGCTTACTATAATTATGGGCGTTGGATTTGTTTCCATAATTTTTCGTGTTGCACTTAATCCGTCCAATTTCGGCATATGAATATCCATTGTTATTGCATCCGGTTTTCCCTCTTTTACCATCTCAAGCGCTTCTTCGCCGTTGTTTGCTACACCAACTATATGAATCTCAGGATCATAACTGAAAATATGTACGAGTAATTCCTGGACAACCTTAGAATCTTCCACTATAAGAAGTCTAATCATGATTGGTTTTCCTATCATACCGTTATGAGTTTAGTTTCCGGATACTAGATAAAAAGAATAACACTACAATTTAATCTTGCTTTCTTCCGCGCACCAATTTCTTCAAAGTTTTTAAAAGTACTCATTGACTTCTCCATATTTATTTATAGAAAAAACCTTAACTCGAAACCCGAAACTCCAAGTTCATATCAATTGTTTAATTACTTCCAATAAATTCCTCTGATCGAAGCCGCTTTTAACTATGTATGCGTTGGCGCCAACATCAATTCCTCTTTCGCGGTCTTCTCTCGATTCCAAAGCAGTTACAAGCACGACCGGCAAATCAGTAAATTTTTTCTCGGTGCGGATTTTCGCGGTAAAATCAAATCCGTTCATCCTCGGCATATCAACATCGGAAACAACAACATCGAAACTTCCGGTACGGAGTTGTGTGAAAGCATCAACGCCGTCCACTGCTGTCGAAACTTCATAGCCGGCGGTTTCAAGTATGTTTTTCAAAAGTGCACGTGCCGTAATTGAATCCTCAACAACAAGTACAGAATGTTTTTTAGCCGCTTCTGTTTTCACAGTCTCCGTTAAAAAAGCACGCGCAGTAATATTTACGGACGATTTCATCAAATCGAACACGTTCAGTATGGGTACAACTTTTCCGTTTCCTAAAATTGTTGTACCGGAAATATTTTTCACGCGCGAAAGTTGTCTCCCGAATGTTTTAACAAGTATTTCTTGTTCACATATTATTTCATCAGCAGTGAATGCAATCTGTTTATCCGCATCGGCAACAATAACGGCATGGAGTATTCCGTTCAGATTAATTTCCTTTTCATCGCTCCTCGGAATGCCGAGAGCATCTTTCAGATTGACAAGCGATACAACTTTTCCGTGCAATTGTATTGTGTCTTTATTTTCTACCGATTTTACTTCTTCTTTTTTTACTCTTGTAACTTGTTCAACAAAAGAAGTGGGAATAACAAAAAGCTGTCCGCCGAGACGGACAAAAATTCCATGAAAAGTTGCAAGCGTTAGCGGAAGCACAAAACGAAATATTGTTCCGGCACCGGCTTTGGTTTCAACCGTAATTGTTCCACCGAGCTTTTCAACTTTTTCGCGGACTATTGCCAAACCCAGACCTCGTCCGGATAGATCAGTTATGATGGAGCTTGTTGTTACTCCCGATTGAAAAATTAAAGGCAGAATCTGCTCGGCATTTATTTTGTTTTTTTCTTCAGCGGAAATAATTCCGAGTTTTAGTGCAGAGGTTTTTACTTTTTCGTAATCGATTCCGGCACCGTCATCGGATATTTTAATTTCTACTTTACTGCTGTCTTTTTGTGCGATCTCAACTTTCACCGTTCCTTCCGCCGGTTTTTTCTTGTTCAACCTTTCTTGCTGTTTTTCTATTCCGTGATCGATACAGTTGCGCAGAAGATGAATAAGCGGGTTCCTAATTTCTTCAAGTATTCTTCTGTCGATTTCAATATCCTCGCCGCTGATAATAAGTTTTACTTCTTTGTTTTGTTCATGCGAAAGTTCTCTAACCATTTTGGGGAAAATTTCAGTAATAAAAGAAAGAGGAAGCATCAAAACTTTTTTCATATCTTCAAGAAGATTATCTGCCATCGAGCTGAAAGAATGATGATCTCGTTTTGCCGATTTGATAACCGGTGTCAGGCTTCGCTCAAAAGTTCTAACAAAAGAATCGTTCCATTTAACAAACTCGAAAAGTTTTTCGCTGCCGTTATTTTTTTTTCCGTTATTCTCATCGATGCGGTTAATTTTCTTTTCATACTGACGCAGAAGTCCGGAAATTTTTTCCCGTTCTCTCTTCCATTGATTTACCGAGTTTATCATCGTTTGAAGTTCATTAACGCGCTCGCTCATCGCCAACTTAGTTATGAGCAGTTCTTCAGCTTGCAGCAAGAGCGAATCGAGTTTCTTTGTGGAAATCTTAATCTTCTCTTCGGCTTGCAGTTTTTCTTTTTCGGGAGTTAAAAATGTTTGTGATTCTTTAACCGGCGGCTGTGCCGGATCAAACATTTCGGGAAAGCTTTCTTTTTCAAGCTGAACTGTTTCCGATTCCCCGGCTTCAGCCGGATTGACAAGAAGTTCAAGTGTGTGTTTTAATGAAGAAATTTTTTCCCGATTCACGGCGGCTTCAGCGCCTCCGGGCGGAGTATCGACTGTCTGCAAAAGCACAGTAAAAAAATTTGACGATTGATAAAGAAGCTCGAGCATGCCGGGCGTTAACAAAATTCTGCGGCGTTTGAGTGAATCAAAAACAGTTTCGAGTGCCGAGCACAATGTTTCAATGTCGTTCTGGTTAACGGAGCGCGCAGCTCCTTTCAAACTATGCACTTCCCGAAAAATCATTTCGATAATATTATCACGGGCTTCCGGTTCAGGTTTCTTTTCAAGGTCAAGCAAGCCGGTCGAAATTACTTTTAAATGTTCAACCGCTTCTTCCTTAAAAGTTACAAGAAGTTTCTTTAGAAATTTTTCTTCTTTGCTTCCCATGTTCATCTTCTAATTTATTTGTAATGTTCAAATAAAATTTTGTTAACTGATTTACAACCTGATTTCTAATTGCCGCGAACTTCAGGTAGTGGACTTAAATTACAATACCGCTTCGATTTTAGTCGCATATTGGTTCTTCAATTGCGGCTAAAGCCGGTTAGTTTTTTTATCTCCCCCTGATATATCACCGCAAAGCGGGATTCCGTTTACACGGAAAATGCCGTGGCAATTTATTTTTTCAACAACATCTAAATTTCAGGCAATTAAAACACAGATCACGCATTGTATTGATCGACCAGATTTTTTAGTTTCATTCCAAGTTCGTGAAGATTCTTAGCGGCATCTTCTGCTTGCCGGGTACCGTTAACATTTTGAACGCTCGCTTGTCTAATATTTACAATTGCTTGCGCAATCTGATCCATACCGGCTAATTGCTGATGGCTTGAAGCCGCAATCTGAGTTGCCGCTTGTGACGCCTCAACAATATTATCCGCAAGAACACTAATTGCATTGCCGGCTTCGGCAGATTGTTTCACCCCGGCTTCAACGGCTTTGCTTCCTTGCTCGGTTGCCAAAACCGCACTGCTCATTGCTCTCTGCACATCGCTCAATATTGTTCTCACTTGCGCAGTTGCCTGTTTGGATTGTTCGGCAAGACTTTTTACTTCTTGCGCAACAACGGCAAATCCTTTCCCTTGTTCTCCGGCTTTCGCCGCTTCAATAGATGCATTTACAGCAAGCAAGTTTGATTGGTCGGCAAGATCGTTTACCGTAGCAATTATTTCGCTTATTGCCTTGCTTTGCTCGCTGAGTCTCAAAATACTTTCCGTTATTGTTTCCATCTGCTGTCTGATATGGTACATCCGTTCGATAGATTCTTCAACAGATTTTTTTCCTCTTTGCGAAACTTGCGCAGCTCTTTGTGCACTGTCTGCTACATTTTTTGCTTTCAGGCTTGCGATATGTGCAGTCTGTTTTATTTCTTCCACCGTACTCGTTGTTTCGCTGATAGCCGCCGCTTCATCTGCGGCTCCAGCCGCTATTTGTGCGGTGGAAGAAAGAATTTCGTTTGTTGACGATGAAAGAAGTTTAACTGCTTTTTGTATTTCGCGGAGTAAGTTCAGCAGATTCTCTTCGGATTTTTTTCGTGTGGTTATATCGATTATGCTTGCAAGCACCAATATTCCTTCTTCGGTGTTAATCGGGTTTAGTCCGATTTCTACCGGAATTTCACTTCCGTCTTTTCGCAAGCCGTAAAGATCGCGCCCCGCGCCCATTGCACGTGTACTCGGGTTCATAAAAAATCCGTCACGGTAATCAGAGTGTTTATTACGGAATCGTTCGGGAATAAGCTGTTCAATTTTTTTCCCGATTATTTCTTCGCGGGAGTAGCCGAACAATTTTTCCGTCTGAACATTTACGAGATTAATTTTTCCTTCGCTGTTAACCAGAACAATTGCATTGGGAGACGATTCAACAACGCGCCGGAATCTTTCCTCGGCTCGTTTGCGCTCGGTGATATCAATTATGCTTGCAAGTACAAAAACTCCTTCTTCGGTTTTGATCGGATTAAGCCCGATCTCAATCGGAATTTCACTTCCGTCTTTTTTCAATCCGAATAAATCACGACCAACACCCATTGCACGTGTTGTAGGATCTGAAAAGAAATTCTCGCGGTATTCCGGATGCCTGTTCCGAAATCTTTCCGGCATCAGCATCTCTATACGTCTGCCGATTAATTCGTTTCTTTTATACCCGAACAATTTTTCCATCTGCGAATTAACAAGATTTATTTTCCCTTCATCGTTAAGAAGTACCATTGCATTCGGCGCCGATTCGATAACTTGCTTAAGTTTTTCTTCCGATTTTTTTCGATCGGAAATATCAACGATACCGGCTAAAACAAAGAGACCGTGTTTGGTCTCGATGGGATTAAGCCCGATCTCGATTGGAATTTCTGTTCCGTCTTTGCGAAGCCCGTAAAGATCGCGTCCGTTTCCAAGAGGACGTGCAGAGGGATTGACAAAAAAACTGCGAACGAATTCATGATGTTTATTTTTAAATCTTTGCGGCACTAATTTTTCTATTGGTTCGCCAATCAATTCTTCACGTGAATAACCGAACAATTTTTCAGTATGCGCATTAACAAGATTTATCTTTCCTTCGCTGTTTACCAGTAGAATTGCGTTCGGTGCAGATTCCACAATATTGCGGAATATTTTTTTATCAAGATTTTGCCCGTTATTGTTGTTTGATTGATTGAACAATGCACGGATTAATTCTCTAAAAAAGAAAACAGCAGAACGGTTCATAGTTCTTCCCTTTCGCTATTTTGTTTCAAGCTCGTCATAAAAAAACTTCTCTCCTCAACATGTGTTATACAAAATTCTTGTTCGGATATTTTTACTTGCCTCTAACTTTCGAGACTATTGCAGAACTCGTTGTTCCAATCATAATTGCCGGAGCTATTTAAAAACAAATCTGCATAACCCCGGTTATTAATCCGAAAATTTATCTCCACTTTGTTTTATACTTTGTACTGTTCTACCAAATCTTTTAATTTCTTTCCAAGGTCGTTAAGATTTTTAACAGCGGTTTCAGCCTGCTGAGTACCGGCAACATTTTGAGTACTCGAATGTTTGATATTTTCCATCGCCTGTGCAATCTGATCGATGCCGGCTAACTGCTGCTGGCTCGATGCCGCAATTTGAGTTGCCGCTTGTGCAGCTTCGGTTATGTTTTCCGCCAAAATTTTAATTGATTCGCCGGCTTCGGCTGATTGACTCACACCGGCTTCAACGGATTTAGTTCCTTGTTCTGTAGCCAGTACAGCCGAGTTCATCGCTCTTTGCAAATCACTTAATATTGTCCGCACTTGTGCAGTAGCATGTTTCGATTGTTCGGAAAGACTTTTTACTTCTTGAGCAACAACCGTAAATCCTTTTCCTTGTTCGCCGGCTTTCGCGGCTTCTATTGCCGCATTAACTGCAAGCAGATTCGATTGATCCGCCAAATCATTTACCGTAGAAATTATTTCCCCGATAGCCTGACTTTGTTCGCTCAATTTTATAATGCTCTCTGCAACAAGTTCAATCTGCTCGCGTATTTTATTCATCATACTTATTGATTCGTCAACCGATTTTTTTCCGTTCTGCGATACATGCGCGGCTTTTTGCGAACTTTCCATAACATATTTTGCTTTTTGGCTCGATACATGAGCAGTTTGCTTTACTTCTTCAACAGTGGTTGTAGTTTCGCTTACCGATGATGCTGTTTCTTGTATGCTTGAAGCAACCTGAACAGTTGAAGATAAAATTTCTGCGGCAACAGAACTGAGAACTGCCGTCCCCTCTTTTATCTGTGTTGAAAGTTCGTTCAATCTGCCAGCCATATCATTAAGTGAAATGCCGAGTCTGCCGATAGTACTGCTGTCGGAATCTGTACGCAGACGTATTGTAAGATCGCCCGAACCGATTTTTTCCGCAAAGGCAACGTAGTCCGCAATTGTTGTCTGCAATTTCTCGTTAGTTTGTTTTTCGGATTCAATCATGGCTTCAAGTTTTTCAGCCATCAAGTTGAAGCTTTTGCCGAGCCGCCCGAGTTCATCGGTGCTTTTAACATCTGCTCTAAAATTAAGTCTGCCTCCGCTTAGTGCATCGGCAGTTTCGGTGAGACTTTTGATCGTTAAAAGAATTCCACGCGCAAATAACATTCCTACCGCAAATGCACAAACAATGATTAGCAAACTCAAAAGGATTAACCGGTTTGTTAAAGCGGCAAGCGGCGCTTCAAGTGATTTTTCGGGAATCATATAAAAAAGTGTCCACTGAATTGTTTCCAGCCGCCGCGGAACGCCGTAGCTCCATTGCTGATTGACCGGTGCGAAACCGTGAAATACTTCCCGGCTTGGCGGAGAATATGAGCGCGACATTTCAAATTGTTCGGGAAAAAGTTTCGTGCTTTCAAGATATTCTTTTGTCCGTCCGCCAAATCGTTTCTCGTTTATCATATTTGCAATTGTAGTTTGATCAAGATTTCCAGCCGGATGAAAAACAATTTTTTTGCTGTAACTATGCCCGATACGTACTCCGTAAGAATCCAGCAAAACCGAAAAACTTCCTTCGCCGGCTTTTTCGTTCCAAAGTTCAAGTCTTCGCCACATCTCCTCTGCTTTAACCCACAAACAAATTACTCCGGTTACTTTATTGTCGGAATTTTTGACCGGTGCGGAGTAAGTAATAATTGGAATTGAACCGGCTTCGGCAATCGAAAAATGTAAATCGGAGATCACCGGAATTCCACCGAGCGATTGTTTTGTAGAGTTATAAAAGCCGGGATTTTTGCCGATAAGTTTTTTCTCCGTCGCTTCCAATACTTTTCCATCCGCACCAATAATTCCAACTCCCATGAAAGCCGGATCGCTTGTCTGCCAAACATTAAGAATATCAATAACAGACCGCTTCATTGCCGGTCGTTCGTTTTGAGAAGATTGACTGTATTTAATTATTTCCGGAAGATGGGAAAGATGCCCGGCAAATTTTAAATATGTCCGGTTAAACGCATCGAGTTCGCCGGCTACTTGATCTCCACGGGCAGATAGAAGTGTTCTTACTCCTTCAATAAGTTCGGCGCGTTCATTTCGGAGTTCTATAAAAGCAACAATGGCTAACGGCAGAGTAGATGCTATTATGAGAAGTGTTATTATTTTCCAGCGTATCTGCCAATCGCGAAAATTTAGAACAGCTTTCATATCGTTTTCCTCTCAAGAGTTATTTTAGTTAACCCATTGTGTACATTAATTTGCAAACCGTTGAAACGGATAACGTTTAGGGCTTCTATACATTAACACACGGATTAATCCGTGTGTAAACGAAAAGGAACTTCCGTTTTATTTCACTCATTTTTTAATTCTCACAACTGATTATTCGTAATCTTTCATTGTGCAGTTTCATACTCTATATTGTTCAACTAATCCCTTTAATTTAGAACCGAGATCGTGCAAGTTCTTTGCAGCACTTTCTGCCTGACGTGTGCCCGATACATTCTGTGTACTCGCTTGTTTTATATTCTCCATCGCTTGAGCTACCTGATCCATTCCAACCGACTGCTGCTGGCTCGATGCCGCTATCTGTGTTGCCGCTTGTGCCGCTTCGCTTATACTATCCGTTAATATTCTGATCGACTCTCCGGCTTCAAGCGTCTGCTTCACTCCAGCGAGGTCATTCACCGTCGATATTATCTCGCCGATTGATTGACTCTGCTCGCTCAGTTTTACTATGCTCTCTGCTACCGATTCCATCTGCTCGCGTATCTTGTTCATCATGTTGATTGTTTCTTCTACTGATTTCTTTCCGACTTGCGATACTTGTACTGCTTTCTGCGAACTCTCGGAAACATATTTTGCTTTTTGAGTTGCTACTTGCGCAGTTTGTTTTACTTCTTCAACTGTTGTAGTTGTTTCGCTGACAGATGATGCCGTTTCCGTTGCGCTGCTTGCTACTTGTGTGGTTGTTGCAAGAATTTCGCTTGCGGACGTTGTTAAAATATTTACGCTCTTCAATATTTCTTTCGTAACATTCCGGAGGTTGTTAATCATTTTGTCAAAGTTTTTTGTTAAACTTCCTACTTCATCACGGCGAATATCGGAACCTATTTTCATAGACAGATCGCCGGAGGCAACACGTTCCGATATTCCGGAAATTTCTTTTAATGGATTTGCTATTGTTCTGCCTAAAAGAATCACCATTGCCGAACTAAGCAAAAGCGCCGCCAATGCAATTGTCGAAAAAATAAATACCGCTCTGTTTATCTGCAGTCCGGCTTGTAAAACCGTTGTTTCGGCATTTCGTTCTGCAATATTTGTAAGCTCGTCAATTATTGTTTCAATTTTTTTGTTACGCTCCATTTGTATGCCGGTAATTATCTTTTTTGCTTCGTCAATTTTGCCGGCAAAAATTCTCGGTATTACTTCTTTATTTCTTGTCTCTTTGAATACAGTGCGGATGGAATTAAACTCTTGAAGCTTCGGAAGAAATTCCGGAGTTTTTTTCCCGAGTTCTAAAAGCTTCTGCACAAGCGAGTCATTCATTTTTTCATACCGATTCCCTTTTTCCAAAATAGATTTTTTGCTTTCGAGACTTGAGGCAACAATTGCATCCAAAGAAATTGCTCTGATGTTTGCATTGTAATAGCGGATATCTTTCATGCTTGCGCTTATTGATAAATCCTCCTCAAAAATTTTCTTCTGTGATGCTTGAATTGATGTTATGCTTTGATAGGATACTGTAATTACAACTGCTAATAGAATAACCATAATACCAAATCCAAGAAATAATTTAATTCTCGTCGATAGATTTAAAAACCACTTCATAGCTTGTTTCCCCTTTTATATTAATGGTGTCCATTCATCAGATCATCCTATAATTTGTATTGTTCAACTAGCATTTTTAGTTTACTTCCGAGATCGTGCAAATTTTTTGCCGCACTTTCGGCTTGACGCGTTCCCGACACATTCTGCGCACTTGCTTGTTTTATATTCTCCATCGCTTGAGCTACCTGATCCATTCCCACGCTCTGCTGCTGGCTCGATGCCGCTATCTGTGTTGCCGCTTGCGTTGCTTCGGTTATACTTTCTGCAAGCACACGGATTGATTCACCGGCTTCTGCCGTCTGCTTCACTCCAGCCTCAACGGATTTCGTTCCTTGTTCGGTTGCAAGTACAGCGGCACTCATCGCTTTCTGTACGTCGCTCAATATAGTTCGTACTTGTGCTGTAGCTTGTTTCGACAGCTCTGCCAAACTTTTTACTTCTTGAGCAACAACGGCAAAACCTTTTCCTTGTTCGCCGGCTTTTGCCGCTTCGATTGATGCATTTACTGCCAGCAGATTCGATTGATCCGCGAGGTCATTCACC
>JACOUS010000009.1 GCA_016177735.1 Ignavibacteriales bacterium | reverse complement strand
GCGAACTCAATACACGCAACGAAGTCTCCGAACTCTCTCCGTTCGATATGAGAATGATATAACATGGAAAATGTAAAATGGTAAATGGAAGATGTAATCTGTTTCCGGTTTGTAGTTTTTTGTTTTTTCTATTGGATATTGTTTGGTTTTGTTCCGCCGCCGCGGATTGTTTTTTGGTGCTTTTTAATTCGTCCTTCGTACCTCGTGTCTTCGAATAGTTTTTCTGTTTTTGAATTCGTCCTTCGAACCTCGTGCCTTCGAATAGTTTTTCTGTTTTTGAATTCGTCCTTCGAACCTCGTACTTCGTACTTTTTTCATGCAGTCATTCAGGCTTATTAATTATCAATATCTTCTCCCAAATTAATCTATTGACATAAAAACTCGATTGTTTTAATTTGAACGCGAGAATGATGACTTTTTTTTTTTTTTTTTTACAAAAACGCTTGAACATACATACAAAAAAATTTCAGATAGATAAATAAACGTAACACCGGCATGAATGCATGAAAGATGCATTGGTGCATGAGTTAAATTTAACTGCGATGAGTACTTTAATAGTGTGAGTGCTTGCACGCCGTTTTTTTGGCGGGATAACCCGCGCGAATATGAGAAAATGAAAAGAAATTATTTAATAGAATCTATCACACATACTGCCGGAGTGATAGACCGATATTTGGCAGTATAATGGCGCCTTCGACTCACCGGCGGTCAATCCGTCCGGTGGAGTCGAGAGTTCATCGGCACGCCGTAGGCGTGACGTGAACCAAGGCGCCATTCATCGGACGCTTACGCCGAAGGCGTGTCCGATGAACTAATAGTTAGCTTGAATTAAAAGTGTGAGAATTATGAACAAATCATTAAAAAATTTAGGCAACATAGTAAGAGATTCCCGTTTGGAGAAAAAATTATCTCAAAAGGATCTTGCTGAAAAATGTCCGATAAAACTTACCCAAACAATAATAACACAATTGGAAACTGGTAAAAGTGCGCCCAACAAAGAACAGTTAACAGCTTTATGTGAATATTTAGAAATTCATGTCAAGTATTGGCAACCATTTGTTCATGAGAACAGTATGATGAGAATTGAATTTGAAGACCTTCTTAGTGAGTTTGTAGGTAGGGAAGTCTCTATTGAAAATCTTGATGACATTTCAGCCAATACCGCAGAAAATGAAACTGTTCATTTATTAAAAAAAACTCTAACAAGTGAGCAAACATTCGATGCGTTTAATAGATGTCTTACTTTCTACGGCATCAAAAATATATCAAAAGAATTCTTTGAACATTTTATAAAAGCTGATGCATTTCGTTCTATATCAAGTTTTAAAGATGCTGTTGTTGAATTTCAATCTGTCGCAATTCGTCTTTTCAGTTCTTTTTCATCTGCGTTCAGAGAACTAAACAATCCTACTAAATTAGATGGTTTATTAAATCAAATAACTGAACGCGATCCTGAACCATATAGAAAAAGAACTGAGTGGGATTGTATTAAGCAAATTGAAGATGAAAGATTACCTGATCTTGGTTATATATCTGCTGTTAGAATAGAAAAAGAGAATTCTGAAAGAAAGAATTTACAAGATTTTTTACTCAAATTAGCAAATGATGTGAGAGAGGATGACCTTGCAGTTGCAAAATATAGCGAATCTCAATTAAGAAAGATGTATACATTAATGAGAAAATTTGGTTCTACTTTACAACATGGTATGTTAAGTCCAATGTTTAGACCAGATCCGAATGCCCTTGAAAGAGAGGCGTATAAAGTTGGTCCACGAAAAGAGGACGAATTAAATCGGATAGCTGAAACGCAAAAAATAGCTATGCGCAATTTATCTAATTATTTGACTGCTGATTACTTAGACGTATATGTGGCAACCTCTATGAGAAGTGATGCTGATTTTGTTTCTGTTAGTAATTTCGTGACAAAATTATTTAAACATAGCGAGATAGAGCATTTGAAATTACGTTATTTCAATCCGACTCAATCATGGATTGAAGATAGAGTTGCTAAAGGACTTGTAGAAGCATTGATGCTTCATAGAGCTAGTTTTACAATTTATATGTCCCAAAAAGAAGATACTTTTGGTAAGGATTCTGAAGCATCAGTCTCTTTAGGCCAAGGAAAACCTGTCATAGTTTATGTCCCGAAATTAATAATTCCTAAGAATGATCTAAATATTGAAGAGCTTAGTCTGCTGGATGTTGATAAATTAAAGGAGATTATAAATAAAGCGGGTTTAAGTGATTATGATGAAGGAAGTGATAAAGAAAATTTGTTAGCAATATTGATCACAAACGAGTTGCAAAAATTAAAAGATGAGGAATTAGAGATCGTTGTGAAAATACACTGGGCTGATTTTGATCTTTATGGTGAGGCGGAAAGAATTAAAGACGAAAATCTCAGAGAAGAATATAGAAATCTGCTCGATTATCTTATTGGGAAAAAATCTGAAAAAATTAAACTCAACGACAATTTGAGAAAAAACATAATAAGTATTTTAGTTGCGACTTCTGTTAGATTTGAAAGACGAGCCCATACTTTTCGTGAAGTTCATCCCCTTGCTCTTCAAGTAATCTTAAGCACTGGAGTGTTAAATGGTATTCATGTTGTTCGTTCAGTTGATATATGTGCTAAATTATTGAGAAAACTTATCACCAATAAACTATCCGTTAAATTGATTGCCGATGACAATAATTATAGATTAATAGAAACGGATACAAATTCTACAATAAGAGTAATCTCTAAAAATCCGTTAATTAAGAATGCGTATAATTCTTACTATAAATAAATATCAAGCTAACCGCTTAAAAAAGGATTTAGTCAATAGGCAATAAAATATTGTTGGAATAACTGTCGAGTTATTCGTAAAAGAAGTTCTTTGAAAAGCTGAACAAATAAAACGAACTACAATATGCCTACTATATCATTGGGTTACCAAGAAGAGGCAACCAAACCGCTTACGGGGTATACTACTAAACAACAGAGTTATCCATAAAGAATGGACAATCCTATATATATTAGGCAAGTCCCGCTATGCGGGATAAACTCCTTACATCCCATTCCAGCGCAACCTCTTTAATCCGTCAAAATAACGCCGGACAGGTAAGTAAAAAGTCCCGTCAATAAACCGCCGAGCAAGCAATAGGATAAATAAATTCTTGACCGATCCGTAGAGACGGGTGGTAAAAACGTTCTTTCAAATAATAGTCCGGTACTAAGCAATTTCAAGTACAATTCCCCGGTCGTCAAGAACCATTTCCCGAGGAAAAGAAAAGTAGCAAACAAAAATTCTTTGCTCTATATTTTAGAAGGACAAAAAAGAAATTCACCATGAATAAAACAGAATTAAAAAATAGAATTGTTGATCTGCTGAAAGGGGAGACGGAGATTGAAAAAATTATAATCTTCGGCTCCTTTAATAGAGGTGACAATCCAAATGATATCGACATTGCTGTGGTTCAAAACAGTTCGGATAATTATCTAACACTTGCTCTAAAATACCGGAAGCTAATTAGAGAAATATCAAAAGAAATTGCTGTTGATATTTTTCCGGTTGTAGAAAAAAACAAAAACAGTTTCTTCAAAAACGAAATTGAATCCGGAGAAGTAATTTATGCTAGAAGAAACTAAAAGCTGGCTCGCTTATTCAGAGGAAAATCTTCAAGCTGCAGAAATTCTACTTGAGAGCAGTTTGTACAATCCATGTCTTCAAAATATTCAGCAAGCAATTGAGAAAGCACTAAAATCATTATTCATAGAAAAAGCAATTCCATTCAAAAAGACCCACAGCATAATGGAACTAAAAACCGTTTTAGAAAAAAATGATGTTATGATTGAATTGACAGAAGATGAATGTGATTTTTTAGACAGCATTTATCTGCCGTCAAAATATCCCATTGGAAGTGCGCTTCCACGTTTCTATCCAGATAAAGAGATTTGTGTTAATTCTATTTCACTTGCGAAAAGAGTTATCGAAGAAGTAAAAAGCTTTTTGCAATAATTCAACTTCTGCCGGAATTATTTAATGGAAAAAGAACAGAAAGGAACTCACAAAAAATATTTTACAAAAACTCTCGGCACGCGTTCACAAAACAGTGCGCTCTATTTGAGAACAACAAAACTTGACGGATAAAATATGGCGAAACAAAATTTCGGCATTCGACATTTCACAAAATCTCACTTCATTTTTCTTATAATATTTTTTTCATCCACACTTTTTGTTTATGCCGCAGACGCCGATACAACTGTAGTCCGGTTAAAAAACGGCGGAAAGGTCAAAGGCGAAATAATTTCAACAACCGAGAATGCCATCATCATACAAAACGCTTTGCTCGGCAAACAAGAAATAAAATGGAGCGACATCACTTACTTATCCTCTTCGATTGTGTACGATTCTCTCGCGGCAAATAATTCGTTAGTTACTCCGCCACCCCCGGAAATAAAAGGAACATTTTTGCGTGATATTTTATCTGCAGAGTTTATAGTAGGCAAAGGATTTAATCACAACAGAAATGCCGGCGCCGGTGTTCGTGCAAATATAATTCTTGAGGATCTTTTCACTTTCGGCGCAATTGCGGTTTTCCATTTCGGCTCCCGCGATTATTTTTCAGCGGACGGCTACGGCGCTTGTTTTTATTGGGGACCCGAATTCGGTTTGAGAGTTACCTCCGGAATTTTTTCATTCGAACCATCGCTAAGTATTGGCGAAAGCACAATCGAAATTTCAAACAAAACAAGTTACGACCGGTTTGAAATTGTAAACACCGCTTCCAAATCAAAATTTTTTACTGCGCCGGGCGTGGCGGTAAAAATAAAATTTGGTTCTACCAATATCGGCTTGCATTATAAATTTGTTATGATCGACAAACAAAACATGTCCGCACTCTATTTTTCTTTTGGGAGTTAGCGTGTCGTCGAGAACCATTTCTCGACAGAGAATAAGAACGTGCTCTAACAAATAAACTAAGAGAAATTATGGAAGAAAATTTTATTCCGGATTATTCAAAGTACGATATCGATTTCTTAATTGATGTTTACAGCAGATTGGATAGAATAAATAATCCGTTGAAAGCACAAGCACTTGACGAAGAATTAAAAAAGAGATTTAACCTTCCGCCCGAAACGCAAATTGATCCGAATGTTGTGCTTAGTTTTATCAACGCATACCGGGGCAAAAAAAATAAAATAAGAACCGAACTAAGTAAATATGAGGAAATGATAAAACACGGATGGATTGCCGGTGTAGTAATCGGCACAATTTCATTTCTCTCCTGGCTTCTTGCAATGATTACAAAGCAAACAGAAATCCACGGCGTAGAAATTACTGTTTATAGTATTGTGGATATCATTTTTATTTTTGCTTTGAGTTACGGTGTTTTTCAGAAAAGCAGAGTATGCGCTAATATTTTTGCAGGCTATTTTATTTTGGTCAAGTTGATACAGATTGCTACAGTAAACCTTTATGCAATAATTGGTTTATTAATATTTAGTCCGTTCCTTGTCCGCGCAGTTATTGGAACAATTAAATATCATAAAATTAACGACGATGAAATTTTTGAAAAAGCACTCGTCTGGCAGAAGGAACAAAATAATTAATGGAAGGGAAATGAAACACTGCATACATTTTTTTTACTACCCAACACTGCTTATAATTTTTTTCACAACTATTTCTTCAACAACATTAATTGCACAACAACAATCAAAACATTCTGTGATTGTTGTAATCACTCCGCACCCGGATGATGCAGAAGCATCGTGCGGAGGATTGATTGCAAATTATACATCAGCCGGAAAAGAAGTAATAATTCTCACAATGACGGGCGGCGAGCGTGGAATCTGGAATGCAAGCATGGATGAAGCGCGTAAAATCCGAACGGAAGAAGCACGTAACGCAGCAAATGCTCTCGGTGCAAAAATAGAATTCTTCGGTGCGATTGACGGCTCGCTTGCGGCTGACTCTGCAAACAATTTCAAGCTGAAGGAAATTCTGCAAAAAATTAATCCGGCAATCGTATTTGCACCGTGGCCTCTCGATGTTCATCCCGATCATCAAGCAACCGGAATTCTTGCATGGCGCGCTTTTCAGGATAAACGTTTCTCGTTCGATCTCTATTTCTACGAAACGAGCAACAGTCCGCACACAAAATCTTTTCAGTTCGTACCGACAGATTATGTCGACATCACCGGCGTAATGGAGAAGAAAAGGGAAGCGACATACAAACACAAATCTCAGTCGCCGGAAGAATGGTTCGGCATGTACGAAATTATGGCTCGCGCAAACGGATACTCAGCAGATGTTACTTTTGCAGAAGCATACATCAAAGCGCGTAATTCATCGGGACTCGGAGAACGATCCGCAGTTGTTAATAAAACTCTGAACAAGTGAGTGGAACCACGTAAATGCGCACTAAAGTCCATAACCGTTGGGTTTATAAATTTTTCTCAATCTAAAGCTTGCCCGCCGAAGGTCGGGCTTGCACGCAGATAGGCGGGATTGCGGCAATTTTTTTTATACTCGAACAAAATTGCCGCGAGATTTTCCGTGTAAACGGAATCCAGCAAAGCGGTGATATCTCGCGGCAAAATTAAAAAGCAAAACCGGCTTTAGCCGCAATTAGAGCAGCCCTACTAAGTGAACGAAAATATTCTCAGTAGAAAAATTGATATTAATCATCCTAAATTCTTTTCAAGCTCAAGCAGTCTTTTCTTGCGCCAAACTTTTCCGCCGTAGCCGCGCAAATTTCCGTCCTTGCCGATAACACGATGACACGGAATTATAATTGCAATGCTGTTGTGCCCGTTTGCGGATGCAACCGCGCGCATTGCATTTGCGTTTCCGATTCTCACGGCAAGCTCTTCGTAACAAATTGTTTCGCCGTACGGAATTTTCATCAATTCATTCCAAACTCTCTTTTGAAATTCCGTTCCGGTTAATATCAGCGGAATAGAAAATTCGGCGAGTGTTCCCCCAAAATATTTTGTCAGCTGTTTTTCTACTTCATCAAACAATTTATGTTTTTGAATAACCGGGACGGCGTTGTGAGATTTCGTTATCCGCTTGATTTGTGTTTGCAGCATTCTTCTATCTTCAAACTCGAGCATTGCAAGACCTTCGTCAATCAATCCGGCATACATTGTTCCGAGCGGAGTTTGAATTTTTTCTATCGAGAAAATTTTTGTCGCTGAACTTTTACCGGGAGATTTACCGGTTAAATTTTTCAATGCCTCTGTAAATCCGCTCAATGATTCATATCCGTTTGTGTATGCAGTTTGTGTCACGCTCTCTCCGTTTCCAATTTTGTTTATTGCACTTCCGAGCCGTATCGTTCTCAAATAAGAAATGAAAGTGGTGTTATAATTTTTTTTGAACCATCTTCTAACTCTGTTCGGTTCGAAACCAAGCTTTTTCAGATTTTCATCTTTCAATCTTTCTTCGGGCAAGTCCTCAATTTTTTTTAATAGTTCTTTTATCCATCCCGGCGCTGCGCCGTTCATTTCCAGCGGATTGCAAATTTTACAAGCGCGGAATCCTTCTTCAATAGCCTCGTTAACAGAAGTAAAATAGATAACATTTTCAGGATTCGGTTTGCGCGCCGTACAAGTTGGTCTGCAAAACACTCCGGTTGTTTTTATGCCGGCATAAAAAACCCCTTCAAAGGAAGAATCTTTTTCTACCAGCGCTTTGTACATTATTTGTTCAGATGGTAATTCTCTAATCATCATATGCAAGTTTAATAATGATTTGTAAAAAATACTTACGAAAAATTGCCAAATAATTTTTTTGACCGATGAAAAACATCAAACAAAAATTTTTAGAAGAAGACACAGAGGTTCGTGATTGAAAAAAATTTGTATTGCGCAGAGCGATGCCAATTAATAACTTCACATCAGCATCAAAAAAGAAATTCATAAAAGGTGAATAAATGGACCGCAAAGATTTTATAGTAAATCTTGGCAAGGGCGCGGCATTTGTTTGCGCTTCGTGTTATCTCGCTTCGTGTTACGACGACGCAAGCAATCCGGTCTCCGCTCCTCAAAATGTTGACTTCACAATTGATATTTCTCAATCGCCCTACACTGCTTTGCAAAACACCGGCGGCTCTGCATACAAAGACGGAATTATTATTGCACGAATCAGCTCGGCTTCACTCACAGCACTTTCGCAAGCGTGCACGCATCAAGGAACGACGGTTCAGTATGAGCACAGTAACAGCCGCATGCACTGTCCGCTGCACGGTTCGAATTACAAAACAGACGGAGCAGTTATTAACGGACCGGCAACACGTCCTTTGCAAAAGTACAACACCTCGCTTAACGGAGCGATGCTGAGAGTTTTTAGTTGATAAAAATTTTTCGTCCCTCACAGTTGCTTTCTTGTTCATATACGCAGAAAACGGCGTGTAAACTCTTGTTCCTAATCTTGATCGAAAAAAATAAGAGCAGATCACGAGCATGAACAAGAATAAAAACTCTTATGCTTAACGATGAAAAAAGAACGCGCGCGATAGCTGCAGTGTAAAAATTTATCCCCGAATCTTTAATTCATTCTTTTACTTTTTGATTTTTCAAAAAATATTTCCAAAATTAGCCTCAGCCAAAAAAAACTGTCAATCAATAATACAGCCGATTATAAGAACGATGGTTCTCTTTTTGTTTAGTGTGACTGAATTAGCTTAATATAAATTCACATAAAAGGAGATGCTGTAATGAAAAGAATCATCGCGTTCGTAATATTATCTTTTTTCATTTCCAATTCATTTCTCTTTTCGCAGACAGAAAAACACGATCTCGCGGGAAAGCATACGCTTTTTTTTGAAAGCGGATTCAAAACAAATTCCAAAACGTCTGTTGTTACAAACCCGGCAGTAGTAGAAACCAAAACGGGTTTTATCGGAAACTTCGGCTACGGCTACTGGTTCGAAGATGAATGGGCATTAACAATAACTGCCGGAGTGTTCGGCGCCGAATCAACTACCAAATACAATGGTGTTGAATCGAATGCAATCGTTCCGATTTTGTTCGGCGTGAAATATTATCCGGCTAAATTTGCACTCAGTTCTGCCGGAAGATTTTATGCCGGATTGGCGCTCGGTGCATACATGGGATTTGCAACAAAAACGGAAACGCTGGGAGGCACAACCACTGTAAGTGAATCCGTGATCGGCGCGCAAGCATCGATCGGGCTCGACATTTTTCCGGCTTCGTGGTTCAGAATTGGTCCGAAACTTTCATATCATCTTTTGGGCGATTACGAAGAGATAATCGGCACAAAAAAGAATTTGAGCGGCGGAAGTTTTTCCGTTGATTTCGGTTTCGTTTTCTAAGTACTTTTTAAAAGTAGAAATAGAAAGTAATAACATGAATAGAAAATCAGCGGGCATTTCATTTTTTGTTGTTTGTTTGGCACTGGCTGTTCTGCTTATCACAAAAACAATCTCATCAACAACAAGCAGTTTGATTTTTGCAGCCGCGCTTATTTTGTTTGGTGTTTTATCGAAAGGATTTAGAAAACAATCTTGATATTTAAGCGCGGCAAAAAGAAATTTTACCAGCTGATTAAAAATTACAAAGGAAGCTCCTGGTGTTGAATGAAGTTATTCAAAAATTATTCTACTATCATTATCATATATATTTTAGTTGTACTTGTAACGCTCTACTTTAATCTCGTTCTCGATAAATATCCGATTCTTGATTTATTGAAATACTTGGAGAGCAAAAAATATTACGGAATAATTCCGTTGACGGTTTTATTCCTTGCCGGTTTGTGGCTCTACGACCGGAGAACAAAAAGCAAAATTATTAATGAACGCGTAAAAATTTTTAGTGCTACCATCCGCACAATACAAGATATCCTTCAAAACTCGTACTCTTCCATGCAGTTGTTAATATTGGATATGAAGGATGAAGATGTTCACGAAGAAATAATTTTCAAGGCTGAAAAAAGTATCGATGAACTAAAAAAGGTAATAAAAACTCTGGCAGATGTTGATCCGCATGCAATCGAGTTAAAAGAGTTGAACCGGCACATGTCAATTATAAAAATGGAAGAATAACTCGCGATGCTTTGCCCTTCCTTGCTAAACAATTGCAGAGGACGTAAATCATTTTTAAGTTTGTGTGAAAAATAACTGGCTCAATGAAAACCGTTCTGCTTCTTTCGGCAATCACGTTCGGCATTCTAATTCCGTACGGACATGAATACACTTTTCTCATTCGTTATTTTTTAATGGTACTTCTCTTCTTCTCTTTTCTTGAAGTTAAGATCGACAAAGAGATTATTACAAAACAACACTGGGCAATTCTTGTTACAATAATTTTATCGCCGCTTGTAATTTTTTACATCATCAATTTTTTCGATTCTGCAATTGCGCAGACCGCATTCATTACATCGGCGGCGCCAACGGCAATTGCGGCTCCGGTTATAATCAGCTTAAAGAAAAAAAATGTTGAGTTTACAATGGCTTCGCTGGTAATGAGCAATATTGCCGTTGCCGTTCTTCTTCCGTTTATTCTTCCCGAAATTATTAATAGTAGTAAAAATATTTCCGTAACAGAGGTTTTATTTCCGGTGCTCATTACATTTTTGGTTCCGCTTGCGGCGGCGCAGATATTAAAATTTGCCTTGCCGAAAATTTGGAAAACACTCGTCGGATGGAAAGATTCTTCGTTCTATGTTTTGATTGCGAACATTTACATTGCAACAGCAGATGCATCAAATTATATCAGCACGGAGCTTTCTTCGACGATCGGAATTGTTTTTGTTATTGGATTGATTTCGGCATCGTTATGTTTATTCTATTTCGGAACCGGCTGGCTTATCGGCGGAAAAGAATATGCTCACGAGGCAAGTCAATCTCTCGGACAAAAAAACAACGCATTCACAATTTGGATTGCACTTACTTTTATGAATCCGCTTGCGGCACTCGGTCCGGTATTTTATGTGTTGTTCCAAAATATTTACATCTCGTGGGAGCTTCATAAGTACTCGCAAAAATCATAAATCGCACAAAAAAATTTTTTTTACATCTCGTAGGGAACATAATATGCCGCGGCGCATTGCGTTCCCTACGTTTTACGAATTCTATATAAAAAACTTTATTCTTTCCCACGCCTCGCTTAATTTCATTTTGGGTTTGCGGCAGATGTAAATATCAACATTTTCAAACGGCATTCCGAGTTCGTTGTAGTGTGATGCGGCTACTTCAACTTCCTCAAAAAATTCTTTGTTGTCTTCAAGATCGCCGCCGATAACTATCGTAACCTCTTTGTTATGATTTTGGGGATAACCCCAAATCCAATAATTATTATGCGGAGAGACCGCTTTTGGCAAACCATACTTATTCCGGTAATAATTCACCGAGCCGGCTTCTCCGTAATTCTGCGCAATTATAAGTACGTCTTTCTTTTCATCATCGGAAAGTTTGTTATAAACTTGTGCGGTTTTTTGCACCATCTCTTCCCATCCGAAACGATCCGCAAAAAATTGTGGAAGCGCACTTGTTCTGTTTCTTTCGCTCAAGCTCGGTTTAATCCCGGTTGCCTCGGAAAGTTTTAAATAGGAATCAACATCAAGTATCGGAATTGCAAACGGCGCAGTTACAACATATCCCGGCAGAAGAAGCAACACCAATGTATAACGCGCCCAATTTCTTAAATATTTCTCTATTAATAAATCAGCGCCCACAGCACCGGCAGAAAGTATAACGGGAAATAAGACTCCCATGTAATACGGTTTGCCATTATTAAAAACATATACCACAAGAATTGATATGTACATTAATCCGATCACGGCAAACATTTTTCCGCTTTTATTAACAAAGAGAAAATAAAATGCGGCAGCCAAAAGAAGAGTTGAAAACGGATTTAGCTCCAATAAATGCTGGCTAAAGAATTGGAAGAAGCTCATCGAAGCATTTTTATACATTGCTGCATTGTGCATGAATTCAAGCGTCGGATAATTATTCTTAATCTGCCAAATTATATTCGGAAGGAAAATTAAAAGAGCGAGTGCGGCACCGATATATAATTCTTTGTTTAGAAAATATTTTCTGTTTTTTGTTAGCAGTAACCCGATAAACAATCCGAATCCCAAAAACAAAAATGTAAGTTTGTTCAGCAGTCCGATTCCGAAAATTAGTCCGATCAAAATCCACAACTTTGGATTATCAGTTTTTATCAATCGTATTAAATAATAAAACATCAACGAGGCAAAAAGAAAATCGAAAGCATTCATCGAATAATAACTGCTTCCGCCGAGAAGAACGCCGGAGAAAACAACTGCGAGTGCCGAAAGAAATTGTGCATACTTTCCGCCGCCTAACTCGCGCGCAATTAATCCGGAAAGAAATACTGTTAACGAACCGGCGAGATATGCAAAAATTCTAATACCAAAAATTGATTCGCCGAAGATTGTCCGCGATATCAAAAGAAGAATTGCATTAAACGGCGGTTGATCAACATAACCCCAGTCGAGATGCTTTGAACATTCTATGTAATAATACTCATCGCGGAAGATGCCGTAGTTGCCGGCAAAAATCAGAAGTAGAAAAAGTTTGAACAGTGAGAGATAAATGAGAATTGCTGTGCTGCTTTTAAAATCGAATTTACTTTTGGAATTTATCATAGCCTCCTCAAACTTTTTAGGGTTAGTAAATACGAAACATTAGACGCACAAAAAATTATTTCATTACACGCTTGATTCTTAGCTATCAATATGATATCATTCTGATAGCCAATTTTAGGAGTTATAAAAAAAATGGAAGCTGTAATCGAAAAATCAGCAAAAAAACTAAATGGTTTTACTGCTCTATTCGCCGTTATTACGTTAATAGTTTTCGATATTCTACTACTGCGAAATGGAGTTCTTGCCGATGATGTGAACGTGTTGTGGGTTTTTGTTCCGCTGACTTTAATCATCTCTCTCTCATTCAACGGATTTACGATAATCCAGCCGAATGATTCACGCGTGTTGATTCTTTTTGGAAAATATATCGGAACAATTGGAGATTCGGGTTTTTGGTGGGTTAATCCGTTCACCGAAAAGAAAAAAGTTTCTCTGCGTATTCATAATTTCAACAGCGAGAAAATTAAAGTGAACGATCTTCACGGAAACCCGATAGAAATTGCCGCCGTAATTGTTTGGCGTGTTGTTGATTCGGCGCGCGCAATTTTTGATGTACAGAACTACGAACAGTTTGTTGCGATACAAAGTGAAACTGCAATACGGGGACTTGCAACCGGTTATGCTTACGATTCATCCGAAGATGATAAATATTCTTTGCGCAGCAATCCGCAAGAGATTTCGGATGAATTAAAAAAGCAAGTGCAGTCTCGTTCGGAAATTGCCGGGGTTGATGTTCTCGAATCGCGGATTAGTTATCTTGCTTACGCTCCGGAAATCGCACAAGCGATGTTGCGAAGACAACAAGCACAAGCTGTTGTTGCCGCACGCACAAAAATTGTTGAGGGCGCCGTCGGAATGGTTGATATGGCTCTCAAAGCGTTGAGCGAACAACACATCGTTGATCTTGACGAAGAGAAGAAAGCAACGATGGTCAATAATTTAATGGTGGCGCTTGTTTCCGAAGTGCAGGCAACACCGGTTATTAATACCGGAACGCTTTATCAGTAAAGCGAGTGCAGAATGATGAACGTAGAGCTTGCCCGCCTTGGCGGGTGTAGAATTAAAAACAAATAAACCATTACTGTAATGAAAACAATTTCCGATTATATTGGCAAACAGCTAAAATTAATTCAGCCTTCTTTGTTCAAAAATTATTATGAATTAAAAAGCGGCGATGAATTACTTGCAGCATTGAGCCAGCCAAAATTTTTAAGTACGAATGCGGTTACGAGCGGTTCGTTCGGTGAGTGGGAATTTTACAAACCAAGTTTTTGGCGGCTTGATGCTGCGGTTCGAGAAAAATATAAAGAACTACCGATTGCAAAATTTGTACGCGAAGGATTTAAACAACGAGGAATAATCGAACTCCCGAGAGGCGAACGGCTGAATTTAATTTTCAAGAAATTTGGTTTCTCCTTCGAGATACAAAATGAAATGGGGTTTGCTCTTGTTCGTTTCAAAAAAAATTTTTCATTCAAAACTAATATTGATATTCAACTCGAAAAAACTTCCGAGCTGCTAAACAAGTATCCGTGGGTAATGCTGCTTGCATGTTATATTGTTATTCAGATCGAACGCAGAAGCAAGGGTTAATACTAATCAGAACATATTGTGATAACAATTCGAAGACTTGTCACTTTATGTTCTACACTCGATTCAAAAATGGCTGAAAAGAAAAAATTTTTACTTCGAATAGACGAAACAATTTTTGCGGCTCTCGAGAAATGGGCTTCCGATGAATTGCGCAGTGCAAACGCGCAGATTGAGTTCATCTTAAAAGATGCTTTGCGCAAATCGGGCAGACTAAAAGAAAACACGGCAAGCGATAATCAGACCAACACCGACGAAAACAAATAGAGAAATGAAATGAAAACAAAAAAATTTTTTGTTCTATCATTTATTTTTTTGACGGTTAATCTTTTCTCTCAACAAGCAGAAGAAAAGAAGTATGAAAGCATTTGGGAAGGAACGCTAAAAATATCGGCAATGTCTTTAAGAATAGTTTTGAAAGTAATTAAAAACGATGACGGTTCAATCAATGCTTTTTTAGACAGCCCAGATCAGGGGGCAAAAGATATTCCGGTAACTTCAATCAGCATTGCCGACGATAGTCTAAAATTTAACATCGGGATGATCGGCGCCTCCTTCAACGGCAAAATAGAAAAAGACAGTCTCGCTGTTGTAGGAAATTTTTCGCAAGCCGGAATGAATCTGCCGTTGAATCTAAAAAAAGTTGAACGGGCTGCCGAAATAGCTCGTCCGCAAACTCCGCAGAAACCCTATCTGTACAACGAAGAAGAAGTTGTGTTCGAAAATAAATCGGCAAATATAAAATTAGCCGGTACGCTTACTTATCCGAAAGAAGAAAAAAAATTTCCGGCTGTTGTACTTGTTACCGGTTCGGGCGCTCAGGATAGAGATGAAACGGTTTTCAATCACAAACCCTTTTGGGTAATTGCAGATTACTTATCGCGTAACGGAATTGCCGTGTTGAGATTTGACGACAGAGGCACCGCAAAATCCGAAGGAACTTTTGCCGCGGTTACTTCGGTTGATTTTGTTACCGATGCACTCGCAGCGGTTGAATATTTGAAATCACGAGATGAAATCGACAAAACAAAAATTGGAATTATCGGTCACAGCGAAGGCGGAATGATTGCACCGATGGCGGCTTCTTCATCAAGTGATGTCAGCTTTATTGTTTTGCTCGCCGGACCCGGAATGATCGGAAAAGACTTGTTGGTGCTTCAAAACCGGTTGATAATGAAATCGCAAGGCGCAAGCGACGAAGAAATTAATAAAACCAAGCACGAAGAGGTATATAACATTATTGTAAATCAGCCCGATAGTTTAAGTGCATTGATAAAATTAGAGGAACTGTATAATCAAACATTATCACAAATGACGGACGAAGAAAAGCAAAAGCCGGAAAACAGTAAAGAATCGTTCGAACAGCAAATGAAAATTTTATTGAGTCCATGGTTCAGATTCTTTTTGAAGTTCGATCCGAAACCTTATTTGGAAAACGTAACGGTTCCCGTTCTCGCATTGAATGGCGAAAAAGATTTACAAGTTCCGCCGAAAGAAAATCTTTCTGCAATTGAAGAAGCATTGAAATCAGCCGGCAATAAAAATTATAAAATTGTAGAACTGCCCGGATTAAATCATCTTTTTCAAACTTGCAAAACATGTACTATTCCGGAGTACGGACAAATCGAAGAAACTTTTTCCCCTGATGCACTTAAAATTATCAGCGATTGGATAATCGAAATAACCAAATGATCTGCCAAGCAGCGGAGTTATCCATGGCAGCTCCCGTTTTTATTGTTGCATTACATTAGCCGCGGTTATATTTTTACACATCAACAAATAGATGCTTATTAAATTTATCAAAACATATTCTCTAAATAACTCACAAGCAGCAATCCTTGCCTAACTGCTTATCCTAAAGAGTTCTGCTCTAAAGGATAAGTATGCCCGTTAAATTTATTAATCAATAAAATTATTGTGGCTTTCCCATAGTCACAAATTTTTCTAATTATTACGGAGAAAGAAATGATAAATTTAAATTCACTCGGCTGGAATGATTTTTTTGATACCTCCTTTACGAAGTACAAAAACGAAGGTTACTGTTGTGCGAGAGTATCTGCGGAAAACAAGAACAACTATTTGCTTTTAACCGCCTTCGGTGAAATTATCGGTGAGGTATCGGGAAAATTTTTATTTGAAAACGAGCGGCAATCAGAACTTCCGAAAGTGGGTGATTGGGCTGTTATTACTTTCTTTAATAATAACGAACAAGCGGTGATTCACGGAATACTTCCAAGAAGTACAAAACTCTCGAGGAAGAGTTCCGATCGCAAAATAGATGAGCAAATGATAGCCGCAAATATTGATACTGTATTCATTGTTCAATCTCTCGACAACAACTTCAACATCAACCGTCTGGAAAGATATTTGGCTGCTGTTAATCAAAGCGGTGCGGCGCCGGTAACAGTTTTGAATAAAATGGATCTTTGTAACGATGTTCAAGAAAAATTAGAACTTGTTAAAACAAGAACCGGCATTGACGGTCTATTAACCGTTAGTGCAAAAACCGGTGAGGGAATTGAAGAAATGATAAAATATATTTCTCCCGGAATTACAATTGCGCTCGTCGGTTCTTCAGGCGTTGGAAAATCTTCCCTGATAAATCTTCTGGCTGGTTATGAAAAATTCAAAACAAACGAAGTTCGTGAAGATGATTCGAGAGGAAGACACACAACAACGAGAAGAGAATTAGTGCTTCTCCCATCGGGAGGAATTTTAATCGATACACCGGGAATGCGTGAGTTTGGATTATGGAATGCCGACGAGGGGATTTCCGAAACATTTTCCGAATTCGCAGAATATTCCGGTTCGTGTAAATATGCCGATTGCTCTCACGTTCACGAAGCCGGATGTGCAGTGCTCGATGCGCTCGAAAAGGGAATGATTGCTAAAGAGAGATATGAAAATTATCTTAAGCTGCGGAAGGAGTTGAAATACCTCGAATCAAAACAGAGTATTTCTGCCCAGATTGAAGAGAAAAGAAAATGGAAAACAATTCACAAAGAGATGAAGAACTTTTATAAAAAAAATAAGAAATGATGTTATAAATATTTAAGCCGTCTAAAAGGATTTTAAGAAATTGCTAATGACTGATTTGTTTTGCAATTTATTTAAAAAATAAAACTGGATTTTCAAAAAACGACAAGCTGAAATCCGCAGATCAACAAAAACAGATAAACATCATATTCGAGACGATCAAACAAATGATTGTAGAAAAAGAAAAACCGGCAAGACGAATCGGTTATTAACACATATGTTTATTCAAAAAGAAATAACTCTTAAACCAAAACCGCGCGGTTTCCATTTGATAACAAACGAAATTGTTCAGCACTTGCCGGAATTGAAAAATATCAAAACGGGAACCGCGCATGTTTTTATTCTGCATACATCAGCTTCGTTAACAATAAATGAGAATGCCGATCCTTCCGTGCGAACTGATATGGAAACCTACTTCAACAGAGCCGTGCCGGAATCCGACGCAAAATATTACGAACACACTCTCGAAGGTGCCGACGATATGACTTCGCACATCAAAGCTTCTCTGCTCGGAAGTTCGGTTACGATACCGATCACAAACGGAAATTTTAATCTCGGCACATGGCAAGGAATTTATTTATGCGAACACCGCAACCGCGGCGGCGCGAGAAATGTTGTTGTTACGATTATTGGTGAGTGATTAATCCAGAGTCTAATTACCCGACATTTGAGAGTAATTTTATAAGATGCATGGTACAACAATATTACATCTCATTCTCGATTTTTATATTTTACCTTTTGTTAAAATGAAAGGGACAATATGCGGCAAGTAATAATTTATCGCGGCGAAGATAATTATTGGGTTGCAGAATGCCCGAGTCTGCCCGGATGTATTAGCCAGGGCGAAACAAAAGAAACAGCAATCGCAAATATTAAAGAAGCAATTAATGGATATATCGAAGCATTGAAGGAAGATAATCTCCCAATCCCGAAAGATAATTTTGATACAATTCTTGTTGCAATATGAGCGGACTTCCAAGAATTTCCGGAAGGGAGTGTTTGCGTGCTTTGAACAAAACCGGCTTTTATTTGAAAAGGCAAGAAGGGAGTCACATGGTTATCCGCAAAGATAAGCCTTTCACTCAACTTGTAATCCCTGACCATAAAGAATTAGACAGGGGAACGCTCGAGCCATAATTCGTCAATCGGGATTATCAATTGAAGAATTTAATTTGTTATTATGATTATATAAAGCAGAAATTTGATCTTTTAAACGATGGTGCCGTATAAAAATTAGTTTCATCATCTATAACTTGCACCCATGAAAACCAAATCAAAACCGAAAAAGAAAAAAATCCGTATTCCGCTGCCGAAGCAAGTGCAGAAAGTGAAGGAATCCGATAAACTTTACAAACGAAGTAAAGTAAAAAGAATTGAGGAAGAATAGTTTTGAAATTTTTTAGATGCATACTGCTTGCTTATGTTCTACTCAATGTTACTGTTCCGTGCGCTGTTTATTCGGAATGCTGCGAGGAAAGAAATATCCTTACATCTCTTTCGTATATAACAGAACGTGACGATTGCGCTGATAATTGCACTCCTTTTTATAACTGCTGTGGTTTGATGGCTTCGTTTGTTGCGGAAAAAAATTTTCAAACATCAACGCCGGACATGCAAGACTATTGCTTCATAACAATAAATTCCGGCACAATATTAAATTCTTCTTTCGATTTCTGGCGCCCTCCGAAAGAAATTACCAAATAACAAACTCCAAGAAACAATTTTCACATTACGGTTCTCAATCACCCAAACTTATCGAGAGGTTGGAGAACGTACTGATTATCAAAATTTTTGTTAAAGAACTTCGATAAGATTATTTGTTGTTAATTAACAGTCGCTTACTACACTTATTCAAAAAGGATTTTTATGAAATCGTTACTATTTATTTTCTTAATTCCGATTATTTGCACAATCAACATAAATGCACAAAATAATTTTAAAGCCTCCGTAAAAGACAAAGAAACCGATGAATATCTAATCGGCGTGAATGTATTTATTGCTGATACACAGCTTGGTGCCGCCACAAACGACGAAGGCTTTGTGGAAATAAAAAATATTCCCGATGGAACATTCATAATAAAATTTTCTTTCATCGGATATAAAGAAGAATCGCTGCAAATAACTTTCCCGGCAAATTCTACGGAGACGTTTGAGATTTTTATGGAAGAAGAAGCCGAAGAACTTGAAGAAATTTCCGTATCATCTACACGGGCAACAAGAATGATTGACGATGTACCGACCCGCGTTGAAGTGATTGCCGGAGAAGAGATCGGCGAGAAAATCAGCATGGACCCATCAAACATTTCAATGATGCTGAGCGAAAGTACCGGCATACAAGTTCAGCAAACTTCTGCTTCGAGTGTTAACAACACCTTTAGAATTCAGGGACTTGAAGGAAGGTACACACAATTATTAAAAGACGGGCTTCCGCTCTATGCCGGGTTTTCGGGAAGTTTGAGCATTTCGCAAATACTTCCGCTCGATCTAAAACAGATTGAAATAATAAAAGGAAGTTCCTCGACACTTTACGGCGGCGGCGCAATAGCCGGATTGATAAACCTTGTTTCGAAAGAGCCTTCCGAAAAAAGAGAACTCTCTTTTCTTGCTAATGCAACAAGCGCGCTCGGCTTTGATTTGAGCGGGTACTTTTCACAAAAATTTGATTATTACGGCATAGCACTTCTTGCATCGCGTAACTCACAAAAAATTTACGATAACAACGATGATAATTTTTCCGATCTGCCGCAGATTGAAAGATACACGTTCAATCCGTCATTCTATTTTTATCTAAATGGAAAAAGTACTTTGCAAATCGGCGGAACAATTGTAAACGAGAACAGACTCGGAGGAAGCGTAAAAAAAATTGAAGGCGGCAGCAATGCTAATAATGAATTCACCGAAGAGAACCAATCGAACCGTTATACCGGTAAGATTTTATATAATTATGAATTCGATGACTACCGCTCGCTTGCGATAAAAAGCAGTATCGGTTATTTCAACAGAAACATTGAATTGCCGGATTATAAATTCGAAGGCAGACAGTTTTCAAGTTTTTCGGAGCTAACTTATTCAACGAAAAATGAAAATACAGAATGGATATTTGGAATAAATCTATCAACGGACGATTACAAAGACGTCAACTATTATGCTGAAAAAAGAAATTACTCCGACTTAACCGCCGGTGCCTTCGTTCAAAATATTTTTGAGCTGAATAAAATCATCAGCATTGAAAGCGGGCTGCGCGCCGATTACAATAAAGATTACGGCTGGTTCTATCTGCCGCGCATCTCTATTCTTGTCAAATTGAATCATGAACTTACTTCACGTTTCGGCGGCGGGCTCGGCTACAAAATTCCGGCGATCTTTACTGAAGAAGCCGAAAACAAATCGTTCAGAAATATTCTGCCGCTGAATAAAAATTTAATAGACTCCGAGCAATCATACGGATTGAATTTCGACATGAATTACAAAACCGTGTTGTTTGATGAAATGACTTTTTCGCTCAACCAATTATTTTTCTACACGCGCATCAACGATCCGCTTTCGCTTGAAACATCAGAAACGCTGCCCGAAAGGTATAATTTCATTTCTCTGGCGGGTTATTTCGATACTCGCGGTGCGGAAACAAATCTTAAATTCACTTATGAAGAATACAAACTTTTCATAGGCTATACATACACAGATGCACGCTTGAATACAAAAAATTACGAGAAAGAATTTGTACTCACTCCGAAACACAAAGTTGGGATTGTTCTTTTCTACGAAGAACACGAAAATTTTAGAATCGGTCTCGAAGCATATTATACAAGTCCGCAAAAATTAAGCAGCGGCACAACAACAACCGGCTACTGGATTAACGGATTGATGATCGAGAAGCGGTTTGAAAATATCAGCATCTTTTTGAATCTCGAAAATTTTTTGGATACTCGGCAGTCAAAATACGGACAAATGTACACGGGGACAGCATCAAATCCGGAGTTTGTAGAAATTTATGCACCGACCGACGGAAGAATTATTAATGCCGGAATTAAAGTAAGTCTGTAAAAATTTTTATGGGTGTTAAAAACACCCATCCTTTGAACAGTCGTGTTGCGCCAAAATAAAAGGTAACCGTAGCGATATTAGAGAGGATAGATGTTGATAATAAAGTTAACCGATAGTTAAAGAGATAAATCTGGAGTAATAATAATTGTTTCTTTCTTTTTTTGCTACTTTTTTTCTTTC
>JACOUS010000008.1 GCA_016177735.1 Ignavibacteriales bacterium | reverse complement strand
ATCCCCACAAGAAAACCAATTGACAAAAAACCGAACTTGAATTAAATTGATTTCAAATTTTTGAAGCACTTTCACGGATGCCGTGAGCAGCATTCACGACAGAAGAAAAATTGATGAGGGCATTAATGATTTCTTCTTCCGTTAATCCGTACTACACAAAACTTCTCCCATCTTTTCGAACAGACCATTTGCATTCCGCCGAAATACAAAACCAAAACACGAAAAAAATTTTTTGGAATAGATTTAACAACTTGCTGCACACATGTTTTGAAAACTGTATTGGGTGTAAAAAGTTCAACTGTATTTTATCCGAAATTGAGGCATTGAAGAAATGCTATCAATACACGGATAATAAAATTGTAGGTTAAAGCTGTCATATATTTTTTTGTCTCAAGCCTGCTTGCAACAGGCAAGTTCGGATAAAACACTTAACGTTAGCTGTATAAATTAAAGAGTCTAATATGGAATTAAAAGTTGAATATTTACTTGTGATCGACAATGATTCTTCGGCAGCTTTATATTCATTGTGTGACGATGAAAAAGGTTTATTAAAATTGATTTGCCGTGATAGTGATATTAAAATCAAGAATAATAAGGTAGAATACAAAGCGGAATATATTTCTGACATAAAAATTAAAACCGATCTAATAAAAGATAAAAAGCAAAGATATTTCTTCGTCAGTTTTCATTTTAACAAAGAGGAAAATAAGATAGAATTATTCACATCATTTTTACACAATTTTAGAATAAGCATCAATGCGGCTGGGGCGCAAATTGAAACATTGTGGGATGATGTTTCCTTTTACTATTCAAATATTGGTTATGGATATATTCATCGTATAGAAAACCTTATGCGAAAACTGATCACATTTTTTATGATAACAACAATTGGTAAAGAGTGGGTTAATGAAACAACGCCGTTAGTTGTTAAGGATGTGATAGCAAAAAATAAAAGGAAACAATATATCGACATACTTTATCAAATTGATTTCATTCACTTAAGTGATTTTCTTTTTAAAAATTATCAGCGTGGTAACATCAATGAACTCTACATTCAAATTCGCAATGCCAATGCTATAACAGAACTTAATTTAGAAGAGCTAAAAACTTATTTAATTAAATCAAATTGGGATAGATTCTTTTCTTCAATTGTTGATTGCGACGATAACTATATACAGAAGCGATGGGAAGAGCTTTACGAGTTACGTTGCAAAATTGCTCACAACGTTATTCTTAGAAAAGATGATTTAGATAGAATTATTAAATTAAGTGATGAAGTGGAAGAAAAGTTACAAAAAGCAATTGACAATATTGAAAGGATTGAAATACCCGCTGAAGAAAGAGAAACAATAGCAGAGAATATGGCTGGAAGTATAAATTATTATATGGGTGAGTTTATTAATTATTGGAGAATATTTGAAAGGACTCTAGAAGATTTCATAAAAGAGAACAGCAGTAAAAACTTTATTAATCTTTCCTTATCCGGAAGATTGAATGAGCTTGTTAAAAACAACTCAATATCAAAAGAAGAATTTGACGAATACAGAGAAATTCTTCAATTCCGGAATATCCTTGTTCACGGTAGCGCAATTGACCAAGATGAAGAAATTATCAAATTGCAAATTGCTAAAATAAAATCTCTTCTTTCTAATTTAACAATGAGCTGGAAAAATGAGCTGATATCAGTCATAACACAGCTTGGTGGAAAAGCATCATTAACTGACATTTATGATTTCATTGAAAATAATTCTAATAGGAATTTGTCGTCTAATTGGAAAGCTGTAGTAAGAAGAACTCTTCAAATGCATTCATCAGATACTCAAACTTATAAAGGTGGAGAAGATTTATTTAAACACGTTGAAAGTGGTGTTTATCAATTAAGAGTATAAGATACAGCTAACCCGCCAATCAAGACGGACGCCGTTTTTCAGTGCGGCATTGTTTCAATAATTGTGGTTGGTTAAAAATCCAAGTTCTTCTTTAAGGTAGGTTGTTCTAAAAATATTTTTATTAATTAAAAAGTAGTTGCAGTTATTCGGCATCCTTGTTCTGGGGCGCCGCTTATCGGCAACGTCGTTATGTGTCTATGAGTAAGAAGAGAGAAATAGTAAAAAACCAACATTACGTTCCAAAACTCTATTTAAGGAATTTTTGTAAACATAAAGATCAGGTAGCTGTTTATTTTAAATCAAGTGGAACTAGTTTCTTTACAAATATCGTAAATATCGCAAATGAAAATTATTTTTATGATGATGATGAAATTGATAAATCAGCTCAAAGTATTCAGGTTCTAGAAAAATATTTCCATCCACTTGAAGATCGGATGAAGATAATTTTAAATACTTTATTGAATCGACTTAATGCAAGTAAATATGTTGGTTTTAGTGATGATGAAAGAATTGATATCTCAATGTTCTTAGTATATCAATTTATGAGAACAAAGGAACAACGTGAAATATTTGGTCAACTCAATCAAGAGTTGATACAAATGTATGCGGATGAGTTTATTAAAAGCGAAGGTGAAGACCCTACAAAATACAAAGTGGAAATTGACGGTAAATATTTTCATACAAGGATATTGCTGGATGAGAGTTTGATGGACAAATTAACTCTTAGCCTTTACAAAAAACTCTGGGTTATTCTAGATAACCAAACAGAAATGCCTTTCTTAACTTCAGATCATCCAGTGGTCAAATATGGTCATTTAGGAAATGAGATTAGAAGTATGTCTGGGTTTAATTCGAGAGGTGTTGAAATATCTTTTCCGCTTTCACCAAAATATCTACTCAGCATCATTGATGAGGAATATGCTAATTCTATGATTCATTTAGATGATAATGTCATAAAAGTGGATGATCAAAGAGTATTACATTATAATTCTTTGCAAATAATTAAATCCTATGACCAGTTATTCTCAAATATAAATTCTTTTGGTTTAGCTAAAGAAATTCTTGAAGAAGAACCTGTATTAAAAGATCCAAATCGTTCTAGAGTTCAACACATAACAAATTCTTCAAGCCGCCCGCTTTAAATAAAGCGGCATTTGTGTGTTAATAATGTTGCGTTGTAAAGTTTAGTTGCTCTTTAAGGTTGGTTGTTCTAATAAATATTTTAATAAATAAAAGTAGTAGCAGTTAATTGGCATAGCTGCCCGCCAACAAACGGCGGGTAAATTCTGGGGCGCCGCTTATCGGCAACATCGTTAGCCATACAATAAACAAATGGAGGTGTTTAATGAAAAAGCATTTTATTATCGTTTTCTTATTTAGCATTCTTTGCTCGTCATTCTCATTAGCTCAAAATTATTCGCTTAATACTTCTTATCAACTTGGCAGAGATGGTGAATATTATGGTGTCTCGGCATCAAGATGGATTAAAACATGGAACAATGAAAAGGTTATTCTAAGAGGAACTGCTGGCTTTGTTGTTGGCACACACTGGGGAGAGAAATCAGATGTTAATGAATTTAGAAGAGTTGAACTTGGGATTGAAAGTCGAAATACTATGGTTACCGGCAAAGACTTTTTCAATATTATAAACGTTAGTTATCTGTTGACTTCTTATAACCGACAAGAAGATAATAGTTTGGTAGGCATGAAAGAAAACGGTTGGATGTTTTCATTTGGTTTCGGAACACGATTAATATCTCCAGCATTAGTCACTGCCAGATATGTTTGGGGACCACAAAGAGGAATACGTTTAGGAATTGAATTCGATTTCTAAAAAAGGTTTAGTTGTTTATTATTAGAAAGGAATTGTAATGGCTAACCTGCAATTCAAACCGACTGCTTTAAACCATGCGGCATTTGTGTGTTAATAATGTTGCGTTGTAAAGTTTAGTTGCTCTTTAAGGTTGGTTGTTCTAATAAATATTTTAATAAATAAAAGTAGTAGCAGTTAATTGGCATTGCTGCCCGCCAACAAACGGCGGGTAAATTCTGGGCTGCCGTTAGCGGCAACGGTGTTATACATACTAAAATAATTATGAAAATAATATTGAAATACATCATTGTTCTGTTAATTATAATCATTTTCCCTAGATGTAAAGATTCGGGCACATCTCCAATAGATCCGACTAAATATTATTCTGTTTCTGGAATTCTATTTGATGTGATTAGCAGTGATTATAGTCCGGGTGTTAAGAAAGGTGCAAAAATTTATTTAGATAAAGATTCAGTAATTAGTGATAATGAGGGGAAATTTGTCTTTAGTAAAATTGCCCAAGGAGATCATACGCTCAGAGTTACATTATCTAATTATGAACCTTACACAAAAACAATATCCGTTTCTAAAGACACATCTGTAGCTGTTTATCTTTATGGTATTAAGGATAATTATTTCCCTATAAAAGAAAAATCTCAACAAAAGTTTAAATATTATGTTGGTGTTAGTACTTCCGTATACTCATGGGAAGATAAAGGTGAAGCAACATGGATTATATCTTCTTCAAAGCAAGAAGGAAATATTAAAATATATGAAGTTACCGAAAGGAAAATATTTACACATAAAGTTTATGCTCCGCTTAATTCTGAAAGAGTTGATAGTTCTGTTTCTACTTTTTATATAAATGAAAGTATTTCGAATATAATCTCTTTCAAATCTTCAGTCTTAGATGGAGTTTCATTCACGAGAATGTTAGACCCTCGATTAGAACAAAACGGAGTTTTAACATTGAATCTCAATTCCGGTTCGCTAACGGTATTTAAAGTATCTTTAATAAAGAATGTTGGCATAACACAAATTGTGAAAGTTGGAATAGGATTTAGCACCACATATGAACTAGTCCAATAACGTATGTATAACCTCTTTAATCTGTCAAGATAACGCCGGACATGTTTGTGTAATTATAAATTGCGTTTACAAAATCAATCGGAGGCTCATGAATTTCTGATTTACCATTCCACTAAATAACAAGGGAGTAGTAAAATGAAGACCATGAGCATTTTATTTTTGTCATTTCTTTTTTCAACCGCACTATTAGCACAATCGCCGGATAAAATAAAAGTCTCCGGCGGATTCATAATTCCAAGCACGTCTGTAAAAGGTTTTACAGCAAACATCGAGTACGAACGCCGGCTTACCGGCAACTGGAAAATTTATTTCTACAGCGGCATCTACGCGTGGAATAAAAATCAACTCTCATTTGAAAGCGAGTTGAAATATTATTCCGGCTACTCCGAAGACGAACACATATTATATCCATTGTACGCCGGCGCAAAATTGAAGATAAGCAGTATCAAAACTTTTACTGTGTATGCAAATTTTGAGCTCGGCTATAATTTTATTTCTTATAACGAGTACAAAAATTTTGTTGTGAAGGATGAGAACACTCAAAAGGTGACCGGATATTATACCGACCAATCATCGGGCAAAAAAATTAATGACGGCTTTTTAGGCTTCGGAGTTGGACTTGGAGTTACACAAGAAATTAACGAGAATGTTTCGTTGATGCTCGAAGTCAAAAGAAATGTTTTGCTTAAATCTTCCGATGATTTGCTGACACACTATTATTACAACGCCGGCGTGTTGATAAGTATTTAATTAGTTAGTTCTGGTCTCCCCTTCGCTAAAATAATTTTTGGCGAAGGGGAATTGATCTCAATTGTATGCGACCACTTAAAAGACTATATTGCAGTCGCACAGCCAAAGGAATTAAAATGAAATTTAGTGAAGCGGTAAAACCGATAAGTTATTTAAAGATACATGCATCGGAAGTTGTACGTGATGTTGCAGAAAACCAGAAGACATTAATTATTACTCATAATGGCGAAGCAAAGGTTATTCTTCAAGACGTGAAGGTTTATGAGAAAACTCAAGAAAGTATTGCCCTCTTAAAAATTCTTGCATTGAGCGGAAGAGAAATAAAAAAAGGTAATTACAAATCTCTCGAAAAATCTTTCGGAGATATCCGCAAACGCATCGAAAAGTTTAAACGGGCACAGCGTGAAGTACAAAGTTAACCCGCCGAAATCACAAACAGCCCCTTGGCGGGTAAACCTCGCCGCTTCGGCAGAAGAAGACCTATTTGAAATCTACCAATATGTTTACCGGAACGATTCAGAAGAAAAAGCTGAGAAGTTATATTCAAAGCTGTACGAGAAATGTTTGTCGCTTCAACAGTACCCAAAACGCGGTCACATCCCGCCCGAATTAAGTTTACTTGGAATGAATGATTTTCTCGAACTGAACTACAAACCGTACCGCATCATTTATCAAATAATCGAAAAAGAAATATTTGTTCATTGCATATTGGACAGTCGTAGAGATATGCAGAAACTTTTACAAGAAAGATTAATACGCGATTAAGTAAATTCAACCAGCCGGTGTGTTGATAAATATTTGACAATAGAGAAAGAGGCAGAGACGAATGTAAAATGGTAAATGGAAGATGGAAAATGTAATCGAGATGCTTGATTTCGGATGCTCGATGCTGGATGGCTGCTTTTATTACATGTTATAGATTGCGTTTTTAAATTCGTACTTCGTACTTCGTACTTCATAAATCGTACTTACCTTTTACTTTCCCGTTCAAAAAAATAAATTCTTTGCGTACCTTTGCGAAGTTTAAAATTCTGTACGAAAAAAATTATATCAAACACGGAGATATATCATTTATGAAAAAAAGGATTCTGATAATTCTTGCATTGATGTTCGGCATTGCATCGGCACAGACAATCAAATCGCCAAACGGCAAGCTTGCGTTAAAATTTTTGTTATCCAACGAAGGCACACCGGCTTATGAATTAACATTCAATCAAAAGTTTGTTATCAAAACAAGCAGACTTGGAATAGAGTTGAAAGACCAGCCCTCTTTCACAAAAGATTTTTCGGTTGTAAAAATTGATTCATCACAAACATATGAAACATGGGAACCGGTTTGGGGCGAAGTAAAAACAATACGAAACAATTACAAAGAACTTGCAGTCACGCTTCAACAAGCCGATAAAAGAATTATAATCATCCGTTTCCGTTTGTTTGATGACGGACTCGGTTTCCGCTATGAATTTCCTGTTCAAGACGGACTGAAATATTTTATCGCTGCAAATGAATTAACTGAATTTAATTTGACGGGCGATCACAAAACTTTTTGGATCCCCGGCGACTACGATTCGAACGAATACGTTTACACAACATCAAAGCTGAGCGAAGTTGACGCGACATTCGGAAAAAATGTTGATGAAATAATGTTGAAAAGATTAATCGGTCCCGATGCTGTTCAAACTCCGTTAATGATGAAAACCGAAGACGGGCTTTACATCAACATTCACGAAGCCGCGCTTGTTGATTACACCGCAATGAATTTGATTATCGATAAAAAAACTTTTGGATTAACAGCGCATCTCGTTCCCGATGCAATCGGAAACAAAGCGTACATGCAGACCCCGTGCAAAACTCCGTGGCGCACAGTTATTGTTAGCGATAATGCCGCAGATATTATTGCATCAAAAACAATTCTTAATTTGAACGAGCCGTCGAAAATCGGAGAGACAAGCTGGATCAAACCGGTGAAGTATATCGGCATCTGGTGGGAAATGCATGTTGGTACAGCTTCGTGGAATTACGCGGACATAAACAATATAAAATTATCGTTGACCGATTGGAAAAGTTTGAAGCCGAACGGAAAACACGGCGCAACAACCGAACGCACAAAATTTTATATCGACTTTGCCGCAAAGAATGGATTTGACGGCGTGCTTGTTGAAGGATGGAATGTCGGATGGGAAGACTGGTTCGGTCAATGGAAAGAAAATGTTTTTGATTTTGTTACTCCGTATCCCGATTTCAATGTTGCGGAACTCCAAAAATACGCGGAAGAAAAAGGTGTGAAGTTAATTATGCATCACGAAACTTCTGCATCTGCAACAAACTACGAGCGGAGAATGGACGAAGCATACCGCTTCATGAAACAGTACGGATACGACGCAGTTAAAACCGGTTATGTTGGAAGAATAATTCCGCGCGGTGAACATCACGACGGGCAGTGGATGGTAAATCATTACGTACGTGTTGCAGAAAAAACAGCACAATACAAAATCATGCTTGATGCACACGAACCGGTTCGCCCGACCGGCTTGCACAGAACATATCCGAATTGGCTTGCATGCGAAGCCGCTCGCGGAAATGAATTCAATGCTTGGAGCGAAGGAAATCCGCCCGAACATGAAACGATTCTTCCGTTCACAAGATTGATGGGCGGACCGATGGATTACACTCCGGGAATTTTCCAGATCAAAATGAATTATTTCGTCCCGAACAAAAAAGAACATGTTCACACAACACTTGTAAAACAGATGGCGCTTTACGTTACGATGTACAGTCCTTTGCAGATGGCTGCAGACTATCCCGAAGTTTACGAACGCTTCTCCGATGCATTTCAATTTATTAAAGATGTTGCTGTTGATTGGGACGATACAAAAATTCTTGAAGCAGAACCGGGCGATTACTTAACGATTGCCCGCAAAGCAAGAGGAAAAGAGGACTGGTATCTCGGTGCAATTACGGATGAGAATGCACGTTCGTCAAAAATTCCATTAAACTTTTTGAACAAAGATCAGTGGTACGCTGCAACTGTTTATGCCGATGGAAAAGATGCGCACTGGGAAAAAAATCCGATGGCTTACGAAATCAATTCATATCTCGTGAACAGCAAAACAGTTTTGAAACTGAAACTTGCAGAAGGCGGCGGTGCGGCGGTTAGTTTTAAACCGGCAGCAAAAGAGAAAATGAAATCGCTGAAGAAATACTAAAAAGAAGAAGACAGTAGTCAGAAATTTTAGAAAAGGAATGTTCGGAGTGCCGGGTATTCCTTTTTTATTTTAATCATGCAAACATGCGTTCAATTATCCACGCAGTCACCATCACTCCCAAAACAACGACATTGATTTAAGGAATGAAATAATTTAAGTTGAACACGCAGATAACGACAAATGTATCTTCTGAGGGCACGAAAAATTTCTATTGATGCACGCACGAGAACATCCTCAAATAAATAAACGGGTAAATAATGAAAACCAAAACTCTGTTGATTACCATCTTGTTGTGCTCAAATTTTTCGCAAGCACAAATAATTAAAAACGTTGGTGTAAAACTCGGCGTTAATAGTTCCAAGCTAAATTTCACTAATTATCAGGACGAAATTTTTGTTGATTTTGATGAGCTATTTAAAGAACGAAGAGCTGACATCAACGTTGGAATTTTTATTCATTCGTTCGATATGGAATACCTGGATTTAGAAACAGAACTAAGTTACAACAAAGAGGGTTCGGAATATCCGATGGTGGTTACAACAGTTGAAAATCCGGATGGAATTGATGAAGAAGTTATTTTGGATAATGAATACGACTTTTTGAAATTTGGAATTAATCTGCGACCGCAAATAAATCTCGGCGAACAAAAATTATTTTTAACAGCTGGACCCTCAATTAATTATTTGTTAAGAGATAGGGGACAGTTTTACTTTGGCGAAAAATTAAAGAAGGTTTATTGGGGATATAATTTTGGAATCGGCGCACAGTTAAATTCATTGTTAAGTTTTCCGCTGCTGCTTGAAATCAAATATAACGGTTACTTAAGTAAGCTGGTTGATAACAGCAGATACAAAATGGAGGCGAGTTCCGTTCAGTTCAATGTTGGACTGTTCATCAAATAAATCACAACTCATTCTATTAATCACGAGGGTCAAATGAAAAACCTACTTGTTGTTTTCCTTGCATTTATTTTTACTGCATCGCTTTTTGCACAATCGCCAATCGGCAAAGGTACCTATACTTTGGGCGGAAGTATTTCTTATTCATTTCAAACATTTGATGATTCTGGTTCAGATCAAACGGTCTTCAAGTTCAATCCAGAAGCTGGCTATTTTTTTATTGATAATTTTTATGTGGCGCTTTCGTTTACTTACGCACATTATTCATATGGAAACTCAAAGTCTGATCAATATGGTATTGGTCCAACAGCACGCTATTATTTTGATGCCGATCAATTAAAACCTTTTTTGGGAGTTGGGTATAATTATTATCGGCTTACATTTGGCAGCAGCAGTAATAAAATAAGTAGCTCTGAGTTGAAATTAATTGGGGGTGTCGACTATTTCATTACAGAAAATTTTGCCCTGGAAGCAAATATGAACTACAGCTTCATCAATTATAATTATCCTGACGGATATTACTATTATTCTTATGTTAGAAAGAGTAAAATGTTTCAAGTTGGTGTGGGCGTGAATTACTTTATTTATTGATGCAACAATGTAGAGATGCGCCGCGGCGCGTCTCCCCAACAAAAAAAAATAACAACTGAGACGTACCGTGGTACGTCTCTACGGTTAGTTAAAAAATTTTCGGGGGAAATTTTTATGAGCAACACACTAATAATTATAGGCGGAATTTTTCATCTCGGCTTTGCCGTGTTTCATTTGTTTTTTTGGCGGCTCTTCAACTGGAAAAAAGATTTGGCTTCGCTAACATATATTAACCGCGCAGTGATGCAAATTTTAAATCTCTGTCTCACTTTTGTTTTCTTCGTCGCAGCTTACATTTCAATATTTCATTCACGTGAATTGGTTGCAACAAGTCTCGGCAATGTGATTCTTGTTTCTATTTCCGCGTTTTGGTTTCTCAGATTGATCGAACAAATAATTTTCTTCGGACTCAAAAAACGTTTATCAATCACATTAACCATTTTATTCTTTGCCGGGTTTGTTATCTATCTATTTCCATTACTTTTTATTGTGTAATCTCCGTGTGTAAAGATTTAACTACAGAGTGTGCAGAGGAAAAAATTTTATTTAAGTAAAACTCTTGTATCTGTCAAATCTGATTATTATAATCGGTTCCAGAATTTGAGTTGTTTACAAAAAGTGATACAAAAGCAAAACAGATACCGAAAAAATTCTGCAAAGCCGCTCACCCAATACGGCACAGCAATGTTATCATCTACCGGAATAACGTCCACGAACACGCAATTCATGACGCGCTAAAAATATTAACGCGCATCACCCATATATTTTTTTATCCATAAAATTTTATAATAAGGTGTAGAGCATAAAATGAAAGTATTAAAATTCGGCGGTTCAAGTGTAGGCAGTGCGGAAAGAGTTGATCAAGTAATAAATATTTTGATCGAACGATACATTAACAAGAAACAAAGAATTGCCGTTGTTTTCTCTGCGTTTCAAGGTGTTACTGATAAATTGATTGAGGTCGGCAAGCTCGCATTCAAAAGGAGAGTAGATTACAAAACGGAACTCGAAAAATTAATTGATCTTCATTACGATGCAGCGTTCAAACTTAACCCGGTTAATAAGCACGGACAAATTGCGGATCTGCTCGAACCTCTCTTTGATGAATTAAAAGAAGTGACTCACGGAGTTTATCTCGTGAAAGAACTTTCGCCGCGGACACTCGATTACATTGTAAGTTTCGGCGAAGTTTTATCATGCTCAATTATTTCTTTGACGATGCAGAACAGGGGAATCGACTGCGAATTTCTTAACGCCGGCAGAGTAATAAAAACCGACGACAATTTCGGCAATGCAAGTGTTGATTTCAAATTAACAAACGCCAGCATAGTAAAATATTTCGGCAAGCATAAAAAACTTCAGATTGTTACCGGATTTGTTGCAACAACAATTCACGGAGAAATTGCAACACTCGGAAGAGGCGGCTCTGATTTCACAGCTTCAATTTTGGGTGCGGCGTTGAATGCAGAGTTGATTGAAATTTGGACGGACGTTGACGGAATTTTAACAGCCGATCCGCGCAAAGTTAAAAATGCTTTCTCGCTTCCATCGGTAACTTACGAAGAAGCAATGGAGCTTTCGCACTTCGGCGCAAAAGTTATTTATCCGCCCACAATGCTGCCGGCGCTTCAGAAAAAAATTAAGATCGTTATCAAAAATACTTTCAACCCGGATTTTGCCGGTACATACATTTTAGAAAAAGAAAAATCTGCAAAGCTTATCGTAAAAGGAATTTCTTCGATAGATGAAATTTCTTTGATACGCGTTCAAGGCGGCGGAATGGTTGGCGTTACCGGAATTGCAGCGCGTTTGCTGGGCGCTCTCGCGAAACATAACATCAACATTATATTGATTACGCAAGCATCTTCCGAACACAGCATTTGTCTTGCGATTCCGCCGAAGCTCGGTGAGATTTCCAAAAAAGCAATTGAAGACGAATTCAAATTGGAAATGTTCGAAGGAAAAATAGGAGAAGTAAAAGTGGAAGAAAATCTTTCGATAATTGCAGTAGTGGGCGAGAACATGCGCCATACACCGGGAATTTCCGGAAAAGTTTTTCAATCGCTCGGCAAAGGAAAAATTAACATCATTGCGATTGCACAAGGTTCATCAGAGCTGAACATTTCGCTTGTGATAAATAAAAATGATCTTGCAAAAGCATTGAATACTTTGCACAAAGCAGTGATGACAAAACAGAATCATTCTTCAAGCTAAGAAGCGTGATTTTAAATTAAGAGAGAAAAAATATTAAGAGGAATACATGAACGAATTAAAAATTCCGGTTGCAGTTCTCGGCGCTACCGGCAGTGTTGGACAAAGATTTGTTGAGCTGTTAACAGATCATCCGTGGTTTGAACTTGTTGAACTTGCCGCATCGGATCGTTCTGCCGGAAAAAAATATTCCGAAGCAGTAAACTGGATTATGCAGAAACAGCTTCCCGAAAAATTTGCGAACATGATTGTAAAAAAATGTGAACCGAATCTCGATGCGAAAATTGTTTTTTCCGGTCTCGATGCTTCCGCAGCCGGTGAAATCGAAACAGCGTTTGCAGAAGCCGGTTACTATGTTATTTCGAATGCACGCAACCATCGTTTTGATGACGATGTTCCGCTGATGATTCCCGAAGTGAACCACGATCATATCGAACTTTTAAAAACACAAAATTATAAAGGCGGAATAATTACTAATCCGAATTGCTCGACAATCGGACTTGCACTTGCGTTGAAACCCTTGCATGATGCGTTCGGAATTGAGGCTGTAAACGTTGTAACAATGCAAGCGATTTCGGGTGCGGGTTACCCCGGCGTTGCAAGCTTGGATATCATTGATAACGTTGTTCCGTTTATCGGCGGCGAAGAAAAGAAAATGGAAACC
The DNA here is from genome assembly GCA_016177735.1 of Ignavibacteriales bacterium. Taxonomy (GTDB): domain Bacteria; phylum Bacteroidota; class Ignavibacteria; order Ignavibacteriales; family Melioribacteraceae; genus DYJK01. The sequence goes on along the minus strand of JACOUS010000008.1, from coordinate 39,959 downwards.
GAACCGTTAAAAATTTTGGGAAAGCTTTCATCCGGCAAAATTGATTTTGCTGATTTCAAAATCAGCGCACAATGCAACCGGGTTGCAGTTATTGACGGACACACTGAATGCGTGCAAGTAAAATTGAAAACGAAAACTTCTGTTGAAGAAATAATAAAAATTTGGCAAAATTATAAATCGCTTCCGCAAAAATTGAATCTGCCGTCTGCACCGGGAAATCCGATTGTTTATTTCAATGAAGAAAAATATCCACAGCCGAAAATTCATCGCAACATCGAAAAAGGAATGGCTGCTTCTGTCGGGCGTTTGCGCGAAGATTCGTTGTTCGATTTCAAATTCGTGGTTCTTTCGCACAATACAATTCGCGGCGCTGCCGGCGGAACAATTTTAATTGCAGAGTTAATGAAGGCTGAAGGAATTATTTAATAAACTATTATTGAGTTTGTTTTTATGGCTAAATTAAAAAGTATAAAAGTATTTGCACCGGCATCGGTTTCAAATGTTGGTCCGGGTTTCGACATGATGGGTTTTGCTTTGAACAAACCGGGCGACGAGGTACAGCTTTCGTTGAATGGCGGAAGCGAAATCAAAATAAAAAAAATTACGGGAGACGGCGGCAAGCTTCCGTATGATGCAGATAAAAATACATCAACAGCTGCAATCAAATCATTGTTGAAAAAATTTGATTTGAAAATCGGGATCGATGTTGTCATCAATAAAAAGATGGGAATCGGCAGCGGACTCGGTTCAAGTGCCGCAAGTGCTGTTGCCGGAGTTTTTGCAGCGAACAAACTTCTCAATTTAAAACTCACAAAACATGAATTACTCGAACATGCGATTGCCGGCGAGTTCATCGCAAGCAAAGGCATACACGCCGATAATGTTGCGCCGGCTCTCTTCGGCGGATTTGTTTTGATTCGCGGCTACGACCCGATCGACGTCATTCAAATTGATTATCCGAAAGATTTATTCTGCACCGTTGTGTATCCCGAAATAGAAATTAAAACTTGTGAAGCGAGGGAACTGCTCGATGAAAACGTTCCGCTGAAAATTGCGATTGCACAAGCCGGAAATGCATCGGGATTAATAACCGGCTTACTCACGAAAAATTTTGATTTGATCAGCCGCTCGATAATTGATCATATTGCGGAACCGAAACGTGCAAAATTAATTCCGTGTTACGATGAAATACGAAATGCAGCGCTCAAAAACGGAGCGTTAAACTGTAACATTTCCGGTTCGGGTCCAACAATGTTTTCGTTTTCTGATTCGGAAGTGAAAGCAAAAAAAATCGGAAGAGCTATGCTGAAAGCTGTTGTACGAAGCGGATTAAAAGGAAAAATTTACGTTTCCAGAATAAACGACAAGGGACCGATTGTTTTATAAATTTATACGAGAATTTTTTTAATGAATTATTTCGAAAAAAGTTATGCAATACTACAGTACAAACAACAAAAATAATCTTGTCACTTTTGAAACGGCGGTGATGCAAGGTTTGGCAAACGACGGCGGATTGTTTATGCCGAGCGAAATTCCCTCATTCGAAAGAAAAATTTTTGATTCGCTTGAAAAATTTTCATTTCAGGAAATTGCATTCCACATTGCAGAAAAATTTATTGCCAATGAAATTTCAAACAGTAATTTGGTTGATATAATTTCTCACGCAGTAAATTTTCCGGCACCGCTCGTTAAACTGAATGACAACATTTCGATACTCGAGCTTTTCCACGGACCCACTTTGGCATTTAAGGATTTCGGTGCGCGGTTCATGGCAAAAGTTACGGGGCACTTTGTAAAAAACAGACACAGCGAACTAAACATACTTGTTGCAACATCGGGCGATACCGGCAGCGCCGTTGCGTACGGATTTTACGACACTCCCGGAATTAATGTTTACATTCTTTATCCAAAAGGAAAAGTAAGTTTAATTCAGGAACAGCAGCTAACAACACTCGATAAAAATATTACTGCACTCGAAATTGACGGAACATTTGATGATTGCCAGCGGCTTGTGAAGACTGCATTTGTTGATAAAGAATTTCGGGAGAAAAAAAATTTATCATCTGCAAATTCGATTAACATTGCACGGCTTCTGCCGCAGTCGTTTTATTACTTCGAAGCGTACAAGCAAGTCGAGAATAAAAAACGCGAAACAATAATTTCAATTCCATCGGGCAATCTTGGAAATTTAACCGCCGGATTGCTTGCAAAGAAAATTGGTTTGCCGGTTACAAAATTTATCGGTGCGGTAAACTCAAATAAAATCTTTGCCGAATATGTGAACGAAGGAAAATTTTTGCCGCGCGCATCGATACAAACATTATCGAATGCAATGGACGTTGGCAATCCGAGCAACATTGCGCGGATAAAAGAATTGTACTCGGATTCGATTGAAGAAATTCAACACGATATTTACTCCGAATCGTTTGATGATATTGCAACACGTTCGGCTATAAAAGATGTTTATCAAAAGTTTGGATATATAATTGATCCGCACGGTTCGGTTGGATATCTCGCATTAAAAAGTTACGCTGAAAAAAAATCATTGAAAGAATATAACGGTATTGTTCTTGAAACAGCGCATCCGGCAAAATTCAAAGATGTTATTGAAGAAGAATTAAAAGTTGATGTCGAAATTCCCGAACGGCTTGCCGAGTGTTTGAACAAAAATAAAGCTACGGTTGAACTTTCTTCTGATTACGAGGATCTAAAATCATTTTTGATGGATTAATTGTAGAAACATTGCATCCCGCAAAGCGGGACCAATTGCAACGTCTCTCGTGGGCGATCACAAAAAATCACTCTTCTAACGGAATTAAGACTATAGTTTCCAAATTTTCTTTCTTTGTAGTGCGCGGATCGTTGAGATAAATTTCTATCGATTCGTTTTTGATTGCAAGATTATTCTGTTTTGTAAAAGCGGTCATTCTTTTGTACGTGTACCCGACTTTCTGATACGGTCCGCGGTGAAGCGATTTCAAATATTTTCCTTTCGGGATTGTGCTTTTCTTAATTTCACCGGTTCCGTCAATATTGTTTTTTACCGGAAAGCCAATCTCCATTTTCCATTTGCGTGTAAACATTTTAATGAATGCGGCAAATTTGTTTTCGGTGTTTACTTTGTCCCAATTGATTTCAAGATAACGTACAAATGGTGCGCCGGCGGCTTCGGTTTTTTGTTCGTTAATGTTCTGCATAATTTTTTTATAAGCGTTGCCGATAGCAACCGGCATTTTCATCATAGCTGCCTCTGCGTAAATCTGTAAAGTGTTTTCTTCCTCTCTTTCGATAATTTTGACTTGGTTGTTCATGGTTTGTTCTCCGGATGAGTAAAGTATAATCGGCAGTTTAATAGATTTATTTTACTTGGTATGTTATTGCCAGTTTTTTATCGTTGTTGAAATATTCAGTGTCTCTAAAAAATATTTTCAAACGATATTCCCCAATATCATTTATTCCGGTTATCTTTTGTTTGTAGCGGTTGTTCGGTCTGATTTGTATCGGATTCATGTTCAATTCACATATAACAAATACACTATCTGAAATATCCCTTCTAATCCATTTACTTTCCGATTCATCGTATAACAATGGCTCCCAAACAGAACCAATTTTTTGTTCGACCAAGTATATTGAAAAATAACATGAGGGTTGTAGAAAATACGGGACGAAGATTTCACGATCAGAATTATTAACTATTTCAATTTCACCGGGTGATGTCAGTGTTCCGTCTTTTGCTATTAGTGTAATGCCGTCAATCGTTTTGGATTCATATCCTTCTTTTGGGTCATTGACTTCGCAAGAAATTAAAAATAACATTGATATGAAAAACCCAATTATGCTTTTTTGCTTCATCATTTAATATCGCTTAAATAAGAGATTGTATTAACTAGAACATAATCGTTTCCAAATCTACTGGAAAGTAAGAGACTCTTTTCCAGATTCTTTCGGTATAGCAGCGTTTATGTTTTTCAATTTGCCATTCAAGGGGCAAAATTTTTTCTTTGTAATAATTGTAATTGATTGATAAGATAGGTTCTGTTCTCGGACTAATTTTTAAGCCGACTCCCAAAGTACTATCGTCCGGATTCCAGAAAAAAGTCCTTCCAAAATATGTTATACGTCTTTCAGGCTTTGTAAACAATTTGCCAGATTCATTATTTGTTCACATAGAGTTTAAGCCCCGACACAACTTAGTTACAATAGCCAATATTATCAATCTATAACTTTATCTCTTTGAGAGTTGAAGTCTTGTTTGAAGCAGATAAAAATTTTGCGGGCGATAAAAAAACTCAACTAAAAATAATAGTCTTCTTTCCGTATTGGAGAACGCGGTTGTTGACGTGAAGATCGAGTGCGTGTGCGAGAACCATGCGTTCGAGATCGCGTCCCTTGCGTATCAAATCTTTGAGGGAATCTTTGTGTGTAATTCTAATTACATCTTGCTCGATTATCGGTCCTTCGTCAAGTTCTTCGGTAACGTAATGGCTTGTAGCGCCGATTAACTTTACGCCTCTTTCGTAAGCTTTGGCATACGGATCTGCACCGATGAACGCCGGCAAAAATGAATGATGTATGTTTATTATGTTGTTCGGATATTTTTCCAAAAATTGCGGCGAAAGAATCTGCATGTAACGCGCGAGAACAATTGTGTCTATTTTATGTTCTTCGAGCAAAGCAAGTTCTTTCGATTCTTGTTCATGTTTGTTCTCTTTTGTGATCGGGAAAAAATAAAATGGAATTTTGTATCGTTCGGTAATGTGCCGTAAAGTTTCGTGATTTGAAATTATCAGTGCAATATCTGCATTGAGTTCGCCGTAACTGTGCCGCCATAAAATTTCTTGTAGACAGTGATCGTACTTCGAAACAAAAATAACAAGCTGTGATTTTTGACTGCTGTACTTAACTTCCCACACGGCATTTATTTCATCTGCGAGCGGTTTGAACTCGTTTTCAAATTTATCCGCTGTAACAGCAAAGCCTTTCATATCCCATTCGATACGGATGAAGAACATTTGTTCGTCTTTATCAACGTGTTCGTCGAGATCTATTATATCGCCGCCGCGTTGAAAAATAAATTGGGATATCCGCGCAACCAAACCTTTTTGGTTTGCGCAAGATAGAATTAACGTTGCTATTGCCGGTAAATTTTCCACAGTGATCAATTTATTAAATCAATGATGCGATGATATGAAACGTTGATGATAAAAACCAGACTGTTAAAACATATCTTCAGCATGAATCGTCTAATCACTTACTCACTCAAACAAAAGGGGGATGTATGAAAAATCACTTCGTCAAAGTCGTTTTGCTTTTTGTTTTTCTTTTCACAAATAAAATATTACCGCAGTTTGCATCTGATTTGTCCTCGCACGAATTTAATCTAGCGAAAAGAAGTTTTGATAAAACACACAGTTACGAAATGAAAACAACAGTAATAGTTTATGCGCCGGATGGAACAAGAAAGGGCAGAGAAATTTTTATTCTGAATTTAAGAGCAGAACCGGTTGACGGTAAAAGGACAAAATATACGTGCGAGAAATTTGTTTATGTCAACGGCGATAAAATTGAAAAAAGCATTCCATCACTCAGCGGCTGGGCTTATGAATTTAGTATCGATAACGTAAATCGAAGCGACAGCCTGGTTCTGGGAATAAGTCATGAACCTTTTGAAAAATTAAAAGACAGCGACGGCAACTTGCTTCCGGCTGATAAATCTTATTTTATCTACAATTCTTTTATTGATTTCCATGCAATCTGCGATGTGTTTGCAAGAGAAACAAACGGCGGCAATGGAATCGGGAATTTGAAAAAGATCGGCGATAAAATTATTCATGCTGCTTCGAACAGCAAACCGGCAATAAATCTCGGCAGTAATGTTAAAGAAGGATCTTATTTTCAGAACGGTGAAGTAACACTAACTTTGAAAGGTGTCGGCGTAGTTGATAAAAAACTTTGTGCGCTGGTAGAATATGATTCCGGCGAAAGTTCTTTCAATATGCAGATGGAACCGATGCCGAATTTTGCAATCGATACGAAAGGAGGCTCGCATTATTTTGGAGACATCTATGTTGACCTCGAAACAAATTGGGTTGCTAAAGCTGACTTATCCGAGTTTGTGGTAAGCGAAACTCAAATCCATTCGATGAAAACAAAAATCAGTACGTCGGTAGAACGCCAACTCATTATTGAAATGATTGAATGAAAAATTTAAGCGGTTAATGGAAGGCAAAATCAGTTTCTAATTTTTGTCTTCCAGGATTTTCAACAGTTCGGCTTCGTTCAATTCTGTTGGAAATCCTTTTTCATCCCAGTGATTGCTGCAGCCGCAGTAATCGAGCATTACACACTGTGCCGGAATATCGAGGCTTTTCAATTCGAGTCCGCCGGTGATTAAATTGAGCGGGCATGCAACGCCGATTACACCAACGTTTGTTCCAACCGCCCATGTTTTCAGCCACGTTGTAAAATCGGACGAATGCGGAATAATGTGAACGGAAAAATTTTTTTCTTTGCCGAGTTTGGTCAAATGATTAACTCTGCATTCGTGTGAACAGCCGGTGCATTGCATATCAAAATTATTAGCGGTTGCTTTGCATTCGTCATCTCTTTTGAAACGCATGCAAGCCGGAACAAGCAATGCTTTCGTTTTCGTTTCATGAAAATTTCTTTTGAAGCCGTTATTCATTAACTCGGCACCAACCAAACTCAAATGGTACTCAATCCGTTCTCTTCCGGTAAAAATATAATTCTCTTTCCATCTATATTTTTTGTGCAGTTCTTTTATGAAATCATTCACGCCGCGAGTATAATTGCCGAGTTGTTTTATACTTTCCGTTTCGAACCAGCTCCCGGATTTTTTAATTGATGAAATAAAATTTCCCGCGTAATTCTGTTCACCATTCTTTAAGAAATTGTAAATGATTTCAAATCGTTTTGTCTCTTCGCGGAATTCTCCGGCAGCTTCAAGCCAAAGAATCAGCTTAGAAAATTCTTTTAACGGCGTGGTGATTTTTTTGTTTTCTTTTTTATTGTAGAGAAATGCTGTGGAAATTATTCCGCGCAGCGGATCGATGTATAATTTTAAAGATTTGTTTTTACGTCTGAGTTGATAAAGAGATTTTTGCAGTTGCAGTAAGCTGTTTGAACTGTGGTTTGAATACGATGAATAAATGTTGAGATAAACACCAGCCGAAAGAAAATCATAAACATATTCTTCAAATGTTCGAACCGGCTCGATCTTATTTGTTATTATGTAATTAACAAACTCCGAATAAGATGAATCAAAATTTTTGGAGAAGTAATCCGAAACTTCACTGCTGAATTTGCGGATGTCTTCGTAATAATCGGTTCCTTTCTCTTTTAAATTGTAGGTGATCGTTTTCATTGCAACAAAATTTTTTTGCCTATTAAGACGGGTCTCCGTTTGAAATGTTTTGTTCAATCTCCAACAAGGTTAGTTAACTTTATTCAACATAGTTCTGAAAGCCACGGCATACATTTGAATCTGTTTCATCATTGCGCCGAGACCGTTTTTGCGCGTCGGCGAAAGATGTTTATCAATTCCGATATCTTTTAAAAAGTAAGGAGGGTTGTAAAGAATCTCATCCGGCGTGTGACCGGAATAAACTTTTATTAACAGTGCAATCAAACCTTTTACAATTGCCGCATCGCTGTCGGCTTCAAAAAATATTTTCCCCTCATCGAGCTTTGCATTTATCCACACTTGCGATTGACACCCGGAAAGTTTGTACTTCTCCGTGCGGATTGATTCCCCAATTGCCGGAAGTGCTCGTCCGAGATTGATAATGTGTTTGTAACGTTCTTCCCAATCGCCGTACTGCTCAAATTCTTTTACGATATTTTCTTGTAACTCATGTATTGTCATATTGCAATATAACCATTAAACAATTTATAGGAGTGTGTAGATTATTCCGATTTGCAAACCTTCTTTCATTTGTGTTTTTGGTGATTGTGCTTTTTCATAAACAACGAGATAAGTGAAGTTAACGTTCAACCATGAATTTACTTTTGCCGTAATTGTGTTATCCCATCTAACATCCCAAACTTCGAGACTTTCAAAACGGGAAAACAATCTCAGCTTGTTTTGATAAAAAATATTTTCTGCGACAGTGTAGTTTACATCCGTTACAGATTCAATCCCGGTTTCGAACTTGAATTTTTCTGCTTCATCAACAGTTGCCGGGTCATCGGTGTATTGAGTAAATCTGCTTGTGAATACTTCCTGAAAAGCCAAACCGAAACGTGTTATGATGTGCGAGTATTTGTCGTACGTAAAACCAAGTGTTTGTGTAACGTAGCCGGGATCAAAAAAATCTGAAATGTTTGGCGAGCCTTCAATTTTGTAATCGTATCCTCTCGAAATTTGTGTGCGCAGCGAATTCGAGTAAAACGGACTTACAGCCCATCCCAAATTATAGACTACAACATTTTCCATGTAAAGATCGTTGTCGGTTGTACGGTATGAATCGCCGCCGATTTTTGCTCTTCCGAATTGTCCTTTAATTTGATTCTTGAAACTCCACGTATCACCTTCGCGGCTCAATTTAAAATCTCCGAGTAGAGACCACGCGATAGAATTCTCGCCGCCCTTTACCCAATTGCTGAATGCAATCTGACTAATTCCGAGTCCGGTTGTTAAAGAAGGGAGCCACTTGTTTTTTAATGAATCAGGTGTTTGTGCGGAAGCGGCGCCGTAAAAAATTATGACAAAAAGGATGTATATTTTTTTCATAAATGACTTTCTTGATTAATACTGCACTACAAAAATAAAATTTGTTTTATGATTATGCTTGTGGGAAAGTTTTTCCGCTTCTTTTTTTTGTGGAGATGGCTCATCTTTTTTTATATTCACCACTGCACTTTTCAAAAAAGAAAGAAATTGGAAACATGAAGTATCAGAAATTGATTCTTCCACTGCTTGTAATCGGGATAGTTTTGCTTCTCTACTTTTTTTATTTCACACCGAAGGATGATCTCGGATTGTTTTCGGAATTTGATACCAACAGCAATACCAACAGAGATATAATTGTTAAAGTTCTGCACGATAAAGAGTTTGTTCAGGATCCAAACGGAGGCGGAACAATTTTTTACGTTGAAGACAGAGCCGGTGTGCAAGTGAAAGTACTCGGACCTTTATCTCTTCCGCCCGGGATGGATGTTACAAACCGTGTTACTTTACGCGGTCATTATCACGGCGATTATTTCCATGCAAGCGAAGTAACTACTCGAAATTGAATTAGAATAGTAGTGCAGATTTCCAATCTGCGCACAAAACTTTAACTAAGGAAGACGAGCAGATTGAAAATCTGCTCAACATTAAATATGGCAGGCTTCGAACTCATATCGAATTATCAGCCTTCGGGTGATCAGCCGAGAGCGATTAAAGAATTGGTTGACGGACTCGAAAAAGGTGTGAAGCACCAAACTTTGCTCGGTGTTACCGGTTCGGGTAAAACTTATACGATGTCGAACGTCATCAAAGAGTTTAACCGTCCAACGCTGATAATTTCTCACAACAAAACTTTGGCGGCACAACTCTATTCGGAATTCAAATCTTTCTTTCCGAACAACGCGGTTGAATTTTTTATCAGCTATTACGATTACTACCAGCCGGAAGCATACGTTGTTAAGCGCGATCTCTACATTGAAAAAGATTTTTCCGTTAACGAAGAAATCGACCGGCTCCGTTTGAAAGCGACAACATCGCTAATTGAAGGAAGACGCGATGTAATTATTATTGCAAGCGTTTCATGTATTTACGGCATCGGTGCACCGGATGAATACGCGCGGCAGATAATTTTTCTGCGCAAGGGGCAGAACATCGAACGCAAAAAATTGATGCGGCAGTTGATCGATATTTATTACGTCCGCAACGATGCGGAATTTACACGCGGTACTTTCCGTGCGCGCGGAGATGTTGTTGAAGTTATTCCCGCGTATCAATACGAAGAAGCCGTGCGCGTAGAATTCTGGGGAGACGAGATCGAAAGGCTCTCGATTATTGATTCGATCACCGGCAATGTGATTAGCGAAGTTGAATCCGTTCCGATTTATCCGGCAAAATATTTTGTTACAACAAAAGATCAGGTTAACCGCGCAATCATTTCTATTGATGAAGAACTGCGGGAAAGGTTAAAACATTTTTGGTCGCAAGAAAAATATGTTGAAGCACAGCGGATTGAACAGCGCACGAAATTCGATATCGAAATGATGCGCGAGATCGGCTACTGTTCCGGAATTGAAAATTATTCGCGTCACATGGATAACAGACCTCCCGGCTCGCGCCCGTCCTGCTTGTTCGATTATTTTCCGAAAGACTATCTATTAATAATAGATGAATCGCACGTTACTGTTCCGCAGATACGCGGCATGTATAATGGCGACCGTTCCCGCAAAGATGTTTTGGTTGAATACGGTTTCCGTCTGCCGAGCGCGCTCGATAACCGTCCGCTCAAATTCGAAGAGTTTGATAAAATGACGAATCAAGTAGTTTATGTTAGTGCAACTCCGTCGGATTACGAACTCGAAAAAAGCGGCGGAGTTTTTGTTGAACAGATTATCCGCCCGACCGGTTTGCTCGATCCCGAAATTGAAGTACGTCCGATCAAAGGACAGATTGACGATCTCATCGGTGAAATTCGCAAACGTGTTGAACTGAAGGAAAGAATACTCGTAACAACATTGACAAAAAAGATGGCGGAAGATTTAACCGACTATCTCGATAAACTGAAAATAAAAATCCGCTATATTCACAGCGAAGTTGATGCGCTCGAACGCGTGGAAATTATCCGCGATTTGCGCATCGGCGATTTTGATACGCTTGTTGGAGTAAATTTATTGCGCGAAGGTTTGGATCTGCCCGAAGTTTCGCTTGTTGCAATTCTTGATGCGGACAAAGAAGGATTTCTGCGGAGCGAAAGATCATTAATGCAGACAGCCGGAAGAACCGCACGCAACGTTAACGGAAAAGTTATTATGTATGCGGATGTAATCACCGCATCGATGCGCAAAACAATTGATGAGACCGAGCGCAGAAGAAAACTTCAAACCGAATACAACGAAAAGCACGGCATCACTCCAAAAACAATTTACAAAAGTGTCGAAGAAATTCTTTCGTCAACATCAATTGCCGATGTGCGGAAGAAAGATTACGAAAAAGAAGAAGCCGCATTTTTGAAAGTTGCCGAACCGGTAATAAAATACATGACCAACGACCAGCGTAAAGATCTGATCGAGCAGATGACTGAAGAAATGTACACCGCTGCAAAAGATTTGGAATTCGAACGTGCCGCACATCTCCGCGATGAAATAGAGAAATTGAAAAAGCTGATCAAGTGAGTTTATGGTTTCAAGTTTCAGGCAGCGAGTTTAGAGTTTCTTGTTTTTCAATTCCTAAATCGTAATTCGTAAATCCAAAAGTCATGTTTTAATTTGCCCTTCGTTCTGCCTACGGCGGATCGTACCTCGTACTTATTAATGGTTTCGAGTTGTCATGTCAAGTTTACCCGACGAAGTCGGGTTTACCGAGACACGCAACCCTGCAATTGTGCGTCCAAGCAATCATACATTTAACGGCTTATTATAAAAAATAGATTACGTCTTTATTTGGTCATTCCTTAATAATAAAATATACCCAAAATCATCATTGATAAAGTTTAATCTAAAAATTAAGTTCGTAATAACATAATTATAAAATCTACATATGGCATAACTGAATTTCCTAAACTAAAGGGAGGCGTGTTGTAGAATGAATTACAAAATATTTTTTCTTCTGCTATTAGCCGTTACATTGCTAGGCTACAAAGTTTTCGCACAAAGCACTTACCAATTAAAAGATTATAAAACCGCAACACAAAACGATAATAACACTAAGAACAAATACGCTATAGTAAAAGGAGATAGTATTATTCACGAGTATGAATATGACCCGATGCAGATTAAAAAAGTTATAGTAATTTTTAGCAAGCCGCCGTTAAGCAGAGTTTATCCGCGGAGGAATCAAAATCAATTCCAAAAAGAAAAAACTGTCGAGGTACAATCGGCTTATTATGAAATACATGCAGAGCATTCTCTTTTCAGATCAGATTTATCTGTCATAGAACAAAAATTAAAATCAGAAATCCAAACTCAATCAAATCAAATTTCAGTAGAATACTTATTTGAATACGAAACAGCAATCAATGGCTTTGCTATAAAAACAAACAACCATGTAGTGAATGAAATAAAAAAACTTCCTTACGTTATAGAAGTTTATGATGATCAAGAATTTAAAATTGATTTCAAAGAACAAAAAACAACAGGCAAGATTACAAAATCACTTGATAAAGTTAACAGCGAATACACGGGTAAAGGAGTTATAATAGGAATAATTGATACCGGGATTGATTATACACATCCCGATCTCGGCGGAGGTTTTGGACCAAATTTTAAGGTCATCGGCGGTTACGACTTTGTAAATAAGGATAACAATCCGATGGATGATAACGGACACGGAACTGCAGTTGCTGGCGTTGCTTCGGCAAACGGCACAACGTTCAGCGGAGTTGCAAAAGATGCAAATATATTGGCATGTAAGGCACTTGATTTATATGGAGGCGGTTCTTATTCGGTAATTTTAGCTGCAATCGATAAATGCTTGAATCCAGATAACGACGTTTCGACAAATGATGCAGTTGATATTATTAATATGAGTCTTGGAAATGTTATGGGAGGACCAAATGATGCAGTTTCTCAAGCTGTTGATAATGCATGCGGTCAAGGAGTTGTGTGTGTAGTTGCAGCAGGTAATGATGGAGGTTCGCTTGGTTACAATTCTATCGCGTCACCAGCAACGTCTTCTTATGCAATAAGCGTTGGCGCTGTTGATAATAATAAATACATAACATATTTCAGCTCCAAAGGCCCTTCAAGAGCATTGTACGAAATTAAACCTGAAGTAGTAGCTATTGGGTATCAGGTAAATACTACTTACTTAAGCGGTCAGTACATCAAGGCAAACGGCACTTCGTTTTCATCTCCATTTGTAGCTGGAATGGCGGCTCTCTTAATAGAAAAAAATTCTAACTGGAATCCGCTTGAGATTAAGGCAATTATCACACAAAGCGCTGAAGATCTTGGTTTTGATGTTTGGTCTCAAGGACTTGGTTTGGTGCGCATAGATAATGCCGTTAACCAAAAAACATATGCCACCCCAGCAACATTTAATCTGGGATTAATTAACAATGTAAAAAGCATTACAAAAGAAATTGAAATACATAACGATGACAATCAAAAATTATCTTACAATCTTTCGGCGACTTTACCCGGCGGAATACTAATTAGTCTTAATCCAAATCACGTTGAAATAGAAGCACACCAAACCAAAATAGTTGAAGTAAAATTCGATATTAGCAATACTATTAGTTTTATTGATGTCAATAAAGAAGAGTGGCTCCCCTATAACGGAAAAATTTCGATTCAGACACAATCATATACCTTAAACATACCTTTCTCGTTTGTTAAAGCATATTATTTAAAGATAAATAAGCCTTCAAATTTCCCTCAATACCTTATTATCCATGACACCCAGAAGATCAACTATTACAATAGCTGGGGATATACGCGAAATGAATTTGGTGACGGTAATACAATTCTTTTAAACGCGGGCAGTTATGATGTTTTGGGTTTAGGGCTAGAATCAGGCCTTTCGACGAATCCGTATGAATATACATATTATGCAATAGTTAATGAAGGAGTTGATAACACACAAGCAGAAGAGATCGAACTTAATAGAGAAAAAGCAATATATAAACTATCTTATAGCCCGGTGGATGAAAATAATTCAACAATCAAAGGACTCCCTCCTTCATCTAATGAATATGTTCGTTTTGTACATTCTAATTCGGGAATAGGACTTTTGACTTTAACGGGTATATGGAGCGCTTTTAGATATTCAAAAATGAGTTCTGACTATTCTTATGATTGGTATGGAGTTTACTCCAAAGAGGATAATAAATCAATATATCATTTTAAAACATCGTTGAGAAATTTTAATAGCTCGCATACAATTCCAGTAACTGTAGATTCGTTGGAAAAATTTACTTATAAATACACCGCTAACGAAAGCGTTAATAGTATTCTTTTTAGTTATTGGTTTGGTAACTTCGGCATATTTAATCAGTACCAAAAAACACTCAAAGCGCCCTACGAACAAAATATTTTCATGGTCTCCGATCCCCTGGATAACTATCCAATTAGTTGTGTATCGCATGCATTAAAACCAAATTTTCAAACTGTTTCAAGTATGACAGAAACTTCCCTTTTGTATTTGTTACCAATTTTGAGATTAGATAATAACGGAAATAGTTTCTTGCTATCACCAGGCGAAAATTATCAACTAGGTACACTCTTCAAAAATAAAAATGTCAAAATAGGTTTAGGACCCAGGTTTTGGTATGGTAAATTTTTAAATTCTGAATCAGCTATTGTACTTGTTACAAATTCTCAGAATAGGGCTATAACTTTTACAAATAAGGAAGGAATTGAGAAATTTTTCCAACCAATTTTACTTAATCAATTTCATGATGCACCTGAAGTTTCCGATTTGCATTTAAGATTATACGATGAAAATAAACAAGTAATATCTGACAAAAAATTGTCCGACCTTTTATTTATTGATGCTTCGCGGATTTCATTACCGGTGCCTGGTAAGTATACACTTGGTTTAGTCGACAGTTCATTTACAGTTCGTGGTTCTAAAGGAAAGATCATAGTAAATGCGACAATGAATACAAGTCAGGCAGATAAAAATCCACCCAGCATGAAATTTTTTAACATTCTTGCAAACGGAGAATATACAGATTATGTAGCCGTTGATCAGCAAGGCGAAATACAATTTTCCATTGATGACGGCGAAAACAATATAAGTCCATTTTTGTATTATAGGGAATTTAACCAAAGTGAATGGAAAAAAATTGATATTGCTTATCAAGAGGGATCGTATAAAACGGAAATTAATTCTTCTGTGCCAAAGGGGTACATTTCGCTTAAGTTAAAGGTGAAGGATACTAGCGGCAATGAATTGGAATACATTGCCGAACCGGCTTTCTATAACTCTGATCAAAGTCTTAAGCCTTCGCAAACAACATTGTTGGAACCGTTAAATGGGTCAAAAGGTAATCAGATATCACTAAAATTAAAATGGCTTTCACTCGAAGGCATACAGAAGTATCATTTCCAACTTTCATATGATAGTCTCTTTACCAATATTGCAGTTAATGATTCTTTGTTAACTGCTACTGAAAAACAAGTAAACTATTTGAGAAACGATACCAAATATTTTTGGCGTGTAAGTGGAATTAATATGTACGGGGAAGGTCAATGGTCGGACGTGTGGAACTTTAGAACAAAATTGGCATTGCCAAATAAAATCGCTTTGGTATTTCCCGAAGACAAATATGTACTTACAACAGATAGTTTGCAATTTGAGTGGCGGAAGTCATCACAGCAAATAAGTAAATATTGGTTTGCGATTTCTACAGATTCACTTTTTAAAAACGCGGTAGTTGATACAATGTTAACAGATACTCTTAAAGTGTATAAAAATTTTGCAGCCGGGTACAATTATTGGTGGATGGTTAAAGCCAAAAACGAAGTCGGTTGGGGCACATACAGCGAATCGAGAAAAATCTTTTTCGACCCCGTTGATGTTGAAGAATTGGAAGAGTTGCCAACAACTTATTCATTATCTCAAAACTATCCCAATCCGTTTAATCCGGCGGCAACAATTGAGTACACGATTCCAAATGTAGAGACGTTGCCCGCCTTACGGACGGGTAAACATGCAGCGTCTCCGCAGCATGTTACACTGAAGATTTATGATATTCTGGGTAGAGAAATAACAACACTTGTGGATGAGTACAAACAGCCTGGAAGATATAAAGTAGAGTTCGGAACGCATGGTTCGGAATTGCCAAGCGGAATTTATTTTTACAGATTGACAGTTAGTTCTTCGGCAAGCTCAGCACAAGTTTATTCTGCCGTGCGGAAGATGGTTTTATTGAAGTGAAAATGCAGCGGCGTTCTGCGAACGTTACTACTATTACAAAATACTTCGTTTAATATATAGAGACGTACTCAGTACGTCTCTACTAAAAATATTTTGATTACAAATCAAGTTTTGTTTTCAGTACAAGCAGATTCTCTTTTAACACGTAATCATTTGCGCCGGCGGATTTTGCTTTGTCGCGCAAAGATTTTTCATCGTAATCGGTAACCATAATTATTTTTACATCCGGCGAATGCTGCCTGATAATTTTTGCCGCTTCAATGCCGTCCATCGTGTTCATTCGTATATCCATTAACACAACGTCGGGATTATTTTCCAAAAAAGATTTAACGCCGGTCGTTCCGTCATCCGCTTCAATCACATTATGCCCCAGACTCTTTACAATGTTTTTTATAAAGAGGCGCATTTGAATGTTGTCGTCAACAATAAGAACGGTCATTAGGAACTTCTTTTATTTGTGCACGATTAAAAAATAAAATGATGTGAGTGAATCATAAAAAAAAGAGTCTCCGTAAAAACAGAGACTCTTCATAGATTGTTATTTGCTCAATATCATTTTGTTGCTTTGGGTAAACTTGCCGGTGGTTAATCTGTAGATGTAGATTCCGCTTGCCAGATTACTGCCGTCGAAATCAACATTGTAATAGCCGGCGCCAAGATTATTGTTTACGAGAGTTTTTATTTCGTTGCCGAGTATATCGTAAACTTTCAACGTAACAAATCCGGCTTCGGGAAGCTGAAAACTAATTGTTGTTGCCGGGTTGAAAGGATTCGGATAATTCTGTTTCAACAAAAAATTTTCAGGAAGAGATTCTTCCTTCGATAAAACGCTTTCGGCAAAATTATCTTCTGCTGTTAAACCGGAATTGATTTTTGCAAGAACCCCGCTGTTTGTATCGTGATAGTTTAGCACGCTGTTGTAGTTTACGTGAATATCTTTACCGATGATCGATCCTCTGAAGTATGCGTCTTTATCGAGATGAACATTTCCGTATGGCGCGGTAAGCGATCCGATTACCCTGCTCTCTTTTCCAACATTAATATTTTTTAATGTGTTAATTGTGAGATAGCGGCTGTCGGATTCACCCCATGGCAGAAGTGTTGTTGTAACGTTTGCACCGAAGTGCACATCGCCGATAGTGTTGATTGAAATTTCTCCAGCAGAAACATCTGCGGTTAAAGTAGAATTATCTTCCAATTTTATTTTGCAGATTAAATACACGCCGCCGGTTAATGTTAACGAACCGCCTTTTTTCACTTCCACTTTATCGTATGTTCCGGGTAATAGTGTGAGTGTTTGATTCTGTTCAACTTTTACATCTTCACCAATGTTACAATCCTCATCATCATTGGATGGCGGCGTTGCATAAGTTAATGACGGCAGCAGTACTGTGTTTACAACTCCATTTTGTGTTACCACTCCGTTAACAACAACATTTTTATCGAGGCTGACTTTATTTCCGCTTGTAACGTTTCCGTTTACGGCAGCATCTTTCTTAATATCTATTTTATTTACCGAAGTAATATCCGAAGTATAATTTGCCGGTCCTTTATCGAGAGTAACTTTTCCGTTTGAATGAATATTTCCGGTTGCATTAACATTTTTATCGCTGTTAATATTTTTATCTGCAAGCAATAAATAAGGAGAAGCCAAAGCTGCCGGATCGTTTATTACTTTTACAGTGCGTGTTACTGATGCTGTGTTGCCCGAAGCATCTTGTGTTGAATAAGTGATTGTATAAACACCGGGCAAGTTTACGTTAACACTTCCAGAAATAACTTCGGAAAGATTTGTGCTGCAGTTATCACTAACCGTAACTCCTTCTTCATTATATTGACCGAATCTTACAACCTCTACCGGACTTGCACCGTTAAGCGTGATTACCGGAGTTTCGTTATCAACAACAGTTACAGTAAAAGTTTGTGTAGCGGAATTTCCAGCATTATCAACCGCGCTGCATGTTACAGTAGTTGTGCCGTGTGGAAATAAACTTCCCGATGCCGGAGATGTTGAAACGATTACGCCGCCGCACGCATCTGCTGCCGTTACATCAAAGTTAACAACGGCACCGCATCCTCCTTCGTCATTATTCACGGTTATGTTTTGAGGAATAGTTAATACCGGCGCTATGTTATCTACACTTACTGTAACTGTAACATCATCGGTTGAACTTGCTTGTCCATCGGAGACCGTTAATGTGAAAGTATAAATTCCACCGCCAAGTGTTGTTGTGAACGATGCATTTGTAGAAACAGTATTTCCGTTGAGCGACCAGCTGTAAGTTAATTGATTGCTGTCGGCATCGGTTGAACCGCTTCCGTTTAATGTAACCGAACTTCCGTTCAACGGTGCACAATTTATTGTTTGATCCAATCCGGCATTTGCAACTGGAGCACTGTTGCCGCACGGAATCGATGACAAATCCAAATCATGAATCGCATAAGCGTTTAATACAGCACGATTCGGTTCTGCACCGCTGTTACTTCCGAATGTTACAACAGTGCTCGAGGCTGAGGGCGTAAATTCAGCAATTAAATTTATTGATGAAGGAATCCACGAAGATAAATTATAAGTTTTTCCTTCAACGGTAATGTTCACATTATTTCCTGTTGAATTAATATCATTTGAGAATAACAACTGAAGCCGGTGATGATTGCCGGGAGTTAACCCGGTAATTGTTAAAGTGGAAGCACCGCCGCTCGGTTGAAAAACAAGTCCTTGCAACACTGCATGTAATTCCGGAGAAATTTGGTTAACATCAAAACCGTTGCTTCCGCTGGTAACGAAATTTGACAGACCGGTATTTGATGTGTTTGGTTCAAAACAAACTCCGTTAACTTTTGCGAACGGTGCATTGTAACCGTAATTGGCTGAAGAAATTAAACGACCATCATTTAATATTTGGCTGTTGGATGTAAGAGTAACTTGTTGAAAAGTAGTGCCGCTGATTGGAGATGGAATTGTTGTACAGTTACCGTTGGTACCGATTATTGTTCCGTTGAATCCGTTTTTAGAATCGATAACAGTACAGTTGGAAACGTTATCAAATTTGTAGTATGCAACGAGATTCGATTCTGCAGCCGGATTTAAACTTGCATTCATGTTGGCTTGAATTTCAGCTTGCGTACGGACTCTATTCCAAATTCGTAGTTCATCCATATCACCGTTGAAAAAGTTGCATTGGCATGAGGACGGGCTTTGTCTGCCGATATTTAGCGGACCGCTATCGGAAGATAGCGATGATGCGTTCATGGTGTGCTGGCTCAAAAGATTTCCGTTCACATAAAACTTAACGCCGTTTGTTCCGTTTTGTATTGTAACGGCAACGTGAACCCATTGATTAGCCGGTACTGATCCGGCGCTCCAAATCCAGCCGGTACCGGGGTTGTAAAAACCCAAACCGGGAATATTATATGGATTTGTCTGAAACAAATAATTGTAGTTGCCCTTATCAACGATCGTGTTGTTTGATAAATCATCGAGATAGATCATTGCTTCGATAGTCAGATTGTTTGTGATTCTCAAAGCCGGGTTATCAGGCACTTCAACATAAGAGTTGTTCTGAAAACTTAATGCACCCCCTTGTGCAAATAGATTTACAGATATGAACAAGGTCAGTATTAGTAGTTTAATTAATTTCATTTGTCCTCCTTAATTGTTTGATTAATTATTTATATGTATCGGCTGTATTCAATGTTTTGAGAATTGTTCGAAGTGCAGTTCAAACGTAAAAGGAACAATAAAAATTTTAAATAGAGGTCAGCTCTTATTTGTTTGATGGAGTAGGGGCTAACCACCAGAAGATGATATTCATTTTGCGGAGTGTAGAATAAATGTGGGTCGAAGATCGTTCGGCATTAGTTAGTTGAGCGCAGCTTCGCTCCTTTTGAAAGGAGCTTATTTATAAAAACTATTACGAAGGAATGTTTTTGAGTGCGTATTTAAGAAGTGCCGAGTTGCCGGTAATGCCGAGCTTTTTGCAAATGTTTGTTCGGTGATTCTCAACCGTTTTGATGCTGATGAACAATTCATCTGCAATTTCTTTGCTGCTTTTTCCTTTGCCGATCAGCGAAAGAATATTTGTCTCTGCCGGAGTTAATTTGCTCTCGCTTTGTTTTTTTGTTTTGACGGATTGATTCAACAAAACATCCGAAACTTGTGGACTCAGAAAAAATTTGTCTTCCGCAACCGCATCAATACATTTTACTATATCCGTAACAGCGCTCTCTTTTAAAATATATCCTTTCACACCAAGCTCAATAACTTTTTTTATAAATGCTTCTTCCTTGAACATTGTTAGAAAAATAATTTTTGTAGAAAGTTTTTCACCGGTTACGATTCTTGCAATTTCAAAGCCGTCGGGTTTCGGCATCTGCACATCAAGTATTGCAATGTCGGGTTTAAGGTTTCTTATTAAATCGAGTGCGTTTTCGCCGTCAACAGCTTGACCGACGATTTGAAGATTATCTCTCTTGCTCAAAACTTGTGCTAATCCCTGAATGAGCAAAGGATGATCATCAGCTAAAATTATTTTCAGTTTTTCAGTCATTGGTTTCTACCGGTATTGTTATTCCCAGTTTTGTTCCCTTCGCCGGTCCGGAGAAAATTTCGAGGTCACCTTTTAAAATTTCGATCCGGCTCAAAATATTGTTCAAACCGAATCCGCCCGAAGTTTCAACGTCAGCATTCATTTCAAATCCTTTTCCGTCATCAATTATATTAAGCAGAAGCGAGCCGTTCTTTTTTGATACTTCAACAAAAGCATTTGCGGCTTCCGAATGTTTGATGATATTATTAATTCCTTCCTGAATAATTCTAAAAAGATAAATTTCTTTTTCTGCCGGAAAGATGTCGTCGATATTTTCGATGTTGTGATTGATATTAATTTTTGTCGTCTCTTTTATTTTTTGAAGAACCGAAATAATTGTTTCGGTTAAACCGAGCCGCTCGAGATGCGCTGGTCTCAAATCAAAAGCGGTTTCTCTTACAACATGCAGCATCTCCGATGCAGAATTATTAATTGCGTTCAGCTGTTCGAGTAAAAATTCATCTTTTATTTCCGCCTGCAAGCCGAGCATCGCCCTGTTCTTAATTAATAAAATATCCTGACCGATGCTGTCGTGAAGTTCGCCTGCAATTCTTTTTCTTTCTTCTTCTTGCGATTCAATCAATTGTTTTGTGAACGACTGCCGTGCCGCAATTTTAATTTTTATTTCTTCGTCTTCTTTGCTGGTAGTGATATTCTGAACCGTGCCGAAAATTTTTGTTACTCTGCCTTCGGAATCTTTCAATACAATTCTTTTTGCGCGAACCCATTTGGTTTTATTGCCGATTAAAATTCTGTATTCGCGGTCTTCGTTGGTAATGTTTTTCAAATCGCTGCCGAAATAATTTATAAATTGTGCGCGGTCTTCGGGGTGGATTTTTTCGATAATAATCTTTCTGAAATTAGATTTTAATTTTTCCTGACTCACATCATAAATTTTTGGAAGTTCGTCGGAGAATGTTAATTCATCATTATTAAAATCCCATTCCCAGTTTGCAAGATGCGCGGTCGATTGTGCAATCTTCAAATTTTCTTCGCTGCGTTTTAATTCGCTGTTTAAGTTCTCCAATTCTTCTTTTTGTTTATCGAGCAGAATATTTGCGGCTTTTATTTTTCTTCTGCTCAAAAAAATAGAAAATGAAATTATGGAAACGAATAGAACAGAAATAATCAGCAGTATGTTTTGAAGTTTTCCGACGCGGATGTTTTCGGCAAGAGTCTCTTTCTCTTTTTTCAAGTAAACATTTTCAAGTTCTTTTTTTCCCGTTTCATATTTAACGTTGAACTCGGATGCTTGTATTGTGAACTGCTCGGTGTATAAACTTTCTTCCACAAAATGCATCAACTGCTGGTAGTAAGCGGATCTTTCCCAATTGCCGAGAAAGCGGTATGCACGTGCGACGTTCTCGTAAGTGTTTCTTAAAAAAGTTTTTAACCGGGCTTCTTTGCAGATACGCAATGATTTAAAAAATATGTTTAAGGATTCGCGGTACTTTCCTTCCTTAACCATTTTGTAGCCGAGATTATTCAGGTAAAGAACCGTCAGCCATTTATCGCCGATTTTTTCTGCGACCGCCAGCGCCTCGTCATATCTTTCGGCAGCATTTAAGTACCGTGAAAGATTCTCATTTGCCTTGTAGTCGTCCGGTTTTTTCTTGAGCACTTCGCGCTGAAGCTCGAGAGCTTTTTTTGCAAGCAGAATTTTTTTTGCCGGATCTTTTTCAACTGTGGATTGTGCATAATATGCGCACGACAAAAATTCGGTATCCTTTGCATTCCTTAAAACATTGGCGCCGCGCTGAATATAATCTTCCGCCGGACCGAGATCGGAAAAGTAATATGTGCGCCCGATTTTTATCTGCACGAATGCTGCGTTCAGCGAGTCGTGTATGCTTTCAAAATTTTTTAACGTGAGGAAATAATTTTTGAGTGCGGTGCTGTAGAGTCCGGCTCTGAAATATAGATCGCCGGATTTTATCAATGCATCGTTCTCGTCTTTTAACGAATTGAATTTACGCGCGCCTGCAATTTGCTCGTTATACTTTTTGATCAGAATCTCGCTGCCGCCGTCCCAAATCGAAAAATACGAGTTAATAATTTTTCTTATTTGATCGTGTTGTGTAAACGGATCTAAAATTTCGAGACTATCTACTGCCGATTGCGCGGAAGCTCTGCTTTGTATCAATATCAGGAAGACTGCAAAAAATGCAGCTTGTAGTATTTTCAATGTGATTGCACCCTCACAAAAAAAAATATATTATTTTTTTAGCTGATTAAGAAAAGGTCGGCAAAAATTTTTAAAAAGTTTGTAAAACCCGACTTCGAATCCTATCGATAATATACAAATTATTTTGCGCTGCAGAAAAATTCCAATTCAAGCTTCAACTCTCAGTTTACAAAACTATTGATTTCTCCATCCTAAAATTTTAAGTTGAACACGAGAATGATTTCTCTTTTTTGTTCTGCGAGGGCAAGCACGCTTGAACATACACACAAAAAAATTTCACATAGATAAACACGACGGCTGAACGAGTGCATGAAAAGATGCATGGGATTAAATTTAACAACGATGGATAACATTCTTAATATATTATACCCATTGGAGGACTTTTAATAATTAGTTCGGTAAAGTTGTAATCATATACAAATGGTTGATTGAAAAAGAAAAACAAAACAAATGAAAACAATTAAATATCTTTTTATTGCATGCATATTAGTTATTGATTCTAATGCCCAAGAAATTGGGGTTGCTGCAACAAAGATTTGGACTGACAACAAAGAAATTGAGAATCCCATTGGATTTAGTATTTTTTTCTTTCAACCAATTGGAAAGCTTGGTATTAAGTTCGAGTATGTTTATGCGATAAATTCGAGAAGATATTATGGATTCTTAAACGGTGGATTCTTACTTAGTCCACAAGAATATATACAAGACTCAATTTCAAGTAAATCAATTTTTCGAGCTATTGAACTTAGTTTTCATCTCCCAAAGTTATTTGGGTTATTACAAAATTACTTAAATATTGGTGCGGGCGTAACATTTGATAAATTTAGAAGAGAAAAAGTAGGACTAAATTCCGGTAAAAAATTTAGTACATATGAAAACAAATTTGGCTTTTTTTACTCTGTTTCAGTATCACGACAAGATATATTTAAATTACCGATAAAACTTGAAATTCTTTTTAAACATAAAGGTTTGATGAGTGGAGGTTTTGCAACAGATACGGAACAACCTTTTACTGGAGCAATAGATGTTAGAGAATTGCAATTTAATTTTGCATATATGTTCTAAAACGCAACCCAACCTCTTTAATCCGTCAGAGCCGGACAGGTAAGCAAAAAGTCCTCACGAAAAACAGTGGTGTAAACAATAGAGCAAAAAATTCTTCCCACTCACTTCACACAAAAACAATTTTTCCCTCGGTGCCGAAAATGATTTTGTTGAAATGAAAATGTAGAGATGCCATATGTGGTGTCTCTACGAATTTAATTGTTAATTTTTATTCCGGCAGATTAATTGTAAACACACTTCCTTTGCCGGGTTCGCTTTCGGCATCGATTGTTCCTTTGTGTGCTTCTACAAATTCTTTTGTTATAATTAATCCGATGCCGGAACCCGTCTCGCCGGATGTTCCTTTGCCGACATTCTTTTTATCAAGTGCAAATAAGTTATTTATTGTTTCGTTATCCATTCCAATGCCGTTGTCGCGTATCTCAATTTTAACTCTGCCTTCTTTCCTTCCGGCGGCAATCGAAATTTCTCCGCCTTCGTTTGTAAACTTGAGAGCGTTGAAAATCAGATTCCTGATAATCGTGTTCAGCATCTGCTCGTCTGCATTGATTATCATATCATCCGCGCATTCCACATTCAAAAAAATATTTTTGTTGGCAAGATTGGTTTTTATCAACTCAACGTTCTCGTTTATGATTTGCCGCAGTGCAAGTTTTTCGGGATTAAATTTTATATGCTGACGCTGGGATTTAGCCCACATCAATAAATTTTGCAGAAGGTCAAATTCTCTTCTAATCGATTCGCCGATCATGTTGATTGTCTGTTTTTTCTCTTCTTCGGTAAGTTCATCATAATTATCTCTAAGCAAAGATGCGGCGCCGAAAAGAGCGGCGAAAGGTTCGCGCAGATCGTGCGCTATTATTTTGAAAAACTGATCCTTTACAATATTTATTTCGTTCAGCTTTGTCAATAATCTTTTTTTCTCATAATAGCGGATTGTCAACATGATTACAATCAGAATAAAGAGCACAACAATCACAGCGAGATAATTTCTCAGCTTCGTTTGGTTTTCGAGATCCTTCAACAGCATCTGTTTTTCTTTTTGTGATCTTTCGATCTTCACAAGTGATTCCATCTCGCCGAGTTTCAAAATTTCTTCGTTGGTAACAATAGAATCTTTCATGCCGTGATATTTTTCAAAATAGAAAAGTGCGCTGTCGGTTTTGCCGGTTTGTTTGTGCAGACGGTAAAGCGTGTAATATGTATCTGCAATTAAAGTTGGTTCGTTAATTTCAATAGAACGATGAAGTGCGAGGGCTAGATAATTTTCGCCGGCTTTAATTTTTTTCTGTTCAAGACAGATCAGCGCAATATCATTTAAATTATTCACCTCGCCTGAGGCATTCAAAATTTTCTTATTCAGCTCAAGCGCCTTTAAGGAATAGCTCATTGCGTCATTCATATTTTTTTTCTTGTACGCGAGATCGCTTAAACCTTGCCATACTTCCGCAAATCCTTTTAAGTAATTAATCTTCTTGTAAAGTTTTTCCAGTTCAAAATAGGACTGCTCTGCACGTGCATAATCTTTTTTGTTCTGTGCAAGCTTTGCAATTTCAAGAAGGATACGCGCGCGCATGTCTTCGTTGTTAATCATTATCGAAATTTTATCAGCCATTTCAAAGTAAGCCAATGCATTATTGAAATCTTCTTGCGCAGAATATAATCTGCCGATATTAATGTAACAGTAAGCAAGTCCTTGCTGATCATTTGTTGATTCAAAAATTTTTATTGCTGACTGTATGCTTGCGGTTGCTTCTTCTATTTTATTCCTAATGCGGTAAACGTTGCCGAGATTATTATAAGAGTACGCAGTCTGTGCCGGGTCGTCTGCTTCTTTTGCAATTTTCAGTGCGGCTTGATGGTGCTCGAATGCCATTTCAATTGCACCGATGTTTGTATATATAACGCCGAGATAATTATTCGATTTGGCTTCAAGGGTTTTGTTTCCCTCTATCTTTGCCGCCGCTGCCGCCTCTTTCCCCAAATTAATTGCCGTTAACGGATCGTTGCTTCTTCTATTCCACGTTTCTTCCAATAATATTCTTGTTTTGGTAGAATCATCCAGCGCAGAAATTTTTGCGAGGACAGAATCAACTTTGGTTTGGGAATAAACAGCAGAGGCAGTGACTATTATAAAAAATAATGATATTCTCGCTCTCATCAGAGTTTGTCCAATAATCCTATACTCAAAGTACAAAGAGTTTGAAGAGCAGACAAGTTAGTGAGAGGGAAAATGTAAGATGGTAAATGGAAAACGGAAAAGAATGGATTATTTTGCGGAGGAGTTTTGATTGTTTTAATTTTTGCAGCAAAAAAATTTTTAAGGAAGAGAAATGAAGACGCGCGTATATTTAAAAATATTTATCACCTTGTTTGTTACTTGCTTCGTACAATCAGAATTATTTGCACAAGAAATTTCTAAACCGCTTTCGAATGAAGATGAAGCGCGGCTTGTTGAATATCTAAAAAATAATTGGGCATCACCGGAACAATACATAATAAACAAATTCAAAAATTATGATGTTGTGCTGCTGGCAGAAGATCACCGCATTAAACATAATGTTCTGCTCGTGCAAGCATTGATACCTCATCTTTACAAAGCCGGCGTTTATAATATTGGAATGGAATTCGGAGCGAGCGAAGATCAAGCCGCGCTCGATTCGCTTGTTAATGCTGAAAATTATGATGAGAATAAAGCGCGCAAGTTGATGTTCAATTATAATGTGGGCTGGGCGTTCAAAGAATATATGGATGTTTACCGCAAAGCATGGGAGTTTAATAAATCTTTGCCGGAGGGTGCGCGCAAATTTCGTATTGTTAATCTCAGCTATAAATATGATTGGAGCGGCTACAACGGAGTTAGAACGCCGGAGAATGCAAAAAAAGTTTTTCACAAAGGAGGTACCGAAAGTTACAGAGCGGCTCTCGTTAAAAAAGAAATTCTTGATAAGCATGAAAAAATTTTAATCATCACCGGAACAATTCATGCATTCACGCGCTACGCAATGCCGGTCTTTGATTACAACGCGGAAAATTTTTCCACGCTCGATTACCGCCACATGGGTAATCTTATTTATAAATATGCGGATAAAAAAGCGTGCACGATTCTTTTACATTTTCCCTTTTACAGCAGAACAATTGGTTACGGCAGACTCATGTATCCGGCAAACGGTGCAATCGATCAAGTGATGAAAAATTTTGAGAACAAACGCGTTGGATTTGATTTGACGGGCACACCGTTCGGTGAACTTCGCGATACGAGTTTCTATTCAACCGGTTACAATGATTTTAAGTTGAGCGATATTGCCGACGGTTACGTTTATCAAATGCCGTTTAATGAATACGAAGGATGTACGATTGATGATAAATTTTTGACAGATGAAAACTGGATTGAAGCGCAGAAACAATTTCCCGATCCCGATATAAATACCCGTCCAAAAAGTTTGCAAGAGTATTACGAAAAAATCCGCGCGTATGCAGACATTCAAAAAATTTACGGGGCAATTAAATAGAAAAACAAAAGCCGGTGTTAAAAATTCACCGGCTCTCTTCAAAATTTTTGTGTTCGGGAGCTGGATGCTGGGTATAAGATACTGTCCGAAGGACTCCTTCGAAGAAGTCAGAAATCAGAATAATTTGAATTTTCCGACAAGCTCTTATGAAATCGTAATTTGTAAATCCAAAATCCCCTTCGTTCTGCCTACGGCGGATCGTAAATCGTACTTATGAATGGTTTCATTCTGCGTTCTACACCCGTTTTCGCCGGGCGAGCTCTACGTTCTTCACTCGCTGCACTAAAAGCCAAGTTTCGTTCTGATCTCTGCCGGCACGGCATTTTTGTGAATCATAATTGCAATTGTTTTCAAACGCACGTACGGTTCGGATAAATACCACCAGCCGTTATATTTTTTGTCTTTCGTTCCCCACGAATTTTTTGTGTAGTAAAATTCTGCGCCGGTTTGATCTTTTGCCAATCCGGTAATGTGCATCAAATGATCGTCGGTCGTGGTGTGATTATCAAAAGTTGCTTGCCGCATTTCCTGTGTTAT
Source organism: Ignavibacteriales bacterium (assembly GCA_016177735.1). Lineage (GTDB taxonomy): Bacteria > Bacteroidota > Ignavibacteria > Ignavibacteriales > Melioribacteraceae > DYJK01. The sequence continues at coordinate 12,005 of JACOUS010000008.1, read as the reverse complement.
CGTTTTCTCTTTTACAGGCTGTTTGTCTTTTTCATCATCATCTTCTTTTTTCTCTTCATCGTTTTCATCGAGCGGAACAACTGCGTAAGCTTTTTTCTTTTCGAATTCTTTCTCACTCACGTCTCCGTCCCATGCAACAGAGTAACCGTTCTCAAGTGCGTAATTAATTATCTGCATTAATTCATCAGCCGGCAAATTGTAATATTGATCCTTCGACCAGTTGTCCGGCACTTCGAGATCAAACTTTGTATAAAAAGGATGATGTGTGTAGGAAGTTATTTCAACATAATCATCGGGATTAAAGCCGAGCGATTCGACAAAACTTTTTGGTGTGTAATTTTTTTCATGATATGAAAATTCTTTCGGGGGAACACCGAGATAAATATCGAGCGCGGATTCAAAAACTACTTGCCATCGCGGAGTTATTTTGCCGCCTTTATTTTTTTTCACCGCATTAACAATTGCATCGAGCACCGTAGTCATTTCCCCGTGATTGTGTTCGTCTTCACTAATGTTCATAGCTTTGTAAATTTCTTCGGGCACGAATCCGTGTTGTTTGATTATGTTCATCACATCGTGCGCTTGTCCGCCTTCGCCGAAATTGGCAAGCCCGTGGTAGCGCACGTAATTGAGTGCTTTCTGCGGATATGCATAACGAACAAAAAACATCGGTGAAAGAATATGTTCGCCCTTTCCCATTCTAATTAGTTCTGTTTCGATGAATGATGTTGTTGCAAACGACCAGCATGTTCCGGTCTTCGCCTGATTTTTTACCGGCGTAGTTTTTACTTCGTATGTCATTTCAAATTCGTAAGCGTCTTTCTTTTTCTTGTCTTGTGCGGAAAGAATCAGCGGTATAGTTACAATAAGAATGAAAAGTTTAACAACACTAATTGGGTATTTCATTTTTCCTCCGGTAAACTTTATTGCAATAAATAATGCTGTTAAAATATGATATCATTTTTAGAAAAAACAGCAAGGAGTTTTTTATGCCTGTCCCAAACTTTGCATGTTAGTTCAGACTAAGTTTCAAAATAGTCGATAGGTATAACAGCAAGAATTATTTTAATAATCTATTTTGACAAGCAGAAAAAATGTCTGAAAAATCCGGTTCTATAATTTTTTTATTTGTATCACAAAAAGTTTGGGGCACGCCGGGAGGTTTTATTAAAGTATAAATTGACTTTCTGAAAACGAGAGGATAATTTCATTTGTAGTTCAATCATTTTAGGAAACGTTATGCCGCGTAATTCCAAAAGAGTAACATCGTTTGTAGTATTGATTTTATTGCTCGCCTCGATTCACGTCTATCCGCAAAATCAAAAATTTGGAATTGTTATTCACGGCGGCGCCGGAACCATTCTGAAAAAAGATATGAGTCCTGAAAAAGAAAAAGAGTACACCGAAAAACTTACCGAAGCGCTCGAAGCCGGATACAAAATTTTAGAGAGCGGGGGAAGCAGTCTCGATGCGGTTGAACAAGCAATACGAATAATGGAAGACTCGCCGCTATTCAATGCAGGCAAAGGTGCGGTGTTTACAAATGCCGGCACGAACGAACTCGATGCATCAATTATGGACGGCAAAACTTTGGCTGCGGGTGCAGTTGCCGGAATCAAACATGTGAAAAATCCGATTACACTTGCACGCAAAGTAATGGAAAATTCTCCGCACGTTATGATGACCGGTGAAGGCGCCGAAACTTTTGCAAAAAAACAAAATCTCGAAATTGTTGATCAAAGTTATTTCTTCACAAAAGAAAGATGGGAGTCGCTTCAGAAGGCAAAACAAGAAGAGAAGTTGAAAGAGAAACACGGAACGGTTGGCGCGGTTGCAATTGATATTTACGGCAACATTTCAGCCGGAACATCAACCGGTGGAATGACAAACAAAAAATGGGGACGCGTTGGCGATTCTCCAATCATCGGCGCCGGAACTTATGCAAACAATAATACGTGCGGAGTTTCAGCAACGGGTCACGGCGAATATTTTATCCGCCTCGGTGCTGCAAAAGATGTTTCAGCATTGATGGAGTACAAAGGAATGAGTTTGGCTTCTGCGGCGGAGGAAGTGATATTCAAAAAATTAACAGAACTCGGCGGAACGGGCGGCGTTGTTGCACTCGATAAAGATTTGAACGTCGCAATGATTTTTAATACCGAAGGAATGTTCCGCGGTTATTATTTGAGCGGCTGTGAACCGGTTGTGAAGATTTATAAAGAGTAATTCACTAATTACGGTTTGCGAATTGTTTCGTTGTTAAATCGTAATTCCAAAACCAGAATTTATGCGGAGGGTTCATGGAAGTAGTTCATTCTGTAAATTATTGGGCGGTCTTCTTATGCGGAATAATTGCAATGGGGCTCGGCGCTTTGTGGTACAGCCCGATGCTGCTCGGCAAAATGTGGCTTGCATCGCTCGATAAATCCGACGAAGAAATAAAAAAAGATTTCAACCCGTTAAAAGCCTATGCAGTTTCAACAATTGCACAGCTTGTAATGGCTTACATACTTGCACGCATTATGAGTTTCACCGGCGCAACAACTCCCGAAGAAGGAATACGTGTTGCGTTTATGGTTTGGCTCGGTTTTGTTGCAACAACAATGACTATAAATATGCTCTTCGAAGGAAAAACTTTTAAGCAATTTATTGTTGACGGCGGTTATCATTTTATTGTGCTGATGGTTTACGGATTTATTCTTGGGTTGTGGCAATAGAATTTTGTATTCTACGGTTAACCAAAATCAATTTTATTACTTCACATGCAGATTAATCTTGTTGTTTTCGATCTTGACGGAACGCTTGTAAAATCGCACGAAACAATTTACAAAGCGACTCTTCATGTTCTCAATGAATTAAATATTGACGGCGAACTGCCGGAAGAAAAATTCCGTACGCGCATCGGTCTTCACTTTGAAGATATCTTCCGCGAGTTCGGAATTGTTGTACCGGATTTCGAAAAGTTTATCCGTATCTACAAAGCTGTGTACTTTGATTTCATGAACCACTCTGAATTGTACGAAGGCGTCAACGAAATTTTGGATCACATTAGATCACAAAATTTGATGACGGCGCTGCTTACAACAAAAGCACAAGATCAAGCAGACAGAATTATTGATCATTTTGGTTTGAGAAAAAAATTTGATTTGATAATGGGAAGGCGGGACGGAATTGCTCACAAACCTTCTGCGGAACCGCTCTTCAAAATATGCGAAGAGCTGAAAATTGGTGCGGAAGAAACATTGATAGTAGGCGATTCGGAACTCGATGTTCAATGCGGAAAAAATGCCGGAAGTAAAACTTGTGCCGTTACTTTCGGTTACAGAAAAAAAGAAGATTTGCAAAAACAGTATCCGGATTTTTTGATTGATAATTTGTTCGAACTGCAGTATATAATTGATAAGAAAAAAAGATGACTATTAAAAAATAGGAGGATGCGATGGATAACGGAAAAGTTGCTGTTAATCTTTATCAGGGAATTGCAACCGTAAGTTTTCATCACCCTAAAAGCAATTCACTCCCTTCAAAACTTTTGAAAGAACTCACCGAAGCGATTAACAAACTTTCTACCAATAAAGAAGCACGCGTAATTATCATCCGCAGCGAAGGCGACAAAACTTTTTGTGCCGGCGCTTCGTTTGATGAACTTACGACAATTAAAAACATGAAAAACGGGAAAGACTTTTTCATGGGCTTTGCAAATCTTCTTAATGCAATGAGAAAATGTCCCAAGTTTATAATTGCGCGTATTCAAGGAAAAGCTGTGGGCGGCGGAGTTGGAATTGCCGCGGCTGCGGATTACACGCTCGCATCGAGTGAGGCATCCGTGCGGCTCAGCGAACTTCTGCTTGGAATCGGTCCGTTTGTTGTTGGTCCGGCAATTGAACGCAAAGTCGGCAAGACCGCTTTTGTAACGATGTCGATCGATGCCGAATGGCACGATGCATTTTGGGCAAAACAAAACGGGCTCTTCACAAAAGTTTTTGCAAACAATCATGATCTCGACGAAGCTGTTGCCGCGCTCGCAAAAAAACTTTCCGGATTTAATCTCGAAGCTATCGAACAGCTCAAAAAAGTTTTTTGGGAAGGAACTGAAGATTGGGATAAACTTCTCGAACAGCGCGCAGAGATTAGCGGCAAATTAATTCAAGGCGAGTTCAGCCAAAATTATGTTAAACTATTTAAAGAGAAATAGTGAGTTATAAATATCACAATCCCGGTATTCCTACAAAAGAAATTAAAGAGGGCGAAACATATCTTCCCGGATCTAAAATGTACGTTTCCGGTTACGATACAAGTTCGTACAAAATAGAATGGATGCGTTTCGAAAAAGATTCGCCTCTGCCGGAATTAGTAAAAACAATTCCGCACATTGCATTTGAAGTTGATGATTTGAATGAAACAATAAAAGAAAAGGAAATATTGATTCACCCGGACAGTCCTTCCGATGGAATTACGGCTGCATTTATAATTGATAACGGCGCGCCGGTAGAGCTTTTACAAATTGATAAACAAGAAAGAAACTAATTTGCTGAATCCTAAAAATTGGGTTAAGAATTATTCCGAACAGCTTTTCCGTTTTGCGCTGCAAAGAGTGAACGATAGAGAAGCGGCAAAAGATATTGTTCAGGAAACTTTTTTTGCAGCATACAAAAATTTGGAAAACTTCAAAGGCGAAGTCTCGGAAAAAAACTGGCTCTTCATAATTCTCAAGAATAAAATAATAGACCATTACCGCAAAAAGACAAATCAATTATTCACAGAACTCGATGAATGCGAAGAAGCATTCGAAAATTATTTTGATGAAACCGGTCACTGGAAAAAAGAAACAGCACCGCACAATTGGAATGCCGATTACAAAAACCCGGTGGAATCAAAAGAGTTTTTTGAGATACTTAATAAGTGTCTGCAGAAATTATCCGAACTGACAAGAATAGCTTTTACGCTTAAATATCTCGATGAAAAAGAGTCCGATGAAATATGTAAGGAATTGATGATCAGTGCGTCAAACTATTGGGTGGTGATCCACCGCGCAAAATTGCAGTTGAGAGCATGTATTGAAAAAAAATGGTTTGTGAAATAATTATGATGGAAAGTTTAATGATATCGTGCAGAGAAGCCACACTCGCAATTATTAAAAAAGAGGAAAGGAAAATTTCTTTTTCCGAAAGGATAAAACTTGCCTTACACCTTATGATTTGCAGTTTTTGCAAATTCTTCGAGAAGCAGAACAAATTTTTGTCCGTTAATATCAAAAATATTTCTTCGGAAGAGCCGCTATCCGGCGCCGAACAAGAAGAAATGGACAAAAAATTAAATGAGCTGTCAAAATAATTTTTTACCGCTGTAAGGTTTAACTTCACATCCCGTCTTTATAACTGTCCACTTAATAATAAAAGGAAGGTAATTGTATGGAAGAAAGAAATAAAAAGAATGCAAAGCGTGCTTTACTGGCAAGCTCGTTAATAGCCGGTGCGATATTCGGTGTCGGTTCGGCACAGCCGGTTAAAGCAGAAAATTTATTTAGCTACACACATCTCGGCTCCGGTGCCGAAGTGCGAACATCGCTGCTTGGCGGCGTTCCGTCTCACGGCTCTGCACTCGATTTGAAATGCGGAAACAAGAGTGAGAAAAAAGAAACCACAAGCGAGAGCAAAGCCAAAGAAGGTAAATGCGGTGAAGGAAAATGCGGAGGCGATAAAAAAGCCGAAAGCAAAGCCAAAGACCACAAGTGCGGCGAAGGCATGTGCGGCGGAAAAGATTCGACCAAAGCAGATGTAAAAAAATCCGAGAGCAAAGCTAAAGATCACAAATGCGGCGAAGGAAAGTGCGGCGATAAAAAAATGGATACCAAAAAAGAAGCCGACAAAACCAAGACAACCGAGAAAAAATAATTGCTCTGCGTTAATAGCACGCAGTTCAAACTGATTAAACACCTTGCCCCGCTATGCGGGGGATTTGAACTGATTTTTTTATCCGTTTTTATCAGTTCGATCTATCGTAAAGCGGTACAAGTGTTAGATCTGTGTGCTATTTTATTTTCTTGTAGATGCAGTATTTTTTTGTTTATGTGCGATAAATGAGAAGAATTTTTTTCACAACATGAATTTGCTTAAAGGTGTTCCAATGAAAAGAAGAATGAAACATGTGGGCATCGGTTTCCGGAAAGATTTTGCAGAAGATTTTTTCGAGAAAGAAATTTTAACACCGGCGTTTATTGAAGCGGCTCCGGAAAATTGGATGGGAATCGGCGGATACTGGAAAAGAATTTTTGAACGCGCCGCTGAACAATATCCTGTTTATTCGCACGGGCTTTCTCTCTCCATCGGCAGTCCCGATCCGCTCGATTGGGATTTCCTAAAACGCGTGAAAGAATTTCTACAGCGCTACGATATAAAAATTTATTCCGAGCATCTCAGTTATTCGAAATGCGATAATGCACATCTCTACGATCTTCTTCCGATCCCGTTCCGGTGGGATGCGGTCAAACATATTTCAAACAGAATTAAAGACGTGCAGAATTTTCTCGAAAGAAAAATTGCAATCGAAATTGTTTCATACTACACGCCGGTTGCAGCAGAGATGACCGAACTCGAATTCATCAATGCAATTGTAAAAGAAGCGGACTGCAATCTTCTGCTCGACGTGAACAACGTTTACGTCAACGGGTTCAATCACAAATACGATACGAAAAAATTTATCGAAGGTCTTCCGCTCGATACGGTTGAGTACATTCACATGGCGGGACACGAACAAGTTGAACCCGATCTCATCATCGATACACACAGTGAACCGATTATTTCTCCCGTTTACGATCTATTTGAATTCACCGTAAACAAACTTCCGAAGAGTGTTCCGGTTCTGCTCGAACGCGATTTCAACATTCCGGAACTTGAAGAACTGCAGAACGAAATGATCACAATGGAAAACATTTGCAGAAAGGCATGGAGCTATGAACGCGCAGTTGCATAAATTTACACAAACACAGCAGAGCGGTTTTGCAAGTTACGTGCGAACCGGAATTCTTCCGCATCTCGAAGGATTAACCAACAACCGCGTGCATCATTACCGCAGACTCGTTTTCAATGTTGTGAACGATAGTTTGCAGTCGGCGTTTCCAATTACGCATGATCTGCTTGAAGAAAATGATTGGGAAGAACTTATCGATAATTTTTTCGGAACGCATGCGTGCCAATCATATCAAATCTGGAAAATGCCTTTTGAATTTTATGAGTACGTTCTGAATTCAAAAACAAAGCTGGAGAAAAAATATCCTCATCTGCTCGATCTGCTTTTGTTCGAATGGAGCGAGATAGAAGTTTACATGATGGAAGACGCCGAACTTTCCCATTACAACAAACGCGGCGATCTTTTGAAAGACGTTATTCTTTTTAACGCCGAGCACAAACTTTTGAAACTTGGTTACCCGGTTCACTTAAAAAACGCAAATGAAATTTCCCGAAGCGATAAAGGAGAATTTTATGTTCTTCTTTTCCGCGAGCCGGAAACTTTTAAAGTCAGGTTTGTCGATCTCTCGGTTTATTTCGCTTGGTTGATCGAAGAAGTAAAGAAAAAATCCCAGCCGCTTGAATCCATTCTCGATGAAGCAGAAAAAATATTCCCGGCTGACAAAAAAACGCTGCTCGAAAAAACAATTCCGTTTCTGAATGAGATGTTCGAAAGAAAATTTTTAGCGGGATTCAAAAAATGAACGAACTGAAAGCAATATTACTCGATAAATATTTCCGCGCGGCTGAACGAACTGCCGGATTAAGAAACTTAGTTTTGTTGGCGATACGCTTTGTGCTGGCTTACGGATTTCTAAATCCGGCATTAAACAAATGGGCGGACATTAACGGCATTGCTCAGTGGTTTGCAGAACTCGGAATTCCTTTGCCGGGCTTGAATGCATATTTATCGGCATCAACGGAAATTGCCGGAGTTGCATTGCTTACTCTCGGTTTAGGCACGCGTTTAATTTCGATACCGTTGATAATCAACATGATTGTTGCAATTACAACCGTGCATTGGTCAAACGGATTTGAAGCCGGCAGCAACGGATTTGAAATTCCTCTCTATTATATTCTGCTCCTTTTTGTTCTGCTTATTAACGGCGCCGGAAAATTCAGCATCGATTATTTCTTATCGAAAAAGTACAAATGACCGAAGGATGCATGATCGCATGAAATAAATACGAGGAACGAATTTTAAAGCACCAAAAAAACAATCAGCCGTGGCGGAACAAAAACCAAACGACATCCAAGAACAAAAAACTCAAATTACAAAACAATGCGAAAGTACGAAGTACGAATTACGACAACAATCTATAGCCTGTAATCAAAGCAAATATCAAGTATCCAGCATCTCCGAAGGAGTCCTACGGACAAGCATCCATTTACCATTTACCATTTTCCATTTAAGATATTATTTTATAAAAACGCGATGATTAATCACCTGCCTTTTTTATTTTTCGCAGTAATATTTTTATTTCACTTTTAAGGGGGAAGAAATTGAAAACATTAATTTTGTTGTTAATTGCTCTGCCGCTTTTCGCACAGACAGACAGCACAAAAGAGATTTCAAAATTTTTTGAAGGAAGAAGCGGCACATTTGTTTTGTACGATAAAGGCGGAGAAAAATATTTCCGCTACAACGAAGCACGAAGTGCAGAACGATTTCTTCCGGCGTCCACTTTCAAGATTCCGAATTCGTTGATCGGTTTGGAGAGCGGTGTAATTAAAGATGCGGATTTTGTTATCAAGTGGGATAGCGTTAAAAGATGGAACGACGAATGGAACAAAGACCACACATTGAAAAGCGCGATTCAAAATTCTGTTGTGTGGTATTATCAAGAACTTGCACGCAGAGTAGGCAGAGAAAAAATGCAGAAGTATCTCGATGATATCGGTTACGGCAGCTGCGTGATCGGGGAGAAGATTGATTTCTTCTGGCTCGATAATTCTCTAAAAATTTCTGCCGATGAGGAAGTGGAATTCTTAAAACGTTTTTACGATTATAAACTTCCTTTTTCAAAACGTTCTGTTGATATAGTAAAAGAAATCATGAACGAAGAAATTTATCCGGCGAGCAGATTAAAATTCAAAACCGGATCCGGGCAGAAAGAAGACGGAACGTGGCTCTGCTGGCTTGTCGGCTATGTTGAAAAAAATAAAAATGTTTATTTCTTTGCGTTCAACATAGAAGGAAAAAGTTTTGAAGAAACTTCTTCCGCAAGAAATAAAATTTCACGAGAGGTTTTGAAATTTTTGAAAGTGATTGAGTAACTGTAAAATAATTTTTATGTATTTGAACTAAGCCCCCGTTCACTTCTCTTTCCGCCGAAGGCTGGGCTTGCCCGCCGAAGGTCGGGCTTGTCCGCAATCTTATTGGCGTGGGTGGGGTCGACAACTTTTCGAGTAACAAAGATGAAACACACACTAAGCGAAATAAATATTTACCCGGTGAAATCACTTGCCGGGATTAGTTTGAACGAAGCCGAAGTTACCGACCGCGGATTGGAATACGACCGCCGGTGGATGCTTGTCGATGAAAACAATTCATACATCACGCAGCGCACCGTTCCCGGAATGGCTCTAATTAAGGTCGCCTTCAACTCACATAATTTGGAATTCGTTCACAAAAAAAACGGCGAACGTTTTTCAATTAATGTAAATGACGAGCCGTACGAGAAATCCGAAATAATTGTTTGGAGCGATACCGTTGATGCGGATTTTGTTTCGCCGCGTGCCGATGAATGGTTCGGCGAAATGTTAAAAATAAAATGCAGACTCGTTCACATGCCGGATTCCGCGAGAAGATTAGTCGATAAAAAGTACGCATCGAAAAACGAGATTGTAAGTTTTGCCGACGGCTATCCGTTTCTTGTTATCGGGCAAGCATCGCTCGATGATCTCAACAACAGATTAAGTGAAAAACTTCCGATGAACCGGTTTCGTCCCAACTTTGTATTTAGCGGCGGCGAGCCGTTCGACGAAGATAGAATGAAAAGTTTCAAACTATGCGGTATTACTTTTTATCCTGTGAAGCCGTGTTCGCGCTGCATTGTTACTACAACAAATCAGGATACGGCGGAACGCGGCAAAGAGCCGCTTCATACATTATCGGCTTATAGAAAAATAGAACACAAAATTATGTTCGGGCAGAATCTTCTTCATGAAGGAAAAGGAATTGTGAAAGCCGGCGAAGAATTGAAAGACGTTGAATGGAAATGATTTGATAAAATTTCAGAGTAAACGAAACGCATACTCAAGTTACTCTTAACGTTTTAAAATTACCCCGACATCTTCCGTGTAAACGGAATCCCGCTTTGCGGTGATGTGTCGGGGAGATGAATATCACCCAATATATTGGGCTTTAACCGCAATAAAAAAACAAAAATTAGCACACGTCCTTCGAATAATATAATTGACAAAAAACGAAACTTGAATTAATTTGCTGCCGGGCTTTTTCAAGATGTCATGAACCGCTTTCATGACAGAAGAAAAATTGATGAGGGCATTAATGATTTCTTCTTCCGTTAATCCGGACTGCACAAAACTTCTTCCACCTTTTCTAACAGACCGTTTTCATTCCATTGAAACACAAAACCAAAATACGAAAGAAATTTTTTGGAAATATAAAATGCAGCTGCATGCATATCTATGTTCCTTAACTAATAAATCGATCTTGTAGAGACAATGATGGCAAGATCATCAAGGTCTCCGTAGTAAAAGACGGTTGAAGTAATCCGATTTGTGAAAATAAAAATTTGTCAACGGTATTTATGTATACCATCGAATGAGAACATTCAAATATGAAAAGATTATTAAAAATTGTGCTTAAATATGAAAACAATGCAAGTAAAAATAAATTGTTACAAAGTAAACCAACAACAAAACAGAAATAGATATTAAAAACTACTGTATTTTATCCGAAATTGAGGCATTGAAGAAATGCTATCAATACACGGATAATAAAATTGTAGGTTAAAGCTGTCATATATTTTTTTGTCTCAAGCCTGCTTGCAACAGGCAAGTTCGGATAAAACACTTAACGTTAGGCGCCAAGGGTGTGCGGATCGAAGGGTGGCGACTAGATTCTGGAACATCGCGCCCACATTGCTAATAAGGTATAGATTTGCCAATGAAAAACGCAATTGATGACGGGAAAGTCAAGGATACGGTAATAGACAACGTCGAAGTTGTCATCGACACCTTCGCGGAACACTTCTTGACGGGAGATGTTCAAAAAATTGTGGTGGACTTGCCAGTTATTAAGAATGTCACGGCAGTAGTGGCTCTAGTCCATAACGTCCGAAACTACGCTATCGCGAAGAAGATCAGTGCTTTTGTAAAAGCTGCGCGGGAAGGTAGCGCTGATAAGCCAAAGTACCAACAGCTATTGGATAAATATGGTAACGAAAGAATGCTGGAAGAAATCCTGATGCAAATTGACAGGTTTGGAAAGCAAGAGCAGGCTGAAATCTATGGCTGTCTTTTTTCTGCCTACTTGATGGCGAATTGGACTGGAAAGAGTATTGCACGCTCGCGTTCTTTATTGAGAAAACTAATCCCATATGGCTTGCGAAACCATTTGAGAGTTTGAGAGGGGTGGAAGACATTTCATCTCCCACGAACTCACTTGAATTGACTCAGCTTTCGATAGCCCTTGGGCCATTTGGGTTTGAAGGGGACGACCATTCTCGCGCACTTGCATGGAAGTTTTGGAGATTTGGCCTGCGACCTTTTCAAGAAAGCCACAAAGACAACTAGCGAACATGCTGCCATTGTCATGCCCACGAAAGGGCGCCTAACCCGCGTCTGCCAATGACCACTAAGGAATCATAGGCAGAAGTATGAGACCGAGCTGTTTAGCTTGAGTATGTAGACGTTTTAATTGTTGTTCTCTTTTAAGTATTCAATTGCTTTAATGTAGCTGTGAGTGAAGGTATGCTGCCAAACGGGTTTTCAAGTAAAGAAGATTAACACCAATTTATGAATTACCAA
>JACOUS010000012.1 GCA_016177735.1 Ignavibacteriales bacterium | reverse complement strand
TGTGCCGAAGTGTTTGTAAAACTTGAGTGGGAAAATCCAACCGGCAGTATGAAAGACCGCGCTGCACAGGCAATGATTTCAAGAGCCGAAGAAGACGGAAGATTAAAACCGGGCAATACAATTGTTGAATACACCGGCGGAAGTACCGGCATATCGCTTGCATTAATTTGTGTTGCAAAAGGTTACCGGCTTCAAATCATTACTTCGGACGCGTTCAGCGAAGATAAACGGAATCAAATGGCGGCATTCGGCGCAGAACTAACTCTCGTACCGAGCGAGGGCGGACTCACTACAAAAAAATTAATTCTCGATATGATCGAGACCGCAAAAGAATTCAGCAAACAACCAAACACATTCTGGACGGATCAACTCAACAATCTCGACAGCATCGCCGGCTACTATCGGCTTGCAGAAGAAATCTGGAATCAGACAAACGGAAACGTTGATGCATTTGTTCAATGCGCCGGCACTGCGGCTTCTTCGCGCGGTGTCTCAACTATATTAAAGAAACATAATCCCGGTATTAAAACAATAGTTGTTGAACCGGGGGAATCACCGGTACTATCCGGCGGCAAACCGGGACCTCACAAAATTGAAGGAATCGGAATCGGTTACACTCCGCCGTTGTGGCAGCCAGATCTTGTTGATGAAATTATTCCGGTGAAAACCGAAGACGCAAAAGCGATGGCAAGACGTTTAGCGCGTGAAGAAGGCTTGTTTGCCGGAACATCATCGGGCGCAAATGTTGCCGCGGCAATTCAAGTAGCCGGGCGGTTAGGTCCAAATGCAAAAGTAGTTACGTTGATGGTGGATTCCGGTTTGAAATATCTCAGCACGGATGTTTTTAAAAGATGAAAAATGATTTTGTGAGAATAAAATGTTTTTCCCCTTTTACTAAAAAGTAACCGATAAATGTTTTCTTTCTTCCTTTTTACACATGGCATTGAGAACTCATTTGTTTTTTAAAGTGGTATTGGATATAATACCTTTATGAAAATATATAAAATAGTGATCGACACAAATGTTATTGTGTCTGCATTGAAGTCACGAAATGGTTTTTCTTTTGATTTGCTCTCGATAATTGACGACAAAAGATTTAGTGTATTTATCTCTGTTCCATTAATTATCGAATATGAATATGCTATTAAAAAGAACAAATCAAAAATCAAACTGGCTAAATCCGATATCGATGCAATTTTAGATTACATTTGTCTCACATCTGAAAAAAGGAAAATTTTTTATCTCTGGCGTCCGTATCTGAGAGATCCTAAAGACGACATGATTCTGGAACTTGCTGTTGAATCAGAGAGCGATTATATAATTAGTTTTAACAAAAGAGATTTCAGCGGAGTAGAGAAATTTAGTCTGCAAGTAATAACTCCAAAAGAGTTTCTAAAAATAACTGGAGAAGCGAAATGAGTACTATCAGTTTGAGATTACCCGAATCGTTACATAAAAAAGCTCGTGATCTGGCTAAGAAAGAAAAAACTTCAATAAATCAATTGGTATCCTCTGCTTTGGCAGAAAAAGTTTCTGCGTTAATGACTGAAGAATATCTTGAGATGCGAGCAAGCCGGGCAAGTAAAAGCAAATTTACAAAAGCTATGAAAAAAGTAGCCAATGTTGCGGCGGAAGAATATGATAAGTAATTGATTTTGTAGGGACACAGCACGCCATGTCCCTACAACATGACAGCAATTACATCAACTTACCAAATCTTCACAATCTTATCATCAGTATTTCTCATCGTATCGCCGGCGTTAACACCAAACGCGTCAAAAAATTCCGGCAAGTTCATCAAAGGTCCGTTCGCTCTAAATTTACCGGGCGAGTGTACATCTGTTTTCAAACGGAGTTTCAATGCTTCGTCGCGGATATTGTTTGCCCAAACTTGTGCGTACCCGAGATAAAATCTTTGTGCCGGCGTGAAGCCGTCAATCGATTCACCCTTTTTGTACTGTTCTGTTTTTTTGAATGCCGAAAATGAAATCGTAAGTCCGCCGAGATCTGCAATATTTTCGCCGAGTGTAAGTTTGCCGTCAACATGAAATGTATCGACTGCCGCGAAACTGTCGTAATGATCTGCAAGTCTGTCCGCGCGTTCCTGAAATTTTTCGCCGTCTTCTTTTGTCCACCAATCTTTAATGTTTCCTTGAGCATCATATTTTCTTCCCTGATCGTCAAAGCCGTGTGTGATTTCGTGACCGATTACAACACCCATCGCACCGTAATTAATTGCATCGTCTGCGCTTTGATCGAAGAAGGGCCACTGCAAAATTGCCGCCGGAAAAACTATTTCGTTTCTCACCGGGGAATAGTAAGCATTAACCGTCTGCGGATTCATGCCCCATTCTGTTTTATCGACCGGCTGACCGATCTTTTTAAGATTATCTTTTGATGACCAGTAATTAGCGCGGAGAATATTTTTAAAATATGTATCGCGTTTAATTTCAAGTTCCGAATAATCTTTCCATTTATCGGGATAACCGATCTTCACTCCGAACGTACCGAGTTTAACAAGTGCTTGCTCTTTTGTTTCGCCGCTCATCCAATCCAAATTTTTAATACTTTCGCCCATCGAAACGAGAAGATTGTTAACAATATTTTTTGCACGCTCTTTTGCTTCTGGCGGAAAATATTCGGCAACGTACAACTGCCCGATCAATTCCCCGATAGAGCCGTTCAAAGTTTGGAGAACTCTTTTCCATCTTGGTTGAAGCGCTTTTGTGCCGTTCAAAAATTTTCCGTAGAAATCAAAACGCGCGTTCACAAAATCCGAACTCAAAAAATTTGCCGCATTGTTTATGATGTGCCATTTGATGTAAACTTTCCAATCATTAAGCGGAACTTCGTTAATCATTTTACCGGCTTCTTCAAAAAATTTCGGCTGACCGACAACAACTACCGGCGGTCTTTCGATTCCGAGTCCTTCGAAATAAACTTCCCAATCGAATCCCGGTGATAATTTTTTAAGTTGATCGATTCCCATTTTGTTGTAAGTTTTTTCGGGATTTCTATTTTCCAATCTTGTGTTGGATGCTTTTGCCAAACGTGTTTCGATGTTCATAACAATTTGTGCGTTTGCTTTGGCTTCATCTTCGCTTGCATTAATCAACTTGAACATGTTTACGATATACTCAGCATATTTTTCTCTGATTTCTTTCGAGCGCGCATCATCTTTTGTGTAATACTCAACATCCGGCAGAGCAACGCCGCCTTGATACAAACGCGAAACCATCACGGTACTTTTCTTTGCATCAACAGAGGCAAAGAAATTGAAAGGGATGTTTACGCCGTACAAAGATTCTTCTGCAAAAAGATTTACAAGATCTTTTGTGCTGCGCACCAAATTCAATTTTGCCAGTTCGGGAATAATCGGCTTCATGCCGAGTCTTTCAACCAGCGATGAATCAATGCCGGTCGCAAAAAAATCTCCGATCATTTGTTCTGCCGAACCTGATTGCTTGTTTTGATTTGCAGAAAATTTTTCGAGAAGTGATTTCAAATTTTTATTTGTTCTTTCTTCCAATTGTTCGAATGAACCCCAGCGGCTGTATTCATCCGGTATCGGATTTTTTTTCATCCATCCGCCGACTGCATATTGATAGAAATCCTGAGCTGGGCTTGCGGATTTATCGAGATTATTCAGATCAAAACCGCTGCTCTGCTGCGCGGAGATTAATCCGGGAACAACTATGAAAAAAGTTACGATGAGAATTGCAATTCGTTTTTGCATGACTCGATCCTTCGATTTTTATTAAAGGGTATTTTAATAGCAGTAATTAGACGATTGAACGAGGCAGTTGGTTGTAGGAGAGATAGAATTATATAAATCGTCTGCTTCGCAAATTAAAATCAAACTTACAGATAGAAGGACTTGTTTTGAGTTAACAACTTGCGTTATGCGAAAATAATATTATCCGTTTCCACGACTTTTCCCGTGTAAACGGGATCCCGCTCAGCGGTGATAAGTCGCGGAAAATAAACTGCTAAATTTTGGGCTTTAGCTGAAATTGTGGCTAAAGCCAATGTTTTTGCAGCAAGGTGTCCCACGAACTAAAGTTCATGGCAATTCGATATAAAATTTTGCGCAAGGTGAGTTAACAACCTTAACATTGTTCTTAGTGACTTTGCGGAAAGTAAAATAAAACAACGAACGCCGTAAAGTCACTAAGTTTTATTTATAATTTTCATCTGCTTGCAACTAATTTATTTCTGAGAGTGCCGATGCGTTGTTGTGCATCGGCATAAAACACCGGGTTGCAAGCGAAACCCTTTGTCAAAGATTTTTCGAGATGGCGGACTGCAAAATCATTTTTGCCAAGCGCGGAATAAATTACTCCGGTATAATAACGAGCAAGCGGATTTCGTGAATCAAATTTAAGAACCTCATCGATAATTTTAGCCGCGCGGTTCAAGTTGTTCATTTTATAAAGCGCCCACGCGTAAATCGTTTTCACTTCTACATTATTTCCTCTCCTTTTGTATTCACGTTCTGCGCGCACGAAGGCTTCTTTTATATTAATGTTATGATTGAGACAAAACCGCGCATACTCGAGATCAACATTCCATCCTTGTCCTTCATCTTCCTTCAAAGCTACAATAACTTCATTAATAAGTTTTTTCTCCGCCTCTTTATTTCCCATTGCAAGATATAAATCAGCCTTTTGTTCGATGAACAAATGTTCCGGCATCAATTGAAATGCTTTTAACAAATGTTTAAGTGCGAGAGAATAATTTTTTTTGGCGGTCATAACTTTTGAAAGCCCGGCATGTGCAAAAGCATAAGAAGGACGCTCTTGAAGAATTCCATTGAAGATAAAAGCGGCGGTATCAATTTTTCCGGTTTGCATATAGAGATTACCGAGATTGTACAAAACCCACGCACGGTTTTCTTGCCCGGTAACTCCGGCATCCGCTGCTAAACGCATTGCATCAATCGCAGATTCTCTTTGCCCGTGTAATTCTCTGATGTACGAAGCGCGCGAGTACGAACGAAGATCGGGCTTGATGCTCAAAAGTTTATCACAAACCTTCACTGCTTTTTCGTATTCGCCGAGTTCAACATAAGCATCGGTTAGAATTGCGTAAACAGAAGAACTGTACGGATATTTTCCGGCAGCCCATTCACCGATTTTTTTTGCATCTTCAAATTTATGCCGGGTCAAAAATATATTTGCTTTGGTAAGTTTTGCATCGAGATTGGTTTTATCGAGTTCGAGTGCACGATCAACCAATTCCATTGCATTCAATACATATTCGTGGTCTCTGCCGGTAACGCGGGCTTCTTGAAGAAATACTTGCGCAAGCTCAACATAATTTCTCGGATCATCCGGATTTTTTCTTATCTGCTCTCTGTAATATTCAACCGTGCGCTGCGCATTCAAATATTCTGCCGAAACATTTGAATCGTTCGCCCGTGGAAGTAGTGCCGGAATTTTTTCACTCACAAAAAAATTATTGTATGCAATTATGCCGGCAGCAAGCAGAGCAGTAACTAACACACCTATTAGAATTTGTTTCTTCATTGTTAATTCTTTCCTTCTATCTCACAAATAATTTATTTCGTAAATCATTCTTGCTCTTACTCATTTTCATAATCTTGATCAAACAGAAAAGAACATGAGCAAGAGTTTTGTACAGTAAAAATATGCCGGACGAAGCTTACACTTATTTAACTAATGATTTGTACGCTTCGTCCTACAAAAAGATTTTTACTTGAGCAGCACTGCTTTCTTAGCCGCTACGGAATTCCCGATTTCAAGCTGATAGATATACGTTCCGCTCGCAAGTCCGCGCGCATTCCAATTTATTTTATAAGTGCCCTGTGTATGTTCTTTATTGACTAATTCGGCTACTTGCTGTCCGAGCGTATTAAAAACTTTTATTTTGACGCGCGCATTTTTTGATACGTGATAACTTATCGTTGTAGAAGGATTAAAAGGATTCGGATAATTCTGCTCTAGGATAAATGCTGTTGGAACTGTAACACCGATTGTACTTCCTCCGTTAACAGAAGTAACCGTGCCCGGACTTACTGCAGTTAACTTTTTAACATAATCATATCCGCTGTGCGGATCGGCGAGAAACGGAAAACTATTCGACAACGCAACATCATTTTGAGTGGGACCGGCATTATAAGTCAGCTCGGCAACAAGTTTCGATGAAGCGAGATCGGAATAATCTCCGGCAACTGCATCATCAAACGGAAGTCCAACTGCTGCAAGAACTAATCCGCCTACAGCTTGCAAAGAAATTGTTGTTACATCATCTTCCAATCTTCTGCCGTTCGGAAATCCATCCATGTGCGGAATAGCTTCAATGTCTGCCGATTGATTATACGGTGCGGCAGTTAATCCTAAAACTGCAGCCCGCACTAATCCTTCATATGCATTTTGAGTGTATTCGGTTGTTCCGCGTTCGGTAACCGGTGTTGCCATATTCAATCGCAGCATATCGCCGCCGTATAATTTCCCATTATCGGATGTTACCGGAAGAAAATTATTGATGAAAGGTTTCCCCGCGCTTAAAGGTCCGCCGGTCTTTCCGGTTGCAAGCTGGTACGGAATTACATTCGGTACACCGAAATAAAAGATCGGATAAATATCCACGAGTCTCGGTTTTCCTTCGCCGACTAATCCTTCATTCAAATTAACTGCGAAAGCTGTTCCGCTAAGATCCGGCGGAGGATTTAATTTTGTTACTGCAAATGCACCGTCCTTTCCGTTACGAAAATCAAAACCGGGTGATTGATAACCCGTAATTGTTCCGATTGCCGGATACGACATTGTTTGTATTCTCAAATTTGCAAGAGCCGGAACGGCTGTGCCGAACTGGCTGTCATCCATGTAAAGTGCTAACTCAGGATTAGCAAAGTATTGAATGAACTGCTGCTCTTCTGCACTGTATGGCGTAACGGCATTCCATTTATCTTTTTCGCCGATTGGAATAATTGCCTCATTAACAAGCGGCATACCGAGACGCGATACTTGAACCCACTTACCGCTGTATGAAGGTTTATCGCCGTATTCCGAAAGTGTTCTAATTTGCGGACGGCTTGCAGAAGCCCAAACACCAATTACAAAATTCGGATCCAAAATATTTTCTGCTTCGCTGACTGACTTGCCGTCTTTCTGCAAACTGCTGATTGGTATTTGAAGAACAATTGCGTGAGTGTTAAAACCGGCAACAGCGTCTCGTGCGTTGTCGGAATTTGCGGCATCGTTTCCGAATGAACTTCTTGTTTGACCGAGATCGAACACGCCGCCGAGATCAACAAAGAACGGATCATCGCGCGGACCGCAGAATATTTTTTCTCCGGAAGATGCCGTCGTTACGGATTGATTTACAAGCGAGCTGTAACTTGTGTTCATTCCGGCACCGCCTTCAATTGAACGCGGACCGATATTATTCGGCGGAACAATTCCGCTGCTAACAATTGCTGTCCATGAAGAACCGCCGTCCGTACTTTTTTCACAGACGTAAGTAGTTTTCAAATTCTGCTTTCCCAATCGAATATTGAAAAATGTTGTCGGGTCTTCGTTCATTTGAGAAAAAGTAAAACGATATGTTATATCATCCTTGGCAGAACCGAGCGAAGCGGTTGAAGTTTGATTCTTGATATGAATTTCATAATGAATGTCCTCGCCGAAAGTTGCATAGTTGGGTCCGCCTTCGGGAAGTTCGAGCGGAATATAATTTGCAACAATAGTTACCGTGTTCGGATCGTCCGGCGACCTGAATGCATAAAGGTCAGTGTTATCTGCAAGCGGATCCAAACTAATCAGCGGTGCTTCACGATGACTTGACGCATCGGTTTCATTTTGACTTGTAAAAAGCATCAATGAAACTACCGTTAAAGTCATCAATATAAATAAAGCTAACTTTTTCATTTTTTCCCTTAAAATTTTTTTAATGAATTCAATTTGTCTTTCTTAATGATGTTTCACTTCATCAAGTATTCCGAGTTGATGCATCATAGTGGCAGAATCAAAATATGAGTTAAGTGAAACAACTTTTCCGTCTTTTATTTTCATCACTTCGCAAAAAGGAACTTCAACTTTTTTTCCGGTGGGCATTATCTGTCCGCTGGGCGACATCAATGGTCCGGTGTGTGCCCCCTTGCCGATAAACTCGCACACTGCCCAATCTTCACCGGCATAGATATTTTGAACATCACAATAACCATCCGGGAAAGCATTTGCCCAGCCTTGAACAATCTGCAAATAACCTTCTACGCCGGATGATTCCATATTGTATGGTACAACTCTAAATTGTGCACTGCTTGCAATTAGCTTTTGACTTTGAGAGAAATCCTTTTTGTTAAAGGCATCGTATAATTCTCTCGCGACTTTAAGATTTATTTCTGCAGACATTTTATTTCCCTTTCTTGTTGTTACTTTTTTTGAACTATATCTTTCTTCGTGCTTTCGACTATATCGAAGAGTTCTTTCTGTTCCTTTTCAGGCACACCAAATTTATCCAGTGATTTTTTGAACTCATCTCTCATTACCTGCCATTCCATTTCGGTAATATTCAGGTGCATGTGAGACTCTTTCATTCCAAGCCCGGTATATACGCAAGGACCGCCGGTTACCTGGCAAACAAGATTTGTTACCTGAACTTTAAGGTAAGGTGCCGGTGAATGTTCACGGCCCGCTTTTATCATCGGGTTTGCGTTGAGAGCATCATTGGAAACGAGGCGGTCGATAAAATCATCAACTACCAGCGAAATAGGTCTAACTCCGCCGAGACGCTGGTAAAGTGTTTTTTGCTGGGCAAAGTAATTCGTTGTGTTAAAGAACAGACAAACAAAAGCAATAAGCATGATTATGCGGGCGATTGAACTTCTGTTTTTATTCATGTTGAACCTCTTTTTATTTTGTTAATAGATTTTGTGTTTTCACCACGGGTTTATTGTTTCCGTTTGTTTGATAATTGCTTTTATCAATGTTAAAAGTTCTTTGTTCGTAAATGGTTTTGAAAGACAATAAATCAATCCGTCATCAAACAGATTTTTCATATTTACTTTTTTGTTGCCCCGCTGTTTTGAATCAGCGATTAATACAACCGGGATGAAAGAAAATGATGCGCTTGATTTAAGATGCATCAGCAATCCGGCTTTCTCACTGCTCAAAGAAGTTATATCCGCAACAATTATATCCGGCAAATGCTGAACAATCCTTTTGATTTCGAAAGAGATATCGGTACAGTAAATGGTCTGCCACCCTATTTCCTTTACCGCGCTGTTAACCGCGTCTCTTATCGAGCCCTCATCTTCAATAACAAGAATTGTTTTCATTTCCCTTTGTCTGAAAAGGAAAAAATTTTTTACGGCTCAAATATCTTTTATGATAAGTAAGGAATGAATGTTAATGTAATAAGCGGTCGAAGTATGTAATATCCGGTAGTTTTTATGAAATGAAAAACACTGGTTAGATCATCAAATTCTTTTTTAGCAGCGCCGAGTATCTGCGGCTGACTATCAGCGGTTCCGGAAAATTTTTGAGCAGCAGTTTAAATGATCCGTTGAACCACTTCTCAATTTTGCCAACGTAGGTTAAATTTATCAATGTTGATTTATGTACACGGGTAAATTTTTTTTCGGACAGAGTTTTTTCCCACTCCTTCAAAAGTTTTCTCATTAATACTTTCTTCCCGTCTTTTGTGAAAACATTTGTATAAACTCCTTCCGATGTTATGCAGACTATATCTTCGACATAGACCATCTCATAATTCTTCCCGGTCGGAAGCAAAACATAATTGTCATGATCGAGTTTTGTTTTTTCATCAGCAGAATTTTTTGACGACTTCACGGCTTTAAGAAGCAGTTTATATTTTTCGAGACGCGTTTCAACAGCTTTAAGAAGATCATTTGCTAAAAATGGTTTGGTAAGATAATCGTCAGCACCGAGATTCATCCCTTCACGCACGTCGCTTGCAGATGATTTTGCAGTAAGAAAAATGAACGGAACAAATTTCGTTTTCTGCCGTTTCCGCAATTCTTCAAGAACCGAATGCCCGCTGATATCCGGAAGCATTATATCGCAAATGATCAAATCCGGATTTTCCTTTGATGCTCGTTGAATTCCTTCCGAACCATTCAAAGCCGTTACAACAGAGTAGTCTTCCTCTTCAAGAAGAATTTTTATGTTGTCGATGTACGATTCGTCGTCTTCAATTACGAGAATTTTTTGCATAAAAACAGAGCCCGTTTAGTGCAATTCAATTTTTCTCAAAAAGTTTTTTTGCCATAAATGTTCTTATCAATCAAAATTGCCACAACCTTCAGGTCGTGGAGTAAATTAGAAAACCTTTTTCGACTTTAGTCGCATATTAGATTTAAAATTCTGGCTAAAGCCAAATAATGTTTTTGTTCTTTGCCACCCGACATATCACCACAAAGCGGGATTCCGTTTACACGGAAAATGCCGGGGCAATTAAGTTTTGTATCAAACGTTTTTACATAATTTCTTTCGGCAGTGTCACGTAGAATGTAGTTCCAACATTCAATTTGCTTTCTGCTTTTATCTCTCCGCGCAGAAGTTCAACTGCTTGCTTTACAATTGCAAGTCCCAAGCCGCTCCCCTTTGCTTTGCCCACATTTCTTCCTCGTGCAAACGGTTCAAAAATATTTTTCAAATCTTCCGGCGCAATTCCGATTCCCTCATCAACAATTTCGAAATATATTTTCTGAGCATCCGGGAGAAGTTTAACAAAAACTTTTTTCTCCGGCGGCGTGTATTTCACGGCATTCAAAATCAGGTTCAAAAAGATTTGTCTCAACAATTTTTCATCTGCAAATATTTTCAAATTGGAATCCGTGTGATCAAAATTAATCGCGGCTTGTTCGTGTGTGCTTGCTTTAACTTCTTCAATAATTTCTTTGATGAACGCAACAAGACCGGTTTCGGTAGGTACAATTTTTATTTTGCCGGTTTCTTCGCCCCCGATAACAATTATATCTTCCATCAATCCGGTGAGATTCTCGACTGCTTTTTTTATTCTTAAAAACTGTTCGTCCTTTTTTTCTTCATCCCATTTCGTTCCGTACTTTTGAAGCAGTTCCGTTGAGGAGAGAATTAATCCGAGCGGCGTCCGGAACTCGTGAGAAACCATCGAAACAAATTGCGACTTAAGTTCATTAAGTTCTTTTTCTTTTTTAAATGAGTTTTGAATTTCTTCTTCGGCTTTTTTTTGAAGCGTGATATCTTCGGCTATTCCGACTGTTCTAATTACCTCATCATCTCTCTTAACCGGGAAAGTTCTGGACCAGATCCACCTGATTTCACCATCGGGGCGGATAATTCTGAACTCTTCATCGAACATGCCTTCTTTTTTGTATTGATCGGAACTAAGACTTTTTATCACACGCTCAAAATCATCGGGATGAACTGCTTCGAGAAATGAATTGGGATTATCATAAAGACTTTGGCAAGTTTTGCCGCAAATTATTTCGTAAGCGGGACTCACATAAAGCAAGTCGTCCCCTTTTCTCACCCAAAAAATATCCTGAATGTTTTCGGCAATCTCCCGAAATTTTTCTTCGCTTGCTTTCAGTGCATCAAGAACTTGTTTCCTTTCGGTAAAATCAATTGCCCAAACAGCAATCCTGATTAAATTGCCTTGTGAATCAAAGATGGGATGCAGATAATTATCGAAACTGCGGTTGTTGCGAGTGTCATCAAATCTTAACGGCTTTCCGGTTTTTATAACCTCATCGACTTTTGCTTTTCTCTTCTCTGCAATTTCTGGCGTGAGATAAGAAAAAACATTGGTACCGATAAGTTCTTCAACCGGCTTGCCGAATCGCTGTGCGCATTTTTCATTTGCCGCAACAAAATTTCCTTCACGATCGAGAATAAATACAGCTTCCGGATTTGAGTTCATCAAAACGCGGAGACTCTCTTCACTCTCCCACAGTTTTTCGAAGGCGAGCGCAGAATCTGTAATTGTATTTATTTTGTTACGACTGTCTGATCTATTTGAAATAAAAGACTTGTCTCTTTTTCCATTCATATTAGTTTCGTAGAAAACTAATCCGGTTGAAAGATAAGTTTTTATTGCTGTATTGTAAATTGTTTATGGCAGCGATTGGATTAATTATCTTTGATTTGCTATCTTCACATAAAAAGAAAAGAAGAGATGAAATCATTACCACCAAATATGTTAAAAAAAATGCTCGAAGAAGTATTAGTTGATATGCTGAATAGCCGCAAAAAAGAAGTTTATAATGTTATTCTCGATGCAATGGAAGACTACGGTCTTTCGCATGCTATAAAAGAAGGAAGGAAAAATAGATTTGTAGATGAAACAAAAATTTTAAGAGCTTTAGCCGGTCATAAATGAAAATCTTATTCGAAACTTCATTTGAAAAAGATATTAGAAAGATTACCGACGATGAAATAAAAACTCTCATATTACAAACCATCCAAAATGTAAAAAGTGCAACGACACTTCGAGAAATAAAAAATCTCAAAAAACTTCATTCCTTCAAAGATTATTACAGAATAAAAATTGATAATTATAGAATAGGCTTAGAGTTATTTAAAGACACTTTCATTTTTGTTCGGTGTCTTAACCGCAAAGAAATTTATAGATATTTTCCCTAAAATAACTTTCGCAGAAATTTGATTCCATAAATCGCTCACTTCAAATTTTTCTTCCAGAAACTCAACTGTTTTTCTACTTCTTTCGGCGAAGTACTGCCGGATGATTTTCTATTTTCCACACTCGAACGTGCAGTGAGATATTTATAAACATCTTGTTCGAATTTTGGGAAAATCTTTTTGTAATCGTCAATAGATACTTCATTCAATTTTTTATTTTGATCCCAGCAAACTGCTACAACTTTTCCAACTATATGATGAGCTTCTCTGAAAGGAATATTTTTGCGCACGAGATAATCAACCAGTTCCGTTGCAAGCGAAAGATCACCGTCGAGTTCTTTTTCGAATCTCTCTTTTTTAAAGTTCGTGTGCTTCAACAATTCCGATGAAAGCAGCAGGCAATCTTTTGTTGTGTTCACCGCTTCGATAAGATGCACTTTATCTTCTTGCATATCGCGGTTGTACGCAAGCGGAAGTGCTTTCATAATTGTGAGCAGACCGAACAACGAGCCGTAAACCCTTCCAACTTTTCCTCGGACAAGTTCTGCAATATCCGGATTTTTTTTCTGCGGCATCAAACTGCTTCCGGTCGCAAACGAATCGTCAATATCGGCAAATCCAAATTCTTGCGAACTCCACAAAACCATTTCTTCGGCAAAGCGGCTGAGGTGCATCATAATAATTGAACACGCGCTTATAAGTTCAATCATCACGTCACGGCTGCTGACCGCATCGAGAGAATTTTCTACGATGCCGTTCATACCGAGAAATTTTGCAGTGAGATTTCTATCCGTATTTAATGTTGTACCGGCAAGTGCGGCAGCACCGAGCGGAGATTTATCCGCGCGTTTCAAACAATCGTTCAAACGTTCAACGTCTCTATCGAGCATTGAAACGTAAGCAATCAATTGATGGGCAAACAGAAGCGGCTGTGCACGCTGTAAATGTGTGTAACCCGGAATAATTGTGTCTTTGTACTGCTCGGCTTTTTTCAGAAAAGTTTTTTGAAGCGACCGTGTTTGTTTTACCAGCTCTTTGATTTTTTTCCGCATGTATAGCCGTTCATCAAGCGCAACTTGATCATTACGGCTTCGTGCGGTGTGTAATTTTTTTCCAACGTCTCCAATTTTTTCTACAAGACGTTCTTCTATCAATGAATGAATATCTTCTTTACGCCAGTCGAATTTTAATCTGCCCGAAGAAATTTCTTTTCGTATTTCATCGAGTGCTTTGATAATTTTCTTATTGTCGCTCAATGAAATTATTTTTTGCTTCGCAAGCATTTGAACATGCGCTTTGCTTCCGTCAATATCTTCGTTGTATAGTTTTCCGTCAATATCAATTGATGAAGAGAATTTGAGTGCTATTTCCGCAAGCGGTTTTTTGAATCTGCTGTTCCAGATAGCCATAAATTTTTCTTTGTGATTTTTTATTAGTGGTAAGTTAACCGAGATTGAGCAAACAGTAAAGCGTTTTGATGTTCTTGTTAAAAAGTATAGTAGGGAACACAATACGCCGCGGCGCATTGCGTTCCCTACAGCTAAAAAAATGCTGATACTTTTACACCAAATGTTTTTCTGCGTCTTTGGCTTTTTGTTCAACTCTGCAAATGGTTTTGTACGGCAGTCCGAAAATTTTGATGAACCCTTCCGAAGCTTTGTGATCAAACTGATCTGCAGCTGTGTATGTTGCGAGTTCGGGATCGTACAACGAATATGGAGAAGTTCTTCCGGCAATTCGCGTTGTACCTTTGTACAATCTAACTTTTACGAGTCCCGTTACTTTCTCTTGTGTTTTATCGATGAATGCCTGAAGTGCATCGCGCAGCGGTGTAAACCACAAACCGTTGTAAATCAAATTTGCATATTCTTGTACAACGAGACTTTTGTAATGCGCAACCGATTTTTCGAGTGTGATTCTTTCCAATTCTTTGTGAGCAAAATGTAAAATCATTCCAGCCGGTGCTTCGTAAACTTCGCGCGATTTAATTCCGACCAATCTATTTTCAATCATATCAATTCTGCCGATACCATGACGACCGCCGATTTCATTGAGAAGTTTAACGAGAGAAACGCTGTCTAGTGCAGCGCCGTTAACTGCAGCCGGAATTCCTTTTTCGAATTCGATTGTAACAACTTCGGATTCGTTTGGTGCATCTTCCGGCGCAACTGTATGCTGGAATGCATCTGCCGGAGGTTCTGCCATCGGGTCTTCCAAAATTCCGCACTCAATTGCCGTGCCCCAAATATTTTCATCAATCGAATAAGGATTATCTTTTGTTGCGGTAACCGGAATGTTATGAGCTTTCGCATAATCAATTTCTTCTTCGCGGCTTTTAAATTCCCATGTTCTCAAAGGTGCAATGTTAACAATATCCGGTGCGAGTGCACCGACTGTAACTTCAAACCGCACTTGATCATTTCCCTTTCCGGTACAGCCGTGAGCAACCATGTTTGCGTTTTCCATTCTTGCAATATCAACAAGTGTTTTTGCAAGAAGCGGACGACCGAGCGAGCAAGCCATCGGATATGCATCTTCGTACATTGCACCGGCACGCAATGCCGGGAACGCGTACTCTTCCAAAAATTCTTTTGTGAGATCTATAACGTATGATTTTGATGCGCCTGATTTTTTTGCTTTCTCTTCAAGTCCAACCAGCTCTTTAGTTTGTCCCAAATTTCCGGTGAACGTAATTATCTCGGCGTCATAATTATCTTTGAGCCACTTAACCATAACCGAGGTATCCAGACCGCCGGAATATGCGACAACTATTTTGTTCTTTGCCATTACTTCATTCCTAATATTGTTTTTATTTGTTCAATTGCTTTCTTAATATTTTTTATCTGCCGCGGAATAACAATTATCGTATCGTCTCCGGCAAGTGTGCCGAGAATTTCCGAGCCGTTTTGTTTGTCCATAAAAACTGCAACGCCTTGCGCTCTGCCCGGAAAAGTTTTTACGATAATGAGCGTTTCGTTCGAATCAACAGAAATAACTTCTTCGGCAATTCTTGATTTCAAAGCCGCTTCGTCTCCGGCGGCGCCAAGTCTGTAAACCAATCCGTTCCCGGTATGAACACGCGCAACGCCGAGCTCCGTTAGATCCCGCGATAGGGTTGCTTGCGTTACTTTAAATCCGTTCTGCTTTAAAACTTTTACAAGCTGTGTTTGATTAAAAATTTCCTGAGAAGAGATTACCGATTTAATTACCGAATGCCGTTTTTGGATGTCTTCAATTTTTTTGCTCATTGCTGTTCTCCTTTATTTTGTAATTCTGATCCCGGCGCAGTCGGGAGAAGAATCTCTTAACTCGTATCGGTAGGAGATTCTTCGGTCGCTTCGCTCCCTCGGAATATGTTACTCGGCAACTATTTCGGTTCCAACACCTTCCTTCGTAAAAATTTCCAGAAGGAGAGCGTGCTGGATTCTTCCGTCAACAATGTGAACTTTTTGAACACCGGCATCGAGAGCTTCAAGAGCAGATTCTACTTTCGGAATCATCCCGCCGCTGATTGTTCCGTTCTCAATTAATTCTTCGGCTTCTCTTTCTGTTAAATGCGAAATCAATTTATCGTTAGCACGAACTCCGTCGATGTCGGTCATGTAAACAAGTTTTGCTGCATCGAGCGCGCCGGCAATAGCACCGGCGGCAATATCGGCGTTAACATTGTAAATCGTTCCATTCTCATCAACTCCAATCGGTGCAATAACCGGAAGGTAACCGTTATCCAAAAGATTCTTAACAAAAGAAGAATTCACGTCAACAACTTCGCCAACCAAACCGAGATCTTCCTTATCATACTTCTTCACATTTACCAATCCGGCATCTATTCCGCTAACGCCGACAGCTCTGCCGCCGTGTATATTTATGCGTCGAACAATATCTTTATTAATTAATCCGGCTAAAACCATCTGCACAACACTAAGAGTTTCTTTATCGGTGTAACGCTGACCGTTAACAAATTTTGTTTCGAGGTTCAGCTTCTGTGAGTACGAAGTAATTTCTTTTCCGCCGCCGTGAACAACAACAATGTTAATTCCGATTTTGCGGAGGAGCGTTACATCCTGTGCAACCATAGATTTAAGCACTTCGTGTTCCATAACGGCGCCGCCGTATTTAATCACGAATGTCTTTCCTTCAAACTGCTGAATGAAAGGGAGCGCTTCAATCAATACATCTTCTTTCCGTAGTCTTCCAAATTGTGATATCACGTTCTGTAGCTCCCGTTAATTTTCACGTACTCTTCGGAAAAATCGCAAGTCCAGCAAGTTGTTGTTCCTTTTCCAACATTCAATTTCACAAGCAGCTCGATGTAACTTGTCTTCAAAGTTTTATTCGCTTCTGCGGCGGGAAGCGCAACTTCATAATTTTGTTTTAAAATCGGAACGCTGTTGATAAGGATTTCAAATTTTGCCGGATTGAATTCGATTCCCGAATAACCTACCGCTGCAAGAATTCTTCCCCAGTTTGCATCTTCGCCGTGAATTGCCGTTTTAACAAGCGGTGAAAGTGAAATTGTTCTCGCGGCTTTTTCAGCATCTTCATCAGTCAATGCACCTTCAACAATCACTTCGATAAGTTTTGTTGCGCCTTCGCCGTCTCTAACAATATCGATTGCCAATTTTTTTAAGAGACTCAAAAGCTCTTCTTCAAAAATTTTATATGATTCTTTTCCACTTTCTATTTTTGCACCGGACTGCCCGTTTGCAAGCGCAATCACCATATCGTTCGTGCTCGTATCACCGTCAACAATAATTTTATTGAATGTTTTGTCAACGGTACTTTTCAGCAAAGTTTGAAAAGTATCTTTTTCGATTTCCGCATCGGTAGTTACAAATGCAAGCATAGTTGCCATGTTCGGGTGAA
Source organism: Ignavibacteriales bacterium (assembly GCA_016177735.1). Lineage (GTDB taxonomy): Bacteria > Bacteroidota > Ignavibacteria > Ignavibacteriales > Melioribacteraceae > DYJK01. Next base: position 33,071 of record JACOUS010000012.1, on the reverse strand, counting down.
TCATGCCGGAACCTTTTGCAATTCCGCCGATGCTGACTTCTTTTCCTTCAATAAAAAAATTTGTTGAGAAAGATTTAACAAAAGTATCGGTGGTCATAATTGCTTCGGCGGCGCTCAAATGCTCTTTCTTATCGATCATTCTGGAAATTTTGTGAATGCCGTTTTTAATTTTTTCAATCGGAAGAGTTTCGCCGATAACTCCGGTTGAGGAAACAAAAATTTCCTCCGGTTTAATTCCGAGAGTATCTGCGGTAACGTCCGCCATGGTTACGGCATCTTCATAACCGCGTTCGCCCGTGCATGCATTGGCATTGCCGCTGTTGATAATTATCGCTTTAAAAGTTTCGGATTCGTTCAAATGTTTTTTGCTGATGAGCACCGGCGCGGCTTGAACTTTGTTCAGTGTGAACACAGCCGCTGCTGTTGCCGGACTTTCGGAGTAAATTAGTGCAAGATCTTTTTTCGATCTTTTGATTCCACAGTGAATACCCGCGGCTTTAAATCCTTTCGGTGCTGTTATACCTTTGTTCATTTTATCTGCAATTGCTTTTTCTTGTTCCATGATGCCAATCCTTCTGTTTGTTCTAAGCCGGACATGATATTCATGTTCTGTATCGCTTGCCCGGCTGCTCCTTTTACCAAATTATCAATTGTTGAAAATATTGTAAGTGTTTTGTTCTCGTTTATTTTAAAACCGATGTCGCAAAAATTTGTATTCACCACATCTTTCATTTCGGGAATTGACGGATGCACCAAACGGATAAACGGTTTTGCTGTGTAACTCGAAGTAAATGCTTCGAGAAGTTTGTTTTCATCAACGCCGTCATTAACGCGTGCCTGAATTGTGGAATAGATTCCTCTTGTAACCGGAAGCAGATGCGGAACAAATGAAAAGTTTGCTGCGCTGCCGCCGAATTTTTCGAGATACAATTTTATTTCTGGAATGTGTTGATGATTTCCAACTTTGTAAGCACGCACACTTTCGTTCACTTCGCTGAACATCATGTTTTGTGCGGCTGATTTTCCCGCACCGGACGTTCCGCTATACGAAACAATACTTATGAACGAGTCATCTATTAAATGCTTTTTCAACAACGGAATAAGCGCAAGCAGAATGCTTGTAGGGTAACAGCCGGGATTTGCAACCAACTGTGCAGAAGAAATTTCTTCTTCGTTCCATTCGCTCAATCCGTAAACTGCATGTGCAAGCAAATCTTCTGCCGTGTGCTCGTGATTATAATATTTCGAATACTCATCAATGTTTTTCAATCTAAAATCACCGCCGATATCAATTACTTTTATTCCTTTTGCAAAAGCTTCTGCAACTACATTCGCAGCTTGTCTGGATGGAAGCGCAACAAACAAAAGATCGAGTCCATTCAACGATTCAACATCAAATTTTTCTACTTCGAGAGAAATCATTCCGCGCAGAGATGTGTGCACATTTTCTATCTTCTGTCCGGCAGTAGAATTGCCGAATAATTTTGTTATCTCCGCTTCTGGATGATTGAGTAATAATTTTATCAGTTCGATTCCGGAATACCCGGCAGCTCCAACTATGCCTATGTTAATCATTTTACTTCTTTTTGAAATTTTGGGAATAATTATACATATTTATGCATAATTATGCAAATTAATTTTAGCTATAAAAAATCCCGACTCTGTCGGGATCTTGGTTCCGATAATTTTCAGCGGTTTATTCAATTTTCGGTGCCGGCATTTCACGGCCGTTTTGATAAAGAATCAATTTTGAAACTTTTCCGTTTTCCTTCACAAATTCAATCTTGGCTTCCACTACCTTTACATAAAATTTCGTTTGGCTTTCGGGAAAAATTTCTATTTGCGGCTGACCTGTTGCCTGTGCAAAGATTTGCTTGTCATTTATAGTAATTGTCATTACAAAATTCGGTGCAAGCTGGTATTTGCCTGTATAACTTTGAAGTATTTCTGCGGGAACGTCGGCATCCTTCGGCTCTTCGATCTCAATTCCTAATTCCTTCAGCACTTTTATTCCGTTTTTGCTTCTCGGATTAAATTCCAACGATTTTTTATAATACACTATTGCCGAATCTTTAATACCTTTTTTCAACAAAGCTTCACCGTAACTATCATAAACATTGTACGATTTAGGGTACTCTCTTACATTTAACTTAAAAACTCCCAAAGCTTCGTCAAATCTGTTCTCTGCCAACATTTCATAACCAAGCATGTTCATTTCATTTTCTCTTAAAGAAAAAACATCTATTTCATTTTTCAATTCATCAAACTTTTCGATCGCCGCATCTATTCCATCTTCGTTAATAATCCCGTGCAGATAATTCGCCAAAGATTTAAGCGGCGGTTTGACTTCTTCACCGTTTAGGATGCCGATTATTTTATCAGTCATCTCATTCAAAGGCGCTGCACTTGCATTGCTAAATAGAATTACAGCCTGACCTTTTTTAGGAATTATATAATTGATAGTATTGAAACCGTTGATACTACCGCCGTGGGTTATGACATCAAATTCTTCGCTGCCGATTTTCTTTTTTTGCAGAATCCATCCGAAAGCATATTTTCCGCCGAAGGCATCGGCTCGAGGTTTAAAAAGCTCTTCCTTCCATTTATTGGAAAGAAGTTTATCTGTCTGCAGAGCCTTGTCCCATATTAAAAGATCCTCAACTGTTGAATAAAGCGAACCGGCGGAATACGGCAGAGACATATCAACATAAGAAGTGTTTTTATAATCCGAAAAAGTTTTATCGTATCCAGCGGCGCGTTTCGAAACAATTGCTTCAGACCAATCGTAACCCGTATCTTTCATTCCGAGCGGTTCGAGAATATTTTTCTTCAAAGCTTCTTCGTAAGTGATGCCAGTAACTTTTTCAATAATTGCACCAAGTATAAAATACCCGGAATTGTTATAAAGGAATTGAGAACCCGGCTCAAATTCCAAATCGCCGCTGCAGTATTCTTTCACAAAATCATCAGGCTTATAAAATTTTCTGCTCACTTTTTCGCCGAAATCTTCATGGCTTGTATAACTTGGAATTCCCGAAGAGTGAGTCAAAAGCAATTCGATTGTTATTTTATCTCCGGTATCTTTTCTGTAGTATGGCAGATAATCCGTAATTTTTCCATCGAGTTTGATTTTCCCTTTTTCAACAAGCTGCATTATAAGCATCGAGGTAAACTGCTTGGTAACGGAACCGAGCCTGAATTTTGTATCGGGAGTATTGGGAAGATTCCACTCCATGTTTGCAAGTCCGTACCCGTTTTTAAATATTGTTTCAAAGTTATCGGATACTAATGCGCTTCCGTTAAAAAGTCTGTTTTCGTTATATTGAAAAATTAGATGATCAATTTTCTCTGCGGTTGTCTGAGCTAATAGAACAGTAGATGAAATGACAAAAAGAATAAAAAAAACATAAATATATTTTTTCATATAACCCCCGTGTTTATTGGCACTTCTTTAGACTGTCCGAATAAACAAAAGTTATGCTTCCTATCTTTTTACTAGAAATTATTTTGCATCCCCGATCAACTTAGCAATATTGTCTTTAGAAACCTGACCATATTTTGTATAAGTGGTTCCGTCCGGATGTATTAAAATATTAGTCGGGTAACCTCTTACTTTGAATTTATCTTCTATTTCGTCTGTCAAAATAATTTGGGTCCATTTCATCTTGGAATTTTTGATAAATTTCTTTGCAGTTTCCAAATCGGACGGTTTCAAGAAACTTATTATTTCCAATTTGCTTCTTGAAATATTATCATAGATTTCTATCAGATCCGGAATTTCTTCCCGGCATGGCTTGCACCATTCACCCCAAAAGTTTAGCAGAAGATATTTTCCTTTATAGTCTTTAAATGAAATTGAGTTGCCGTTTAAATCCTCTTTTGTTAATTCCCATAAAAATTTATCTACTGCGCCTTCCCCATGTGATGATGTAAACGAGCGCTTCGACTCCGTTAAGTAATAAAACGTTGCCTGTTCTTCTGTTTTTTCGATTTCTATCCATTCTCCGTATTTATCTACGTACTTAACACGATATCTACTAGCACCTAAGGAGAAAACGTCATTTAATTTATGTATCTCACCTTCCTCGTCAAATAAGTTTAATTTATTATTCTGATTATAGTCAATTAGCAATAAATCACTTTCATCATTCCACAAACCGTTGTTAGAAAAATCAAATACGCCAACTTGGTAAACAACACTATCAATTTGCAGAGTGCCTCTTCGTAGTGTTACTCTGCCGCCCAAATAAAAGCTACCTTTCTCGCCGGCGAAATGGGGTTTGTCATCAAGATTTGACATCATCTTTGCAAAGGCGGGATTCATATTCCCCGAATCATCAAAAAGCTTGTTCTGTACAGAGTCGGGCACAGATACTGTCCGAAAGAGTTTTAGCTTTAGTTTTTGCTTTGCATCGAGCTGCGATATTATATCAACATAAAAATCGTTTTGAGCATTCGGGAATATCATCGATTGTTCATCTGTAAAATCTTCATTGTTATTGGTATCAATAAATAATAATTCCCGATCTTTTTGTTGTATGACTGCACATGATATTAAATGATCATCCTTTGTATCCCAGCTGTAAAACATTTCAAAAAATTTTGGTTCGGAAACTCCAAAATCAGGCAGAATTACTTTCTCATTTAACTTCTGTTCAAGGAATATTATACCAAACTCATCTGAATCTAAAGTTGTGAGTGAATCTAATTTAATTCTGATGCTTTGTGAATGGTGAGAGGAAGTGAGTGTTAAAATGAAAAATACGGAGAACAAAAAAGATTTTTTGTTCATAAAGCTACCTCCTTTTTGATGAAGTGTAGTAGCTATTTTTCCCCGATTGTTCTCCGTTTTTTTCTAACGAAAATTAGTTATCAAAATGTAATTACACAACAGCTTGAATCTAACACTGGATTTTAAAATTCTGCCGTTACTCCCTAACCACCTCGGCACTTGATGAGGCGGAAGTGTTTGATATCTGATCTTTTATTGTAATTGTTACGATATAATTCGCCGGTTCGTAACCGCTCAAATCCAATTGCAGATAAATTTGCGGATTGCGTTCCAAAGTTTGGTAGTGCGATGTGAGTGTTATCTTCTCGCCGCTTTTTCCGATTCCAAGTATGTCGCCGACTTTATTCAAAATACCGCCAAGCTGCGAATCTTCGTCCTTCTTTCTGATTGTTATTTCCTGATCAAAACTTGTAAGCTTTTCTCTATTCATCGCAAGATTGTAAACTTCGTAATAAACAAAAAGTTGATCGCTGCGCGTGAATTTATTTGTGGGATTAGGTATAACGGAAATATTTTTACGGATTATTGCACCGTCGAGCGGACTGCCGGCTTCAACAGCGGAAGCAAGCACAATTCCGCTTATATCCATTTTAGATTCCCTAAATTCTTTTATGCGGTATTTTGCGTGCCGTGAAAAAACTCCTTTATCTTTTTTGCGAAGCAGTTCAAATGCAATCGTTAATGTATCCGGCATTGTTGTTACTAAAATTGAATTATGTTTTGCCCCGTCATCAAAATTATTTGAAACATAGTTTTTCTTAATATCTGCAATTTTATTTCCTCTCAAATCGAAAAGGAAAAGACCGAGATCGTAACCGTCATTAAAATTTTCGACTGCCAATGAAGTATCCGCCGGATTTAAATTATAACTAAGGAAAAGATCCGTGTGATAATATTTTTCCGATTTGAATTGATATGTGCTGAACGGTACGGAAAATTCCGGTCCTTCGAACGAAGGAGCGTAATCTTGAAATTGAACTTGTTTGATATTCTGAAAATCCTCGAATGAATTAACACCGAACTGTGCAGCAATCTTTCCCCTTTCCGGATTGCTGAAAGTAAAATTCTTATTCCGGTAAACATCTTCGAAGACGAAATATTTGTCGCTATAAACCCAAACTTCGGTGAGCGGCGAATCCCAATTTTTCGCACTTTCATCCGCGCCTTGTCTGTATTTAATTTTGTTTAGAGGTTGTCCATAGCGCAGAAGAGTTTCGCCGCGTTCGGTTTTCCAGCCGGTAAAATTTAATTCCGGCACCCAAAAGAAAAGATTGGCATAAGCAACGCGTGCGTAATGTTCCAAAATTCTTTCATTGTACGAAGTAAGATAGAGCGGATCGTTCATATCCCAAAATTTTATAACGAGTGCTTCAATTTCTTCGCGGCTCATATTTTCCATTCGAGCGCCGAGTTTCGGCTCGAGCAGAATTTTTACCGTTTCGTATTTAAATTCACCCAACCCCTCCGGTGTTAATTTCATCATTGCTTTCTGAAATTCTTTTGATGCTTTTTCATTCTCTCTGTTCAAATAATAGACCAATCCGAGATACATCGAGACATCTTTGCTGTTACGGTTAACTTTTTGCAGATCGATCAAATGCGGAATAGATTTCGCCGCCATATTGTTATCAATATACATCTGTGTTAAAAGCAGATATGATTTTTCATCAGCCGGATTTAATTTGATCACATCCGTAAGATGTTTTTCCGATTCCTCAAAGGTTTCTTGAACATCTTCATCCATTTGGTTTGTTGTAAAATCACCGATTGAATTCAGAAATTCTGTATTCGCAATCTCTCTTCTTATTTCGGCTTTTGCCGCAGCAGATAAAGATGAACCTTCGTAACGCATCCGGTCAAGTTTTGTAACATAGCCGCTTGATACATATTTAATCTGCGAGCGGTTGAAGTTGAGAAAATCTTCTTGAAGTAATCTGCCAAGATTGTAATGGGCTTCCACACAAGTGCTGTCTATTTCTAAAATCCTTTCGAATTCTATTTTAGCGGCTTTTCTTTCTTCCACATTTAAAAAACTTGCGTAAAAAAGATCTTCCCTGATTTGTGCAAGCAAAAGCCGGTACGGAATATTTTTCTTATCGAGTTGAACCGCTCTGCGTGAATACTCAATTGCCGATGTCAAATCCCAATGTGATTTAATTACAGAAAGAAGTTTTGCGTATTCGTAATTAGATGGGGCATCGTTATGCTTTTTAATCGACTGCTTGAAAAAAGTTTTTGCGGCGGCTGTGTCTTTGTTAGATAATGCTTGCAAACCTTTTTGGAATTCTTCCGTTTTAAGTGAATCCGGAGAAGAGAAAATTGTAAGCGGTAAAGAAAAGATTATCAGTAAAAAAAAAATTCTAAACATGACCCCCTCTCTTTTAAGATTTCAAAAAGAATATAATACCCGCCCTAAAAAAAATCACTATTAAAAATTTGGGTAAAAGTCACGCAGATTATTCTTTGATATACTCCAAAATGTCACCCGGCTGGCAATCGAGTGCTTTGCAGATTGCATCGAGCGTTGAAAAGCGGATTGCTTTTGCCTTCTCTGTTTTCAACACGGAAAGGTTTGCCATTGTAATGTTTACTTTTTCTGCAAGTTCCGTTAAACTCATTTTACGTTTCGCCATCATTACGTCAAGATTTACGCGTATCATATCGTTTCCTCACACAGTCAAATCGTTTTCTTGTTTGATAACTGCACCCATTTGGAAAATTTTGGAAAGTATTAAAAAAATTATACCGGCAAAAAGAAGTGCAAAGTTAAAATCGCTAAAAGAAAAATTATAAAATTGACGAACAGTGTTGACCCATTCCCTTCTTGCAACGGCATTGTTAATCCAATAAAAAATAAGCACGCGAACAAATTCACCTATCAAAAAATAAATGCCAATGTATTTCAGAAGTTCCGAATTCTCACTTGAGAAAGTTCCGTCGGCTGTATAGTTATTGAATATCTTTTTGAGATTGTTGAGTATGATAACAAATAACGCCGCAATGAAAATAAGAAGAAATGAAAATCCGATAATCAATTCAGGAGTCAATCGATGCTCAAAATATCTTATTGGAAATAAGTACCTTTTAGTATCAAAGACTATGTGAAAATTTCCCACTGATTCTTTATTTATTGTAGGTATTTTATTGAAATCCATCTCATATAGTTGTTCTGCAGCATCAACAAAAAAAGGATTTGAAAAATATTTAGTTCGTGCTAGTTCTACCTCTATAAACTCCTTTAAAATTGCATCTATCCGCTTTACTTCTGTGTACTGTGAGTTAAATCTGTACGCATGATTATTCATCTCAATCGAAATGATAGGCATTTTTACATTTATTAAACCTATAACCGAGAGATTAAACAACACGACAGCAAGAATTAAAATAATCGAAGCAGAAAGACCACCGTACCACAAAACATTGATCAACATTTTTAACAAATTTTTTGAGTTGTTATTTGTTCTCATTTTTCCCTCACACCATTAATCCATTTTCTTCTTTTAGTTTTGCGCCGGCTACAAAAACTTCGCCGATTGCCATTACAATTAATCCGAGTGTTAACGTGGAAATAAAATCGAAGCGGAAAGCATGCATCGCGATTCCCATTCCGTTGATTGTTAAATCTGCCGGCAAACTTAATTTGATGATATACCTGAGCAGTACAACAAACAGCGGAACAAAGATTATCAGCATAGAAATTATTCTTATGCGGTTTCCGTTTTTTACCGTAAAAGGACTGCCTCTGTTTATTGTGCCGATGATTTTCCTGATCAGAAAAACAATTACAAGCAGTGAGGCGTAAACGGAAATCGGAATCAGATTCGAACAAATGAAAACCGGCATGTTCGGTTCGTACACAGTTAAAATTCCTTCGATGCCGAAGACGGAATATTTACTCGATTGATCGGTCCACACTTCAACTTCGTTCGGATTCAATGTTACCTCCATTCCATTCGGGAATGTCGGTAAAAATCTGCCGGGCGAGAAAATACCGAGCAAGAAAAGTCCTATTTGCAACAGTGTAATTGCAATCAATCCGCCGAAAAAAATTGAAAGTAAACTGTAAGCACTAACTACAGCAGTTCCGGTTTTCTTTTTTTCCTTCACTTTGTCCTCCAAGGCTTTCGTTTTCAACTTAACGAGATTATTTCTCTTTGTCAAGAAATATTTATTGAATATCAATAAATATTTACCGTGAGATTGTTTCAATTGAAAAAGAAGATTGATTCGTCTAAGTTTGGTTTAGCGATTAATATTTCGGAGACAAAATGAAAAGAACAATTCTTTTGATTTTGATTGGAAGCAGAAAAGATTCAGCCATAAAAGTTCAGCAAATATTAACCGGCTGGGGCTGCACAATTAAAACACGACTTGGTTTGCACGACGGTGTTCTCGATAATTGTTCCGATTCGGGTTTATTGATTTTGGAAATTTGCGGAACAGATGAACAGAATAAAGAACTTGCAAGAAAGGTTTCCGTATTGCCGGGAGTTTCTTCGAAACTCGTTGAGCTTGAAGTAGAAAAATAATTTAACTCTAAGACGCAGCATGCTGCGTCTCTACAATTTTTTTAATAATCAGGTACAATTCATTTGCTCTCTGTGTGCCGATTAAAATATTCTTTTTGTTCTTCAGATGAATATGCACTCCGACTTTTCCTCTCATTATATAACCGGTTGTTTTCCACAGAATAGAATAACGTAGCCCCCATCCGCCGAAATCGATTACCGGATTGAATTCTTTTATTTCAAAACTCTCTATCTCATCAAATAAAATTTCTTTTTTCATCAGCGGATAAAATCTTATAAAAATTTTTTTCTCGTCTGCTTTCACGGTTAATTTCATCACAAAGAAAAGCCAGATAATTGCAATCATAAGAGGGATTACAAAAATCGAGAGAATAATCAATTCAAAATCTGTGAGCGGATCGGAGCCGATCGGCGAATGCAAAATTAATTGGCTGTAAAGAGAATAGATTTGAAAAATGATAAATCCGGCGGCAATGGGCGTAACAAAAAATAAATTCCATCTTTGATCAAAACGTTCTTCTACGAAGAAAAGCTCTTTCTCCTCTTTCATATTAACCTCACTTGTTGTTGCGGATATACGTCTTCTGATTTTTTAATTCGCGCAGAGCATCGTTTGCAATCCATCGCGCCGATTTCGAATCGATTGTTTTTATTTCTTCAGCAAGTTCAATCGCTCTTTCTCTTAAGAACGGGCTCCGTTTACCGATTTGCCGCAGCGACCAATTAACGGCTTTCTTGACAAAATTTCTTTCGTCGGCTGAATACTCTTTTATCAACGGAAAGAATTGCAAAAACTCGAGGTCATTTCTTTTTTTATCATGCACAACAAGATATGCAATCAAAGAAAAAGCAGTGCGGCGTATAAATTCTTCTTTTCGTTTAGCATACCGGGGAATCAACTCGTAAGCGAAGTCGGTTTTACGCAATAGATTTGAACATGTGCCGTCAACAATGTCCCACGAATTAAAATCTTTTGCCCATTTGTTTACAAGAGTTTTAGTTGTGAGTTCTGGCTCGGCAATCATTGATGCAACATGACGCGCTTCGTGGCAGCCGCTTTCCCAAAGTTTGAGAGCGAGCTTGTGATTCTTTCCTATCTTTTTTGCGAGAGCGCGCATCACCGGCACATTAACACCAAAAGCTTTTTCCACAGTTATCCCGAAGCGCACCATTCCTTGCCGGTTATATTCGCTTCCGTGTTTTTTCAATTCTTCAATTACAGACTGCACGGTAAAATTGTTTGATGCTGTTGTTTTTCCTTTCATAATTTTTCAGTTGTTCTCTGCCAAGAATAAAATCCCTCTCTACGGCTATTTTAGTTCTATCACATAAAGTTTTTCTTCGGCATCGGAAACAACATAAATTTTCTTTGTCTTTAAATCTATTGCAATTCCTTCCATTTGAGTGATTTTCATTTTATAAGATTCTTTCATTTTACCATCGAATGAACATCTTATTATTGATTTACTCTCATCGCTCGTTAACCAAAATTCTTTTGTCTCGTTTGTAAAATCCAATGACGAGTAATCATCTGCAAATTTCAGTTCGGTTTGCCTTATCTGCTTTAGTTTGTTGTTGTACTCAATCAGCAAGCCGGGATTTTTTTCTTTCAGAACAAAAACATGTTTGCTGGATTTATTGTAAGCAATGCCTTCGAGACCGTTGTTATCTTTGTTTGAAAACTCTGTTTTAACTCTTTTAACTTCCTTGCCGCTGTAACTCATAAAAATTATTTCGCCGGTTACTTCCGAAACAACTGCGATGGTAGTATCGTTAACCACTGCGATGCCTTCAAGATCGGGAGCGTTGATTTTAATATTGTTGACAATTTTTCCGTCAAGCGAGATCATGTATGCTGTGCTTGTTTGATCGCTCACCGTCCACAAAAATTTTCTATCACTCGTTAACGCCAAACCGGAAGGCTCGGTAACTTTGAGTTTATACTCTGCAATAATTTTCAGTTCGGATTGTTTTTCTTTTTTGCCGGCAAGACAAATTATATTTACTAAGACAAGTGGAGCTAAAATTATAAATGTATAAAAAAATTTTTTCATGATTTTGTCTTTTGAATAATTAGTACGATAAATTATAATTAATTGTAGCCATAAAAACTATTTTAAAAACAACATCTTACGTGTGAGCGAAAAGGCACCGGAAGTAAGCTTGTAAAAATATATTCCGCTTGACAGTTGATAGTCGTTAGTCGATAGTTGAACAGAATGTGTTCCAGCTTGTTTGTATTCATCAACAAGTGTGATTACTTCTCTGCCAAGCATGTCAAAGACTTTCAAACTTACAAACGCGAAACTAGGAACTCGAAACTCAATTGTTGTTGCCGGATTAAAAGGGTTCGGATAATTCTGATGAAGCACAAAATCCGTAGGTGCTGCTTGACGTTCATCAACCGAAACTGTTGCTGCATCAATTACATATGCCGGCGAAACAGCAAGAGTCCAGCCTGATTTTTTTCCTATTCCTTTGAAAGTGTATGTACCCGGTTTATGAATTATAATAGAAACCGTATCGGCAGTAACATTAATTTTTATATCGAGACTCAAGCTTTTGAATTCCACCGTATCGATATTGAATTTGCTGTTAAAAAATTCCGATACATGAAATTTTTTCTCTCTGCCGAGTTCGAACGATTCCGAAGAGAAATTTTTTTCGTTCCATTCAACGTCCGAATACTGCAAAGAAATATTTGCATCAAGCCAGTTGTATCTGCGGCTGATCCAATTTTTCATATAACTAATTTCTTCTTGATAGGTTTTTCCGACAAAATAGTTGGGCCAAACGTAAGTACCTATAATTTTCCATTTGTTAAAATTTCTGATTCTCGCCTCTTCAATTTTTGTTGTAGTGCTGTCTATAAATTTTACGATAGTGCCGTAATCGAAAACGGTTTTTTTAAGTTCGTTCCACCTCTTCGCCAATTTATTTTTGAAGACGGGATCTTGCATCAATTTAATCACCCAAAAAGGATTGCTGATATCACCATCGCTTTGTTTGTATGATTGCCATCCGTTCGGATCGTAACCTTGATCATAATCAGCCATACCAAAAGAAATATCAAAATCCCAGATCGGTCCCATGCAAAGTTTTTCGTTTCTATCTTTATAAAGATATGCGCTGAGTCTGTATGAATCGGTATTCTTCGCAAACTCATTCAATAAAAAAGTATCAACAAAAGAATCGACATCGATATAGTTGTAGTAGCCGCTGATCGGATCGTTGTATTTGAGTGCGTTCATTATCGTTTCAAAAAACGAAATGTAATTTTTGATGTAATCGAATTGTTCGGTTGTGATATCCGCCGGATCGGGATATTCGAGCAAGTAATAAACTTTTCCATTGCCGCCTTTTATTGGCGCGAACGGCGACACCCAATATTTTTCACCGTATTCTTTTCGGTCGATGTGAACAATATATCCGCCGGTTAGCGAATCGCCGGCGATATCATCCGGCTCGATCTTTTCAATATTCACGCGGTTTTTATCGCGTTTAACTTTTTCTTGAAGAATATAAATGCCGAGATATTCACCGTTGAGAAAAGTTTCGCAATAACGTGTGCGCGAAGCGTATCTTCCGATATCGTTTGAAAGTTTGTAAGCGAGAACATTCCTCAAAAAAGATTTATCTATGAACGATGCATTTAAAACCCAATCGGATTCTTTCGGAAGACCGAGCAATGATACATTGCTGTCTGCGCCGGCAGCACTGCGCGTTTCGATGCTGTATTGTTTTTTATCGAACATCTGAGAACTGTGTCCGCGGATTTCAATTCCAATTTTGCCGTCGTACCCGTTGAAGGAATCAGTGATGTAATTTCTTTTACCGGAACCGTTATCAATCATTCCCATGTGTGCATCGATCTTCGGATTATCGGGAATTGTTTTTCCGCCGGTATCAATTATAATTATTGGAAGGCTGGAAGAAGTGAAATCAGCTTGAGAATATGCAATTCCGTTTTGCAGAAGAAAAATCATTACTGTCAAAATTTTCAGAAGAGGTTTCATGTTACGAAGCGGTATGCCGCGTTATTTTATATATTCGTGTAATTATATAATCTATTTAAATAGCCGGCTTTGTCATCCAAAAAGAGATGATCGGGAAAACCTTTCATGTAATGACAATTGCGGCAAGCTTTGATTTGATTTCTTTCACCGTTCAAATGAAGCAAGCGGAATTTTCTCATTTCTGTTCCGTTCCAAATATCACTCAGTTTTTCTTTGTTTGAATCTCCCACAACAGCTTCCATCGCCCAGTCAACACAGCAGACGGAAACTTGTCCGTTAAAATTAACCGCCAGCGATCTGAATGGTTCCGGGCAGATATTTTTTTCTCTCAACTTTGCAGAAGCTCCCATGCTTCTTTTTACATCTATGCCGAGCGTAAAATCTTTTGCATCGGAGTTCGACCACCCCATCAAATTGTTTACGCTTATTTGATCGGATATCGGTTCGAAATCATCATAAAATTTTTTGATCGTCTCTTTATCAAAATTAATATCGACAATTTTTGTTTTGATAACGAGCGGATTTTTTCTCCGAACTTTTTTATCAAAAAGATACCGAACATTTTCTTTCACTTCGTTGTAGTCGGAATAATTCTGCGTAACCGATTTGTAACCGTCGTCGTTCACATGTTCAACAGAAACACGAATCAGATCCAATCCGCTATCCAAAATTTCATCGGCTCGATCTTTTGTAAGCAAAGCCGCATTGGTAGTAGTTTGAACAGACACCGCTACATTTTTATTTTTTTACATACGCAATCATTTTCCCGAGTTCTTTATGAATTAACGGCTCGCCGTCTTTATAAAGATGAAGCTCGTTTACTTTCTCTCCGGATTTTGTGCACATCTCTGCAAGTTCATCAATTATTTTACGGAACAATTCAAACTGCATTACGCCTTTCGGTCGGTTTACGGTTTTAAGCAATTCAAAATCACCAGTTGGGCAAAAGTTACACCGGAAATTGCAGAGGTTAGCCGGATCAATATGCAAAGAATGCGGAACGGAAAGAGGAAGCTGTTCGTAAAGAGGTGAAACAAAACGGTTCTGAAATGTTTTTCTAATTTTATCTCTTACAAACCACGGAAGATTTTCATAAACCGATTTAGCTCCTTTCCGTATTGCATTATCAAACTTCATAATAAAATTTTATTTCCCCCATTATCAAATTCAGAAATCAACTTTTCAGCAGTCGTAAATTTTTCAAACTCTCTATCGAGCTTGTGATATTCTTCTTCATATTTTTTCTTGAACTTGACAAACGATTCTTTCGATTCCCACACATCAATCGTTACAAAAATTAATTTGTTCTCAACATCGTGCAACAATCTTGTTCCTTTGTAGTCTTGATCTTTTCTAAAAAGTTCAGCCCACGTTCCGTTTGGACCATAGGCTGAAATAAAATTATCAATATATTCCTCTTTAATTTTGAAATGCCATAAAATTATATACATATCACCACAAAGCGGGATTCCGTTTACACGGAAGATGCCGGAGCAATTTAGTTTTTCAATACATATAAATGCCGGCGATAGTTAATAATAGCCCTTGTGCAACTTTATTAATTTTCTTTCTCGTAAATGCGAACGTATTCAACTTCCATCTTCTGCGGCAATATTGAATTATCAATTCCTTGTGCACCGCCCCAGTTGCCGCCCCATGCAATATTCAGTATCAAATGAAAATCTTTGAAGAAGGGCCAGTACTGCCAGCCTTTGCCTTCGTTCTTAAATGAGAAATATTGTGTGGTATCAACAAACGCTTTGATTTCGTTTTCATTCCATTCGATTGTGTAATTATGAAATGCATTCATCGCATCCGTAACCCGAATATTTGCAGTTTTTTGCGTACCCTTTGTGTGAACATATCTGTTGCAGTGAATCGATGCGTGAACAACTCCCGGATCGTAACCGACATGTTCCATTATATCGATCTCGCCGTTATCGGGCCAGCCTTTATCGCCAAGCGTCCATTGAGTGGGCAGCATCCAGATTGCGGGCCACGTTCCTTTGCCCCATGGAAGTTTTGCGCGCACTTCAATTCTTCCGTAAGTCCAATCACCTTTATTGCGCGTTACGAGTCGTGCAGAAGTGTATGTATGCCCTTCAAAATTATCGCGTCTTGCTTCAATGATAAGTTTTCCGTTTTCAACTCTTGCATTTTCAGTGCGGTTAGCCGAATAATATTGAAGTTCGTTATTCCCCCAGCCATGATCGCCAACATCATAACCCCACTTAGTCTGATCGGGCAAACCGGCTTTGTTAAATTCATCGGACCAAACAAGCTTCCAACCCGGTAAATTTGTTGAATCATTTTTTTCGGGTTCGTTGGTTTGCGATGTGCAAGTTGTGAATGCCGTTAATGAAACAACCAGTAACAATATTGTTTTGCCTCTCACTTCTCTCTCCGTAAATATTTGTAAGTGAAAATTATATAAATTTTTTTGAATAGCCGTTTGCACATACTTCGATCGATGCGTTCAACTAATTAACTTTTTTATCAACAATATTTTTTATTTCTTCAACAAGTTTTAAAAGATCCGGATCGAGTTCGATGCTAACAGAAATGTGTCCGCCTTTAACGTGATAAACTAACTGATAGAAATTGCCGTAACGGACTATTACATACTGCGCGCCGCCGCAATCAATATTACCGCGTTGTGTAACAAGTTTCAGCATAGTAGGATTGACAATCAATTCCTCATATTTATCCGATTCGGAACTGCTGGCAGAATTTAAATCGTTTCTCTGTTTTGATTCGAGCACGCCATTTAAATAAACCGCAACGTAGCGGATATTTTTTGATACCGAAAAAACTTCTTCAATAATTTTGTTCATTGTTTCCCCCAATGATTTGTGTTGTGAATAGATAATTCTCACCGGAGTTACGCAAAAGGAGACTAAAGTCCAAAACTAGTGTGCTCATACCTACACTATCTAAAGCTTGCCCGCCGAAGGCTGGGCTTGCCCGCTGATAAGCGGGATAGCGGCATTATTTCTAAATTCGCGTAAAATTGCCACGAGATTTTCCGTGTAAACGGAATCCCGCAAAGCGGTGATAACTCGTGGAATAATTTAAGAGAAATGAAAGCGGCTTCAGACGCAATTTGAGTAACCCCGGTTCCTTAAAAATAATTTTCAAAAATATTGATTTGTCTCGAATGATTTGATTTCACCTTATTCGTTTTCCCATTTATCTATTAAAGCAATCTTTTCATCTGACCCAAAAAGAATAAAAATATCATCTTCATCGATAACGTAATTTGGTTCGGGTAAAATATATTTTGTTTGATCTTTTTCTCCGGCGTATGGCGAACTCTGTTTTCTGATCATAAGAATTTCGAGACCGAGTTTATTACGCAGTGCGGCTTCGGAAATTGACTTGCCGGCAAATTCTTTCAACGGCTTCTTTTCAACAAGTGAGTACCCTTCCACTACTTTAGTCTTTTTAGTAATGCCGATATTTTTTAGTCCGTTCGCAAAACCTTGGGCTGTATTCTGTTTCAAGTTTTCTTTGTTGTACACAGCAATTACATCTTGTCTTCTCACGCTTCCGATTATTTTTAAATTATTGCCCGGCTCTACTACCGGAATTTCATCTGCATCTTTGCTTTCAAACAACCTCATTACATGATCGAGATCATCGCTTTCGTAAATCGTAAAAATATTACGCGATGCAATATCTCCCGCAACCAAAACTTCGCGGATGTGTTCGTACTCGGTAATGATCGGTCTCATCTCACTTTCTGTTATTACTCCGCTTAGATTATTATTTAAATCTACCGTGTAAAATGTACTGTGGGTACTCTCCATCATTTCGTTCAACAATTTTGGCAAAGGTGTTTCTTCGGGAATCAGAACGGCATCCTTTTTCATTACTTGTGCCGCGGTAATACTGCTAAGCAAACTCTTTTCCCGAAGCCGGCTGATTTTATATCCTTGTTTTTCAAGATGCCGCTCGTGTATCGATTTTTTAAGTGTTATCTGCACGATCATCGTACTTGCCGCAACTGCAAGCATCAACGGAAGTATGAATGAATAATCTTTCGTCATCTCGAAGATCATCAAAATGGAAGCGATGGGAATTGAATTTATTCCTCCTAAAAATGCGCCCATTGAAACAAGCACAAATGCAGTTATATCAAAGTTGAAACCGAAAAAATAATTGAGTGCAAAACCGTAAAGATATCCGAACGTAGCTCCCATAAAAAGTGACGGCGCAAAGATTCCGCCGAAACCGCCGGAGTTTAATATCAAGGGAACAAGAAAAAATTTTAGAGCAAATAATACAGCTACAATTTTCCATGTGAGCGAGCCGGATAAAATTCTGTTGATGCCGCTGTAGCCAACACCGAAAATATCTTTGTAAAAATACCCGCACACTCCCATCAGCAGACCGATTAAAATCATCAATAACCAACGCGGAATTTTTTTCAATACTTTTTCTTTGATGATCGAATCGAGCGCGCCGGAATATCTTATAAATAGAATGGAAATAAATCCGGCAAGAATTCCCATCACGGCATACAAATAAATTAAATGATAACCGCCTACATCAGGCGAGCTAAAAACAAAAACTGAAGTGTTGCCGAGAAAAATTCTTGATATTGCGCTTGCAGTTACGCTTGCAAGTATCAGCGCTGAAAAAGTTGACGTTTGGAATTCATTTAAGAGAATTATTTCGAGTGCAAAAAAGATTCCGCCCATCGGCGTATTAAAAATTGCGGCAATTGCAGCGCCGGAACCGGCGGCAGTAAAAACTCTTTTGCGTGAATCGGATAGATTAAAAATATTAGCAAGTTTGTTTGCAACGCCGCCGCCAAGCTGTGCTGCCGGTGCTTCGGGTCCTACCGTGTTTCCCGAACCGATGCTGATAACCGGCGCAAAGAAATGAAATATTGTAGAACGCAGAGGAATTTTTGAAGTCTTGCCGGCAACAGCTTTAATAACTTCAGCCACGCCGCGTTGCTTGGAAATTTCCGGCGCCGTGGTTATCATCAAACTTTGAATCAGCATCCCGATTGCCGGTAATGCAATAACAGCCGCCGCGCCCAAAAAGAAAAGACCTTCTGTTGTCTGCTCAAAAAAAACTTCGTTGAAAAAATCGATTGAGTGATGAAACAACACTGTTGCCAAACCAACAGCCGCGCCGATTGCTACTGCAAAAAAAGTGAACGCTGCATAATCAGTTTTTAGTATTCCCTTGTAGAGTTTTGTTGCGTAGTTCGAGATTTTGTTTTTTACAACCGCGGCACTTAAGTTTTTTTGGAAGTTAGTCATTAAATAAGTAATCGTTTTTTTTGTTTACTCAAAAATAAGAATAATCTCTCAAGCTGTTCCTTCCAATATTTTTTCATTTCACCGGCTTCTTTTTTGCTCTTCAGTTTTGCATGCTGAACAACAACACTCGTTTTGTTTTCACCTTTCGGATAAAAATTCAGATTGAGATTCGATTTCTCGTCTATCCATGTAATGCGGATTGATTTATCAATACTTGATCTGCGGACATTATATTTGTAATCGGTCAGCCATTTCTTGCGAAGTTTTTCATCATACCAATATTTGAACAGAACGGCAGCCGGAGCTTCAATTGTTTTGCTTGCACTTATTTCAAAGCCGCCCGGTTTTTCATATTTATCGCGCAGTCCGCGTGCTTGCTCGTAAGCAGCCGTAATCATTTGTTCCCACCACTTACCAACATGATTTCTTTTATGTAGTTCAGTAACAATTTCTTTGTGGTTCATTTTCTTACAACCGCTTTTATCTAGAAACATGAACCATTCATTCCAGTTTTTGCCGGTAGCTTTTAAAACTGCATCGCTGCTTACGCCGATTTTGTTTTCAATTTTTTTTTGCATAGGAGTCCCCTTCATTTGTTTTAGGAATCCAATGGAGAAGTTAGAAATATTCCTGAATTAATCCACAGAAATTTATTTGGGCTGAAATGCAAATGAAGATGACCTGATCATTTTCCAGTTACCGTCGTTCTGTTTCTGCCAGATTTGCAATCCTTTATCTACTGCAACTGCGGCTTGTTTGGAAAATGTAGGTTTAACAGTTGCGGTTAGATTCATTCCGGCGTATGCAAGATTTCCGACTGCTTTCACTTCAATAAGAACGAGATCAAGCTTAACGAAAAGATTTTTGTTGTTGAATATATGCTCATACTCTTCTTTTATGGAAGCATAATTTTGATCCGGCTGATTGGGATAGTATCCGATAAAATCTTCTGAGTAGATCGCAAGCGATTGTTGAAGATCCTTTTTGTTGAACGAATCGACCCAGCTTGTTAAAATTTTTTTGATCTTTTCCGATTCGTCATTCTGTGCATAAATATTAAAAGGAAAAAATTGAAGAACACACACAAAGAAAAAAAGTTTTGAGAATTGTTTCATATCCCACCGGTTAGTTAATCACAATTTTGTTGAGCAAATATAGCCGTGTTAAAAATAAAAAACCCATTTCATAAATAATCTATGAAATGGGTAAGGGGGTTGGGTACGTGAGGGGGAGATTAGATTCTACATCTGTTGTTATGTTTTTTGTAATAGATATTTCTGCTTGCAATGTTTTGATGCCGGTAGATGTGCGCTTTTTCGCACCGCGTAACAACGCCGTCTTCTTTTGCAATTCTCTTTTGTGTTTGAATCGCAACTTGCTGGCGTTGAAGTCTTCTTGCCTCGCGCGGTGTTAATTCTCCGCTTCTAATTCCTTGATGAATTCTGGCTTGCTGATTTTTCTGCCGTTGATTTATTACCTGTGTTTGTGTCTGTGCCGAAATTCCAACAGCAAATATCAACAGTGCCGCAAACGATAATGCCAATCGTTTCATTTTTGCCTCCGTAATTGCGTTGTTGTTTTCTGGTAGATAGACAAAACAAGCGGTTGAATTGGTTTAAATAATGACGGGTATTTTTTCGGTGCTGATATTGGAAAAAATTGATGACTAATAAAAAATTATAAATCTGCTCAGCGTTTTGCCGCGACTTAAATCAGATTATTGTAACGATGCCGGGTAAATTTATTTCTCTTTCGAAATTGCCACATAAACTCCTTCATAAAGGGCGGATAATTCTCCGTTAGAATATATGTGTGATTGAATTTTTAATTCCGATTTTCCGCGTTTGGCAAGCTCACCGCGGAATTCATTCCACACTTCTTCGGGCAGCGAATTGTTTACTGCCTCAAATTCCGAACGAACCGGTTTTAGAAATTTTATTTTCCCTTTTCTAATTACAAGTGCGGCTTCAATATTTTCTTCTTTCATTCTAAAATGAAGTAGAGACCAGCCGCCAAGCATGCCAAGGATAGTTATGCTTCCGCCAAATCCGGTTCCATAGTGATTATCGTTCGGTTTTAACGGTGCGGCAAGTTTTATCGAATGCTGTGTAAGTTCTTTTATACTGAAGTTCATAAAATTTGCAAGCGGTATATTCTTTTTTATGAAACTTTCGAGTGCCGCCGCTTTCTCTTTAAAATCTATTTTGCCTAAATCTGCTTTTTCTTTTTGAACAAACATAACTGCCTTCTTTTTTTTTGCGGAACAAAAATACAAAAAATAAAATCCGGCGCTCTGCAAATTTATTTTTATTGTGCAAAGCGCAGAAATTGTGTGGTGTTTTTAATAAATGCCGGATGAAGAAGTTTCTACTTACATTACAATTTGATTGATGTGATGTTTCATGTGCAAGAGATAATCCCGTATGAGATCTTCAAGTGTAACCGGTTTTTCTTTCTCAAATTTCTCAGAAAGTATCTGATCGAAATTATGTTCGGGAAATTGTTTGGTATAAACTTCGGGGGAAATTTCTTTTACAATCCCGATGAAGTGAAGATTATTAAGTTTCCAAAGATCAATCAAAAACTTCCACTCTGCATTTTGATAATTCTGCAAACGTACCCATTCATTTTGCTGGTAGCCCTGAAAAACAAGGTTATTCTGCAGCTGCCCGGCTACAATTCTTCTTATGTTGTTGATTGAAGAATCGATCAAATGACCGAGAATTTCTTTCTGCGACCATTTGCCCGGCGCCGGTTTGCGGGTACTTTCTTCTTCCGTAACCGCACGGAATTTTTTCTCCGATGTTTCAAGTGTCACATAAAATTCGTTTATAAAATCTTTCATCTTTCCCCGATTATAATTTGTTAACAAAAAATTCTCGAAGACGATTCATCGAATCGCCGCTACATTAGATTGCTTAAAATCGTCTTAAAACTTTCCGGCAGTTCAGCCGAAACAAAAATCTTCTTGTCAAAAGAATTAACAAACGAAATCGATTTCGCATGCAGCATAACACGCGGAAACTTACCCTGTAATTCTTTATCGCCGTAGCGCACGTCACCAACTATTGGGTGACCAATAAAATATAAATGAACACGCAATTGGTGCCGTCTTCCGGTAGTTGGATTCAATTCAACCAGAGTATAATTATCAAAACGTTCTAAAACTTTGTAAGCCGTAACGCTTTCTTTTCCTTTTTTATCATCGATACCCATTCTGCCGGAACCGAATTCACGGATTGGTTTGTTGATTACACCTTCATCGTTTTTAATTATTCCGTGAACAAGCGCAACATAACTTTTTTTAACTGTTCTATTGAAGAACTGCCGGTTTAAATATTTGTGCATCTTCAAATTTTTTGCAAATAAAATTACGCCGCTCACTTCTTTATCAAGCCGGTGCACAATAAAAACTTTCTGTTTCAGTTTCTGTTCGAGAATAGAATGAATAGTTTCTATGCTCAGATCATTTTCTGAAATCGAAGCGATCCCTTCCGGTTTATTTACCGCAATCAAATCATTGTCTTCAAGAAGAATTTCAAGATCAATCATGCGGCAAATCCGTCAAGTATCTGTTTCATCTTTTTGATTTTTTCTGCGGAGGTTTTCGCAAAACCATCAAGATCAATTCTTGCCGATGAGTGAATTTCTTTCACAAATGTTTTCTCAATTACAGTGCCGATGTTTTCTTCGTTCACGCCGCCGCCGGGCATAACCATTATTCTGCTGCCGGCTTTATTAACAAGTTCTGAAATTAAATCGAGCCCTTCGATAACTGTTGGCTCTTTCCCTGAAGTTAGTATTCTCTCAAACCCGAGTTTGACTAATGTTTCCAATGCAGCAAACGGATTGTTAACCATATCAAACGCGCGGTGAAATGTTGACGAAAGCGGTGCTGCTAGTTCCACCAATTCGGAATTTTTTTCTTCATCAACCGTTCCGTCATTTTTCAAAATGCCGAACACAACGCCGTTTACATTCAAAGATTTTACAAACTCAATATCGTTTTTCATTTTATCAGACTCTTCTTTGCTGTAACAAAAATGTCCGGCGCGCGGACGAATTAAAACATTAACCGGGATTTTTATTTTTTGCATCACGGATTTTATAACATCACGATCGGGCGTAACACCGCCGCAGTGCAAATCTTTGCATAATTCAATTCTATCAGCGCCGCCTTCTTCGGCAGCCAACGCAGATTCGATTGACCCAACACACGCTTCAAATAAAATTTTTTGTTTCATAGTAGAGCTTTTCTGTGGGATCGAGATTATTCAAAACGTTATTGAATTACCTGAGCCAATTTCATATTGGTTTTTATAAGATCATTAACAACGGTTTTGACATCTTTTCTTTTCTTCGCCGCCAGTTTTTGAATGAACTCAAGTTGTTCGGAGTCGAGATAAATCGGCAAATTGATTTTTAGATTCTCTCTATAAAACTTACCTCGTACGCCTTTTGAAAAATCATATTGTTTTTTCATGACTCTACTTCCAAATACTGTTTTGTTTCTTTCTTGGTAGCTTTTCTTGCAGAAATAATTCTGATAACAGATAAATCTTTTTTCAATTCCTTAAATGTGTGAACAACAACAAGCAAGTTTCCATTTTGTGAAGATCCAATTGTTATCCATCTTTCTTCAACATCACTGTGCATTTCATCATACATAGATAATGCTCGAGGATCCTTGAATATTGTTGCCGCCAATTCAAACTTACGCCGTGCTTAGAAAAATTTTGTTTGGCTTTACGCGGATCCCATTCAAAATTATATATCATCTATCTTTCTATTTTACTTAAACATCATAAAAAAAATAACTAAATCCAAACTTACAAAAGAAGCTTTCATACTCTGCCTGTCACGAAATTTTTAAAACGAATGCCGGCTTGGAATTCAATTCCGTTTTTACAAATCCCATCTTCTTCAAATATTTTTCGTGAATTTTATTTCCGGGATTAGTAAAGATTTTTTCAATCTTTTTCTCTTTCAAAAATTTTTTATAAACATATCTGCCGGTTTTAAAATCGCGGTAACCGGGTATCGCATAATCGAGATTCACAAACAGCGAATTATCTTGCCGGCTTTCCGTGCACACAAGTCCGGCTGGAATTGAATTCCTCAAAATGAAAAAAGCTTTCCGGTTCTCTTCGGGTACAAAAGAAAACGAAGGAATGAATTTCTTTATATCATGCTCATGAAAATTGACAAAGTACTTGAAATATTCCGAGTTATATTCGACTTCGAGCACCTGAAAAAATTCTTCAGCTGAAAAAATTTCAAAAAGATAGTAAATGTTAACAAGCGTTATCCAGCCATTTACTGCGGCTACCGGGTATGCATTTATGATTAATCCGTAAACCGTAAATATCAGCGAACCTATCAAATTAATAATCCGCAGTTTTACGATTGCACTCATCATTAACGATGCGGCAACCAGCACTGATGCGGCATAACCGATAATTTCTACGAATGGAATATTCATTTTGACAACTCCTCAAATAATTTCCGATAAACTTTTATTCAGAAAAAACATATTTCAATCCGTGAGTAACGAGAAACGGGATTATCGTGTAATGAGTTTCGCCTTCGGCAATTTCCGTTTTCATCTTTAGTCCTTCATACTTTCGGCTTCCTACAAACAAAGAAAATTCTTTCCATGTTTCTAAAAATTCTTTTGGTTCGAACGAACCGGCTGCTGTATAAATTTTTACCGGCAATGTTTTATTCTTTTCAAAAAAATCTTTTTCTTGTTTGAAAATAAAATTATCATCCCAAGCAAGCGCCGGACTTATCATAACATACCGGTTAAACAAATCTGTTTGGTTAAACAAAACATAACTTGCAAACAATCCGCCGAGCGAATGACCGATCAGCGTTCTTTCGTTTTGTTCAATTCTATAATTCGATTCAACAAACGGTATCAATTCATTTTTGATAAACTCCAAAAATTTTTCCGCACCGCCGGAAGCCGGCAACATCAACCTTGAATCATCGGGAAGTTTATCGGGCGGAACGTATGTCGGCGTAAAATCACGTGCGCGGTTGTAAATAAATTCTTTCGATCCGCCTTCGGATGAAATGCCGACAATAATTAATTCCGGCAATTCCTTGTTGAATGCCATCAGCTTTGCCGTCTGTGTTACAATTCCAAATGACGAATACGCATCGAGCATGTAAACGACCGGATAAGTTTTATCTGTGTTGTAATAACTTCCCGGCAAAGAAATAAAAATAGGGTAAGTCACACCGTTAGCTTTTGAAATTAATTTGTGTACTTCCGTTCTGTTTAAAGTTACCGGCGGCGGAATTTTTGTGTTTTCTGTTTGTGCATTAATTACAATACAGAAATAAAAAAGTGCAAGTGCAAAAAATTTTTTCATTTATTTTTCTTTCAGTTGTTTACTTATCAAAGTTTCACAACGGGGACTAAAGTCCGGGATATTGGGTTTATATCTCTCCACTATCTAAAGCTTGCCCGCCGAAGGCTGGGCTTGCCCGCTGATAAGCAGGATAGTGGCAATTATTTCTATATTCTAAAAAATAGTCACGGAATTTTCCGTGTAAACGGAATCCCGCAAAGCGGTGATATCCCGTGGAAAAATTTAAAAGACTTGAACGCGGCTTTAGCTGCAATTTGCACAACAACAGTTACCGATTTGCTGCTTCGTACTCATCAATAATTTTATCCATCATGCTGTCTATCTCGTAATTCAAAATTTGGTTTTCCGGTTTTGAATACCATTCAACAATTTCCCCGGCACCTTTTTCAAAAGGGATTTCCGCTTTGAATTCCGGCACAATACTTTTGATTTTCGAATTATCGAAAACAGTATCGTAGGCTTTATCGCCGAGAAGTTCTGCACCCCATTCTCTATCGCGCTCGGCAATAAATTTTGTTGGAATGTATGCGGGCTCTATTTCATAGCCGGTTTTATTTGCTAAAATTTCTGCGATCTGTTTCCATGTCAAAGTTTCATCCGAAGTGATGTGATATGCTTCTCCGTAAGTTTTAGGGTTGCCGATTAATCCGATAAATCCTTTTGCAAAATCTTTCGTGTGCGTCAAAGTCCAGAGTGAAGTACCGCTATCGTGCAGAATTATTTTCTTTCCTTTACTCATTCTGTAAAACGGAACGTAACCGCCGCGCAATATCGATTTGGTCTTGTCGTACGTGTGCGAAGGTCTGCAAATTGTAACCGGAAATTTTTGTTCGAGGAAAGCGTTCATCAAAAAATTTTCGCAAGCTATTTTATTTTGAGAGTATTCCCAAAAAGGATTTCCAAGCGGCGTATCTTCAGTAAAAGGTAGTCTCCCCGGCGGCTTTTCATAAACGGTTGCAGTGCTGATAAAAATGTATTGTTCCGTTTTATCTCGGAACGATTCAAAATCTCTCTTAACATCTTCTTTGTTGAATGCAATCCAATTAACAACAGCATCAAATTTTTCTTTTGCGAGTTTGGCGCGAACAGAATCAACATCATTAATATCCGCTTGAATAATCTTTGCTTCCGCCGGCGGAGTTCTAAAATTTTTTCCGCGGTTGAGAAGATAAAGTTCGTAACCTTTCTCAATACATAATTGAGAACACGATGAACTAATAATACCCGTTCCACCGATGAATAGTATTTTCATTATAGCCTATCCCGCATAGTGGCAATGCCAACCCTTCCCGCAAAGTGGCAATGCCAAAGGGAAGGACTTTTCAAATTTTGTAAATTCTTTTGATTCCATATTAAGTTCTCGCTTTCATCAATGCAATTGCGAGAGCGTAACGAAATCTAAACATTGAATATGTTGCACCGGTAACGGCATCAACTTTCATATAATCTTGTTTGTTCAACATCTGTTTTTCGTAATCGGGATAAGCAATTGCCGGCGATGTTACGGCGGCACTCATCTCTTCGTTGTATTCTTTGTCCGTCTCTTTATCGATTCCATTTTTCTTTATCTCATTGTAATCGATAGAAATTATTTTTTCTTCTTCGATTTTTATTTTCACAACGTGTTTGTAATCGAAAGCATCGTAAGGTGACTCACCAACGTACACACCATCTTTACATCCTTTCGCATCAAACGGAATGTTGTACGATTTTACCCATTGATAGAAAAGCGTATCGAGTTCTTTTGTGTCTCTCGTTTCAATCAAAAAGTGCATGTTAATCGCGCCAGCTTTAAAATATTTGTTCGCACTGTTAAAATTTTTCACTTCATCCAAACTGTCTTTCTCCGTCATTGTGCATGAAAAGAGAGCAAGCAGCGGCAAAAAATATTTAAATGTCTTCAAAGTTTCCCCCAAAATTTTGATTTGACAATACGTAACTTACATTTAACTTTCCATTTAATAAAAGTCCTATTTTTCCACCAATTAACAGATAAATCGATGAGCAGCTTTTTCAATCACCCGGTAATAAGCGTTGATGAAATCATCCGCCCGACACATCTTCAAATTGATTTGAACACCCTGAAAAATAATTTTGAAAAAATAAAAGCGCACGCCGCACCGGCTAAAGTTATGCCGATTCTGAAAGCCAACGCTTACGGACACGGACTTGTACGCACCGCACAATTAATGCAAGATTTGAATGCAGATTATCTCGGCGTTGCGGTGATTGAAGAAGGAATTTTGCTGCGCGAGCAAGGAATTAAAATTCCAATTCTCGTACTCGGCGGCATTTGGGGAAATCAGATTCCTCTTTTCCTCAAACACGATTTAACAATCACGGCATCTTCCGTTGAAAAGCTGAAACAAATAGATCAGATTGCCGCATCAATGAAGGTCAAAGCAAAGGTACATTTGAAAATCGATACCGGAATGGAGCGGATCGGCGTTCATTATTACAGTGCGGAAAAATTTATTGAAGAATCGCTCAAGTACAAAAATATTAACGCGGAAGGGATCTACACACACTTTGCAAATTCCGAATTGCGCGATTTGAGTTACACAAAACTTCAGCTCGAAAGATTTAACGAAGTACTCCGTTTTTATGGTAAGCATTCTATTGAACTGCCGGTACGACATGCATCAAATTCCGGCGCAATACTGCAAATGCCCGAAGCAAATTTCGATATGGTACGTCCGGGAATTATGCTCTACGGAGTTTATCCTTCTCTCGAAACAGAAAAAACAATTGAAGTAAAACCGGCACTCATGTGGAAATCACTTGTTGTTTATTTCAAAGTGATAAAAGCCGGTCATCCGGTTGGATACGGCTCCGCTTGGAAAAGCGATCACAACATTCGCGCCGTTACCGTTCCGGTTGGATATGGTGACGGATATTTGAGAAGCATGACGCACAAAGCTGAAGTTCTGCTGAACGGGAAGCGTTACCCGGTTGTCGGCACAATTTCGATGGATCAGATAGTTGCAAATATTGAAAACGATTCTGCTTACAACGGCGATGAAACTATTTTGATCGGAAGTGACGGGCAAAATAAAATTACAGTTGAAGAACTTGCGCAATGGGCGGGCACAATTCCTTACGAGATTTTAACCAACATTAACACACGCGTGCCGCGCGTTTACATTGGTTAATTACTCCTCCGTTCGCGGTCAACTCTTTCTTTTAAAAATATTTTAATCAGCGATTGATAGGGTACATCTCTTTTATTTGCGACAATTTTCAATTCATTCAATAGTGACTCCGGCAAACGAAGTGAAATAGTTGTTGTTGATGGCTTTAATTTGGGAAAAGATGCCAGTTTAGATTTTTTCCAATCTACATACTGGGCAGAATCGGCTTTAAACCAAAATTCCCGTTCGTCCTTTTCATTTTTAAATTTCGGTATGCTTTTCAATTTCTTCATTGTATATATCTCTTTCTTTTTTATTCATATCTCTTGCAGAAACTACTCTGATTAGATTTCCACGTGAGGTAAAAACAAGAAATAATTTTCTATCCAAGTCGGTTCTGCCAAGAAGAAACCATCTTTTTTCGGAGTCAGAATGTTTTTCATCGCTCGAAACAATCATCGGTTTATTAAAAAATACTTGTTCGCATTCGCTAATAGTTACGTTATGTTTTTTCCAATTCTTTAAGGAATTGCCTTCGTCCCGCTGGAATCCTTCGTATCTCTCAAATATTATGTCTTCCATATCTGTATATTATAAAAGTATACATTGAATCACAAGTATCGGAGACAAACAGATTTATTTTTGTCTTACTTAAATATTTCACAAGCATCAGTGCACGTGTGCAGCGCGTTTACATCGAATGAGAGTTGCTTCGATAATTAACAGGCTTTATTCTATATTGAAACCAATGCTAACGACATTAGTCTTTGTTCCAGCACTTCCAAGTCTTCTCTGATCTTTTCTCTTACACTTTCTGCTTCTTCGGTAATTTCAGGAATAAGTTTTTTATAGTAATCTATCCCTTCCATTAAATTTGTTTTGAAAGTATCAACGTAAGTCTCGGTTTGCGATGAAAAATTTTTCATGCCGTCTTCAATTTTTCTCTGCAGATAATCAATATAAAGACTCAATTCTTTTACAAACATGTTCGGGCGGTTCGTATGTGTAATTAAATTTATCCGTCCGTAAATGTGATCAATCATTTCTTTGAGCGTTGCGGTTTTGGAAAAATAGGCAAGGTTTGGACCCGGACAGACCGAAACAGCGCGGCTCTGCTTTGGCGATTCAATATTGTTGACAATCAACGCCGGAACAGTAAGCCCTTCACAAAGACAAGCTTTGTCAACTGCTTTGTTGATTTCAGTTTTCAAATCACTTTCATCGAGATTGCCCGCTTTTAAGTCCGCAATTTTTCTTTTTAAGTAAGTGATTGACGCGGTGCAGATCGGTTTATCGGAGTATTCTTTATTTGATAACAGAAATTTTTTCGTGCAAGCACTTCCGGGTTTTCCGTTCTCAGCCTTCTGCCATTTTTCTATATCTTTACTATTGTCCCGTAAATTGTTGAACGGCACGCCCAAAGGAGAAATATCACTTAAATAAAAATCGTCTTCGCCGGCATCACAAAGTTTTTGCAAAGTGTAATCATCAACATTCATCACTTCCGGCACTAAAAGAAACGGACTTCCCCAGCCAACGGATTTTACTCCGTATTGCCTGATTAAAAAATTTTGTTCCGACGATTTCCCGACACCGCCTTGAACCGTGATATCAATATTTAATTTTCCTTCATCAACTTGAATTTCTTTTTTAATAAGCGCTTGCAGATACATCTCTTTCAGCGTTGTCAACAATTCGTCTTTTCTATTTTTGAATTCTTCGAGAATCGGACCCATCAGCAGTCCGTCTGTTGCAAATGCATGTCCGCCGCAGTTCAATCCCGATTCGATCCGGAATTCCGAGATCCACAATCCTTTCTTCGCAAGAAATTTTCCTTGAATTAATGCCGAACGGAAATCGCTGACTTTAATTACGATCTTCTTTTTAAAACTGCCTTCAGCACCGGGCAAAAAATCTTTGAAAGTTTCCATGTAGCTGTAAAGTTTCGGATTCATGCCGGCAGAAAAAATAATCGAACCTTCGAGTTCGCTCAAAGCAAAACCGCGCAATGCCGCATGTGCATCATTATATTCCGCCGGAAGTATCTCGCCTTTTGAATTGTAGTTTGCTTTATCAAGCTTCGTCATAATGTTTACATCGATGGAACCGTGCGATATATTATTACGAAGATAGTCTCTTAAACTTTCCAACTCTCTTTCATCGCTTGAGTTGAGCATTTCTTTATAACGTTTCTTCAATTCCGAAAAATCCGGAAGCATTTCAAAATATTTATTCAACTCGCTTCCAAATTCGAAAGTCGAGTTTCTCAGTTTCTCAAATTGCTGTTGTACTATTTGATTAATCGTGTTCAGGTAGGCAGTAATTCTTTTTGCTCTCGGATCTTCTTCGGCATCTGTTATCTGTATGTATTGCTTGCCGCTTTTTTCAAGGTAATGTTTCCGCAGTTGTTCCATTAATGTATCATCCACAAGCGAGATGACGGATGATATTCCAAACCTTGCAACTTTAACCGGCGCATCAACCGAGAAGCCGACGCCAAGAACCGGTATGTGAAATTTATGTCCGTGTGATTTTATCATATTTATTATCCACTCTCATAGATATAATTAAATTAAGAAATAAGGCATGCACGGAAATTGTACACAGCGCGGATCAAATTCGAATTGCAGCGATTTAATACGCTATCTACAGATAAGCAAAATGAACCTTAAATTTCGGCGGACAATTTAGGAAATATATTTTTTGCGGTATGTGTGAATGGGACGGCAAAAAAAAATTTTACAATACTTTTACAATTCGCGGCTTAATACTACTCCGTGATAACTGCTTTACTATAAATTGCAGTCATTGAAATAGTATTATTGTTTTTTTGTTGTTGAATAATGCACGGTTTTTTCTTTTACTTCAAATCCAATTTGTCTTTTATATTTTTCAGGAGGAATTAGTAATTGGTTAATCGTTTCAAAGATTGCAATAATCTGTTCATCATGAGATTCCATTTTCAATTCAAGCTCTTTCAATCTTTGCGCTAACTCTTTATGTGTGGAAAGAATTTCCCTCAGTTTAACAAAAGCCCTCATTATTTGAATGTTAACTTGAACCGCTCGATCGCTTCTAAGAACAGAGGATAACATTGCCACACCTTGTTCAGTAAATGCATAAGGCATTTTGCGTGTTCCGCTTTTTTTGTATTTGATATCGCAATTTGCGGTATCAATAAATTGAATTCATCTTTTGTTAGCTGAAACATAAAGTCATCAGGAAACCTTTTTATATTTCTTCGAACTTGTTCATTTAATCTTCCGGTAGTAACACCATACATCTCAGCTAAATCTTTATCTAATATTACCTTTTTGCCCGCGGATGAGCAGTATTTTTGTTTCTATTAATTGTACCGGAATAATTTGTAGTTTGCGCATGTTCTTTCCCTATTTTTATTATCACAAACAAACGGTTATTCTTTCTTCACGCTGAAAATATACTCAACTCAAGTGCACAACAAAATGGCAAGTCTTTCCGCCGCGGCGGAGGCTTTCTGCAATATCAACTTTGAACTGTCTGCCGAGTGCAGTTTCAAAAATTGTTTGATGAGTTGTGCGTGTGCATTCGCAATGCAAATCATTTGGTTTCGGTGCGCGGTTCTTTGCTGCCGGACAGTAACATCCCGATGATGTTTCTCCGTAACGAATGTGAACAACATTTTCCTCTTTCCAAATCTCAAAATTCTGCGAGTATGCTTCGATCAATTTTTCGAGATCGCCGCTTCCTTTAATTGAAATATCTTTCTTGAATTGAAACCGGTTGAAACATCCGCGTCCGCATCCTTCGATTATTTTCACTTGCGTTTCGCGGTCAATTGTTTTGTCCATCGAATCGAACAGATCACTCAGCCAATTCTCGATAAATTGTTTTTCGTATTTCAATTGTTCAAGTTCTTTGTCATCCACCGCGCTATTCTTTGCCAAAACATCTACAGTACCGAAATTCATTACAACTGCCGGACAAACACCGAGCGCCAATAATTTTTGCGTGAATTCTCTTCGTTCCATTTTCCCCTCTTTATTTTTGTTGAGCTACCGATGACGCATAAATTAAATCAACAAAGCAGCACCAAGCCGAAACGGAATTTGATTACTACTTTTTCTCTTCTCGATTTTTTCGATGAATGATTTTTTCCTCTCCGCTTAAATTTTTGGATTTCATTTTCTCTTCCAATCTTTTTTCTGCCGGAAGTGCAAAAACAAATCTTCCTTTCAGTACACAACCGTTCCGCCCCGGCACGCAATCGGTTTTCAATCTTATGCAATACGTTTCATTTTTATCAAGGTACTGGCACGAAAACGAACTCATCACTCTTTCTCTTTTTTCTTTCTACGCGATAACGAAACTCCGCCAAAGCCGCTGATAACGGCAATATAAAAACCGAAATCGTACCACCAGCCGGTATTGTAAATTTCGTAAACTCTGATTGCGGGATTGAACAAACTCCATATTAACGATATTGGTGCAATCCACCCGTGCCAAACACCCATGAAGAATCCGGCCGGATCTTTTGCCGTACTTTCGCCGCCGCCCGGCATACAGCCATACATGAAAATAAATATTAATAGAAGGGATAAAACCGAATTTAACTTTTTCATTTTTCTCTCTCACATTATTATTAACTGGAGTTACACAAAATCCGTATTTATATAATTTTTAATTGCCACGACCTTCAGGTCGTGGAAGCATACCCCAAAAGAGAAAGCGGCTTCAGCCACATTTTAAGGACAGCTTGGGCTAAAGCCCGATTAATCGGTACTCTTTAACCCCGACATATCACCGCGGAGCGGGATCCCGTTTACACGGGAAATGCCGGGGCAATAAAAAATAGACTTTGCGTAACATCAGTTATTAATTAACTCAACCGGTAATTATCTCTCACGTCTCGCTTTCACTTGCTCATCGAATACGGCAATGATTTTTCTTCTACAGCAAATTTTTTGT
>JACOUS010000043.1 GCA_016177735.1 Ignavibacteriales bacterium | reverse complement strand
GGACAAACTTTAGATACTTTCTCATCAGAGTTAAATGGTTTTCTTTATCGTTATAATTATCAACGTCGCCATGGATCATTAAATTACTTGACTCCTTTAGATCGTTTACGTGCTGTTACCGAATTGCTGAAGTAATACACTAAGGCGGGTGTAGAACGGCAAAGAATTTTTTTAGCAATATTCCCGAATCATTATATTACGCTTCACATAAATTATTCTTCATTTGCTCATGGATTGGAAGACTTACACATCCTTGCAATGAAAAGAATAGACAAATAAAAAATATTGATAAAATACTTTTGCTCATGCTAATAACACATGTTAGGTTTTGCCGTTCGGTTGCACTGCGATTACAACTTTTCCTTTGGCGTGCCCATCGATAACATACCGCAGCGCTTCCGGTGTTTCATTTAGCGAGAAACGTTTATCAATAACGGGCTTAACTTTTCCGGCTTCGCAAAGCTGCGTAATACTAATCAAATCTTTTCTGTTCTGCGGAACTACTAATATGCGTATGTTTTTCTTCGCGGCTCTTTTAATCAATGGTCCGATGAGCAGAATTTGGAACATTACTATTGCAGAACCGCCAACAAAAAAATATGAGCCGGCCGGTCGTAACGCGCGCTGATACGAGAAAACGGAACGGTGAGCGATGAGGTCTAGTATCAAATCATACTGTCGACCGTTTGTGGTGAAGTTTTCTTTTGTGTAATCAATAACATGGTCTGCACCGAGCGAGTGTATGAAGTCCAGCTTATTTGTGTTATCAACTCCGGTTACTTCGGCACCGTAAAGTTTTGCAAGCTGAACTGCAAATGGACCGGCACTTCCGCCCGCACCATTAATTAAAACTTTTTGCCCGGCTTCTACTTTACCTTTTTCACAAATTCCTTGCAGAGCAATCACTCCGGCTTGCGGAATAGCCGCAGCTTCTTCGAATGTAAGACCGGCTGGTTTCAGCGCCATCGTTTTTCCGTGAGTTCGAACATACTCTGCAAAGCCGCCGTGGTATCCCGGAATTTCTCCGAACACTTCATCACCCGGTTTGAACTCTGTATTGTTTTTGCCGACAGATTCAACACGCCCGGCAATATCCGCCCCAAGTATATTGTGAGATGGTTTTAGAAGCCCACCCATGCGGGCATACAACGGTTTGCCGGTCAATCCTTCTCGATCCGATCCGTTTACAGATACAGCACGAACCTTGATCAGTATTTCGTCATCATTGGGGGTGGGCTTTTCCACTTCTGCAAGATGAAGTAGATCGGGTGAACCATATTTCTCATATACAACGGCTTTCATGAATTTTTTCTGATTTTGATTTTGGCAAATCGTTATTAAAAATTGCTGCGATAATTGAGCCGACAAGTTTGCAAAAGATAACGTGTCTCCGCTATATGCAGAGCGGCAAAGAATTTTTTATGTGTTTGTTCTGCTCTGACGGATTAAAGAGGTTATACCACTGCTCTATGTTTGCTTAGATTTTAATTCCCCTTTATTATACTTATGAATTATACTGGAAATTAATGTTTGATAGGGGATCCCTTCTTCCACTGCCTTCACTTGTATATCGTGATAATCTTTTGAAGTTAGGCGAATATTTATTCTTTTGCTTTTGGATATGCTCTCCTTGGCAGCTTTTACGTAAACTTTCTGGTCTTTCTTTTTAATGGGTTTCCATTCACCTTTTTCATAAGACTCTACTAATTCTTTTTCTTCTTTATCTAAAAATTTCATTTCTATTCCTCCTTATTCAAATACTTTTTAGCCGCTTCTCTGCTTGGATAAATTGTTTTCAAAAAATACTTTTCTCCATCTTCAACAAATGGTACAATGTATACATAATCTCTAACTTCAACGATAAATATCCTTTGATTCGGATATTTTTGTTTATTTGGATGCTCAACTACTTCTAATAATTTGTTATTTGAAAGCGATAATACAATTTCTTCAAAAGATATATTTCTTGTTTCTTTTAAGAGATTATTTTTCTCCTCATCCCAAGCAAAATACTTCATTTATTGAAATTCCTTTTTGTGTGCCTATTGGGCACAGTCAAAAATTAATCAAGCATTACGATTAAATCAAGCCGCGACCTTTACAGAACTTTTTAACCATCTGCTACAGCAGAGCGGCAAAGAATTTTTTTATCCTATTGCCTGTCCCGCCGTTTGCTGGCGGGAAACTACTGCCAATAATTTTTAACAAATTTATTTAATAGAACAATGTTACAAGCTACGCTTACCTTTTTAACCAAACCCGAATACTTTAACAATGCCGCAATGAAAACGCGGTCGGGTGGAAAAGCTGTTAGGCAACCTATTTTATTAAAACAAACTTTTTTGTTAATATTATTTCATCTGTCTGTAATTGGTAAAAATAAATTCCGCTTGATAAATTATTCCCTTCAAACAATACTGAATATACCCCAGCTGATTTTTCTTCGTTGACTATTGTAGCAACTTCCCGACCAAGCATGTCGCAAATTCTAATCTTTACCTTACTTTGCTTTGGTAACTGGTATGTAATTGTAGTGCCGGGATTAAATGGATTTGGGAAATTATTCATTAAAAGATAACAACTTGGCATTGGCTCTTCTTTGTCTAAAGAAGTAATAATCTTTTTACCTTGTTCAAAACGTCTATATGTATCTACGTATCCGAACCTATCTTGACTTCTGTTTTGTTCGTATACTAAACTATCTATACTTTTGTTTTGGATAGACCACAATTCGTCCATTTGTTGGATATCCTTTATGGTATCTCTCTTAACTAAAGAAGCATTCAAACTAGTGAAATATATATCTCGCCTTTCTTTCTCTAAAACATAATCATATTTAACCTCTATTATTCCGCCATAATATTTTGGTGCTGTAATTGCAACAGAATCTACGTGAGAATATCCGGAACCATAAATAATCTGTTCACCATCATTGATTGGGAATCCAAGTTTTGAAGGGTCTATCTGATATTTCCAAGTTTCTTGTTCGCCTTTTGCTAAATATCTTTCACATCCATCTGCAAGAGAGTGCATCTCAAGAAATTTTACTCCTTTTACTCTTACCCATACCGGCCATTCACATTCTGGATGAAATATAATTGTTGTATCAGTGTTATTAAAGATGCTTACTTCTACCTCTATTACTTCACCATAAGAATAATTTGTTTTGTTTGTAGAGAGAGTGAATAATCCTTGAGAAAATAATATTGATTTACCCATCAGAAGGAGAATTAATAGAATAAATATACTCTTCATAATTTCACCTCGCTCGTTGCCTAACGTAGTTGTTTTTTAGCCGCCGCCCAGAATTTACCCGCCGTTTGTTGGCGGGCTTGCCCGCCGCTTGTTGGAGGGCAGCAATGCAGCTTTGAACTTATTACAAATCAAAAACAGTTAGCAAGCTATGCCGGGCTTGATGTTGTCTTCAATGACTCCGGTATAAAAAAAGGAAAAACTTCTATCTCCAAAAGAGGAAACAAGTTCCTCAGGAAAGCTGTCTTCATGCCGGCACTCTCTGCTTGTCAACACAACCACAAAATGAAAGAACTTTATTTACGACTTTTGTCTAAAGGTAAAAACAAGAAACTATCTCTTATTGCTGTTGCTCGTAAATTACTTTTACTCATCTACACTATCTGGAAAAACAACGCTGAATATATCCCGAACTACAATCCTTGCTTGCGCAACTAATCCCATACTTCGGGACTGTTCTTTGAAATATTTTCTAAATCTATTGTTGATTTTTAACACAGTACCTTGTTAGGCGATTAATGAAAAAATATTGGAAGACATCTTTTCAATCGTTGAAAAATATTTTCCATTAATAATATTTTATAATTAGACAGATGCAAGAACTATTTCAATAAAATATGACAAGCATCAATCTTACACGTAGTATCTATCAGCTCCTTTACTATAATCAATCCATACTTTCCAGAGTATGTCTTAACGGAAAGTATCAATCCAGCATATAAAACTAAACTGGATTCACTTTCATTGGAATTGTTATAGATGTCAACTAGAAGAGAATCTCTCTTTTCTTGGAAACAATCGTAGAATGTATCTTCTGTGATATTAGCAATTCGAAGTTCTGAGTGATTCAATTCTTGTGGTTCAACAATAATGTTTTTCAATAGCTCTTTAGAAGGATTTGAATCTGGAGAGCAAAGAATTATTTCATTTCCAAATACGAAAGTAAGATCAAGTTCTTGAGTGATATATTTAACATCTGTATTCAGTGATCGTCCCTTGTTTGCCTTGCAGTCCATCATAAAATACAAAGGTCTATCTTTTGAGAAATCTGCAGTGTAACTGTAATATTTTCCGGGCGTAGCTGGTATTACATCTTCTGATAGGGATGTAATACTGGTAACTCTCTCTGCTTTATTAGTAGTGTAATTGTGTGCAATGATAGTTTCCATGTCACTTCTCCTTTTTTAGTTGTTTTATTAAGCACGACTGCCGCGCCTAACGCCCTTGCTGCTAAGCCGCAGCCCATAACAGCAATGCCAATTTATTTAATAATGTTTTTTATTAGAACTCACTTTCATAGAAGAACTACGCTACAAAGACCGCCGAAACGGAACGACCAACTCTAAAACTTGTAAATTACCGAGTGCGATTACGCTTCGGCTTGAGTAACCAATAAAGGCATTTGCCTTTATTCATTAAAACAGTGACCTTCTGTTGTTTATTTATTGCCGTGTAAAAATAACAGTCCAGCGAATTGATGCCGTATGTGCTCTCGACTTGAGTATTGTTGTCGAAGATTGGTAATTCATAAATTGGTGTTAATCTTCTTTACTTGAAAACCCGTTTGGCAGCATACCTTCACTACTTTTAATCTTCGAACACGGCTAACAAATTTTTCATCGGAGGTTTTATGAAAAACTCATCTATCACTAAAATCAATCACAACTCTGCCGGTATTGATATCGGAACAGAGTATATCTTTATTGGTGTTGAAAATAAAACTGTTGTTTCCTTTCCTACCTTCACTCACAGCTACATTAAAGCAATTGAATACTTAAAAGAGAACAACAATTAAAACGTCTACATACTCAAGCTAAACAGCTCGGTCTCATACTTCTGCCTATGATTCCTTAGTGGTCATTGGCAGAACTTGTTATGCCTATTTTAAAATTCTTATTCAGTCTATAGTATTTCCTCAACAAGATCATTTCCTACCCATTGAAGATAAGTAGGCAAATCTTTTTCTCCAGTAAAAATATATGTTTTAATTTTTGCTCTTGTGATTGTTACCAAGAAATTGCAAATACTTTCATCTGATATTGCTAGAATTCCTTCCGCATTTCTTTCGAGTAGGTACTTATCATCAAAGTTAACTAGGAAAGCGTAATCTGTTGTAAGTCCTTTAGAACCTAGCCTTGTAACTATTTTAATTTGAGTGTTTTTATAAACATGCTTTGCCATTCTTTCTTGTTCAACACTATCTTTTAAAGTTCTTAGCGCGATATCCCTAGGATTATAACCAAAGAAATTGAATATTAAATCTTGATCGACTTCGTCAATACAATTATCCTTAATAATCTTTCTAGTACAAGCAATAATTTTTTTTAGATGTCTTTTTTCGTCTGAATTAAGTAAATCCAATATGGATTTGTTTGTAGAATTGCTCTCGTTTATTAATTGTTTAAATCTTTCTTCATTTTTTGTTTTATCACACAAATACTTGAATAAAATTCTCCAGCCAAGGTTATTTTTTGAATCTGTGAGTAATAAATTAATTCCGTCGATTAGTTGATCGTTTTCATATTTTTGTGAAGCATCAACGTTTTTAAAACCTTTCTTTCTTAATGATTTTTCCAATGGTTCTATTTGGCTTCTTAAAGAACAAATGATAAGTACACTTGGGAGATGCTCACATCTTGGATTAAAATTCTTTTCTATTTCTTGTACAATATTGTATGCATTTTTTGTTTGGAATACTTCTTTTTTTACAACTATCTTACTATTTAGTGCTGAAATTGCATCCTTGTCTTTTGATGGGAAATATAAAAATTGCTTCGCCATTCTTTCTCCCAGAAAGCCTTGCGCTTGTGCACTTTGAATAACTCTTTCGAATGCATCAGAATTGAATTTTGCACGAATATCACTCGGATTGGCATATTTAAAGCCATACAAAGACTGATCATCATCACCGACAACTAATATTGAATTTTGTTGAGCAAGAAAATCAATGAGAGTCGATTCAAGTTTATTAAAATCTTGAAATTCATCAATCAAGATTTGCGAAAAACTTGGAATTTTATGATGATCATTTTCGAAAATCTTTATTAAAGTGTAAACTGAACAGTTTGGACTAAAATAATCGTAATATTTTCTTCTCTTTGAATAAAAATCTAATTTTTCTTTTTCATCAATCATATTACAGAATATGTATTTGTAGTCTATCTTTTCATTGTTTACGACAAAGTAATCTTCATCAATTATATCACCAAGTTTTAAATATATTTTTTTGTTACCAGGGATTAAGCTCAGAGCAAAGCTATGCAAAGTTTTAACATCAGATAGTTTGTATAAATCCCTCGATAGATCATCAACAAGTTCATTTATGAATGTAAGAACTAGATTATTATTTTTCCCATTAGAAATATTTTTTTCACAGATTAGCTTGAACAAGTGACTTTTCCCGGTGCCAGGTCCCGCAAGAATTATAATCTTATCCGAATCATCATTTAAGATCTTATCTGTAATTTGCTTACGAGTTAATTCGGGAATTGAAATACCCGTATTATTTTCTGTTGTCATCAATTAGTTCCATAATCATTATTCATTGGCATAACGACGTTGCTTTTCACCCGTCCGCCCAAAACAGCAATAACGAATTGAAAAACCATTGCCAATAATTTTTAACTAATTTATTTAATAGAACAAACTTACTTGCAATGCTTAATTTTTCACCAAACCCAAATATTTGAACAATGCCGCTATGAAAACGCGGTCGGGTGGAAAAGCTGGTTATACAACAGCTAACTTTTTATTAACAACTCTTTCTGTGCAAATGCAGCATATAAAAAATTTGGATTTATTCTTGCGAAATCCTCTTTTCTAAAAGCATCAATAACGGCATTTGCTAATCCGAATAATGAACTTACTCCAGGAATTGCAGAAACTATTGAACCTACTTTGCTTAATCCTATATGTCTAAATCCACTTTTTCTCATTGCTTCAATAATTAATTCAATTTGGTCTGCGGATTCTTCTTTAAATAAATTGATTCGCCTTTTTTTCAATTCTGGGTCACTTATATCTGCTATTGTGATAAGTTCTCTTTCAATGCTATTTCTAAACATTTTTAAATCACCATAATAAGTATCCTTGAAATGCTTTATTTCAAATGCTGTGAGACTATGATTTGGTGCGGGAAGAATTTCATTCAACACCTCTAATCTCAATTCTTCGAGCTTTCTTTCGGTAGGAATACTAACGCTAGAAGAAATAAACTTATTCAAATAACTTACATCATCTGTGGTCGGTGCAAAATCTAATTCACTCAATTTACCCAGAGTAGCAGCAAGATATGACATAAATTCAATTGCGGTATCTTTCTCAACGTAATACCAAGAATAATCAATTCGCTCTGCAAGCTTTAGTTGAACCAAATCGATTTCTATTCCGTCCATTTTTTCGATATGAATTTTAAACATAGACCTATCAATGAATGAACGCTTTCTTTTCTCAAGAATACTTGAATGTAATTGCGTAAGATAATTTGTAAATGATT
This sequence comes from Ignavibacteriales bacterium, assembly GCA_016177735.1. Taxonomy (GTDB): domain Bacteria; phylum Bacteroidota; class Ignavibacteria; order Ignavibacteriales; family Melioribacteraceae; genus DYJK01. The sequence continues at coordinate 38,815 of JACOUS010000043.1, read as the reverse complement.
CTCTGAAATTTGGGATTTTCCAAAGAAATTGTCCGGGAATTACTTGTTGAATCAATCCCTCTTTTATTAATTCTCTGGTATGTCCACTTAACTTATCAGGATCATCAATAAAATCATAAGGTATGATTGAACCAACTTCATCCCAATATAATAACATTCTACTGAACCAGGCTGTATCAGGAACATTGATATAAGGGAAATATAAAATCTTATTACTCATACTATTATTCCTTTGTTGTATAACGTTAAGTGTTTTATCCGAACTTGCCTGCTGCAAGCAGGGTTGAGACAAAAAAATATATAATTGCACTCACACAAAATATTATTATCGGTTAATTGATTGCATTGTCTCAATGCCTCAATTTCGGATAAAATACAGTTGGACTTTTTACACCCATTACAGTTTTCAAAGCATGTGTGCAGCAAGTTGTTAAATCTATCCCAAAAATTTCTTTTATGTTTTTATTCAGTGTTTCAACGGAATGAAAATGATTAGCTGGAAAAGCGAGAAGAAGTTTTGTGCAGTACGGATTAGCGGAAGAAGAAATCATTAATGCCCTCATCAATTTTTCTTTTGTCATGAAGCCCTCTTCATGGCAGCCGGAAAAAACCTGGCAGCAAATTAATTCAAGTTCCGTTTTTTGTCAATTAAAAAAACAAAGTTGTTTTGGGATGAATTTTTTTAGTGACTCTGCGGCTATAGTATGTTTTTTATAGGGTGATTTATTTTTTAGCCGCCAAGTCACTAAGACACAAAGTTTTTTCTATTATTTTTGAAATGCCCTGATGTTGGAGGCAAACAGATTCATTACAAAAGTTTTTTTATTTTTATATCAAAAAAAATCCGATGTGACTGCCGAAATGAAAAACAGTACCGAAACTCTTTACACAGAAATAAGTTTATCGAACGTAGAAAAACATTATCTCGAACTTTCCAACAAAAAATTAATTTATCCGCCGGCGGAAAAAATTCCGGTGATACAAGTAAGCAACTTTCCTGAATTGGGAAGATTAACTGCACTCAGATTTATCGAGTGGGTTCGTCAAAATCCCGGCGGAGTAATTTCACTGCCAACCGGCAAAACGCCCGAACATTTTATCAAGTGGGTTTCCTACTACATCAGAAACTGGAACAAGCCCGATGTGATTGAAGCATTCGAAAAAGCCGGCATCGATCCGGCAATTAAACCCGATATGCGGGGTCTTCACTTTGTACAGATAGACGAATTCTATCCCATCGATTCATTTCAGCACAACAGTCTTTATTACTACATACAGAAATATTACTTCCAAAATTTTGATCTCGATCCGGCGAAAGCACTTTTGATAAATGTGAATGAAATCGGTACGGCGGAAAATATTCCGCTCGATCAAATATTTCCGGATAAAATTGTTGACCTCACTTTGCGGACGCGGTGGGCGGCAACTCGTTTGGAACGTTTGCAGAAACAGACAATCGAAATTGTAGATGAGTTCTGCACAAACTACGAAAGAAAAATCAGGGAACTAGGCGGCATCGGATTTTTCCTCGGCGGCATCGGTCCCGACGGACACGTTGCATTTAATATTCAGGGGAGCGATCATTTTTCAACGACACGATTAATGCCGCTCAATTACGAATCGCAAGCCGCATCGGCGGTTGAACTCGGCGGAATAGAAATTGCGCGGTGCAGACTTGCATTAACAATCGGGCTCGATACAATCACATACAACAAAGATGCCGCTGCAATTATAATTGCCGCCGGCGAAGCAAAAGCAAACATCGTTCGGGATTCGATTGAGAACTCTGCATCAAATAAGTATCCGGCAACGGCACTGCAGAATTTAAAGAACGCTCGTTTCTATTTAACGAACGGAGCGGCATTAAGATTAAGCGAGCGCCGTTACGATGAGATGATGAAGGAAAAAGTTTTATCAAACTTTTCTATTGAAAGATCAATAATAAATTTGGCTGTTGAAAAACAGAAAGACGTAATCAATTTAACGGAAGAAGATTATCAATCGGATAAATTCGGGAGATTGGTTTTATCACAAACCGGGAAAACGCCGGTGCAAATCAACAAACAAATTCACGAGAACGTGCTTGCAAGATTTAGCAAAGGCATCGCACCGATTGAGAACGAAACTATTCTGCACACTGCGCCTCACCATGATGATATTATGCTCGGTTATCTTCCGTACATTATTCATTTGATACGGAACGCATCGAACAAACATCACTTTACGACACTCACAAGCGGATTTACTGCCGTTACAAATTCTTACATGCTCGATTTGATGCAGAGTTTGAGAGAGCATTTGAACAATCCGCAGTTCAAAGCAAAATTTTCGGATAAATATTTTGACCCGGCATTTCATGAAGGTAAAAACAAAGACGTGAATTTGTATCTCGACGGACTTGCGGCTCACAGCAGAACTTTGAAAAGAGAAGCTTCTGCAAGACGCATGATCAGAAATCTTATGGAAATTTATGAAGAGGATAATCTCACGTTTCTTGTTTCGAGGGTTGATGAATTGATAAATTATTTTAGAACACAGTACCCCGGCAAAAAAGATATTTCACACGTTCAAAAATTAAAAGGGATGCTGAGAGAATGGGAAGAAGAAATTGTGTGGGCGTATTTCGGATTTAATACCGGTTCGGTTTCCCATCTGCGGCTCGGATTTTATCAAGGAGAAATTTTTACGAAGGATCCCGAAATTAACCGCGACGTACTGCCGATACTGAATCTGTTCAGAAAAGTAAAACCGTCAATCATCACTGTTGCGCTCGATCCCGAAGGGAGCGGACCCGATACACATTACAAAGTTTTACAAGCAGTAACATCGGCATTGAAATTATACGAGAAAGAAGCAGACCTTTCGAAGTTGAGAATTTTGGGGTACAGAAATGTGTGGTACAGGTTTCATCCGGCGGAAGCAGATATTTTTGTGCCGGTCAGTTTGAATTCGTTTGCCATCATGGAAAATATTTTTTTGAACGGGTACGGCTCGCAGAAAGCTGCAAGTTTCCCCAGTTACGAATACGATGGTCCATTCTGCGGACTCGCACAAAAAATTCAAGCCGAACAATATCGGACGATAAGATTTTGTCTCGGCAAAGATTTCTTTTTGAATCATCCGGTTCCGCGTGTTCGTGCCGCGCATGGAATGGTTTATCTAAAAGAATTATCGATCGATGAGTTTTACACAAAATCTATCGAGCTGAAAAAATTAACAGAAGAAAATAGTGTCGAAAAATAATTGACTCTGCATCTCGGCGGTAAAAAAAATAAACCGCAGAGGCACAGAGTCGCAGAGAAGGAAGAATATGCAGAAAACAAAAGTTGTAGTTACCGGAGGTGCCGGATTTATAGGAAGCCACATAGTCGAACGATGGTTGAATGAAGGTGCGGAAGTTCATGTAATTGATAATCTGCGCACGGGACATTTATCCAACATTCAATCGTTTGATAATGTTGTTTTTCACGAAGGAAGTGTTACCGATAGAGAACTGGTTTTTGATGTTTTGAAAAATGCGGATTACGTACATCATCTCGCGGCGTTGGTTTCCGTGCCCGAATCGGTCGAGAAACCACACGAGTGTGTTGAGATTAATATTCACGGTTTGTTAAACGTGCTCGATGCTGCGAAGGAATTTGGAATTAAAAAAGTTGTGTTTAGCAGTTCTGCCGCAGTGTACGGAGATAATTCAGAATCACCGAAAAAAATCAGCACAAAGCCCGCGCCGAAATCTCCGTATGGAATTACAAAACTTGACGGCGAATTCTATTTGAATATGTACAACGATATTCACGGACTGGGTGCAGTTTCATTGCGCTATTTTAATGTGTACGGACCGAAACAAGATCCGAAAAGCCAGTATGCCGCTGCTGTACCGATCTTCATTTCGAAATCACTAAAGAACGAACCGATAATTATTTACGGGGACGGTGAACAGACACGCGATTTTATTTATGTAAAAGATGCTACAGAGGCAAACATTCTTGCCGCAAAAAACGAAAATGTGAACGGAGTTTTTAATGTTGCGCTCGGTAACGCAACTTCAATTAATGATCTTGCAAATATTATCATCCGCGAAACTGAGAGCGAAAGCGAAGTTGAGTATCAAAGGGAAAGAAACGGCGATGTTAAACACAGCGTCGCATCGATTCAGGAAACAATTGATAAGTTAAAGTTCACTCCGAAATACGATCTCGAAAAAGGATTGAGTGAAACAATAAAATTTTTGAAAGAGAATAATAGATAGTTTTTTTATCCTCAGCGAACTACACGTTTCCAGTAAAAAGCGCGGACAAGTCTGCGAGAAATTATTTTTCTCGCGGATACTCAGAGAAAAAATCTCTTTATTTGTTTTATCGAAATGACTAATTTTGTGCCGTAGTTTTTACAAAACAGAACTGATCTGAAAAGACAGTTACTAAAAAAATATCTTCTAAAAGGAATAAGGACTTGATCCGATGGACAGGTACCTCGACACAAATCGAAATAACTCATCATTGGTTTTAATTAACCGAGTATTTTCAATTCGTCTGGTAAGCCGAAGTTTACCGTCCTCAAATTCACTTGTCCCGGAAATGAGTTGCATAACTTAAAAGCTTGTGTTTCTTTGCGTCCTTTGCGCGAACATTGCGTCTTTGCGTGAAAATCATTCCCTGGTGGATTAACCGCAGAGTTCACGTCACAAAAACGCTGTGCAAACGCAGAGAGGCGCTGAGTATGCAGAGAATGAAGTAGTGATAAAAATGAAAACAGTAACCGAATTCAAAAAGATGAAGAGCGGCGGAGAAAAAATTTCCGTTGTTACTTGCTATGATTTCTGGTCGGCACAAATTATCGATGAGACCAATGTTGATTCCGTACTCGTTGGCGACAGTGCTTCAATGGTGATGCACGGATTTGAATCGACAGTGAATGCGGAAATTGAAATGATGCGCTATCATGTTGCTGCAGTTAAACGCGGATTGAAAAATAAATTTTTGATTGCCGATCTTCCTTTTCTCGAACACCGCAAAGGATTTGAACAATTAATTTCTTCGATTGATAAATTAATGAAAGCCGGCGCGCAAGCCTTAAAAATTGAAGGAGCCGAAGGCAATATCGAAATGATAAATCGATTGACAAGCACAGGCATCCCGGTGATGGGTCATCTCGGATTAACACCGCAGTCGGTTCATCAATTCGGCGGGTTCAAATTACAAGGCAGAGAAGAAGCCGCATCAAAAAAAATTTTTGAGGATGCTCTTCAACTTCAACAAGCCGGATGTTTCTCGATTGTGCTCGAAATGATTCCTTCCGCACTTGCAAAAAAAATTACGGACGAACTTGAAATACCGACAATTGGAATCGGTGCCGGTTCCGATACAGACGGACAGGTTCTCGTTCTGCAAGATTTGCTCGGCATGAATAAAAATTTCAACCCGAAATTCGTGAGAAAATATTTGAGCGGCTTTGAATTAATAAAAAATGCGTTGAACAATTTCAGCAGCGACATCAAAGAAAATAAATTCCCTACAAAAGAGGAAAGTTATTAATGACGAAGATTATCAAATCGATTTCCGAATGGAAACAACTGCGGAAGACGAAAGAATTTTTTGGGAAGAGTGTCGGCTTCGTTCCAACAATGGGTGCACTTCATGCCGGGCATGAATCATTAATCAAAACATGTGTCGAACAAAATGATATTTCCGTTGTGAGCATCTTTGTTAACCCGGCACAGTTCAACGATCCGAATGATTTCAAAAATTACCCGGTTACTTTTGATAACGATTCGAGTCTGCTCGAAAAAAACAAAGTTGATTTTCTTTTCCAGCCGGACCGGGATGAAATTTACCACGACAATTACAAGTACCGCGTTACAGAAAACGAGTTGAGTAAAATTTTATGCGGAGCTTTCCGCCACGGGCATTTTGAAGGTGTGCTCACAATTGTTTTGAAATTACTTAACATCATCGAGCCTGATAAAACATATTTCGGCGAAAAAGATTATCAGCAGTACAAACTTATTTACGGAATGGCGACAGCATTTTTCCTGAACACAGAAATAATTCCGTGCCCGACTATACGTGAAAAAGACGGACTCGCAATGAGTTCGAGAAATCTTTTACTGACCGAAGAAGAACGAAAACATGCGGTACATTTTCCAAAATTATTAATGAGTAAAAAATCTGCCGATGAAACAAAAAAAGAACTCGAAGAGCTCGGCTTCAAAGTTGATTACGTTAAGGATTACGAAGGAAGAAGATTCGGCGCAGTTCATCTCGGCAAAGTGAGGTTGATTGACAATGTACAATTATAAAATACTTTTTAAAATCACCGGCTCGATTGCCGCATACAAAAGTGCGTACTTGATTTCCAAACTTGTACAGAATAATTGCGAAGTGAAGGTTGCTGCAACCGAAGACTCATTGAAGTTTATCGGCTCTGCAACTTTAGAAGGATTGACCGGCAATCCGGTTTACACCGATTCGTTCGCACCGAATCAAGTAATGAGCCACATTAATCTCGATAAGTGGGCTGATCTTGTAATTGTTTGTCCGGCAACTGCAAACACGATCAACAAGTTTGCAAACGGAATTGCAGATAATTTACTCACTTCACTTTTTCTTGCACACGATTGGGCGAAACCCTATTTGATTGCACCGGCAATGAACACTTTAATGTATCAGCATCCGGCAACGCAAGCATCGTTAAAAAAATTGGAAGAGTGGGGCGCAGTTATTTTACCAACTGCGGAAGGTTACCTCGCGTGCGGCGATACAGGCAAAGGAAAACTTCTCGAACCGGATGAAATTTACGAACGAATTTTTACCGCGCTCGCAAGCAATAATAAAGATGAAAAAAAACTTCGCGTACTTGTAACATCGGGTGCAACAAAAGAAAATATCGACGGAGTCCGCTTCATAACAAATTTGAGTACCGGCAAAACCGGTTCGGCAATTGCAGATTATTTCCGCCGAAGAAATAATTTTGTTACAACTCTGCTCGGTGAAGATTCGATGCTGCCGTCAACGGATTGCGAGAAAATATTTTTCAAAGATTTTAATGACTTGAACGGCAAGCTCGAAAAACTTTTGAGAGAAAATGATTTTGATGCGGTTATTCATCTTGCGGCTGTTAGCGATTACTCGCTCGATTCAATTGAAATGGGCAGCGAAAAATTTAATCTGCCGGTCAACAAAAAAATCAGTTCCGAACAAAGCACGATGATTCTCAAGCTCAAAAGAAATTTTAAGATTGTCGAAAAATTAAAATCATATTCGCACAACAAAAATACTGCTGTCACTGCTTTCAAATTCACGAACACGGATGATGAAAACGAAAGAGCTGCTGAAGTGGGGAAATTATTTTCGAAATCCGCGGCGGAAATAAATTTCGTTGTGCTGAACGATAAAGCGGACAGAACAAACGGAAATGTTCAAGCCGGTTTTAGAATTTACGACCGCACAATGAATTTTATCAATTGTTCAACTGCATTCGAACTTGCACAAAAATTAGAAATAAAGTTACGGGAGTTAATATGATTCTTTGTATCGATGTCGGCAATTCACAAATGTACGGCGGAGTTTTCAGTAAAGAGGAACTTATTGTACAATTCCGCAAAACTTCGCGCCAGCAGTTTTCATCCGATGAAATCGGAATTTTTCTCCGCTCGGTTTTAAGAGAAAATAAAATCGATCCGGCAGCTATCAATGGGATTGCATTATGCAGTGTCGTTCCCGATATCAATCACTCACTGCGGAGCGGCTGCATAAAATATTTCAACATCGATCCGTTCTTTCTGAAAGCCGGAACAAAAACCGGGTTGAAAATTAAATACCGCAATCCGCTTGAAGTTGGCGCCGATAGAATTGCAAATGCAATCGGGGTATCAAACTTATATCCCGATAAAAATGTTATTGTAGTTGATTTCGGCACGGCTACTACATTCTGTGCGATCAGCAAAACAAAAGAATATTTGGGCGGAATAATAATTCCGGGAATCAGAATTTCGATGGAAGTTCTCGAAGCGCGCACTGCTCAATTGCCGAGTGTTGAAATCAAAAAAACAGAAAGTGTTTTGGGACGCTCGACAATTGAAAGCATTCAATCGGGTTTGTTCTACGGGCAAGTCGGCATTGTACGCGAATTAAAAAACAGAATTACCGAAGAAGTTTTTTCCGATGAAGAACCGCTCGTTGTCGGTACCGGCGGCTTCTCAAGTTTATTCGAGAGCGAAGGTTTGTTCGATGTAATTATTCCTATTCTTGTGTTGAAAGGTTTGTACTTCGCATATTTATTAAATGCAAAAAGTGAAAGGGGAGAATCGTGATTAGGAATTTGCTGAAATCAAAAATACACCGTGCCGTTGTTACCGGTTCGGATATGAATTACGAAGGTTCGATTGCTATCGATCCGAAGTTGTGCGAAGCAGCCGATCTCGTTGAATTCGAGAAGGTAGATATTTACGATATAAATAACGGCAATCGATTTTCTACTTATGTAATTTTTGGGAAGGAAAATGAAATTAGTTTGAACGGAGCGGCGGCGCGGTTGGTACAAACCGGTGATCTCATTATCATCGCATCGTACGCAGATTATGATGAATCGGAAATTGCCGGACACGTACCGAAAGTAGTTTTTGTTGACGAGGCAAATTCAATTAAAGAAGTTGTGCACAAACAAAAGCACATTTTGCAATGAACCAAAACAACGATGAAAAATTTTTAAGAAGATGTTTTGAACTTGCGCGGAGAGGAGCGGGCTGCGTTAGTCCGAATCCGCTTGTTGGCTCTGTGATAATAAAAGACGGCAGAATAATTTCCGAAGGATTGCACGAAAAATTTGGCGAGCCGCATGCAGAGGCGAATGCAATCAAACGCACATCTGAAAATTTGGAAGGCGCTGCAATTTATTGCAGTCTCGAACCGTGCAGTCACACGGATAAAAAAACTCCGCCGTGTGTTCCGTTAATAATTGAAAGCGGAATTAAAAAAGTTGTTGTAAGCAACCTCGATCCGAATCCGAAAGTTGCCGGCAGAGGAATTGAACAGCTCCGCAATGCCGGTGTTGAAGCTGTTGTTGGAATTTGTGAAGAAGAAGGAAATGAACTGAATCGTTTTTACTTCAAAAGTGTTTCGAAAAAACTTCCGTACGTTACCGTGAAGATTGCACAAACGATGGATAGAAAAATTGCAGAAGCGGAAAATAGAAGAACACAAATTACCGGAAGTGAATCGGCAGAGTTTGTCCACAAACAAAGATCAATTTATGATGCGGTTCTCGTTGGCAAAAGAACGGTTAATACAGACAATCCGCAGTTGAATGTTCGAAACGTGAATGGAAGAAATCCGGTTCGAATTATTTTGGACGGAAGTTTGAATGTAAATCCGTCTGCAGTTTGTTTGAACGATGAGAACAGAACGAACTCGTGGATATTTTGTTCCGATAAAATTGATAACGGAAAAGTTGATGCGCTTACAAACAAAGGTGTAAAGGTTTTCCGAATTGAAGTTGGTTCGAATGGACGGATTGATTTGCGTCTTCTTCTTTCCAAATTAAATGATTTGAATATCCAATCCGTTTTTGTGGAAGGCGGCAAAGAAATTTTTTCTCAATTTATTTCTGAAAGTTTGTTCGATGAACTTATTATTTTACAAGCCCCGATTATTTTGGGAAAGGGAGTTGATGCTTTCGATATGGATTTTCGCTTACAGCTAAAACTTTTTTCTGCTGAAAAAATCGGTGAGGACCAGAAATTGGTTTATAGGAAAATTTTGTAGTAGTGAAGTTACTTGTTCTTATTTTTTAATTGCCACGACCTTTAGAGCGTGTTGCATAACTCTCAGCGAACTCAGCGACTTCTCTGCGCTTGCACGGCGTTTTTGTGACGTGACCTCTGCGGTTAAAAAGCTTTTCACGCAAAGTTCGCAAAGAATTAGCAAATGGCGCAAAGGAAAACAAAGGTATCCCTTCTTGCTAATCTTGATCAAAAGAGAGCAAGAACAAGAATTATTATAAAGAAAGATGACAAAAAAATGTTCACCGGAATAATTGAAGAAGTCGGGACGTTAGAAAAGATCGAACGCATCACTGACGGTTACAGAATAAAAGTGAATGCTTCGCTGATCACGGAAGATTTGCACGTCAATGATTCAGTTGCGGTGAACGGTGTTTGCCTCACGGTAATCAAAACAGAACAAAACGGTTTTTGGGTTGAAGCAGTCGGCACAACACTTGAAAAAACTACGATAAAAAAGATTAAACAAAATTCTCATGTAAATTTGGAACGTGCCGTACGTTTATCGGATCGTTTGGGCGGGCATCTAGTGCAAGGTCATGTAAACGGAATCGGTATCATAAAAAAAATTCTGAAGATTGCTGAAAATTATTTTGTGGAAGTTGAAATCCCCGGTGAACTGGAAAAGTATGTTCTCCCCGAAGGTTCGATTGCCGTTGACGGAATCAGTTTGACAATTGCGAAACTTTCGGACAACTTAATTGGGCTGTCAATTATTCCGCACACGTGGATGCACACAAATCTTCAACACAAAAAAGTTTCCGATGAAGTGAACATCGAAACAGATGTTATTGCCAAGTACGTGGAAAAATTACTCGGTACGAAAAACTCAGAGAAAAATTTAACGGATACACTGCTAAAAGAAATGGGTTACTGAAATGAAAGAAGTTCAAGAGAAAAAAAAGAGACACGGATTTAATACAATTAAAGAAGCGATCGAAGATATTAAAAAAGGGAAGATGGTAATAATTGTTGACGACCGCGACCGCGAGAATGAAGGCGATTTGGTTATGGCTTCCGCGCTTGTAGAACCCGAACATGTAAATTTTATTACGCGAGAAGCGCGGGGATTGCTTTGCATTTCGATAATGGAAAAGCGTGCGAAAGAACTCGATCTTAATTTGATGGTCGAAAAAAATACTGCGCTGCACGAAACGCCTTTCGCAGTTTCTATTGATTACAAGCACGGAACAACAACGGGCATCTCTGCATTTGACCGCGCTGCAACAATCAAAGCAATGGTTGATGAAAAAACAAAACCGGGTGATTATGCGCGCCCGGGACATATATTTCCTTTGATTGCAAAGAACGGAGGAGTTTTAAAAAGAGCCGGGCACACCGAAGCCGCAGTAGATCTCGTGAATCTTGCCGGGCTTTATCCATCGGGTGTACTTTGTGAAATTCTCGATTCGGACGGAACGATGGCTCGCACTCCAAAACTTCACGAGTTTGCCGCTGTGCACGGTTTAAAAATTATTACAATTGCGGACTTGATTGAATACCGCCGCACACGCGAAAAGTTGGTTGAAAAAGTTACAGTAGTTAATTTGCCTTCGAAGTTCGGCATATTCAAACTTCATCTCTACAAAAATATTCTCGATGCTGCCGATCATCCCGTTGCGATCGTGAAAGGAGAGATTGATGAGAAAACACCGGTGCTCGTTCGTGTTCATTCGGAATGTTTAACCGGCGATGTGTTCGGTTCAAAACGTTGCGATTGCGGTGACCAGCTTGAAGCGGCTCTACAGATGATTGAAAAAGAGGGAAGGGGTGTCGTAGTTTACATGCGTCAAGAAGGAAGAGGCATCGGGCTTGTGAATAAAATTCTTGCGTATGAACTTCAAGATGACGGCAAAGATACCGTCGAAGCAAATGAGATGCTCGGCTTCAAAGCGGATTTGAGAGAGTACGGAATTGGCGCGCAGATATTGAAAGACCTCGGGCTGAAAAAAATAAAATTGATGACGAACAACCCGAAGAAAATTATCGGGCTTGAAGGATACGATCTCGAAATTGTTGAACGCGTTCCGCTTGAAGTTAAACCGAGCGAAGAGAACAAAAATTATTTGAAAACAAAACGAGAAAAACTCGGGCACATTCTTTCGAATTAATCCGCCTACGGCGGACGAGAAGATGTAACTATAATTTATTGCAGCTTGCTCTGAGATAGTTTCCAAAACATAGTTTGGGTTTTTGAGTATATATTTTTTAAAAAATACAGAGGTAGAAATGGCAAACACAATTCAAGGCATTCTTTCCGCAAAAGATAAAAAGTTTGCAATCGTTGTATCGAGATTCAACGAAGTGATTTCAAAGAGCTTGCTTTCCGGCGCGATAGACTGCATTGTACGTCACGAAGGCAAAGAAGAAAATATTACGGTTGTTTTTGTACCGGGCGCATTTGAAATTCCGGTTGCGGCAAAAAAATTAGCAGAGACAAAAAAGTTTGATGCGGTAATTTGTGTCGGCGCTGTTATCCGCGGTGCAACTCCTCATTTTGATTACATTGCTTCCGAAGTTTCAAAAGGAATTGCCCATGTTGGTTTGGAAACCGGCGTGCCGGTAATCTTTGGTGTCATCACTTCCGATTCGATTGAACAAGCACTGGAACGTGCCGGTACAAAAGCCGGCAACAAAGGATGGGACGCCGCTCTCTCCGCAATCGAAATGGCTGACTTACTAAAGAAGTTGTAACAACTTTCATTCACTCCGGTTTTAAAAATGAAAAGCTCTCACATTTGTGAGAGCTTTTTTGTTTTCATTTCTGACAAAAAAATTTTCAAAAGGATTGCTACAATACTTTCTCGCCGTTTAATTACCATCCGCCCAAACCGGGATGATCCGGACTAACATAAAGTTTTCCGTTGTAGCCGCCGCACGGATCGTTATAAATTTCTTGAACGATTGCAAAGTCACCCCAAATAACCGTACCTATTTCTGTTCCGCTGGAATTATACCACATGCCCCCGGATTTATAAGCATCGAGTGGTGCGGCAACAATTTTTACGAAGTAAGTCCACGTACATTTTTTGTTGCCAACGGTATAAGTGCCCGACATGTGATTTGTTGTCCACGCACCGGAACCTCTGTAACTACTAAAGCCGTAGTGCCTGTCAAGCAAGCCATCGCCGTCGCAATCTTTGTTGGAGAGCCATGCTTCATTCCATTTCATTTGCAGATTAACATCTTTATAATCCTGACACCAAGCGGCATTTCTGTAAGCATCACAATATTTCCCGTTGAAAATCATTGCTTGATAGTTGTAACCCCATTTATCGTAGCCGGGTTTTATTACTTGTCCGTCTGAAGTTAATAATGTACCGGATTGAATGGTTGTACAACCGTCATTTACTTTTGCAAGATTGTCTTGTGAACTTTGCGGTTGGTTAACATCAGTCTGTGAAGTATCACAACTGAAGATGATAAATGATATCACAAAAAGAGGGAATAGTATGTGTAATTTTTTTTTCATGCACACCTCGTGTTTATTTATAAACGCCCGGCGGATATCTCCACGGGCATTAAAATATTCTTAAATGAAAATTGAGGATGAGTTCTTTCTAATTCCGTATCAAAGTAGAAAGATTAAAGATGATGGTCAACAAAAAAATTTCTTTAAAACAAAAAAGCCTTCGCAAACGAAGGCTTGAGCGGAGAGAGAGAGATTCGAACTCTCGGTAGCAGTTTACCCACTACGACGGTTTAGCAAACCGTTGGTTTCAGCCACTCACCCATCTCTCCGAATGCTGAAATTTTTTAATATTATTTTTTAAGAACAACACCAGAGACGGTTTAGCACCCGGCAAATGCGGGGTCAGCCACTTTTACCGCCATCTTTTTGGGCGGGCACCCATCTCTCCGTGTGCTGAACTTTTCAAAATTTCATGCGCCAATATAATGATCACTCGGTTAAAATAAAAATTTATAACTCAGTTGAAAATTTCTTCCGGGCATATAAGCAAAATTTTTGATTACCGATAAATGTTCTTTGTACGGTTGATCGAGAAGATTATCGATCCTGACATTTAACATGTGCACAAAATCGCCGGTAAGAATTTTTATTCCTCCGTAAATATCAACCACCCCGTAACCTTTTGTTGTTGTTTCAAACGAAGCCGTTTTATTTTGTTCAGCGGCTAATTTCCAGATGAAACCGAACCAATAATTATCATTTGTGTATCTCGGCTCGATAGAAAATCTGAAGGGAGGAAGCTGTGGTAAATTTTCATTGTCGTTTTGTTTTTTGCCAACAACATAATCAGTTATTGTAGTCACGGAGATGGAATTAGTAAATTCATATTGAGCTTTTAATTCAGCACCAAAAATTTTTGCATCCGCTTGTGTGTATTGGTAAACTGGTATCCCTGATGTATCATTAAAAGGATGATCTGCCAACTCGGGATTATAAAAAAGGTTCAACGGTTCTCTGAAAATATAATTGTTGATTATGTTATAGTATCCGCTGATTTCCACAACATGATGAGGTTTTCTCATTCTCAATCCAAAGTCGATTCCATAGTTGTTTTCATTACCGAGACTTCTTTTTCCGATATCAAACGTACCGGTTGCTTCATGAATTGCATACGAAGATAACTCTTCGATAGTTGGTGCACGGAACGCATTTGCAATGTTTGTGAAAATCGAAACATCATTGGTTAATGAGTAAACAATTCCAATCGATCCGCTGAATGAATTAAATGTTTTCTCTTCTTCAGGGAAGAGCAGATCGGAAATAACCGCTGACGGAATATTAATTTTATTCATTTCGTAACGAACGCCGAACTGAAAATTGAGTTTATCCAATTGCCATTGTTCCAACAAATAAGCAGCAATGCTGAGGTAATCCGCGTTTGGTGTAAAAGCTTCTTCGCCTGAAACGGTGTATTGCTGGTTCAGTGCCCACAATCCGAAAGCGCCTTGCAAATTATCTGCAATCAAATCGTGTTTGAATGAAAGATCGGCACTGAAGGATTTCAAACCGAACGAGGTGCCGGTTTCGCCGGTTGTTTTTGCAATTTCTTTGTGTTTGTAATCTTGATAACCGGCTTTCAAACTGAATGATTTTACGAAAGTATCGAGCTTCGAACTTTCCAATAATATTCTTGCTTCTCTTTTTTCCAACTCGATCTTAATAGGTACTTCCTCTTCTTCACTTGTGTCAGTTTCCTGAATAGGAATACCATAATTGTTATTGTATGATGAAAAACTTAAACCGGCAGTTCCAAAATCGGGAATGAAAGACATGCCGAATTGAAATCCGCTTGAAGACAAATCCGAATTAGATACTGTGTTTCCGGCTCCGTCTTTGTAATCGTCGTTTGTTCGGTTGAAATAATTTCCGTGGAATGCAAATCTGTTTATTCCAAAGTGAACGTCTGCACTTCCGTTCAACATTTTATTTACTGAAGAAGAACTTACTTGTATCGTTCCGTCAGCTTCGTTAGGGATAAAATTAGGGATCGATTCCGTAATAATATTAATTACACCGCCGATAGCATTACTTCCGTAAAGCAAACTTGCCGGACCTCGCAGCACTTCAATCCTTTCTGCAGAACTGCCGTCCGAAGATACTCCGTGATCATCGCTCGTGTTAGAGAGGTCGCCCATTCGAAGTCCGTTTTCTAAAATCAATATTCTGCTGTTGCTGAATCCTCTAATTACCGGTCGCGATACCGCAGTTCCGTTCGATCTCATAGAAACTCCGGGCTGATAATTGAGCATTTCGGCTACGGTAGAACTATTTCTTATTTGCAAATCTAAGTTTGCGAGGCTCAACGTACTTTGTGAAATTTGTTTTGGATCGGTGCCGAATGGGTTGCCGGTTATTACTACTTCTTGTAAGTCAACGGTACCTTCGTTCAATTGAATGATTAATAAATCCGGCTGAGGCACAACAACAGTTTGGATTACAGTTTTATGACCTATGTATGAGAATCTTAATTTATAGTTACCGGCTGGTATATTCTTGAATTCAAATTCGCCGTTGTTATTGCTTGCGACTCCGGTTTTAAATTCTTCCAAAATTATATTTACACCTAATAAAGGCTCAGTATCTTTTCCATCAATAACCCTTCCTTTTATTGAATATTGCTGAGCAGCTGTATTAACAGCAAAAAAAATAAGAAGCAAAAAAGAATGCCAGATTTTCATATCTCAATCCTTTGATTGTTTTAATGAATAAAAAATGTTTAGTAGGTTCGGATGAGATTATGAAAGCGGTGGTGCTCGCAAATGGAATGTTGCTGTAGAAAAGTAGAGAGGTGAGTTAACAACTTTGCCATGGAAAATTTCGCTTGATATGTCTAAAATTTCATGAAGAACAAATTGTTGTTTACCTAAATAATTGTTTTGAGAAAATTGTATAAGCGAACAAGAAGTGCCGTTAAAAAATGGATCGTTGTATTTTGCAGTTGACGATGCGGTATCTTTGATAGATAGGTTATCGGAGAGGTCAACTCTGTGAGAGTGAATACTCGAAAGGAAAACGACAGTTAAGTAAAGGTATAGAAAAACTGTCGAGAAAAATTTTATATGTTTTTTAGACTTCGGCATTTTTTAATTCATTCACTGTGCAAATATAATTTTTCCGTTTCCAAATAAAAACACCCATGAACTTATTTATTGATTATCAATGCGGAGCTGATTAATTTCCAACCCGGCTATTATAAGATAATTTATCCCAAATTTGTTGGAGGCATTATGTTAAATTCGAAATTAAATGGAGAAGTTTATTTCCCATCGGCAGAAGTTTTAAAAAACGCTACAATAAAAGATTGGGAGCAGTTGAATAAGAAAGCTTTGGATAATTATGAAGAATTTTGGTCCGAACTCGCTTCTGAATTGCATTGGTTTAAAAAATGGGATAGAGTAATTGAAGATTCGGAAAAACCTTTTTATAAATGGTTTACCGGAGGGAAGACAAACATAGTTTATAATTGTTTAGATGTACACGTTAATACACACAGAAGAAATAAGTTAGCGCTGATTTGGGAAGGGGAAAATGGTGATAGCAAAACTTTCTCTTATTATGCTTTACACCGGGAAACATGCAAATTTGCTAATGTCTTAAAAAGTATGGGTGTTCAAAAAGGTGATCGCGTTACGATTTATATGGGACGTGTGCCGGAAATTGTAATTGCAATGCTCGCTTGTGCTCGAATAGGTGCTGTTCATTCTGTTGTTTATGGCGGGTTTTCAGTAGAATCTTTAGCCGAAAGAATTGAGGACAGCAACTCAAAAGTTCTTATTGTTGCAGATGGAGCATATCAAAGAGGGAAGATTGTTCAGCTAAAACAAATAGCCGATGAAGCTTTGCAAAGATGCGGTACAGTCGAACATGTGCTTGTTGTTAAAAGAACCGGACAAGAAATTAATATGGAATCCGGCAGAGATATGTGGTATCATGAATTAATGAATCTGCCTATTGCAATACAAAATAATACCTTGGAAGAAGTTGATTCGGAATATCCTTTGTTTATTCTTTACACTTCCGGAACTACCGGAAAGCCGAAAGCCATATTACATACTCACGGCGGATATATGGTTGGCATCTATGCGACATTAAAATATGTATTTGATATTCATGATGATGACCGTTACTGGTGTGCTGCAGACCCGGGCTGGATCACAGGTCATAGTTATATAGTTTATGGACCACTCTTGAATGGAGCGACATCATTTATGTATGAAGGGGCGCCAAATTTCCCGTATCCAAACCGCTGGTGGCAAATTATTGAAAAATATGGAATCAATATTTTATACACAGCTCCAACTGCAATTCGCGGGCTAATGAGATTTGGAGAAGCCTGGGTCAATCGCCACAATTTGTCATCTTTAAGGTTACTTGGAACAGTAGGCGAGCCGATTAATCCGGAAGCGTGGAAGTGGTATTACAATGTTGTTGGTAAAGGCAAATGCCCGATAATGGATACGTGGTGGCAGACCGAAACCGGCATGTTCATGATTACGCCAATGCCGTGCGTTCCGCTAAAACCAGGTTCGGGTTCAAGACCATTTCCCGGAATTGTAATGGATGTTGTTGATGAAAAAGGAAATTCTGTTCAAGCAAATGAAGAAGGTTACTTGGTAATAAAAACTCCATGGCCAGCAATGATCAGAACAGTTTGGAAAGATTCGGAAAGATATATATCCCAGTATTGGAGTAGGTATCCCGGAATGTATTTAACCGGCGACAGTGCCCGCAAAGATGAAGACGGATATTTTTGGATAATCGGAAGAGTTGACGATGTTATTAAAGTTTCCGGTTACCGTTTGGGTACTGCTGAAATTGAGAGTGCACTTGTAAGTCATAACACAGTTGCAGAAGCCGCTGCAATTGGTCTTCCTCATGAGGTAAAAGGAAACGCAATTTATGCTTATGTTATTTTGCGGACGGGAGTAGAAAAAAGTCCGGCGTTAATTGATGAGCTGCGTCAGCATGTTAGTCATGAAGTTGGTCCGATTGCCAAACCGGAACACATCGAGTTTGTTGATGCACTCCCAAAAACTCGCAGCGGAAAAATAATGAGGAGGGTATTAAAAGCTAAAGCGCTCGGGCAAGATCCGGGTAATCTTTCTACGCTTGAAGAATAAGCAAAAGATGATTTGAAAAACTATCCCAAAAATTTGGGATAGTTTTTTCTTCATAAATATTTATTTTTGACTCCCGAAAATATTTTTTCATCTTCAAAGAGGGAGTACATTTTTCATGAGAAAAGATTCTTCTTTTTTAGTACTCACATTTCTTTTTACATACCTAAATCTATTTTCCCAACAACATGACAGTGGAACTTTAAGAGGATTAGTTACCGATTCAACAACGAGCGAAGTTTTAGCCTACGGAAATGTTTTTATTAAAGAAATTGGGGTGGGTGCTTCAACCGATGCAAGAGGATATTTTTTGATTCCTTCTATTCCCGCCAATAAAAATTTAACATTAGTAGTATCATATGTCGGTTATAAAACTAAAACAATACCGATTGCAATCGCGAAGAACAAAGTAACACAATATAATATTAAGTTGATGCCGAGTAGTGTTGAACTTCAGACAATAGAAAAGATAGGCGAAAGAGTTGTTGAAAAAAATGAAACAGATATTAGTTTGCAAAGAATAATTGTGCGCGATCTCGAAGCTTTACCACAAGGTGTTGAGACAGATGTTTTTAGATCGTTGCAATATTTGCCCGGCGTTCAATCTACAGGAGATGTTTCGGCTCGATTTTATGTGCGCGGCGGTGCAAGCAACCAAAATTTGATTTTGATTGAGGGGATTACTTTATATAGTCCATTTCATTCTTTAGGACTCTTTAGCGTTATCGATCCAGACATGATTAATAATGTTGAATTCTATAAAGGTGGTTTTACTGCCGAATATGGTGGTAGATTGTCGTCTGTTGTTAAAACCATGACAAAGGATGGGAATAAAAATAATTACGCTGCTAAAGCTTCAGCAAGTTTTCTTACCGGAAAACTTTTATTAGAAGGTCCTATTCCTCATGGTTCTTTTATTCTTACCGGGAGGAAGAGTTATTCAAATCAAATAATAAAAAAGTTTCTGAATGAACAAAACACTCCAATTGATTTTTATGATTTCTCATTTAAAACCAATTATTCGAATTACGATTTCATGGAGGGGGCAAAATTTACTTTCAATGGTTTTTTTAGTGGGGATAATATTGCAAACAGTAACCCAACGATAGAAGATTTCAAATGGTCCAATAGTCTTTTGGGATTCAAATGGTTTCAGGTAGGTGACAGTCCTCTTTTTTATGAATTAAGTTTATCATTAAGCAAGTTTGACGGCGAGGTTGTTCCAAAATTGAGCGATGCGAAACAAAGCTTAAACAGTGTTGAAGATATTACAGCTTTCTTTGATTTAACCTATATGTTTGATAACAAAGATGAGATTGGTGTTGGCTTCCATATAAAAAATATTAGAACGGATTTGTATATTGAAAATGCACTTGGTATCCAAACTAATTTAGGTACATCGGCAGCAAATATTTCATTATATGCGAAATACAAATTGTTACAGTTTGATTTTATCGGGATAGATTTAGGAACGAGAATTAATTTAGCGACTTTGTCAAGCAACAAAGGTACCGCCGATCTTGAACCAAGAATCAGTTTAGTTTTAAGACCCTTCGAAGTTATTACTTTAAAAGGCGCTTTTGGAATCTATCAACAAGAACTTATTACTGTTACTGACGAAAATGAGGTTATTAATCTTTATGAACCATGGGTTGTTTCTCCAGAGTATATTACTCCTTCGAAAGCAACCCATTACATACTTGGTTTTGATCTAGACATTATAAACGGTTTTACGTTTAGCGTTGAAGGTTATTATAAGAAGATTAATAATTTAGTTTTGGTTAACAATAATAAAGCAAGCAAGTCAGATGATGATTTTCTTACTGGAGAGGGAGAATCATATGGTACAGAATTAACAGCAAAGATTAACACAAGCATATTTAATTTTACTGCCGCATATACTCACGCCTATGCATATAAGGTTGTCGATGAAAAGAGGTATTATCCTCGGTATGATATTAGAAATACTCTTAATCTAATTCTCGAATTCAATCTTGGCGACGGATGGTCAACAAGTGCAGTGTGGGTATATAATTCGGGACTACCTTTTACGCAGATAGTTGGATATTATGATAAATACTATTTAGATAACATTTTTGCACCTTGGTATCAGTACGACCCTCGACGGCCTTTTACGATGATAGGGGTCCAAAATTTAGCAAGACTTCCCGATTATCATAGACTCGATTTGTCACTCACCAAAAAATTAAATCTTGGATTTGTTAAAGCCGAGATCGATGCAAGTATTATCAATGTTTATGATCGTAAAAACATTTTTTATTTCACACGCGAGACAGGCAAAAGAGTTAATATGTTGCCGTTTATGCCAACCGTTACATTCAAGGTAGAAATATGAAAAAGTCTTTTTTCGCGACGATAATTTTTATCACAATAATTCTTACATATTCATGTGAAGAAAATTTTGATCCTTTCGGGGAATTGAAAGACAAATATGTTCTGAATTGTATTATTCGAGGAGATTCAACTTTTCAAACAGCAACTTTGGGTAAAAATTATATGGTTGAGAATTATGACCCTTATTCAAACTCTGAAGATAATTCAATCAAGGGTGCAGTTATCCGCCTCTGGAATGGAAATGATATTGTTACAATCATGAAAGATTCTACTGCAGAAAGACCGGAAAATTCCAGTTATAAGAAGCCCTACTCAGTTTATTACACAAATTCTTTTCAACCATTGCAACATTCTTCTGTTGACATTGAGGCGATATTACCGAATGGGAAGCGATTGAAATCTTCTGCTGATGTTCCATCGAAAATTTCAGCAGCAATAAATACTGATAGAATACCAACAACTGATAATGGTGATGTTGAATTAACATGGAATAGTGATCAGAGAGATCCTGTTTTTGTTGTTCGAGTGGGTATCTATTATTATAAGCATGAAAATGGTCTGAAGAAAAGATATGTTAAATCTGTTCCGCTTTACTATGCTAAAGATGGCAACAAAGAAATTCCAGTATACTCAGCTCCATTAACAAATTCAATGTACTCTGTTAGTGTGGAGACTATTACAAAGACTATGGAATTAATTTCTGAGGGTGATATTGAAAAGGGCAAGTATGAAATTTTGAGTTGTATTGCAGAAGTTCTTTCACTAAACCAAGAACTGAGTAAATATTATAATTCCACCGTGAGGGGATTAGACCCGTATTCAGTAAAGTTAGATGAGACCGATTACTCCAACATCGAAAACGGATATGGAATATTTGGTGTTTACATGCGGTCTTATAGAGTAATTAAATTTACTCACAAGTATATTGAATCTTTTGGCTACAAGCCGGGTCTCTCAGACGTTAATTAACTATAACTGTTGGAAATGTATATGAAGACAATTATTACAATCATTTCTTTTGTTTTATTACTATTTCTCACTTCTTGTGAAAAAGAAGTATTTACTGACCCTAACGGAGAGACAAAATCTCTAATTGGGAAATTGTACATTGAGAGTAAACCCAAAGGTTTTAAAATTTATTTTGAAGGAAAATACACTGGGTTCAATACACCAGATAGCATACGCTGGCTTGCTGCCGGTGAGTATAAAATAAAATTACGCAAAGAGCTTTTTAGTGATACAACATTTACTATAAAGATAGAAGATGGGAATCAGAAAAGTATTTTTGTTGATTACTTCTTAAGTCCAGGACAATTTGGAAATGTAATCTGCGTGTCGACACCTCCCGGAGCTGACATCTTTCTGAATGATTCTTTAACTACCCAAAAAACCCCTTACACTTTCACTCATTTATTCCCGGGATATTATGAGGTAAAGTATAGTTTGCCTGAGCACAGAACCGATAGTCTGACGGTTGCTGTTTCAAGCAAACAGATACAGACTGCTAACAAAACATTGATTGATACTTCCGTTTGGGTAGGCTATATGTCTCATAATTCTCGAATACAAAGCAATATGATAACAAGTATTGCTTACGATAAAAATAATGTGAAATGGATTGGCACCTTTGATAAGGGGCTTATTAGTTATGATGGTAAAAATTGGATTACTTATAAATATGGTAACTCACCTATGCCAGCTAATTATGTTACTTGCGCTTTGGTAGATCATAATAATACTAAATGGATCGGAACAACTAATGGACTCGTATCTTTATTAAATGATACATGGATGGATTATACAAGTAATTTACCCTCGAAGTATGTAACGTCAATAATTGAAGACAAAAACAATAATATATGGATTGGAACTGGTAGTGGACTTGTAAAATTTGATGGAGCAAATTGGAAAATTTTTAATAAATCAAACTCCGGTATTGCCGATAATTTTGTTGTAAGCATGGCAGTTGACAAAGATAACAGGATTTGGGTTGGAGGTAGCAATGCCGGAATTAGTGTGTATGATGGGAGAAATTGGATCTTTTATAATAATTCTAACATGAGCTTACCCAAGTCAGTCGGAATGAAAATAAAATCTATTTTTATTGATGATGCAAATGATGTGTGGGTATCAAATGTAATCGTTACTCCAAAAGAAGAATTTGGGGATGTAACATTTTTTGATGGAAATAATTGGAGTCTGAAAACACTTAACGGGTTTGAAAATATTGTAACAAATATTTTCTGCGGTAAAGAAGATTTCTTTTTTATAGGCACTCGAAATGGGCTTATTCAAATAAAAAACAGCGAAATATATAAAGTATACCGCTCTGTATCTGCTCAGGGTCTCACTTCATCTAAGATAGAATCTTTAACTATAGATGTGAAAGGGGATCTTTGGATTGCAACTTTTGGGGGAGGTCTTAACAAATTAAAGCACGGAAATTTTTGATCATACATTTTGTGGTGACAAATGAAAAAAAGAATTTTTTTTGTTGTCTCTTACCTTATTATTATAACAACACTCTCGTGTCAAAAAGAAGTATTCACCACTGAACCAAACGAAACTAAACCAACTAATTCGAAAATTATTGCAAGCTCATACCCTGAAGGCGCAAAGATTTATTTAGATGGCAAATATGTGGGATGCAAAACACCCGATAGCTTAAATTGGTTGCAGCCTGGTGCACACACTATTACTTTAAAACTCGGTTTATTCCCCGATAGAAGTTATGATTTCCAAATACAGGATAGTGTTCGATTATCTTGGTTTTATAATTATTATTCCGACTCCTTAAACTATGGTAAGATATATTGTACTTCTATGCCTTCTGCTGCTAATGTTATTTTTAACGATACCTATCTCAATAGAAAAACGCCGATTCAGCTTGATAGCTTAATGCCAGGCGAGTATAAGTTAAAAGTAGAATATCCGGGGTGCAGAGCAGATAGTAGTATAGTTCGGGTAATCGGCGGACATCGTCAAAACATTTCTTTTGTTCTTGATGATACTACATATTGGGTTGGTTATAGTATGAAAAATTCTCCTATAAGCGATAATCATATTACAACTGTCGTAGTTGATAAAGATAACGTTAAATGGATTGGTGGTATGGACGGAAGTGTTTATTTATATGACGGTTCTACCTGGATAGTTACACAGTTAGGGAGTGCCATAACTTGCATGGCTGTTGATCAACAAAATATTGTCTGGGTTGGCACTGAAGATGGACTTTACAGCTTTGATAGATCATTACACAAGTGGGTAAATTATAATTTTGCTCTTGCATCAACTCATGTTAATACAATTGCTATTGATAAAAACGATTTCGTCTGGGTGGGGACCGAAAACGGACTTGCTCGTTATAACCGAACTTCATGGCAGCTAATTACTACTGATTATGAAGACGCAAATCTCATTAGCAATTTCATTACTTCTTTGGCTGTTGATACTTACAATAGAATATGGATTGGAACAGACTTCGGAATTAATGTTGTTAATAGATCGTTATGGGAAACATATCGAGTATCTGACATGAACTTATTTGAAGAAATTAGTGAATATATTCGCGATATAGAAGTTGATAAAGATGGGACTATCTGGATCGCTCATAAGTTTGATTTTATAACAAATCGGAAAGGCGGTATAGTCTCGTTTAACGGTACTGACTGGCGATTAATAAGCTTCGATAATTTTTCAACTAATTATATAAAAAAAATATTTGTTGATACGTGGAATTATAAATGGGTTATATCTACTTCTGAAGGTATGGGGAAATTTTCTCAACCGGATAGAGTGTTAATTGTAACCGGAACCGATTCCGCAATTCCTACAAAATTTGTAAATGATTGTATTATAGATATTAACGGTGATCTTTGGGTTGCAACTGGAAGCATAGGTATAGTCAAACTCAAAAAAGGCAACTTCTGATTTTTGTGTGCCGGTTGATTTTTTCAAGGTGAATAGAGCGATCCACCGAATCGCTCTATAAATTAATTTTGAACACGGAATCGATCACGGTTCCATCGACCCACTTAACAATTGCAACGACTTTGTTTTTATCGATGCTTGGTTTTTGAGGAGCGCCGCCGCAAATTTCGTTTACTTCTTTTTGTATTTCTTTAATTGATCGAATCGGCAGCTTGGAATTTTTTACAGCACTCAATAAATCTTTCCGCTTCGGATTAATTGCAATTCCTCTTTCGGTTACTATCACATCAATCAATTCTCCGGGTCCGCAAAGAGTTGTAACTTCATCAACAATTACCGGTATCCGATCCCTGAAAGACGGGATTGCAAGTATCGTACATTTGGAGAACAAACAATTCTGCCAGCCGCCAATGCCATGAAGCAGATATCCATCCGAATGGGAAACTACATTTGCATTGAAGTTCACGTCAACTTCCGTTGCGCCCAAAATTGCCGCATCAATAATCGATGCAAAATTTCCTTTGCCGTGGTAATTGTAACTTGTGAACGGTGATGTCATCACATGATTTCCATTATCACGCATCGAACGAACTCCATCTAGATCAAATGTTTGTCCGTCGAGAATGTAATCAATCAATCCTTCTTCCAACATTTCAACAAGATATTTTGTAGAACCTCCGCGCACAAATCTCGCTTTTATTCCTCTTGCTTTCATTATTTCTTTGAGGAATGGAATAAATGCAAGCGATGTTCCGCCGGCACCGGCTTGGAATGAAAAACCGTCTTTAACAATTCCGGCTGCATCCATAAATTCTGCAATGTGTTCTGCGATCAATAATCTATCGGGACTTTTGGTTATCTCTGTTGTGCCGCTTACAATTTTTGCCGGATCACCCAGCGAATCTACTTCAACAACGTAATCAACATTGTTCCCTTGAATCTGCCATGGTACGCACGGAAAAGGAACAAGATTATCGGTAACAACAATTACTTTGTCTGCATATTCGGAATCGGCAAGAGCAAAACCGATTCCTCCGCAAGCAGATTTACCTTGCACACCATTTGAATTGCCGAATGGATCTGATGTTGGAGCGGCAATTACAGCAATATCTACGTGCACTTCGCCGTCTTGAATTGCTTGATATCTTCCGCCGTGCGAACGTAGTATGCCGACACCTTTCATCTTTCCTTCGGTCGTAAATTTCCCGAGGGGTCCGTTCATACTTCCTTCGATGCGGTTAATCGTTCCGTCTTCAAGATATTTTATCAAACGTGAATGACACGGAAAGGATGCCGAGGGGAACCATCTTAAATTTTTTATCCCCATCGAATGTGCGATATCGAAAATCTGGTTTGCAATAAGATCGCCGTTGCGGAGATGATGATGTGTCGAGATTGTCATCCCGTCTTTCAAACCGGATTTCTTCAATGCTTCCTTCAAGCTCTTCACGATCTTGTTTCCGTCTTCGGGATAATCTGCACAAGATTTAATTTTTGGTGCAGAGATTTTTCCGTCCGGTTTGTATTTGCCAACTCCCATAAACGGAATTTGTTTCTCTCCGTTAATTTCGGTTGGTACTAGTCTCTTTGCGGCATTCTGTGTTAGTTTCATTGTTATATAATTACCTAATTGTATAATTGTTGAATTGGAAATTATTCGTTGTCAGTGATAGTCATTTGTAGTCAGTGATAGTCATTGATAGTCATTCGTTGTTTGGAGTTTTGCCAATCGTATTTATGTAATTATTTAATTTTATCCCGATTGTTTCTAAATCTTTTGCAAATGTTATGTATTCGTTTTCTTCGATTAGTTTTCTATTAGATGCTTTTCTTAACCATGTTTTTGTTTCGAATAATGATTCCCTGGAATAATAGCAAAATTGTTTGTTCTCTTTATAGAAATATCTTCCGAATCCTTCGCTCAAATTTGCAGAAACTGAATCTGCAGCTTTAACAAGTTGTTTCCCGATAGTATCTTTTTCAAAATAATTCCAGTTGATTACAATGTTCCAAATTCGTTCCGCAATTTCCATCGACAATTGATAAACTTGTAGTTCCTCCAGTTTCATTTTGCCCTCCAATTTAAAAACAATGAATGACCATAAATGACTTAATGACCACAAATGACCATTATCTCCCCTCCCAATCACGTTCAAGTAATCCATTCAATATTGCCAGGCTAATTGTGTGCTGTGCCCGTTTCACCACCGGCGCATCAATCATTTTGCTGCCGAGCGAGACAACTCCGAGCCCTTGTTTTTGTGCATCGTTGAATGCCGTAACAATTTTCTTTGCTTTCTCAATTTCTTTTTCAGTTGGTGCGAATGCTTCGTGAACTACTTTTATTTGCCGCGGATGAATGCAGCCCTTTCCTTCAAAACCAAGTGACTTTGCTTCTACTACACTTGCACGCAAAGCATCCATATCATTTACATCAGAGAAGACAGTATCAATCGCCTGAACTCCGGCAGCTTTTGCCGCATTCACAATTGCGGAGCGTGCGTAAAAACTTTCTCTGCCTTCGTTAGTGCGTTCTACTCCGATATCTGCCGTGTAATCTTCTAGTCCAACTGCAAGCGCACAAACTTTTTCGGATGCTGAAGCTATCTCAAATGCTTTCACAACTCCAAGAGCACTTTCGATTATCGGCATTAAATAAATTTCGTTCGATATATTTTTGACTGCTTTTATGATATTTATTTCTTCTTCAACTTGTTTTACTGTGTCGCTCGATTCGCATTTAGGAACGAGCAGTACATGAACATTATGCGGAACAACAAAACGCAAATCATCGAGCCCCATTGGAAGTTGATTAATACGAACCATTCTTTCTGCGCCGTAAAAATCTACCGCGCGCAGCGCATTGCGAACTAAATATCGTGCCGAATCTTTTTCGGATGGTGCAACACTATCTTCAAGGTCGAGAATTATTCCATCGGGTTTGTGTAATCCGGCATTCGGGTAAAATTTCGGTTCGTCTCCCGGCAAATACAAACGGCTTCTTCGCATTTGTTCTTTTGATGAATTGTAAAAATTATTTTTGTGAAAGGAGGGGAAAAATTCTTTTTGATCATCAGGGAAAAGTTTTTTGTATGCCGCTTCAAATCGTGCACTAAGTGTAAAAGGCAGTGCACCGTAATCTTCAACTGTTATTATTGCATTCTTCAGCTCAAAAAAATCACACATCTCAATCAGCAAATCATTGATGCTTTGCCCGTACATCACTTCAACTTTACTTTGCACGGAAGTTTTTATTCCGCCTGATTTTGTCATTTCAATTTCCACATAACAATCTGAGCGGACTTTCTCGCCGCGTTTACCGGAGGATGCAATTATTTGTTCTCTGTTCATAATAGCTCTCGTTGCAAATTAAGAATTGTTGTGTTGTCGAATTGTTGTATTGTTTAATTGTTGATAGACATGACAGCAATTCAACTGAATAATACGGATTACCAATTAGTCAATTTAATAATGCGGTACTAGATAACCAACCACTTCATAAATTCTTTCGCGGTGATTGTATCGCAGCATAAAATCATCTCCTTTATTTCTCTCTGTCTCTCTTGGGTTAAAATTTCCGATGAGAGTCCGTTGAATTTATTTTCGAGGTCTTCCATTGTCATCGGTTCGCGCGGATCACCTTTCGGATATTCGAGATATTTCGAGAATTCTTTTCCGTCTTTTGTTTTGATTACAACTTTTGACGGCTGTTTTGCCGGGAACATCTTTTCGAATTCTGTCGAAGCTTCGCCTTTAATTTTATCGATCACTTCCCAAATTCTTTTGTCTTTTAATTTTTCTTCGCTGAAAGATTGAGTGGTAATTTTTCTATCTACGATGGCGGCGGCTATACAATAGGGAAGTGAATGATCGGCTGTTTCCCTCGATTCCGGTCTGTATTTATGTGGATCAAAAAGAATATCACAAGCGCGGGCAATTGTTGTGATTGTTACGGATTCTATCCCATCATATTTAATATCATTATTTTTTACCACATCGAGCGTTGTGGAAATGTGAGTGTGTGTTAGTGCTTCGGTTGGAAATGCTTTCATGCTGCATTCCAAAATTTTCCAGCTTTTGCCGAGTCCGGAAATCAATGCGTCAACATCCCAGCTCCATTCGGATTGGCTTTCACGTCCATTCATTACAACCGGTTCTAACTTTTCTTCTTTAGCATTCCATCCGCCGAAGCAATCCATAAATCCTTCTTTGCCTTCAAAAACTTTTTCTGTCCCGGTGTAACCTTTTTGTGCCATCAGTGCAGCGAACACTCCGGCTTGCACAGCCATCGGGTCAACAGTATTTTTCATCATTGTTAATTTGCCGGCGGTCGGGCATCCGATCGTGTGACTGTGTGAGCCGCTGATTCCCATTGCGTTGACCATTTGATCGACGGTTAATCCCAAAATTTTTCCGGCAACAATTGGAGAAACAAATTGCGTGAGTGCTGCATGATGCCATTTGCGTTCGCGGATGCCGGGCTTTGCAAAAAGACAAAGCCGTTGTTCGAATTCGTATGCGAGCACAATTGCAACGATAACATCTTTCATGTGTGCTTCGGCAAGCTCGGCACAAGATAATGCCGCCGGAATAATATCGGAAGGATGCGATGGATCTTCTTTCCAATAAATGTCGTTGAAATCGAGCGAGCGTATCATCAACGAATTTACAAGTGTTGCGTTCACAGCCGGAATTTTATCGCCGAATGCAAAGACGGTTGCTTCTTCGCGTCCGCCCATTTGTTTGTAAATATCGCGAATGATGTTTACATCTTTTGTATTGTATGCGCCGAATGCACAACCGATTGAATCGTACAAATATCTTTTTGTTGCCTTGATTACTTCTTCCGGCAAATCTTCGTATTTGAGGTTGACCGAAAATTCGGAGATAATACGGGAAATAGATTTTTCCATCATAATAGTTTTCCTTATAAAATTTTTTGTAGAAGAATTTTTTTTGAGAAATAAAAACAGACGATGGAAAAAGGAAAGCTATTTATTCTGCCAGTTGGTCTCGAAGATTTTTGGGAAGTTGAGGAAAGGGAAAAATTGTTTTGATGTATTTGATTTTTTCTTCAGCATGCGCTACAAAGTTGAAAAATTTCTACGGCTAAATTATTCTTTTGCCGCTATAAAAAAAAGAAAATTTTATGTTGTTGCGTTAAAGATTCGTTTCAATAAAATCGGTTTGCATTTTCCAGTAGTAGAGACGTGCTACTTGTCCGCTTTGCGGGATGGCGAGTCTCTACTGTAAAATATAGCCGAGAACTATTTTTGAAAATTCCATCCCTTCGAAATTATCTGCAACAGCTTTCCGGACGTTATGTTTTAGCTGATCAAAATTTTCTGCTTCAACTGAAACGTCGGCACCAATTGCACTGGCTTTCAAACCGCCGTCTGCAGAGTCTTCAATAATGAAGACGATCTCGTTTCCCAAGCTAAATCCTTCTGTGTTCGAGTTCATTGTATTCCATTTTATTTGTGAAATAATTTTTCAAGCAAATCTTGCTTACTAATTCCAAGTTAAGAAGAAATATCTGTCAATATTTTATTTAATGTACCAATTTTTATCGGATTGTGGTTGGGACTGTAATGTTGTGTTCTTCTGAATCGGTGATTGCAGATAACCTAATGTGGCTACCTTTTTGACGTGTTATTGAGTAACCGATTTTAGTCAGTGCATTTACTAATTCATCTGCAGAAAGATCACGTGGAATTTTCAAGCAGCTATTACCTCTTCTTTTACGTAATGAAGGCGAATTAGTTTAGGCATCTCGTTTTCTTCGAAATGGCAAGCGACAGCTTCACGAATATTTTGTTTTAGTTGATCAAAATTATCCGCTTCCGTGAAAATTGAAAACCCAACCGCGTGAGCTTCAAATCCGCCGTCGATAGAATCTTCTATTATAAAGATAATTTCGTTTTTCATTCTTGTTCCTTTGTTATCGGTCAAAGATGTTTGTCTTTAATCTTGCTTAAACATACTTTTTGCATAAGATATTTGCAATACAGATTTGTTAAACCTTCCTTTGTATTTCCCTCCTTTGTAAGGATGAGGGAAATACTAAAAATACTTTCAAACTCATAAATTCTTTTTTACCCACTCTTCAAGTCCGCCGCTTACGATTAATTCTTGTGCGGCTTCACCGACCGGATCGACTGAATAATTTTTTCCACCGACAGACAAAACAGAATTGGTGAAATCGATCTTTGCCATCATTTCTGTTTTTACAGTCAATTTATCTTTGCCGAATTTCGCTTTGAGTTCATTTACAAGTTCGGGGCATTCAATCAAAAGATATCCGTTGTTGAGCGCGTTGCGTTTGTAAGTTTCGTTGAACGAACCGGCAATAACAAGCTGGAGTCCTCGGTACTTTAATGCGGTCGCGGCTTGCTCGCGTGAACTTCCGGTTCCGAAATTAAAACCGCCGGCAAGCAGATCACCTCTCTTCACAATCTTTCCAAATTCCGGATCGTAGTTTTCCATAACAACTGCGGCTTGCTGTTCGGGAGTCATATCATCTTGATAAGTGTACTTGCCCGGATAAATTCCATCCGTGTTCAAATTATCCTGATTACAGAAAATCAATTCACCTTCAATTTGAGAAGTGAAGCCGCTGATAATTTTTACGGATGATTTTGCCGATTCTTTTTTCGGATTAATTTTTATTTCACCGAAAATTTTTCCGCTTTCGTCATTCCAATTGTAATCGATAAAACCGGAAAGTGCAGATGAAGCAACAACAGCGGGAGAAGCAAGATATGCAAATGCATTCGGAGAGCCCATTCTTCCTTTAAAGTTTCTGTTGGTTGCAGAGATTCCAACTTCGCCGTCTTCGAGCAAACCGGTGCCGAGACCAATGCACGGACCGCAGCCCGGAGGAAGCGGAATTGCACCGGCATCAATCAATGCTTGCCAATCGCCGCGCTTCTCACTTTCGGATTGAACTTCGCTCGATGCCGCAGCAATATAAAATTTTACATGCTCTGCAATTTTTTTACCGCGTAAAATATTTGCCGCTTCTGCGATGTCATCGAGCCGCGAGTTGACACACGAAACAAGATATGCTTTGTTAATTTTAACTTGTTTGTTTTTGATTTCCGAAACTGCTGTCATTGTTTTTACCGTGTTCGGTCCGGAAACATGCGGTTCAATTGTTGAAAGATCGATCGTAATTTCTTTTGCATAAAAAGCGCCGGCATCTGCTTTCAAAGTTGGAAGTTCTTTTTCCAATTGTGCAATTCTATTTTTATTAATTCTCGGATGTGCGCCGTTCCCATCTGCATCGGAAGGAACGCCCTGAAGTCCCCGCGCTTCGATAAACTCTACACGCTTTTTTAACCAATCAATTGTAATTACATCAATCGGAAAAACTCCAGCCATCGCGCCCCATTCGGTAGTCATGTTTGCAATTGCAAGCCGTTCATCGATGCTCAAATATTTTATTCCGTCACCGGCAAATTCTATCGCATGATTTAAAACTTCATCGTTGTTAAAAAATCCGCAGAGAACAATTATTACATCTTTGCCAGTTACGCCGGTACGAAGTTTTCCTTTCAGTTCTACTTTTGCAATTGGAGGAATCTGCCACCACGTTCTTCCGGTAGCCCAAATTGAAGCGGCGTCGGTTCGTACAATTGGTGTTCCGAGACAACCAATTCCGCCGTACATATTTGAGTGGCTGTCGGATGCAACCGCCATTGTGCCGGGGAAGGCATATCCTTCCTCAACCATAATTTGATGACCGATTCCGCGTCCGGCTGGATAAAAATCAGCGCCCATATTTTTTGCGAACTCTTCGATCTTCTTGTACTTCGTCAGATTTTTTTCGTCTTTGTTTTGAATATCGTGATCGAGCGTGCAAACAACTTGCCGCACATTAGCAAGTTTAGTTGCGCCGATGCTTTTAAATTTCGGAATCACAGCGCCGGTGTTATCGTGTGTCATAACATAAGCGGGTTTGATTGAAATATAATCTCCGGCATGAACGGTTTGATCTTTCTGTAATCCGTACGCAAATTTTTGGGCAATTTTTTCGATTAATGTTTGAGACATATTTACTCCTTATTTGCTATATGTTAAATGCGAGACGCAAGCCTTCGCATTTCTTGGAAAATTCCAAACTACAAATGATAGTATAAAACTCAATTCCCAAATAACAAATAACAGTGCAACGCAAACTGCAAATAACAATTCAATATAACAGTCTATTATTGGTTAGTTTTTATCAATATGGATGAAAAAATTTTTTTCAATTGTCCGGTTTCATTAAAAAGGTGTAGTCCCTCTTGCTTGAATTCTTCAACATTTGTTTCTACAATAAGTCTTAAAAAGTATGCCGATTCTTTTGATTCCTTACGTGAAATTTTTATTCTCATATTAAAATCTTTTTTGCCAAGTGCTTCGTTAGCTTCTCTGTAATTAGCGCCAACAGATGCAGAAGCTCTAATAACTTGTTTCGAATATTCAGTATTAGAAATTGTCTTTGGAAGTTTTTTTGTATAAAGAGCAACGCTTTTTGCAAACTGAAAAGTCCTCTCTTCCAAATCAAAGTTATTTTGAGAATTGTTCATTAATCATTTACTGTAATTTGTGTTTTGTTTATTGTTATTTATTCTTTGAACGGTTCGAACGAAACAAAATCTGCATGATGAACAATTATAGATTCGACACTCCGTTTGCCGAGGTCTCCTTCTTTTGAATGATATGCAATTATGTGTAAAACTTCCGGCGGCAGTCCGAAACGGTCTGCAATTGCAACTCCGCTAAAAGGATGGCGCAGTAATTTACCGGCATGACTTGTAGTTAACTTTCCGTCAACTTTATCATATTCAATCAACTTGCCTACATCAATTAGTATAGCACCGGAAATTAAATGATCCATATTTATTTGAATCGAATCTCCGAAATTATTTTTCATTTTATTTGCGATATCAACCGCAAGCTGAACACATGTACGTTTGTGATTCATGAAAGAAACATTACAGTCTTTGATCAAAAGGGAAAAAGGAATTACTTCCAAATCTTCAGGGGATAAAACGGAATTCTCGACGGCGTAAACCCATGCGTTTAAAGTTTTCTCGCGGAGAGATTCATCTTCTATCCAATCAAGTTCGGGCCAAAGTTTTTTTATTTTTTCAGAAAGCATAATTACTCCGGATTATTTTGCGAAAGCTTCTTCTTTGCCGTTCCTCCGTAAAACTTGATAAGCTTGAGACGAAAGAATTACAGCAAGAACAAATAGAAGCAGTGAAATAATTGTTAATGTAAAATTTTGTAATAATAAATTAGAATAAACCAGCGCAACAAGCGATGTAAGTGTAACGGCAAACATGAAGAGCATCGGTATCAAAGTAAAAAGATAATTTAATTTTAGATGAGCAATCCAAACCGTGAGTGCAAGCAGAGCAATTGCCGCGAGTAGTTGATTTGCGCTTCCAAACACGGGCCAGATAGCCATCGTCTGTCCGCTGAAAGTTAGTGCCGCACCGAATGTAACTGTTATTGCTGTTGCAACGTAGCGGTTCTTTACCAGAATGTTTTGATTGTCTTTTTCTTTTACTTCAAAAAATTCCTGAAATGAATAACGTGAAAGCCGTGTTGCAGTATCGAGCGAAGTTAACGCAAATGCAGAAACTGCAAGTGCCGCAAAATTAACTGCATGTTCGGTTTGAATTCCGAGAAACGGGATGTTGTGCATAAAATTTGCAATGCCGGTAGAGAAAGCCGCAACCGCACCTTTTGTATTCAACAATTCTAAAAAATGTTGTTGATCCAGCGATGCAACAGATAATAACGAGAGCACCGCCAAAACTCCTTCAATCAACATTCCGCCGTAACCAACAATACGCGCATCTGTTTCTTTATCGAGCTGTTTGGAAGTTGTTCCGCTTCCAACAATTGAATGGAATCCGCTGATTGCACCGCACGCAACAGTTACAAAAAGAGCGGGGAAGAGATAGCCGAGTTTGCCGACGGAAAAATTTGTAACCGGTTCGAGATGTACTGCCGGCATTGTAAAAAATAATCCGACGATTCCGCCGAGCATCAACGAATAAAGAAAATATGAATTGAGATAGTCACGAGGCTGAAGCAAAATCCAAACCGGTGTAACGGATGCAACAAATACATACGCAAGCAGAATCAACATCCATGTTTCTCTGCTGAGTTGAATCGGGAAAATATTACCGAGATACACGCAGAAGAAAAGTAGTGTTACTCCAATAACCGAAGAAATCCACAACGGTGCTTTG
Source organism: Ignavibacteriales bacterium (assembly GCA_016177735.1). GTDB lineage: Bacteria > Bacteroidota > Ignavibacteria > Ignavibacteriales > Melioribacteraceae > DYJK01. The sequence goes on along the minus strand of JACOUS010000043.1, from coordinate 3,910 downwards.
TAACGGTAAACCGTTAATCCGAATCCGACGGCAAGAATCATAAAAAGAAGAGAAGATGTGCCGGAACTTGGAATCGCATAAAAAGTATCGGCGGTAATAATTGTGAAGACAGCAATAACAAGAATTAATGTTGACCACGCAAAGAGCAAAAATAATTTTTTTCCTTTTTGACCTATATAGTTTTCAATGATTTGTCCGATTGATTTTCCTTTGTGGCGTATCGATGCAACGATGGAAGAATAATCATGAACGCCGCCGATAAAAACAGCACCGAGCAGAACCCACAAATAAACCGGGACCCATCCGAAACTTGCGGCAATGATTGGACCTACAATCGGTCCGGCGCCGGCAATCGATGCAAAATGATGACCGAGCAGAACCGGTGTTTTTGCCGGACAGTAATCTACTCCATCATACATTGTATGCGATGGAGTTTTGTTATCATTTGTAACGCTCAGTTTTTTTGAAATGAATCCGCCGTAAAATCTGTAGGCAGCAATAAACATTATCATTGCAAAAAGGATTAGAACAACTCCGCTCATAGTGTTCTCCTTTTGTATTATGAATCGGAGTTACTTAAATGGCGACTAAAGTCATAAACTAATGGGGCTATTATAGAATAAAATTGCCACGAGATTTTCCGTGTAAACGGAATCCCGCAAAGCGGTGATATCTCGTGGACAAATTTGGGAAAGAAAAATTAGCTTTAGCCGCAATTTGCATAACTCCAATTAATCCGTAATTATAATTTAGAAATCACCGCGTCTGTCATTTGCAGAGTGCTTACTGCACCTTTTGCAAAAACGTCCGGTCCGCCTTTCAACTTCATCATATCATACGTTAGAACTTTGCCTTCTTCGATCACTTTTGCAATAGCATTTTTAATTTTGTTTGCAATTTCATTTTCACCGATATGCTCAAGCATCATCACCGCACTCATAAACATTGCAACGGGATTAACAATAGACGGGTTCAATTTTTCATACTTCGGAGCCGAGCCGTGTGTCGGTTCGAACACAGCATATTGATCGCCGAGATTTGCACTGCACGCAAAACCGAGTCCGCCGATCAAACCGGCAAAGCCGTCGCTGATAATATCGCCGAACATATTTTCGGCAACAATCACTCCGTAGTCTTCGGGATTTTTTGTAAGCCACATCATTTGTGCATCAATGTTTGTATCCCACAAAGCGATGCCGGGATATTCCTTCGCAATTTCTTTAGCAATCTTGAACATCATGCCGGAAGTTTCGCGGAGAACATTTGGTTTTTCGCAGAGAGTAACATTTGTGTAACTGAATTTTTTCGCGTACCCGAACGCCGCACGGATTATCCGTTCGCTCGCTTTCTTCGTAACAATTCTTGTCGAGATTGCAAGCTCTTCGCTCGGTACATCTTTAAAAGCTTTCATCTTCGGATTTGTCTCGAATGCATCGCGCACAACTTTTGGCGGATTAGTCCATTCAACCCCGGCATATAAACCTTCCGTATTTTGTCTGAAGATTACAGTGTTCACCATCGGCTCTTCGAAATTTCCGTTTGCACTTCTTCTAATAAAATTGAGCGGATTGCCTTTGAACGAGATACACGGGCGAATACAAATATCGAGATTAAATTTTTGACGCAGTCCAACAATCGGAGAAAAATATTGATAACCTTTTCCTTGCAGAGAAGGATCGAGTTCTTTTTCGGCAGCATCTTTCGGTTTACTTGTGATCGCACCGAAGAGAGCAATTTTGTGTTCGGAAATCAAATCGATAGTTCTTTGCGGCAATGCGTTCCCTTCTTTGCACCAAAAATCCCAGCCAATATCACCCCAAACATAATCAGCTTTAAAACCGGCGGCGTCAAGAAGACGTATTGATTCCGGTAAAACTACTTTGCCGATTCCATCGCCCGGAAGAGCAACAATTGTTCTCATTGTAATTCCTTATTTGTGGAAAAATTTTCATATGCAACTTAGAGAGTCTGATACAATTTGGCAACTTCGGTTTTGTTGATACTTTTTTTGTAATCAACTATCTTTTGAGCAGACTTAGGAGGAAGAATGGATATCAAAACAATTAAAGTAAAAAAACCTTCGGTTATAATTAGCGAGGATAAATACGAGGAGTTGAAAGAAACAATTGAAATTCTTTCCGATAATAAATTGGTACGTTCAATTTCTAAAGCTCTTGCCGAACCAAAGGAAAAAAGAAAATCTCACAAAGAAGTGTTTAGCCAAAAGTGATGTGGCAGATTTATTACTCATCTCAAGCATCGAAGTTTATCAAACGTCTTAGCGGAGAGACTAAAGAAAGAATAAAACTCGCTATTGAATCTCTCCAAATAAATCATGATCTCGGCAAACAATTAACCGGCTCGCTCAAAGGTTTACGATCACTTCGAGTGGGCAATTACCGTGTTATTTATAAAAAAGAATTGGATGAATTGATTATACTGATTGTTGCGGTTGGTCATCGAAAAAATGTTTACCGCGGTTAATATCAAAAATTAAAATCCAGTTGCAGAATGATTTTGTTATTCACGGTGTAGTTTTTAAGCCGCTGCGAGAAATTACCGGCTTGCCTCAACATGGCGGGTGAAGTTGTTCAGAATGGACTGCCACCCATCGCGTTGTTGTTCGATAGGATGAACTGGCTCACTATCGAAGGTTACGTGTACTGAACGCCTTGTGTACTATCAGCGAACTCAACCTGCGCTGTGTGGTCGCCGAAGGAATACTCGATCAATTAGATAGAAAGTTTGCGGACGTATTCTGGTTACAAACGGCTTATGTGTGGTCTAACTGTCTTGTGCTATGTCGTTTAACTGTCTCTATCGTGCAACCCGAAACGAAGAACATTTAACCATCTGCTTTGGCAGAGCGGGCATATCCTATTACTTACTTATCCGACCCTGACGGATTAAAGGGGTTATATTGCGTTTTAAATTTTGATTGCACCTATCATAATAATGATATAATTTTGACACCAAGTTAGGAGAAAACAATATGCCAATAATTAAGCCGATATCGGATTTACGAAACAAATCAAATGAGATTTCTGAATTAGCGCATAACGCCAACGAACCAATTTTTATAACAAAAAATGGCGAAGGAGATTTGGTTGTTATGTCCATGTCTCACTATTCTAATATGCAATTAAAACTTGATTTGTTATCTAAACTTTCTATAGCACAAAATCAAAGAGCCGAAGGCGACAAAGGGAAAACATTAAAACAAGTTATGGCAAACATTAGGAATTCTATAAATGCCGGCTGATAAATACCAAGTTCGACTTCTTAAAATCGCACAAGAAGATTTCACTGAAATAGTTTCATTTATTGCAGATGACAATCCGACTGCAGCTAATGCAACCGCTGACAAAATTGAAAAGAACTTATTCCTATTATCCGAAAATCCTAGACTTGGAAGAATACCTCGTGATGAAGAAATAAAAAATCTCGGATATCGTTATATCATTGTTCAAAATTATATCATCTTTTATACAATTGAAGAAAGAACGATTTTGGTTCATCGAATCCTACACGGCGCAAGAAATTATAAATCTCTACTTTAATTTTCGAAGCAATATAACGGCGTTGCTTTTCACCCGTCCGCCCCGAACAAGAACGCCTAATAAAAAGCTACTGCCAAATATTTTTAACAATTTTTTAATAGAACAAAGCCGAACAACAATGCTTACATTTTTCGCCTAACCCGAAAATATGAACAATGCCGCAATGAAAACGCGGTCGGGTGGAAAAGCTGGTTAGGTGTATTTTCTATTTAGTCGTTACTGAATAAGTCGTTTTTTTTGGACAAAGAGAAGAGATTTAGCATTTAGTTCTATCAATAAGAGAAAATATTTTTCTGTAATTCGATTTTCCAACCATTCCAAAATTGGCAATAAGAAAACTGTATAGAGTT
>JACOUS010000042.1 GCA_016177735.1 Ignavibacteriales bacterium | reverse complement strand
CCACATTTGAGTTGTTCGATGTTAACACCAAATGAGATGCACCAACAGAATAAGCTTCAAGTTAAAAAATGGAATAAAAAAACCTCTCTGCTACGCAGAGAGGTTCACTAAATAACAGTCAACCTTTTTTAGGACGACTCATACAACATCAACTTTCTATAACCAATTCACACCTCTCTTGATATTGATTATCACACATCAAATAGTTAAATATGTTTGTGCTAAATTATTACTTACAAACTAATATCTGGTCAGTTCTATGAAAATCTTTTACAAAATTTTACTAATAGTTTCTTTGTTAATTTCTGAATCTGCTGCTCAAAACGAATTGAAATTTGAATTCGATTATGCAAGGTTCAAATACGATTCTACTTTGGCTTATCTGGAATTTTATTACGAACTAAACTCGCAAGGTATGCTCTTTTCAGAAACAGAAAAAGGGAAAATTGCTGAAGCGATCATTCATATTGAAGTTAAGAATGTTACTGCCGATAGTTTGTACATTAACAAAAAATGGAAGATACAGCAAGAACAAAAAGACACTGTCTTGAATTCAAACGAGAAGAATTTAGTAGGTGTAATGGGTTTTACAATTCCAGAAGGCAATTATGTTGTTAATATAAATGCCTATGATTCCAAAAATCCTGAACTTAAAAAGATAATTAGTGAAAAGTTATCTGTTGTTTTTCCAACAGAGGATAAGTATACTGTCAGTGATATACAATTAGCTTCGAATATCAAAGCAGAGGGTGACCCGTCTTCAATTTTTTACAAAAACACTTTAGAAATTATACCTAATCCTACAATGTTGTATTCTGTTTCAAACCCCGTAGTGTTTTATTATGCTGAATTATATAAACTCAACTTGTCAGATGATACAACAAAATTTACTTTGCAAAAACTTATCTATAATAGTTCCGGTGTAAGTGTTTATAAAAAATCAAAAATATTAAAACAAGATTCTAACTCAGTAGTTGAATATGGGCTGATTAACATGTCAAAGTATCCATCAGATTCCTATAATATAGTTCTCAGTTTGATTGATAATAAAACTAATCAGGCTTTTATCTCTTCGAAAAGATTTTTTCTATATAATCCGAATATTGTTGATACCGCTGGTGGGCACCTTGCTGGTTCTGAAGTACTTGGAAGCACTTTTGGTATAATGACAATAGAGGAATGTGATAGAATGTTCTTGGAAGCGAAGTATATTGCAACTCAAAGTGAAATTGATAGATATAAATCACTTGATTCCTTAAACGCCAAAAGAAATTTTTTACTTAACTTTTGGAAAGGTAGAGATTTAGATATATCAACAACACAAAATGAGTTTCAGATTGATTATATGCGAAGGGCAGAATATGCTAATCAGCATTTCAAACATGCAAACAAAGAAGGTTTCTTAAGCGATCGGGGCCGTATATATATTACTTATGGCGAACCTGATCAAAGAGATATTTACCCAAATGAATCTAATTTGAAACCTTATGAAGTTTGGTTTTATAATCAAATTGAAGGGGGGGTCAGTTTTGTATTTGGCGATATATCAGGTTTTGGCAACTATGAGTTGTTACATTCTACTAAGAGGGGTGAGGTATCGGACATTAATTACATGCAAAGACTAAGTACAGAATAATTTGTAATGCTCGATAAAAATAAAGTAGAATTTTTCTTTTTCAATTTTTTTGTAAAACTGTGTAAAGTTTTAGGACTTGGCGGAACGAGAAGACTTGCAATTGTTTTCTCGTTCATTGTTTTTAAATTTTTGGCAATCCGCAAAAAAGTTGTTATCACAAATCTGAAAAAGGCTTTCCCCGAAAAACCTGGGAACGAAATAAAGCAGATAGCCCTTTCGTGTTATAAAAATATTTTTATTACTTTTTTCGAACTGATGTATCTGCCGAATATGACGGATGGAAAAATCTCCGGCATGATAGAAGTTGCAAATCCTGATTTGATTACAGATGGTGTAGCAGAAGGAAAAGGATTAATTTTTTTAACCGGTCATTTTGGAAGCTGGGAAATTGCCGCGTTAGTTCCGTCAACAAAATTTAATTTGCCGATGAATCTTCTCGTTCAGCCGCAAAGAAACCCTCTTGTAACAAAATGGCTGAACAGTGCTAGAAGCAGAAACATTAATAATGTAATGGAAGCCGGTTTATCAGTGCGTAAAATTTATGAAGTAATAAAAAAAGGGGAGCTTGTTGGTATAGTTGGTGATCAACGAGGACCGCGCGAAGGAGTTAGAGTAAATTTTTTTGGCATTAACACTTCATTGTATCCGGGTGCGGCGGCATTTGCATTAAAAACTAAATGTAGCGTGCTCGCTTCAATTGTAATACGCAAACCGGATTATAATTACAAAGTGATTTTTGAGAAACTAAGTTTTGAAAATTTGCCGGAAAATTTTGAAGAGCAGATTAGAGAAGTTAATCAAAGGTTTATTTCATTCATTGAAAAATATGTGAGAATGTATCCCGAACAATATTTTTGGATGCACAATCTTTGGAAATACTGATGCCTCAAGAAAAAATTTTGGTAATACAAACTGCGTTTCTTGGTGATGCCGTGCTGACTTTGCCGATGATACAAGAATTAAAAAACTTGTATTCAAATTCTGAAATCGACGTGTTGTGCATCCCTTCAACAGCAGAAATCTTTTCAAACTCACCTTTCGTTAGTAGGGTTTTTGTTTATGATAAAAAGGGAGGACAGAAATCGCTTGTAAGTTTGTTGAAATTGATCATTGAACTAAAATCTTTTCATTACACAAAAATATATTCACCGCACAGATCTTTTCGCAGTACAATTATTGCGCGCTTTGCAAATGCAAAAGAAACTTTTAGCTTTGATAAATCGTCATTCAGTTTTTTGTACAAGCATAAAATGAAATACGATAACACAAAACACGAAGTTGCACGCAATCTTGAATTAATTGGATTTGATTTTGCCCGAAGAGATTGGAAAATACTTCCGTTAATTAAAATTACTCCGAATGTAAAAAACACGATTGAAAAATTTTCGGGAGACGAAAACAAAAAATATATAGCAATTGCACCGGGCTCTTTGTGGGATACTAAAAAATATCCTCAAGAATATTTTCTGGAGGTTTCGAAAAATTTAGCCGAGAAAAATTTTTTCCTGTTTTTCATCGGCGGACAAGCCGATAAAGAATTGTGCGAAAAACTTTCGTCATACTTGCCGGATTCTTCAACGGCGCTCGCCGGCAAACTCAGCATAATCGAATCAATTGCACTTCTTCAAAAATGTAGTTTGTTGATCAGCAATGACAGCGCACCGACCCACCTTGCAATGGCAGCAGATATTCCGACGTTAACAATTTATTGTTCTACAGTACCGGCATTCGGATTTTATCCCTACAATTCTCAAAGTAAAATTATTTCCTTTGATGAACTTGCTTGCAAGCCTTGCGGCATCCACGGTTATGAAGAATGCCCCATAAAAACATTCGAGTGTGCTTTCAAATTGAAGCCGGGGATGGTAATAGAAAAGATCAATCAAATTTTAAACAGAGAAGAAAAATAAAAACCAAATTTTTATATTTGCCGCTGTTATAAGGATAGATAAATGAAGCGGCTCAACCTTGATTACTTGAAAAAATCGTCCATCTATTTTACACCAAACTTTCCCGAAACAACCACCACACGTTACAAGTTAAGTCTTTTGAGAGTTGCGGGCTATATAAGTCTGTACACAATATTTTCATGGCTCATCTTAATTTTTGTACTTGCTGTTACACCGCTGAAGGATTTTTTGTTTGTTGTTGATAATCAAGAACTTGTTGCGCAGAAAGATCAAATTACAGAACTGCAAAAAAAAGTTATAACGCTTACAAAAAATTTACAGATGGTTGTAGATGCCAATGAAAAGATGAAATATGCCATCATGCTTGCCGATAAAGACTCCGTTAAGCCGAATGATAAAATTTATGATACTCTCAAAAAACCGATCAAGAAAAAAATCCAGATAGGCGGAAATATTTTCGCCGCATTCAAAAATTTATTTGAGGATTTTTTTCAGTCCGAAAACAAACCTGAAAAAATAATTTTTCAAGAACCGGCAAACGGTTACGTCTCAAAAGTTTTTGACCCGGCAAACGGGCATTTGGGCGTAGATTACGGAATGAAAACCGGCACACCCGTTTATGCATCGTGCGGAGGATTTGTGATTTTTTCCGACTACACTGTTAATGACGGCAATACGATGATTATTGAACACGAGAGCGGATATGTTACTGTGTACAAACACTGTTCGTCACTTTTAAAAAAAGCGAGAGACTTTGTTAAACAAGGAGAACTTATTGCTTTAAGCGGCAACTCTGGCAAGAACACTACCGGTCCTCATCTCCATTTCGAAATTTGGCATGATGGAAAACCGGTTGATCCAAATAAACTGATTTTAAAATGAGGAGTACCAAATGGCTATTAAAAAAGAATCTCATCCCGAAGACGTAAGCATCATCAGTGCCGGCGTTAAAATAGACGGCGATCTTCATAGCGAAGGTAATGTTAGAATTGACGGCGGTGTGACCGGTAATATTACAATCAACGGTAATTTAACTCTCGGCGAATCATCGGAAATAAAAGGAATTGTTAAAGCACAAAACGTGAACATGAATGGAAAAATTGAAGGCAGTGTTATTGTTTCGGAAAGATTAAAATTGGAATCCAAATCTGTTATGAAAGGCGATATTACTGCTAAAGTTTTGATAGTTGACGAAGGGGCTTTGTTTGACGGCAGCAGCAAAATGAACTCGCAAGCAAAGTCGTCCAGCACATATGGAGAGTGACAATAAAAACGGCTATACAAAAAAGTTTGCAGATAGTTACAAAACAATCGGACCCTATCTCGGTCTCGGTACACAGTTAGCTGCAACAATTATTTTAATGTTCTTTCTCGGCAAGTGGCTTGATGAACAATTAAATACTTACCCTATTCTGTTGATAGTTTTTTCGTTCGTTGGCGGCTTTGCCGGAATTTATAACTTTATTAAAACTGTTCTGAATCTAAACAAAAAGAATAAGATTGATAAAACTACTTAAAACACCTCTCATAGCTTCTGTATTTATTTTAATTACAATTGGAATTTTATTTCACACCGATGCTATCAGCCACGAACTCTTTTTTTCTTTTCTCTGTGCGGCAATAATTTCGATTGCTAATTTGTTTTTGTTTGTTGTTTTTTTTGAACTATCGTACAAAAAACCGAACAAAGTTTTTCTCCTTTACAATATGGGGGGGATGATGGTTCGGCTGTTATTTGTACTTGCGGCTGTATTTGTTTGCCTAAAATATTTGAATATTGTGGTATATGGCTTTATATTTGTGCTCTTTTTATTGTACGTTTTGTTTTTAATCTATGAAATAAACTTAATTAAGAATAAGGCAACGAAGCCGGAAAAATTTTCCAATAACGAAAAAAATGTGGACAACTGATACAACCGTTGTAAAAGATACATTACAAGCCGCCGCCGGAAAGCAAGATACCGGATGGATTTTGCACCACGTTCTGGATGCCCATGAACTTGAACTTCCATTCATCGGTTCGGTCTCACTTCCTCAAATTCATTTGTTCGGATTGGATTTATCAATTACGAAGCATGTTATATTTATGTGGATTGCTGCGGCGATTCTGATTTTTACATTTATAAAAGTTACCAAATCGTATAAAAAATCTTTAGTACCACACGGCATTACAAATTTTGTGGAAGTATTAATTCTTTTTGTCCGCGATGAAATTGTTAAACCAACAATCGGTCACGGGCACGAGAAATTTTTGCCCTATCTTTTAACAGTATTCTTTTTCATTCTCACTTGTAACTTTTTGGGTTTGATACCTTACGGTTCAACTGCAACCGGTAATATTGCTGTTACTGCAACGTTGGCAACAATTTCATTTTGTGTTATTCAGATTGGCGGTATGATGAAGAACGGAGTCTTCGGGTACTTCAAAGGATTACTTCCGCACGGGCTTCCATTCTGGCTTATACCGATAATGTTTGTTGTAGAAATACTCGGATTGTTTACAAAACCGTTTGCATTGGCAATTCGTCTTTTTGCAAACATGACTGCCGGTCATATTGTAATTTTAGCATTGCTCGGTTTAATTTTTATCTTAAAGACAGCTATGGTTATTCCGGTTTCGATTGCATTCGCATTGTTTATTTACTTGTTGGAAATTTTGGTAGCGTTAATACAAGCATATATTTTTACGATGCTGTCTTCGTTGTTTATCGGGATGGCATATCATCAAGAGCATTAAATAATTTATAACAGAATATAATAGGAGGAATTAAATGGACTTCGCATATTTGGCAGCAGGCTTCGGCGCAGCATTAACAGTAATCGGCGGCGCATTTGGTATCGGTAAATTAGCAAGCTCTGCAATGGATGCAAGCGGTCGTCAGCCGGAAGCAGCAGGCGACATCAGAACTTCAATGATTATTGCAGCGGCTCTTATCGAAGGTATTTCACTTTTCGCGCTCGTTATTTGTATTCTTTTGGCGTTGAAGTAATTAGTACTTTCGCATTTTCTTTAATAAGGGAATTTGAATAATGATTAGCGCAAATTTATTGACGCTTGCTTTTTTCAGCGGCGGAGAATCTGCTCAAAGCGGTCCGCTTGATGTTAATTACGGCTTGATTTTATGGACTGCTGTAACATTCATCTTTTTGCTTGTTATTCTTGCTAAAGCTGCATGGAAACCAATTCTAAAATCATTGAACGAAAGAGAAAACTTTATCAAGGAATCTCTTAATAAAGCCGATCAAGCAAGACTCGATGCAGAAAAACTTATTGCCGATAACAAAACAAGTTTATTGAAAGCAGAAGATGAAGCACAGAAAATAATTGAACAAAGTAGAGAACACGCTGAAAAATTGAAGAGTCAAATTCTTGTAGAAAGTAAAAATCAGGCAAAAAAAATGATTGATGATGCTTCGCTCGAAATCCAGCGAAAGAATGCGGAAGCTTTTAGCAAACTGAAAGAACAAGTAGCAGGTATTGCGGTTGATGCGGCAGAAAAAATCTTGCGCGAAAATCTTGATAAAGAAAAGCAGATTAAATTAGTCGGCAAATACATGGATGATATTTCGAAGAATTAAAATGAGTGTTTATAGAATTTCATATCGTTACGCTAATTCTTTATTCCAGCTTGCTCTCGAAAAGAATGCGCTGAAAAAATTTGCCGATGATGCAGAGTTGATTCATAATACTCTTGTAGGATCGAAAGAATTGCGTTCTGTTCTGCGCAATCCGGTTATCAAGTTGAAAGTAAAGAAAGATTTGCTCGAGTCGCTTTTTAAGGACCGGATTGGTTCTGATCTTAGCGGGTTTCTCAATTTTATTGTCGAAAAAAACCGCGAAGAAATACTTACTGAAATTATGTATGAATTTTTGAACTTGAGAGACCGCAAAGAAGGTATCGTCCGCGCTAAAGTTTATTCTGCAGATAGTTTGACAGATGAACTGAAAAAGGAATTAGAGGGCAGACTCGAAAAGCAGACTAATAAAAAAGTTTTTCCGGAATATGCGGTTGATCAAAAATTGATCGGCGGATTTGTAGTTCAAATAAACGATACGGTAATGGATGCTTCGGTGAAGCATCAGCTCGAATTACTCAGAAAAAAATTTTCAGAAGATATAAGCGTTTCAAAAAATTAGGAATTAAAAATGGCTGAAATCAGACCAGACGAAGTATCGGCAATATTAAGAAAACAATTAGCCGGTTTTGACAGCGAAGTTGATGTTTATGAAGTTGGTACTGTTTTGCAAGTGGGCGATGGTATTGCACGCGTGTACGGTTTAACAAATGTTATGGCAAGCGAGCTTGTAGAATTTCCTAACAATGTAACCGGTATGGTTTTGAATCTTGAAGAAGACAGTGTTGGATGCGTTTTGTTCGGCGAAAGTACTTTAATTAAAGAAGGCGATACTGTTAAGAGAACCAATCGTGTTGCTTCGTTTCCGGTTGGAGATAAACTTTTGGGTAGAGTTGTTAATCCGCTCGGCGAACCGCTTGACGGCAAAGGTACTATTCAGTTTGAAAAATATATGCCGATCGAAAGAAAAGCGCTCGGTGTAATCCAAAGACAACCGGTAAAAGAACCGCTTCAAACCGGTATCACTGCAATCGATGCAATGATTCCGATTGGACGCGGACAAAGAGAATTAATTATTGGCGACCGCCAAACCGGTAAAACTGCAATTGCGATCGATGCAATTATAAATCAGAAATTCACTCACACAGAAGAAGCAAAAAAATACGGAATCAAACCGGTCTATTGTGTTTATGTTGCTATCGGTCAGAAAAATTCAACAGTTGCACAAGTAGTTGCAAAACTTGAGGAACAAGGTGCAATGGAATATACGACGGTTGTTTCTGCACCGGCATCATCACCGGCTCCTTTGCAGTATATAGCTCCGTATTCAGGTGCAACTTTAGGAGAATTTTTTAGAGACAGCGGAAGACATGCGCTTGTAGTTTATGATGATCTTTCAAAACAAGCCGCTGCGTACCGCGAACTTTCGTTATTGTTGAGAAGACCCCCGGGACGTGAAGCATATCCGGGCGATGTTTTCTATCTGCATTCGCGTTTGCTCGAACGTGCATCAAAATTGAGCGAAGACCTCGGCGGAGGAAGTTTAACCGCATTGCCTATAATTGAAACTCAGCAAGGCGACGTTTCTGCTTACATTCCTACGAATGTAATTTCAATTACGGACGGACAGATTTATCTCGAGCCGAATTTATTCAATGCCGGTGTGCGTCCCGCAATTAACGTTGGTATTTCCGTATCACGTGTTGGCGGTAATGCACAAATTAAAGCGATGAAAAAAGTTGCTGGTTCGCTTAAACTTGATCTTGCACAGTACCGCGAGCTTGAAGCATTTGCAAAATTTGGTTCCGATCTCGATAAAGCAACTTTGCGAACACTTGCAAAAGGTGCGCGCTTAGTTGAACTTCTAAAACAAGGTCAATACAAACCGGTACCGGTAGAAAAACAAGTTGTTAGTGTTTATCTTGGAACCAATAACTATTTTGATTCTGTTGATGTTAAAGAGGTCAAGAGATTCGAAAAAGAAATACATGAGTTTATTGAATTAAAATATCCCGAAATTTTTGCGAACATCCGTTCGGCAAAAGAGTTGAAAGAGGATACTGTTACTCTGCTAAAAAAAGCAGCAGAAGAATTTATAGAAAAATTCAAAAAATCTTGAATGGCAATTAAGTAAAGTATGGCAACATTACGCGACATAAAAAGAAGAATTAAAGGCGTCAAAAATACGCAGCAGATTACCAAAGCAATGAAAATGGTCGCCGCTGCCCGTTTGCGTAGAGCACAAGAGAATATTATTAACGCCCGTCCATACTCCAGAAAAATTGCTGAAGTATTATCAGACTTGTTAAACATAGAGAAGAATATTAATAATCCTTTGTTAACCGAACGCAAAGTAGAGAACGTTGCCGTTGTTGTTGTTACATCCGACCGCGGCTTGTGCGGCGGATTTAATATGAACGTGATTCGTTTTGTTGAAGACATGTTAAGGAATGAATTGAGCGAGTTCAGCGCAAATAAAAAAGTTCAGCTCTATTGCGTCGGCAAAAAAGGAAATGATCACTTCACAAAAAGACCTCACAAAGTTGCCGGTTCATTCCCCGGTATCTTTTCCCAATTAAAATTTGAATTTGCTTCCGGGTTAGTAAGAGAATTGACGCTAAAATTTCTATCCGGCGAAATTGATAAAGTTTTGATCGTGTACAACGAATTTAGATCTGTTATTCAGCAAAAGACAACTTTAGAACAATTGTTACCCATAAAACCTTTTAATAAAGAAGAAGAAAAAGTAATACACGCTGAATACATCTACGAGCCGGATAAAGTTGGAATTATCGAAAAGCTGCTGCCGAAACATCTCAACGCACAATTTTGGAGAATACTCTTGGAATCCTATGCCGCAGAACTTGGCGCACGAATGACGGCAATGGATATGGCAACCGAAAATGCCAAAGAGTTAATTCGGTCACTTCAGCTCACTTATAATAAAGAGCGTCAGGCTGCTATCACCAAAGAAATTATTGAAATTGTTTCCGGAGCGAATGCCCTTAAAGAAAGTTAATGTTTGAAATGTTATCCATTTTTATTATCTTTTAATCAGGTTGATAGACGATGCTCGAGGAATTAACCGAGAAACTTGAACGCACGTTAAAAAAGATTACCGGGCAAGGTAAACTTACGGAAGCAAATATCTCCGATACGCTGCGTGAAATAAGACGTGTTCTTTTAGATGCTGATGTTAATTATAAAGTTGCCAAACAATTTATTGACGATGTTAAAGAAAAAGCACTCGGGAAAGAAGTACTTCTTTCCGTTACCCCGGGTCAGCTTGTTACAAAAATTATTTACGATGAACTTGTTAAACTGCTTGGCAGTAATAATGCTGAACTAACGTTGAACCCATCCGGATTAACAGTAATTATGTTGATCGGTTTGCAAGGATGCGGCAAAACAACATTCAGTGCCAAGCTTGCAAAGTATTTAAAAAATAAAAAAAGAAATGTTCTTTTAGTTGCTGGAGACGTTTACCGTCCCGCCGCTGTTAATCAGTTGAAAATTCTCGGTTCGCAAATTGACGTTCCGGTCTTTTCGATTGAAGGCAGTAAAGAGCCGGTAACGATTGCTTCCGAAGCAATAAGTTTTGCCAAAGAAAAAGGACTTAACACCGTTATTATTGATACCGCCGGCAGACTTCATATTGATGAAGAGATGATGAATGAAGCAGTTGCAATTAAAGACAAAGTAAATCCTACGGAAACTTTATTTGTTGTTGATTCAATGACGGGACAAGATGCTGTTAACTCTGCGAAAGCTTTTCATGATAAAGTTGATTTTGACGGCATTGTTGTTACCAAACTTGACGGTGATTCTCGAGGCGGTTGTGTCCTATCAATTAGATCTGTTGTTGACCGCCCGGTGAAGTTTACAAGTCTTGGTGAAAAACTTGATTCGATAGAAATTTTTTATCCGGATCGGCTCGCTTCAAGAATTCTTGGCAAGGGAGATGTTGTTAGTCTCGTAGAAAAAGCTCAAGAGCATGTTGATGAAAAAGAAGCTGAAGAACTCGAGAAGAAACTTCTTGCCAATAAATTTGATTTCGAAGATTTCTTGAAGCAGATAAAAATGATTAAGAAAATGGGTTCGCTCAGTTCTTTGTTATCAATGATACCCGGGGTTGGTTCTGCAGTAAAAAATGCCGATATTGATGACAGACAATTAGTACGTGTTGAAGCTATTATACATTCGATGACAAAAGAAGAAAGAGCTAATCCTAAAATATTGAACGGAAGCAGAAGAAAAAGAATTGCACGTGGAAGCGGTACTTCAATACAAGATGTGAATCGTTTGATAAAGCAGTTTGAAGAGATGCAGAAG
Organism: Ignavibacteriales bacterium; assembly: GCA_016177735.1. Lineage (GTDB taxonomy): Bacteria > Bacteroidota > Ignavibacteria > Ignavibacteriales > Melioribacteraceae > DYJK01. The sequence continues at coordinate 9,186 of JACOUS010000042.1, read as the reverse complement.
ATGATAAAGATGTTAAATACAAAGTCCGGCAAGACGAACATGTTGAATATCGCTAAGAAAGCAAATTTTAATAACATGAAATTCAATTAAAAAAATATCATAGGAGGAAAAAACAAATTGGCTGTTAAGTTAAGATTAAGAAGAATGGGAAAGAAGAAACAGCCTGTTTACAAGGTTGTTGCCGCAGATTCACGTTCACCAAGAGACGGAAAATTTATCGAAGCAATTGGTCTATATAATCCTAAAACTGATCCGGCGCTTGTAGAAATCAAGGAAGAACGCGCATTGTATTGGCTCGGAGCTGGTGCTCAACCGACTGATACGGTGAAAAATCTTTTATCACAGCACGGCATACTCTTGAAAAAAGAGTTGAAGAAAAAAGGTTTAACCGAAGAGCAAATTTCTGCAAAACTTGATGAGTGGAAAAAAGTTAAAGAAGCTAATCTTGCATCAGCTTTGAAAAAAAGAGCAGAGAAAGCTAAAGCAAAGAAACAAGTATCCGCTGAAAAAGAAGAGATTAAATCAGAAAGTGCAGCGGAAGTATAGGGTACTGCTTCCGGTATAGCTTGGGAACCAGTAGTAGGGGCGGCTTAGCACGTTAATTACGTACCCTTATTCACTAATTATAGGTACTAATATGAAGGAATTTATCGAATTTATTGCCAGACACCTCGTCGATAATCCCGACAGTGTTTCTCTCGATGAAGCTACTCCTGATGAAAAAACCATCGAGCTTACTCTTAAAGTCGGTGCTGAAGATGTTGGAAAGGTAATCGGCAAACAAGGTAAGACTGCTCAAGCAATGAGAACCTTGCTTACAGCAATTGCTGCGAAAGACGGCAAGCGTGCTATCTTAAAAATATTAGACTAATTGAATGATTAGTGAATCAACTTTTTCTAATAGCTGAAGTTAGTGCTGTCCATGGTTCTGATGGTTATGTTATCGCAGAATCTTTTTCCGATTTCAGCAAGCGATTTAAGCGCTTAAAGAGGGTGTACATCGAGTTCTTCGGCAATTATAAAGAATTTGCCGTTGAGGATGTGAGGGATATTAAAGGAAAAGTTTGCCTGAAAATTAGAGGCTTTGACTCTGCAGGAGATGCAAAGCTTCTAATGGGTAAGAAACTTTATGTTGATGAATCTAACTCTATTAAGTTAGAAAAAGATACTTTTTTCATTCACGACCTGATCGGCAGCAACGTATTTCGGGGCGGTCATCTTCTTGGTATTATCGAAGATGTTTATGTTCTGCCCGCTAACGATGTGTTTGTTGTGAAAAGTGAAAATGGAAAAAGAATCTTAATTCCGGCTGTGAAGGATTTTGTTAAGGATTTCGATCCGGTAAAAAAAAGATTGGACTTACATCCAGACTGCGATTTGCTTTATGATGAGGATTGATGTAATCTCTGCGGTGCCTGATTCTCTTGCAAGCCCTCTTAACACAAGTATTATTAAGAGAGCGCAAGAAAGGAAAAAAGTTGAAATAGTTGTGCACAATCTGCGCAATTATGCGTACGATAAGCATAAGCAGATTGACGATAAACCATTCGGAGGCGGACCCGGCATGCTGTTGAAGCCAGAGCCGTTCTTTGAATGTATTGAAAAACTTTTGAGTGAGAGGAAATACGATTATATTATTTTTCCGTCACCCGGCGGAAAATTTTATGATCAGAAAACTGCCAATAAATTTTCGCTTGCTCATAATTTGATGATTATTGCCGGGCATTACAAAGGCGTTGATGACCGTGTGCGCGAAAAATTTGCAACGGATGAAATTTCAATAGGCAGATATGTTTTAACCGGCGGTGAGATTGCCGCCCTCGTGATAATCGATTCTGTAGTGCGATTAATTCCGGGCGTATTGAATGACAGCGGCTCGGCACTGAACGACTCGCTGATGGACGGAGATATTATTGAAGCCCCGTATTACACACGTCCGGCTGAATATAAAAACATGAAAGTGCCGGAAGTATTGCTAACCGGTCATGAAAAAAAGATTAAAGATTGGAAAGAAGAACAATCGAGATTGTTAACAGAGAAGTGGAAAAAAATAAATAACGTGGAGTAACAAAAATGGATAATTTAAAAGAAATAGTTGCCGATCAGATAAGAACTGATTTCCCGGCTTTCAAAACCGGCGATCACATTCGCGTGCATGTGAGAGTTATTGAAGGTGACAAAGAAAGAATTCAACCTTTCGAAGGCGATGTTATTAATATAAGAGGAAACGGTATAAATAAAACTTTCACCGTTAGAAAAATTGCAAGCGGTGTTGGCGTTGAAAGAATTTTCTCTTACAGCTCACCTAAAATTGCTAAAGTGGAAATCATCCGCGAAGGTAAAGTTAGAAGAGCTAAATTATTCTACTTGAGAAGCCTTTCAGGTAAAGCCGCTCGTATTAAGGATAAAAATCTGAAATAATTTTTTTTTGGGATTTATTTTTTAAGCCGCTTTTTATCAGCGGCTTTTTTCTTTTTAAAGTAACGGAGTGTTGATGAAACTATTTCTCCCTAAAAATATTTATACGATGATACTTGCCGATGCGCTGAAGAAACAAAACAGCTTTGAATTGATTTATAAAGATTCCTCTTTAATTGCCGGAGAACTTGCAAGCAATACTTCCGCACTCGGATTAATTCCAAGTATGGATTTGATTAATCACCGTAATTTATTTGTATCGGGCAAAGCCGGTGTTTCGTTCGACGGACTTCTTTCAAATTCGTATTTCTATCTCTCGCAGAACAGCGGAAGGGAATTTGGCAATATTTATTTGCGCGGCGATGTTTCGCTGAACGAAATTATTCTTACCAAAGTTATGTTCGAAGAAAAATATTCAGCCAAAGTTGATATTACGCTTGATACCGCAAAAGAACCCGATTTGGCAAATAACTTTCTTATTGTTGGGGACGATAATTTTAAATCGTGGGATTTTGCAAACGGTCTCAGCTTCTCCGATCTAATAGCAGACATACTCGATCTCCCGTACGTGAATTTTATTTTTGCATCGCAAGACAAAGAATCAATCGAATATTTTAATACGCTGGTAGAAAACATTGATGAAACAATTGAAGACGATATAAACGAAGTGCTCAACTCATTGAAAATTGCTGATCCCGCAAAAACATTCTTGCTTGAAAATCTTGGCTCGGTCTATTATGAAATTACACAGAACGAAATTGATGCCCTTCATGAAATTTTTAAAGTAGTTTACTATCGTGGAATTCTTGAAGATATGTTTGATATAAAAGTAATTTAACAGCCTCTCCCTTTTAGGAAGAGGCTGATGAAGTATTTTTATAACGAAACGTGCGAGTAAGTAATTACGTTCGGGTTGTTTCTAAAACTTTCTAACATATCGGCGGCAGCGGCAGTTTTCAATTTCATTGTACAGCATGCAACCAATCCGCCTTCAAAAATTATGTTCTCAATTTCTTCGATGTTGATATTTCCATCTCGCAGAACATCCAAAATTCCGGCAAGCACGCCCGGTTTATCGTAATGTTTTACAACCAGTTGATAATGTGTGTCCGTAATTTTGGCTCTGTTAACCCAGTGATCGATTACCCCGCTTTTTATGTAGCGGAGGATGATATTTACTGTTTCTTCTGCAACGGCATTTTGTGCTTGCTCGGTTGATGCGCCGATATGATGTGTAATATAAACGTTATCAATTTCCTGAAGTTTGGAAGAAACGGGACCGTCTTTTGCTTCCGGTTCACCTTTGAAAACATCGAGACCTACCTTTATATTTTTTTCTTTGATTGCTTTTATTAATGCATCTTCATCAATTATATCGTGGCGTGAAGTGTTAATCAATAATGCGCCGGGTTTCATCAGTTTGAACATAGCATCGTTGAATAATCCTTTTGTCTGCGGTGTTGCCGGAAGATGAATTGTAACAATATCTGCAATCGGCATTATCTGATCGAACTCCGAAAAATCTTTTACGCCGTAACCTTCGATGCGCGAAATATCTTTTGCATAAATGTTCATACCCATTGCTTGTGCGCGCTTTGCAACTTCTTTACCGATATTTCCGTATCCGACAATTGCCAATGTTTTTCCGAACAGACCATCTGCTTTTGAATATTCGCCTTTGTTCCATTTGCCGGCTTTGAAATCAGCAACGTTGTGTGGAATTCTGCGGTCGAGTGCGAGCATTAATCCGATTGCAAGTTCTGCAACTGCAATTGAATTTTTACCCGGGCAGTTGGAAACATAAACACCTTTTTTATTTGCAGCTTTGATATCAATGTTATTTACACCGGCTCCGGCTCGAACAATCAAATTCAGGTTCTGAGAGTTTTCAATTGTTGCAGCATTAACGATTGTTGAGCGGACAACAAGGCAGTCAACCTCTTTTGCGGCTTCGAGCAAATCATTCTCGCCAAGTTTCGGATTGTAGATTACATCAATTTCCGAGTCTCTTAATTTTTTAATGTACTGTTCGGGAAATTTGTCTGCTATTAATACTTTCATTTTCATGGTACCTCCGTATTTATTTCATCATTGGAATTTTTATACCGAACTTCTTTGCATTATTGATTGCTCGATCGTAACCGGCATCTGTATGACGCGCAATTCCCATTCCGGGATCGTAAGTTAAAACTCTTTCGATGCGCGCTTCTGCTTCGCGTGTGCCGTCTGCAACCACAACCATTCCGGCGTGAATCGATTTGCCGATTCCAACACCGCCGCCGTGATGAACCGAAACCCAGCTTGCACCGCCAATTGCATTCAACAGCGCATTCAATATTGGCCAATCTGCAATTGCATCGCTTCCGTCAATCATTCCTTCTGTTTCTCTGTTTGGAGATGCAACCGAACCGCAATCGAGATGATCTCTTCCGATTACAATTGGTGTGCTTACTTTACCATCCGCAACAAGCTTGTTGAAAATTTTTCCCATCTTTGCGCGCTCACCATAGCCGAGCCAGCAGATACGTGCCGGCAATCCTTGAAAGTGTACTTTCTTCTGCGCCATTTCAATCCAGCGCCTCAATGCATTGTTTTCCGGAAAAGTTTCGAGCACAGCTTGATCGGTTGCATAAATATCATTCGGGTCTCCTGATAAAGCCGCCCATCGGAACGGACCTTTGCCGTCGCAGAAAAGTGGACGAATATATTCGGGCACAAATCCCGGAATATCGAAAGCATTCAGCAAGCCGTTTTCTTTTGCTTCGCCGCGGATATTGTTGCCGTAATCAAATGCAACCGCACCGCGCTTCTGAAATTCAAGCATTGCTTTGACATGTGCTACGATTGTCTTCTTCGCAAGCTCGATATACTTTGCCGGATTTTCTTTCCGCAGATTTACTGCTTCTTCAAAACTCATTCCCATCGGCACGTAACCGTTCAAAGTATCATGTGCAGAAGTTTGATCGGTAATAATATCTGGCGTGATATTTCTTTCTAAAATCTTAGATAAAATTTCTCCGGCATTACCGACTAATCCAACCGAGAGTGCTTGCTTTTTTTCTTTTGCTTTTAAAACTATTGCGAGTGCTTCATCGATATCTTCACTAATCATATCGATGTAACCGGTGTCCAATCTTTTTTGTATTCGTGATCTGTCAACATCGATTCCGAGAAATGTTGCACCGTTCATTGTGGCAGCAAGCGGTTGAGCGCCGCCCATTCCGCCGAGTCCGGCAGTCAATAAAAATTTTCCGCCGAGTGAATTGTTGAAATATTTACGCGCGCATTCGGCAAATGTTTCGTACGTGCCTTGCAAAATTCCTTGTGTGCCGATGTAAATCCAGCTTCCGGCTGTCATTTGTCCGTACATTGTTAAACCGAGCGCATCGAGTCTTCGGAATTCATCCCACGTTGCCCAATCGGGTACGAGCATCGAATTGGAAATTATTACGCGTGGTGCATTCTCGTGTGTTCTAAAAATTGCAACCGGTTTGCCTGATTGCACGAGAAGCGTTTCATCGTTCTCTAAATTTTTTAATGAATCAACAATTGCATCGAAAGCCTCCCAGTTGCGTGCGGCTTTTCCGTAACCGCCGTAAACGATCAGTTCTTCGGGTCTCTCGGCAACATCGGGGTCGAGGTTGTTCATCAGCATTCTTAATGCCGCTTCTTGAATCCAACCTTTACAACTTATTTTAGCACCCACCGGTGCTTTGATGGCTGTTGTTATCATTTTTTAATCGCTGAAATAATTGTTAAGTAAATTGTTGTATTGTGCGAAGACAGATTTATAAAGCCAGCGTTTCAAAAAGCCGCTGTTCTTAATTTGTTTTTCCATGTGATCAACATTTTCTTTAAGCCGGAAAACCAATTTTGTTTTTTCTTCTTTGGTCAGTTTTATTTCAACGTCATTCGTGTTGAGTTTATCAACAATGGAATTGAACGAGCGGACGTCTGCAAAAAATTGTTCGTCTGCAGTCATCTGCTTTAACAAAGTTTTGCAAAAATTCAGCAGAATCTTTTTTTCGTTTTTGTCGAAAGAGTATGTGTAATTTTTGAATAAAGGTTTAGCCATAACGGTATTAGTTTTTTAGTGATAAAAGTTGTTCTCTCATTTTTTGGTAGCCGGGTTTCATTACATTGTAAATGTAGTGAAGCCTTTCTTTGTAGGGAATAAATGAAGATTTCATTGCGTTGATGTTAAGTTTTTCAACATCGTCCAAATTCAAACCGAACATTTCAATTGCGGTTAAATATTCTTTTGTTAGTGTAGTATCGCTCATTAATCTGTCGTCGGTATTCAGGAAGACACGGTATTTTTCTTTGTAAAATTTCATGAAAGGATGATTCTCGAGTTTATCAATAGCGCCGGTGTGAACGTTGCTCAACAAACATATTTCGAGAGGCAAACGTGTATCGAGTATATATTGTGCAAGCTCGCCAAGTGCAATGATATTTCCGTCTCTGTCGAAAACCATATCTTCGAGCAGCCTTGTTGCGTGCCCGATACGCAGAGCACCGCAGATTTGTATTGCCTGCCAGATTGATTCCTTGCCGAAAGCTTCGCCGGCGTGAATTGTTATGTTGAAATTTTTCTGTTTGATAAACTGAAAAGCATCGAGATGTTTTTTAGGCGGGTAGCCGCCTTCTTCTCCGGCAAGATCGAAACCAACTACATTTTGTTTCCTAAAATTTACAGCAAGCTCTGCAACTTCAAGCGAGTTTTTCATATTCCTCAGAGCGCATAAAATTACTCCGTAGCCAACACCAAAATCTTGTTTCCCTTTTTCGAGTCCTTCGAGCACTGCTTCAATAATTTCTTCGTGATACAAACCTTTTTGTGTGTGAAGCACCGGCGCGAAACGAGTTTCAACATAACAAACGCCGTCGTTCTTCATATCTTCCATCATTTCGTATGCAATGCGTGAGAGTGATTCTTTCGTTTGCATTACTGCGCAAGTATGTTCGAAGCCTTGTAAAAATTCCACAAGGTTGCCTTTATTAGCTCCGCGGTGGAACCACTCGGCAAGTTCGCCGGCATCGGATGTTGGTAGTTTGTTATACTTAATTTCTTTTGCGAGCTCAATTATTGTTTGCGGGCGCAAGCCGCCGTCGAGGTGATCATGCAGTAGAACTTTTGGAACTGTTCGGATTATCTCTTCGATCTTCATTTTGTTCCTTTTTAAATTCAAAAATATTCCTTTAACGCTCTAAAATCAATTTAAGATTTTTTAATGAGTTCATTAACGGAAGGAAAAATTTTTACACCACGCTAAAATTAATTTCATTTGCGGCGGCGTGCCGTTACCATTCTGTTAAGGGACAAATTAACCTTGATTTGCGTATCCTAAATTGGTTATTTTTGCTCAACTTAAACACATCTTTTTTAATATTAGGAGCAATAATGAAAAAAGCAGTTATCTATTTGAGCCTTGTTGCTATGGCGATGGGATTTATGGCTTTTCAGTGTGCATCTCCAGAGTTAACCGGTGCCAAACTTTATATTAATCAAAAACAATACGATAAAGCAAAAGAATCTTTGCTGAAGGAAGTTGAAAAGAATCCGAAGAGCGATGAAGGTTGGTATATGCTCGGTTATCTTTACGGAGAAGAAGGCAATTTTCAAAAGATGCTCGAAAGTTTTGATAAATCTTTAGAGGCAAGCAAAAAATTTGAAAAAGAAGTAATGGAATCAAAGAAATACCATTGGGCTACAAGTTTCAATAAAGGCGTAAGCTATTTTAATAACGGTGCCAAAGCTACAACACCAGATAGCATGAAACTGTTTTTCGATAAAGCTATTCAACAGTTTAACAATGCTATTCTTTGCGAAGCAGATTCAGTTGTTGCCTACTCAAATCTTACTTATGCTTATTTGAATTCCAACAGAACAGACGAAGCTATTCCGGTTCTGGAAAAAATGACCAAGCTTGGAAAAACCGCTGAAGGATTTTCGATGCTCGGACAGATATACAACGAAAAAGGTTCTGCAGAAATGGATAAATATCAAACATCCAAAACTGCACAAGATAGCTTGAATGCAGTACAACATTACAACAAAGCTATTCAAGTGTTGAGCGAAGGAAGAGCAAAATTTCCCGAAGACGGAGAAATTTTGTTGAGATTATCCAACGCTTACATCGGTGCAAATAAACTTGAAGAAGCTATGACAGCATTTAAAGCCGGCGTTGAAAAAGAACCCGAAAACAAATTTTACCGTTACAATTACGGCGTTCTTCTTCTTAACTCAAAAGATTTTGCCGGTGCCGAAGTGCAATTCCAAAAAGCTATTGAACTCGATCCCGAATACACAAATGCTGTTTACAATCTTTCCGTTACTTATGTACGCTGGGGATCTGAAATCAGAGAGAAAGCAGAAGCCGAAGGTAAAGAAGATATGTCGTATCAGGATAAATTTAAATTGGCGCTTCCGCTTATGGAAAAATATTTGCAGACAAAACCCGATGAACCGGTTATTTGGGACCTTCTCGGAAAAATTTATGCAAATCTTGGTATGACTGATAAATCTCAAGAAGCATTTAAGAGAGCAGACGAGTACAGAAAATAATTAATCATTTTTTCAGATTGACCCACAGTCCGTTTTACGGATTGTGGGTTTTTTATGAAATGTCACGTCCTGAAAAAAGTTGACTACTGTAAAAGAAAAACCAGGAGTCAATGAATGAAACAGAGAATAACCATCCCCTATCAAACAAAGTATAGCCAAACCTTTAAGCTGCAAGTGGTTCGGGAATATGAAAGAGGATT
>JACOUS010000041.1 GCA_016177735.1 Ignavibacteriales bacterium | reverse complement strand
GGACAAACTTTAGATACTTTCTCATCAGAGTTAAATGGTTTTCTTTATCGTTATAATTATCAACGTCGCCATGGATCATTAAATTACTTGACTCCTTTAGATCGTTTACGTGCTGTTACCGAATTGCTGAAGTAATACACGAAGGCCGGGCTTGCCCGCCATCTTATTGGTGGGGGTGAGGTCTATTACCCGATTATTTTTTTTACAATTTTATCTATCTCCTTCATCTCTGCCGATAAATGTTTTTTGATTGCCGTGCGCAAACGCCCGAGATGTACTGCCGTTAATTCTTGTTGCGGCAGATTATCTTTTAAATACAGCTCAGTTTTTTGATGCGCCTCTTTGCTTAATTCTGCCAAATGTAAATGCTGTTCGTCTTCTTCGTTGAATTTCGGAAAATAGATATCGAGAATTTTTTTGTGAACGTGCCGCGCGCCAAACAAACCGCGTGCTTGAAAATCTTTCATCATTTCATTCGGCGAGTTAGAATTAAATATGGATGTCAAATAGAATGCCTCGTTAATATTTTCAACATAATAAACATAAGTAACACTCTCTACGAAAAATTCTAAATCAAAATCTTTACGTTGAACAATTGCTGCGTTCGCATCTTTTGCAGATGAATTATACAAAACCAAATATGGCGCATTAAGATTTTGTTCGGTTAATCCTCTTTGAAAATCAAGTCGTTTGTCTGCAGTCATTTCCTTCGACTTTTCGGTCTTAAGCAATTCCCAGCTATTTTCAGCATTCTTAAACCAGCGCGAAGCATTCAGGTAGCCTTCGCTCATAAAATCATCGGCAGAATGGAGATGAATTTCTTTTTCATTCTGTTCATTAGTTTTAATTATTACCGGAAGAGTAATCAAATTCGGTTCGTACAAAGCAAAGGGCAAAATACTTTTTGAAAGAGCGGTTCTGAATAAAAATTTGCTTTCGATGCGTCCGGTGAATTCAAGTTCTTTCCACGGAGCTTTTGCATCGGTTTTAATTGCAGAACTTGTTTTGATGTTGATAATTCTGTCGTCAAAATCGGGCGGTATTTCTTGCGTTAACTCTACAAAATAAAATGCACGCGGAACAATTGTTGCGCCTTGTTTGAAGGCTGCTTTGTACGGATTGATTTTGGTTTGCGGCTTAACTTTTCTTGTTGAAAAAGCTGTAGCACTTCCTTGTTTTATATAAAACCATTTTTGCTTTTTCTCTTCAAGCGATTCATTTGCAGTAATTAGTTTGCAATTATGTGATGGAAGATTCCCGCTAAATGTAATTCCTTCAATTCCGTTTGCCGGCAGATTTCTTTTGACAGAATCTTTTTCTTTTGAAGTAAATAGAACGGAACTCGGCACACGGAACAGAGGGGAGACATCATTCATATCCCATATTTGATTGATGCAGAAACCTTTTGCTTTACCGCTTCGTGTGTTATCGTGGTGGTCCGAGCTGAAGAAACTTCTCGGCAAAACAAAAGCCAGCGAGCCATTCTCCTTTAAGAAATAACTGCTGCAGTAAGCAAGAAATATTGCGGCAATTTCGAGATGTGGAAAGTTAGCAGCGCGTTCCGGCTTAACATTGTAATTATCAGCAAGTTCGTTTAATATATTTTGGTACTCTTCGTTTTTAATAGAGCTGTAAGTAAACCACGGCGGATTGCCGATAACGTAATCAAACTTTTGGGAAAGGAAGTAAGGTTTGTAAAGATTCTCGACAATAAATTTCCAGATGCTGTCGCGTCCTTTTTCCTTAACGGTGCGCAAGCTTTCGTAAATTTTGTAAAAGCTTTCAATCACTTGTTTGTTGAAACCACCGTTCTTTATTTGTCTGCGCAAAATGTTTTCAAAAGTTTCGAGAGACGCTTTCTTCTTATTAAATGTTTGTTCGGCAAGTTCATCTGCGGCTTCGAGCGCTTCGTCAAAAATCTTAACATCTTCCAAAATTTGAGAACTGAGTTCGAGCATTTCCTTATCAATCTGCATCTTAAGCTTTTTGCCGAAGAGGTCTTCAACGCCGTCCGGTGCAAGAAGAGTGTTCGCAAGAATAACATTAATATGAACCGGCAAGCGGGCATTTACAATTTCTTTTCCAAGCGCCAGCAGAATATTTGTTTTTGCAATCTGCACGGAAAGGGGATGGATGTCGATTCCGTAAATACTTGCGTTAAGTTCTTCAACGGAAATTTTGGGATTCAATTCTCTAAAGCGGTGAACAGCGGCAATTAAAAAAGAGCCGCTTCCGCAAGCCGGATCCAAAATGCGGTTTCCTTCTTTCAACTCGAATTCTTTTAATATTCTTTCGCAAAGCCAATCGGGTGTGTAATATTCGCCGAGTGTGTGGCGTGTATCCAAATCAATCAATTCCTGATAGACACCTTTAAGAACATCTTCGTCAACTTTGTGGAAATCGAACGTTGAAATTTCTTGTGCTATCAAGCGGAAGACTTTTTTCAATGCTTTGAAGTTGCGTCCGCTTTTAACCCAATGGAAAAAGTCATCATCAACAAAATTGCGGATGTTGTATTTATGAAAGATGGAGCCGTCAATAATTGTTTTTAGTTCGTCGTCGTCGATGTAATCATCGTTAGATACAACAGAATAGGCAAGCAGTTTTGCAAAGACACTAAGATATGTGTGAATAAGGAAATTACTTTCGCTTGCCTCAAACGAACCGTATGCTATACTTAAAAATTTACTCCACTGTTCAAACGAAACCTGAACTTCACCGTACTTTTTAACATTATTAAAATGAGCCGAAAGTTCGCGGAAAGATTCAATAAATACATTGCTTTGATAACCGAACGCTTCTTCAATTCTTTTTAATGTAGCTTTCTGCTTTTCTTCTTTGAAAAGAAAGCGGTCAACCCAGTAATAAAATTCTTCTGCGTTCTTTTCGTTTAATGTAAACGAAGCGGATTTGATTTCGTTTAGTACCAGTTCGTCTTCGGTTAGTTCGTTCAACTTATCGAGGCAAGAAACATCGGGGGCGAAAATTTTCCAGTTAATGCAGTCGGAGGCGATGAGTGTAAAATTGTAACCTTCGCCGGAATTAAACTGTCCGAGCAAATAACCGGAAAGTTGTTCTTTTGCATGTTTGAGCGTTACCTTTAAATCGTTTTCAAACTCGATGATAATTTTATTATAAAGAGTGTCAGCGCTGCCTTTGTGAAGCTTGTCTTTACGCGGAATATCGAGAACTGTTGTTTCGGCACCGAGAGAAATTTTATCAATTATTTTTTCAATTTCATTGTCACCATGATAGAGCCGGTTCAATAAATCTTTGAACGCTTCTTTCTTTGGCAGTTCTTTGCTGGCGTTTTTAACTTTTGAAAGGTATGCAGTGGTTAACGAAATTTTATCAGGCTTCATTTTAAAGTGTGTAGTTGAAAAAGAATTCGAAATTTATAACCCAAAAACTATTTTTAATCTTTTGTCAGCTTCATGAATGAATTTAGCTGGTAAGTTATCAATCTCTCCGGTAATAAGATTTTTTTCAATTGTCATTATTTTATCAAACCGGACAACTGATGTTTTATGCAATCGAGTTTCTTTTAATTCAGGCTCATTTATTGGGAGAACCAAATCGGCTGCTGTTAGATTTTCCGGAACCACGGATGAAATAAATGCAATTATTAAATCGTTTTTGTTCTCATTGTTTGCCGAGATGATTAAAGCCGGTCTTCGTTTTTCAGAAGTGAAATCTGTAAAAGGAAATCTTGCTAAAACAATAGTTCCTTTATTCACTTTTGTATCTCGCCTTAAGATCATTATCAGTGTAAATATCTTCTTCGGGTTCTTTTAGGAACTCGAAAGAACTGCTCTTTTCTGCAGAAGCATAAATTTCTTTTTGAATTTCGCCTTCTTCGGATTCTTCCAGAAAAGTGACTATTACTTTTCGAGGCGAAGAAATTTTTACTTCATCGAGCAAAAGAATTTTTTTGCCGTCATATATTCCTTTTACGCTTAGCATTTTCATTCCCTCATTTATGAATTGTGCTTCCAAAGTTAAATAGAATGCAGTCTCTAAAATGCCGCAGTTCAATTTAACACAAATTCAATTTAAAACGAAAGGTGGAGATGAATGCAGAATGAAGAGTTTGTTAGATGAAAATGTGAGAAGAATTCTAAATTAAAATTGTTCCAAAAAAATTCTGCGTTCGACGTTCTGAACTCTGCGTTCATCACTCTGCATTCGCAGTATTCATTCCGCTTCAGGTTTCATATCGCGGGTCATTAATTCGTAGGTAGCTTTGATCGGGTCTTTGTCTTCGAAAAGTATTTGGTAAACAGCGGCGCAGATTGGCGTTTGGATATCGTGCTTGATTGAGAGTTGATGAACCGAGCGGCTTGTTTCAACTCCTTCGGCAACCATCTGCATTTTTTTTAGAACATCTTTTAATTTTTTCCCTTTGCCCACTTGTTCGCCGACGTATCTGTTCCGGCTGTGTTTGCTCATGCATGTTACAATTAAATCTCCCATGCCGGAAAGACCGGAGAATGTTTCCGGTTTTGCGCCGAGCGCGATTCCGAGCCGCGAAATTTCTGCAATGCCGCGTGTCATAATTGCGGCTTTTGTGTTATCTCCGAATTTTGCGCCGTCAATTATTCCGGCGCCGACGGCAATAACATTTTTTAGTGCGCCGCCGTATTCAACTCCTAATAGATCGGTGGAAGAATAAACGCGGAAATATGAATTGATAAATGCCGATTGTATATGTTCCGATGCCGCTTTATCCATGGAAGCCGCTACAACGGCAGTGGGAATTTTTCTGCTTACTTCCTCAGCGTGGCTTGGTCCGGAAAGAACACCGATTTGCGAAGGAGAAATTTTTTTTAATGTGTCGTTAATAATCTGTGAGACGGTAAACATCGTATCTTTTTCAATTCCTTTTGCAACGCTAACGAAAGTTGTTCCTTTGAAATCGAATCCTTTCATTTCTATAAGAACACTGCGGATAAACTGTGAAGGCACTGCAAGAACAATTATGTGCTTGTTGTAACAACCGTTTTCAAGGGAGTGAGTGATTTCAATTTCTTTGGGGATGCGTATGCCGGGCAGATAAATTTTATTTTCGCGCGTACGGTTCAATATTTTGGCGTAGCTGCGCTTGTATTCCCAAAGAGAGACTTCGTGACCGTTATGATGAAGGAGAATGGCGAGAGTTGTTCCCCAGCCGCCGGCTCCGAGAACTGATATTCTCATTACCTATTATTCTTTTTTACGAATGATATTTTGCTTTCACTGCCTTTTATCAGGCGGTCAATATTCTTGCGGTGCGTGTAGATTACAAGCAATGTTAACGCAGTTACAAAAGGCAATATCGTATGATAACCGGGTATATCAACACCAAAAAGATTTTCTCTAACAATCAAAATAAGCGGAACAGAAACTGCCGCAAGCAGTGAGCCGAGCGAGATGTAACGCGATAACGAAACCGTGAGTGTGAAGACAATGAGCGCCAAAAGCATATCAATAGTAATGATGGTTAAAAGAAAACCGAGTGCAGTCGCAATTCCTTTGCCGCCTTTGAAACCAGCGAAGACCGTCCAGATATGCCCGATAACAGCAGTGATGCCGCAGATAATTTGCACTAATGTAAAATCATCGAAAGGAGTTACGTTAGGGAAAGGAAAGCTGCCGAGATATAATCTTGCAACAACAATAACGGCAAGTGCACCTTTGAATGCATCGAGAACAATTGCGAGCACGCCCCATTTCCAGCCGAGTACTCTGAAAACATTTGTGCCGCCGGCATTTCCGCTGCCGTAATTTCTAATATCTATTCCTTTAACGAGTTTGCTTATAATAATACTGTTTGGAATCGAGCCAACCAGATAAGAAACTATTACAACAAACAACAAATTGAGCATTACATCCCCAAAATTTTTGTGTCAAATTATAGAAATTGGTTTACATATACAATCGAAAATTTTTTCCTAAAGTTTAGGTTTTGAAATCATTTCAAAGAGTTTAATATCATCATCCGTTGTGATTTTAAAATTAAGCGTAGAACCTTCTACAATTTTTATATTGTAACCGGCTCTTTTAACAAGCATCGATTCATCGGTACCGAGAAAATTTTCTTGCTGCGAGCGGCGGAATGCATCAATAATAATTTTGTATTTGAAGACTTGCGGAGTTTGTGCATAATAAATTTCTTTGCGGTCTATATAGCTTTCTACAAATTCTTTCCCTTTAATCAAAGTGTCTTTAGCTTTGATTGCTACAACGGCAGACCCAAATTCTTTGGCTGTTTGTATCGAATTTACTAGTAGGTTCTGCGGAAGCAAGGGGCGTACAGCATCGTGAACGATAATGATATCTTCATCGCTGCATTCCAAAGAATTGAGTGCGTTGAATACGGAATACTGTCTTTCGGCGCCGCCTTCGATTATATGAGATAGTTTGGTAAAGCCGTAAGTTTTTTTTATTGAATCGAGCAGTTCGAAAAATTCATTTTGTGCGGCTATAATAATTTCATCAACAAGATTGCTTCGCTGAAAAACTTCGATTGAGTAGGCAATCAATTCCTTGCCGTGGAATTTTAAATATTGTTTGGGCATCGCTGTGTTTGCTCGGATGCCCTTTCCTCCCGACGGTATAATTGCATATACTTTCAAAAAAATCCAAACCTCAAATAACAATTAACGAATAATTCGCCTTCGGCGAACCAAACAACAAATCCCAAATAAGAGTCAATAACCAAATGACGAATGACAATGAACGAAAAATCCCAAATGACAATTAATGACCAAATGACAAACTCTAAATGGGTTTTGTTATTTGTTTATTATAAAATCAACATTGCATCACCGTAGCTTAAGAAACGGTAATCATCTTTTAACGCGCGCTTGTATGCTTTCATAATAAAATCATAACCGGCAAAAGCGGCGGCAAGCATCAATAATGTTGATTCCGGCTGATGGAAATTTGTTATCAACCGTTTTGTAATTTTAAAATCGTACGACGGGAAAATAAATTTATCCGTCCAGCCGTAATTGGGTTTCGAGAAACCTTCTGAAGTAACACTGCTTTCCAATGCGCGGCATGCACTTGTTCCGACAACATAAACATTTTTCTTTTCAGAAAGAGCTTTGTTGATTATTTTGGATGTGTCTTCGGGAATTTCGAAATACTCGGAATCCATTTTGTGTTTGGTTAAGTCTTCAACTTCAACCGGGCGGAACGTGCCCAAACCGATATGAAGAATTACCGGAACAATTTTAATTCCTTTCTTCTCGATTTTCTTTGCAAGCTGGGGAGTAAAGTGGAGACCGGCTGTCGGAGCCGCAACTGAGCCGTCAACTTCCGCAAATATTGTTTGATAATCTTCTTTGTCTTTCGGCAGAGTTTCTCTTTTTATATATGGAGGAAGGGGAGTGTGTCCTATTTTTTCGATTGCTTTAAAAATATCTCCGGCATCTTCATTGAATCGAACGGTTCTTCCGCGGGAAGTTGTATTATCGATAACTTCGCACCAAAGTTTCTCGTTGAAATAAATTCTGTTTCCTATTCTTACCTTTCTTGCCGGATCAACAATAACGTCCCAAATATTTTCTTCTTTGTTCAGCTCGCGGAGAACGAACACTTCAATTTTTGCATTTGTCCTTTCTTTCTTGCCGAATAATCTTGCTTGCATAACCTTTGTTTTGTTTACAACAATTACATCGCCTTTGTCCATATAATCAATAACATCTGCAAAAGTTTTATGGTCAATCTCTCCGTTAGCGCGGTTAAGCACCATCATATTGGCTTTGTCACGCGGCGAAGCCGGATTTTTAGCAATATAGGTTTTGGGTAAATTGTACTGAAAATCTGATAACTTCATTTATTCTCCTTCTATTTTTCTGAGTAACAAAAAGTCGTCCGAAGGACTCCTTCGGAGAAGAATCCCGTATCAGTTAATTCGGGATTCCTCGCCCTCCCGATAAAAATCGGGAGGACTCAGAATTATAACTTATTTTTTCTTGCTTACTTTCTTTTTAACAACAACTTTTTTAGCAGTTGTTTTTGCCGATCTCATTTCTTTAACAGCGGCTTGAGCTGCTGCGAGTCTTGCAATCGGAACGCGGAACGGTGAACAGCTTACGTAGTTCAAACCGATCTTGTGGCAGAACTCAACGGATTTCGGTTCGCCGCCGTGTTCGCCGCAAATACCAACTTTGAGATCCGGTCTTGTCGAACGTCCGCCTTCAACACCGATCTGCATAAGTTTACCGATAGCGGCTTGATCAATAGACTGGAACGGATCTTCGGGAAGAATTTTCTTATCGAGATAATCCGGCAAGAAAGCGCCGATATCGTCGCGCGAAAATCCGAAGCCCATTTGTGTTAAATCGTTTGTACCGAACGAGAAGAATTGAGCAACTTCGGCAATTTTATCTGCAGTCAATGCGGCGCGCGGAATTTCAATCATTGTTCCGGTTAAGTGTGCAATTTTCTTTAATCCGAATTTTGCACAGACTTCGGCGTGAACTTTATTAACGATTTCGTACTGATGTTTGATTTCGTTAACATGGCATGTAACCGGAATCATAATTTCGGGGAAAGGTTTTTGACCTTCTGCAAGTAATTCTGCAGTAGCTTCAAAGATAGCACGTACTTGCATTTCGGTAATTTCGGGATACGTAATTCCGAGACGAACTCCGCGGTGTCCCATCATCGGATTATTTTCATGAAGCGAATCTGCACGTTTGTTCAATTCATCGAGAGAAATGCCCAGACTTGCGGCAAGTTTTTCTCTTTCATCCGTTCTGCTTGGAACAAATTCATGAAGCGGCGGATCGAGTGTTCTGAATGTTACCGGGAATCCGTCCATTGCGGCAAGAGTTCCTTTAACATCATTCTTAACATGAGGGAAGAGTTCATCCAAAGCGTTTCTTCTTTCTTCAACACTTTTTGAATGAATCATCTTGCGGAGTTTGAACAACGGTTCTTCCGAGTTTTTGCCGTAGAACATGTGTTCTGTTCTGAAAAGACCGATACCTTCTGCGCCGAAAGCTCTTGCACGTGCGGCATCTTCAGGTGTATCTGCATTTGTTCTCACTTTTAATTTTCTTATTTGATCACACAATTTCATAAAAGCCTGGAAGTCGGGGTTTTCTTCGGCAACTTTTTTCATCGGTAGTTCACCGACATAAACAGTTCCTTTTGAACCGTTGAGTGTAAGCCAATCGCCTTCTTTAACCGTTGTGTTGCCGGCAGTAAAATATTTTTCATGATAATTAATTTTTACGGAACCGGCGCCAACGATACAGCATTTGCCCCATCCGCGCGCAACGAGTGCTGCGTGCGATGTCATTCCACCGCGTCCGGTTAATATTGCTTGTGCGGCGCGCATTCCTTCGATGTCTTCGGGATTTGTTTCTTCGCGTACAAGAATTACCCGCTTGCCTTCTTTTGCCCACGCAACTGCATCAGCGGCAGAGAATACGACTTGTCCGCTTGCACCGCCGGGACCAGCCGGCAAACCTTTTGCAATTGTTGTTGTATCTTTTTCTGCTGCCGGATCAATAATCGGGTGAAGAAGTTCATCCAACTGTGCCGGTTGAACTCGCATTACAGCATCTTCTTTTGTGATCAATTTTTCTTTGAACATATCGAGTGCCATCTTTACAGCCGCCGGACCGTTTCTTTTTCCAACACGGCACTGAAGCATATAAAGTCTGCCTTCTTGAATTGTGAATTCGATATCGAGCATATCATGATAATGTTTTTCGAGCAAGCGCTGAATTTTGTGAAGCTCTTTATATGTCGGCACCATTGCTGTTTCAAGAGAAGGAAGGTGAGCAGTGTGTTCTGTTTTTCCAACTTCATTAATCGGGTTCGGAGTTCTGATACCGGCAACAACATCTTCGCCTTGAGCATTCGGTAACCATTCGCCGTAGAAATAATTTTGCCCGGTTGCCGGGTTGCGTGTAAATGCAACGCCTGTTGCAGATGTATCGCCCATGTTTCCGAACACCATAGATTGAACGTTAACGGCAGTACCCCACTCGTCGGGTATTCCTTCAAATCTTCTGTAAGCGATAGCGCGTTTGCCCATCCAGCTTTGGAATACTGCTGCAACAGCGCCCCACATTTGTTCCATCGGGTTTTCAGGGAAAGGTTTGCCGAGAACTTCTTGAACTTTTGCTTTGTAGATTTCGATCAACTCTTTCAAATCTTCTGCGGTCAAATCGGTATCGTTTTGAACGCCGCGAGACTCTTTCATTTTATGCAATTCTTTTTCCAACTGCTGGCGAACGCCTTTTCCTTCTACGGGTTCGATGCCGGCTGCTTTTTCCATCACAACATCGGAATACATTTGGATAAGGCGGCGGTGTGAATCATACACGAAACGTGCATTGCCGGTTTTAGCGATCAAAGCTTCGCGGGTTGTGTTGTTTAATCCAACGTTGAGAATTGTTTCCATCATGCCGGGCATCGAAGCGCGGGCACCCGAACGAACCGAAACGAGCAATGGATTTTTTGAATCGCCGAATTTTGCGCCCATTTCTTTTTCAACTTTTGCGAGTGCATCTTTAACTTGTTTCTCAAGTTCTTTGGGATATTTTTTGTTGTTTTTATAATATGAAGTACAAACTTCAGTTGTGATTGTAAAGCCAGCCGGAACCGGCAGACCAATGTTAACCATTTCGGCAAGGTTGGCACCTTTGCCGCCCAGAAGTTCTTTCATATCAGCTTTGCCTTCGGCTTTTTTGCCGCCGAAGAAATAAACATACTTGGCTGTTTTACTTTTTGCCATGTCGTTCCTCCGATTAGATTATGTTTCTTTTCTTGTTAATTGTACTGATTTATTTTTTCCTCAGTATTTTCCAGAACAATCAATACTCTGATTGTGATATCGACTTCTATAGTAAACAACCGTGTTACGCAAAAGGGACTAAAGTCCCAGCCAATGCTGGGATAAATTAACTATAACAAAAACGGCTTTAGCCGCAATTTGCGGAACCTCAGTTAACCTATAGAGAACAGTACCGTTATGCACGGATGAGGTTTTTTATTATTAACTCTTCGAACTCTTCATGTTCTTCGAGTTGTAATTCGATCTTCAGATAATAAATATCAATGTCGTCAAGTTCTTTTGAGAACTTTTTCAACTTTACTGCATCCTTTTGGGTTGTCAGTACCGAGTAAGCATTGGTATCGTAAAATTTTTTTCTGATCGCTTGTATTTCTTTTAAAGTATAATTTTTGTGATCGGTAAAAAGCATTTTGTTTGTGATATCAAAATTATTTTTTTCGAGCACGTTCAGAAATGAGTACGGGCGCGCTATACCGCACACAACCAAACTTTTCTGTCCACTAAATTCTTCCATCTTAAACTCGTGATGAGTTTTCAAATCATAAATTCCTTGCGCTCTGTAATAGCCGTGAAAAACTTTTTTGTTCAGAAAATGATGTTGAAGTTTTTCGGGAATATTTTCTTTCTCCGAAAATTTCCGGTTGATAATAATTACCCCGGCACGGCTGAGCGAATCGAACGGTTCGCGCATCGTACCAAGCGGCAGAATTTTCTGATCAACACTTGCGTGCTTTATTAAAAATCTTTGATCGATCATCACGATATCGATATCTCTGTAAATCCATCTGTGCTGGAATGCATCATCAAGAATTATTGTATCAACGCCGGTATCGTGAACCAATTTTTTTGCGCCTTCAACTCTTCTTTCGGAAACGGCTGCCGGTGCTTTTGTTTCATCGCAGACCATGTACATCTCGTCGCTGCTCTCATCTACATTAACTTTGATCGATTTGCCGTCCGATACGAGCAGATATCCGCTCGAAGTTCTTCCGTAGCCGCGGCTTAAAATTCCGGCATTCCTTTTCTGCTTTCGTAAAAGTTCCGAAAGAAAAATTACAGCCGGAGTTTTACCGGAACCGCCGACAGTAATATTTCCTACAGAGATTACCAATGCGTTTACTTTTGTTATGTGAAATAATCCTTTATCGAAACAGAAGTTTCTTGCTCTCACTAAAAAAGCATATATAAAAGTTAACGGGGACAATATTAATCTTACTAAGTTGAGCAAGTTTCCAAAGCTTCCTTTTGTAATTTATTCAGTAAGTCTTCACACTCATGAATTTTATTTGATGTTTCTTCGTAACTCAAATTTTCATTTATATAAATCGGTTCGGAATAAATAACGTTCACTTCTGCAAACGGTTTTGGTATTTCAAATTTATCCCAGCTTTTAAGAACAAATTTATTTTTACATCCGATGCCGGTCAACACGAGCGGCACATTACATTTTTTGGCGGTAATTACTGCGCCGGCTTTCATTTTATGAATCGGTCCGGTCGGTCCATCCGGAGTAATTGCAAGATTGAAATTTTGGTTTACGAGATTTACCAGCATTTCCAAAGCTTCTTTTCCGCCGACATGGCTTGAACCGCGGACAACATTGTATTCCCAGCTTTTCAAAATTTGCGAAAGAACATCGCCGTCTTTGCTTTTGCTTACAAGAGCCGCAAAATTTTTACCGCGGTGAATGTACCAGCCGGTCAGCATCGAACCGTGCCAGAATGCCGAAACAAAATTTTGCTCTTTTTCGTAAAGCGATTCAACCGCTTGCCGGTTTTTGAATTTTATTTTTACAGTGCTTAAAAGAACATTAATTAAAAAACTTGCAAATCGTAAACCGATACTTCGTAAAAAATCTTTTTGCAGACCGTTAAGCTTCATTTAGTTCTGCATGAATAATTTCTGCGGCGCGTTTTGAAGCACCGGCACCGCCGAGTTTTGCTTTGATTCCGCCGAGTTTCTTTTTTATTTCCGCATACAAATCTTTATCGAGAAGTACTCTGCTTGCTTTCACATAAATGTTCGAAACGTTCACATCGTTTTGAATCAACTCGTCTATCACCGTTTCACCGAGAATAATGTTTGCCATTGCAATGTTCTTAATTTTTACGAGCATCTTCCCGATGAAGTAAGTCAACGCAGTAGTAGAATAAACGACAATGAATGGCATCTGAAAAACTCCCGCTTCGAGCGTTGATGTTCCGGATTTTACAATTCCGAACCGCGAGTGTTTGAGAAGATCGTATGTGAATCCTTTCACAATCTTGAAATTGTTTTTATCTGTGTGCTCGTAGAAAAATTTCTCATCGATATTTTCCGCACAAGCAACAACAACCTGCATATTGAAATCCGCGGCTAATTTTTCTGCGGCTTCAATGCACGCCGGAAATATTTTTTTTATCTCTTGTTTTCTACTGCCCGGCATCAAAAGAAGAATCTCTTTGCTCACTTCCAAATCAAATTTTTTGTACAACTCTTCTTTCAAAAGGAAATTGTAATTCTCAATATGCTCAATCAACGGATGCCCGACGTAAAGGGCATCAACTCCGTTTTCTTTGTACATCGTTTCCTCAAAAGGGAAAACGACAAGCATTTTATCGATAATCTCTTTTATCTTTTTGATTCTTCCCTTTCCCCAAGCCCAAACTTGCGGCGAGATGTAATAAATTAATTTTTTATTCATCGCATGCAGTTTCTTTGCAATATCAAGATTGAAACCGGGGTAATCGATTAAAACAATCGTGTTAATATTTTCCGAATTAATTTTTGCAATCAAATCGTGTTGAACTTTTTTAATGAACGGCAGATGGCGGATAACTTCCACAAAACCGAGAAAAGCCATTTGCCTGATATTGTAAAGTGCCGTCATTCCTTGTGCAATCATTCTATCGCCGCCGATGCCGTAAACTTTTATTTCGGGATCAATCGTTTTCAATTCTCTAATCAAACTTGCACCGTGCAAATCGCCGGATGCTTCGCCGGCAATTATCATTAATTTTTTGTTCAATCTATTTTACCAAATAAAATATTATAAGAATTACAGTAATTAAAGAAATGGCTTGAAGAGTTCTGCTTTCCGATTTCAGCGCCGCCGTTGGATTGAAATCCGGCTGGGGTATTCCGGGATTTTTGTATTTGGCAAAAGTAGGGATCCATCTCGGTACCTTTTTAACATACTCCGTGTACTGGCTGTCGAATTTTTGCGTAAGGAATTTCTCTTCTTCGCTGATGATAGAATAATATTGGAAATAAAAAAAGATCATCGCCGCTAAAAGTAAATAGGGATGCCATGCAAGTGCCATCGTTCCGATGCCGGCATAAATCAGCATGTTGCCGAAGTAGAGCGGGTTGCGCACGTGTGCAAATGCGCCCGATACAACGAGATATGTTCCGCCGACTGTACCGGTAGTGCGTGTTTCACTTCCGGCGTAGCTGACTCCCCAAAAACGAAAAAACTCTCCGGCAGCAGCAATTACAAACCCGAAAATAAGACTGCCCAATGTTGCTTCCTGAAAAATGAGCATCAAAATTACAAACGGAACGGGAGTGTAACTTCTGTACTTAAAAAATATTTCCGAAATGTTTTTCATAATTATCCTTGGACGTAAACTTCGTTTCGTTTCAACTGTGCCTGATATCTTTTCTTTATTCTTTTTTTCGAGCCGAGTTGTTCGAGTCTTTCTTTTACGTCGTTAAAATTTTTGTACGGGAAAAAGGTTATTCTGTTTGTTTCGCAATATTTGAGAAGTGAATGTTTGGCAAAAATGAAATCGCAGAATTGCGCCGGACATGTATCGGAATATCCATCGCCGATGTAAACGGAGTAATCGTCATCGCTGCTGAAATTTAATACATGATTACGTTTGCAATTTGCACATCGTCTGCATTCTTCATCGGTAGTAGGGAATAGGGGAATCAAACGGTTATCGCCGTCAACATAAAGTTTGTTCGAATAAACTTCTATGTGCGAAAGAGAATTTTTTTCTAAAATTCGGCTGATATAGTAATCGAGTCCGTCGCTCAAAATTCTAATTTCGAATCCCTTTGTTTTGCAGTAGTCAACAAATTCAAAAAATGTCGGTTCTATTTCTATTTCGTTCAGGAAAAGATTGAATCTATCTTTGTCGAAATTTTTTACAGTTGCGCAGAGAAGTTCCCATGATTGTGCGGCGTTGATTTTTCCGCCAATCCAATCTTTAACAATTATGTTTGCTTCGGCTGCATCGCCGAATTCAAGAAACATCGCTTCGCCCACATCGCGCTTGGTTATCGTGCCGTCGAAATCAACAA
The DNA here is from genome assembly GCA_016177735.1 of Ignavibacteriales bacterium. GTDB lineage: Bacteria > Bacteroidota > Ignavibacteria > Ignavibacteriales > Melioribacteraceae > DYJK01. The sequence goes on along the minus strand of JACOUS010000041.1, from coordinate 96,788 downwards.
ATATTTTAAAGTTCTTTTCGCTGCTCATAATCAATTCATGTTATCCGGTATCTCTTCAAATCTAACGCCTACCAATTTGGAAACACCTTCTTCTTGCATCGTAACGCCATACATAGTTTCGGAAGATTCCATTGTTCTTTTATTGTGCGTTACAATTATAAACTGTGTACGACTGCTGAATTCTTTTAACAGCTTTGTAAAACGGTCGACGTTTGCATCATCGAGCGGCGCATCAACTTCATCGAGAATACAGAACGGGCTTGGTTTTACAAGATAAATTGCAAAGAGGAGAGCGGTTGCCGTCAAAGTTTTTTCTCCTCCGGAAAGAAGCTCGATTGAAGTCGGTCTTTTGCCTTTGGGCTTTGCTGTAATTTCAATTTTCGCTTCAAGCGGATCAACATTTTCTTCGAGTACGAGATCAGCCTCGTCTTCTGCATTAAACAATGTTTGGAAAATCTTTATGAAATTTAGTCGAATCTGATTGAAGGTATCGAGAAATAAATTCTGCGCCGTGTCGTTAATTTCATTTATGGTTTTAATCAAGTCTTTTTCGGATTCGATCAAATCATCTCTCTGCTTGTGCAGAAAATCCAAACGATTCTTTTCTTCTTCGTATTCCGAATATGCAAGCAAATTAACGGGACCGAGATTTTTGAGCTTCTCTTTCAGCGCGTGTACTTCTTTGCTTGTTTCATCGTAATTAAATGTGTTCAAATCTTCGAATTGTTTCAGTTCAAGATCGGTCGAATAATTTTCTTTGACGTGCTGGGTAATCGTTTCTATCTTGTAATTGATTTCGCTTTCTTTTATTTCGAAAGAGTGAACGTTGTCGGAAACTTCCTGACGATTATCGCGCAGTTCATTTAAACTCCGTTCGTACTGTGAAGCTTCGTCTTTTATCGATTTTAATTTCCCGTCTATTTCATTTTCATCTTTTAATAAAATCTGCCTTGAAGAATTAATCGTATCGAGATCGAAGTTCATCGCTTCAATCGTTTCCTTCAATTCATTAGTTTCGGTTTCATTTCTTAGGAGGTCGCTTTCTCTTTTTTGAATGCCATTTTGAATCGATGTTTTTTCATTCTTCGAGCGCGAAATAAAATCCGTTGTATTGTTAATTTGACCTTTGAGGCGTTCGAGCTCAAGCTTGCGTGTGTTCTGCGAATCGATCAATCTGCCGAATTCATCTTCGAATGCTCTAAATTCTTTTTCGAATTCTCCGGTTTGTTGATCAATATTTTCTTTTTGTGTTTGCAATGATTCTAAAATATTATTTGTGTCGCCGAGCTGGTTATCGAGTAAGTTAGATTTTTCGGCAAGCTCCTGAATTTCTTTTTGCGCGGCATCAATTTCTTCGTCGGCTTTCCTCCGCTCGAATTCCAGCTGGGAAATTTGTTTCTCGATATTTGCGATGTCGTTCGCAATAAGTTTCTCGCTGTCTGTTAAATTTTTTAGATCGATTGAAGACAACATTTCCTCTGTTGCCGCAATTTCTGATTTTAATTTTTCGAGATTGGCTTCGTGTTTCGGGAATTCTTTTTTCAGATTTTCAAGAAGCTGTTTTCTTCCAAAAATAGTTTCGTCTTGTTTCGGAAGCGAGCCGGCTTCGATGTATCCGTTGTTTTGAATTATATCGCCTTCAAGTGTGGTGAATCCGAAATCCGGAAAATTATTATGAAGTTCAATTGCTGTTTTCAAATCGGAAACAACCGCAATGTGAGATAAAACTTGATTGAAGTAGGGCTTCCATTCTTTTTCGGCTTCAACAAAATTGCCAGCCCATCCGAGAAACGAACTTGCTTGCTCTATCTTTTTGATTTTTCTGTTCGTGTTGAATAAAGAAATTTTATCGAGCAGTGATTTCTTGCGGTCAACATGATTCTTCAATAAATAGAAAGATGCTTTGCCGAGATCTTTATTCCGCAGATAATCAATTGCCGATTGAAGTTCTTCAGTATTTTCAACAAGCAGATTATTGAGTACGGACTTCAAAGCCGATTCGAGTGCGAAGCGGAATTCCTCTTGCGCGTTTCCAACGTATGCAAAAATATTTTTTTCTTTTTGACTCCATTCGGTATCTTCAAGCAGTACTTTTGACCCTTTGGAAATTCCTTCGAGATTCGAGATCAGTGTTTGAAGGAATCCGATTTTCTCTTTCAAACTCGAAAGCAAAGTTTTTTCTTCAATCTCTTTTTCTTTGAGCGAGTTTAATTTGTTTTCAAGCTCAGCTTTTTCTTTTTCGCGGAGAGTAATCTGCAGACCGGCTTCGCTTAATTTTTTTTCGGCGTCAATTTTTTCGTTGTTTAATTCTTCTACGAAGCCGACAGTTTTTGCAATCCGGTTTGTGATGTTCTGAATTTTCTGATTCAGTTTCTCAATATTTGCAGTGTGTGATGCTATTTCTTTTTTAAGAGCGGCGGCAAGATTTTCCTTGTCAGAAATATCTTTCAACAGTTCGAATCTTTCCTCGTTGAATTTTTTCTGTGCTGTTCTTTTCTGTTCGAGTTCGCTCCGCTTCTCTAAAATCGATTGTTCGTTGGATGATATTTCGGATTTTTTCTCTTCGAGTTTTTGGTTTAACGTTACAAGGTTGGATTCGTTGTTTTCGATTTCGATTACGGTCTCGTCGAGCTGCGATTTTAATTCCGTTATTTCTCTTTCAAGACGCGAGTGATTGGAAACCAATGAATTCAATCTAACTTCCGAAACGGAAATATTTTTTTGTGTCTGATGCAGTTGGTCTGTGCTCGAGGAAATTTCGTTTCGTTTATTCTGTAGTTCTATTTCAATCGTGTTAATTTGTCCGCGATAAACAATCAATTCATTTTCAATTTTTCTGATATCTACATCAATTTCATCTTTACGCGTAATTAGCGATGCAATTTCGTTTTTGAGTGAATCTTTCTTTTCATGATAAAGCGCAAACTCGCGTTCGCTCAGTGCCAACTCTTTATCTCGAAGAACCGATTGTATTTGCGTGTACTGATCGGCGCGTTTGGCTTGCCGCTCAAGCGAGCGTACTGTTTTTTCAACTTCGGAAACAATATCGTTAACGCGTGTGAGATCTGCTTTAACATCATCCAGTTTTTTAAGCGAGAGTCTTCTGCGGAGTTTGTATTTGTTTACGCCGGCGGCTTCTTCGAACAATCTTCTTCTTTCATCTGCTTTACTGCTCAAAATTGTCTCGATCATTTTCAATTCGATAACGGAATAAGCGTTTGTACCCATTCCCGTATCCATGAAAAGATTTGTAATGTCTTTTAAGCGGCAAAGATTTTTGTTGAGCAGATATTCGCTTTCGCCGGAACGGAAAATTCTCCGTGTGATTGTTACTTCGGAATACTCCGTAGGAAGAATCCCGAGATCATTGACGAGTGTCAACGATACCTCCGACATACCCATAGGTTTCTTTTCGCGCGTTCCGTTGAAAATTACATTCTCCATTTTATCGCTTCGGAGAGTGGTTGTTTTCTGTTCGCCTAAAACCCAGCGGATGGCATCTACAATATTTGTTTTGCCGCAGCCGTTCGGACCAACGATGCCCGTTATGCCGCGGTTAAAATTTATGTTTGTTTTATTTGCAAACGACTTAAAGCCGAAGATTTCTAATTTCGATAAAAACAATTCCGCCCTCTAAAAAGACATTAACTGATATTGTTTTATTGAATTAACTATATAATACAGCGTGGAGTTGGTAAGTTGAAAATAAAGCAAGAATCCACCGCCCGCAACTATAAAAATTAAAATACTGTAGAGGTAAACCGGGAATGCTTTTATATCGAATATAACATGAATCCCTTTTAATATTCTGTTTAGAATCCACAAACCGAAAACCAAAAGAAAAATTGTTATTGCCGTATTAAAACCACCGGCTGAAAGAACTTTATAAAAAACCAATTCGAACGGAAGAAGTATTGCGAAGGGCAGTAACGCCCAAATCACGGTATAAAAAATACTTACGAAGTTTACTCTCGTTTTAATGAAGAAAGATGCGGCTTTTATTATTAATGCAAGTGCAACTGTTTTTATTAAAAGGATTACAAAAAGATAGATGAAACACTTTTCAGGGTTCCATGCCAGATAACTTATATTTTTGATTAATCCTTCCTCGCCAAACGAGATCAAAATTTTTTCAAACAGTATATTGGTTCTTAAGTAGTATAAAAAAATCGTAAAGAGCAGTGAAATTGAACCGGCTTCGACAAACATTAAAATAATTGCGTGAATGCCCGATAAAATTCTTTGGTCCCGAACATCGGCATAAAAATTATACGGGCGGAAAAGTGCACGGGAACAATCCTCTCTGAATTTTCTCTTCGTGTTAATAAGAAGCGCCATCAAAGCAGATAAACCCAAAGCAATGAGAATGAAGATTAATTTATTTTCGTCTTTGGCGGTACCGATTGGTATTGTTGCCTTTCCGTGATTGTTTAGTTTCGATTCAACAACTTTGTACGAAATGGAATTCACGTTCGGATTGGCACTCAAAATTCCGAGGCGGTATAAATTATGATCGGAGTAACCGGCATAAAGAGAAATGTAGTCGCCGGAGTAATCGAACAGAGTGTTTAAGAAAAATCCGCCTAATTTATTTTTATGCGAGAAATCGATTATGCTTTCAAAATACCTTGCTTGCGATTCCGAAGAATTTTCAACAAGATAGCCGCTCGAGCTTCCATGATAATTGGGATAACTAACTTCGCTCAAGAAAATATTGCCGTAAGAATTATTCACAAAAGTTTGTTCAAGTATGCCGGCAAGTTCTTCCGCATCTGTTGAAAATATCTCCGATCCGTAAAGATCAATTCCTTCTATTTCGTTTTTCTGAAAGCCGATAAACGAAGCGTAAAAAGTTTGGCTGCCGCTGCTGGAATTTCGCAGAAGATAGCTGATAAAATCACTGGTAATGCTCGAGTTTGATAAATATGAACTGCCTGTTCCGTAGATAACGGAAGTAGAATATTGAGAATACTTCTGGATCATTTCCTTAAATCTGTTTGCGGCTTTCAGTTTAAATTCATCTTGCAGTAAAATTTCTTCGGGTACGGAATTTAACGGAAGTTCAACCAAAGCAAACAAACCAAGTTCGCTGCAAAGTTTTACCGCGTAAGGATTTGGGTAAGATTTGGAAAATCTGACTGAGTTAAATCCGGCATTCTTTGCCAACAGAAGATCGTTTTTAATTTTTTCATAAGAAGAAGTGTTGAAGTTTACGCTTTCATTTATAAAATAAGTTGTTCCTTTTAATGAAAACGGGATGTTGTTGAGTGAAGAGTTTTCCGGCGAAAATTTTAGTCTGTAAAAAGAAACAGGCTGCTCTGTAACATCAAGCAATTGATTGCCGTACAAAAGTTCTGCTTTGAGTTCATAAATATTCGGAGTTTCCGGTGACCACAACACCGGGTTTACAACATTTATGTGGAATCTGTTTCTGTACTCGTCATTATGATTGACTGCAACAAGGAAATCAAAATTCAGGCTAGAGCCGCTGAAATTTTTTGGTGTTAATGTAACATGTAATTTCATTTGCTCTTGTGTCTGAAAAAATTTCTTCAACAGTTTCAGATTATCGATTGTTACTGAAAGGGAACAGTCGGCATTAGAAAGTGCATCGTTTACTTTGTAAGTGAAATTCATCCCGTTAATATTAACAGCCGGAAATTTTTCTAAATAAACTTCCCTAATAATTCCGTTATTGTTTCTCGGAAATAAAAATCTTTGTGAAGTGGGTATTGTCTTGTCGGAACTTAATTTTGAATTCACTTTTATTGTGATTCTGTTTGCTGAACTAAACTTGAGCAAATCTCGCGGCAGTTCTATTTCAAAAGGAATTTCTCCGCTTGAGATTTTGTAAACATTGTAGCCATTAACAAGTATTTCGATCGAATGATTGGCACCATTAAGCGCGAGTTTGTAGATATTGTCTGCTAAGTCGTTCTTTGAAAAATTAAGAGTCGTTTCAAATACTAAAACATCCGTGCCTTCAAAAACAGCCGGCAAAGTAGTTTTTATTTTTTTTGATGGTTCTTTTTCTGTAAAAACTTTCCATCCGTCTATCAATTTTAAATTTTTCCTTTTGGAAGTGTCACCGAAAAGAGTTGAATCATTAAAATTATTTTGGACAGAAAGGCTTTTGATCTTGATTTGGGCAGAAATATTAGAAAACAGAATGAAAACAGCGAAAACCAGAATTGTTCTTAGAATTTTTATCATTTCTTTGTGGATTATCCAAATAAACTCCCAAATATACTAAAAACGGGGGGGCATATCAATTTTAGAAGCCGAGCATTCCTTTGGTTTTCGCTGTTTTTTTCAGAAAAGTTATTGTGCTGAAAGAATAATTTTTACAAACGAATCTGCTTTTAAGCAAGCACCACCAACAAGTGCGCCGTCGATATCCGGTTGAGTCATCAACTCTTTTGAGTTTTCCGGTTTTACGCTCCCGCCGTACTGAATAACTAAATTATCAGCAAAACCTGAACTATAAAGTTTTGATATTAATTGACGGATAAAAGCGTGAACTTCTTGAGCTTGTTCAGGAGTGGCATTTCTTCCGGTGCCGATTGCCCAAACCGGTTCGTAAGCAGCTATTAAATGTTCGAGATCTTTTTCGGTTAATCCTTCCAATCCTTCTGTAACTTGTTTTTCGATAACCTTAAATGTGATTCCACCTTCGCGTTCTTCAAGAGTTTCTCCGATGCAGAAGATCGGCTTCAAATTATTTTTTACGGCAGTTTTAATTTTTTTATTGATTACTTGATTGGATTCTTGGAAAATAGTTCTTCTTTCCGAATGCCCGAGTATTACAAATTCGCATCCCACGCTTTTGAGCATCGAAGAAGAAATTTCCCCGGTGAAAGCACCGCTATCTTCAAAGTACATATTCTGTGCAGCCAAAGAAATTTCTGTTCCCTTTAATACCGTGCTCACCGATTCGAGTGAAGTAAAAGGAGGGCACACAATTATTTTTACGTTTGAATTTTTACCTGATAATTCTTTTTTGATATCGGAAATTAATGTGATTGAAGCATTCAGATCATTGTTCATTTTCCAATTACCGGCAACTATTTTAGTACGCATATCATTTTTATCCTGTATTTATTTATTGATGAAAAAAAAGCTGTCAATTGACAGCTTCGACTCTTCTAATACCGGGAACTTCCCTGATTAAAGCTCGTTCAACGCCGGCGCGCAAAGTCATTTGAGACATCGGGCAGTCGATACATGCGCCGGTTAGTTTAACTTCAACTATGCCTTCTTGTGTAACTTTAACAAGCTCAACATCTCCGCCGTCTGCTTTCAAATATGGTCGTATTGTTTCTAATGCTTTTTGAACTTTTTCACTTAGTAGATCGCTCATTGTGAACTCCTAATTAATTATCGTCTCCCATCAGAATTTCTATTTTAGAAGTTTTGGACGATAAAGTGTTAATGCTGATTTGTGCCGCAAGATTTCTGCTGATTTCAAAAATCTTTTTTGATTCTTCTGTTTCGGGCGATTCGAACACGATTGGTTTCCCATTATCGCCGCCTTCCCTAATATTCTGATTGATTGGAATCGAGCCGAGCAGCGGAACGGAAAGTTCTTTTGCTAATTTTTCTCCTCCGCCGGAACCAAATATATAATATTTCTTTCCGGTATCCGGTGCAATAAAATAACTCATATTTTCTACAATGCCAAGTATAGGAACATTTACTCTTTGGAACATTCGAATAGCTTTTTTTACATCGATCAACGAAACATCTTGCGGAGTTGTTACAACTACAGCACCGCTCAACGGAATTGTTTGAACCAATGTAAGTTGAATATCTCCGGTACCGGGAGGCAAATCAAAAACAAGATAATCGAGTTCTTCCCAGCGAACATCGGACATAAATTGTTTTATTGCGCCGCTTGCCATAGGTCCGCGCCAAATTACCGGTGCATCGTCATCAATTAAAAAACCAATCGACATAACTTTGATTCCGAAATTTTCCAGCGGAACCATTTTTGCCGTTGCCGTATCCTGATAAATTTTCGGTTTGCCATTTATGCCAAGCATTAACGGAACACTTGGACCATAAATATCCGCATCAATCAACCCGACTTTTGCACCTTCTTTTGCAAGTGCTACTGCCATATTAACGGCAACGGTGCTTTTTCCAACGCCGCCTTTTCCGCTTGCAACGGCAATTGTGTTTTTTACTCCGGGTAATATTTCGTTTTTCCCTTGACCGAGGCTGTATCTAACATTTGAAGATAACGTTACCGATACTTTTTGAGCTGTAGGAATCTCTTTTTTGATTGCATCGATGCAATCTTGTTTGATTTTATCTTTGAGAGGGCAAGCCGGTGTGGTTAATTCAATTGATACATTAATTTCAGCACTGTTTATTTGAACATCTTTTACCATATTCAACGTAACAAGATCGCGTTTGAGATCGGGATCGTAAACAGTTTTTAATGCGCTGATTACTTTTTCTTTAGTTATTGATGACATTATTTCTCCAAAAAATTAGTTGCAAAAATAACAAAATTGTTCATGTATCTAAAAGAACAGAAAAATTTATTCAACGGTTCGAATATTTGTCCAAAACTTTTCCGCCTGTTCTGATTAAGTTGTCAAATAGTATGCACCAACCGCAGCTTTTGTAAATTTTTTTATTTAATGCAAAAAGTTTGGGACTGCGGTACGGTTTCATGTTGAGATTTCTTTTTCGAAGCATTGCTTATAAAATTTAAAAACCGCATAGAAAGAGAATTGATAATAAAGCTATGAGTAGTTTTGTCACTTAAGCACGCTGATATATAATTTTATATATACTTGACAAAAAAGTTAAGCTTGCTTAAGTTGCGATCAACAAAAAATGGTTTGTATGTCCACCGTATCAAAAGAAAATTATTTGAAGGCGATTTTTAATTACAATGTGAATATTGGTGAAAGCGCTACTACCAAAAAAATTGCTGAGGAATTATCCGTCTCCAACGCCGCAATTACAGACATGGCAAAAAAATTATCCGAAGAGGGATTAATTTCCTACGAGAAATACAAAGGAATGGAATTAACAACCGAAGGTGAAAAAATTGCTTTGAACGTTGTGCGAAGACACCGTTTGTGGGAATTATTTCTCGTTAAAGTTTTGGGCTTGAATTGGAATGAAGTTCATGAAGAAGCTGAGAAACTTGAACACCAAACATCGGAATTTTTGATTGATCGAATAGATGAGTTTTTGGGGTACCCCGAATTTGATCCGCACGGACATCCCATTCCGAGCAAAAACGGAACATTGCCGAAAACACCTAAAATAATTCCTCTCTATGAAGCAGAAAAAGGATCGACTTACGAATTTGTCCGCGTGAATGACCGCGACAGTGAACTAATTAATTATCTGATGAAAGTCGGTTTGCTTCTCAATACGGAAATGTTCATCGAAGACAAATTGAAATTCGACGAATCAACAATGGTTACTTACAACGGCAAAACAATTTCTCTGAGTAAAAAAATTGCCGAAAGCATTTACGTGAAGTTGTTAAAGAAATAAGAAGAGGTTTTAAATGAATCCGGTTATAACATTATTATTTGGAACGGCGCTAATAGTATTACTCTATTTTTTCTTTGTGCCGAACGGAGGCGTACTTCAACTATGGCGAAAAATTAAAAAACAGTCGGAACGGGAATTAGTTGAAGATGCTTTGAAATTTCTTTACAACTCTGAATACGATGGAATTCAGTATTCCGAAGAATCATTATGCAGCACTCTTTCAATTAGTGCCGAACAAAAAAACAAATTACTAACGCGGCTCAAAGAATTAAACCTAATCAAACAAGAGAACGGAAAAATATCATTAAGTGCCGAGGGCAATTCGTATGCTTTGAGAATTATTCGTGTACACAGGCTTTGGGAAAAATATCTTGCCGATAAAACAAGCGTAGCCGAAACCGAATGGCACAATCTTGCCGAAACAAAAGAACATGAATTGGACAGCGAAGATGCAAATAAACTTGCCGCCGAACTCGGCAATCCTCTTCACGATCCGCACGGTGATCCGATACCAAACGAGTTTGGCGAAATACCAGCCAGGCAAGGAATTAAATTGACCGAACTCGAAGAGAGCAAGTTCGGCGTAATTGTTCATGTTGAAGATGAACCGAAAGAAGTGTTTGCACAACTTTCTGCAATCGGACTTTTTCCGGGCAAACAGATTCATATATTAAAGAAAAATAAAGACCGAATAATTTTCGAAGCTGACGGAAACGAATGTGTGCTCGCAACAGAACTCACTGATAACATCTCATTAATTCCAATTAGAGAGAAAGAGGAAATCATAAATTCCTTTTTGACATTGAGCAATTTGAAACAAGGAGAAAGTGCGTTTGTTGTCGAACTTTCGAATGCATTGCGCGGATTGCAAAGAAGACGCATGCTTGATTTCGGAATTGTACCCGGCGCAAAAATTACAGCGCAGTTAAAAAGTTTGAGCGGAGATCCTACTGCTTACGAAATCCGCGGAACAACAATTGCTCTGAGAAAAAATCAGAGCGATCACATTTACATTAAAACAGCTTGATAGGATTTTAAAATGACCACAGAGAATCTAAATTGTGCAAACTGTCCGGTACACAACGCTGCAAATTTAATTAAGCTTGGCGTTGATATGACAAATTACGATTACGTAATCGCACTTGCCGGTAACCCGAATACTGGCAAAAGCACGGTGTTCAATAGTTTGACCGGGTTGAAACAACACACCGGCAATTGGCCCGGCAAAACTGTTGCACGTGCTGAGGGTGGTTATAGTTTTTCCGATAAACGTTACAAAATTGTTGATCTGCCCGGAACGTATTCGTTGTTATCAACCAGTACGGATGAAGAGATTGCGCGCGATTTTATTTTGTTCGGTCAGCCCGATGTTACTGTTGTTGTTGTTGATGCAACACGGCTCGAAAGAAATCTGAATCTTGTTTTGCAAGTTCTTGAAATTACAGACCGTGCAGTTTTGTGTTTGAACTTGATTGATGAAGCAGCTCGCCACAAAATTACAATTGATGAGAGACTCCTCTCTAAAAATTTGGGAATACCTGTTGTGCCAACTGCTGCGAGACAGAATGTTGGTATTCAGGAGCTGTTAAAAAGTATTCAAGAAGTTGCAAGTGGAAGTTTTATCTGCAAACCTCACAGAATCAGCGGCGAAATCAAAAATGTTTCTCATGCTGTTGAAGAACTAAATAAAAAAATCATGGAAGAATTTCCGGGGTTGCCCAACACGAGATGGATTGCATTAAGATTGCTTGAAGGTGATCAGAAAATAATTGATGCAGTTAGATCAGGTGAAATAGGTTCGTTAATAAACAGAGAATTCCAAACGGTAGAAAGTTGAGGAACGCAATGACCGAAATAAATAAGAACAAACGCGAATTAATACTTGCATCTGCAAACAAGTATCGATGGGATATCGGTGAGAATCTGCACGATTCGATCATCGAATCAATTTACAAAGATGCCGAAGAAATTTCTTCGAAAGTCGTATCGCGGGATGGCAGTAAACCGAAATTTGATGTTGACGCTTTTGTAGATAAACTTGTTACAAGCAGATGGACAGGCTTCCCGTTGATGTTTGTAATTCTCGCAGTCGTTTTTTGGTTAACAATTACCGGCGCGAATTATCCTTCTGCAATGATTGCATCTTTTCTGATTGATACGGCTCATCCATGGTTGAAGCAAATTGTGGCTGGTGCAGGCATTCCATGGTGGCTCGATGGCGTTTTAATCGACGGCGCTTATCTTGCAATGGCGTGGGTTATCAGTGTTATGCTTCCGCCAATGGCAATTTTTTTCCCGATGTTTACACTGCTCGAAGATTTTGGATATCTTCCGAGAGTTGCATTCAACATGGATAGTTTATACCGCAAAGTTGGTGCACACGGCAAGCAAGCTTTAACAATGAGCATGGGCTTCGGATGCAACGCCGCCGGAGTTATTGCTGCAAGAATTATCGATAGCCCGCGTGAAAGATTAATTGCAATCATCACAAATAATTTTTCGCTGTGCAACGGAAGATGGCCCACTCAAATTTTGATCGCTACAATTTTTATCGGAGGCTTGGTATCACCTGTATTTGCCGGTGCGGCATCTGCCGCCGCAGTTGTGTTAATTGCAATTCTCGGAATTGTTTTTAGTTTGATCGTATCGTGGGGATTATCAAAAACTGTTTTGAAAGGAGAAGCATCAACATTCAGTCTCGAACTGCCGCCATACCGTCCGCCGAGAATTTTGCAGACACTTTACACATCGTTAATTGACCGGACAATTTTTGTATTGTGGCGCGCAGTTGTTTTTGCAGTGCCGGCCGGTGTTGTTATTTGGCTTGTCGCAAATATTCACATCGGTGGTCTAAGCATAGCAGAAGCATTTATTAATTGGGCTGATCCGTTTGCGCTTTTCATCGGTTTAAACGGTGTAATAATTCTTGCTTATGTAATTGCAATTCCGGCAAATGAAATTATCATCCCAACTGTTTTGATGCTTACAGTATTATCTTCAAAACTAAGCGGGGTAGGAGGCGGCACCGGCGTAATGTTTGAATTAGATAATGCCGCTGATGTTGCCTCTGTTTTGCAAGCCGGCGGCTGGACTGTTCTAACCGGAATTAATTTGATGCTTTTTAGTTTGCTGCACAATCCGTGTTCAACAACCATCTTTACAATATACAAGGAAACGAAAAATGTGAAGTGGACCGTCGTTTCGACTCTGTTGCCGGTATTACTCGGAATAATGGTTTGTTTCTTTGTTACTCAATTATGGAGAATCTTTGCATGAAAAATTATATACGATTTTTTTCGACTTTTACTTTTTTCGTTCTGATTTTTTTCGGAACAGAAACATTTGCACAAATACAAGATTTGGTGACCGATAGACCCGATCAAACAGAATCTGCACTTGTTGTGCCGGTCAATTCTTTGCAGATTGAAACCGGTTTTTCATTTGAGAAAGATAAATTCAAAGATGACGGAATTGATATCGAAAATGAAAATTTAATTCTCGCTTCAACTCTTTTCCGTTATGGTATTAACGATATGTTTGAATTTCGTTTAGGCGGAAATTATGTGATAAATAAAACAAAAATTGCCGGCGTTGAATCCGAACTGCAAGGTTTGGAAAATTTTACGCTCGGCACAAAGATTAGTCTTTGGAAAGATAAAGAGGTGATTACGCATCTCGCAGTAATAGTGCAAACAACGCTTCCGTTTGGGAATAGAGAACTCCGCCCTGATAAATTTGAACCAGCCGTTAAACTTACCGTAAGTCAGGATTTTGTGAATGATATTTCTGTGGGAGTAAATTTAGGATTTGAAAACGACAGCGGCATTAATAAAAATGCATACACATACACAGCAGTTTTTGGTTACGAAGTAAACGATAGAATTGGAACTTACATAGAATTGTACGGCTTCGGAATAAATAAATTTTTGCCGGTTCATCATATTGATGGGGGCATTACTTATCTGCATAAACAAAATATTCAAATTGATCTTTCTATCGGTTCGAGAATTTTCAGCGAGGAAAAATATTGGTTCGGAAGTTTGGGCTTTTCGATTAGACTGCCGCAGTAGTAAAGTAGTTATTCGATTACTTCGCGCGGTTTGATATTCACAATTTTCTTTACCGCGTTGTGCATCATGTATTCCTGATGATTGATTACGGTTTCATTGTAAACCGGTCTGTTGAAAATATATTTGCCGGTGGGCACAAGGATTCTTGCTTTTTCGTTATCGTTTAAACACGTCCGAAGAATTTCTTCTTTGATAAATTTTTTGTTGTCGGGGTCTTCTATCGGATAAGTGATTTCAACGCGTCTATCGAGGTTACGCTGCATAATATCCGCACTGCTCAAATAAATTTCTTCTTTGCCGTGGTTGTAGAAATAATAAATTCTGCTGTGCTCGAGAAATCTGCCGACAATGCTGACCACTCTAATATTTTCGCTTAAACCCGGTACTTGCGGAATCAAACAACAGATGCCGCGAACGATGAGATCAATTTTAACTCCGCGCGACGAAGCATCGTAGAGAGCCGCAATCAACTGCGGATCAACAAGGGAATTCAGTTTAAAAATGAGATGAGCTTTACCGCCGTTCTTTGCATTTTTAATTTCTCTTTCGATCAACTCCAAAAATTTATTACGCATGTTAACCGGTGCCGCCCAAATTTTTCTAAAACTTTTTTGTTCGGAATAACCGGTGAGATAATTAAAAATTTCGGAAACATCGGCGCAGATATCTTCGTCCGCGGTGAACAATCCGATGTCCGTGTACAACTTTGCCGTTGATGTGTTGTAGTTGCCGGTACTTAAATGAACATAACGTTTAACGCTGTCAATTTCTCTGCGTACAACGAGAGTCATCTTTGCGTGGGTTTTTAATCCAACCAGTCCGTAAACAACATGCACGCCGGCTTTCTCGAGTTCGCGCGCCCAAAAAATATTGTTCTCTTCATCAAAGCGGGCTTTTAACTCAACGAGTACGGCTACTTGTTTTCTTCTCTCTGCGGCTTCAATCAAATATTTTACAATTGGAGAATTCGGACCAACGCGGTATAAGGTTTGTTTTATCGCAAGCACATCGGGGTCTTTGGAAATTTCTTTAATGAAATCTACGACCGGTGTAAATGAGTCATACGGATGATGCAGTAAAATATCTTTTCTTCTAATCAACGAAAAAATATTTTCTTCTTCATCTAAAATAGTTGGTGTTACCGGATGAAACGGTTTTTCTTTTAAATGATGAAGCGGCAGATCGCATAATTCCATAACATCGCTCAAACCGAGATTGCCGTCTATTATATGTAAATCTTCGCGCGTTATTTCAAGATTTTCAACAAGTGTTTCTATCATGTATTCGGGCATCTGCGTTTCAACTTCGAGCCGCACAACAAAACCGAATTTTCTCTGCTTAATATTTTCTTCAACAAGTTGAAGGAGATCGTCCGCTTCGTCCTCTTGAATTTCAAGGTCGGTATCGCGCGTAATTCTAAAACGATAAGCTTCAACAATTTCTACACCGGGGAATAAAAACTGAAGATTGGATTTTATTAGATCACCAATCCAAATATATTTTACAGAGCCGTTTGTACCATTGTTGGCTTTTGATTTTACAATATTATCTACTCTCAGTAAACGCGGTAAAATGCTCGGCACTTTAACACGCGCAAAGTGTTTTTCGCCGTTCGGCTTCTTTATCAGGATAGCAAAACTTAAACTCAAATTCGATATGTAAGGGAACGGTCTGCCCGGGTCGAATGCTAGTGGAGTAAGTACGGGATAAATTTCTTTTAAGAAATATTTGTTAAGTCCATCCCGTTCTTCTTTTGTTAGTTCGTTTATATCGAGAATAAAAACTTTGTTCCTTCGTAATTCGGGAATAATAACCGACTGCCAGTAATCATAAATTTCTTTTAGCATCGGCTGAACTGCTTTTTCAATTTTGTGTATCTGTTCGATAGGAGTTAAACCGTCGATTGAAGTGTCGAAAATTTTGGAGCGAATTTGTTCCTTCAAACCGGCAATGCGGATCATGTAGAATTCATCGAGATTTGAAAAGAAGATCGAGACAAATTTGACTTTATCTAATAGGGGCAGTTCGGGGTTCAGCGCTTCTTGCAAAACTCGGTTATTAAATTCCAGCCAGCTTAAATCGCGGTTAAGAAAATTTTCCGGCTTAATATATTTTTTATAGTTCTCTTTATTTAATTGCATTTCTAAACTTATAACTACCGACGAATAAAATAATGTTTTTTAAGAATAATTACTCACACCGTTTCTGTTTTTATTTTTTTTACGGAAGTGTATCCGTCAAGATCATATTCAATATTTTTTTCAGGCATCGTAAGTCGTTTAATATTTATTTTAGCTTTTGTAAAAAATTCCTCGGCAAGTGTATCGTGGTATTCCGAAAAAATTACAATCTCTTTTATGCCGGCTGTGATTAACGCTTTAGAGCAATTCGTGCACGGCATGTTGGTAATATAAGCCGCAGCTCCGTGTGTACTAATCCCGTGTGAAGAACATTGCAGTATCGCATTCATTTCGGCATGAATAGTTCTAACGCAATGGTTGTCAACAATCAAACATCCGGCATCTTCACAATGATCATCACCGGGGATTGAACCGTTATAGCCGGTTGAGAGAATTTGTTTATCGCGTACCAAAACACATCCGCAGTGCATGCGCGGACAAGTAGCTCGCTCGGAAACAAGCATTGCTACTTTTAAAAAATATTCATCCCACGAAGGACGTTTTGCACCGGGTTTTTTCATAGTCATTCGTTCAAATTTAATCGCGGTAAAGTTAATGAATTTATAATTGGTTTTGTAGATAAATAATTTTGCACGACTTTCATTCGAAAGGTTCTTCATAAAGAATTACAACATCGTCGCTTGCCGCATGCCCGACACAAGTTAAGCAGTACCCGTTTTTAATATCTTCTTCGCTCAATGCAGTTTGCTCAATCAATTGAATTTTGCCTGAGAGTAGTTTTGCACGGCACGTTCCGCAGTTTCCGGCTTGGCAAGAATTCGGAAGCTCCAGTCCAAGCGAGAGCGCTTTCAAAAGAATCGATTCGCCCGGTTTAATATTTATTTTATGTTCTTCGTCTCTGAATATGATTGTAACTTCTCTCTCGATCTCTTCGATCCGGTCTGTTTCGCAGAGGAGTTGGACATCAAAATTTTCTGTGTGAATATGATGATGATTTATTCCGAGTTCGTTTAATGCATACGCAGCACTTTGCATCATTCCTTCGGGACCGCACAAGTAATATTCTGCTTCCGTGTAACCTATGTTGGCTAACGACTTGAGTGTAGAAATCAAATTTTCTTTTGTGATTCTTCCAACATGTCCGTTCCATGAATTTTGAGGGCGTGATAAAAAATGTTCTACTTGCAAACTATCTTTGTATGCCTTCGCAAGCATATCAATTTCATCTTTGAATATAATTAACGATTCGTTTCTGTTGCCGTAAATGAGAGCGATCTTGCCTTGCGGTTCTGCGGCAAGAATAGTTTTAATCATTGAGTAAAGCGGTGTAATGCCGCTGCCGGCACCGATAAACACTGCGTTTCTTTTTTTATCCGGATCTATTTTAATAGTAAAGTTGCCGGTAGGATGAAAAGCTTTTATTATCTCGCCGGTTTTTACTTCATCTAAAAAGTGTTTACTTGCTAAACCATCCTCGGCTCTTTTAATTGTTATTCTTAGTTGCGGAAGATCGAGGGGAGAAGATGAAATAGAAAAACTTCTTCGAATTTCTTCTTCATCTAAATTGAAAAGCAATGTAACAAACTGCCCGGCTGTGAAATTTAATTGATCGCTTTCACGAGCTTGTAATAGAAGGCTTGTAACGCTGTTTGTTTCGCGGATTATTTTTTTTATTTCGAGATTCAGTGTACTCATGAGGAATCTTTTTGAAACGCAACAAGTGCAGTTAAAAATAAGTTCTATTTAAAAAAGAAGCGGCTATGGTTGAGGGCATAACCATAGCCACTAGATTTGTTAATATGGAGGGTATACTAACTATCAGGATAAGAAGACATCTCATATCCTCAAAGTCTGTACCAAATATAAAACAAAATTTTTTAACAAAAAAATAATTTTTTTAGGGGATGAATAATTGCCTTTGAGAAAAACGTTCTTTACAATTCTTGTGGTTGGGAAAGAGAAGAAATAAAAATTTTCAAACAGCCTTAATAACAATCTTAAAAATTGTACCGGAATTAATAACCGATTGCTTAACAAAAATTTTCCCTTTGTGATAATTTTCAATTATTCTTTTTGAAAGGCTTAATCCTAAGCCCCATCCGCGTCTTTTCGTGGAGAAACCCGGTCTGAAGATTTCTTTCCATTTATTATGCTCAATTCCTTTGCCGTTATCCGCCGCTTCAATTTCAATTTGATTTTTATTTAGTTTGACGGAGAAATCGATTTTACCGTTTTTGTTTTCAATTGCATCGAGAGCATTTTTTATAAGATTTTCAATTACCCATTCGAATAACTCGGCATTTAATTTTGCTTTGCGTTCTTTTTCTCCTTGAATGGTAATTGTAACATTTTTGCCGAGTTGTGGTAATCTTCTTTCAAAATATTTTATAACACGTTCGATGATTTCGTACGGTGATTCAATGTTCAACTCCGGCTGTGAACCGATTTTCGAAAATCTTTTTGTGATTTTATTTAATCGTGTTAAATCGCTGTTGATTTCTTCGGTTGTGTCGAGGACTTTATCGGGATTGTTATAATTCATTCTCAATATTTCTGTCCAACCCATCAAACTTGATATCGGTGTACCGAGCTGATGAGCTGTCTCTTTAGACATTCCCACCCAAATGTTGCTCTGCTCGCTTCTTCGAACATAGTTGAAGCTTGTGTATGCCACGAGTATAAAAACTATTGCAAAAATTATTTGAAGGTACGGATAATACTTTAGCTGATTAACGATATCGGAATCGCCGTAAAAAATTTTATTAAGTGTTTTGTTGTCTGGCGATTTAACATAAATAGGTGTATGCTGTCTTTGCAATTCGCCGAGTTTATCACTGAGGAATAATTTTATTTCATGGGGTTTCAAGGTAGAGTCAACTGCAATATTTTTATAACCAACTCCAATATCTGTGGAAATTATCTGATTGGTCGAATCTGTTACAATTATAGGAAAGTCGATTCTTTGAACGACATTCAAAAATATGAAAGTAAAGTCCTCGTTTAAGTTAGCCGGGTTGGTAACGTATTCCAAACCTTTTGCATAAAGCTCAACATTTTCTCTTTCTCTTTGCTGGAGTTTATTAACGAGGTTTTGAGTGTAGTAGAGGGTACCGAATGCAATCGCCGCACCAATAATTACAAGTGTTAATTTCAGATTCATTGCAGAGGAATTGCCGGATAATTTCACAAGCACCTCAAATTGAATAAATCGAATTTACAAAAGTGTTTCTGCAGATGAAATGTAGATATCTATCCAATCAGAGTTCAATTGTTTGCTGCCGCTGTGGACCGACGGAAATCATACTAATTTCAAATCCACTCTGCTGTGAAATAAATGTAAGATAATCTTTCGCTTCGGAAGGTAGATCATCATAATATTTTATTTTGGATATATCGCTTTTCCAACTCGGCAAAGTTTCGTAAACGGGTTTTACAAGAAGCAGTTGATTCACTTCGGTCGGATATGATTTTAGTTTTTTGCCGTTGATTTCATACGCAACGCATACTTTAATTTCATCAAGGTTGCTGAGTACATCGAGTTTGGTAATTGCCGCTCGCTCGATGCCGTTAATCATCCGCGAGTAATTAACGAGAAACGCATCGAACCATCCGCAGCGCCTCGGTCTGCCGGTAGTTGCACCGTATTCTGCGCCAACCTCTCTTAATTTGTCTCCTTCTTTATCGGTCAATTCTGTTGGAAAGGGACCCAAGCCGACTCTTGTTGTGTAGGCTTTTACAATTCCGATTACAGAATCAATTTTTGTTGGAGGGATACCTGAACCGGTACAAGCGCCGCCGGAAGTTGGATTTGAAGATGTTACAAACGGATATGTACCGTGATCGACATCTAATAAAGTTCCTTGTGCACCTTCAAGTAAAACTGATTTGCCTTCTTCGATTGCGTTATTCAAAAACAACGGAACATCAGTGATATACTGATCTATTGCCTTATCAAATTCTATATATTCTTTGATGATTTCGTTAACGTTTATTTCTTCGTGGTTGTAAACTTTTCTCAACAGATTATTTTTTTCTTCGATATTCAGTTTAATCTTTTCTTCGAGAACAGATTTATCGAGCAGATCAACAATCTTAATTCCTTTGCGCGCGTATTTATCAATATAACACGGACCAATGCCTCTGCCGGTTGTACCGATTTTTGATGAACCGCTTTCGCTTATGGAATCAAGCAGTTTGTGGTAGGGCATTATAAGATGTGCATTCTGGCTTATAAAAAGTCTTCCTTTAATATTGATTCCGAGATTTTCGAGTATGTTAATCTCATCAAGTAAAGCTTTCGGATCAATAACAACACCGTTGCCGATAACACATTTTACATTTTCTCTTAATATGCCAGATGGGATTAAATGCAATATATATTGTTTGTCTCCAACAAGAACAGTATGCCCGGCATTAGCGCCGCCCTGATATCTGACTACGATATCATAACGTTCACTTAATATATCAACTACTTTTCCCTTGCCTTCGTCACCCCATTGGCTTCCAACAATGACTGTAACACTCATCTTTATATCCCCGAAAAATTTTTGGTAGGAATTAAAACAGAGATTGCCTCAAAAGCAATTATTTAATAAATCCTATTTGAATGATGTTCAATTATTTATAGAATTTTACTTTAGAGGCAACCTCAATTAGAAAATTTATTTGAAACTTTTTACCGCTTCGTCTATGGAATTATAATGTTCAAAGATAGTTATTAACTTGGTAATAACAAGCAGGCTTTCAATTTTTTCAGTTGCGTTGGCAAGCTTTAAAGAGCCGCCTCCGTTTTTCATAGTTGTGTAACCGCTGATCAGCATACCGAGACCAGAGCTGTTCATGAATTTGCAATCGGAAAGATCTACTACCGCATTCTTTTTCCCTTCGTCAAGAAGTTTGTGAAGTAATGTGCTGAATTCCTGGGCTTCAGGTCCGCCCATTACATTTCCTTTTAATTCAATTACAACTGCGCCGTATTGTTCGGTTGTTTTGATCTTCATAAATTCTCCTTGGGTTTTCTAAAAAAATATATCACTGTTCTTTTTATCGGATGTAAAGTTTAGTAAAGTGTATTGGATATAATCATTAACAAATATTTATATTGGCAGATAAATTATCGAATCCTACTGTAAAAATAAAGTTTTTATTCTTTTGTCATGTAAGTATTCTCTCGAAGTCTATTTGGAACATTAACAATAAAACATCGTCTAAAAGAATGGATTTAACAAAGGGACCGGAAAAATTAGAGATTAACGATTCTCAGACAGAAGCCGATGAAGATTTTTCTTTGATCCGTCAGTTCATTCAAGGAAATGAATCTACGTTTAGAACGCTCGTTATCAAACACAAAGAGAAAGTTAGAAATCTTGTTTTCATAACGCTCAGCGATTCCGAATTTGTTGATGATATTTCGCAAGATGTTTTTATTAGTGTTTATCACAAGCTGAAAGAATTCCGTTTTGAATCCAAATTTACTACGTGGCTTTACAGAATTACCGTAAACAAATGCAGAGATTATTTACGGAAGAAAAAAGTTAGAAGTATTTTTGTTCCGATCGGCGATTCGGATAGAGAATACCCGACCGGACCTTTTTCGGAAAATATTGATATACCTAATTTAGTGCGGAATGCGATAGATAAGCTTCCGGAAAAATTAAAAGAGCCGCTCGTGCTTAGAGATATTGACGGTTTGAGCTACAAAGAAATCGCAGATCAACTGGGAACGGAAGTCGGTACAATTAAATCACGCATTTTTAGAGCGCGCGAAAACCTTAAATTTATTTTAGAGCCATATCAGAAAGAACTAAGATCATAAAAATGGAAACGCATAACGTAAATAGAACAAAAGAATTTATTAAACGTTACGCGCCGGTCTCTTCATTTGTTCTTCTTACAATTATTTTGATGATTGTTTTCCGCATGAACAAAAGCGATATCAACCGTTTGATTGAAAAGGGGAAAAACAATTTAGCCGCCTTTTATACACAAAACTTGAAGCCGCTTTTTGCAAGCACAGAAATTTCCAGCGAAGACATTTTTAATTTTGCACTCTATCAAAATCTTCCGATCGATAAAGAAAAAAATAAAGTTCTGCTTGTGTCGAACGAAGAATCTGGCAGCCAAGTTTACGAAATAAAGCCCGCGCGGTTTAATCCGGAAACAAATAATTATCAGAAGCTGGTCAATTATCTTGGATTGAATGATGTTGAAAAAGCCAAACTTGATTCGATACTGAATTCATACAAAAAAGAAATTTGTCTTTCTGTCTTTACTAATGATAAAAATACTGTCGCGATAAGCCCAAAACTCGGCGATGTTCAAAAAGCTGTTCTCGCCGATATCGTTGCGTTTACTCAAAAAATAGATTTTGAAAAATCAGATAAACTTTTTACCGGGAAATTTTCGAGCGAAGAAGGGAATCAGCTTGCCGGACTTATTCATTCAACAAAAGAAATCGAGATTCCACAGAGCGAATATATTTTTATCACGCCGGATACAGTGTTCAAATCATGGGTGAAAGTGGATGAGAAAAAAATCGAAGATGAAATTAAAAAAGCCGAGCAGCAAAAATATTGGTCGAAAGAGAATTTCAACAACATAAAAGTTGATGTTGAGTTTAATAAAGAACTTCAAAAAGGATTGAAAGCCGCGGACAAAATTGTTTCGATGGTTTCCGATTCCAACTTTTACAAAGTGATTATTCCGCCGGTGCCGGAATTAATTCCGCATGCAATGAACGACAGCATAAAAATTAAACTCGATGACGTTGCAAAAAATCTTAAGAAATTTTCCGTTAATTCAGGGCAGTGGAATCAGAAAAGGAACCGCAATAAGAAAAATATTACAGACGCTCCTCAACGACCGATAGAACCGGTTCACTTCGAATTTAATTTTGCAGAGCCGGCGGCGCAAATAGCAGAACAAGTATCGAAAGCAGTTGCAAAACAAGATTTTAAGAATTGGGAAGAGTTTGGAAATAAAATGGATTCTTTGGCAAATGTTTTCTCTAAAACCGTCGAAGATTCAATTGCTAAAATGAGCAAGGCTAAAACTGAACTTTACAAAAAAAGGTCTTCGCAAAAATCAAAAACAAAAGTTAATGCGGAAGATTCGGCAAATATCAAATAGCAGAAATCAATTCTAAACTTCAGACAATATGGGAATAAATAATTTTAGAAATCTTACACGTGCCAGAGGTCTGGAAAATGCAATCGTTACTTCCATACTTTTGTTTTTGTACAACATAATCTTTCCGATTCACGATTCGCTCATTCTTTCTTCGATCAACGAGATTTTAGTTTATCTCACAATTTATTTTTTGTACAGTTACATTTTTCCGTATCTCGAATCGAAAACCGATTCGCCGTTATCGCTTGTTTTGAATGCCGGAATTTTGGGCGCGCTGGTTTTTTTCATCGTGTCGATTTCAAATTCCGTGTTCAATTCTTTTACTGTTTCAAACGGAAACGTCAACGTATTCAACACGCTTTTTTCGATTGTCATTACTTTTGTTTTTCTCGGCGCGCTGGTTTATATCTTCTCAACATTCCGCGAACTTTTCTTTTTACGACAGAAGAAAGACCCGCGCACGTATTTCAACACGATGCTTGTGTTTTTTAGCCTCGCTTTCTTTTCTAACTTGCTGATAAAAATTGACAGCTCGTTCGACTATCCGCACGATGCTTTTTTTGTTGTTTCAATTGTCTTGATAAGTCTCAACTCGCTGCGTGTTTCGTGGATTGCTTTTCTTGTTAAAAGACAAAAATTATATCTGCTGATTATCTCTACAATTCTATCGATACTTTTCGGATTCAACTTTGGTCTGTTGACCGAAACAAATACAATCCGGGAGTTACTCTACACTTTTTCTCCGGGGCTTTATGATGTCTTCAGCCTTGTAATGATTTATGGAATGATCTACTTCGGCGTAATTTTCTTTACAACACTTTTTCATCTGCCAACCGCAGAAGCATTTGATCGAAAAGCCGAAGAAGTAACCTCGTTGATGGATTTAACAAAATTGATTACACAAGTTTTTGATTTCAAAGAATTAGCCGGAACGATTACAAATATTACTGCAAAAGTTTGCAATTCATATTCTGCATGGCTTGTTACAAAAAAGAATAATGATTATGAACTGAATTCCGTTAAAGATATTGCATACATAGAAGCTGATAAAATTACGCGGCTCATTCTTGCCGGCGAAGAAAATGAACTGCAGAGAGTACAGACAATTTATTATGATTCGGTTACATCCGATATTAAAAATGTTATGAACGGATTAAAATCGATTGCTGTTGCGCCGCTGAAAGTTCACGGAGAAATCAGCGGGTTCTTGTTCACTGCGCGGCAGAGAGATGTTAATTTTGATGAAGACGAAAAAAAATCTTTGCAAGCATTTGCAGATTACGCCGCAGTTGCTCTCGAAAATGCGAAGTTGATTGCTGAGTCGATAGAAAAAGAAAGAATGGAAAAAGAACTCGATGTTGCGCGCGATATCCAAAGAAAAATTTTACCGGATCGCGTTCCAGAAACAGAGCATTTGAAAACTTCGGCTTTATTCATTCCGGCTTTTGAAGTTGGCGGTGATTATTATGATTTCTTCCGTTTGGATAATTCCCGGCTCGGTTTTGTAGTTGCAGATGTATCCGGCAAAGGAATCTCTGCGGCATTCATCATGGCTGAAGTGAAAGGAATTTTCGAATCGCTTTCGAAACTTTTAACAAATCCGCGCGAATTGCTTATCAAAGTAAATGATATTTTAAAAGATAGTTTGGATCGAAAAAATTTTGTTACGGTGATTTACGGAATCATCGATGAGACAACCGGCGTGTTAACATTTGCACGTGCCGGGCATACACCGGCTTTATTGTGTTCAAAAAATAAAATTGAAAAACTTCAGCCCAGTGGAATCGGAATAGGTTTGGATTATTCTTCGGAGTTTGCAAATACGTTAAAAGAAATGCAAATTGTGCTCGCAAATGAAGACATTATTGCATTCTATTCGGACGGAATACCCGAAGCAAAAAATGCAAGCGATGAAGATTTCGGCTACAACAGATTTGAAAAGATAATTCTGGAAAATAGGACCAAAAATCTCGATCAAATTTCTAATGCCTTGATGAAAGAATTATCTTTGTTTTCCAAAGATCATTCACAGCACGATGATATAACCCTCGTGCTTTTTAAATGGATTTCTAAGAACTAAAATCATTGGAGAAAAATTAATGGCGGATTTCAATGTCAGCCTACGGGGTGTCGGTCCCGTAAGCGTGATTGATGTGAAAGGGTATCTCGATGCCCACACCGCGCCTGAACTAGAAAATGTTTTTAATAAACTGCTCGATGAAAAACAGTATCGTGTCGTTGTTAACTTCAACGATCTCAAATATATCAGCAGTGCCGGTTTAGGAGTTTTCATGGCTTACGTGGAAACTATGCGAGAAAACAAAGGAGATATAAAATTCTCCAACATGACCGAAAGCGTTTACAACATTTTTGATCTTCTCGGGTTCCCAATTCTTTACGAATTCTACAAAGAAGAAAACGAAGCTCTTCTAAAATTTAATGAACAAGGGAAATCTTGAACCGATCCAATAAAAAATTTGAAAAAGAGTTTGTCGTTAAAAGCACAACCGACAATCTTGCTCTAATCAGAGAGTTCACGAAAAAAGCGGCGGGGGACAGCGGCTTTTCGGATGAAACTATTGGCAAGATTATACTTGCTGTTGACGAAGCATGCACCAATATTATTAAACACGCCTATAATTTTTCGCCGGAAGGTGAAATTACTATCTCCACAAAATTTGATACGGATAAACTTACAATCTCGATTACAGACGAAGGAAAACATTTTAACCCCAACTCAGTTCCCGAACCAAACATAATTGAATATTACAAACAGAAAAAAGTCGGAGGGCTTGGAATTTACTTGATGAAAAAGTTGATGGATGAAGTAAATTATCACACTCTCTCCGGCAATAAAAACCGGGTCATTTTAGTAAAATATCTCTCCAGATAAGGATGCAAACAACAGATAACAATGCAGCCTTAAGAAATTTTTCAGCGCTTGTAGATTTCAGCAACTTGGTCAACTCAAGTTTGGATTTGAATTTTGCTCTCGGCAATATTCTGCTTACTTGCTTCGGAAAATTTCATACAACAAAAGGTTTGATTGCCCTATTTAACGATAATAATATTCTCGAAGTGGCATCCTGCAAAGGAATAACTACGCCGGTTATAAATTCTTTCCCCAAAATTTCGAAAGATGATTTCGAAAACAACGAAGCACTCGATAGATTTGTAAAAGAAAATAACTTCCCGGTCTGCCGCGAGATTAAATCTTCGGAAGGATTAAAAGGCGTTTTGATTCTCGGCAGCCGTCTCACTAAAAAACTTTACGATAAAGAAGACATCGATTTTCTCAGCACGATTCTTAACGTTGGCGCAACGGCAATCGAAAATTCTTTAATCGTAGAGAAATTAAAAAAAGTAAACCGCAGTCTCGATTCCAAAGTTAACCAGCTTAGCTCTCTTTTCGATCTCGGAAAAGAATTCAGCGGAATACTGCAGACAGAAACAATCTGCAAACTTCTTGTCTATTCTTTGATAGGTCAGATGCTTGTTTCGAAGTACGCTGTTGTAACATGTACAAATAATTCGTTCAACATTTTGGAAAACCGTTTTGATGAAAAATTATTGACAGCCGCTCTTCAAAACTGCAGTGCAAATATTTTTGTGAAGAATTTAACACGCGAAGATTTGAAAACAGACTTCAAACAATTTTATGATTTGGGAATCGATCTTGTAATTCCGATGCAGATTAAAGACGAGACGAAAGGCTTAATTCTTCTTGGCAAAAGGAAAAATGAATTGGTTTATTCAAAATCCGATATTGAATATGTCTCGTCGGTAGGAAGTTTGGCAATCATATCAATTGAGAACGCAAGGCTTTTCAAAGAAACATTGGAAAAGCAGAGGCTGGAAAAAGATCTCGAAACAGCACGCAACATTCAAAAAAATCTTCTGCCTAAAAAAATTGTTCAGCCTTCCAATCTTGAAATTGCGGCTTACAATGCTTCCGCAAAAATGGTCGGCGGAGATTATTACGATATTGTAAAACTTGATGATGAAAAAGTTTTAATTGCAGTTGCAGATGTTTCCGGCAAAGGTGTGCCGGCAGCTCTGTTGATGGCAAATCTACAAGCGTTTTTGAAATCGATCTGCAAACAAAAACTTCCGCTTGTAGAAGCAACAAACTTGATGAACGATCTCGTTGCCGAAAACACAACTCTCGGAAGCTTCATCACATTCTTTTGGGGCATCTTTGATAATGCAAAAAAAGAGTTCACTTACGTGAATGCAGGTCATAATCCGCCGCTGCACGTCTATAATAACAGTATTAACAAATTGAAGAAAGGCGGAATGATTTTGGGAGTTTTACCGACTACCATTCCTTATGTGTCGGATACTGTTTTATTGAATAGCGGCGACTGTATTGTTCTTTTTACGGACGGCATAACCGAAGCAATGAATGCTAAAGGGGAAGAATTTACGGATGAGTGCCTCGAGAGCCTTGTTATAAATTCTTACAACTGCAGTTCGGAAGAATTGTTAAGTAAAATAAAACAAAGTGTGGAAGAGTTTACAATCGGTGCAGAACAGAGCGATGATATTACTTGTCTGGTTTTAAAGGTGAAATAATGTCTGATAAAATTAAAAAGTTTTGGATAAAGCATAGAATAAAATTTGTGATTACCTCTGCAGTTTTAATGCTGATGATCTGCGGGCTCAATTTTATTTTCATATTCAGCGTAACTTCACAATCCAACGATGAATGCCTCTGGAGACCGAAACTAATTTCTAAAGACAGTCTTGCAATTTTTTTCGATCAAGTAAAAGTTGACGGCGTTACATGGCAAGCCGGAATCCGGGACGGCGATCAATTAATTGCAATCGACGGGAAGAAAACCCGCACTCTATTTGTTGCAACGCAAATTTTGGATAAAGTTCAAAAAGGTGATTACGCAACTTATACTGTAAAACGAAATGGTGAAGTATTTGATACGCCGGTGCTCGTAAAAAAATTAATAAACTTTCAGGGACTGGCTTTAACACTGCTTTCTACAATCTGGCTTGTTGTTAGTTTTGTTGTAGTGATGACAAAACCGGACGGAAGGACACAACGGCTTTTTTATAAAATCGGTTCCGCGTTTGTTCTTTATTCGATAGTAAACATGCTCTATAGAGGAAGTGTTGTTGATAACCCGATTTTTCAAAGCAATATTCTTTTGTTGAGTGTGGAAAATTTAATCCATCTCTCCGGCTTCTTTCTCCCTTTTATGTTTGTTCATTTCTTTTCAATCTTTCCCAAAGATTTCTTTTATGTAGGAAAGAAGTGGTTCCCGGCAAAGCTTTATTTAATTCCATCGGTTTTATTTTTGATCACGTTTGCCTTAAAAGTTTATCTGATCTATTTCAAACAGAGATTTGCTTTCTACAATTTCATATTGAATTTTGCTTCGATTAGTATCGGCATTGCGATGGCAATCGGTCTTGTTCTGCTCTTCATTAGTTATCTCAAACTGAACACAAAGAAAGAACGAACGCCGATCTTTATTATTCTGATTGCATATCTCGTCGGAGTACTTTCGCTAATTTATACAAACTTTATTGCAGCGGCATTTGCCGGATTAATTTTTAACAATCCGGAATTTTTTATGCCGATATTTTTAATTGCACTTCTGCCGGTTGCATTCGGTTATTCGATCTTCCGTTATTCTTTGATGGATGTAAGCGATGTTGTGAAGAATACAATTATTTACGGACTCGCTACGATAACATTAGCCGGTGTTTACTTTCTTGTAATTTATGTTATTGGTCAGAGTGTCGGCTCTGTTTTCAGCAACGATTATCAGGGAATTGCCGCCGGTGTAATCTTTGTAATCTTCGCGGTGATATTTCAATCGACGAAAGATAAATTTCAAGATCTGCTCACGGAGAAATTTTACCCGGAACAATTCGCATTTCAGAAAAGTCTTTTGAAATTTAGCGGAGATGTTGCAAGCATCGTCGGGTTCGAAAATATTCTCGATTCAACGCAGCAGCTTTTCGTGAAATCGCTGAAACTCAATTACTTCGGGCTGATGCTCAACAACGGGCGCGATAACACTTACCAGCTTGTTCGCGGGCAAGGATTTTACAATCCCGATATGAAAATTATTGACGAAGACGGTTCGATAGAAAAATATTTTCTGGCACAAGCCGGTTACGGCAAAAAACCCTTTCTCGAAAGACAAGATTTTAAACACGCGATAGACGGAAAATTTACTCTTCTGCTCGATGAAGAAATTTTTACGATAATTCCGATGGTTATCAAATCAAAAGTAATCGGCTTGCTTTTATTCGGGCTGAAATATTCCGGCTCGCAATTTTCGGGCAAAGATATTGATCTTCTGCTTTCGGCTTCGGGACAGACAGCTTTGTCAATTGAGAATTCGAGATTATATGAATCCGAGGTTGAGAAAAAGAAACTCGATAGAGACCTTGAGAACGCAAGAAAAATTCAAGAAAGTCTGCTTCCCAAAAGTTTTCCAAAACTAAAGGGATTAGAACTTTTCGGTGCAATGACTCCGGCAATGCAAGTGGGCGGCGATTATTATGATTTGATTCAAATCTCCGATAAGAAAATGTTTGTTGTGATCGGAGATGTTTCCGGCAAAGGATTGAGCGCCTCATTTTACATGTCCAAATTGCAAACGATGATTCGTCTTTACTGCACAGACGATAAATCACCGAAGGAAATATTGACCGAGATTAATAAAAGAATTTATCAGGAAATTGAAAAGAACTGGTTTATAACGGTTACACTTGCGCTTGTTGATCTCGAAGAAAAGAAAATTAAAATCAGCAGAGCGGGGCACACGCCGTTAATTAAACTGAATCAAAATTTGTATGAATCGTATCAACCATCCGGCGTTGGTATCGGACTTGACCGCGGTGAAATTTTTGAATCTTCGCTTGAAGAGGAAGCGATTGAATTAAATTCCGGCGATCTCTTTTTCTTGTTTTCCGACGGCGTTACAGAACTAATGAATTCCGAAGACGAGCTTTTCGGTTTCGATAGATTGAAAAAAATGTTGATAAACAATATGGATTTGAATGCCGAACTAATCGGCAAAAAACTTTTGGTTATGCTGGAAGATTTTAGAGGGAAGACAAATCAATATGATGATGTTACGTTTGTAATCTTAAAAATCGGTTGATGTGTTTTGTGTAAAGTAGGGAACGCAAATTTTGCGTTCCCTACAAAGAATAAAAAAAGCCTCTCAAAAAATTGAGAGGCTTTTTTGTTTCAAACCAAATAACAGAAAAATTAGAACTCTACTTTTTTATTTGTTCTGTTGGCAACTTCCAAAACGAATGCGCTTGCAACGAATATCGAAGAGTAAGTTCCGGTGATCATACCGATGAACAGAGCAAATGCAAAACCTCTCAAAACTTCGCCGCCAACAAGAAGGAGAATGATAACGGAAATTAATGTTGTGAAGCCGGTTATTATTGTTCTGCTCATTGTTCTGTTGATTGCCGTATTCATGTTTTCTTCAAGCGGAAGAGTTTTATGAATTTTCAAATTCTCACGGACTCTATCGAAAACAACCACTGTATCGTTGATCGAATAACCGATGAGTGTGAGAAATGCTGCAACAACAGTAACGGAAATTTCGAGATTGAAGCCGGGTATTACGCCGTACAACAAAGCAAAAATACCGAGCGTTATCAAAACATCGTGAAAGAGTGCGGCTACAGCGCCAACGGCAAAAGTAAATTTAAATCTGAATGCGAGATAAATTAATATTACAACCAGCGAAAGAAGAACTGCAAAAAGTGCATCGGTTTTAAGTTCTTTACCGATTTTAGGTCCAACTTTTTCTTCCTTCAAAACGGAGAACGGATTGTTAGCGTATTTTTCGCTCAAATTTTCTTTAACCCAATCTGCAATTCCAACTCTAACAACAACACCGGTGTTTGCCGGTTCTTCGGAAACTTTTGCAGTTTGAAAACCCGCACTGTATAATCTGTTGTTAAGAACTTCTGCAGTCTGCGGATCAGGAAAATTGAAAGTGATCGAGCTTGCAGACGAGTCAACAATCTGTTTTTGAAGACCGGGGTATGTTCCGGCAATAATATTATTTATTCTTGTTTTTACCGACGGCAAAACTTTAGCCGGAATTTCCTGAAGTTCAGTACGAAGAAGGATTCCGGTAGAACCGCCGAAAGTTTTGACTTCAACATTGCCAAGACCGAGCTTATCTACAACCGATCTGATTTCGCTGATTTCAACCGGGTCTTCAAATTGCAAAGCAATTTCCGAACCGCCTTTGAAATCGATGCCGAATACCAATCCTCTGAATAAGATGCTCAACACACCAAATAAAATTATAACCGAAGAGACTATGTAGAAAAGACTTCTTTTGCCCATGAAGTCGATATGTAAGTTCTCGAATATTCGCATTTATAAAATATCTCCTAATTAACCGACATTTATTTTAATTCCTTTTGAAGTCATATAATCGAACAGAACTCTAACAATCACAAGAGCACTAAACATACTCGCGGCGATACCAATCATAAGTGTTAACGCAAAACCTTGCACCGGTCCGCTGCCGAACTGATAAAGAATAATACCGGTAATGAATGTGGTAATATTCGAATCGAAGATAGCAGAGAAAGACATTTTAAATCCGTTATCAATTGCGGCTTTTACTGTCTTTCCAGTTGCAAGTTCTTCTCTAATTCTTTCATAAATCAGAACGTTTGCATCCACCGCCATACCCATTGTTAAAACAATTCCGGCAATACCCGGTAAAGTTAAAGTTGCCTGGAAACCGGAGAGCACACCGAGTATGAAAAGAATTGTTGCGATAACTCCGATATCTGCAATTGAACCGGCTGCTTTGTAATAGATTAGCATAAAGAGCGCTACCATTGCGTAACCGATCCATGCAGAATTAAATCCCTGACTGACTGAATCTTGACCCAATGATGGACCAATTGTTCTTTCTTCAATAATATCAATTGGAGCTGGTAAAGCACCGGCTTTAAGAACAATCTCTAAAAGTTTAGCTTCCTCGAGATTCGGCATGCCGCTGATTTGCGAATTACCTGTAGGAATTTTTCCTTGAATTACCGGTGCAGAATAAGCAACGCCATCGAGAACAATTGCGCAGCGTTTGTCTACATTTGAACCGGTGATGCGTGCCCAGTCTCTTGCACCTTCGGAATTCATCTGCATAGAAACAATCGGGGAAGAGGTGGTTGGGTCGATATTAGCTTGTGCATCAACAATAACTCCGCCGGTTAATTCCGGTTCTCTGTTTACCATGTACATTCTGTAAAAGTTGGAACCGTCTTCTGCAGTTTCGGGTTTAGCCTCGTAAACAAATTCAACGTTGTTTGGAAGTACATTAGCAACTTCCGGTCTTTCAAGATATGAACTTAATAAAGTTTTATCGGATTCTTTAACATAAGCATCTGCAGTTCTTCCTTGTTGATCGATCAATCTTGCAACAGCAAAGAATGGATGTTCTTTTTTGAATTGTTCTTCTGTAAGATTTTTTGTTGTGTCACTTTTTGCCGCCGTATCTTTTACAGCAGAAGTATCAACTTTCCCGGCAAGAACTTCATCGATTCGGCTCATGATCGGAAGAGCAAAATCGGCATCTTTAACGAGTTTGAATTCGAGCAAAGCGCGTCCTTGCAAAAGTCTTTTAGCTTCTTCTTCGCGTGCAACACCGGGAAGCTCTATAATGATTCTTCTCGAACCTTGTTTTTGAATGCTCGGCTCCGAAACACCGTATTGATCGACACGGTTTCTGATAATTTCTATAGCACGTGTAACCGCATCGGATTCTTGTTCGAGAAGTCTGCCGATAATTTTTGAATCATCTTCTCTAATTGTGCCGAAATACCTGCTCAAACGAATTCCTTTTTCTTGCATCTTGCGTGCAAGGATTGAAACAACGTTTTCATCGGAAAGTTTGGATTCCGATTCGGCATAATTAAGAAGTTGTTTAAACTGCTCATCGGGATCTTTTGCGAGACGTTCAAGTAATTTGGCAGTGTTAACTTCCATTACCATGTACATACCGCCTTGCAGATCCAATCCGAGCTTAATTCTTTTTTCGCGTGCACTTTTATAGTCAGGGTTACTTGTAAGTATGCTGTCTTTTTTGTCCTGAATAAATTCTTTTAATTCCAGGTTGGATATAACGGGCGAGCTCTTTTTAACACTATCCTGAATACTTTTCAATTTTTCAGTTACTTCATTGCCGTTCTGGTAATCTTGATATGTAGGATAGAGGAGGTAAAGGCTGAGAGCGATGGCGCCGATAATGAGGAACAGTCTGAATCTGATCTCTTTCATTACGAATCTTAAATTTAGTTAATGAATAAAAGCTTATTTAAAAAGGAGGGGGCTCATAAAGACAGCCCCCTTGGAATCTATTCTCTTACGACCCAGGTTTTAACAATTGCAGAAACGCTCGGGTGAATTTTAATGGTTACGCTGTAAATACCAAGTGATTTGATTGGTTCGGTAATTTCGATTTTCCTTTTGTCAACTTCGAGCCCTTTTTCTTTGAGAGCATCGGCAATCATTTGACTTGTAACTGAACCAAAAATTTTATCTTCTTCGCCAACAGTAACCGGTATTGTGATCGATACTTTTTCCAGTTCGGCAGCAAAAGTTTGAGCTGTTTCAAGCTCTTTAGCTTCTTTCTTTTGAATCTGCTTTTTTTCTTCTTCCAAGGTACGGATATTACCAGCAGTAGCCTGGTAAGCAATTTGTCTTGGGATCAAATAGTTTCTTGCATAACCGTCTTTAACACTAACTATATCACCCACCTTGCCGAGCTGATCAAAATTTTTTCTAAGTATTACTTTCATCTTATCGCTCCGTATTACTTAACTGCTTCTGAAATGTATGGCAAAATTGCCAGGTGACGGGCTCTTTTAATAGCCGTAACTAACTCGCGGTGTTGTTTTGCACTGAGCCCGGTAATTCTTCTTGGAATAATTTTACCCTGGTCAGTCAAAAACTTTTGGAGTTGTTTTGTATCTTTATAGTCGATGTAACCATCAATCACTCTTTTAACTTTTTTAGTAGACTTCATGCCGTTACGAGAGGGATTTCTATTTGTGTTTCTCATTTTCCTTCCTTCATAAGATTCGATTCTTCATCGGTTAGAAATTTATCGAATGTATTATCTTCATAGTCGGCTTCATCGGATTCAGCAATAACATCGCTTTCACCGTTGCCTTGTGTTTTGTTGAATTTGTTCAAGAACTGGATCCTTTTAGCTTTTATTTCAACAACAGTTCTATTTTTGCCGTCTTCTGTTTTGAAAGTTCTGCTCTGCAGCTCGCCGTCAATTAAAACTGCACTGCCTTTTTTGAGGCGGTCTTTACAGCTATCGGCTAATTTATTCCAAGCAACAACGCCAACATAACATACATCTTCTTGCCATTGATTACTGCTGTCTTTGTATCTGCGGTTTGCAGCAATGTGGAAATTAACAACAGGTGTATTGTTTGATGTTTGTCTGAATACAGGATCTTTTGTTAAGTTGCCTGCAACAATAACACTGTTTAACTCTGGCATCTTTAATTCAGCCATCGTAACCTCCCTTACTTGACTTAGTTGTTATTCTTTACTTTCGTTTGGTTTAGTTTGATCTTCTGCAGCGGCTGATTCAACTGCTTTGGAAGATTCTTTTTGTTTTGCTATTGCTTCAAGAGCAAACTTATTTAAGGAAATAGTTAAATAGCGGAAAATATTTTCATCCAAGCGATAATTTCTTTCGAGTACTGCGATCAAATCGGTTGGAGCTTTAAAACGATAGACAACATAGTAACCGCTTTTAGCTTTTTTGATTGGATAAGCGAGACGTTTTCTGCCCCATTTATCTACTGCGGCAATTTCTCCGCCATGGCTGGTAATTACTTCTCGTAAACGAGCTACAGTTGAATCAACATGCTCATCTTCAAGCGCTGCATTAATTATTACAACGCTTTCGTACTGCGCGTATTTCATTATTTCACCTCCCTATGGACGTTTAGGCTTCCTCACTCTTGATGGCGGGAAGCAGGGTTTACAAAAATGACCGCTAAAAATAAGACTATTTAATCAGCGGCGCAATAACTAATGAGACCACCGACATCAATTTAATTAGAATGTTAAGTGATGGTCCCGATGTATCTTTGAACGGATCACCAACAGTATCGCCAACAACAGCGGCTTTATGAGCATCCGATCCTTTTACATAAGTAAAACCTTCTATTTCGATTCCGCCTTCAATAAGTTTTTTTGCATTATCCCATGCACCTCCGGAATTTGATTGGAAGATTGCCAACAAAACTCCGCTTACCGTAACACCGCCGAGAACGCCGGCTAACATTTCTTTGCTAATGAAACCGATTGCTACCGGAATTACAACAGCCATTATCCCTGGAATAATCATTTCTTTTATTGCGGCTCTCGTAGAAATTTCAACACATTTTGAATATTCTGCTTTGGCGGTTCCTTCTCTTAATCCTTTTATTTCTTTGAATTGTCTGCCGACTTCGATGATCATTTGTTTTGCGGCTCTTCCAACAGCGTTCATTGCCAATGCAGAAAATAAAAAGGGAAGCATTGCACCAATAAACAAACCTCCCATAATAACCGGCTGTGCCATATCAATTACTTTTATATCCGCTTGATGCATGTATGCAGAAAATAATGCGAGCGCAGTTAGCGCCGCCGAACCAATTGCAAAACCTTTTCCGATTGCAGCCGTTGTATTTCCGACTGCATCAAGTTTATCAGTTCTTTCACGAACTTCTTTTGGTAATTCGGACATCTCTGCAATTCCGCCGGCATTATCTGAAATTGGACCGTAGGCATCAACTGCTAATTGAATACCGGTTGTTGATAACATTCCAAGTGCGGCAATTGCAATACCGTACAAATTTGCAAAGTAATGTGAGCCGATAATTCCGAGTGCGATAATAATTATTGGCAATGCAGTGGACATCATTCCAACACCCAAACCGGCAATGATGTTTGTTGCAACGCCGGTAATTGATTGGTTGGCAATCGAAAATACAGGCTTGTTGGAAGTGCTCGTATAATATTCCGTAATCATTCCGATTAAAACCCCAGCCGCAAGACCGATCAGCGTTGCATAAAAAATTCCAACACTTGTGTAATTAAATCCTTCGAACGACCAGCTTTCAGGCAGAACATTTGTTATGATAAAATATGAAGCGATTATCATTAGACCGGCGGCAAGAAATTCTCCGGTGTTAAGTGCTTTTTGCGGATTGCCGCCTTCTTTTACTTTTACGAAAAAAGCGCCGACTATTGATAATAAAATTCCAACACCGGCAAGAAGCAAAGGAAGTATTACCGCTTCAAGACCAATTTCGGGAACTTCAGGAGTTGCGAAAACAGCGCCGAGCACCATTGTGCCTACAATTGCACCAACATACGATTCAAACAAATCGGCGCCCATGCCGGCAACGTCTCCTACATTATCGCCAACGTTATCGGCAATTACTGCCGGGTTGCGCGGATCATCTTCGGGAATTCCTTCATAAACTTTTCCGGCGAGATCTGCGCCAACATCGGCGGCTTTTGTATAAATGCCTCCGCCGACTCTTGCAAAAAGTGCGATTGAAGATGCGCCGAGTGAAAATCCCGAAATAACATTTATCACAATTGCCAAATCAAACGTGTTTGAAACATCCCAAAGTTTTGAATAGATAAGGAATAAAGTTCCGAGTCCGAAAATTCCGAGACCGACTACGTTCATTCCCATAATTGAACCGCCGGAGAAAGCAATTTCGAGAGCTTGCCCCAAACCTTTGCGTGCGGCATTTGTTGTTCTAACATTCGCTTTTGTTGCAGCGATCATTCCTAAAAATCCGGCAAGTGCAGAGCAGAATGCACCGACAACAAATGATACGGCAATCAGCCACGAAGAATCTTTTCTTCCAATATTTGAAACGGCAAGTAAAATTCCAACTGAGATTACAAAGACAAATAAAATTTTATATTCTGTTTTGAGAAAAGCGATTGCACCTTCTTTTATATAATTTGAAATTTCTATCATTCTTTCTGTGCCGGGATCTTGTTTTGAGACCCAGGCATTTTTCAAGTATGAATATAGAAGTGCGAGAATTCCGAAAAGAGGAATTAGATATATGAGGAATGTCATAAAATATCTCCTAGTTTAACTCCTTGTGGGAGTTGTCTTGATTATTGTTTAGTGTTCGAGATTGTTTACTGAAATGATCCGACATGGATTTGTATCCGCCGGTAATAAATTTTTCAATTAGTTCTACGGCAAAATCAAATTTGGAGTTTAACAGTTTTAGTTCGTCATTGCTGAATTTTTGCAGAACGTAATCTGCCATACTTCCTTTTTCAAATTGACTACCCACACCGAATCTTAAACGTGGAAATTCTTCTGACTGTAGGTGATAGATAATGGAGTTTAATCCGTTATGCCCTCCATCGCCGCCGCTTTTTCTCAAACGTATTTTACCGAACTCAAGATTAATATCGTCAACAATAACAAGAAGATCATCAAAGCTGATTTTGTGCTCGTCAACAAAATCTAAAACGGCGGTGCCGCTCAAATTCATATATGTTGTAGGTTTGAGCAAAAAAAAATCGGAAGACATTAAACTGCCTTCCGAATAAAAGTAATCCCGCTTTGATGGGAAGAAATTTATTTTATGTTTTAGTGCAAAAGAATCGAGAATTAAAAATCCTACATTATGTCTGGTCAATTGGTATTTTTTACCCGGATTGCCCAGCCCAACTATGCAGCGCAAAATAAATTATTCCTCTTCTTCTGCAGTTTTTCCTTTACCGATAATTTCAGGCTCTGCTTTAGCTTCGGCACCGGCTTCAGCAGCAGATGCTTCAGCAGCAACACGCGGTATTACAACTGATGCAACTATTACATCTGCGTTATTAAGAATTTTTGCTTTGGCAATATTCAAATCCTTAACATGAACAGATTCTCCTACGCCGAGGTTGGCAACATCAATTGTAATATGCTGTGGAATATCGCCGGGCAGACATGAAATCTGAAGTTTATGCATTTGATGCTGAAGAACGCCGCCGTCTTTGGCACCCTTCGGCTGTCCTTCAAGTACAACCGGTACTTCAATAACAATTTCTTCGAAAAGGGAAATTCCCTGAAAATCGAAATGAATTATCTTGTCTGTAACCGGATCGAACTGAATGCCTTTTAATATAGTTTTCTTTGAATCTGCATCATCTATTTTCAAGTCAACAATATGCGTTTCGGAAGTATAGACAAGCGGTTTCAGTGATTTTTCTTCTAATGAAATTGCAATCGGTTCTTCACCTTTACTATAAAAGACGCCGGGGACTTCGCCTTGCTTTCTTAATTTATTTACTGCGCCTTTTGTACTTAAGGATCTGCGTTTTGCCTTAATGCTTATTTCTGACATTGGTGAGTTACTCCTAAATATATTCTAACTAATTTGATCTTTGTCTATTTCGAACAAAGAACTGATTGATTCATTCTTGTTTGATCTAAGAATTGCTTCTGCCAATAAATTTGATGCACTTCTTACAACAATTTTCTTTGATATAATATTTTTTAGCGGAATGCTGTCTGTAACATACACTGTAGTAATTTCCGAATTTTCAATTCTTGATACTGCTTCGCCAGAAAGGAGCGGGTGAGAAATTGCAGCATAGATTTCTTTTGCACCGCGTTCTTTTAATGTTTTTACAGCAGATATAAAAGTACCGCCGGTATCAATCAGATCATCAACCAAAAGAACATTTCTATCTTTAACTTCACCGATAATATTCATCACTTCAGCAACATTATGTTTTGGTCTTCTTTTATCAATAACAACAAGATTAGCATCTAATCTGTTCGCATAAGAACGTGCAAGTTTTATTCCGCCGATATCCGGAGAAACAACCGCTAAATTGGAAATTTTATCTTTGAATAAAACAGTAAAGACCGGTGAAGCATACAAGTGATCGAACGGAATATCGAAAAATCCTTGTATTTGCGGTGCATGTAAATCCATTGTTATAACTTTATCGGCGCCGGCTATTGTTATTAAATTAGCTACAAGTTTAGCGGTAATAGCAACGCGCGGTTGATCTTTTCTATCCTGGCGTGCATAGCCGAAATATGGAATTACAGCCGTCACTCTTTTTGCCGAAGCTCTTTTAGCGGCATCAATCATTATTAGCAGTTCCATTAAATTTTCTGCCGGGGGATGAGTAGATT
Source organism: Ignavibacteriales bacterium (assembly GCA_016177735.1). Taxonomy (GTDB): domain Bacteria; phylum Bacteroidota; class Ignavibacteria; order Ignavibacteriales; family Melioribacteraceae; genus DYJK01. The sequence goes on along the minus strand of JACOUS010000041.1, from coordinate 57,722 downwards.
GAACAATATAAACATCCCTTCCGCGCACATTATCCATATACTTAGCCCAAATCTCGCCGTCGCTGAATCGTCTCAGTTCAATTCTACCTATCGGTAAACTAAGGTATGCGCAGATTTTAGTAGTAAGTTCTCTGTTCGAACTGCCGGAAAATATTATCGGTTCGCGTTCCAATTTATAGTTTGCTCTGAAAATAGTTGCCAAATATAAAAAAATAAGAAAGGTTAGTCAACCTTATGTATATCAAACACTTACGGCAATAGGTACGTTTATTTAACGCGTTTACTGAATAAAAATACTATAACCACTACTAAAACTAAGAGTGCGCAGAAGTAAATCCAGACCGGTGTTTCCTTTAGTTTGAATGGTCTGTATGCGGCAGTTATGAATTTCCCGGTGCCGATTTCATCTAATGAATACTGCCACGTTAGTTTGTTTCTTGTTATCTCTGTTGCGTTGTGACTGAGTATTTCTCCGGGTAAATAATAAACATAAGTTAGAGAAAACTCTTTGCTTTCAAATCCGAAGCCGGTAGCAATTGGTTTAATAAACTGTGAAAATATTTTTGTGTTTTTTTCGCCGTCGTGAATTGTTAGTTCGGAACCTTTAAATGCACGTGTGTTGTTTAGCGAATCCAAACTGTTGAATTCAAGCTCAATCTTTGAATGGATGGTACTGTCGTTGTAATCACGGTACACTTCAACATTTTTTATCGAACTGTATTCTGAAGTAAATTCGTTGTAAACAGAATCTTTTTCGAAAATGCCGAGTTGTTCAACTATTAATGAATCTTTCGGGTTTGTCCATTTCATCCAGTAGTGAATGAACATAGAGCCAGAACCGTCTGTTTTGATTGTTGTAACTTGTGTATAATTTAAGCATCCGCCAAGAAGTATTAAAGCGGCAAGAAAAATCTTGGATTTGTTTGACATAAGTGTGAAAATTTGTTGGTTTTAATATGCGAAAAAAATGATAAACAAAATAGAAATTTGATTTCTATATTTGCGATATATTTTTCGAAAAAAATTTGTTTACAAAGGATTTGCTTAATGCCTACTTATGAATATAAATGTCTTGACTGCGGAAATTTTTTTGAGGAGTTCCAAAGAATAACCGAAGACCCGCTCACAACATGCCCCAAATGCAGCGGCAATGTTAAAAGATTAATCAGCGCCGGTGCCGGACCAATATTTAAAGGAAGCGGTTTTTATCATACCGATTACAAAAACAATTCATCAAAAACTTCATCTGGGAAATCTGGAAACAAATAAGTGTGTAGAGTGAAAGCTGTATCAAAAGTAATTTTTTTTTAAATAATTAACCGCTGATAAAAACGGATTCAAACGGATTATCACGAATTTTTTATTAGTTACTTTTGATACAGCTTTCTTTGTTAGAAATCTAACCCGAGTGAAATATAATATCTCGGCTTCGAAAAACTTTCGATGTTATATTTCCATGCAACATCAAATCGCCATAAGAAGAGCATATAAATTCTTAAGCCCACACCGGTGCCAATTAACAGATCATCCGTTACGGTATTTCCGTACTCATCTTTGCCGATGAGTTTCAATTTATTTGTACTTTCCCAAGCAGAGCCGGCATCGATGAAAACACCGCCGAGAATATTTTGAAATAAGAGCGGCAGAGGTCCGGTAACAAGATATCTGATCAACGGCATTCTAAGTTCGAGATTTAACAATGAAAACTTTGAGCCGATCTGTTCGGCGTAATCGTAACCTCTCATCGGCATTGCGGGCGATAAGAATGCAAAATCTGAAGCGTCTTCAATCGGAATATCGTTTGTAGCGAATGATCTGTTAATCCAATTATCGGTGCCTCCCAAGAAAAATCTTTGAGGATTAGCACCGCCGGAATATCCGCCGGATAATCTGAATACAAAAGCGTTATCGAACCAAAAGCGCATGTATGTTCTGTAATCCCAAACAAACGAATAGAAACTCTGCGTGTGATTTGAAAAACCGGGGTTGCCGAATGCCGTTAAACTATAACGCGTTCCTTCAATTGGCGCTGTGTATCCCCAAAGAGTATTATCATGAACAAAACTTAGAGCCGGTATTACGTAAGTAGCTTTATCGGTTGGAACGGAAAGATTATCAAGGTTTTCTGAAGTAACACTCATTACACTCAACGACCCGTCAATTCTGTAAAAGCGGTCCAGCGGATAACTTGCCGAGGCTACAACACCGAAATTTCTGAAGCGGTACAACTCCGAACCAAAAAAACTATTCTTGTATAAAAATCTTGCCATGTGAAATCCTTCGATCCCGAAATCGAGTCTGTTCTCCAAATAATAATAAGCCAAACCGTAGTCGCTGTTTTTAATATCAACTTGCAAACTTGTAATGCCGATTAATCTGTGATTGCCCAAAACATCGCTGAAGGAGAGTACGGTTGTACCGAGCAAGCCGTACAAAGTGCTGTATCCGGCGTTTGCATAAATTAAATCCGGCGTGAAATTTATTTTGTATCTGTTAACAAGAAAGTTCCCGTTATCATCAAGTTTTTCGCTGAAGAGCTGATTCCTTTTCTCGATGCGGGCACTGTCGCTTTCTTCACTGTTGGCGCCGAAAACATAACGGCTGTAATCGGTATTCACGGAATCTGTTTTTTCTTTTTTATCGGAAACATACTGCCCGGTAAAAATAGTCCGTTCTTTTTTTGTTGAATCGGTTTCGGGTGTTTCTTCGATTACATCAACAGCGGCAACGGAATCTTTCGCCTGTTTAATTGATTCATCAACAAAAAGTTTTTCAGAATTCTTATTTATTACGCTTGACATGTAGCTTGTTAATTCGAGCGTATCTCTGTTAACCGACATTTCGAAAGGATTGTTTATCAGAAAAATATTGTAACCCATATTGTAGAGTGCAGAGAAGACCATTTTCTTTCCGTCGTAAGAAAGAGACATCTGGCTTAACTCGCTTAAAGAATTTGTAAGCGGCACTGCTTTTAATTCTACAATTGATTTTACCGAACCGTCTTCCGGAAGTTGAATCTGCTTGCGGTAAATATTGTTAATGCCGTTTTTATCGGAGATGAACAAAATGCTTTTGCCGTCCGGCGAAACTACTGTTGCTCTTTCGGCACTGTACTTCCAATCCGTAATTCTTTCAATATTTTTTGAAGCAATGTTAAGCAGATAGAGATCGAGAAATTCGTAATCGTGGTTCTGCATCATAAAATCATCTGATATTTTTCCGCTTACATAATTTTCTCTATCGGATGAAAAGACAATTGCACTTCCGTCGGGGCTCCATACCGGATCAAAATCGCTGAAGAGATCGTTGGTAATGTTTTCAAGAGAACCGTTTGTGAAATCGTAAACATAAATATCCGATTGAATCGAGTTCTGTGCATTGAACGCAAGTTTGTTACCGTCGCGCGACCAATTCACCGATTCGATGCCGGTAAACTTAAAAGGGAGTTCACTGCTCTCGTCTGTTTCTGTATCAATTATTGTAATAACATCGAAGCCGCTGTTCTTGGAAGAGAGCGCAACCCTTTTATTATCGGGCGACCAGGTAAGCGATGGATGTAGAAGATTAAGTTCTTCAAAATCATTTGTCTTTCCGCTTTCAACAATCTTCTTCAAAATTTTTCCGTCGTTTGCATCCATGATATAAACATCGAGATAAATATCTCTATCGGAAATGAAAGCTATTTTATCGCCTTGCGGAGAAATTGCCGGGCTTGTATTATAAAATCCTATTGTTTTTTTGTTGTCTGTTAATCTCTTTGCAAATTCATCCGGGTCTTCGCGTTTTGCAATATCGGGCCAGTATTCTTTCTTCAAACTTTTTTTCCATCTTGTATTTAGTTCTTCGAAATCAATTCCGATGGAAGCTTTGAGTGCCGCTTCGAGCGAACCGTGAGTTTGAATTTTATTCATCAACTCGCCGATTTTTTGTCTTCCGTAAGTATCGGCAATATATTTAAATACGGATTGACCGCCGCGGTAACCGAGATAACCGCCGAGTTGATTTATGTCGGGTAATGATTCGCTGATGATTGCATTCCTGAGGAACATATCGGTATTTGTTTCCCAGCCCTGAGATAGAAATTCTGCACTGCCTTCCATAAACCAATGGGGAAGCTGCAAAGTTATTCCGCGAGAAATAATATTTTGTATCGTACCGCCGTAATACATGTCTTGCATTACTGCATGAACAAGTTCATGATAAATAACATGTTTGAATTTTTGATACGAACCTTCGAAAGGGAAGACAACTCTGTTTTTGAAAGGTTCGGTAAAGCCGCCGATTCCTTGACCGGTATATTCATCAGTTACGTTTGTTTCCTGAAAATCATTGTGGGAATTATACGCGATGAGTGAAATTCTATTATTGATCTGGTAATTCATATCTTTCTGCAAATTGGCAAGAGCGTCTTCGGCAATAGATGCAGTAAACTCAGCAATTCGTTCGCCGCCTTTATCGAAGTAAACATCAAAATGTTTTGTTTGTATGTAATACCAGTTGTGGTCTTTGTACTGAACTTTGTTTTGCCCGAATTGTGCAAATGTAATGCCCGTTAAAAAAATCATTGCGGCAATTGTTAAGAAATTTTTTTTCATGACTCAACCACCTTTTTTTAACTAATCATTTTCGAGTAGGACAAAATCAATTTCGCGTTTCTCGTCATCTACCCGTATCAGTTTTACATTTATTTTATCGCCCAAACGGATTCTTCTTCCGTATTTTCTTCCGGTGATGGAATAATTTTTTTCATCGTAAATATAAAAGTCGTCTTCCAAATCCCTCAATCGTATCATTCCTTCAGCCAAATTTTGGCTCAGTTCAATAAAGATTCCAAAATGTGTAATGCCCGAAACAACACCGTGGAAATCACTTCCTACCTTACCTTTCAAATATTCAATTTGTTTCAACTTTACCGAAAGCCGTTCGGCATTTATAGCATTCCGTTCTTGAGCAGACGAATGATTGCAAATTTCTTCCAAATCTGCTATGGATAAATTTTTCTCTAACTTATTATCTAAAAAATTATTAAGCAGATTATGAACAACAAGATCGGGAAATCTGCGGATGGGAGAAGTGAAGTGAGTATAATATTTGAACCCCAAACCGTAATGCCCGATGTTATTTATTGAGTAAACTGCTTTTGCCATTGAACGAATTGCAACTTCGTTAACAACTGCTTCTTCTTCGGTGCCTTGAACGCTTTCCAAAAGTTTTTGAAACTGCAAAGGTTTGTTTGCAGAGTTCGGGTCGAAAGAATAACCGAGCGATCTTACAAACCGCGCAAACTCATTTACCTTTTCTTTATCCGGCAGATCGTGTATTCTATAAACAAAAGGAATCGCTTCTATGTTCTTTTTGGGCTTGAACTGCTCGGCAACTATTTGATTTGCCATCAACATAAATTCTTCAATCAGGTTGTGGCTCTCTTTAATTACTTTTACGGTTATATCAACAGGTTTGCCTGAATTATCCAGTTTAAAGACAACTTCAGGAGTAAAAAAGTTTATACTCCCTTTCTTCATTCTTTTCTGGCGGAGCTGCTTGGCGATTTCATTTAATTTAAAAATCTTTTCGTAGTGTTCGCCTTTTTTGTTGTCCAGAATTTTTTGTACTTCATCGTACGTAAAACGTCTTTTGCTGTTGATGATACTTTTGCAAATTTCATATTTAACAATTTTAGCGGCGGGTGTTATTTCCGCAATTACGGAAAATGTAAGCCGGTCTTTGTCGGGAACAAGCGAGCAGATTACATTCGATAAATTTTCGGGAAGCATCGGAATTACTTTGCCGACAAGATAAACGCTTGTTCCGCGCTTCAATGCTTCTTCGTAGATTCTGTGTCCTTCGCGCGCGTAATGACTTACATCTGCAATGTGAACACCGACGGAATAATTTCCATTTTCGAGTTCTTCTATTGAAACTGCATCGTCAAAATCTTTTGCATCATCGGGATCGATCGTAAAAGTTATTGTGTTGCGCAAGTCGAGGCGTTTCTTAATTTCTTTTTCAGGAATTTCTACGGATATTGTTTCTGCTTCCTTTAAAACTTCTTTTGGAAATTTATACGGCAGTTTTAATTCTCTTGCTATCGAAGCAATTTCAGCATCGTAGGTTCCGGCTTTGCCGAGTAATTCCGTTATTGTTCCTTCGGGATTTAAATCCGGCGATCTCCATTCGATATTTGCAACAACAACTTTATCGCCAACTTTTGCATGCCCAATCTTTTTGGGGTGCACATAAATATCGCGGTGAATTTTTTTATCATCTGGAATTACAAAATAGAACGATTTACTTTTCTGCAGAGTGCCCACAATTTCTGTGTGCGCTCGTTCGATAATCTGGATTACTTCACCTTCAATGCTTCTGCCGGTTTTCTTTGCGAAGAAATTTACTTCAACAATATCGCTGTCGAAAGCCGTGCCCAAATTTTTACCGGCAACAAAAACATCGGTTTTCAATCCGCCTTCTTTTAATATAACGAAGCCGTAACTTCCTTCGTTAACAATTTGCACAGTGCCGATCAGTTTTTCAGATTTGCCGTGCACAAGCGAATAACGTTTTCCGAATTTTTCAATCACACCTTCTTCGGTAAGTTTATGCAGAACATGTTTCAACTCTGCGTATTGATATTCCTCGGTAATGCCGAGTTTAACGGCAATCTCGTTTGACTTAACTTTTAGAGAAGGGTGGTTCTTAAAAAATGCTTTAATTTCTTTTTTCATCAAAACTCGAATCTATACTTTAATGCAATTTCGTTTATCTTTTCATCAAGTCCAAATGTTTGTGCAACGGGATCTTTTCTTTCGAGCCGTATCAAAAATTTCGGGTCGAAGAGATATTCGATCTTGATATTAGCTTTGTTGAGATTTTGAAACAACTCGGTCGTTCCGCCGAAACTGTAGCGCAAGTTTTGAATTCTTCCGGAGAGATTGAATTTTGTGTACTCGCCGCTTTGGCTTATCTGAATGTTGTTGATTAAATCACCAACGGCAGAATTTACGAAGCTTGTGAGAATCGGTCCGAGAAATGAAGTTGCCGTATTGCCGAGATCATTTGTTAAACCGGCAACTTGCGTTTTATCCTGAGCAGTCAAATCATCTTTAAATTTGCCGATCAGAATAAATGAGAACGCATCTGCGTAATCGTATCTGCTTTCTCTAACATTGTTTTGAATATTTCTTGAACCGACATAAATGCCCATGCTTTCGGGATTATTGGTAAGATTTTTTCCGAGATCGTTGAGCGGACCTTTGATTTTAATTTTTACTGCTACATCTTGTGGAGTTGCATCGGCATCGCGAGGATTGATGTAATCACTTGTGTATGTTGCAACCACATCGAGATACGGATTTGTAACATCACTTTCAAAACGAAGGAAACCTTCTGCATCAAAGTTTTTGAAAAACTCCAATTTGGAGCCGGGCATTAATGTGAAAGCTCCTTGTGCACGTGTTGCGCCGCCAATATTTACATATTGCAGATCACCGCGCATTTCAACGAGTAGTCTTTGGTTTACCGCTTGCGAAAGTATAAAAGTTATACGCGCAGTATTTTCTACTTTCACGCCGATATCATAATCTATATTTATTTTTTTCTCTGTTGATGAAGTGCCGGCTTGACCATTTTTTCCGCCGGAGAGAATTTCCTGAAACTTAATCTGCTCGCGGTCTATCTTTGTTGAATCTATTACGTAAATAATATTAAAATTATTGTTGGACTGTGCCGCTTGCTCGGTTGTTGTAATTGTAAGATTTGTTTCCTTTAAAAGAATATCGCCTTTGAAAAAGAGTCTTTCATTTTGAAGAGTCAGCAGCCAGTCGCTTCCGGTTCCAATTTTTAAATCTCCGTAAAAGAGCGGACTGTTTGTTCTCGATTGATTACTCAGCAAAGCAATGTCTCCGTTGAATCTTATCAACAAATCTTTGATGCTGAACCCGTCGAACATTATTGTGCCGTATCCTTTAATTGTGCCCGGATATTTTGTTCCGCCGGCATTTGCAAGTGTAAAGTTATCAACTATAATTCCTTGTTCTTCCAATTTCATTTTAAATTCCGTTGAGTAGGGAAGATTGGAATAGGTTGATAAAAAGTAACCGTTCGATAAAGTTAAATATCCTGAAAACTGCGGATTGCTGATGGTTCCCTTAATGGAAATATCCGAAACCAAGTTTCCCGATTGATCTTTAATGCCGGGCAGTGTGTTGCCGAGCGAGCGCAGATTAAAATCGATCGAAACTAATTTTAAATCCATCTGCTGATCTTTAATCATTCTATCTTTTACGAAACCAAAACTCAAATCTACCGGAATCGTTCCCGAAAAAGTAAGGAGTGGTTTGTTTGCGTTGTATGTCGAATCGAGAAAATTTATACCGGTTATCACTTGTTTATCTGCGTAATCAATTGTTCCGGTCAGCATTCCGAGCCTGTAATTATTGTACGAAAGCTTATCGATTTTTAGAGTGGAACGGATAATAGGATTTTTGAAATAACCGGTTATCTTTCCGTTAAACTCTCCGTTTGAGGTAAGCTCGTGGTTTTCGGTACCGGCAAATAGTTTACCGAGTACATAACCTGAAATTTTAGATGCGCTCACGTTAATATCTTGTTTGCCGCTGCTCTCAATTATTCCGTTTATGCTGATGAAAGATGTGTCGTTGTAAACTTTGCAGTCGGCAATGCTGAACCTTTGCGGATTGAACAACACTTTTATCGGAGTTTTATTTGTCCAGCTCAATCCTTCGTAGCTCGCATCGACTTTATCTATAATAATTTGCTGTTCATTCGGGGTCATCAGCACAACGCCTTCGGCTTCGGCTTTGAAGAAATCTTCGTAATCAGCAGAAGCGCTGAAGAAAAGTTTGCTCTGGTTGAACACAACGTCCGCGGCAATATTTTTAATGCTTGCTTGCGAATAAAATCTTTTTCCGTTAAGTGAAGCAGTACCGAACAAATTATCGAAAGAAGTAAATCTGTTGTCGCGTGTGAAATTTATGTCGGCTTCAACGCTGGATAAATAAATCGTGCTGTCGTTATCGGTCATTATAAAATAATCGAGATCGATTTCAGAGTTGACGGAAAAATTAGGAACTTTGTTTTGAATCGTTCCGCTGCCGGAACCGATAATATCAAGTTTTTCGAAACCAAATAACTCGGCAAACAAAGAAAAATCTTTGAAAGTGAAATCGTAATTAAAAAGTATTTCTTTATTAATGATATCCGGTGCGGGCTCGCTTTCAACTTTTTCTTTTCTCGACTCATTCATTACCGCAAGGGGATTCAACTCTTCAAGTTTATCTGCAATAATTTTCGAAATGGTTTTCCCTTCGTAAGTCGAAAGATCGAGTGCGTCTTTCAAAGAAAATTTTCCGTTGATATTGAAATCGACAAAATCCGATTTGAGGTTTATCTCTCTGTAAGTTGAATCTTTTTTGAAATCAACATCGATGTGCGAGTAATTAATTTTTGTGTTCTTGAACTGCGATGAATCAACGCCGAAGGAAAATGTTCCGGTTATTTCATCGATATCGATGTGCTTGCCTTCTGCGCTGAAATAAAAATTCAGATCGCTTTTGTATTCATCGTCTTTTAGATATGAAGAAAGATCGAGATGTTTTAAGCTTCCGACCAAACTGTAAGTTGGGATTGTATCTTTATCAAACTCCATGCTTCCGAGAATCAATGCTTCGGAATCTTTGCTAAAACCTTCGGCTTCAAGTTCAATAATTTTGTCCGCAGCTTTTGAAGTAATTTTAAAATTATCGACCGGAACTTGATCGAACATAGAATTTTCCACAGTTAACTGGAATTCCGATTTTAGATCCGCGGGCGAAACACCTTTGCCGGTTAAACTTCCTTTTGAATTGAGCAGTGTAGTTAAACCAATTACCGGACTCAAATCGAGATCGCCCGTTTCAAAGTTGATATCGTATCTCATCGGTTCGGCGGCAAGATTCATTTTGCAGTCGAACTGCAAAAAACCGTCTTCAATGTTTCCGGAGAACTTTGTTTTAAAATTCACCGGCTCGCCTTCGTACTCAACATTTACGCCGGAGACGGATAACTTTGCAAACTCCGGCAGTTCAAGAGAGGGGAGCAGAGCGTTAACATCTTTGTAGTTGATGTCGGTATCGGTAATCTTTGCTTTGATGTAAAGATTTTCGGGCGTGTTAAGTTTTAAAACTTCGCCGCTCAATTCGAAATGAGTTGTTCTGTAATCGACAATCAGCTTTTCAATTTTGAATCCGCCGAACTTTCCGCTTGCTTTCAATTCTGCGGAAGGATTCCCTTTCAAAATTTCGGTACTGCCGATGAATGAAGAAAGATCGTCAAAATTTATGGATGCGGCGTCGAGGTCAATCGAGATCGGATAGTTTTTGAAATCTTCGAGCGCAACATTGCCGAAAAGATTCAAGCTGTCAATTCGTGCATTTAACCGTAAGTCGCTGCTATCCGTGATAAGCGCAAAGTTTTTTACGCCCGCAAAATTTTTTGTAACGGCAAATTCACCTGATATATTTCGCAGAGTAAACCGGTTAAGATTCGGTTTGAAAGATAATTCTTTTAGCTGAAGGAGATAATCGGAATTTTGGATATCAATGAAGGCGCGTGCCGTTAAGTAAATGTTGTCAATTCGCAAGTCGCCAAAATTTGCCGTTTGATATTTCTTCTGCGAGTTAACATTTTCAAAAGTCTGTTTCACCAAATCAATGTTGCGCAATTGAAGGTCGTTCACTTCAATTAAAAAAGTAAAGCCGGATTTTGTCGTGTCTTCTTCAGTGGGCTTTGCAAGCTTTTCAAAATTCCATTCGCCTTTTTCGTTTTGCAGAAGTTTTACTTTTACATCTTCGAGCAGAATATTTCTCACATAAATTTTTTTTAATAGAAGCTGGAGAACATTCACTTTAACAACAACATTCTTTGCGTTTAGTAAAGTGTCGCCTTGTGTAGTGAGTATTATGCTGCGCAAAAAGACAGAAGTGAGAAGAGTTCCTTCAATTTTTCCTATGCTCAATTTTCCGTTGATGGAAGAATTAACTTGGGAAATAATTTTATCTCTTAAAAAATCGCGGAAGGTTTTTGTTTGAGAGAACCCGATGAACAGAACAAGAAGTAGAACAATCCCGAGGAAAATCCCGATGAAGAGATTTATAATTTTTCTGAATAGAGAACGTTTAAGCTTCGGTTGTGACGCTTTCGGTATTTCTTCGTTCATTGCTCTTTAAATCTTTCCACAATTGTTTTGATAATATTGGTTGTGGATTGGAAGTTAGCAAATTCAATAGTCTCGATCGAGCCGCCGGCATTTTCAACGATATCTTTCCCGACAATATTTTCCTTCGACCAATCGGCGCCTTTCACAAGAATATCCGGCACAAGTTTTTTTATTGTTTCGTACGGAGTATCTTCTTCGAATACTGTAACATAATCAACAGCTTTCAACTGCGAAATTACAAATGCACGTTCAGGTAAAGGAACGATCGGGCGTTTGCTTCCTTTGATTCGTGTGACGGATTCATCGGAGTTGAGCGCAACAATTAAAACATCGCCGAGTTCTTTTGCCTTCGTCAAATAATCAACATGCCCGGCGTGAATAATATCGAAACAGCCGTTTGTAAAAACAATTTTTTTGTTTTTATGCTTCAACTCATTTCTGATTTTCGCAAGCTCTTCAACATGAATGACGTAGTTCATTTTATTTCATCCATTATTGCGTTGAACAAATTATCTATTTCAATCGGCACGATGCCAACTTCCTGGCAGACGAGTCCGCCGGCAAAGTTAGCAAGATATGTAGCATCGTAAATATCGGCTCCGGCTGTAAGTGCCATCGTTAAAGTGGAAATTACGGTATCGCCGGCGCCGGAAACATCGGCAACTTTTCTTGCTTTGGTAGGAACTCTCCGTTCCGATTTATTTTTTTCGAACAATGCAATTCCTTCTGCGCCGAGAGTCAGTAAAACATATTTTGATTTGAGCCGTTCAAGAAGTTTTTCGCCGGCGTTCGTAACATCTTTTGCAGTCTTAATTCTTATTCCAAAAGCATCTTCCGTTTCTTTTCTGTTCGGCTTAAATACGGTAACATTTTGATAAGCGAAAAAATTATGGAACTTCGGATCTACGGTGACAATCTTTTTTTCATTATTGGCAATGGAAATAATTTCCGAAATAAGATTCGGTGTTAAAACTCCTTTGTTATAATCCTCAAGAATAATGGCATCAATTTTTTTGATGTCTTTTTTTAATGCGTTCAAAATTTTCTGTTCTGTCTTCGAGTCAATTGCATGGGTTTTCTCTTTATCAATACGAACGACATGTTGTTTATCGGCTATAACTCTTGTCTTCGCGGTAGTTGGTCTTTTATTTTCAGCGATTATCCCTTCACCGTTAATCTTTGCTTCCTTCATTAGTCTTCGTAAAATTTTGCCTTCGTTATCGTTTCCGATTACACCGACGGGAAAAGCAATTCCGCCGAGGGTTGTAATATTGTGTGCAACATTCAAAGCTCCGCCGAACCGTGAAAACTCATCGTCAACTTCGATAACCGGAACCGGCGCTTCGGGAGAAATTCTGTTAACGTTGCCCCAGTAATAGCAGTCGAGCATCATATCGCCAATAACGGCAACCCGTTTGTTGTAAAATTTTTTCTTTAATTTTTTTAGAGAGTCCAACGTTGTACTGATCATTAATTAACCCCTTTTGACCATTGAGCAAGTTTGTTGAAGAAATTTATTTTGACCAATCCTTTATCCGTACCAAGCCACAAAAACGTTCCGTCAAAAAAAATTGTGTTGATCGTTTTGGAAATCCGTTCATCGTTAACGGGAATAACTTTGTTGTTAATTCTATTTATTAGAACCAAACCGCGCCCGTAAATTTCTTTTGTGTTTTTTCCAAACTGGTAAAGCGATGCCCAAATATAATCTCCGGTTCGCTCGAGATCGAAAACGCCGTTGCCGCTCAATCCTTTCGAGTCATCGAATCTGAGCCAGTCATTCCTTCTGTTGTATTTGAACAATCCGCCGAGATTAAATTCCGGTCGTTCCGGCGTAATAAATTCATCGAGACCGATCCACACAAAATTTCTTTCGAACAGAATTGCCGAAATAGAAACTTGCTCACCTTCGCCGTTAAAATAATTAAATCTATTGTCATAAAAAGTAATTGAACCGTTGTTCAAGTTTTTTGACTTATCATACTTGTGAAGCCCGGCTTCTGTTCCGAACCAAACTACGCTGTCGCCGTCGGTTTGAATTGTTTTTATTGTGTTTGTTTTTTCGTTGCCGCGGATTGTTAAATCGTAATCCGTATATCTGCGGTTTTTAAGATCGTACTTTGTGAGATATTTGAATCTGCCGATCCACACAACGTCGTCGTATTTATCGTATGTGAGCGAACGGATCCAATTGCCGAGCTGACCGCCGAGACCGAATTTCCTTTTTGTCCAGCTGTTCCGCTTTTTATCGAGTATGAAAAGTCCGTCCGTTGAACCAGCCCAAACAAAATCTTTGCTTGCGGCTATGCAGTAAAAAAAATCGTGCTGAATGTTATCGAGTGAAGTTGAATACTGCTGCCATTTGTTGCCGCTGCTTGTGTATCTGAATATTCCGCTGCCGTTTGTTGCAACCCAAATTTCATTTTGGTAAACAGCAATATCTGTTACCGCAGTGCCGTCCAGATAAAATTCAATTTCATCAACGTTCTGTGCAAAAGATGTAATGCTGAAGAATATATTAACGATAATTAGTAGTCTTTTCATATGCCGGCTATATCTACAAAATATTTATATTATAAAAATTAATTTAACACTAAGATTTTTCCGAATGAAATTTTATAGGTGGATTTTAAAAGAATGGAACTGTACCATGAAAACAATTTAACGAAATAGGATATAGCCCGGCTTTTAAGTCGGGGGAACAAAAACAATAATACAATTTGGCTTTAGCCGCAATTTAAAAACTAATATGTGACTAAAGTCGAAATAATTTTTGAATAAAAATCCACGACCTAAAGGTCGCGGCAATTTTTATTGAGCAGAAAATTTTGCAGTAAATTCCTTAAAGTGTTTGAACTGCTTGAGTGAATTTTATATTCCAAACAGATTCAAATCCGCTGCGAAGACACCCGGTAAGTTTGTCGTAATCAATTTTTTCTTGGAGTATGGTTTCAAGCTCGGTGGTTTTTTCGTTAATCTCTTTTGAAAGAAGAAGCTTTGTATTCCCATCCGCGTTGATGTAATCAACAAGTTGCCGATGAAATGTTCCGCAAAGAATTGAACCGTGCTGAAGTACAACAGAGTTTAATTTTCTTTGTGCGCTGCCGATTAATTTTTTTCCGTCGAGTTTCACTTCGTTCTTTGCCGTACTGCCGAAGCACAAAACGCCCGATGGTTCTTGCAGTAATTGCGGAAAGTTCGGCTGAAAATTTTCGAGTTCCGCTTTTGCAAAAACGGGGTTATATAATTCCAATCCTTTTATCAGTGCGATAGAAATTTTTTGATAAATCTCTTTTGCCGAATGAAGTTCGGAGTAGGGAAGTACGACCGAGTAAGTCAATTCTTCGGCGTGAAGAATTGCTCTGCCGCCGGTGGGGCGCTTAACAATGTCGATATTATCACTCTGTGCCTTTTCAAGAATTATATCTTCGAAATGCTGATTGGCTCCTAGTGAAATGCAGTAGGGTGTCCATCTGTAAATTCTGAAGTAAGCTTCATTACTCAAACATGATGAAGCAAGATTGAGATCGAATTCCATATTGTAGGTACCGGTGTTAAAACCGGTATCGATGAAATGCCAGATCATTTTCTTACTGTGCCGCGTGTCGCTTTCTTCAGAAATTCCAAAATGCCTTCGGCAATTTTGTTTGATGCAAATTCTTGATTGATTCTTTCGAGAGCTTGTGTATGATTCAAACCGGATTCGTAAAAGAGTTTATAAACTTGTCTGATCGTTTCTATCTCTTCTTTTGGAAAGCCGCGGCGTTTCAACCCGATTAGATTCAATCCGTAATATCTTGCCGGATGACCGCTTGCCATTATGAAAGGAGGAACATCGGACGCAATTTTTGAACATGCACCTATAATTGCATGTTTGCCTATCTTAGAAAATTGATGCACACCGGTAACCCCGCCGATAATCACGTTGTCTTCAATTTCGCAGTGGCCGGCTATCTGGCAAGTGTTTGCAATGATCACATTGTTGCCAACATAACAGTCGTGTGCGATGTGAACGTAAGCCATCAACAGACAATTTTTTCCAACTTTGGATTCGCCGTGTGAACTTGTTCCTCTGTGGAGTACAGCAAACTCGCGTACGGTTGTGTCGTCATCGATGTAGAAATATGTTTTCTCGTTGTTGTATTTCAAATCTTGCGGAGCGTTTGAAACGGAAACACCTTGCGAAAGTTTAACACGGTTTCCGATTCGCGCGCCGTCATACAGAACAGCATGCGGACCTATTATGCAGTCATCGCCGATTTCAACATCATCATGAATTATAGAATACGGACCGATTGAAATATTGTTTCCGATTCTTGCTTTCGGACTTACTATTGCTGTGGGATGAATTGTGGACATAAATTTTATGAGTTGTTGGATTTTTTACCTTCACGGTCAACAATAGCCGCCATAAATTCTGCTTCGGCAACAACGGTATTATTAACGTATGCGGTTCCTTTCAAAGAGAAGTATTTACTTTTTCTGCCGATAAGTTCGGCTTCCATAACAAGTTCATCTCCGGGCATAACAGGCTTGCGGAACTTTGCATTGTTGATGCTCATGAAAAATACAAGATGGTTTTCAGGATCGAGGAAAGAATTAAGCAAAAGAATTCCGCTTGTCTGTGCCATCGCTTCAATAATCAACACGCCGGGCATAACCGGCTGACCGGGAAAGTGACCTTGAAAGAAAGGTTCGTTGATGGTTACACATTTTACACCGACAACGCGTTTGTCCATTTCCAGTTCCGTAATTTTATCAACAAGCAAGAAAGGATATCGGTGCGGAAGAATTCTTTGAATAGCATTGATATCAAAAACAACGCCTTCTTTTTTAACGAACTGATATTTCTTTACAAATTTTTTCTGCTGGTACAATGCTCTAATTTTTTTTGCGAACTCTATATTTGCTTTGTGACCCGGACGTGCAGCAAGTATCTGTGCTTTAATTGGAACTCCAATCAATGCGAGATCTCCGAGCATATCCAAAACTTTATGACGCGCCGGTTCGTTGCGGTAACGGAGTTTGTTGTTGTTTAAATATCCTTCCGAACTAACGGCAAGCTCGTGTTCAATTCCTAATTTATTTTGTAAATGATCGAGACCGCTTTTATCAATTTCATGATCAACAATTACAATTGCGTTATCTATGTTGCCGCCTTTGATTAATCCGGCATCCGATAATGCTTCAACTTCGCTGAGGAAACAGAATGTTCGTGCCGGTGCAAATTCACTAACAAATTCTTTTTCAAGATCGAACATGCCGGAGTGCTGGCTTCCCAACGCCGGGTTTTGATAATCGATCATCACTGTAATTCTGTAACCATCGAGCGGCAGTGCAACAATATCAACTTGATTTTTTTCATCGTTGTGCATAACTGTTTGATCGATCACGAGATAATCTTTTGGAGTATTCTGAGTAACGAATCCGGCTTTATCAAGAAGTTCAACAAACGGAAGCGAACTGCCGTCTCCGATAGGAGGTTCGATTCCATCCATTTCTATAATAATATTATCTATCTGCAAACCAACGATTGCCGCAAGAACATGTTCAACAGTATGAACTTTTGCATCGCCCAAACCGAGAGTTGTTCCGCGCGAAATATCAACAACATAATCAACGTTAGCCGGTATTTCCGGTCTGCCGCCGATATCAACGCGGACAAACTTGATGCCGTAATTTTCCGGCGCCGGTTTGAATGTAATTGTACTTGAAGTTCCGGTATGAAGACCAACGCCTGAAAGTGAAACCGGTTTATCAATTGTTCTTTGCAGTTCGAGCATTAATTTCCTTTCGAGTTACTATTTTCTAAAATTTGCCGTTCCAAAGATGCGATTTTTTCTTCTAATTTTTTAATCTTTTCTGCGTAGCTGGGTAGATTTTTTACGTGTGCTTCAAGCCGCAAAGTTTTTGTAAGTTCAATTGCCGGCGAGCCGCGGTACTGCCCGGCTTTATCAATTGATTTTGATACGCCCGACTGTGCTGTTACAACTACGCCGTCTCCAAGTTCAATGTGACCGACTACTCCGACTTGTCCGGCAAGAATACAATTCTTTCCAATCTTCGTACTGCCGGAAACTCCGCTTTGCGAGATGATCAGGCTATTATCGCCGATAACAACGTTGTGTGCAATCTGCACGAGGTTATCGATCTTAACACCTTTTTTAATTCTGGTTGAACCGATTGTAGCGCGGTCGATCGAAACATTGGAACCGATTTCAACATCGTCTTCGAGAACAACGTTTCCGATCTGCGGCACTTTAATATGTTCGCCGTTTTCATTTTGAATGTAACCGAATCCGTCGGAACCGATAACACTATTTGAATGAATGATTACGTTATTACCAAGTTCGCAGTCTTCGCGGATTGAAACGTTCGGATAAATCAAACATCCGTTTCCAACCTTTACGTTTTCCATCAACACAGTGTTGTGAAGAATTACAGAGTCGTTGCCGACAATACAACCCGAAGAAACAACAACATTTTTTCCGATTGCAACATTCTTGCCGAGTGATGCACCGGGCGCGATGTACGCGTTTGCATCAATTCCTTTTGTTTGTATCTCCGGTTTCAGATAAGTGATGACAATTTTCTGAAGTGCAATATTCGGATTTTTTACTTCGATGTAGGAAATATCATTACGTGTTTTTTTGAAATCGGGTTTGACTAAAACTGCGCTTGCTTGTGTTGTCTCTAAAAATTTTTCGTAAGCGGGCAGATAGAGAAAAGTAAGTTCTCCGTTTTTCGCTTCTTCAATTTTTGCAATGCCGGTTATTTCAATATTTGGATTGCCGTTAACGACACCGCCGACTAAGTCGGCGGCTTCTTTCAATTTTATTTTCATAAGAACTCATTTTAGTTTTTCTAAAACTAAATTCGTTACATCATATTCTTCTTTTGCATACAAGAAAATTATATCGCCGCTTCTATCAAAAATGAAATCATATTCATTTTCTTTTGCAATTTCCTGAATAGCCGTAAAAATTCTATTCTGAATCGGCTTCATTAATTCTTCTTGCTTTTGGAATAATTCACCGCGTACACCGAATTTATCTTGTCTGTATTTGGAAACCTGATCTTCGAGCCCGACAAGTTCTTTTTCAATTTCAACACGTTTCTGTTCGCTGAGAATCAATTTACGTTTCTCGTAATCTTCGTATTTGGTTTTCCAATCTTTTTCCATTTTGTTTAATTCTTCTTGCCACTCTTTAATCATTGCATCAAGTTTCTTTTGAGTATCCTGGGCATCGGGCAATTGTTTCATAATTGCATCGCTGTCAACATACCCGATTTTAGGCTGAGCGTAAGTAAGTGAAGCAAAAAGAACTAATACAGATAAAATTAATCCGGTCTTTCTCATGATTTATTCCGTTATTGTTATTTACCTCTTTTTAAGCGGTCGAGCACTTTGAATGTAATATCAAATTGAGCGTCTGCGTAAAGAACAACAACTTCACCGGCTTTATCGAGAACGTAGTGCATGCTTTCTTCTTTTGCAATTTCATCAATCGATTTGAAGATTTTTTGTTTAACCGGTGCCATTAATTGTTCTTGTCGGATAAAGTATTCGCCGTTAGGCTGAGCAAATTTTTGTTCTTTGTACAACTGAAGTTTCTGTTCTTTTTCAACAATCTTTTGCTGGGCTTCTTTTTGTTTATCGGGAGTCATTGTTTGAGCTTGTTTCTGATAATCTGCATACGAGGTTTGCAAATCTACAGTGATGCTGTCCGCTTCTTTTCTCCATTTGGAAACAAGACCTTCGAGATCGCTCTTTGCCTTAATTGCTTCAGGGAACTGAGCTAAAATAATTTCCGAATCAACATAGCCAACTTTTACAGCAGCCGGTTGTTGTGTTTGTGCCGCAGCTGTACCGGCAATAATCAAAAATAAAAGTAAAATAGTTCTTTTCACGTTTACCTCTTTGTTAATGATTTATTAAAAACCTTTGCCAAACTGGAAGTGGAAAATCCATTGCGGTTCTTTACCGTCAACACTTCTGCGGTCGAAACCATACCCGTAATCGAACCCGAGCAGACCGATCGGGTTTATCAAAATTCTTGCGCCCACACCAACCGAGCGTTTCAAATTAAACAAATCCGTTTGTTTGATATCGAAATATACGTTACCAGCCTCTGCAAATGCCAATAAATAAATTGGAATTGGTTCGAGAGCAAGTGCAGCTCTGAATTCTGTAGTAAATTTGGCTTGCACACTGCTGCCGATTACGTTGCCGGCGGCATCTTGCGAACCGAGACTGCGGTCTTCATAACCACGCAGAGGTGTTGTAGCTATAATCATTCCGTTGCCGCCCATGTAGTAAAATTCGAACGGATTGATTTTTTTTCTATCGCCGAGATTATGTATGTATCCGATATCTGTGCTGGAATAAAGAACAATTCTGTTTGAGTTGAATAACGGTTTATACCATTCAGTTTTAAAATCTATCTTATAATAATCCACATTGCCCGGCAGTAACGGACCGCCGGTCAGTTCGGTACTAAAACTAAATTTTGAACCGCGCGCCGGAAAGATTGGATTATCAATATCTGTTCTGCTGATTGTTATGCCCAAAGTATATTGTCTCGTTAATCCTTCAACGTAATAATTTTGTCCTTCTATAACATCGTTGTATTGAAAGCGAAGCATTCCTTGCACGTAAAAATAATCATCGGGCCATGTTAATCTTCTTCCAACTCTTGTTGTAATTCCTGATTGGCGGAGATCGTAAACATATCTTTGGCGTGTATCGAACAAATCAAACCCGAGCGAAGTGGGTGTATCCATAAACCAAGGTTCGGTAAATCCGAGCGAGAAAGTTCTGTAATAATTTCCAACGCCGAACTGCCAGTTGAAATTTAGAATTTGTCCACCGCCCATTTGGAACGGTTCGGTGATTGAAAAATTTGTAAGTGTAAATCCAACCGAGCCGCTGAAACCGAACGCACCGCTGTAACCAACAGAAGCATTCAGGTAGTCGCTCGATTTTTCTTCCACTTTGTACGAAATATTTACCGTGCTGTCGTTTGCCGGTCTGTAATCAACACCTTTGTAAAGAGCTTCCACATTGAAGAACTGAAGATTTGATAACTGCTGGATACTTCTCAAAATGTAACTTCTGCTGAAATAATTTCCGGGAATAGTGTAAAGTTCGCGGCGAATAACTTTGTCTTTTGTTTTTTCGTTTCCTTGAATTTCTACTTTGCCGATTTTGAAGCGGTTGTTTTCATTTACTCTGATTAAAATATCCAAAGAATCTTCGGCAACTTTTTCTTCTTTTGCATCAACAGAAAATGCAAGATAGCCGTTGTCCTGATAAAGCGAAGATACATCGGATTGCTTTTCGTTGTAGTGCAGATTGTAATTGAATTTTTCGTAGTCGAACACATCGCCTTTGACAAATTCAAGCCGCTCGGTAAGAAGTTCGTTCGGGTAAACAGTATTTCCTTCCCAAACAATATTGCGCACTTTGAATTGCTTGCCTTCGTAAAGATTTACAACAACGTCAACCTCGGTTTTGTCTTCGGAGTAAACGAGCGAATCGCTCAGCAGTGTAAAATCTCTGTAGCCGTTTTTACGGTAATATTTTTCGAGAAGCTCTTTGTCTTTTTCGAATTTATCTTTTTTTAAGTTGGAAGACGACCAAAATTTCCACCAGCGTTTTTCTTTTGTTTCGTCAAATTCACTTTTAAGATCATCATCTTCGAAGGCTTCGTTGCCGTTAAAAATAATTTGTCTTACCGAAACTTCATCGCCTTCCTCAATATCGAAAAGAGCAAGTGTTCTGTCTTTTATTCTCGCAATTGAATTGAGAGAATAAGAGGATTCGCGCTCGTACGTTGTTTGATATTCTTTAGAAAGATTTTTTTCGTTGCGCCAAGTAACAATTATTTCATCTTCCGTTGTGTCGGCTTGAAAAAAAGTGTAGTAATTGATATCAATTTTTGCGTTTAAAAAACCTTCGTCATCGTACAGAGATTTAACTTTGGATTTGATGCGTGCGAGTTCCTGAGGTTTGAGTGTCTGCCCGCGTACGATAGTTACTTTCTTATTTATTTCATCTTCGCTTATCTCGTCGTTTCCGCGGACAACAAGTTTTTCCAGCCTCGGATATTCTTTAACGACGATCTGCAGAAAAATGCCGTTATCAATTTTCTTTTCAATGAGAAGCTGAACGTCTTCAAAGATTCCCAAATTCCATAATCTTTTTATGGCATTGTTGGTTTGATCGCCCGGGAAATCAATTTCATCGCCGGTTTTCAAACCCGTGTTGGCAATAATTGTCTGCGCATCTGCGGTTTTACTTCCTACGACAGTAATGCCGAGAATGCTGTAATTCACCTTTTGAAATTGAGGGTGAACTGCCGCGGCAGAAATTAATAAAATGATGAGACTAAACTTTAGCCGGTTTCTTGGAGTGAGATTTAGCATTATTATTTTTGCTCAAGTTATCCGATAATTGTTCACTAACTAAGCCGAATCTTCTTTCTCTCTTTTGATAGTCGGTTACTGCTTCGAGGAGATGCTTGCATCTGAAATCGGGCCAGAGTATGTCGGAGACAAAAATTTCAGAGTATGCAATCTGCCACAATAAAAAATTACTGATTCTTATTTCGCCGCTTGTTCTAATCAAAAGATCGGGATCCGGGATATTTGCAGTAGTAAGATTTTGTGCAACTACTGCTTCGCAAATTTCTTCCGGTTTAATTTTACCGTTAACAGCTTGTGTGCTTATATTCTTTATCGCTTCAACAAGTTCCCATCGCCCGCTGTAACTCAGTGCAAGGTTCAAAGTCATTTTTGTATTATGTTCTGTTTTATTGCAAGCTTGCCTGAGTTCTTGTTGAACAATCAACGGAAGAGATTTTAAGTCGCCGATAGTTGTTAATCTAATATTCTTTGAATTAAGTTCGTCCGTTTCGTTCTGCAGACTTTTAACAATCAAACGCATTAAAGCAGAAACTTCTTCTTGCGGGCGTTTCCAATTTTCCGTTGAAAAGGAATAGAGTGTCAGAAATTCTACACCGAGACTACCGCATGCTTCAACAACAGCGCGCACCGATTGTACACCGCGCTTATGACCGGCAACGCGCGGAAGATTTCTTTTTTTAGCCCATCTTCCGTTGCCGTCCATAATTATTGCTATGTGGCGCGGAATGTTTCCTTTAGTTTTTACTTCTTCAATGGATCGTATTTCGGAGCTTGTTAATTTAACACCCAACTGCTTTCTTGCTCTTTAATTTTGGCTCGAAAAAATAGGTCTCAATGGAGTAAATGTCAAGGTTGTAATAATTTATGGATATTCGCTCCGGCTGGATTTACTCTTGCTTTTTAACGTTTTCGGGAAGAGATACTATTTTAATTTTGCTTTGTGTTTCCTCATCCAGCGAAGAAAGTAGCATGTGAGCTTTTAAAAGAGATGCACTCGGCACTCCCACAAAAAGTGTAACCTTGTTTGTAGAAAATTTTGTTTTGCTGTTTGCCAGGTATTTGAGTTTGTTAACAAGATTTGGATCGTTCAACTCATCTTCTGTTAATGCAAGTCCAAGCGCAATTTTTTTCTTGTACTTGGCAACGGCGTCAACTTCGTAGTTGCCCACCGGCGCCGGCGCCGGAAGATACTTACCGTATTTGCGGCTGAGTGTTAGATAACCGCTGTTCCAAAGCTGGTCTATCAGCGAATCTACTTTTTCTCTTTTTGATCTGCTGTCTTTCATAATTTTAATTGAATAATGGTACAATCGGAATTATCGGTGAAAATTTTTCATATCCCAAAATTTTTATGTTGGATATTTTTTCGTACTCGAAAGCTTTAACTTCATTTAATCCGTTTATTCTTCCGTAAACTACTTTCTTACCGGTTTTATTTCTTCCCACATAATAAGGTTCCAAAATAGTTTCGTGAAGACCGTACAAAAATTTTACTCTATTTCTGTTAAAGATTGCCGATGAGAATAATAAAGTTTTCATGACAGCTCCTTTTTAATTGTAGCTTCTAAAAACGCCGATCACTTTTCCTATTATCGAAAAATCTTCGTCGTTTTCAATTACTATTGCTTTGTATTTTTCATTTTCGGGTACAAGAAAAATTTTGTTTTCTTCAACAACATATTTTTTCATTGTTGCATCATCGCCGATTAGTGCAACAATAATTTCTCCGTTAACTGCTTCTTTTTGCGGCTGGATAATTACAAGATCGCCTTCGAGAATGCCGGCGTTGATCATGCTGTCTCCGCGCACTTTCAAACCGAAACATTGAAGATGGTTTCCCAAAAAACTTTTATCGATTGAAAAAGTGCCTTCAATATTTTCTTGTGCAAGAATCGGCTGACCGGCAGCTACTCTGCCGACTACCGGAATTTCTACAACCGGTCCTTTTTGAATCGGGTTATTGTTAACTACAAGTGAAAGTGTGCGGCTCGAATTGTTGGCGTTGTTCAAAAAGCCCTTTTTGACCAGTGCATCGATGTGGCGCTTTACGCCGAATGTGCTCGCGAGATTAAATTGTTTTGCTATTTCGCGGTAAGTAGGGGGAAATCCGTTGAAATCCACATAATCTTGAATGAAATTGAGGATTTCTTTTTGGCGGTCTGTTATTTCTTCTTTCATGCCTATAGTGCTCATTTGTTCACTATCAATATAGTGAACAAATGAGCACTATGTCAAGACGCTCACTAAAAAAAAATGACATGAAAAAGCCGCAATCTTTTCGATTGCGGCTCTATATAATAGATAAGAATCTTTATCGGTTAGATTATCAATGGGTGATTAATCAATGTAAGTCATCCAGCCGTGTTTGTCCTCAATTTTTCCGTACTGAATTCCAGTCAACTCTTCATACAATTTAATTCCAAGCTCGCCGGCTTGTTCATCGCTGAATTGTAGAATGTTGTTGTTGTATTTCAATTTGCTGACCGACGAAATAACCGCTGCGGTGCCGGTTCCAAAAATTTCGAGCAAGTTTCCGTTTTTGTATGATTCAACAACTTCCTGAATTGAAATTAATCTTTCCGTTACATTGTAGTTCCAATCTTTTAAAAGCTGCAGCACGGACATTCTTGTAACGCCGGGCAGAATCGAACCGCTCAACATTGGTGTTGCAACTTCATCTTTAAATTGTATAAAAATATTCATCGCACCGACTTCCTCGATGTACTTTTGTTCAACTGCATCGAGCCACAGAACTTGAGTGTAACCTTCTTTTTTGGCTTCGGCTTGTGCAATTAATCCGGCGGCATAATTTCCGGCGGCTTTTGCTTCGCCGGTTCCTTTGCGCACTGCACGCACATATTTGTCGGTAACCATTATTGGAACCGGTTTAAATCCTTCCGGATAATACGGACCAACCGGGCTGAGCAGAATAATAAACTTATAATTATCCGAAGGGCGGACACCAAAACATTCTTCCGTTGCAATCATGAAGGGACGAATGTAAAGTGAGTAACCCGGCTTTGTAGGAATCCAATCCTGATCAATGCGGACAAGTTCAAGAATTGCTTCGAGTGCAAGTTTTGGATCTACTTGTGGTATGCTCATTCTTGCAGCAGATTTGTTCAAGCGTTCTACATTTTTTTCAGGGCGGAACAGCGCAATGCGCCCGTCAACTTGTTTGTAAGCTTTCAGTCCTTCAAATATTGCCTGTCCGTAATGAAAAACCATTGCAGCCGGACTGATATTGAGTTTTTCAAATTTTTTGATAACCGGTTTTTGCCATCCGCCTTTCGATGCATCGTAATCCATTTCGAATACATGATCGGTAAATACTTTTCCAAAAACCAAATTTTCAGGAATGATCACATTTGTTTCTTTTTCGAGTACTTCGATATTCATTTTTCACCATCCTTTTGAATGATGCCGTTAAAGCAATCCTAAAAAATTTTGTGATGTTAAACTCGTTGTGCGAATTAAAAAAATCTAAAAAGGGGAAACTATTGAAACAGTTTTACAAATTAATTCTCACAGCAAATGTTACTAAAAAATTTCTCACAAGCATGAGTTCAATTATAAATATATATAAAAAAAGAAAGAGTTGACAATGTGAAAGTTTCTCACTTAGATTGCTTTTTGTAAATTAGAATTTAAAAAAAAGAAACAGAGAAATGATTTTTAATAAAATCGGTTTGGCAATAACGTTTTCGCCGAACGGTTTGGCACTTTTGAAAACAGCGAAGCGTCTGCAAAATCTTTTTAATTCGGATCTGTGTTTGATTCATGTCGGTGATAAAGAACCGGATTCGGAATTAAAAATGAAAAAACTTTTGGACGAAGTCGGAATCGACGGCACAAAAAGCGAATTGGTTTGGAAGAAGGGCGAACCCTCAAAAATAATTTTGAGTGTGTGCGCAGAAAAAGATGTTGATCTACTTATTGCCGGCGCACTCGAAAAAGAAAATCTGCTCAAATATTATATCGGTTCTGTTGCCCGCACTTTGATGCGCGAATCGCCGTGTTCTGTATTGATTATTACACATCCAACGCAAGATGCGGTGCACTTCAGAAAATTCTGCGCAACGGTTGAATATACTTCGCTCGGTGAAATTTCTTTAACAACTGCAAATGAATTTGCAAAGCTTGAACACGCCGAAGAACTTACTTTGATAAAAGAATTTCAAATCCCCGGACTCGCAATTACAATTTCCGACAGCGGCTCCACAACCGAAACCGAACAAAAAAGAATTGCATGGCAAAAGGAAGAGGAAGAAAAATTAAATGTCTTCGTGAAAGAATTGAAACTAACCGCAAACGAAATTAAAACAATTTGTTTGTACGGCAAGCACGGATGGGAATCGGGAAATTATGTTAAAGAAATTAACGGGGATATTTTGGTGATTCCTTCTCCGCCAAAAAAATTAAAATTGTTCGATAGAATTTTTCAGCACGACATTGAGTTCATTATTAAACAATTACCGTGTTCGTTACTAATAGTAAAAAAATAGCAGAATGAATTTGTCCGTTCAGGAAATAACGTTGTTTTTTATATGCGTCAGTGTGCTCTTGTTTTTTGCGCGTGCAACCGGAGAGTTAATAAGATATTTTAAACAGCCAATCGTCATCGGCGAAATATTTGCCGGAATAATTCTGGGTCCAACTATACTCGGTTCAATTTTTCCTGACATGTTCAATTATCTTTTTCATGATTCCGGCACTGTCAATATTGCATTGCAAGGATTGATTACACTCGGTGTTGTTATGCTGTTGTTGGTATCGGGCTTGGAAATTGATCTTTCAATTCTTGTAACGCAAGGCAAAACCGCTTCGCTCGTTAGTTTAATGGGAATTCTTTTTCCGTTTTCGTTAGGATTTTTTGCCGCATATTATTTTCCACAAGAACTCGGCGCATCCGATGTTAATCTTCGTTTTGTGTTTGCACTTTTTGTCGGCACAGCACTTTCAATTACTGCATTGCCGGTTGTTGCACGAACGCTGATGGATCTGAATCTGTTTAAAACAGATATCGGTTTTTTGATAATTGCTTCGGCAATGTTTAATGATCTTGTCGGTTGGATTATTTTTTCTTTGATACTTGGAATGATCGGCGGGCAGTCGCACGGTGTTCCTTTTTCATCACTGCTTTTACTGCTTACAGGCTTTGTTCTTTTTACTCTTCTTATCGGAAGAAAAATTATAAACTACATTCTTCCGTATCTTGAAAAATTTACAACGTATCCGGGTGGTGTTCTTAATTTTATTTTTGTACTCGGTTTTTTGGGTGCCGCATTTTCGGAATACATCGGCGTGCATGCAATCTTCGGTGCTTTTATTGTCGGCATTGCAATTGGCGATTCTGTTCATTTAAAAGAACAGACGCGAGAAATTATTCATCAATTTGTAACGAACATTTTTGCACCTCTCTTTTTTGTTTCGATTGGTCTGCGTGTAAATTTCATTCAGAATTTTGATCCCGGGATTGTGCTGATCTTTTTAGTTTTGGCTTTTGCCGGAAAAGTTATCGGATGCGGTTTGGGCGCTTACTGGGGCGGAATGAGCAAAGAAGAATCGCTTGCAATCGGATTCGGAATGAACTCGCGCGGTGCGATGGAAATTGTTCTCGGAACACTCGCGTTTCAAACCGGATTGATTCACGAAAAAGTTTTTGTTGCGCTTGTAATTATGGCTCTCGTCACTTCAATTTCAAGTGCGCCGATGATGAGTTTCTTTTTAAAGAAGAGCAAACAGCTTGTAAGTTTTGTCGGTTTGTTGAAACCGGAAATTATTTTCTTCTCGAAGGCATCAACCAAAAAAGAAATTATAAAAGAGTTGTGCGATAAAATTTCTATCTATCACAAATTGAGCAGCGAAAAAATTTTTAATGAAGTAATGGTGCGAGAGGAATTAATTTCTACCGGTTTGGAAAAACATCTCGCAATTCCTCATGCAAAAGTGGATATTCAAAAACCATTGATTGCCGTTGCCATTAACAAAAACGGCATTGAGTTCGATTCGATTGACGGGCTCCCGGCAAAGTTGATTGTTCTGCTTGTTACTCCTAAAAACGATCCCGAACTGCAGTTGAAACTTCTTGCGGAGATTTCCAAAACATTGGGCAACAAAGATGAAATTGACCGCCTTGTTGAATTGAACAACGCAACGGAATTTGTTCTTAATTTCAAACAACTTTCTTAGTTTAGATTATCAAAAAAAAAATTCATGATAATTTCGTTTATACAAAAACTCGGTAAAAAGACATTAGATTTTTTTGAAGAATGCGGACAAGTTGCCAAACTTCTTTTTGATATTTTCAGATTTGCACCGTCGCTTATCAAAAACCGCCGCAATTTTATTTATCAAATGGACCACATCGGTGTTAATTCGATTCCACTTGTGTTAATTATCGCAATGTTCACCGGTGCAGTAGCCGCATGGCAAGCGGCGTATCAATTAAAAGGAATTGCACCGTTATCATTTCTCGGTGCGGCAACAAGCCGTGCAATAATTACCGAGTTGGGTCCGGTGTTAACTGCAATTGTAATTGCCGGAAGAGTCGGCGCATCAATTGCCGCCGAACTCGGCTCGATGAAAGTGACCGAACAAATTGACGCTCTCGATACGATGGGAATTAGCCCGGTGCGTTTTCTTGCAACACCGCGTTTTTTTGCCGCAATAATTATGATGCCCGTACTTGTGGTTTTTGCAAACGCAATTTCGATTATCGGCGCGTACTTTATTTCAAATTTTTTTCTCGGCGTTTCTTTCAATGTTTTTTTTGAATCGGTGCGGAGATATTTTTTGTTCGGCGATTTTATTTTCGGATTAATTAAAGGAATGTTTTTCGGCGGCGTTACTTCTTTGCTCGGCTGTCATATCGGTTTCAAAACCGAAGGCGGTGCTGAAGGAGTTGGGCATTCCACAATTCGTTCTTTTGTTCTCAGCTCGGCTCTCATATTAATATTAGATTACATTTTATGGATGCTTATCTTTTAGCGTCTTCATGTTTTTCTAAAATACTTTTTATGAGACTTTCTTTTTACGAACATATTAAGAGATTGATAGATTTATTCATTTCTCTTGTATTGATTCTGTTTACTCTTCCTTTGCAACTGATACTCTATTTTTCTATCGCAATTACCTTGAGAGGAAATCCACTCTTCATCCAAGAAAGGGGAGTAACACTAACCAACAAAAGATTCCGCATAATTAAATTCAGAACGATTGCTGCAAATCATAAAAAAAAACCGTACGAAGAATTTCACGAAAAGAAAAACCATGAAGACATAAATGCATTCGGAAAATTTTTGAGATGGAGCGGGTTGGATGAACTCCCGCAGTTGTACAATGTTGTTTCCGGAAAAATGAGTTTGATTGGTCCGCGTCCGCTTATGATTGACGATCTGAACCACCTCAAAGAAAATCATATTGATTTTTACAAACAGAGAGAAAAAATAAAATCACTCCCGGGCATCACCGGTTACTGGCAGATCAACCGCAAAAAAGATTTATCAGCAAACAAGTTGATTGAACTCGATTCCTACTATGAAGCCAACAAATCATTCACACTCGATGCGAAAATTTTATTCCGCACAGCGGTTATAATGTTCACGTTTTCAAATAACCGGCACTGAAAATTTTTTTTGATTTAGCACAACTTCCTTTTCTTTGAGCGTAGAAAAGTTTCACACAATCTTTTAAGGTCATTCGCTGTTTGCTCAAAATAAATTTAGGCAGAATTTTATCAAAAACTTTTTAATGTAGTTTTGAAGTTAGATGTTGAACAAGGAAAATTACTTGCGTTAAAATTCTAATGAATCTATTTTGCATATCAAATAGTAGTCGTATATCGCTTTTGAGTAAAGGATCTTACTACGGCGTTCATGGCTGAAAAAAATAGAAACTGCTTATCCTCACCATCACAAAAAAATCTTTCCGAAAGAATAGAATCGTTTTGTTGTTCACGAATAAAAATTTTTTCTTCTACCAATCCTCTTCTTCAACTAAACAAACACACTAATAATGAGCGGGGCAGTTATGTCTGAATTCGTTAAGAACTTAATGGCTCAGGTAAAAGCAAAAAATCCAAGCGAACCTGAATTCCATCAAGCGGTTTATGAAGTTGCATCATCTTTAACTTTGGTTCTTGAAAAACATCCGGAGTATCGTAAGGACAAAATTCTTGAAAGAGTTATCGAACCAGAACGCGTTTTGATGTTCAGAGTACCGTGGGTTGATGATCAAGGAGAAGTACAGATCAACCGCGGATTTAGAATTGAAATGAACAGTGCGATTGGTCCTTATAAAGGAGGTTTGAGATTCCATCCATCGGTTAATCTCGGCATTCTCAAATTCCTTGCGTTCGAACAAGTATTCAAAAATAGTTTAACAACTCTGCCGATGGGCGGCGGAAAAGGCGGATCCGATTTTGACCCGAAAGGAAAAAGCGACGGCGAAGTTATGCGCTTCTGCCAAAGTTTTATGAGTGAACTTTTCAGACACATCGGTTCAAACACAGACGTGCCGGCTGGCGATATCGGCGTAGGCGGAAGAGAGATCGGTTATCTGTTTGGTCAGTACAAAAAATTGCGCAACGAATTTACCGGCGTACTCACCGGCAAAGGATTGAACTGGGGCGGTTCGCTTATTCGTCCCGAAGCAACCGGGTACGGTGCAGTTTATTTTGCCGCCGAAATGCTCGGCACACGCGGACAAACTTTGGAAGGAAAGAAATGCCTTGTTTCCGGAAGCGGTAACGTTGCTCAATACACAGTTGAAAAAATTTTACAGCTCGGCGGAAAGGTATTAACGCTTTCGGATTCCAACGGTTACATTTATGATGAAGCCGGTATCGATTATCAGAAATTACAATTTATAATGGATTTGAAAAATGTACGCCGCGGAAGAATTAAAGAGTATGCCGATAAATTTAAAGGCGCGGTTTACTCACAAATTGATCCGAATGCAGAATTCAATCCGCTGTGGAATCACAAATCAGATTGTGCATTCCCATCGGCAACACAAAATGAAATTAACGGAAAAGATGCGGCTAACTTGTTGAAGAACGGCGTTTATGTAGTTAGCGAAGGTGCAAACATGCCTTCTGCAATTGAGGCGATTGACCAATTTGTTGCGGCAAAGATTTTATACGGACCGGGCAAAGCGGCTAATGCCGGCGGCGTTGCTACTTCCGGTTTGGAAATGGCACAGAACAGTATGCGCTATTCATGGACGCGCGAAGAAGTTGATAACAGACTTCACATGATTATGAAGAGCATTCACAAAACTTGTGTTGATACTGCTGAAAAATACGGTACACCTGGTAATTACGTTAACGGTGCAAACATCGGCGGATTTGTAAAAGTAGCAGATTCAATGCTGGATCAAGGAATTGTCTAATTAGTTCCAAAATTTGTAGAGGCGCGATATATCGCGCCACAAATTGTTAAATCAAAAAACGGAGACGCCATATATGGCGTCTCTACTTTTTTACACGGAATTATTTCAGCAAGATTAATTTTTTAATATCCGAAAAAGAGCCGTCACGCCCCAGCGTGTAAACTTGCAATCTGTAAAAATAGACTCCGCTTGCAAGATTACTTCCGTTAAATTTTACTTCATATGTGCCCGGAGCTTTTACTTCATTTACAATTGTAGAAACTTCTCTGCCAAGTATATCGTAAATAGTTAGTTGAACATTACTCATTTCGGGAACCTGATAATTTATCTTTGTTACCGGGTTGAAAGGATTCGGATAATTCTGCGACAATGCAAATGTTAACGGCATTAAATTGTTTTCATCATCTTCAACGCTTACAACATTTTTTATTGCCGCTGTTTTAGTGTTGCTGTAATTATCAGTGATTTCTTCTTGTGATAAAGCGCGGTTGAAAATCTGAACGTTATCCATGCTTCCTTTAAAATAAGCTGGAGAATTTTTAGCGCTTCTGCCGAGATATGCTTCTTGACCCGGTTTTACATCTCCGGTAAGATTATGCGAATCTTTTAGAATGCCGTTCAAGTAGATCATGGCTTTTGTTCCATCGTAAACGCCAACTATGTTAATCCACTGACCGGTTATTAAATCGGTTTCAGGAATTCCGGGTCTTTCAGCGCCGGCAGTTGTTGATACTTTGAATCGTAATTCTTTATTGCCTTTATCTGCATATAAAACATATTGATCGCCGTCGGAATCGAATAGAGGACCGAATGAACCGGGTAATTCTGCCGGCAGATAATTTAATTTTACCCACAGCGAAACGCTTACTGCGCTGCCTCCAATATCGAACGAAGGGGAAGTAGAAAATTGTACGTAGTCGTCAACTCCGTCAAATTGTAACGCGTTGCCAAGTAATCCTTCCGAAAGTGCAGCACCATTTCGCAGAACACCGTTATTTGCGTTTGAGGAGTAGTCGGTTAGTACGCTGTCATTTTGAATATCATCAATACTGTAATGAGCAATAATATTTGCCGGCAGATTTTTATGATTAAATATAATGCTGTCCGGTGCAACAGTATTAAATGCACTTGCTCTATCTTTTACATTTTTGGCGATGAGCGTATATGTATCTTCGCCGAGATCTGAAGTAGTTAATATTACAGACTTCTGATCTAAACATAATTTTGCACTGTTAATAGTAACCGATTTATCGAGCGAGTAATTAGTTGTCGTTTCAGCAGCAGCTTGATCTACCTTCTCGCTGAATTCAATAATAATTTTGTTTGTCTCTGCTCTCGAAGTAGAGAATAAAATTTCCGGCTTAACTGCATCTTTATTTGTGGCGGCACCTATTTCGTTGCTGTAATTAGGGCTTAATAGTGCAGAAGAATTTTTTGCTCTAACTCTGTAAAAATATGAAGTATATTCGGCTGTATTTTTATCTGTGAATTCGGTTACGTTGCCGGTTGTTGCAAGCAAAGTTGCAGCGGCAGTGTGAGTATCACGGTAAATTTCATATCCCATTAAAGCACTCTCATAATTTACTGCCGGCTGCCATTGCAATTTAATTTCAGTTCCGTTCGCAGTTACTGATGTTAATTGAACATCGCTCGGTTTCGGATCGAGAGGGGAAACTTTGATAGAATTATACATATCTGTAATTTCTGCTTGACTTAATGCACTGTTGAATATCTGTACGTTATCAATTTTTCCTTTGAAGTAGCTCGGAGAATTTTGAGCGCTTTTGCCAAGCCATGCAGCTTGTCCGGTTTTCACATTACCGGTTAGAGTGTGTGTATCTCTTAACGCGCCGTTCAAATAAATCATTGCTTTGGAACCATCATACACTCCAACAATATGCAGCCATTCGCCGGCAACCAAAGCCGCAGCCGGTATTCCCGGTCTTTCCGCCGAAGAAGTTGTTGAGACTTTAAATCTTAATTCGTTATTTCCTTTATCTTCGTACAAAACATATTGATCGGTATCCGAATCAAACAGAGGTCCGTACGCGCCGGGTAAATCAGCCGGCAGATAATCTAACTTTGCCCACAAAGATACTGTAACAGCACTTCCGTTTATATCAAAAGATGGCGAGCTTGAAAATTGTACATAATCATCAACGCCGTCGAATTCCAGTGCGTTGCCCAGAATACCTTCCGAAAGTGCGGCGCCGTTTTTCAAAGTTCCGTTATTCAAATTAGATGAAGCATCAACCAAAGTGCTGTCTGTTTGAATTTCATCTGCACTGTAATAAGCAACAGTACTCGAAGAAATATTTTTATGAATAAATATTGCCGAAGTCTTGGTTATTGTATTTGGTGTTGCTGCGCGGTCTTTTATATTCTTTACCGTAAGCGTGTAAGAATTTTCTGCAAGCTGCGATGCAGTTAATATTACAGATTTTTGATCCAATGAAAGTTTTGCATTCTGAATGGTGACGGATTTGTTGATCGTATAATTAGTAGTTGTTTCGGCAATTGTTTGATCAACACGTTCACTGAAATCGATTACAATTTTAGAATCCTCCGCGTTGGAAGTAACATTTAACAATACGGGCTGGGTAATATCGGAAAGGGTAGCGGCTGATAATTCGTTGCTGAAATTGGTGCTCAAAATTCCGGCACTGTTTTTTGCTTTTACTCTGTAAAAATATTGTTTTGTCTCCGTGTAAGTTTCGTCTGTGTATTCGGTTACATTGCCGACCGATGCTAATAAAGTTGCAGCCGAAGGAATAGTATCGCGGTAAATTTCATAACCGATAATTTCGCTCTCGCCGTCAACTGCGGCGTTCCAGTTTAAAGTTATTTTTGTTTCGGCAACAAAGGTGGATGATAATACAACATCAGAGGGAGGCGTCGTATCTGAAACCGATTTTAGTGTTTTAGGATTATCGGTAGTTATACCATCCACCCCAAGCTGCGAAAGTGAAATCATTTGGCTAGAGCTGTTTATTGTCCAGCTATTATACTTTACATTTTTGGAATGAGCGTAATCTAAAAAAGCCGAGGTTGCAGTGCCGCCGCTGCCAATCCATTCACCATTAATTGCCGCAGCCTGATCAATAGCCGAATTTGAAGTTGTGCCGACAAAAAGCTGAACCGGAATAGCCGCGTCCAAACTTTTTGATTCGGTAATTTGACTTATGTTGAAGCTGGAAATAATTACTCTGTTCCGCATGTTCAAATCTTGCACCATCTTAACTACTTTTTGAACTGCTGTTGAATTGGAAGTTTTGATTTCAACAACAACGCCGATATTCGAAGCACTGTTTTTGGCAAGCATTAATGATTCATACAATGTTGGAATTTTTTCACCGGCAAACGAAGCATTGAATTTTGAGCCGGCATCATAACTG
The DNA here is from genome assembly GCA_016177735.1 of Ignavibacteriales bacterium. Taxonomy (GTDB): domain Bacteria; phylum Bacteroidota; class Ignavibacteria; order Ignavibacteriales; family Melioribacteraceae; genus DYJK01. The sequence continues at coordinate 23,294 of JACOUS010000041.1, read as the reverse complement.
CGCAACTGTGCATATGTTAACGAACTTACACTGCCGGTTCCGTTAGTAGTTCTGTTGATTGTGTCGTCGTGCATTATCATCAACGAATCGTCTTTTGAAATTTGGACGTCCAGTTCATAATAATCCGCGCCGAGAGAAATTGCATTTGAAAATGCGGCGAGAGTATTTTCAGGTGCAAGTGCTGCACCGCCCCGATGCGCAATGTTTTTTACCTGGGCATTGCTATAATTGTAAAAAAGAAATAACGCAAACATGAGAGTCATAAAATAAAATTTCATGATTTTCATATAACCTCCTGATGGATGAATTAGTTGTGACCGGCTTTCAAATCCCTACAACTAATAGTTTTTGGTTCTGTTTTTGGGGCCTATTCTTCTGCAAGAAAAATAGATGATTGGAAAAATTTCAACAATCGCACGTTTGTGGTATTTGGTAAGGTTTTTTTTTGATATTTGTAAAGAGGTGTGATGGATAAAGTCATAAATTTTTTCTGAAACCCTCTCCTGAAATTACCGGAGAGGGTTTCATATGGAGAGGCTATTTGAGTAAAATTAATTTCTTGGAAGAAGAATAATTATCACTAATCATTCTGTATATATAAACTCCCGACGCTAATTTACTGCCGTCAAAACTTACCTTGTAATAACCGGCATTCTTAAATTCATTTTCAATAACCGCAACTTCATTACCAAGAATATCATATAACTTAATAGTAACGTGTGATGCTTTGGGTAGAGAATAATTTATTGTTGTAGAAGGATTAAACGGATTGGGGCGGTTCTGGGACAGATCATAAGCAGTTGGCAAACCGGCAATACTTGCTATGCCGGTTGTAATATTGAATGAAGTTGCATTCGACCATTCACTCCATTTGAGATTATGATCACGGTATTTTACTCTATAAAAATATGGCGTACTCTTTCTAAATCTCGAGTTGTTAAAAGATAATCTTGTAAGATCGAGCCCTTTATTTTTGTCAATCGGGTTGAACCACGAATCTACCTGATAAATATTTTTCCAATGAATCATTGTATCGATTGCGGTTTTGCTGAAATCAGAATTTTCAGACACTTGAATTCTAACCGTCATCAATGAATCGTTTGATATCGGGGATGTATTAAAAGTAATTTGGCTTTCATTAATTGCCGGTACATCTGTGACTGGTTGTGCCGGCGCTGGTTGATTTATTTTTATATACCAACTATCCATAACTTCATTATCACGTGCTCTACTTGTATTGCCCAGGCTGTACATTTTTGATTCGAAAGTTTTATTTGCAACATCTATTTCTATAACCTGGTAGAAAAAATGATCAAGTGTTATATGGATATTTGGGAAATCCTGGTTTTGATAAGAACCCCAGCGATCAATTGCACCGCCACCGCCGCCGCCGCAGACTATTCTAAAATCTCCGCGCACTTCCGGTTTCTCAGATTCAATTGTGCCTCTCTCAAATCCGTGAGTATGGCCGTAAGAATATTGAATAACTTTAGAACATTTTTTGAGTAACCGGAATACCTGGTTTTTTATGTAAAAGGGACCGCCGTCGTAAGTTATCCCTTCACCCCAAAGTTCTGTTATTGGAAAATGATGACCTATAAGAAAAACAAAATCGATTCCGGGATTATTCTCTGCTTCATTAAGTTTTTGTTCAAGCCATCCATTTTGCAAAGTTTGTGCTGCGCCGGTAAGGTTTGTATTCAAGCCAATAATCATAGTATTTGCTATGATTATTGACCAAAATTTTTCAGCAAATCCGTTTGGCGGCGGATAGCCGGAAATATTATCGTAATGCATATACTTATAATAATTTTCATGTTCACCTTCATGATTGCCGGTTACTGTTAGAAAAGGTATGTAAGGCGATAAGTGCGACATCGGGGCAAAATATTGTTCAGTCCACTGCGCTATTGAACTACCCGTAACAACTAAATCGCCGGAATGTAATACCAAATTGACTTGATTATGCAAATCACTTCCGTAAATCTGCTGAATAATTTTCTTTGCATTCTTAATAACCTTAACCGATTTTGTTGTATCACCGTTGTGAGTATCACTGAATAACAAAAATCGAATCTTTCCGTTGTAATTTGAATCTGGAAAAGTCTTGAAATTATACGTCGGTGAACTTCCGCTTCCGCTGACTATTTTATAATAATATTCCTGGTTTGGCTGCAAGCCGGTTAATTCAACAGTATGCCATCTATGAAGACCAAAAACAATTTCACTTGCACCCGAAACACTTTGTCCTAAGGAAGAAGTAGTTCCGTAATCGACTCTTGTTAAATTTGCAAGAGTATCATGCCAGGAAACTATCATTGATGTTGGGGAGGGATTCTGTAAATAAGGAACTAATAGCAGCTGCCTTGTACCCGGTGCTGAAATTTGGTGACCGTATCCACCAAGATTTTTTACTTCGGTATTATCGAGTGCATAGTTCCATGTTGATATTTCTGCACAGTCTATTTCTCCATCTTCGCCGTCGTTGTCTGCAAACAGTAATAATTTATTCTCTAAAGAAAATCTTCCATCGATGGTTTGAGTATTCCCGGTCAGTAATAAGTTTCCATCTAAAAAGTATTTGTATTGAGTTCCATTTTTCACAGAAATAACTAAACGATACCATTCCCCGGGTTTAACCGAGTAAGTTGAATACCCGGCTGCCGCAACTCCGATATTTCCACTGGGGTTTATAAAACAATCACCATCGTTGGAATTTGTTAAACTTGTTTGGAAAAAAGTGTACCATGGTCCCAAGGTTTTAACTTTAAAATCGATCTGTATCGTATATTCATTTACGTATGTGCCGCCGCCGTTTGGAGAAATATTGTGCGTAAGTATATAATAGCTTCCGGTACCGATTGTAACAGCGCCATTTTCTGTAGTAGGTCCGTTTGCAGCTTGATGACTTCCAGTTAATTGTAGATCGGTTCCTATTTCTGCCTTCAATAGATTTGTGTTATCGTCAAATTTCCATAAACCGGTTTGGGTATGAACTTGTGCAAGCAGATATGAATTGCCGGATGTAACCAGGATAAACAGAATAAAGAGGTTGAGAAATTTTTTCATAATATCTCCGGGTAATAATTTTTTAAGTACTCCTTTCGCCTATAAGAACGGATTTTGAATTTATCACCGAAAAAGTAGTTTGTGGTGAAAGGCAAAGCAATCGCACGTTTGTGGTATTTGGTAAAGTATTTTTTTGATTTTTGTAAAGTGGTGTGATGGATAAAGTCATAAATTTTTTTTGAAACCCTCTCCTGAAATTACCGGAGAGGGTTTCATATGGAGAGGCTATTTGAGTAAAATTAATTTCTTGGAAGAAGAATAATTATTACTAATCATTCTGTATATATAAACTCCCGATGCTAATTTACTGCCGTCAAAACTTACCTTGTAATAACCGGCATTCTTAAATTCATTTTCAATAACCGCAACTTCATTACCAAGAATATCATATAACTTAATAGTAACATGTGATGCTTTGGGTAGAGAATAATTTATTGTTGTAGAAGGATTAAACGGATTGGGATAATTTTGTGATAATGAAAATTCAGATGGAAGTTTGCCGGTGGATTCTTCTACGTCACTGATGATATGACCGTAACCACCGAGTGCAGCAACTTCATCACTTGTTAGTGCATAATTATAAATTGCTAATTCTGCGCAATCAATAGCATCATCTTCACCATTTTCATCGGCAAAAATTAATAACTCACTTCCAAGTGCAAAACGCCCATCAATTTGTTGAACTGTTCCACTCAATGCAAGATTGCCATCGAGGTAAATTAAGTACTGTGAACCGTTAAGAACTGAAACGACCATGCGGTACCATTCATTGGGAATAATGGCATATTCGGTATATCCGGTAGCCTGCACGCCAACCTTTCCGGAAGTGTTAATGAAGCAATCTCCGTCATTAACATTCCCGGTATTTGTTTGGAAGAAGGAGTGCCAGTTATCGATAGATGGAACTCTGAAATCGAAAAGCAAGGTATATTCATTTACTAAAAATCCACCGCCATTAGCTGTAATACCATGATTCATCGTGTAATAACTTCCTATGCCGACCCTTGTTGCATAATTAGTTGTAGTAGGTCCATCCATTGGTTCATCACTACCTTCTAAAGTGAGCGGCTGCCCGTTACCATCCGATACTAATAGATTGAAGGGATTATCGAATGTCCATCTGCCGACTAACTTTTTTTCGACCGAACCGCCATTGGTTAAATTATGTCCAAAACCTCCTAACTGGGCTGCTTCAGTTTCACTAACTGCTTTATCCCATATTGCTGCTTCGGCTATATCGATCACACCATCATCACCATCGTTATCACCAAAAAGAATTAAAGTGTTGGCAAGAGCAAATCTGCCGTCTATAGATTGTGCTGTTGCATCAAGCAAAAGTTGTCCATCAAGGTAATATCTGTAATGAGTTCCATTCTTGACAGAAATAACTAAACGATACCATTCATTGGCAAGAATTTTATAGCCGCCATAACCGGTTGTTGCTGTTCCTATTTGTCCATCCGGATTTATAAAGCAATCACCGTCACTTGCATTCGTAGTATCGGTTTGGAAGAATGTTCTCCATTTGTTTAGTTCCGAAACTTTGAAATCGAATTTCAAAGTATATTCGTTTACAAAATTGCCGCCGCCGTTTGCACTAATTCCATGGTTCGTTTTGTAATAACTACCGGCATCGATCCTTACAGCTTTGTTTGTAGGTGTAGGTCCCTCTACTTGTGAATGTAAACCCACTAATTCTAAATCGCTTCCATAATAAGCTTCTGTTAAATTTGTCTCGTAATCAAATTTCCAGAGATCGGCGGGCTGTAAATCAAGCATTGGTAATTCATGCCCGTAACCTCCAAGACTTTTTATCTGTCCGCTTGTGAGGGCTTGATTCCAAATAGCAAGTTCTGCACAATCAATTTCATTATCCTCTCCGTCTTCATCTGCAAAAACCAGTAAAATGTCATCAAGTGCAAATCTTTCATCAACCGCTTGTACTGTTCCATCCAGCAAAAGCTGACCATCGAGATAGTACTTATAAAAAACTCCATTTTTCACTGATACTACTAATCGGTACCACTCGTTCGGGCTGATAGAAAATGAACCGTACCCGGTAGCGGCAACACCAATCATCTCGGATGGATTTATAAAACAATCTCCATCATTGGAGTTTGCAGCGCTTGTTTGAAACAGTGCATGCCATGAACTAATTTGTGTTATTCTGATGTCTATTTGTAACGTGTACTCATTTACTAAAGTATCCGGTGAAGGGATGATACCGTGCGTCATCTTATAATGACTACCGACCCCGATATGTGTCGCGCCGTTTTCGGCGGAAGGTCCGGTAACTGCTTCTTGAACTCCTACTAATTCTAATGCATTTCCAAGTTCTGCTTTTGTAATGTTTGCAGCGTCATCGAATTTCCACCAGCCAGTACGTGTTGGAACTTGTGCATGTGTTAACGAGAGAATTGAAAAGAAAATGATCAAATAATTGGTAACAGAAAAGTTTTTTTTCATAATCCACCTTTTGAAAGTGATAATATGTGAACGGTCGGGAATAGATAATAGAGAATTAACCAGGTATAATTTAGAAGTGGATCAAAAAAGTATCAATCACGCGTTCGTGGTATTTGGTTAGACGAGGACTTTAACTCTGTTTTTCAAAGTAGGTTTTCTTTATAAACTTTTGAAACAGCACCGGAGCGCGTATTAACATGAAGTTTATTATAAATGTTTTTTAGATGTGTATTAACGGTATGGAAGCTGAGAAAAAGTTTTTCGGCAATTTGTTGTTTTGTTAAACCGGCAACCATTTGTTGTAGAATTTCTTTTTCGCGTTCTGTTAATCCGTAATCGTTTTTTTTGGGTTTGAATCTCGTGAATATTTCCAGCACTTTATGTGCAATTTTCATATTCATCGGCGCGCCGCCGGCAAGAACTTCTTTAATAGATTCAATAATTTTTTCCGGCGAGGAATCTTTCAGCAAGTAACCTGAAGCACCGGCACACAGTGCTTCGAACACGTTATCATTATCATCATAAACGGTGAGAATTAGAATGTGCGTCTGCGGCGATAAAGTTTTGAATTTCTCAATGCCTTGAATTCCGCTCATTCCCGGCAAGCCGATATCCAAAAGAATAATTTCCGGCGCATCGGCATCTTCAAATTTGTTGATGGCTTCTTCGCAAGAGGAAAATACCTGGGAACAAGACATTCCTTTTGTTCTCTCAATTAAACCAAGCAATGTTCTTCTGTAACTAACATTGTCCTCGATGATCCATATTTCTATATTTTTATTGATGCCGGCTGCTGCCATTTCTATTTGTTGTTTTTACCTTTATGACAAAATAAAATTAATCATGCGGCAACGCCATACCACGATTGTGTCATTCTTTGCCGTCGTTTATATTTTTTTATAACTCTTCTTCGATTGATAGTTCATGCAAAACTCAATTCTTGTTCCGGTAGATTCTTCGCTGATGATATTTAATAGTGCGTTAATTTTTTCAGCGCGCCGTTTCATATTTACGAGTCCGTAATTACTGCCGGCGTTCACCGTATCAAATCCTTTTCCGTTGTCATGAATAATCATACTAAAGTCTTTCTGATTTCCGTACAAATCAATTGTGCATTTTGAAGCATCGGAATGACGGATAACATTGGTGACGGCTTCTTTATATAAAAGAAAAATGTTACGTCTGACTTCAAGATTGAAGATGTCCAGACGAACATGATCAGGAACATTAAACGACCAATCGATATTTGAAAGAAGTTTTGCTGCCGTCTCTCTCATCTTAAAAATGAGATCGTCACCAAAATCATTTTTAGGGTTGATAAACCAAATAATATCCCTGAATGATTCGATAGTTTCTTTTACAGTTTTGCCGATATTTGTTGAAAGCTCCAATTCTGTTTTTGATAGAGTAGTACTTTTCATTAACGACTGGCTATCGACGCTGATACTGCTGAGATTGCTTCCGACTTCGTCATGAAGATCACCGGCAATGTTTAACCTGATGCGTTCAATTTGCAAAAGCTGATTCATTCTATATTTATACAATGCAACAGCGATTGCAGCCAATGCCGAAAAAATAAATAGACGGAACCAAATCGTATTCCACCATGCCGGAATAATAATTATTTTGAGTGGAACCGGCGCTCCCCAAATTCCGTCTGCGTTACAAGCTTTAACAGTAAACCGGTATTCACCGTGTCTTATATCCGTGTAGAAAGCCGTGTTTCTAATTCCGGCTTGAACCCAATCGGGATCGATGCCTTCGAGCTTGTAAGCAAACTGATGTTTTTCCAGCGGCTGAAGATCGAGCGCAACAAATTCGATGCTGAAAAAGTTTTGATAATATTCGAAAACTATTTCGTTTGTTTTTGGAAGCGAGCGCGGCAGTGCTGCTTCTTTATCAAATACTTTGAATGATGTCAGCACAACCGGTGAAGCATTCGTTTCCATTTTGATCGAATCGGGATAGAATGAAACAAATCCATCAATGCCGCCGAAGTACATTTTGCCGGATTTGTTTTTGTGGTACGCATGCCAGTTGAATTGGTTATGAACAATGCCGTCTTTTTCATCATAAACTCTGTATAAATTTTTTGAAGGATTATATCTTGCCAATCCCTTCATCGTGCTGATCCAAAAATTTTCTTTATTGTCTTCAAGGATTCCGAAGACAACATCGTTCGGCAGCCCGTTTAATGTAGTGAAGTGAATAAATTTCCCGGTTTGTTTATCGAACTTATTTAATCCTCCGCTGTGTGTTCCAATCCAGATGAATCCTTTGCTGTCTTCAATAATAGACGTAATTTTATTTGAGCTGATGGAATTAAATTTTTTATCCGGCAGATAGTGAAATAATTTTTTGGAATTTTGATCGTAGCGGAAGAGTCCGCTTAACCATGTGCCGATCCACAAATTTTTTTTGCTGTCTTCAAACAGAGAATTAATAGAAACCGTATCCGGAAATTTTATTGAGTTATCGGCAGTAACCGGATTAAACGGATAAAATTTTTCTTTTACTCTATCAAAAATTTGCAGTGCATCGTTTGTTCCTACAAGAAATAATCCGTCTTGAGTTTCCAAAATTTGCTGCACCCAATTCGCTTTAATACCATATGGATTATTTGCATCAAATAAAAAACGCTTAAAAGTTTTTGTGCGCTTATCAAAACGATTTAAACCGCCGTTGCCGGTACCAATCCAAATGACTCCGTTTTTGTCTTCGTAAAGAGCAATTACATCGTCTGCGCTCAAACTGTTTTTATTTTGCGGCTCTGCTCTGTAATGTGTGCGGATATTGGTTTTAAGATCGATGCAGTCGAAACCGCCTCCGTTATAACCGATCCACAATAAACCGTCGCGTTCTTCTAAAATATTACTAACAACTCTGCCGCCGATACTATTTTTTCTTAACGGCATGTAACGGTATTGTGTGAAGGATTTGAAAGTGGGAAGTTTATTTAATCCGTCTTCGGTTCCAATCCAAATATTTCCGCGTTTATCTTCATACAAGTTTCTTATCCGTTCACATACAAGCGAGGATGGATCATCATTCTGTTTTCTAAGATGAGTATAATTTTTTTTACCGGCTCTGTCTTGCTCGACTAAAAGTAAACCGTAATAATCGAAATTACCGATCCAAATTCTTCCTTTTGTATCTCGAAGTGTGCACCGGATTGCAGTGGAAAAGAAATCATTTTGTGCCGGAGAGGGGGAAGCGAAATGAATTAAGCTATGCGAGTTAATATTTATTTTATCGAGTCCGCTGTTTGTACTAACGAGGATAAAATGATTGTCTGTAATTTCTACAGACCAGATTGAATTATTCGAGATAGAATTTTTATTGCCGGGTTCATGAGAGAAGTAAAAAAAAATTTCAGTAACGGGATTAAATTTTATCAATCCTTTATCCCATGTTCCAATCCAAAGATTATTGTTATGATCTTCGGTTAAAGCGGTAATGTTAACATCCCGAAATTTTTTAGATAATCCCGGATTATCTTTGTACGAAGTAAGTTGTTTATTCTTCGGGTCGTATTTGAACAACCCGTTCGTTGTGGTTCCGTACCAAATATTGCCGGAATGATCCTCGATGAGGCATTGTATATAATTATCGGAAGAATTTTCTATTTGTGCGAATGATTCATGAATCGGATCGTACTTGCATAAACCGCCGCCCCATGTGCCAACCCACAATGTTTGGTCTCTGCCTTCAAGCAGAGTCATAATGTAATTTTCGGGAATGGAAGTTGGGTCTAACGGATTGTGTTTGAAATTCTTGAAATTCTGTCCGTCGTATCTGCTCAATCCGTCTTTGGTAGCAATCCATAAATAACCTTCTGCGGTTTGAAGAATGCTGTTTATTGAATTGTTAGAGAGACCGTCGTTAATGGTGAAGTGTTCCAACTTGAGTGAAGAGAATTGGGCGCTTGCAATTTTGGAAAAGAGAATGAGTAATAATAATTGTTTAGTGAAATGCTTCATCTTTTTGATAGATAACAAATTTTTGTGCCGATGAAAAATGCTTGTCTAATTTTTAACTTCTTTGAAAATATAAAAAAATAATCATCCTTAATCATTCGATGATTATAAATGATGTATTGTTTTTTGTGGAAGTTGCTAGCATTTGTAAAGGCGTGATCACACTAAAGGCGGACAAGTTTATAGTGCCTCGAATAATTTTTCGAAAACAAATAAAGAGAGACGCCATAAAATAGCGTCTCTACTTTTAGAACTTCACAGCCGGAGACGTTCTCGGAACGTCTCTACTTTTTTCAATTTTCAATTTGGTCTAGTTACAAATGAAAAGGAATATTCCGATTTCATATTTGATCCGTGCATATCTTTAACTTTTGTTGAAACGGTTACCGTGTATTTGGTGTTCAGTTTCAATGAACTCGTCGGCGTAAATTTTATTTGATTCAACTGTTCGTAAGGATAGTATCCGCCGAATGAAAATGTTCCGCCAACAGAAGGTGAAATTGAAAATGCTTTTTTTGCCGATTCAAGCGATATGTAATTGCTGAAAGTCAGATAAATCGGTTCGGTCGGAGATACAAATAACTGTCCGTTTGCCGGATAAGTATTGTCAATATTTAATGGAGCCGTTTGAAATGAAAACGTAAATATGTGTCCTAATTTTGTACCATCTTTATCTTTAGCCGTGCTGTCGATTGTAACGGTAATTGTTGTATCGGATAAAAATGGTCCGCCGGTATAAATGCGTAGTTTATTTTCTTCGGGCCAGAGGAAGATTGCATTCATCTGCGGCGAAATATGTGTTGACATTTCAACTGAAGTTTTATCCATTCGTCTCGGGAATGTAACTGTGATTCCGCTGTAATTATAATTGAGCGGCGAAACATTTATATCGCCGTGAACCGGATCGGTCATAATTCCGTTTTGAGTAGAATACGATTGCACGGTTTTGAATTTGAACTTGAGAGGGAAGCGTAAATAATTTCCCGATGTATCCTTTGCAGTCGTTCCAATTGTAACTGTGTATGTTGTATCAGTGTACGAATCCTTCTTTGCGAAGTGATAAGTCATCGAAGTAATTTTACTAAATGTTGTAATTGTTGCACTCTTGTCAAAATCCGTAAATGGATCGGCAAAAAATGAATTGACCGGCGCTTGAGTATAATTTCCCCAATAAAAAATTCCTTCGGTAGCTGGATAAGTAGAAAATGCTTTCTCAACACTTTCTCTATCCATCGGATGTGTGAATAAAATTGAGATGGTTATTCTTCCGTAGCGCCAATCGTAAACAATTTCAGAATTATCTTCCGGGTAGTGTTGTTCAATAAGATCGGGAACGGTTGAAAGATTTACTTCGCCCAAATAAATAATACTGCCGCCGGTAAGCATTACATTTGCTCTTTGATAAATTCTGTAATTGTCAGCTCGGATTGTCACATCATAATTACCGGTGCGAAGATCACGAAATGCAAATGAACCGTCAGACGGATTAATTTCTACCGAATCAATAGGTGCAACTTGACTGATGATCACTTTTGCTTTGCTGGCTTTTTGTGTGACTTTCCCTACAAGATCAGCATGAAGTAAGTCGTTTGTAAATTCTTTTGGAACTTGCTCGACAATAGTTTCTTTACAGCCGAATGAAAAAATAATAACTGTGAGAAATAGTTTTTGTAAAACTTTCATGGTGTGCCCTCCTTTTCATATTGGAGTACACTGGAAATCTATCAGGTAGAAAAATTAAAATCAAGGGGTAAAATGGGCGTGGGATTATGTCTGTAGAAGCCTTGTTGCAAAACCTATTAATGTAGTCTTTTCTTCGAGACTCTTCGTGCCTTCTCGGTGAATCTTCGTGTAATTTCTTTGATCTTTTCTTTCACAAAGGAACACGAAGAATACACGAAGTTCCGCAAAGAGTTATGCAACATGCTCTTCAGAGAGTCACAAAAACGGAGACGTCATAAAATGGCGTCTCTACGCACACTTTTATAAGTTTACTTGCATAAAAAAAAATCGTTTCTGTTTATGAACAGACAACCCATCAAGTTCAACAAAGAACTTATCGAAAAGAGCCGATACTCGAAGTTTCAGGATTTCCACAACTTAATGCGTTTTCGCATCCGCGATATTCTGCTCGTTTCCAGTTTGTATGATTCGTACATCTTCGAAGAAGACAACCGTTTGTACGAATTGATCAGGCAAGAATATCAGGGACTGAATTTGAGCCACTCGCCCGAACTTGTGCAAGTATCAAGCGGCGCGGATGCATTTCGATTAATAAACGATGAACGCCGTTTCGATCTGATTATTACTACTCTGCATATCGAAGATATGTCGCCGGTCTCTTTCGCAAAAAAAATTAGAGAAGCCGGGATCGATATACCGATTATTCTGCTCGGTTATGATAATCCCGAAATGATGGAACTGCTTTCGACCAAAAGTGTTTCTGTTTTTGATAAGGTTTTTATCTGGCAAGGCGATTACCGGATGGTTCTCGGCATCATCAAATTTCTTGAGGACAAATACAATGTTGAGAACGATACCAAAAGTGTCGGTCTGCAATCAATAATTTTAATAGAAGACAACATAAGATTTTATTCTTCGTACTTGCCGTTGATTTATACTGTTGTTCTTCAGCAGTCGCAAAGTTTACTTTCGGAAGGAATAAATCTTTCTCATAAATTTTTGAGAATGCGTGCACGCCCAAAAATTTTACTTTGCTCAAACTATGAAGAGGCTTGGAATTATTTTCAAAAATATGAAGAGTATATTCTCGGCGTAATTTCCGACATTGATTTTTCTAAAGAGGGTGTGCCGGATCCGCAAGCCGGTGTTGAATTTGCAAAGAGAGTTAAAGAACATCAGCCCGATGTTCCGATATTGCTTCAATCAACTGTTCCCGATAATGAAAAGATTGCTTCAACAATCGGCGCGTCATTTCTCTTAAAAGATTCGCCGACTCTGCTCGAAGACTTGAAAAAATTTATGATACAAAATTTCGGCTTCGGTGATTTTGTGTTCAAAACCGAAAATGGAACTGAAGTCGGGCGCGCAAGAAACTTGAACGAACTCGAAAAACAATTAACGGTAGTTCCGGTGGAGTCGATCAATTATCATGCATCGCGGAATCATTTTTCAAATTGGCTGAAGGCACGCACAGAATTTTGGCTTGCTCATCAACTGCGCCCAAAAAAAGTGGAAGATTTTTCTTCAACGGAAGAACTGAGACAATTATTAATCGAATCTGTCCGCGAATTTAGAAAGGCGCGGCAGATCGGAGTGATTTCCGATTTCGATAAAAATACTTACGATGCAACAACAGTCTTTGCGAGAATCGGCGGAGGTTCGCTCGGCGGCAAAGCCCGCGGTCTCGGATTTGTTAACAGGCTTCTCAGCGATTTTGAAATCCGTTACCGTTTTGATAAAGTAAAAATTTTTGTTCCGCCGGCAGTTGTATTGGCTACTGATGTTTTCGATCAATTCATGAACGATAACAATCTTCTCGATTTTGCACTCCGCACACGCGATGATGAAAAAATTAGAAAAAGATTCTTTGAAGCTGATAAATTTCCCGAATATGCACTGAGCAGTTTGCGCGATCTTCTCGAACTAATGAACGAACCGATTGCCGTGCGTTCATCGAGTCTTCTCGAAGATTCGCAAGGTCAGCCGTTTGCCGGCGTTTACGATACTTACATGCTGCCGAATAATCATCCCGATATTGAAGTGCGGCTCAAACAACTGATTCATGCAATCAAAAGAATTTATATGTCAATCTATTTCAAACGGTCGAAAGATTACATAAAAGTTACAACCTACCGTTTGGAAGAAGAAAAGATGGCGGTGATAATTCAAAAACTTGTCGGTGCTGCCCACAACGGAAAATATTATCCCGAATTTTCCGGCGTTGCAAAATCATATAATTTTTATCCGACGCATCCTTTAAAATCTACGGATGGGATTGTTTCAACTGCGCCGGGGCTCGGTAAGTATATCGTTGAAGGAGGAGTAGCTTTCAGATTTTGTCCGAAATATCCGCAGAACATTTTGCAGTTCGCAACAATCGATGATTTGCTGAAATATACTCCGCACGAATTTTTTGCACTCGATCTTTCGGAAGAATATCAGCACAATCTTGTTGATGAAGATAAACTGATGAAAAAGTACAACGTTGCCGATGCGCTCAATGACGGCACTTTGGATTTTACGGCATCAACATATTCGCCCGATAACAATATAATTTACGACGGAGCTGGAAGACCCGGACCAAAACTTTTTACTCTTGCGCCTATACTCAAACAAAAAGTTTTTCCATTGCCTCAAATTTTGGAACTACTACTTGAAATGGGAAATTGGGGAACCGGCTCGCCGGTGGAAATTGAATTTGCAGTCAACTTGAGTTTGCCGCCGGGCAAGCCGAAAGAATTTGCACTGCTTCAAATGCGTCCGCTTGTTGTTAACAGCGAAATTGAAGAACTCGAGTTCGAACATTTTGAACACGATGAACTTCTTTGCAAAAGCAGTCAGGTGCTCGGCAACGGAATTATCACTTCCGTCCGCGATATTGTTTTTATTGATGTAAAACGTTTCGATAGAAAATATGCTATGGAAGCAGCGCACGAAATTACACAATTCAATTCCAAGCTTTTGCATGAACGCACACCGTACTTGTTAATCGGAGTTGGAAGATGGGGCACACTCGATCCTTGGCTCGGCATTCCGGTTACGTGGGAACAAATAAACGGTGCAAAAGCAATCATCGAATCAAATTTTCTTGATTTCAATGTTGCACCTTCGCAAGGTTCGCACTTCTTCCAAAATCTTACTTCATTTAAAATCGGCTACTTCACCGTTGATGAATTTTCGGATCAAGGATTTATTGACTGGCAATGGCTCGACAGCCACAATGTTGTGGAAGAAAAATATTTTACAAAACATATTCGTCTGGATAAACCGCTTACAATAAAAATTAATGGTCATAAAAGTATTGGAATAATTTTAAAACCAAACAATGATTGATAATCTTGTAAACAAAATTGTATATTTATGTGTAAACATAAAAATGGAACGACGATGTCAACAGCAACAGTTAGGATAGATAAAAGAACTCATCAGCTTCTTCAAGAAATAAAAAATTTTTCGGGTGAATCGATGCAGACTATTATTTCGAAAGCACTCGAAAATTATAAAGAGGTACAGTTCTGGGAAGAAGTGAATGAAGCCTATTCAAAGTTACGGGCAAATAAAAAAGATTGGGCAGAAGAAAAGAAAGAAAGAAAAACGTGGGAGCGTGCAAATCTCGACAATATTAAAAAGGATCGATTGTGAAAAACCCGGCACGCGGTGAAATATGGACAGTTGATCTAAATCCTCAGCGAGGAAGAGAACAATCGGGTATTAGACCGGCGCTCGTTTTATCTGTTAATAGATTCAATGAAAGTTTAGCAGATTTGGTTATTGCAATTCCGATTACAGCAAAGAAAAAAGGAATTCCACTTCATGTTAAAATTGAACCTCCCGAAGGAGGTCTTAAATTAGAAAGTTTTATAAAGTGTGAAGACATCCGCTCTATTTCAAAAGAGAGACTTATTCAAAATGTCGGAACTGTTTCGCAAAACACTTTGAATGAGGTTGAGAACAAAATAAGATTATTATTGGGTTTGTGAAAAAATGAAATAAATCTATGGCAAGGAGAAAACATGTCCAACTTTGTAATTAAACCGGCAGTACGAACGGAAAAAGTAACTTATGCGGTGCGTGATATTGTTGTGCTTGCGAATGAAGTTGCGAAAACGGGAAAAGAGATGCTCTACTTAAATATCGGCGACCCGAACTTGTTCGATTGGGAACCGCCGAAACATCTTGTTGAAGAAACCTACAAAGCAATGTTGAAAAATTTTAACGGCTATGCACCGTCATCGGGAATTAAACAAGCGATTGAAGCAATCGAAAAAGAAGCAGAGAAAAAAGGAATTAAAAATGTTCAGGATATTTTTGTTACCACCGGCGCAAGCGAAGCAATTGATATTTGTTTAACTGCGCTTGTTAACGACGGCGAAAATGTTTTAACTCCAACACCGGGCTATCCGCTTTACACGGCTATTCAAAGCAAATTGCAGATGTATGAAAATCCGTATTACCTCGATGAAAATAACGGATGGCAGCCGAACATCGACGATATTAAAAGTAAGATTAATGAAAAAACGCGTGCAATAATTTTGATTAATCCGAATAACCCGACCGGCTCAAATTCATCGCCGGAAACATTGAATCAGATAATCGAACTCGCCAAAGAACATAATCTTGTAATCTTTGCCGATGAGATCTACGACAAACTTTTGATGGATGGGAAAAAACATACATCGATTGCATCGCTCAATTCGGAAGTGCCCGTGATTACATTCTGCGGTTTATCAAAAAATTACATGGTGCCCGGATTCAGAATCGGATGGGGAATTGTAAGCGGTAACAGAAATGTATTAAAAGATTATATAGAAGCAATCAATAAATTACTGCGAGCGCGGCTCTCTGCAAATCATCCTGAACAATATGCTATTGCACCTTCGCTGCTCGGCGATCAATCGCATCTCGAAGTTGCAATGAAAAAATTAACGAAGAGAAGAGACCTCACAGTTGAAATGATGAATGCCGTAAACGGAATTTCATGTGTTGCACCGGAAGGTTCCTTTTATGCTTTTCCGAGACTTCACAATATTTCAAACGATGCGCATTGGGCTAAAGAATTAATTAGTGAAACCGGCGTGGTAATTGTACCCGGCAGCGGATTCGGACAAGTGCCCGGCACGCAGCATTTCAGAATTGTATTCCTTCCTCCCGAAAATATTTTGGAGAAAGCTTACAAAGCCATCGCACAATTCAACGAAAAATATGTTGAGAAGTTTGAGAAACAAACAGTTGTGTAGATGTTGAATTTTCCGGAAAATGCTAATCGTATTTGTGCAGTTAGGCATTAATGATTATTTTACTCGCACAATTGTACAAGTGATGAAAATGTTATTAACAATTGATACATCGATTATAATTGCGGTCATTACAAACGAAAGTAGCAAAAATAAAATAATAACAGCTTCGTTAGGTTATGAATTGATAGCGCCAGAATCACTTCATTGGGAAATTGGAAATGCCTTTTCGGCTATGTTAAAGAGAAAAAGAGTTACACTGGAACAAGCTAAAGAAGCAATTAATTATTACGAACAGATTGCAATACGGTATGTTAATGTAGATTTGGATTCGGTTCTTGAATATTGTTCAAAGTATGATATCTATGCATATGATGCTTACTTTATAGAATGTGCGAAGAAATATAAATCTTCGTTGATAAGCTTAGACAAAAACTTGATACTTGTTGCAAAAGATAATAAGATCAAAACTTTGGAGATTAACTAATGATTACATATACATATTCTAAAGCACGACAAAATCTTGCTTCACTTTTGAAAAAAGCTAAAAAAGAAGGAAGTGTGCGTATTAGACGACGAGACGGATCTTTGTTTGAGATAAAGGCAATTACGGGAAAAAATTCTTTGTTAGAAGTTGGGGGAATCAATTTGAATATTTCGTCTGAAGAAATCTTAGATATCTTAAAAGAATCACGATCTTCTTATTAATAATTTTTGCATAACAGTAACATTAATGCAAAGGCGCGCAAAGTCATTTTGCTGTTCAACGAAAAATATGTTGAGAAGTTTGAGAAAGTTAGCGTGAAATGACTTTGAACTAAGAACTCAGAGTTTAGAATGCAGAATTGAAAATTCTGAATAGATGTTCTTTTTCGTAATAGAGGATTAATCATGGATAAAACCGCAAAAGTTATTAACTGTTTTAAAGAAAGATATAACTGCTCACAAGCAGTGTTGTCTTCGTTTTCGGAAGAACTCGGAATCGATTTGAAGCATGCGCAAAAAATTGCAAGCGCATTCGGCGGAGGAATTGCACGCAACGGAGAAACATGCGGCGCTGTTACCGGCGCGCTGATGGTTATCGGGCTTAAACATTGGAAACCGGAACTCAATAATGATGAAGCGAAGATGCATATTTACAATATGTCCAACCGATTTATGAAAGAATTTAAAAACCGGAACAACTCTGTTGTTTGCAAAGAATTATTGGGCTGTGATTTGAGCACGGACGAAGGTCGGAAAAAAATGAAAGAGGAAAATCTCTCCGAAATAATATGTGAGAAACTTTTACGCGATGCTACAGAAATTCTTGAGAAGGTGGTATAGCAGATATTTTTTTGCTTGACGATTTTCATTTTTTTTCTATTTGATTTTTAGAAGAATAAAAACAGAGAATTGTTTGCGAAAAGGAAGAGTCGCGCAATCAATGTGCCTAAAGTTTATAGTAGGAAGGGTAAAAAAGTAGGTGTAACTGAAATTAGTGGAACTGTTATTCTTTATCCAATTAAATCAAAATGGAAACCGCTGATCGAGAGTTTGAAAAAAAATCAGCGATGATTTTATGGGAAAACGTAAACAACCTGTCATGGAAAATAGAGAGTGAAAAATTACCCGTTAAGCACGGTTTGATTGCTTAACAGCCATTCTCTTTTTTTGTTCAAAAGTTAGTGAAGAAAGATGGAAGACTGCATTCGAAATAAAATTAAAAAACTCAGTACCTCAGAAAAGATAATGCTTGTGGAAGATATTTGGGATAGTGTCGCCGAAGAAAATAAAACTTTCGAATTAAGTGCTGCGCAAAAAAAAGAACTTGATAGAAGATTAAAATCATTCAAGAAAAATCCTAAATCTGCAAGAAGCTGGGAAGAAATTAAATCTGATTTCTTCGGCAAGTAAATGAGAACAATTCGTTTTCACAAAGATGCGGAAAATGAATTTTATGAATCGGTTTTTGGATATGAGAATCAACAAAAAGGTTTAGGATTAGAGTTTGTTAGTTGTATTGATGATGCTATTCAAAAAATAAAGCGCTCCCTGAATTTTATCCTGTAATTAATAAACATTTGAGAAGAGTAGTCTAAAAAGATTTCCGTTTATTATTGTTACAATTACACTGAAACAGAAATTATTGTATTGGCGGTCTTCCATTCGAAAAGGAACCCCAAAGTATTGGCTAAAAGGAAATGACTACATAATTTGATAACAAAACGGCACTTCTCTATATTGTGTCCCACAAATTTCAGATAATTAGTAAAAAAATCCTCTTTGAAGAATATTAACATAACACAACTGCCGAACGGCGTCACAGTAGTCTCCGAGAAGATCAAATATCTAAAATCTTTCTCACTTGGATTTTGGTTTAATGTAGGCTCGCGCGATGAAACAACCGCAAACAACGGAATCAGTCATTTCCTCGAGCATATGTTTTTTAAGGGAACCAAAAAACGCTCGGCAAAAAAAATTGCCGAAGATATCGAATCCCTCGGCGGATATTTGAATGCGTTCACTTCGAAAGAACATACATGTTTTTACGGAAGAGGATTAAGCGAGCATATCGAAAAAACTTTTGAAGTGCTGGCAGACATGATGCAGAATTCCATATTCAGTCCGAAGGAAATTGAAAAGGAATCTGCTGTTGTTATCGATGAACTTTACGACATCGAAGATTCACCCGATGAATTGATCTTTGATAAATTTGAAAGCAATGTTTTTGCCGGCAACACGCTCGGCATGCCGATAATCGGAACGGAAAAAAATCTGCGCTCGTTTAAACAAAAGGATATTCAAAAATACGTTGCGGAAAATTATACGTTCGACAGATTTTATATTGTTGCATGCGGAAATATCGATCACAACAAACTTTTGAAGTTCGCAGAAAAATATATCAACAAAAATTTTCTTCAGACGAACGGAAAGAAAAGGGAACTCGTGCTTGCTAATTCATCCGATCTGTTTGTTGAAAAAGAAACACAGCAAGTTCATTACATACTCGGCAAAACAACATACGGCTTCAAAGATAAAAAGAGAATTCCGGTAAGCGTGCTTTCACACATTCTCGGAGAAGGAAGCAGTTCGAGACTGTTTCAAAAAATACGCGAAGAAAACGGAATCGCTTATCAGATCAACTCTTTTCTGAATTCGTTCTATGACATTTCAACTTTCGGCGTTTATCTTTCCACGAACGAAAAATCTGTTCACAAAGCACAGAGTTTGATTTTCAACGAGCTGAAAAAAATTAAAGACAAAAGAGTTTCCGAAGAAGAATTGGACAGAGCAAAAGAATATTTGATCGGCAGCATGCTGATGAGTTTGGAAAGCACAACCAACAGAATGCTGCGGATTGCTCAATCAATGATTTACTTCGGCAGGATTAGAAGTGTTGAAGATACGGTAAAAAAAATCCGCGAAGTGAGTGCAAGTGAAATACGCAGTTACGCAAACGAATTGTTCGATACATCAAACAAACTTGAAAATGGCTCGCTAACACGAGTAATTTTAAGCCCAAAAAATTTATTACTGCACAAAGCAGCGTAAAGGTCAAGCTATGCCCAAATTTATAGTTGATGGAAAAGAGATAGAATTCAAACTGGGACAAACAATAATACAAGCCGCACGCGATGCCGGAATAAGCATACCGCATTTCTGCTGGCATCCGAGTTTATCCGTTTCGGGCAACTGCCGCGTTTGTTTGGTGGAAGTTGAAAAAATGCCGAAGCTTGTAATTGCGTGTTCGACTTATGCAACCGAAGGAATGGTAGTGAGTACGAACTCTCCGAAAACTTTGGATGCGCGCAATTCCGTAATGGAATTTATTTTGATCAACCATCCGCTCGACTGCCCCATTTGCGATGAAGCCGGCGAATGCAAACTTCAGGAATATGCATACGCACACGGAAAAGGCGAAAGCCGCTTCGATGAAATTAAAAACCGGAAAGAGAAAAGAGTTCAACTCGGTCCCTACATAAAATTTGACGGCGAAAGATGTATTTCGTGTTCGCGGTGTATCCGATTCTCGGACGAAATTGCAAAAGCAAACCAGCTTACTTTTGTTGAGCGCGGCGATAAAGTTACAATCTCAACTTTCCCCGGCGAATCCTTTGACAATCCTTACACAATGAACACGGTTGATATTTGTCCGGTCGGCGCATTAACAAATAATGATTTCCGTTTCAAATCGCGCGTGTGGGAAATGTCATCAACCAATTCTGTTTGCGTCGGATGTGCACGCGGATGCAACACGGAAATTTGGGTGCGCAACAACGAAATTTTAAGATTGACTCCGCGGCAAAACGATAACGTGAACAGTTACTGGATGTGCGATAACGGAAGATTAAACACATTCAAATTTGTGAACAATAATGAAAGAATCGACGGTGCATTTTTTAGAAAAGAAGGTGCACTTCAAAAAGTTGAATGGGCAGAAGCAATAAATGAATCTGCAAAACTTTTAAAAGAATATAAAAGTAGCGAAATCGCTTTTGCGGGTTCTGCATTTGCAGCATGTGAAGACAATTATCTTCTCGCAAAATTGGCAAAGCAGCTTGGCGTTCATAATTTGGATTTTGCAAGTCATATTGTGACAGGCGATCAGGATGATATTTTAATCCGCGAAGACAAAACTCCGAATTCACTCGGCGCAAAATTAGTAGGTGTTAAATCATCGAATAATGGGTTGAACCTCGATGCAATTTTAAAATCGATTCAAGAAGGGAAAATAAAAGCACTCTACATTCTTGAAGATGATCTTGCATCATTGAGCGAAGAATGGGAACAAGCGCTCGGTAAACTCGATCTGCTGATTGCGAATGCAGCAAATCAAAATAGAACTACCGCACTTGCAGATGTTTTATTCGGTGCGTCAACTTATGCAGAGAAACATGGAACATTTGTGAACTTCGAAGGAAGAGTGCAGAGAATCCGCCCGGCAGTTGCAACTGAGGAAATGGAGCGCGCACTTGACGGAATGAACATGAGCCGCTGGGATAAATTCGGTACGAAGTTCGATAGATGGATGCAAGGCACGAAACATAATTCCAAACCGAGCTGGAAAATTTTGTCTCAGATTTCAAATGTGCTCGGCGGAAAAACAAAATATGAAATGGCAGAAGATGTTTTCGCAGAAATTGCCGGCTCGGTTGACGCTTTCAAAGGATTGGATTACGATTCAATCGGCGAGCAAGGCGCGAAGTTAAAAATAAAACAAGAAGTAAAAGTCTAATCCATATTTGTGATGGAGTTTGATTAATGAGCATTTTGGAAATTATAGTAATATCGCTGATCAAAATTTTGTTGGTAGTGATTGTGATGCTTACTACCGTAGCTTATCTCGTTTATTTTGAAAGAAAGATAAGTGCGTGGGCACAAAACAGAATTGGTCCGAACAGAGTCGGCTTTCACGGATTGCTTCAACCGTTCGCAGATGTGTTCAAACTTTTGTTGAAAGAGGATATAGTTCCGGATGCGGCAAACAGACCTTTGCACACACTTGCGCCGTTCATTGCATTGTTTGTTTCTTTTGCTACTTATGCGGTCATTCCGTTCGGTCCTTCCGTAAATATTTTTGGTTATGATATAAAATTAGTTGTTGCCGATGTTAACATCGGAATACTTTACGTACTTGCATTAACATCGCTCGGAGTTTATGGAATTACTTTTGCCGGATGGTCTTCGGGAAGTAAATATTCTTTGCTCGGCGGTGTTCGTTCTTCGGCGCAAATGATTTCATACGAAGTTTCGATGGGATTTTCCATTGCCGGAGTTTTATTACTCTCCGAATCGCTTCGTCCGATAGATATTGTAAATGCACAGCACGGATGGATGTGGAATGCTATCGTTCAACCGATTGGTTTCATCACTTTTGTTGTCTCAGCATTTGCTGAAACAAACAGATTGCCTTTCGATTTACCCGAAGCAGAGCCGGAACTTGTAGGCGGTTATCATACCGAATACAGCTCGTTCAAATTTGCCGGATTCTTTTTAGCAGAATATGCAAACATGATTATTGCAAGCTGTTTAATTGTTACTCTCTATCTCGGCGGCTGGCAGAATCCTTTAGTTGATATTTCAGGATTGACCGGAACTGTTGCAACTTTATTGTACGTTGCTTCATTTCTATTTAAGGTAGCATTCATGTTGTTCTTTTTTATATGGGTGCGTTGGTCTATTCCGAGATTCCGTTACGATCAATTAATGAATCTTGGCTGGAAAGTAATGTTTCCGCTTGCACTTGTTAATATTATTTGGGTAGCGGCATTAATTATGATTTTTAATTTATAGTTACGGAACGAATTTAATTCTTCCGGAAAACGAGGATCGGAAAAATGTCTGGTAAGAAGCGAACAAAAGATCTAAACTTCTTCGAGAAAATTTATATAGTGGAAATTGCACGCGGTTTGATGCTGACGTTGAAAAATATGTTTCGCCCGAAAGTTACGATGCAATATCCCGAAGTTAAATTTGACCCGCCGGCATCATACAGAGGCAGACCGGTACTCGTGCAAGAAGATAACGGCGCTGAACGATGTGTTGCATGCGGATTGTGCTCGCGTGTCTGCCCGGCACTTGCAATTGAAGTGCAAGCCGCAGAAACAGAATTGGAAAAAGAACGTTATCCGCAAAAGTTTGAAATCAACATGCTGCGCTGTATCTTCTGCGGTTTCTGCGAAGAAGTCTGCCCCGAAGAAGCAATTGTAATGAGCAAAGATTACGAACTTGTTTTCACCAACCGCGATGATGCAATTTTCGGAAAAGATAAACTGCTTGTTCCGGTAGAAAAATTAAAAGACCGTCTCGAATTTTTGCGGAAGTTCAAATAGAAATTTCCATTTGCAAATCAGCCCCGAATTACCGGGGCTTTTTTGTTTTT
>JACOUS010000040.1 GCA_016177735.1 Ignavibacteriales bacterium | reverse complement strand
TTTCCGGATTTCTTGAAGATATTCTTTCTTTGCCGAATTACTCATAGGTAACCTCACTATTTTTCGGTTACCTATATTATGGCGCAACGACCTTTTTCTATATCTCCTTGGGTTACCTTATTTATGGCGCAATGCGCCGTGTGCACAATAAAAAAAATAATTTGGTTACAAATAATAGTTTCCATATGTTTGTGTCCGTAGGCAGTAACTTTAGAAGTATACCCCGCTTTGCGGGGGTAATGTAGAAGTAGACGCAATTCGATCGAAACCTCAGTAGATTTTAAAGCTCTGTCGTAAATCAATTAATTATTAACAAATTATTTAAAGGAGCATCTGTCATGGCAGAGCGCAAACAAGGAACGGTTAAATGGTTTAACAGTTCAAAAGGTTTTGGTTTTATTTCACAAGACGGTGGAGAAGATGTATTCGTACATTTTCAGTCAATCATTGGTGATGGCTACAAATCTTTGCAAGAAAACGATAAGGTTGAATTTTCCGTTACAAAAGGTCCGAAAGGACTTCAAGCAGCGGAAGTAAAAGTAGTTCGCTAAGAATGAAAATATTTTGATCTTTGCCCCGCAAATTGCGGGGTTTTTTATTTTAAACCGCTCAATGCGGTAACTTGGATTTATTAACGGCATAAGTGTATGCGCCGATAACCGCACCAGCAAGCGTAACAACCGCGGCAGATTCGCCCGCTCCTATTTGTGCAAAGATTGGTCCCGGGCACGCGCCGGTTATTGCCCATCCGATGCCGAATAATGTTCCGCCGATTACAGTTCCTTTATTCAATGCTTTCTGTTCAATTACAATTTCTTTTTTATCGAGTGATCGGATTTTGAAAAACCTTATCGCCAAAAAAGAAAGAGCGCCGGTTACAATTGCGGATGTTATGATTAAATACATGTGTGCTTCGTTGAAAAGAAACATGTCGTGAATTCTGAACCAACTTATTACTTCAGCCTTTGTCAATAAAATTCCGAATGGAATTCCGAATAAAATATATTTTATATTCTGCATGTATCACCTAAGTTAAAAATGGTAATATGAAATAAGTGTAAATAAGTCCGCCGGCAAAAAACGAAACTGTTGCAGCTAATCCGGAAAGTTGAAAAGTAGAAATGCCTGCAATTGAATGACCCGAAGTACAGCCGTTTGCATAACGTGTTCCGAAACCGACAAGAAATCCGCCCAGAAGAAGCAATACAAGTCCACCGAAAGAATAGTAGCTCTCCGGCAAATACGAAATGGTACCGCTGCTCAAAAAATTTTCTGCAATGAATGCACCAATCATAATTCCAATTACGAAATAAAATTTCCACCGGTTGGTATCTGCATTATATCCGAACGCAGAAAACTTTTTTGTATTCAGCGCAATTGAACAGATGTGAAAGAATGAAGACGAGATTCCCAAAAGTTTGTTGCCCGCTATTAACAAAAGCGGCACAAATAATCCGATCAACGGACCAACAATGTACCACTGCCACGTGTTAAATATGCTTTCCATAATTTTTCCTTTCTTAAATTCTTAATGACAAGTGCCAAAAATCAAATGAATACCAAACAACAATTCCCGGTATCTATCTATTGTGATTTAACTATTGGCTAAATTGCCCCGGCATTTTCCGTGTCAACGGAATCCCGCTTCGCGGTGATCTATCGGGGTATAGAAGAAAAAAAACTGTTTGGCTTTAGCCACAATTGAATTTCTATAACCGGCTAAAGTCAAAATCATTTTTAAATTTATGTCCACAACCTAAAGGTTGTGGCAATTAAAAATACTCCTCCAGAAATTTTGTTAAAGATTATTTATCAACTATAAATTTTGTACGAGTAAGTAATTTCGGTTGTTTGTTTCAACATATCGTAAACCGAACAATATTTTTCTACCGATAACTCAACGGCTCTTTTTACTTTTTCATCATCGAGCTTGCCTTTGAATCTGAATTCGATGTGAGCATTTTCAAAAATTGCCGGAATTTCTTTTTCGCGCCGCTCGCCGTCAACTTCAATTTCAAAATCTTCTATCTCTTGTTTTTGTTTCCGCAGAATGGAAATAATATCAATCGCACTGCAAGTACCGAGCGCCATTAAAACAAGTTCCATCGGACGAGCGCCGGCATTGTGCCCGCCGGTTGATTCAGCCGCATCGATATTAACCGGCACACCCGATGCGCCGAATGCATGGAAGTGAAAATCTTTATCAACTCTTTTTATGTTTACTTTCATTGTTCACCGTAATTATTTGGAATTATTAAGTGCTTGTGTAATATCATCAAGAATGTCTTCGATGTTTTCAAGTCCAACGGATATTCTAATCAGGTCCGGAAAAATTCCTACCGCCAATCTTTCTTCTTCGCTAAGTTTGGAATGAGTGGTTGATGCCGGATGAGTTACAATTGTTCTCGTATCGCCGAGATTTGCCGTGAGCGAACACATTTTCAATTCATCAATAAATTTTTTTGAGCGGTCGTATCCGCCTTTCACACGAATCGTTACTATTCCTCCGCCGTATTTCATCTGTTTAACCGCAAGCTTGTAACTCGGATGGGTCGGAAGAAAAGGATATTTCACAAAAAGTATTTCCGGATTATTGTTCAATGCTTTTGCAAGTTCCAATGCATTTTGAGAATGTTTTTCAACTCGCAAGAAAAGTGTTTCAAGACTTTTCGATAGTATCCACGCATTAAAAGGAGAGAGAGATGGACCGGTCTGCCGCGCAAAAAACCTGATCTCTCCGATCAAATCTTTTTTGCCGACAACAATTCCGCCGATTACACGCCCTTGTCCGTCAATATATTTTGTTGCGGAATGCACAACGAGATCGGCGCCGTAATCTGCCGGCGTTTGAATTACCGGGGTTGAAAAACAATTATCAACAGCCAAAATTAATTTGTGTTTTTCTTTTAGATTGCCGAGCCATTCAAGATCAATTATTTCGAGCGAAGGATTCGAAGGTGTTTCAACAAAAATCATTTTTGTATTTGGAGTAATTTCTTTTTCCCATTCGTCTGTTTTATCCGTATCGACGTAAGTGTGTGTGATTCCCCATTTGGGAAGAATCTTTGTAAGTATTTGATGAGTTGAACCGAACAAAGAACGCGATGCGAGAATATGATCGCCGGATTTTAACAGCGCACCGAACGAAGAAAAGACTGCCGCCATTCCGCTTGCAAACGCAAATCCGTCTTCGCAATTTTCAAGCTGAGCCATCTTTTCGATAAACTCGGTTGTGTTTGGATTTGAAAATCGCGAGTAAATATTTCCGGGGATTTCGTCTGCGAATAATTCTCTTCCGTGTTCTGCGCTGTCAAAAACAAAACTCGAAGTCATAAAGATCGGAACAGAATGTTCGCGGCTTTTTGATTTTTCCGCTTGCACTCTAATTGATTTCGTCTCTTTGTGTTTCATTTTTCCTTCCGTTCGATTATAACAAAAAAGGTCTTCCAAACTTTGAAAGACCTTTTTCATGTTGAAATTATTTTCGAATTATTTAAAGGTCTTCCTCGCATATGCAATGCATCCACATGCCGAAATTTGTACAACAGATATTTTGGCGACCTTTTAACATGATGCGTTGTCCTTTTCAGTCGGCAAAGTAATAGAATAAAAAGGTAAAATGCAAACAGAACGACTTTGATAAAGGACTTCTCTCATTATTAACTTACCTTCAACTAAAAACTTTCTACTTTTTTTATTGAACAAGTCTATCTTTGTAGTAACAATATTTATAAACTCTAAGGGGGTTAAATGAAAAAACTCGCTTTACTTTTTCTCGTTCTGTTTATACTTCCAGCAATTATTCTTCCGCAAGACAAAGGAATTTTTGTTGAACCGCAAAAAGGTTTCTGGGACGAAATCCAAAAATCGGTAGATGAATTCAACAAGAAAGAAACATCGAAGAAAAAATCTTTTAAAGTCGATCTCACAAATTTCTCTGCGCCTAAAAATTTGGATGAGTTCAAGTATGCACGGCACAATCCGCCGGTATCGCAAGGCAATACAAACACATGCTGGAATTTTTCGACAACGTCCTTCATGGAATCCGAAGTTTACCGCTTGCACGGAAAGAGCGTGCGCATCTCCGAAGCGTTCACAACTTACTGTGAATATATCGAGCGCGTAAAAAGATTTATCAAAGAGAGAGGAAGCTCTGCAATCGGCGAAGGCTCGGAAGCGAATGCAGTAACCCGCAATTGGAAAATTTACGGATGTATGCCGTGGGATGTTTACAACGGATTACAGCCCGAACAAAAATTTCATGATCATGCAAAAATGTTTGAAGAAATTAAATCGTACCTCGATAATCTGAAAACTACAAACGCATGGGATGAAGAAGAAGCGATCAAAACAGTTAAAGCAATTATGAATCATTATCTCGGCGTTCCGCCCCAAAAATTTGTTGTTGAAGGAAAAGAATATACACCGAATGAATATCTCGCCGATTATCTAAAACTGAATCCGGATGATTATGTTGATGTACTTTCATATATGCAGAAACCGTACGGCGAACAAGTGGAATACGAAGTGCCCGATAATTGGTGGCACAACAAAGATTATTACAATGTACCGCTCGATACATTTATGAAAGTATTGAAGAATGCCGTGCGCAAAGGATTTACCGTTAGTATCGGCGGAGATGTGAGTGAGCCGGGCAAAGATGCCGACAAAAAAGTTTTCATGATTCCTCCGTTTGATATTCCATCGGAATACATTGATGAAAACTCGAGGCAGTTCAGATTTTCGAATGGGACAACAACGGATGATCACGGCGTTCATCTTGTCGGTTACAAAGAAGATAACGGCAAGGATTGGTATTTGATAAAAGATTCCGGGTCGAGTGCACACAACAACGAACCGAAAGGATATTACTTCTTCACCGAAGATTATATCAAACTAAAGATGATGGATTTTATGGTTCACAAAGATGCCGTGAAAGGATTTATTGAAGTGAAATAGATGTAATGCAGATTTTCAATCTGCCCCATTACTTTTTTTATTTTCTTTATGAGCAGATTAAAAATCTGCTCTACTTTTCTGCAGATACTCGATTAAAAGATCAATGCTTCATTCCGCCCATTATTGGCATTTCTTGAACAACTGCTTTCACTTTTATTTTGCCGGCATGTTTAAAAGTTAATACCACATGAATTTTATCGCCTATTCTCAAATCTTTTACAACATCAATAAGCATAACATGAAGCGAGCGAGGTTTAAATTCCACTTTTGATTTGGAAGGCACTGCAACAAACTTTACTTCCCTCATTCCCATCATATCATTTTCTTTTGCGTAAGTTTCATGTACTTCAACAATGTCCGCAATTTTTGATTCTGCTGAAATTAGTGTGTCGGGCTTTTCGCCGGTGTTTTCGATTACAAAAAAGAGTGCTGTGTTTGCGCCTTGTGCGGCAACACGAACCCACGGATTGTGAATTTGGATTTTGGATTTCGGATTTTGGATTTCCTGAGAAACTGATGTTGAAAAATTTATCAGAACAAAAAAGAACAATACTGCAAATACTATTTTTGATTTCATTCTTGCACCTTATACTTTATACATTAGACTTTAGACTAACAACCCCGTTCAATCAACAAGTGATTTAATATCTCCAACAATTTCATCAACATTAATTTTGCTTCCGGGATAATTTTTTCTAACTCTGCCTTCATCATCAACAAGTTGAATGCGGTCCGTGTGAACAAAGTAATAAATTTTTCTACCATCGGGATAAATTGTTGAATCGCCGGGAACTGCAACCACTCCGGCTTTTTTGATAACAGAATCGATAACCAATTTTTGTCCGGTTAAGAATGTCCAGTTGCTCAAATCAAGATTTCGAATCTCTGCAAATTTTTTCAGCACATCCGGTTTGTCGTTTTCGGGATCGAAACTTATCGAAACAAAATTCACACCCTCCACTTTTTCCTTTTTCAATCTTTCTTGAATAAGCCGCATGTTGTTTGTAGTCAGCGGACAAATATCCGGGCAGTTCGTGAAGATGTAACCGACAATTGCTGTTTTCCCTTTAGTCAAATCCGGGAAAATAACTTCGGCGCCGTTTTGATTTATCAGCTTGTACTTTTCTTTGCCAAAATCTTCGATGACTTCAAATTTTTCGCCGCAAGCAAAAAAGACAAATATTCCTATCGTTATAAAAATTATTTTTTTCATAGTTGAACAAGCAAGTTTGTTAAAAAAGACGCGGTAACCACTAATCGATTTTTTGACTACAAGAAAATAAGAAATTGTTTGCAAGATTTTATCATAAAAAGAAATCATAGACGCTGAACTTATTCATATGTTGCCATGATTTAAGAAATGAAATACACACGTAGCTGAACGCAATGATTGTTTACCGGCTTGGCTTGCAGATTTAATGCACAAAACCTACATGACTTTTTGATTGTAGAGGCGGCGCAGCCCGCAATGCCGGACAAGTTGCAACGTCTCTACTACAACATTATTCTTTTCTAAGCTCACACTTCTTTATCTTTGTATCATGAAAAACGACAAACAAATATTTTTGCCCGGCATGGGAAAACAATTGGACTTTCTGCAAAAGGAATTTCGCGGCAAACCGGAGACAATTCTTGTGGTTGGTTCCGCAAGTGAAGCGCCGGCTTTACTTCTCTCTGAGATTTTCCAAATTAACGTTAATCTGATTGTTGAAGATTATGAATCTCTGCTCAATTCCAAATTTATGATTAGCGGTAGTGTAAATATCAATTCTGCAATGATGGGATTTGAAAGTACCGACTTTGCCGATTCTACTTTTGATTTGATTTATGCACAAGCGTCTATATCATTAATGAATCGAAACAAAATTATAAAAGAATTAAAACGGATATTAAAACCGAACGGCTTCCTTTGTGTGGGCGAAATTACAAGCCGCTCAAAAGAGATTCCGCAGTTCGTAAAAGATATTTTTGATTCATCGAACCTACTGCCTCTCTTTGTTGATGACACAAATAAATACTATTCGGAACGCGGATTTAAAATAATTGCCGAAGAGGATTTATCCGACAGCCTTCGCGAATATTATTCGGCAAGTTCAACTTTATTGAAAGAGACAAAATACGGTTTAAGCGAAGACGAAAAAAAATATTACAAAAAATTGATTAACAAAATCAGCCACGAATCAAATGCATTTTTAAAACTCGGCGGAGAAAAACATATTGGTTTTAAAACTCTGCTGCTGCAAAAAGGATAAAATTGAAAAAAGGTGATTTGCTCGAATTGGAAATAAGCGGATACGCTTTTGAAGGAAAGGGTGTTGCTAAAATTATAAAAGAAGTACATTCAGAGGACGAAACACAGACAAAAAAATTCGTTGTGTTTGTGAACGGTTCGTATCCCGGCGATAAAGCTACCGCACAGATAACAAAAATTAGAAAATCTTACGCAGAAGCACGTGTAAAAGATTTACTCACAAAATCTTCTTTGCGAACAAAACCTGAATGCAAATACTTCGGCATTTGCGGCGGCTGCAAAGCACAAGATTTGATTTACTTACAGCAGACAAAATTCAAAGAAGAACAGGTAAAAGAAATTTTTGAGAGAATCGGAGACATAAAAGATCTTGAACTCTTGCCGATTATTCCTTCCGATAAAATTTATTACTACCGCAACAAAATGGAATTTTCATTCGCTGCAAAACGCTGGCTATCGGAATCTGAAATAAGTTCAAAACAAGAAATTGCAGATAAAGATTTTGCACTCGGTCTGCACATTCCGGGATTGTTTGATAAAGTTCTCGACATTGACGAGTGCCGGCTTCAGTCCCAGTTGAGTAATGGCATACTAAATTTTACACGTGATTTTTTTAAAAGCAGAGAAACCACAATTTTCACTATCCAGAATCACACCGGCTATTTACGAAACCTGATAATCCGTCAATCAAGTTTCCACAATGAAGTGATGGTAAATTTGGTTACATCCGAAGAGAATGAAAAATTGTTCGCGGAGTATCGAGACTCGCTGCTCGAAAAATTTAATGGGGTTACAACCGTTGTTAACAACATCAATCTGAAAAAATCTCTTGTAGCAACCGGCGATTACGAAATTATTTTTCATGGCGCCGGATTTATTTACGACAGCATCGGCGGACGGAAATTCAGAATAAGTGCAAATTCCTTTTTTCAAACGAACACATTGCAAGCAGAAAAACTTTATCAAACAGCGCTGGAATTTGCCGGATTTAACGGAAGCGAAATTGTGTACGACCTCTATTCCGGCGCCGGCACAATACCAATCTTTATTTCCAATCACGTAAAATATATTTACGGATTCGAATCGGTTGAACCGGCTGTTGCGGATGCAAAAGTAAATCTCGAGTTAAATGGTGTTGAAAATTTTGAGCCGTTGATTGCGGACTTGAATAAATCGTTTCTGCCAAAAATTTCAGAGAGAAATATTCCAAAACCGAATTTGATCATTGCCGATCCGCCGAGAAGCGGTATGAATCCGAAAACGGTGAACGACATTCTAAATTTAAAACCGGCGAAAGTGGTTTACATAAGCTGTAACCCGGCAACACAAGCGCGAGATATTAAATTGTTGTGCGACGGCGGATACAAATTAATAAAGGCGAGACCGGTTGATATGTTTCCGCATACTTACCACATCGAGAACGTTGCGTTGTTAGAATTATAACCCCATAAGGGAGACGCGCCATGGCGCGCCTCTACAATTATTCTTTGTTCATGTGCGGCAAGTTTAACTCTTTCGAGACTTTGCCTATTGTATCGAGATCAATTCTGCCGACAATATTTACAAGTGTAACTTTACCTTCTTTATCAATTGCTGCTATCAACAATCCCACATATTCATTGGCGCCGCCGCTTTTTACATACACGTTCGCATAATTATCTTTTTTCTTTGTTTTGATTATCCGGCTCCATTTTTGTGTTTGAAGATTTCCATCAAGGCTCGCCATTTCTTTTTCTATTTTTTCAATATCGTTTTTCTCTACCATAAATTCATTTACTCGGATCAACTTCAATGCATCGATTGCTTCGCCGACTCCTTCTTTTTCGCCTTCTGCCATTTTCGCAACCATTTTAATCAACGGCTCTTCGAGATAAACTTCCGTGATCAAATCGCCGCTTTTATAATTCATGAGTTTATCAAAACTAAAGTAGCCGGGTTCTTTTGTGTAATCCGCTTGCTGTGCAAACGCTAATGCCGCGGTAAAGAACGCAATTAAAAATAATTTGTAGGTCTTCATTGTTTTGTTCCTTGATTAAATAAATAATTTACTATTCCAATTCCTTCTCTGATCGGTTTGGCAACTCGTTCAGATAAAACTTCTTTTTCCAGAGTGCTCTGTGTTTGATTAAAAATTTTTCCAACGATTGCGAGCGCTTTTCTTGTCTGCCGGTCTGCAATTTGAATTTCTTGCTGCGAATATTTTTGCTCTTGCGGTCGATACACGAACAGAGTTGCAACTACCGCGGCAATTATAAAAATAGTAACCGCCAAAGATGCCGTCGATCTGGAAAAAATTATTGTCAAAAAATCCGTAATGAAAGAATTATAACTTTCTTCGACTATTCCGTTTTGTGTCCCTCTAAAGTGAATCGAACGATCCTCGTATTCTTCTTCACCGAGTTGATGAACTTCTTCAGCCGTTGCGCGGTAAGAATCGAGCAATCTTTTTACTTCATTATTATTCCGTGCTTTGAAATAAACTTCGAGCTTATCAAAAATATTTGCGTCGCCGTAAGCAGCGGAAATAATTTTATCAATTAATTTGTCGTTTATTTCAAATGACTTCTTGCGCTTCATAATGTTTTAATTCCTCTTGCAATTTTTTTCTTGCCCTCATGAGATAAACTTTTACGGAATTAACGGGCATCTCAAGCGATTTGCTGATTTCCCGGTATTTAAAGCCTTCAATTTCGTAGAGAACAAAAACGCTTCTCAAGTTTTCCGGCAGTCGTTTAATCGCTTCCTTTATTCTTGATGTCATCATATTTAAATGTGTAACTAAG
This sequence comes from Ignavibacteriales bacterium, assembly GCA_016177735.1. Classification (GTDB taxonomy): domain Bacteria; phylum Bacteroidota; class Ignavibacteria; order Ignavibacteriales; family Melioribacteraceae; genus DYJK01. The sequence goes on along the minus strand of JACOUS010000040.1, from coordinate 66,610 downwards.
TATGGGTTATCAGATGTTAAATTATTTGAATAAGTGTCTTCGAATATCTCGTCAATTTCAAATTCTCTCGATACGGAAATAGCGCGTCTTCTTAAATAATCGATGCACAAGTTGTTTGTCGTTTTCATTATCCATGTTTTAGCCGCAAGAATGTTGAACTTATCCACATTCTGCCAGATTTTAATCATAACTTCTTGCGTAACATCTTCCGCGTCCATTTTATTTTTCAACATGTACAACGAGTACGTGTAAATTTTATTTTTGTACTGTTGAATTAGAATCCGGTATTTCTGTTGTTCAAGCATAATTTCACAATTACAGACGAGGCAAAATAACGAATTGTTACATCGCCCTATTGCTAAATTGTCTGCGGTTTCAATAAATTTATCATGCAGATGGAAGAGAACATAAAAAAAATAGAATCGGTTTTCAGGGATTCGTTTTCATCCGAAGAATTATTTGATGCGTTCGCCGATGCATTGAAGCTCCGCGTTGACGACGTGGAGTTATTTAAAATACTGCTTGCCAATCCCTCGCTCTCAATCGACGAAGTGAAAATGTTCGCTGAAAAAATTATAAAAGAGATGCCGAACAGTCTGTATCATATTTCCATGTGGTGCGCAAAGGTTTTTGAAAATTACGCCGAGCAGTACGAATATCTTTACAGTTCGATCAATTATTATTTGAAAGCCATTAACGCCGCGCCCACAAATTTTGAACCGCTTGTAAGCATTCTCAATCTTTACAATATGGAAATTGATACGCCGGCAAACAAAAGAATTTTGGAAATTGTGAATAACTGCATACCGCCGGTAAATCTAAAAAGCAAAGTATATTATGCTCTCGCAGATCTATACAAACATCTCGGTGATTTGGATACTGCATCAAGAAATCTTGCGCTCGCTGCAAAAGCCGCAGAAAGAGAAAACGAATGAAGCTTGATACTCGATGCTGGCTGAACGTTTTGAGTTTCGGGTTTGGAGTTTTTGTTAATTGATTTTTGTTTGTTTCTTGACGTTTGTTTATTGGTACTTCGTACCCCGTACTCAATAATAGTACCCGATCGTGAAGTAGAAAAACGTTGGTCCCCACACGGTAGTATTTTTAAGAAGAGAATCTTTGAGATAAAAACTTTTGCCTGCTGAAAAATCTGCCGGACCAATCGGCGTATTAAACGAAAGAGAAATTCCCAAACCGTGTTTGAGATCTTTAAAACGGATCTGTTCTCTTTCCGCCCAAATAGAACCGAGATCATAACGAGTTTTTACATACGCTTCAAAGAAAAGTTTAAACGGCAGTTTGTGTCTGTATTCGAGCGACGCTAAAAAGATTTGTCTTCCGCGATATTCATTTTCTCTGAAACCGAAGAACATATTTTGCCCGCCGAAAGAAAACTGCTGGCTGAGCGGAAGAGTTTTATCTGCAAAACCTAAAATTCCGCGGAATGTAAACGCGTTCGGTGCGTTTAATCCAAGAATACTTTTATAATCAAACAAAAATTTTGAATAGCTTACATCGCCGCCGAGAGCTGTCTGTGCCGTTTCGTAAAAACTTTTAATTAGAAATCCGGCAGTTGGATACGGATAATCATTTTGCGAATCGACTGAAAGAGTTATTCTTACACTCGAAACATCGTACTTGGAATTTTCAACCGTATTGCCGGATTTATTTTTTATTTCATCGCGGTGATACTTCGCTTCAAAAAATAAATTGCCAAATCTTCGTACTTGTGCACCGATTCCAAAAGTGCCGCCGTAATAAATTTGTCTGTACTCGCCGGTTTTGCTTCTCACAAATTTATTATGTGTTGTTGTTGAATCGTCTTTGTAAGTGTTCACATCGTTAAACTCGTAAAATGCATGTACTTTGTAAGTAAGAAAAGAATCGAATACCCTGTTGGATTTGAATTCGAAAATATATGATCTGTTTCTAATTCCGCCGGAAATTATAGCACCGAGTTCCGTGCCGGTGCCATTGAAATTTTCATCGCGCAAATCAAACGAGAGTTGAGTAAAATATTCATTATCTATTCTCATCCCGAAACGCACGATGCTTGAAGTCTTCTCGATCACTTTAATGACAAGTTCGTTCTTTCCGTTTTTCTTATTGACAATCAGTTCAATTTGTTCGAACAAGTTGGTGCTTCTTAAGTTAGTCAATCCTCTTTCCGCACTGCCGTATAAAAAGTAATCGTCATTGGTAATCGGAAACTCGCGCGTAATTAATCTTTGATTGGTTTTCCGATTTCCTGCAACGCTGATTCCTGAAATTTTTCCTTCGTCAATTTCAATTGCAAGTCTGCCCGTGCTCTCGTCAAAATTAACTTTGTTTATTTTGGCGAGCAGAAAGCCGTCGTTCTTATAAATTCTCAGCAGATTCAAAATTGCATTCAGCGTTTTAACCGGATTGTACGGTTTATACAGAAGCGCGTTAAATTCTTTCTCAATTGCACTGCGCGGCTGAATCGAATCTCCAACAATAACAACGCTTTTAACAACCGGGTAATTTTCTGTTTGTATGATGATATATGTCGATGAACTACTTTCTTCTATTTCGGCGTATAAATTCTTGTAGCAATTTTTGTTTTGAAGTTTATAAAGCTCGTACAAAATTTCTTTGTTGGAAATTGAATCAAGATGCGTAAGCGAAGACTTCATCGATAATGCAATTTCGTTCGGTGCTTCTTTTACAAAAACATTTTTGTAATATTTTTCCGCATAGTTGAGATTCTGTTTGAATTTTTGCTCGAATACTTTTTCAATCAGATCAATTTTTTTTATGGTTGCCTCGTATCCGTCTTTAACAAGTGCGGACGGATTAGAGAAATCCGAATTTTTTACATCGCGTAATTCGGGTTCAATTACAAAATCCGCACCCTCCAATTGCTGGTTGTTAAGTATCTGCATCGGAATGCTGACGAGTTGATCTGCAATCACCCACGGATAGTTTAATTCGTTCTCTTCGTAAAGCGGGCTAACTGCATTTCCGGCAACAACAATATCGGCACCGAGTTTCTTCGCTTCTTTCACCGGAATATTTGCAACCAAGCCGCCGTCCACAAGAAGCAGTGTATCTTTTTTAACCGGCGGCAATAAAAATGTTACACTCGAACTCGCTTGCATCGCAATGCCGAGCGGTCCTTTATCAAGAATAACTTCTTTGCCGGATACCAAATCAGTGCTGATCGCGCGATACTTGTAAAGAAGATTATCGAAAGTTGTATCGGTATTGAGCGGTGCGTTGAGCGAAAGAAGATTTAAAAAGTTTGCGCTCCTCTGCCCCGAACTCAGCGACTTCGGAATTATCGGATTAAAGCCGTCCATTCTGAATGCAACAATCGCGCGGTCTTCGGTAATTTTTTGATCAATAAATAATTCGTTGCGGTAAGATTGCTCTTCGGAAAAAAGCTCCGACCATTTTGTGTTTTGAAGTATCGAATCAATATTTTTTATGCTGTAACCCGACGAATACAAACCGCCGACTATACTTCCCATACTTGTTCCGAGAATGTATTCAATCGGAATCTTTCTTTCATCGAATGCTTTGATGATGCCGAGCTGCGAAAGCGCTCTTGCGCCTCCGCCGCTTAATGCCAAACCTACTTTGGGTAAATTGGAAGGAACTAATTGAACTAAACCGAACGGCAGATTTTTTTCAACAAGGCTTAACTTCAGCGTGTCTTTCTGCTGAGAGTAAACCGTTGTAACGAACAAGAAAAGAAAAAATATTTTCTTCAACCGGAAAAATCTTTTCATAAAGAAAAAAATCCGCATTCATTATTTTCTTTTTGATGCCGCTTTCTTCTGTGTTTGCGTTTGTTTTTCGGCGGCGTCCATCATGCGCGCCATGAAACCTTTTTTCTGTTTCGGATTTGCTACCGGCACAAGTTCTTCTTCGCCGCCTTTTCTGTGATTCACATAATATTGCTGACCGATTGAAAGAGCGTTGAACATAAAGTAGTAAAGATTCAACCCGGACGGCAGACCCATAAACATTAATGTAAACATCACCGGCATAATATAAACCAAAGATTTTTGCGATGGATCTTTAACAGTCATCTTCTGCTGAACAAACATTGTTATTCCCATCATCAACGCGAGTCCGCTTACAACATCAATTCCGAACAGCGGAATTTTAAATGGAAGTCTGAAAATTACATCGGGCGCTGAAAGATTATCGATCCACAACATGAACGGCTGCTGGCGGATATCGATTACTACATTCAACAAACTCCAGAGCGCAATAAAGATCGGCATTTGAAGAATCATCGGAAGACAGCCGCCCATCGGGTTTATGCCGTATGTTGAATAAAGATTCATTGTTTCTTTCTGAAGCTTCTGCGGATCGTTTTTCAGTTTTTCTTTCAACTCGTTAATCTTCGGTTGAAGCAGCTGCATCTTCCTCATTGATTTCAAACTCTGACGTGTCAAGGGATGCAGTAAAAGTTTTATAATAATAGAAAATACGATTATCACGATGCCGAAATTCGGAATGAAGCTGTGTAAAAATTGAAGCAGCGGAAGGAAAACGTATTCCGAAATCGGGCGGATGATAAATTTCAAACCGAGAAAACTTCCGAAGTCGAACAGTGCTTCAAAATTTCTTCCGTAGGATTTTAATATGTCGTAATCAATCGGTCCGATGAATAATCTGAAAGAGTCCTTTTGATATTCCTGATTTTTGAACGGTACTTTTAAGCTGACGTTGTAAAATTCTCTCGTGCCGACCGGGTATTGAATGTGTGTTCCTTCAAAGTAAGCGCCGCCGTCGCTGCTTGGTTTATCCGGCGAAACAATTACCGTAAAATATTTATCGCGCAGAGCCATCCACTCAACTTTTCCGTTAATATCTTTTGTAACTTTCTCTCCAACCGACGTAGCATCAACAGTAACTTGCTCGCCGCCGGAATACGCGCTTGCATTTGCATGAGTTGCTTCATCAACAGAATTCTTTTCTACAAAATTGATTCCGTTAGCCCAAACAACATCGTAGCGGTAACTGCTGATAATATCTTCCATGTTTTCGAGTTCGATATCAACTTTGCTTGCGTAATCGTTTCCGTAAATGATGAAACTCTTTTTGATGGTTCTGTTTTCAGAATTGGTGAAAACATAATTAATAACAAGAGAATCTTTGCCTGAAATTTTGTAATAGTAATTTGTGAGATTGGAAGAAAAATCGAGCGAAGAAGAATTTACAAGCTTGCCGTCTTTTGTAACAAAAAGAATATTAAAGTCGCCGCCGTTTTTGGGATTGACCAATTGTACATGGCGGTTGTAAAAATCGGATGTATCAACGTCACGCGCATACCATGTTCCGTATTTTTTCAGATAATATCTGCGTAATTGTGCGCCTTTATTTGTGAGTTCAAGTTTAACAAGGTCTGTTTCTACCGTTACTACTTGTTCTTTCTTTTCAACATTTCCAAAGAGTGCCGTTGTATCTTGAACGGTTTCTGTTTTTGCAATTGCCGGCTTCTCTTGTTTTACAACAGTGTCTTTTGCAATTGCTGTCGTATCTGCTTTGTTGTTTGTAACCGGTTCGGGAGAGGGCGAGTTAAAATAGAGCCACACTACGAGAATAATTCCAATCAATACAAAAGCGAGGGTTGTTTGTTTGTCCATTAGAATTCCTATTCTTATTCAACTGGATCGTAACCGCCTTTGGAAAGGGGGTTACATCTTAATATACGCCAGACTGCTTTTATTCCTCCCTTAAAAGCTCCGTACTTTGAGATGGATTGAATTGCATACTCAGAGCAAGTGGGATAGAATCGGCAAGACGGAGGAAACATCGGCGAAATAATTTTTTGATATACTTTGATAAAGCTAATGAATATCGTTCTCATTCTACAATTTCATCCTGATGCGGTTCAGCAAATCAACAACATCGTTCACAATATCTTTTAACATAATTTTTTTGCTGTTTTCTTGACTCAGCGAACCGGAAGAAAAAACCAGCAGAAGATTAACGTTTCGATTTTCACAAACATCTTTCATTAATACATTGTTCAAACGATAAGCTTCGCGGAGAAGTCTTTTAAATCTATTTCTCCAAACAGCACCGCCGCTTTTTCTTGAAATTGCATAAGCGGTTTTAACTCCGATTGTACCGGAGTTTCTATCAATTAAGAAGACAGCTTTTAATTTGCCCGAAGCCGAAAAGAGAACTTCTCCCTTAGAATAAACCTGATCGAATTCCTTTTTGCTTTTGATTCTTTCTTTTGATGAAAGACCAAATTGTTTCAAAAGAACCTCATCACAATAATATGCGATGCGTCTGTGAATTTCATTTTTTCATGACGGCAAAGAATCACTGGATTTTCCGCCGCTGAATAGGGAATTATTTCTCGTCGCTTACGGTTAATTTCTTTCTACCTTTTGCGCGTCTGTTTGCAAGTACTTTGCGTCCGTTTTTGGTAGACATTCTTTCGCGGAAACCGTGTTTATTCTTTCTTTTCGTATTACTTGGCTGAAATGTACGTTTCATCTTTTTACCTTGTTCATTTGAAAGTGCGCAAAATTAAACAAATTACCGCTAATTACCAATTAAGGGGGAAGAAATATCCGCACGCAAATAAAATCACTCTTATGTTAAATGTAAGATGGGAAATGTAGTTTTAGCAAATAATGGAAATTTGGGATTTGTTCTTTGGAATTTCTTTTTTAAACGGGAAGGCGGAAATCCCAGCGAACAGCCCAGCCGATGTTCCATTCGCCAAAATAACCGCCGCCATCCAGAAAGCTTTTTTTGAGGGTCAGACAAACTTGACATGCTTTCTTTTTTTAGGTTGCTTATGTTTTATCATCTTAATTACAACTGAAGTGCCAGAAACTTGTGTGCGAATTTCAACCGTTTTGCAAACATCCTTGAAATTAGTTTGTATCAGTTTTATACGATTTTTTAAAACGAGTCAGTGTGGTTTTGAAAATGTAAGATGCGTTCTGCGAATGTCTTGTGAGAGAATGTTACATTTGCGTTGCGGCTGTAGAGACTTGCCGCGGCAAGTCTCCACACTGTGGGTAAATTATTGTGTTATTTTTTTTACTTCGTAACTGTTGTTGTTCATATTAACATCGGGACCAAGCACCTGAATCAATTCTATTTTAGAAATTTCTTTCGATGAATCTATTTTATGTTTGTAAACTTTCTCGCCGTTTTTCCAAACCGATGCCGGCTTATGAAATGTTTCAGTTATCCCGTCAACATAACTTACTTTTAGATCAACCGGAACGGGATACGTGCCGAGATTTTTCACATTAACCACTACGGAATTAGCTTTTTCAATTCCTTCAATTGTAAGATCCGCAAAACCTCTTTCGAAAAACCACGGCTGCCAGAACCAGCTTAAGTTTTCTCCGGCGACTCTATCAAAAGCAAAAAAGAAATCGTAAGGAATCGGATGTTTTCCATTCCAGTTGTTGATGTAATCGTGCAAAGCTTTTTTGAAAAGTTCTTCGCCGAGAAAATCTCTCAATATATAATATGCAATTGCCGGTTGTTGATATGCCATTGACCCGTAACCGTTGGTTCTAACAGAATATGACGGCGTAATTAATGGAAGCATCCCTTCGTTGCCAAGCATATTGTTTAGCACTCTAACAAAGCCCGGTAATTCATCGCTTTCCGGCTCCATTCTTTTTACGAGATCAAATGTGAAAAATGATGCCCATCCTTCATCCATCCACGCATATTTTCTTTCGTTGATTCCCATATAAAACGGAAAGTATGTGTGCGCAATTTCATGAACCGTAACTCCGATTTGCCCGGCACGATTATTATAAACAGCATTATTGCACATCATCGGAGTTTCCATTCCGCCTCCGCCATGCTGCTCGCCGTTGAAGACTGTAATTTTAGGATAGGGGAAAGGGATAGCGGGCCATTCGTGCGAAAGAAGTTCAACAGAAAGTCTTGCAAAGAGCGCTACTTCTTCCTGAAACTTTGCACCAATCGGATAGACGGCGTCCGCAAAAACACGGCGCGATGTATTGTAATCAACTTCTACGCTTGAACCGTCCCACAAATATTTTGCACACGCGGCAAATGCAAAATCGGGAACGCCTTCGGCTTTGAATTTCCATGTTAATTTTTCACCGGCGTTTGTAACGTTTCCGTTTTTGTAATCCTCGGCAGTAATTATTCTAACAACTTCATCGGAAGCTAATGCTTTCTGGTAGCGCTCAAAAATTTCCGGCTTCAAATTTTCTTTTGTGTTTTGAACAACGCCGGTAGCCCACACTATAAATCCGCCGGGTACTGTAATTTCAACATCAAAATTATTTTTGTCGTTATAAAATTCTGTTGTGCCGTTGTACTCTTGACGGTCCCATCCGTCAACATCATCATAAACGGCAATCTGTGGATACCAGTAAGCCGAGTAAAAGGTTGAATCGTTGTAAGCGCCCATTCGCAAACGGGATTCTTTCGGAATTACAAAATTCCACTCAACTTCTATTTTGCCGCTTGTGCCGGGAGCTATCTTAATTGGAAATCTACTTACAACAAGATTTGTTGCCGCTCGCATTACGCGGTAATCCTTCGATTCAAAACTTACACCGCTGCCGTTTATAATCAGCGTATCAATCTTAACACCGTCTGTAATATCTTTCGGGTTGAGCTGCCAATCTCTCGAACTTCCTTTTTTGTAAATATCTTGATACAATCTTAACACGTATTGATTAAGCGTATCCGGACTGTCATTGTAATAAGTTATCGATGCATATCCTTTAACGGTTCTTGTTTGTGGGATTAATTCCGCTTTGATAAAATAATCCGAATGGTTGCCCCAATAATTTTTTCCGGGTTTGCCGTCGAATGAGCGAGTTCCTTTTTCATAAGCTCTTAAAACATTGCGTGGAATATTAAGAGAAGTCTGCGCTGCCGTCAGACTTACAAGACAAACCGCGGCGAAAAACGACCAAAGAATTTTTCTCATCATTTTATTAACCCCATTGTTCTGTTACTGTATTGTTAGTTGGTTGTTGGTTTTATCCGTATCTGGAATTTGTGTGCTGCCGAGTTCAATTCTTTTTACTTTCTTTTTTGAGCCGGCAGTATGAAGCATTTCTGTTTTGCCGTCTTTCCACAAATCTGCACCGCCGCTGAAAATAATTTCATCGGTGCCGTCATCAAAATAAAATTTAATAACCACCGGAAGCGGCAGACCGCCTTTGTTTGCAACACTAATTTTTATTTCATGATTAACTTCTTTTGCCGTTAGTGCAAGATCGGGGTATTTCCTTCCGAAGAACCATGGTTTCCAATACCAATCTAAATTTTCTCCAACGCTTTGATCGAAACTGAAAAAGAAATCGTACGGCAAAGGATGCTTGCCGTTCCATCTGTTCATGTATTCGTGAAGAGCACCGAGAAATTTTTCATCGCCGAGAAATTGCCGCAAGAATTCATATGCGGCGCCGGGTCGTCTGTACGATGCTGTTCGATAAGCCGGGTTTTGAATAAGATAAGAAAGTGTAATCGGCGGAACTTCTGTTTCGCGTCCGGCAAACTCCGAATAGCTTTGTGCATTCCGCGAGCGCGGATCGTAGCCCGGTGCATTCTCTGTTTGAAAATCGAACGGAAGCATTGTTGCCCAGCCTTCGTCCATCCACGCATATTTCCTTTCGTTGATTCCCATATAAAAAGGAAAATATGTGTGGCAGATTTCGTGCGATGTTAAATGAACCGTTCCGCGCAAATTATCTTCGGCAGAGTTATTGCACATCATCGGAAATTCCATTCCGCCTTGCCCGTTGAATACCGTCATGCGCGGATACGGATATGGAACACCGGGAATGCGCGTTGAAAAACTTTCAATTGCTTTGCGCGCAACCTCCGCTACATTCGAAAAATTTTCTATGCTTTTAATATTGTACGCCGCGGATATAAACGTTCTTCTGCCGGTTTGTTTGTCGACCACAAGGTTCGACCCGTCCCACAAATAATGATCGCTCAGCGCAAATGCAAAATCGGGAACGTGTTCGGCAAAAATTTTATAAACAAGTTTTTCTTTGCCCGCAGTTGTGTTTCCGTTTTCCAAATCTTTTTTTGTAACGATGTTAATTACTTTATCAGATTGAAGTGCGTTTTTATATTTATCCAAAATATTTTGCGAATAAACCTCTTCCGGATTTTGAAGAATGCCGGTTGACCAAAGCAGAAAATTTTGGGGTGTTGTGATTTCAACTTCATAATTGCTGAAGTCGTTGTACATTTCTGTTTGACCGGAGTAGTTGTTTGTATCCCAGCCGTCGATGTCATCATAAACAGCAATTTGCGGATACCAGTACGCAACAAAGAAAGATGTACTGTCGTACGCACCGGTTCTCACTTGCGATTCATTTGCGATTGTGTAATTCCATTTTACTTTCAGTTCGATTGCAGATTTCGGAGAAAGATTTTTCGAAAGGGGAATAAAAAGATTTGTTCCTTCTCTTCGCGGAGAAGTTTTGCCGCCGTCTATTTTTAATTCTTCTCCGTCAACAATTAATTTTTCTATTTCTGTTCCTTCAGTAACTACCCGCGGATCAATTTCAAAATCACGTGCATTACCTTTGCGATAAATATCCGGATAAAGACGAATAACAATTTGTTTTAGTGTATCGGGACTGTTGTTTAAATATGTTATTATTTCTTCGCCCGATAGTTTTCTTGATACCGGTTCAAGCTCCGCTTTTATTTTGTAAACGGAATTGTTCTGCCAGTAATTCGGTCCCGGCTTGCCGTCGTAAGTACGCGTTCCGTTTTTATATGCGTTTTGAATATTGAGCGGCAAAGGAAGTGTTGATTGTTGTGCTTTGATATAAACAGTAAATAGCTGCACAATAAAAAGGAGGGCAAAAGGAAGAAGTTTACTTTTCATTATTCTTCATATTCCTTTCTCTGAAAGTTATTTTGTTTTAGAAAAAAATCTATCCAACCATTTCTTTTTCTGGAATTTTTTTGAGCGCGTTTTCAAGATCATCAATAATATCTTTTACGTTTTCGATTCCGACAGAAAGCCGAACAAGTCCTTCTGTAATTCCGGCAGATTTGCGCGCTTCTTCGCCCATCGTTAAATGAGTCATGCTTGCCGGATGTTGTATCAAAGTTTCTACTCCGCCCAAACTAACTGCAAGCTGGCAAAGTTTAACATTGTTCATTACCGCTTCGCCGGCTTTGAATCCGCCTTTGAGTTCGAAGGAGATCATTCCGCCGTGTCCGGAATGTTGTTTTAATCCAACCAGATAATTCGGATGACTTTTTAATCCGGGGTAGCGAACCCATTTTACTTTCGGATGATTCTCAAGATATTCTGCGATCAGTTGTGCGTTCTCGCAGTGTCTCAGCATTCTGATAGATAATGTTTTTAATCCGCGGTGAACAAGAAAAGAATTAAACGGATCGATGACACCGCCAAGCTGGTTTAAAACTTTTCTCATCTTCGAATACATCTCTTCCTCTTTTACAACAACGATTCCGGCAACAACGTCGGCGTGCCCGTTTAGAAATTTAGTCATGCTGTGAAGTACAATATCCGCACCGAATTTAAATGGCTGCTGCAGTGCCGGACTCATAAACGTATTATCAACTACAAGCAGAGCATTGTTTTTGTGTGCAATTGCCGCGGCAGAAGAGAGATCGGTTATCGCAATTACCGGGTTTGCCGGCGACTCGATATAAATTATTTTGGTGTTTGGTTTAACGGCTCGTTCAATTTCTTCGGCAATATCGCTATCAACAAATGTTGCTTCGATATTGAATTTACTCAACACGGAATGAAGGAGCGTCATCGTTGGTCCGTAAACAGATTTACTGCACACAACATGATCGCCCGATTGAAGTAACGTTACAAACACAGTGCTGATTGCCGCCATTCCGCTTGCACATCCAAGAGCTTTGTAACCGCCCTCGAGTTCGGCAACAGAATTTTCCATTGCTTCGACTGTCGGGTTTTTCATCCGCGTATAAATGTAACCGTTCGCTTCGCCTTTAAATAGTGATGCGCCGTGTTCTGCAGACTCAAATCTAAATGTTGATGTTTGATAAATAGGCGGGATGACCGGTCCGAATTCATAATCTTTCATTCCGCTGTGAACGCACTTGGAATCGAATTGAAGATTTTTGTTGTGGGACATATCTATATTTTCTTTTTAGTGAGCTTTTCCAGATCCGTCAAATCTTGTAATCTGCCAACAGACTTCTTGTTTTTTTTTAAGTCTTCTTTTGATAGCAGACACACCTCAACAGATTCAATAGATGTTTTAACCCTTCTTTTATATGATTCATTGAACTTTATTCCTCCAATCGAGGTCATAATATCAATTCTGTCCGGTTCGTATCCAAGCTGTATTATTACATCTTCAACCATAAAGTCTTTTGCCGAAAGTCCCAGAGAAGCAAAGCCAAACTTCTCGATAACTTTTAGCATTTTCTGTGCGTTGATTTTAGAATTACTAATCCACACATCCAAATCGCCGGTGTAACGAACATGTCCGTAATAAATAACTGCGTGACCACCCACTAATAGATATTTAACTTTGTGTTCGTTTAGTAATTCTAAGAACTCTTTGAAATCCTTTGTAAGCATTACCCAAATACCTTTTATATCGGTTTCTTAGCTCTTCTGCTGCGGCAAATCTTTCTTCCGGTGTTTTTGAAAGCCAGTATTCAAGATCGTAATTGCGCTTATCTTTCAGCGATATTTTTCTAACTACCTTTTCCATCATTCAGCTATAAGAATCTTTTCTTCTCCGTTTCCGTTTTCTTCTTCAGGAATTACGCGCGCAATATCCGCAATATCATCACCTTCGTTCAACCTAATTAATCGAACACCTTGTGTGTTTCTTCCCATCACGCGCAGTTCGGCTACGGATTGACGTATCACCATTCCGCCGGTAGTAATAATCACAAGTTCATCGCTGTCGTTCACTTCTTTCATTGCGATCAGTTTTCCGTTTCTCTCCGAAGTTTTAACGGTGATAACACCTTTGCCGCCGCGTTTTGTTAATCTGTAATCTTCTATTTCAGAACGCTTGCCAAATCCTTTTTCAGTAACAACCATTAAAGTTGTTGCATTGCGTACCACAATCATTCCAATAACAACATCGTCTTTGCCGAGCCGTACGCCGCGAACGCCCGTTGCAGTTCTTCCCATATTGCGGACATCTTTTTCGTTGAAGCGGATTGCCATTCCGCTTCTTGTTCCGATAATAATATCGTTCTTTCCTTCGCTAAGTTTAGCTTCCATCAGTCTATCACCGGCGGCAAGATTAATTGCGTTAATTCCTCCGCGGCGGATATTTGAATAAGCCGATAGAACTGTTTTCTTCACGGTTCCTTGCTCGGTAGCCATCACAATAAATTTATCGTCCGTGAATTCTTTAACAGTAACAAATGCCGTGATCTTTTCTTCTTTATCTTTTTCAATAAGATTAAGAATTGATCTTCCTTTTGCCGCACGACCGCCTTCGGGAATTTCGTGAACTTTCAGCCAGTAGCATTTTCCTTTATCCGTAAAGAACATTATGTAATGATGCGTTGAAGCAACAAACATATGTTCGATGAAATCTTCTTCCTTTGAACCGGCGCCGATTACACCTTTACCGCCGCGTGCTTGTCTGCGGTATCCGCTGACCGGAAATCTTTTTATGAATCCCTGATGAGAAATTGTTACAACAACATCTTCTTCGGCAATAATATCTTCGAGCGAAAATTCTTTAAAGTCGTGAACAATTTCGGTTCTGCGTTCATCGGCGTATTTTTCTCTGAGCGCAACAAGTTCGTCTTTAATTATCTGCTTTCTCAATTTTTCGTTTGCAAGAATTGCTTTTAATTTTTGGATCACCTTGATAGTTTCTTTGTATTCATCTTCAATCTTTTTGCGTTCAAGTCCGGTCAAACGCTGCAATCTCATATCGAGTATTGCTTTGGCTTGAATTTCGGAGAGCTTGAACTTTTTCATCAAGCTCATTTTGGCGGTTTCAACATCGCGTGATTTTTTAATGGTTTCGATAACTTCGTCAATATTATCGAGCGCAATTATGTAGCCTTCCAAAATATGAGCGCGTCTTTCTGCAGCATCGAGATCAAATTTTGTTCTGCGTACAAGCACATCCATTCTGTGATCGAGGAAGTACTGCATCATCTGTTGAAGCGTTAAAACTTTCGGAACGCCGTTAACAAGTGAGAGCATTATAACGCCGAATGTAACTTGCATCTGTGTGTGCTTGAACAACTGATTGAGTGTAACCGCCGGCTGTCCGTCGCGTTTCATTTCAATCACAACACGCAAACCGTCGCGGTCGGATTCATCGCGTATATTTGAAATGCCTTCAACTTTTCCGTCTCGTACAAGCTCGGCAATTTTTTCAATAAGTGAGGCTTTGTTTACTTGATAAGGAATTTCCGTAATAACAATATTCTCGCGTTCATTCTTCATCACCTCGACGTTGGCTTTTGCACGAAGCACAATTCTTCCGCGTCCGGTCAAGAATGCTTCTTTCACGCCGTCATAACCGTATATAATTCCGCCGGTAGGAAAATCGGGCGCCTTTACATACTTCATCAAGTCTTCTGGTTTGATTTTCGGATTATCTATTACTGCCATCAACCCGTCAATAACTTCGCCGAGATTATGCGGCGGAATGTTTGTTGCCATTCCAACTGCGATGCCGCTTGCGCCGTTAACGAGCAAGTTGGGCAGATATGCCGGCAGTACTGTCGGTTCTTGAAGTGTGTCGTCAAAGTTAGCAGTAAAATTAACCGTGTTTTTATCGAGGTCGCGCAGCATTTCATCTGCAATTCGCGCAAGACGTGCTTCAGTGTAACGCATTGCCGCCGGACTGTCGCCGTCAATCGAACCGAAGTTTCCTTGTCCGTCAACCAACGGATAACGCAAAGACCATTCTTGCGCCATGCGCACCATAGAATCGTAAACCGCAGTATCTCCGTGCGGATGATATTTACCGAGCACTTCTCCAACGATACGTGCAGATTTTTTATATGGCTTATTAAACGGAACACCAAGTTCGTGCATACCGAAAAGTACGCGGCGGTGAACAGGCTTGAGTCCGTCTCTTACATCGGGCAGAGCGCGCGCAACTATTACGCTCATCGCATAATCGATGTAAGATGATTTCATTTCTTCTTCAAGTGATACGGGTACTATTTTTTCAAAAATTGTAGTCATGTTTTCTATTTACGATTTATGATTTTGGAATTACGGATTAATTCTTTTTTTTCTTGATTTACCTCTTTCATCAACGACAGTATTTGCTTTTTCAACTGAGGTAATTGCTTTTTAACTATAAACCATGTGTTACTCATATCTACGCGAAAGTATTCGTGGATACAATATTTCTAAAGCCTACGATTTTCTTCCATGGAATATCCGGTGATTTTTTCCGCACATCTACTGATATGTTTTTTGCGGCTTCCCCTATTATTTCAAGATTGCGAACAACTGCGTCTGCCGTTCTTTCATCGTTTCTAATTTTTTCAGCGTATACCCTTTTGTATATCTTTCCAACTTGCTTATGCATTCCAATATATCTTGTAGAAATAATTCGGGGTCTCTTTTAGACATAAATTACCTCTTGCTTAACAAGCTCCCACAGTTTTTTATTTCTAACCATTCCCCTTTTTAAAACAAGGTCAACTTTAACACCGAGTAACTCTTGAAGATACTCTTGCAAATCAACAACATCCCAGCCAATTGGTTTTCTAAAATCTACAAGAACATCTAAATCGCTTGTACGTGTTTGCTCGTTGCGCACATACGAACCAAATAAACCGATCTGGCTTACGTAAAACCGTTTGCTTAGTTCCGGTTTTTTCTTTTCAATTTTCTTTTTTATTGCTTCTAAATCCATTCTTCTTTTCTGTTGTTTCTCTATCTTTTTCTTTTTTTTGAATAGCCTTACAACACTAACGCTGCTAAACCAAAATAAAATATAATCGTACATATATCCGTCATTGCAAGCGTAATGGGTCCGGCAGAAATTTTGGGATCTAATTTTGTTTTGTGTAAAACCGCCGGTACGCTAATTCCCCAAAATGCTGCTTGTAATTCTATCAACAAAATACTTGCACCGATTACTGCGCCGGCTGTAACTGTTCCTTTCCAAATAAAAATTATCAACACAACCAAAACACCGCAGCTAATTCCGAGCAAGAAAGACGTCTTTAGTTCTTTCGTCAAATATTTCAAATACCATTTTAATGACGGCGTAGCTGTGTGCAATGATTGCACCGTAAGAGTCATACTTTGAATACTTACGCTTTCACCGAGTCCGAGAATCATTGTTAAAAAAAATGCTATCACCAAACTTTCTGCGAGCGTTGCTTCAAAAAATCCGGCAAGTATTGCACAAATAGTTCCGCTTGTAACCGTTGCCAAAAGCCACGGCAGACGAATCTTCCATGCTTTAACCGGCGAAGCATTTTTTATCTCGTTGATATTAAAACCGATGGTCTCAAAGACATCTTTTATTTCTTGCCGCTCGTCAATATCCGGCTCTAGATTTAAAAGTTCTTCGGTAAAAAGATTAACATCAACTATTCCAACAAGTTTCCTTTCCGAATCGATAAGCGGAAAGGCGAGAAATTTATAAGTGACAAAGAACTCGCATGCGTCGTAAACCGTTGCATTGTGCGGCAGTGCCGCAACTCTGTTTACCATTATCTCTTCTAATTTTTGTTCCGGAAGAGCCGTCAAAATTCTGCGAGTCGGAAGAACACCCACTAGTTTCTCATCATTATCAACAACATAAAAGTAAACGATCCTTTCGCCTACGCCTTCTTTTCTAATTTTATGCAGTGCTTCATCAACCGTTAGATTTTTATTAAGTGCCGTAAAATCTTTGCGAATAAAATCCGTTAACGGTTGTTGATATGTCTGCATATTATTCATTTAATACTGAGCGAAACGAAGTATCTCTTACTCGTTTTCGTTAGAGATTCTTCCTTGGGGATGCCTTCGTCGTTTGCCGCCCGCTCCTCAGAATTAAATGTCGAGATTTGCATACTTAGCATGTTTCTCAATAAACTCTCGGCGCGGTTCTACTGCGTCGCCCATCAGTGTTTCAAAAATTTTATCTGCTGCTGCCGCACTTTCGAGATTCACTTGCAGTACTGTGCGTGTTTCGGGATTCATTGTTGTTGACCACAATTGTTCGGGATTCATTTCTCCCAAGCCTTTGTAGCGCGAAATAAGAATTCCTTTTGTCTGTGTTGTTCCTTCGGCAGAAGCAGCTGCTTCTTCTGTTCCAACGGTCTCTTCTTCTTCCTTTTTTCCTTTAACATCCGCTTTGATGCGTTTCAAAATTTTATCGCGCTCTTCATCATCAAACGCATAAAATTCTTCTTTCCCTTTTTTGATTTTGTAAAGCGGCGGCTGAGCAATATAAATTTTTCCTTCTGCAATCAAATCTTTCATGTGACGGTAGAAAAATGTAAGCAGTAATGTGCGAATATGACTTCCGTCCACATCGGCATCCGTCATCAAAATTATTTTTCCGTAACGCGATTTTGCCGGATCAAACTCTTCCCCAATACCGGCGCCGATCGCAGAGATCATCGCCTGTATTTCTTGGTTCTCAAGAACTTTATTGATCTTCGCTTTTTCTACATTTAGAATTTTTCCTTTGATCGGAAGAATTGCTTGAAATCTTCTATCGCGCCCTTGTTTTGCAGAGCCGCCGGCAGAATCTCCTTCCACAATATAAACTTCACAATGTTCTGGATCGTTGATTGAACAATCTGCAAGCTTGCCCGGAAGATGCATCGAATCGAGCGCATTTTTTCTGCGCACCAGCTCTCGTGCTTTGCGTGCCGCTTCTCGTGCTTCTGCTGCACGCATACATTTATCAATTATCTTTTTTGCCACCGGCGCATTTTCTTCGAGAAACTCCGAAAGTTTTTCTCCTACCAGCATCTCAACAACAGATTTAACTTCGCCGTTGCCGAGTTTTGTTTTTGTCTGTCCTTCAAACTGCGGCTCCATAACCTTTATAGAAATTACCGCAGTTAATCCTTCCTTAAAATCGTCTCCCGAAAGAGTAATTTTGTTGTTTTCTTTTATTAAACCGTTTTTGTAAGCGTAATTGTTGAACGTTCTCGTGAGTGCGGTTCTAAATCCAACAAGGTGCGTTCCGCCCTCAATCGTGTTAATGTTATTTACATACGAGTGAACGTTCTCTGAATATGAATCGCTGTATTCAAATGCTATTTCTACCGGTGTGTTCTCGCGTTCTCCCTCGATATAGATCGGCTTGTGAATCGGCGAGCGGTTCTCGTCAAGATATTTTACGAAATCAATCAACCCGCCTTTAAATCTGTACGATTCTTCCAAACCTTCCTCTTCATCTTTCAAGGTCATCGTTACTTCTTTATTCAAATAGGCAAGCTCGCGCATTCTTTCGGCAACAGTTTCGAAGTTGAACTTAGTTGCTTTGAAAATTTCTCTATCCGGTTTGAATGTAACTTTTGTGCCGGTGTGATCGCTTTTGTATGTACCGATTTGTTTAACCGGTGCTTTCGGAACTCCTTGATGATATTCCTGAAAATATATTTTTCCGTCTCTCTTTACTTCTACTTTACACCATTCCGAAAGAGCATTAACAACCGAAACACCTACTCCATGCAGACCCCCGGAAACTTTATAAGAATCTTTATCAAACTTTCCTCCGGCGTGAAGTACAGTTAATACGATTTCAAGTGCGGATTTTTTTTCAACCGGATGAATATCAACCGGAATTCCTCTTCCGCGGTCTTCTACCGAAACACTTTGGTCTTTATGAATTGTTACGATCACACGGTCGTTGTAACCGGCAAGTGCTTCATCTATCGAATTATCAACAACTTCGTTTATAAGATGATGCAGACCCCGCAAGCCGACATCGCCGATGTACATTGCCGGGCGTTTGCGGACTGCTTCCAACCCTTTTAATACATTTATACTGCTTGCTGTATATTCTTTTTGTGCGTTACCGTTGCCGTTTACTTTTTCTTTTGCCATTATTACTCTAAAATGATTTCTATAAAAATTTTATTGATTTGATTACTTGTGTTTTATAATGTCTATTTATTTTTTCTATCACTTTTTCTTTTTGAAAGTTGAGTTCGCTTTTCCAAACTGCGCTTTCAACTCTCAAGTATAAAATCTGTTTATCTACTTTTACTGCTTGTGCAATTAATTTCAGCTCCGGAAATATTTTTTTAAACTCATCTACAAGATCAAAATTTTTTACTATCTGCCTGAGATTTTCAAATTCCTTTTCGTTCTCTATAATCTCATCAATGCGTTTGAAACTAATTGGCGAACGTCGTTTTGCCATTTTCAACTTTTATTAAGGTGTTATCGCTTGTAATATTCAATCCGTCCTTGTTGGTAAGATCCGTCATCGTAATAAACGCCTGTCCTATTTGCAAAAGATACTCGCTGATTTTCCCGGCGCGGTATGTATCTAGTTCGCCGAAAACATCGTCCATTAAAAAGATCGGTGTCTTTCCAAGCTTCTCTTTTATGAAAAAGAATTGAGCAAACCGCAATGCTATCTGAAACGTTTTGTGCTGCCCTTGCGATCCAAATCTTTTCAATTCCATTCCGTTGATATAGAAAATAAAATCGTCTCTGTGCGGACCCACAAGGTTGATTCCTCTCCGCAATTCATCATCTCGAAAAGCATTCAATTCTTCACGGAATTTTTCCGCAGTATTTTCTCCATCTATTTCAGCAAGTGTTTGATATTCGATGTGCGGCTTTTCGATTAATTCTACAACGCTGCTGTATGCTTCTTTTACATACACATTAAATTCTTGAACAAACTTTATTCTTCTGTTTATTATTTCCGTTCCGCTTGTTATTAAAGATTCCGTCCATGCGTCTAATTGTTCAAACAACACGTTGTTTCTCGTCTCTTTAATTTGTGAAAGCAGAGAAGAGCGCTGCCGCAAAGTTTTGCTGTAATCCAAAAGCAATTCGAGATACGTTCGGCTTGCCTGTGATGCAACGGAATCAACGAATCGTCTTCTTTCCGAAGGCGCGCCTTGTGTAATTGCATGATCTGATTGTATCAGCGATACTATCGGAAATTTTCCTATTACTTCTGTCGATCTATTTATTTGTTTCTCATCGAGAAAAAAATATTTTTTGTTTTTTATCGAATCGTAATATAACCGTGCTTTGTTTTCCGTTAACTCATTAAATAATCCGCCGATACTAAAATTGCTCTCGCCAAAAGTAACCGCGTCTTCTTCGGCAGACATATTTAAGTTTTTGGTCGTACATAAATAATAAATGGCTTCTAAGATAGACGTTTTACCTTGCCCGTTTCCGCCTACGATGAGGTTTAACTTATCGGAAAAATCCAACGATGTGTTTTTATGCAATCTGAAATTTTGCAATTCGATTTGTTTAAGAACCATTTTATTATGTGTTCAATCGCACCGGCATCAACAACATCAGTAAATCTTGATTCTCCTTTTTCTCTACCGGTTCTATTATTACCGCTTTTGTCGGCGAGTGGAGTTTAAATGTTATCTCTTCTTCACTGCTTATATGATTTAAAATATCGTTCACATATGCCGAATTAAATCCTATATCGAGATCGTCTCCGTTATAATTGCAAGGTACTTTTTCCTCGCCGGAAGCACCGATATCTAAATCTTCAGCAGATATATCTACCGTTTCTTTCTTGATGGAAAATTTAACTCTTCGTGTGCTCGACGTAGAGAAGAGCATCATTCTCTTTATCGATTCATGTATCTCTTTTGCGTTTACTTTCATTAAAAATTCGTTCTCCAGCGGAATTACACTTGCATAGTCGGGGTATTTTTGCGCTATCAATCTCGAAATTAATTCTATATCGTTCAGCTTAAATGAAATGTATGATTTAGTAAGATGCATCTTCACTTCTTTTTCGTCAAGCACTTTTGATAAAACAGAAACCGCTCTTTCGGGAACAACATACTGTTGATTGAAATTTGGTTTGATATTTTTCTTGCAGATGTTAACCAATCTATGTCCATCTGTAGCAACAAATCTTAATCCTTCTTCGCCGAATTCAAAAAGCGTTCCCATCATTGCCGGGCGCATTTCTTCTTTACTCATAGCGAAAGAACACTTATCAAACGCTTCTTTTAATTCCATTCCGTTTATAACTACTTCATTAATATCTTTTGTGTTTCCTTCTGTTCCGATTGATGGAATTTCAGGAAACTCTTCCGGGTCAAGATATCCAATCGTGTATTTTCCGGTATCGGTGGTAAGATTTATTTTTTTGTTTGCAGTCAGTTTGAAATGAATTGTTGTGTCTTTGAGAGAGCGGACTATATCGTTTAATAATCTCGCCGGAACTACGAGTTTAACATTTTCATCCGTAACAATATTCAAAGAGGACTTCAAAGAAATTTCCAAATCAGTGGCATAAATAGTAAGCAAACCGTCTTTAACTTCGAATAAGAAATTTTCCAATATCGGCATCGGTGTTCGCGTAGGAACAGCCGGAATTATTTTTCCAAGTAATTTTTCGAGCTCTTTGCTATTAACTTTGAATTCCATAATAATTCTCCAAGTTGATTCAAAAAATATCAAAATTAGGATAGACTTTCAATTTTAATACTCTCTCACAAAAAAAGTTATCAACAGCGTTTTTATTATATATCTATATATTTATATAAAAGTAAGAATAGTAATAACCATGTTAATTTGTGGATATCTTTGTAACTTATTTTCGTACAATCAATAAAAGAACACGTCAAGAAAAATTTTTCTGTGGATAACCGTTACTTTATAAAGAGTAAAAATTAAAAAAGCGGAAAACCAAAAATTATCAACAACAAAAGAGAAGTTAGTTAACAAGTAATCCACACAACAAAGAAAAAATTTTTTTTATGCTGCACCGAGTTCTATTTTATTCTTTAATGAGAGAACGGTCTCTTCCATAATAGTATCTTCTTTTATCATCTGTTCGATAGAAGACTGTGCATGAATGACCGTGGAGTGGTCTCTTCCGCCGAAATGAAGACCAATTGTTTTTAATGATGATTTAGTTAGGTGTTTGGATAAATACATGGCAACTTGACGTGCAAGCACAACTTCTTTTCTTCTGTTTTTCTCACGGACTTTATTTTCTTCCACCTTAAAATACTCACAAACAATCTTTGTAATAAAATCGATGGAAATATTAACTTGTTTGTTCGTGGAAACCTCTTTCACAGTTCTTTTCACAAGATCAAAATCGATCTCTTTCGAATTGAGAGAAGAATTAGCAAGCAACTTAATCAAACAACCCTCAAGCTCTCTAATATTTGAGGTAATGTTATAAGCGATGTATTCGAGAATATCGTTTGAAAGAGAAATGCCGTAAGAAGAACTTTTATTTTTTAAAATGGCAATCCGCGTTTCAAAATCCGGCGGTTGTATATCCGCAGATAAGCCCCAAGAGAACCGGGAAATCAACCGTTCGTTCAATCCTTTTAAATCTTTGGGCGCTTTATCGCTGGAAAGAATTATCTGTTTTGCAGATTGATGAAGAATGTTAAATATCTGGAAGAACAAGTCTTGTGTTTTCTCTTTGCCGATGAGAAATTGAATATCATCTATTATTAGAACATCCATACTTTTGTAAAAACCGGAAAACTCATTTACACGGTCATTCTGAATTGCTTCAACGAATTCAACAGTAAATACGTCCGAAGAAAGGTAAATGACACGCTTAGCCGGATCTTTTTCCAAAATTCTGTTGCCAATAGCATGAATCAAGTGAGTTTTACCAAGACCAACACCACCGTAAACAAAGAGAGGATTAAAAGAAGTTTGTCCGGGGTTATCACCAACAGCAACTGCAGCAGCGCGTGCAAGTTGATTTCCTTCGCCCTTTATAAAATTTTCAAATGTGTAGCGAGGATTCAAGTAAGATTCAAAATCTTTCGGCTTTGGAGGAGCAACAACATTGATATTGGCAGAAGCAGTCACGGCAGTAGATTCTGCATGAATGGGAGACGCAGAATCTTCTTTTTCATCCAGGATAACGTAAGCAAGTTTTCCCTCGGAGCCGAGAACTTGAGTAATGGTTTTGTTAATAAGTGTATTGTAATGTTCTTCGATCCATTCGATAAAAAAATTATTTGGTACGTAAATTTTGAGAGTGTTGTTTTCAATCTCAAAAGGTTTGATAGGAAGAAACCAGGTATTGTACGTAATGAAAGGTACGTTTTCTTTTATAATACCAAGGCAGACTTTCCAGATATCTTTTGCATCTCTTTCAAGAGTAGTTTTTTCGAGCGTATTATTCATTTTATCCACAAATAAAGAAAAAGAAAAAGGGTAAAAAACAGATTAATTAAAAAACGGGACTGCAAGCCACACAAAAAATATTAACACATTATTCACATTAAAACATCACCCAAACCCATTTAATTATAAGCACTTGGTAAAGAAAGCAAAGAAAAGTGAACAAAAATAATAGATAAAGAAGAGAAAAAACTCGCCCCTCTTACAATGTGAAACGTTCCACACTGTAAAGTTATCAACACTTTATCCACAAGTTTTATTAGCTGCCCACACAACAACAAAATATATTATGAAAGGATATTCTGCAAATTAAATTTATCCAAAAGAAAAAGAATAGTCTCTTTTCTATAAAATTTATTGCTGTAAATTTAGGAATAAAAAACGGGAGTAAATTGAAAAACATTTTAATAGTATTTACCGGCGGCACTTTTTCTATGAGAATAGATGAAAAAACAAAAGCCGCAGTTCCTTTTTATAGCGGAAACGAATTGATAGAATTAATTCCGGAAACAAAAACACTTGCAAATATCTCTGTTTATGAATTCGGAAATTATCCCGGTCCGCACATGACGCCGGAATTAATGCTCGAGCTTTCAAAAAAAATAAAATACTTTGCTCAACAAGAAAATGTAGATGGAATAATAGTTACTCACGGAACAGATACGCTTGAAGAGACGGCTTACTTTCTCGATCTAACAATAAAAACAGAGAAGCCAATTGTAGTTATCGGAGCGATGAAAACAAGCACGGAACCGAATTGGGATGGACCGCGGAATCTCATAGATGCAATTCATATTTGTAATAATCAAAACAGCAATGGGCTTGGCGTGCTGGTTTGCTTAAACGGCGAGATAAATGCTGCAAGCGAAGTTACAAAAACACATACCGAAGACGTGGAAACATTTCGCAGTTTGGATTTCGGCTCGCTGGGATTTGTTGACAGAGGAAAAGTAATATACAATCGTTTGCCGAGAAAACTTGAAACACGCCCGGCAGAAAAAATAAACACTAACGTGGATCTTATAAAAGTGTATGCCGGAATGAATGAAAAATATTTTAAGTTCTCTGCCGAAAGCAAAGTAGATGGAATAGTAGTAGAAGCAATGGGCGTTGGCAATGTTCCTCCGCAAGTATTTGAAGGAATAAAATATGCGCTTAATAAAAACATTCCCGTAGTACTTGTCTCGCGATGCCCGGCTGGAGAAACGCTCGATGTTTACGGATATCCCGGCGCCGGTAAATGGTTGAAACAAGCCGGAGTTATTTTTGCCGATTACCTGAACGGGCAAAAAGCACGCATTAAATTGATGATTTGTCTCGGCATCACAAAAGAGGTTGATCGATTAAGAAAAATGTTTGAAGAGAATTGATGGATGACAATTTCAAACAAACAGAAAAAAGTAGTTGAAATTATAAAACCGTGGTTCACATCGATCTTACTTTTACCGGCTATAATTTTTATTGTAGTAAATCACCCCAAATTTTTGCCAATCGATTACGTTAATCTTTTAATCCACGAAGGAGGGCACGGCATCTTTGGAATTTTCGGAAACAAGTACATTTACACTTTGGGCGGAACAGTGATGCAAGTTTTGATACCGGGAATGTTTGTTGTTTTTTATCTGATCAACAAAAAGAAAGCGACGGCACAAATATTTTTGATTTGGCTCGGGCAAAATATTTTGAATATTTCTATCTATGTATCGGACGCAAGGGCACAGCAGCTTCCTTTAATTGGCGGCAAAAAAGTTTATCATGATTGGACTTATTTGTTGAGCGAGGTAGGTTTACTCCAACAAGATATTTTTATAGGACAAATTTTTTACTTTTTTGGAATAGCCGCATTTATTGTTTCTCTGACACTGCCGTTGATCACGAGAGACTACAAATCCGCAAAAATAGATTTGGGTTTGTAGTCTCTCCATCAAAAATTTTTAGATGAACAAAAGCTGAATGATAATAAAGATTGGAAGAAGAATGATCAAAGAAAATTTGTACATGTAAGCAAAGAAGCTTGGCATTTTAATGTTGTTTTCTTCTGCAACAGCTTTAACCATGAAGTTTGGTCCGTTGCCGATATACGTCATGCTTCCAAACATTACCGCACTGACAGAAATAGCTTTTAATAATTCTTCCGGAATTCCGGCAACAAAATTTCCCGCAGTTTCACCCAAGCCGAGTGCGAGCGAATGAAACGTAACTGCAGTAGGAGTATTATCCAAAAAACTACTCAGTACACCCGTGTAGTAATAAAACTGCTGCGGTACAGCAATGCCGAGAGATTTTGCGTTTACCTCAAGATATAATAAGCATGGAACCATTGTTATAAAAATTCCGAAGAATAAATAAGCAACTTCTTTAATCGGTTCCCACGTGAAGTTGTTGGATTGCCGCGTAAGTTTCGGAGTAAACAAAAGAGAGAAAGCCGCCATCGCAAAGATTACCCCTTCGCGTATAAATTTGTAGTACTCGCTCTTTTCAATAAACGGGAGATACTGCTGATTCAAGAAAGCAACGGCAAGAACTACGCCGATCAACCAAAAGAAATTCATCTTTCCTTCAAGTCTAATCGGGCGAATATTTGCTTTATCGCGGACGATAGAAGAAGAGGGTTCTTTTTTATAGTAATAGGAATCAATTATAAAATAGAGAATTAAAAGAACCGTGTTTGTAAAAAACCATTCGGGAGTCAATTTAAGAAACCAGGTGAACGGAGCGCCGCGAAGATACATCATGAATAACGGCGGATCGCCGAGCGGAGTTAGTAAGCCGCCGCAGTTGGCAATAATTCCGATAAAAAATAAAATTGTGTGTACTTTGAATTCTCTTTCTTTGTTGGTTTGAATAACCGGTCTAATCAATAACATTGCCGCCCCGGTTGTTCCCATGAACGAAGCAAGCACTGCACCGATTCCCATAAACAGCGTGTTTATTTTTGGCTTGGCTTCTATATCACCGGAAAGATAGATGCCGCCGGTAATAGTAAATAATGCGCCGAGCAAAATTATAAACGGAATGTAATCGAACACCATTGTTTCGTAGAGACGATGCCACAAACCACCGGTAACAAGATAAATAACAATTGGTATGCTGAGTATAACAGCAATAATTAATTTGTTGGAATTTTTTTCCCAAAAATGATTCCAAAACAACGGGAAAACTGCTATTGAAAGTAACATTAATGTAAAAGGTACAAGACTCAGTAAGGGTATTGATAAAGCGTGTGTTTCCATGTAACATGTTCCTTGTGTAAAAAAGTTTTGCAAAAGTAAATTGAACGAGAGAGTTTATCAATAAAAATTTTCTTCTATAATTAAATTATCTGTGATTGTTTTTTTCAATAACTAATATTTGTAAGAAGAAATTATTTCTTCAGCAAGTCTCTTATTTCTGTTAACAGCACAATCTCTTCGCCCGGTTTTGCTGCCTCCGGCTTTCCAGCCTCAATTCTCTTCAAAGTATTTATTCCTTTTATAACGATAAAAATAGACCACGAGACAATTATAAAATCGATAATAGTATTTATGAACAAACCATAACGAATAATAACAGCGGGAGAACTTTCTGCGGCTTCTTTAATAGTAACGGACAAATTACCGAAATCGATTCCGCCAATTAGCAAACCCATGGGCGGCATCAAAATATCATTAACCAGCGAGGTAACAATTTTTCCGAATGCCGCACCGATAATGATACCGACCGCCATATCGGCAACGTTGCCTTTCATTGCAAAGGATTTAAATTCCTGAAGAAGTTTCATAAATATCCTCCATTGTTTTTGTCTCAATATTTATCGAAGAAAAAAGATATCAAAAATTATTTACGACTAAAGGGCAGCCAAATTCTTATAGCGCCAAGAAAGTTGGTTTGATACGCTCTCTCAAAATTTTCGTGTAATATAATTAAGAATAGCAGACTCTGCAGAAAAAACTTCTGCGAACATTTTTTTGCGGGTTGCTTTTTCAACAAGAAAAGGCGAAGAGAATACAAAACATTTTGAGTTGGGAAGAGGGGATTAGTTCACAACATCTTCATCGCGGTAAAGCATGAGAATTGCCGCTTGCGGAACGATAATGAATTTTTGTTTTTCTATTTCTACTTCAACAGCGTCTTTGCGAAGGAATACGGCGTAATCGCCTTCTTTTGCTTGAAGCGGAATATACTTTATAGCTTTATGTTCTTTCCACGGCTCGTCGTCTTCTGTCGGTGTTCCAATCGGGTAACCCGGACCAACCTTAACAACATATCCGCCCTGAACTTTTTCTTTTTCTTGAACACCGGGCGGAAGATATAAACCGCTGTTTGTTTTGCTTGCCGCATCTTCCGGTTTTACAAGTACTCTATCGCCAACAATTATTATTTTTTCTGTGTTGATCAATCTAAACTCTCGTTTTTCACATGCAAAAATACTAAAAGGAGAATGGTTCATCAAACAGCGGTTATATAATCAAACTAAAAATTACGAAGCAGAAGCTTCTCTAATTTTTACCGGTTAGTTTTTCAATTTTGCATCGAGACTAAACGGACCCGAACCAAAATAGGCAATTAAAAATGCCGCGCCGATTATCGTAAAATTCTTCATGAACATAATTTGTTGAATTAATGCGGCGTGTTGATCGGCAACAGACCAGAAATTGTGCATCGTGATCGTAACCGGTAAAAGAAACAGTACAATTAACCACGCGCTTATTTTTGCTTTGTATCCGATGGCAATACCTATTCCACCGAGCAGAGAAATTAAGCCGGATAACGGTACAGCAACCGAGGCAAGCGGTACGCCGCTTTGTGCCGCCAGCTCAATTCCGTTTCCGGATAAATGATTAAGCCCGGACATTATAAAAATAACAGAGAAAATTATTCTGCCTATTAAAACTATGTAACTCATATAAACATCACTTTCTTTTTGCTGATTAATAATTATACCGCCGGTTGAAAAACAATTTTAAGAAATTCTTTTAAGCCGACCGGTTTTCTACCCAAAAGATTTTCGAGAGAAGAATCGAAATAACTTAGCTCGTTTTGCCTGATTGCTTTTGCCATGCTTGTTAATAATTCGATATATCCTGAAGGAACATTATTTTTTAATAATTCTTGTTCCATTGCTTCGGGCGGAACGTCTATGTACTCTATTTGTTTTTGAGTTGCGTCGCTCAGCGCCTTAGCAATATCATAAAAAGAATATGCGGTGCTTCCGGTTATCTCATAGATTTTATTTTCTAGAGTTTCGGAAACGAGAACATTCGCAAGTGCTTCAGCCATATCGGTTCTTGCCGTAAAACTTACTTTTCCATCTCCAGCCGGATAATAAATTTTTCCGCTTTGCAGAGCATCACCGATTAACATTGGAATAAGATCGAGGTAAAGACTGTTTCGGAAAATTGTGTAAGTGATTCCCGATTTCTTTAAATAACTTTCTGTTTCAACGTGGCTTAGAACCGCAGAAAAAGAAGCGGTATGGGATGGAGTTACCACGCTTGTGTATAAAATGTGTTTAACACCGGCTTCTTTTGCCGCATTGATTGCATTTATGTGCTGTGTTGTGCGGTCTTCCAAAGAGCCGGAAGAAATAAGCAGGAGTTTATTTATCCCTTTAAAAGCTTTTACGAGCGAATCGTAATCAAAATAATCTCCAACTCTAATTTCCACACCCAAAGTTTTTAGCTCTTCTCCTTTTTTTGAGTCTCTCACCAAAGCAGCAATTTTTGAAGGCTCAATTTTTTTGAGCAGGAAATTAATCGCGGCTTTGCCGAGATTTCCGTTTGCGCCGGTTACTAAAATCATTTTTTATCCTTTCTTTTATTACTAAACTTATATGACTATTTTTGTTTAGTAACATAATGAAAGCCGGTATAAAAAAGTAACTGGTTTACCAAAGTATACCGGTTTCCTTTAGGAAACCAAGGAAAGAACATGATAAACAAAAAAATAGCAAAACCGTCATCGACCGGCGAATGCATAAAGATGCTTCTTCCGGTTAGAGATTCGCTTGATATTTTAAACGGCAAATGGAAACTGCCGATAATCATTGCACTTTCTTACGGAAGCAAGCGCTTCAAAGAATTGCAAAGAGAAATTTCGGGAATTACCGCGAAAGCACTTTCGAAGGAGCTGAAAGATTTGGAAGTCAATCAGCTTGTGAAGAGAGCCGTGTTTGATACAAAACCGGTAACAGTTGAATATACTCTAACAGATTACGGGCAAACATTGGACAAAGTGATTATCGAGTTGAGAAACTGGGGCGTAAAACACAGAAAAAGAATAATCGGGAAATAATTTTTTTGTTTGCAGCAAAACTCAAATCTTTATTTAATATTATTTGAACAAGCAGGCGGCGGCAAAACAAGAATGGAAAAAATTCCAATAAGGTATATTAATAATACGCCAACAGAGCCAAGTCTTTCCGGAAGCTTTAACATTCGCAGCCTTCGGGATTTGCTGAACGGAAAAGACATGGTTCAGGAACTTCACGGACACGATTATTTTTTTATTCTTGCTTTAAAAGAAGGAACGGGCGATCATGAAATAGATTTTACACAGTACGAAGTTTGTGGCAATTCTATTTTTTTCTTGCGTCCAGGCCAGGTACATCGGCTCATGCTAAAAGTTGGAACTACAGGATATTTAATTCGATTCAGAATAGACTTCTATTATCCGCGCGATAAAGTATCAAATCAGTTATTACGCAAAGCAGCGAAAGTAAATCTTTATCAACCCGATGCCGATAGATTTCAAAAGTTACTTTCTAACTTGACTTATATTTTTAATGAGTACACCGACAAACAAGATGGATACTTGGAAGTCATTAAAGCAAATCTGGGTATTTTCTTTATCGAGCTTGTACGGCAGCAGAGCAGAAGCTTCTCAAATAATGTTAACCCTTACATGCAAGAAAGGCTTGAAGAATTTTTACAACTTTTAGAGACACACATTTCCGATCAGAAACAAGTTACTCAATATGCTGCGATGTTGAATCTTTCCACTTATCAGCTTAATGCTATTACGAAAGCAACGCTTGGTAAAACGTGTTCAGAACGTATCAATGAACAAATTATTCTGGAATCCAAAAGATATCTTCTTGCAACATCTAATCAGGTAAATCAAATAGCATATCATATGGGTTACGAAGACGTTTCTTACTTTATAAGATTCTTCAAAAAGCAAACCGGATATTCACCGGAAGCGTTCAGAAATAATTTTAAATAAGTCCTATCAAATTGCATTTTTGTCCTATCCTTCAGATTGCCGCGAGAATTATTTTTGCAAGCAAATAAACCGATATTTAGAAAGGTAATTTGTATGAGGGCGAAAGCGAAGTTAATCGCATCATTAAAAATTTGGGTTGTAATCTACCCATCCATTACTCTGTTTCTTTATCTATTTGGAGAAGCGTTGTCTCTTCTGCCGTTGTATCAAAGGACATTTTTGCTGACCCTTTCATTAGTTCCGTGGATTGTGTTTGCCGGCGTCCCTTTTGTGGACTCAATCATCCGGCTGGTTTCACCGATAAGTGAAAAAAGATAAGTTAGAAAGGAAACTTTAATTAATAAAAACGTCTGAAAAATAAATTAAGCTATTGCAGCCCCACGGTCTTCAGACTGCGAAAAGTTTTTAGTAACGCAATCTAATTCGCCGCGGCAATTGCGACTGCCGGCTTCGTAATCGAATTTTCTGAAGTTTTTAATAATTTATTGCGTATAAAGAACAGAGCAAGTGCAAGAAATAGAAAAACATTAACCCAAGGGAAAGGAAAAATTATGAAAGAATTTTGGAATCAACGTTATTCGGAAGAAGGATACAAATATGGAAAATCACCGAATAGTTTTTTGAAAGAGGAATTGCCGAAACTTGAGCCGGGAAAAATTTTGTTCATCGGCGAAGGGGAAGGAAGAAATGCTGTGTTTGCAGCGGTGCTTGGCTGGCAGGTTGACGCAATGGACTTCAGCGAAGAAGCTAAAAGGAAAGCGGAAAAATTAGCAGAAGAATTCGGCGTAAAAATAAATTATCGGACAGAAGATTTTTCAACTTATGTGCCGCAAGAAAATTTTTACGATGCCGCCGGAATTTTCTTTATTCATCAAGACGAAGAAATAAAAACAAAATTATTTCAGCGGGTTATCAACTCGGTGAAGTCATCCGGCAAAATAATTTTTGAGTGCTTCGAGAAAGAACAAATCAATTATTCATCCGGCGGGCCAAAAGACACATCATTTATGTACACGCTCGATGATGTTAAGAAATTATTCGGAAGTATTTCCTTCGATAAACTTTCAAAAGAGAAAATAATGTTGAACGAAGGAAAAGGTCACGAAGGCGAAGCGATAGTAGTTCGGTTTGTGGGGACGAAGTAAACAACCCCCCCGAAACAAGCATTTGGGAGATTCCTTTATTCAAACAGAATTTGACATTATAAAAATATCTCCTTAAGTTGGAAACCGAAAAAACTAAAATAGTTTCCGATTATCATGGAAGAGAAAAATAAAATTCTTGGGTTTGCAGAAGAAAGATTTTTGAGTGAAGGCTTTCACAAAACAACAATGGATGACATTGCAGCCGAACTGCACACGAGCAAGAAAACCATTTACAAGTATTTCCCATCAAAAGAGATGCTGTTAAAGTTGGTGTTTAAAACTTTTACCCAGCGCGTGAAAAACGAAATAGAACCGATTGTTGAAGGCAAATTACATGCGATAGAAAAAATTGTTGCAGTAACTACGGTTTTGAAAAAAGTTGCAATGAAAATGTCCGACAGGTGGTTGAATGATGTCCGTATTCATCAGCCCTCTATTTGGAAAGATATTGAAGAATTCCGCGCACAGATGATATCAAAAAATATTTCAAAGATATTTATTCAGGGAATCGAGGAAGGATATATTATTGACGCACCGCCGGTAATCATGATTACCATTTTTATGAATACGGTGCGCTCGATTATCAATCCCGAGTTCATCATGAACAACAGCTTCTCGGCTTCCGAAGCAGTTGAACACACATTCAAAATATTACTCAACGGAATGTTTACGGATAAAGGGCGGGAAGCATACAACAAGTTAATAAGCAAAAAAGCACGGGAATAAAAAATGAAAACGATGAAAAGTTTTTTATCAACTTCTTTGTTATTGATTCTTTTCGCTTGCGGCGGAAACGACAAAAATATTATCGAAGAATCGGGAACAATTGAAGCAACCGAAGTAGTAATCAGTGCACAAACCGCCGGCAGAGTGCAGAGAATTTTTAAAGATGAAGGGTCTAAAATAAATTCGGGCGATACTCTATTAACAATAGATAAAGAATCGCTCGAACTGCAGTTAAAGCAAGCGCAAGCAGCAAGCGATATTGCGAAAGCACAATACGATCTTATCGTGAAAGGTGCGCGCAGAGAAGATGTTGCGCAAGCCGCAGAAGGATTAAAACAAGCAGAAGCAAATTTTAATCTCGCACAAGCCGATAAAGAAAGAATGAGCAATCTTTTCGAACAGCAGGCAATAACTAAAAAACAATATGAAGATGTAATTGCCCATTTCGATATTGCACAAGCACAGCTTAATTCTGCAAAAGAAAATTTTGCAAAGATTAAAAACATAGCACGCCCGGAGGAAATCGCACAAGCGAAAGCAAATTATGAAAAAGCCGAAGCCGCAATCGGGTTAATCGAAAAAAGTTTACGCGATTGCAGTGTAACTTCCCCTATCAACGGATACGTAGTTAAAAAATTTGTAGAAGAAGGCGAAACAGTTTCCATGATGTCTTCGCTTGTTAAAGTTTCCGACTTATCAAATGTTGAACTCTCCATCTATGTTGCGGAAACAGATCTTGGCAAAGTGAAACTCGGACAGAAAGCGGAAGTAACAGTTGATTCATTCGAGGAAAAAATTTTTGAAGGCGAAGTTATTTTCATTTCTCCCGAAGCAGAGTTTACTCCGAAGAATATTCAAACCAAAGATGAAAGAACCAAACTTGTATTTGAAGTGAAGATAAAAATCAGCAATCCGAAATTTGAATTGAAACCGGGAATGCCGGCAGATGCGGTAATAAAGATTTCCGGTTGAAGGCTGGAAGGTTTTAAAGTTACAAAGTAAAAAGGAAGGTAACATGAAAGTTGAACGTTTTGAAGGTTTGGCAGCCGGAACATGAAAACTGAAACTCGCAACACGAAACAAATAATCGAAATAAATAATCTTCACAAATCTTACGGTAACGTTAAAGCCGTAAACGGAATTTCTCTTTCTGTGAATGAAGGTGAAATGTTTGGACTCGTTGGTCCGGATGGCGCCGGCAAAACAACTACAATTAGAATTTTGTGCGGACTTCTGAAAATTGACGAAGGCGAAGTAAACGTACTCGGAAAAAATATCGAACAGAACACAAAAGAGATTCAAAATAATATTGGTTATTTATCGCAGAGGTTCAGCCTTTACGGAGATTTAACAGTTGACGAAAACATAGAATTTTTTGCCGACATACATAATGTAAAAAATTATCACGAGCGCAGAGACGAACTGCTCGAGTTCACGCGCTTAAAATCATTCCGCGATAGACTTGCCGATAAACTTTCCGGCGGAATGAAACAGAAACTTGCACTTGCGTGCAGTTTAATTCATAAACCGAAAATAATTTTTCTTGATGAACCAACAACCGGTGTCGATCCGGTATCGCGGCGCGACTTTTGGAAAATTCTTGCCGGACTGCTCAAAGAGGGAATTACGATTTTTATGTCGACGCCGTATCTCGACGAAGCCGAACGATGCAACCGTGTAGCGATGATGAACAATGGCGAAATAATTGCGCTTGATTCACCGCAAAAAATTAAAGAGGCGTTGAACAAAGAAGTCGTTGAACTTGTGTGCGCACCGATCCGCAAGGCATATCAATTAATAAAAGATAATACAGAGTTTGAATCGCAGATGTTCGGCGATAGAATAAATATTGTTTTGAACAGTTACGAAGAAAATTTTCCATCGATTGAAAAAGTATTAATGCAGAAAGGCGTTGAAATTTTTGATAAACGGGTTATTACACCATCGCTCGAAAACGTGTTTATTCATTTAATTAAGTAGCTGAAAAGCAGAAGTCAATCCGAAGTACTCCTTCGGAGAAGACAGGAATCAGAAGTCGGAATTTATAAGAAGGTTTTATCATGAAGAAAATATTTTTTGTAATAATAATTTTTACCGCAGCAAGTTTTGCACAAACAAAAATATTGACGCTCGAAGAAAGTTTGAGACTTGGACTAGAGAACAGCAAAGCTCTGAAAATTTCGAGAGCAAAAAGAATCGGAGCGGAAGCAAAGGTAACCGAAACAACATCGCAGATGCTGCCCAAACTTAATCTCGGTGCAAGCTACACAAGATTGAGCAGTGTTCCGCCGTTTGAAGTAAAACTTCCAAGTTCTCCAACGCCGGTAAAAATTCAAGATGCTATTTTGAATAATTACGGTGTCAAACTTTCTCTTCAACAACCGCTCTTCACGGGGTTTAGATTATCGTCCTTAAAAAGCGCAGCGGAATTTTATTATGAAGCTTCGTTGAACGATTACAACAAAGATGCGAACGAAACGGCGCTCGCAATTCACTCGTCATTCTGGAATATTTACAAATCACAAAAAGTTTTGACACTCGTTGAAGAGAATTTGAGACAGCTTGAAAGTCACCTTGCCGATACAAAGAAATTTCTCGATAACGAACTTGTTACAAAGAATGATTATCTGAAGCTCGAAGTTCAGTTTGCAAATGTTAAGCTGGCAAAAATTGAATCGGAGAACAATTTTAAAATTTCACAAGCGGCATTCAATAAAATTTTGGGATTTAATCTTACAGAGCAAACCGAAATCTCTGCCGCAGAAATTTCTGTTGAAGGAATCGACTTCAAATATGACGAACTAATCGGCGAAGCATTAAACGCACGCGAAGAACTTAAAGCCGCACAGTTTAGGATTAACGCCGGCGAAGAAACGGTTAACGCAGCAAACAGCACTTGGTTTCCTTCCGTTTATTTGTTCGGAAATTTTTATTACAGCAGACCGAACCAAAGAATTACACCTTTAAAAGATGAGTTCAAAGATACGTGGGATGTTGGAGTTTCGCTCAATTGGGATTTGTGGAATTGGGGTTACACATCTTCGCAAACAACGCAAGCCGAACAGCAGCTTGTGCAGACACAAACAGCTTACGAACAAATAAAAGAGAACATCGAACTGGAAGTTTATCAAGCGTATTTAAAACTTATCGGCGAGTTTGATAAAGTTGAAGTGAACAAAAAATCTGTTGAACAAACAGAAGAGAATTATAGAATTACAAGCGAGAAGTATAATCAGCAAATGGCAACGAGCACGGATTTAATCGATGCCGAAGTTTCTCTCCTCGATGCAAAGACAAAATTGAGTAATGCGCTTGTTGATTTTCAACTTGCAAAAGTGCGGCTGGAAAAATCGACGGGCAGAAAAATTTATTAAACTGATAGAAGTCAGCAAACTTTTAGACGCATATCTAAAAGCAATTCTGAATTCTGACTTCACGGGTGCTAACGGTTATGAAAAGTATCGAAGTAAATAATCTCTCAAAACATTTCGGCAAATTCACTGCAGTCGATAATGTTTCGTTCAGTGTGAAGAAAGGCGAAGTGTTCGGATTTCTCGGTGCGAACGGTGCCGGCAAATCTACAACAATCAGAATGCTCTGCGGCTTGCTTGAGCCTACTAACGGCGATGCACTTGTCGGCGGGTTCAGCGTTGTTACAGAGCCCGATAAAGTAAAACAGAATATCGGTTACATGTCGCAAAGATTTTCTCTTTACAATGATTTGACCGTTGAAGAGAACATCGAATTCTTTGGCGGCGTGTACGGCTTGGAAGGAAAAATTTTAAACGAACGGAAGAAGTGGGTTTTAAAGACGGCATTTCTCGAAGGAAAAGAAAAGCTTATCACCGGCTCTTTGCCCGGCGGAATTAAACAGCGGCTCGCACTCGGCACGGCAGTAATTCACAAACCGCAAATTGTTTTCCTTGACGAGCCGACAAGCGGAGTCGATCCGATCTCGCGTAGAAATTTTTGGGAATTGATAAATGATCTTTCCGCAGAAGGAATTACAGTGCTTGTAACAACGCACTATTTGGAAGAAGCCGAATATTGCGGCAACATAATTTTAATTAATGCCGGCAAACTGATTGCAGAGGGAAATTCGAAACAGTTGAAAACCAATTACATCAAAAATCCGATCTTCGAAATAGAATGCGACAAAACAGTTGATGCAATGGAATTACTCGAAAAGCAAAATTTTACCGGCGAGACTTCAATCTTCGGAAATAATCTTCACTTGATCGTCAACAACAATTTCCAAAATATTGAACAAATTACCGCGCTGTTCAGCAGCAACATGATATCAATCAAACGGATCGGTAAAATAATTCCAACGCTCGAAGACGTGTTTATTCATCTTTTGGAAGAGAAGGCAAAGTGATGTTGAAAAAAGTTCATGCAAAAGAAAGTTTGACAAGAATTAAAGCGATCGCAAAAAAAGAAATGAAGCAGCTCTCTCGCGATGCGAGAATGCTTGCAGTTATTTTTCTCTTTCCGGTTTTTCTGCTTGTTATGTTCGGCTACGCAATCAACTTCGACGTTCATCATATTAAAATAGCGGTTTATGATCACGACAAATCTTCTGCCGGCAGAAGTTTTATCAAATCGTTAACAAGTAGCGATTACTTTGATCTCGTTGATTATCTCGATTCCGATCATCAAATAAAAAAATATCTCGATGAAAAACTTGCGCAGTGCGTAATTGTAATTCCGAAAAATTTTTCGAGAGAAGTAAATTCAAACCGCGAAGCAAAAATCCAATACTTAATCGACGGCGTTGACGGCAACACGGCAACGGTGATAATGAATTATGTGAACATTGCCACGATGAATTTCTCAGCAAAACTGCAAAGCGAATTTCTCGCGCGGAACGGAATGAAAGTTTCAACGCCCGTGCAATTGGAGCCGCGCTTCTGGTTTAATCCGGAATTAAATTCCACAATGTTTCTTCTGCCCGGGTTGATCGGAATGATTTTAATTGTTGTTGCGGTAATTACGATTGCGTTATCAATAGTGCGCGAAAAAGAGAGAGGCACAATCGAACAGATTAATGTTTCGCCTCTTTCAACTTTTGAATTGATGATCGGCAAAACAATTCCGTACATAATTATTGCGCTCATAAATGCTGCGCTAATTCTTTTTGCCGGTTATGTTTTATTTGGAATAGTTATCAAAGGAAGTTTCTTCTGGCTTTCGGTAAGCATATTAATTTTTCTTTTTGCATCGCTCTGTTTGGGTTTACTGGTCTCTACCATTTCCGATTCACAGCAAGTAGCATTTCAAATCGGAACTCTTATTTCTATGATTCCCTCTCTGTTGTTATCGGGATTTATTTTTCCGATAGACAGTATGCCTTTGCCGGTACAAATTATTACAAATGTAACGCCCTCAAAATTTTTTATTGTTTGTCTGCGCGCAATTTTGTTGAAAGGCGAAGGTGTCGCAGTCTTTTGGGACCAGCTTTTGTATCTGCTGCTGTTTTCAACGGTTGTACTTGCGATTGCAGCTAAAAGATACGCGGGGAAGAAAGGATGATGTGTACAGTATAAGGTATAGAGTATAAAGTATAATAAGAAATAAGAAGTCAGAAGTAAGTAGTAAAAGAATCACAAAAAAATATTTAAGAGGGAAAAATGGAAAAGACAACAAGATTTACTGAATTAGTAGTCTGGCAAAAAGCTCATCAACTAGTTTTAAAAATATATCAGATTACCAAATCTTTTCCAAAGGAAGAACTTTACGGCATTACTTCACAGATAAGAAGAGCGGCGGTTTCGGTTCCGAGTAATATTGCCGAGGGTTACAAAAAAAGAAGTTCTGCAGACAAGCTAAGATTTTTGAATATCTCCGAAACATCACTCGAAGAAACAAAATATTTACTCATTCTTTCTCATGATTTAAAATATGCCGACACTTCAGCATTGTTCACAGATGCTGAAGAAGTTGGAAGATTAATTAACGCTTATTCGAACGGAATAGAACGCAACCAATAAATATTTTGCACTTATACTCTATACATTATACTTTATACTATAATATCATGAAAACCATACTACACTTTATCAAAAAAGAATTTCACCAGTTCGGGCGCGATCCGAAAATGTTTGCCATTGTTTTGATTGCACCGATACTTCAGTCGATCATTCTCGGATATGCCGCCAATCTCGATATCTACAATATCAATCTTTCCGTGTTTGATCAGGATAAATCAACATCGAGCAGAATTTATGTTGAGAAATTTACGCAGTCCGGTTACTTCAGCGTAGTCGATTATGTTGATAATTATGACGAAATGACGAATGACATCGCCGCCGGAAAAGTTTTGATCGGGCTTGTGATTCCAAAAGATTTCGAAAAAGATTTATCAAACGGAAGAACAACCAAAGTGCAAACACTCGT
Organism: Ignavibacteriales bacterium; assembly: GCA_016177735.1. Classification (GTDB taxonomy): domain Bacteria; phylum Bacteroidota; class Ignavibacteria; order Ignavibacteriales; family Melioribacteraceae; genus DYJK01. The sequence continues at coordinate 27,862 of JACOUS010000040.1, read as the reverse complement.
TGACGGCTCCGACGGCAATAAAGGTTCCATTGGTTTCGGATATGCACAAAGTGTAACTTCAAGTTTTGCACAAAAGATAGTTTTGGAAAATGCTCACCGCAAAGGAATAAAATTTTCTACCGGAACAATTTCACCCGAAGTTAGAGTTTGGTACAATCCCGAATTACGCACAAGAAATTTTATGGTGCCTAGTATTACCGCGCTGATTTTAATGCTTACCACAACACTGTTGACTTCGCTTGCTATTGTAAAAGAAAAAGAACTCGGCACACTCGAACAGCTTATTGTAACGCCGATTAAACCGTGGCAGATGATAATCGGGAAACTTGTTCCGTTTGCTATACTCGGTTTTGCAACAATGGCACTCGTAAACTCGATAATGATTTTTTGGTTTGGAATTCCAATTAGAGGAAGTGTTCCGTTTTACATATTTGCCTCTTTCATTTACATTTTATCAACACTCGGCTTGGGACTTTTTATCTCAACAATTTCCAAAACGCAGCAGCAGGCAATGATGGTTACCGTGTTCGGCGTTATGATGCCGATGATTTATCTTTCCGGTTTTGCATTCCCGATAGAGAACATGCCGAATATTATTCAATATGTTACTTACGTAATTCCGCTCCGTTATTTTGTTACAATAATTCGCGGAGTAATCTTAAAAGGAATCGGCTTCTCAGAACTATGGCTCGAAACAACAATTCTTTTTTCGATGGGTGTACTCATTTTATTTTTGAGCGCAAAGAGATTCCACAAGAGGCTGGAATAAAAAATTATCTCAATAGAGTTTCTTAAATAACTTTAAAATTTTTTCTCCGTGAGCCTCTGTTGTGGTGAATCCCGCAAAGCAATCTCTCTGCGGAACCCAGCGTAATTTATTTTTTTTATTTTACCGGGCAGCACAGAGAAATCATGGAGTTCCCCCGAAAGTTCTACCGGTACGATCATGCGGAAGTGGAAAATTTTTTAATCGGTCCATTTTTGTTTACCCGACACCACAAACATTTCTTTCCCATTCACAAATAATTTTTTTGTTGATCGTTTTGTTTGACCGCGAAAGTTCTTTGTGAAGTTTAAAGATGTTGCAGTATCTTAATTCACACAGCAAGTTTATTTTATAAATGAAAAAATATATATTTAGATGAGGGCGCCGACCAAATACTAAAAGTTTACTTAGCGGACAAGATATTCTCCCAAATTGAGCAAAACCGACTTATGAAACTGCTTATCATAGAAGACGAAAAAGATATCCGGGGAAATATTGTTGAGATATTCGAAGAAAGCGGTTTTGAAGTTCTTTCCGCCGATAACGGAATGACCGGCATCAAATTAGCTGCCGAAGAAAAACCAGATCTGATAATTTGCGATATAATAATGCCGGGTATTAATGGTTTTGAAGTAAAAAAAATTTTGAACATCGATAGAGCTACTTCTGCCATCCCTTTTATTTTTCTAACCGCGAGAGCCGATATAAAAGATATGAGAGAAGCAATGGAATTAAGCGCCGATGATTACATCATCAAACCGGTTAGAACAGAGGACTTGTTGAATCTCGTAAATAAGCGGCTCGATCATATTAGAAATATAAAGATAGCCGGCGCCGATTTATTAAACGAAGAGTACAGCAGCCCAAAAATTTCTCTCGATGATAAATTGTTTTTCAAAAACAAAGAAGAAACGTTTCTGCTTCCGGTAAATAGAATTGTTTTAATAAAAGCCGAGGGCGACTACACCAACATTTATTTCACAGACGGCAAAAAATCATTTATAAAAAGATCATTAAAAAACTGGGAAGCCTCGCTTCCCGATAAAAATTTTTTAAGAGTGCACCGCAGTACAATAATCAACATAGATCACATTGAAAAAATAAATCCGTGGTTTAACGGAACATTCACCGCCACCCTTAAAGGATTTTCAGAGACCATCTATTTCAGCCAGCGATATTCACAGAAACTAAAAAAGATTTTTTCGTTATAGATTAAACACCCGCTTAAACTTTTCCGGCACACCGTTTAACTTCGATATCATGCGCTAATCTGCAGTTTCCCGCGCTCGTAGAAAAACAATAACCTTCCGTTGATTAATATTCGATAATAACAAAGGAAATGTGAGGGTTCTATGCGAGATATTATTTTAGTCGTTGAAGACGATGGCGACGTGCGAGCCAATGTTACCGAAATTTTGGAGAATAACAATTTCGAAGTGAAAGCCGCCGCATCGGCAAAAGAAGCGCTGAAAATTTTAGAGGCATTTACTCCCGATCTTGTAATTTCCGATATAAAAATGCCTGAAATGGATGGCTACCAGTTTATTCAAATTCTGCAAACAAATTTTTCTTCTTCAATTCCTTTTGTTTTTTTAACGGCAAAGGCGTCTCACAACGACGTAAGAAAAGGAATGACCTACGGCGCCGATGATTATTTAATCAAACCTTTCCGCGCTAACGAATTAATCTCTTCGGTAAAAACCAGACTTGAGAAAAAGAAGAAGTGGCAAAACGAGTTCGAAAGAATCAGGGAAAGTTTTGCTCTCGCCGTTCCGCATGAATTGAGAACACCGCTGATTCCGATTCTCGGTTTTTCCGATTTGATTCTCGGCGATATTGAAAACATTTCTAAGAATGAAATAAGCGAGCTGGTAGGAAAAATAAAACAGAGTGCGGTGAGATTGCACGAGCGTGTGGAAAAATTTATTCTTCTTTCTTCGCTTGAAATAGAATTGAACGGCAAAAGCAATATCGAACGGATGCGGAAAGAACAAATAGAATTTCCGAATGAGTTGATAAAGAAAATTATTTATGAGACCGGCGAGAAATGGTATAGAAAAAAAGATATTGAGATTGAATCACTACAAAGAAACATACCTCTGCAAATACCGGAATATTTTTTAACGAAAATAATTTCCGAACTGGCGGAAAATGCGTGCAAGTTTTCGAACACCGGCACCCCGGTAAAAATAGTTTTAAAGCACACCGCAAAAGAATTTGAATTCAGCGTACTCAATCAGGGATTTGGACTTACTTCTGCACAGATGAAAAGAATTACATTGTTCGAACAATTTGAAAACGGATTTCAAACCAAAACCGGAAGCGGAATGGGTCTGTTCATTGTGAAAAAGATAACGGAAATATTCAACGGCAATTTGATTATCGACAGCAAGCCGGAAGGCTATACAAAAGTAACCGTCAAACTTCGGTTCGGCAAATAAGAACATTCATATATAAAAAGGAGAGGGCAAAATGTTAAACAAATTAAACAACTTGAAAATCGGTTTGAGACTCACAATCGGTTTCGGGATTCCACTTGCCGGATTGATTGTGTTGACTTTTGTTATGTTAAACAGTCTGTCAACCGTTAACTACCATACCCAGGAAATAATTAATGTTGAATTCCCCAAAACGGTTTGGGCGAATAATATTATTGACAATGTAAACATAAATGCACGGGCAATAAGAAATTTATTGCTTACAGATGATGCTGTTGTACAAAAACAAGAGAAAGAAAGAATTGAAGAAGGGGGACGTGCAAACAACTCTAATTTAGACTCACTTCGAAAGAATGTAAAATCCGAAAGAGGGAAAGAACTGTTAAAAAATTTAGAGAAGGCAAGAAAAGAATACAATAGTTCGATAAGCACAGCAATAGAACTTGCCGATGCAGATAAAAAGAACGAAGCGGTTAATATGTTATTCGGCGAGGTTAGAACAACACAACGAAATTATTTTGATGTTATTACCGGTCTTATCGGATACCAAAACGAACTTGTAAGCAAAGCCGGAATTGAAGCGGAGGACGCAAATAATTCTGCCAAAACCAATGCCGCAATACTCGGGCTTGTAATTGTATCGCTGGTCATCGCTAGTTCATTAATGATAACACGAAGCATAGTAAAACCGGTAAATGTTTTGAATCAAGCGGCGCAAAGAATTGCCGGCGGCGAGTTGAATGTTGCGGTGGATTCAAAAAACAGAGATGAGCTTGGCTCGCTTGCCGATTCGTTCAACAAAATGTCTTCAAAAATTTCGCAGATGTTTGAAGACCTCGACGGAATGCCGGCGCCGGTAATGATGATTGACACGGAGTTCAACATTACATACATGAATAAAACAGCAAGTAATCTTGTCGGCAAAGATCAAAAGGCTCTTATCGGACAAAAATGTTATAATCAATTTAATACCGATCATTGCCAAACACAGAATTGTGCAACTCACAAAGCGATGCAAATGAGAGCGCAGCAATCGGCAGAAACAACCGCGCGCTTAAACGGCACAACAATACCGATACAATATCTTGCCAAACCGAATATTGATAAAAACGGAAAGGTAATCGGCGCAATGGAATTTGTCGTTGATTTAACAAAATCGAAAGAACAGGAAAAATATCTGGATGAGAACGCGCACAAACTTTTGAAAGAGATGGATAAACTTTCCGAAGGAGATTTAACGGTCGAGCTGAACGATCTGAAAACAAACGATGTGGTTGATAAATTATTTAACGGCTTTAATAGTGTTGTAAAAAATATCAGGAACATGATTACAAATGTGAGCGAAGCAGTTTCTGCCGCTGCAAGCGCTAGCACTCAAATTTCATCGAGTACCGAAGAGATGGCAGCCGGCGCACAAGAACAAAGTTCGCAAGCATCCGAAGTAGCTGCCGGTGTTGAACAGATGACATCAACAATTTTACAAACCACAAAAAATGCAAGCACCGCTGCGGAGAATGCAAAATCTGCCGGAGCCACCGCACGCGATGGCGGGAAAATTGTTGAAGATACTATCGAAGGAATGAATAGGATTGCACATGTAGTTGCTCACGCCGCAGAAACAGTTCAAAAGCTTGGCAGCAGCAGTGATCAGATCGGCGAAATTGTACAGGTGATTGATGACATTGCCGACCAAACAAACTTGCTTGCATTAAACGCGGCAATAGAAGCGGCGCGAGCCGGCGAACAAGGAAGAGGCTTTGCGGTTGTTGCCGATGAAGTAAGAAAATTAGCAGAAAGAACTACGAAGGCAACAAAAGAAATTGCGCAGATGATCAAACAAATTCAGAATGAAACTTCGGGCGCAGTAGATTCGATGAAAAAAGGAAACGAAGAAGTAGGCAAAGGAAAAGTGCTTGCCGAACAAGCCGGCACGGCTTTGAGAAACATAATAAAAGGTTCCGATCAAGTAGTTGATGTTGCTTTGCAAGTGGCTACTGCAAGCGAGGAACAATCATCCGTTGCCGAACAAATCAGCAAAAACATCGAATCAATTTCTGCCGTAACACAGCAGTCGGCATCCGGCACGCAGCAGATTGCACGAGCAGCGGAAGATTTAAATAGATTGACGGAAAAATTACAGCAGTTGGTTAATCAATTTAACATTGGAAATTATGAAAGCGCGGAAAAATCACATTTATCGGTTCGGCAAAACGGAAAGTTGATTCATGTATAAATGAAAAAGTAGTTTTATAAAAAGTAAGATTCTGTTGAATAACTGAAGTTATGCAAATTGCGGCTAAAGCCTTTTTATTCTTTTTGATCATGCCACGAGATATCACCGCTTTGCGGGATTCCGTTTACACGGAAAATCTCGTGGCAATTTCCCGGAACCAATTGCCACTATCTTCAGATAGTGGCAAATTAGTCAATTCAATCGTTCAGGACTTTAGTCCTCGTTTGCTTCATTTTCTGGAAGTAAAATTTTTAAATATCGAGCCAGTAAGAAAACTTAGCCAGAAAAATATCATCACCCTCGGAATTCCATAAGTTTTTGAAATCTCTTCCGAAGTTGAAATTACCGGCATCGTCAAAATTGGTTTGATTGTGTGACCACACAAGATAGAATATCGAACCGGGCAGTGCTTCCCACCTTAGCACTGCAGTTCCTCTCAATGATTTGTAATTGAAATCCGGGTTTGAAAAAGTGAATGACTGCGCGTTCCCGTCTCCATCCGGATCAACAGTGTACTCATCGTTTTCTTTGTCGTAAGTAACTGTTGAACCGTTCTTTCCGTAATAATTGAAATCGGTAGTGCGCGGTTTTGCAAGTTCTTTATAATCATCGTAATCACCAACAGCAAAGAAAGGCTGCATGAATAACTGCAAACTCAGCGTTGGAGTGAAAGTCCAATTCAATCTAATATTTGCAGAGAGAGTATGCTGTTTAATTTTAGCGAAGACGTATCTTGTTTTGTACGTACTCAGAGCCGCATCATCTTCGAAGTTATCCACCCACTGTCTGTACTCTTCGTTTGTAGAATATGCCGGACCGATGCTGAATGTAATTTGCGTATTCGGACGCCAATCTATTCCGAGATAACTATCAAAATAAACTCCACCGATTTTATCTTTCGCATACGTAGCGTTAGTCTCAACTATTATTTTTTCTCTGCCGTCACTGCTTGCAAAAATCCATGCATTCCATTCGGAAGGCTGAAGAACGAGCGGACCGCCGCGCGTTAAAGACCGGTTCATAGCTTCAAATTGATAATTGCCGCCGAGTGTGATGTTGTAATAATTTGTAAATGTTCCGCCCGTTCTAAACCATAAAAAATTGCTCGTTAAATTTCCTTCGAAGTCGTAAGTTCTTGCGTGAGACATGTAAACATGTTTCGATCTAAAAATTCCTTCCGGTTCAAACCAGCGGTAGCCCAAAACCATATGCCCGTTAATTCTATCTGAGGCAAATTGGAAACCTATATCGTTGTGATCAAATCCCGGCGAAGCAAAACCGAGAGCAGTATTAATATAAAAATTGCCTTGTTGTTTGTTGATCATAACTCGTCCGTAATATCCCGAAAGAGAAGTTCTGTTCGAATCGTACGTTGCATAAGTTGCGTCCGGTCTTTGGAAATATCGCAAAGAATTTTTTTGCAGACGCTGAATGTATTCTTTTGTTCCGAGCGAGTAGGAACCGACAAAAGCACCGGCTAAAACATATTCCTTATTTTCATCGAGAGCAGTCCATCCGTCAATTCCATATGTGAACGCATTCTGTGCAAGTCTTTCTTTGAGAGAGGAGTTATTCAAATCTCTATTAACTGTAGTGAACATAAATCCGAGTGCTTGATCGCCGCCGTTAAATTCTTTTCTCCCTCTCAAAACACCGTAATGAGTTAACGGTTCAACTTCTTCTTCGGCTTTAACACCGCTGTTCCAAAGGGTAGCGTACGTTCTTTCGGTAACGGCGCTTAATGCGGCAACGGAAACAGATTCATTTAATTTGCCGGTTAGTTTTGCGGCGCCGATTATTCTTGTTTCGCCGGGGTAATCCGAGTATTCTGCATCCGAAGTAGAGCCGTGCGGCGAACGACCGATTCTTCTCGAGTAAAATAATTCGGGCCAGCCGAAATTAAATCCCCAGTTATTATTAACTCCGCCGATTCCAAACCAGAATAGATTGAATCCTTCAATGAAGAAAGGTCTCTTCTCTTCAAAATAAGATTCAAACGCAGAAAGATTTAACACAGCCGGGTCAACTTCAACTTGACCAAAATCGGGATTGATCGTTGCGTCGATATTTAAATTACTACCGATCCCGATTTTAAAATCTGCGCCGATAGAAGTTTTGTATTGATTTCCTTTATAGAACGGGTCGCCTTTTTCATGAACTAAGTACTGAGCTTTTTGAACAAAGTACGGACGCGCTTCAAATCTTTGTTTTGGTTTAACCCCGTCAAGTCCTTCAAGTGTAGCGAAACGCGAAACGAACCCGCTTTCTTTTTTCGGAACCATCACAAAGTAGGAACGTTCGTTGTTTCTTTTAATTTGTCTTTGAAAATTGATACCCCATTTCATTTGTTCGGCTTCGTTGAATCGTAATTGTGAAAATGGAATTTGTATTTCGACACTCCATCCGGATTCATCGACACTTGTTTTTACAAACCAGACCCCGTCCCACGAACTGTCATCCCAACTGTCGTTAAAAAGAATACCATCAACAATAGAACCGCCGGCATTAACTGCGAAAAGGTAACCGGATTTTTTATCATTGTACGGATCTACGTAAACGGCAAACCAATCGGAGCCGATAAAATTATCGCGCCTTGTTAAGCTTGCATCGATTGAATCGGGTTTGGAATCGTGAAGACGCGCGGCTACGTATATGTTGGCGTTATCGTAAGCAATCCAGACTTCCGTTTGTTCGGTTGCCGGATTTCCTTCGTTTGGATCGCGTTGTGTAAATTCTTTGATTGGTGTTGACTGCCAAACAGTTTCCGTAAGTTTTCCATCAAGATTTATACTGCTGCTTAATTTATATGCCGGCACAACTTTTTCGTTGGTTGTTCTTCCGGCAGAATAACACACAAGCACCGGCAGAAATAAAAAAAATAATCTTAAAAAGTTTACCATATATCCCCCGTTGTTTTACAATTAGTGAAATCGGAACAATGGTTTAGACTTGGAATGCAGTAACTAAGTTGCGCACAAAAAAATTTTTTTTGAAGCAATCTCATCGCACACAAAGTTATATGCCGAAAATGATTTGTCGGTAAAGTTATTTTCACATCTAACATTTTACATCTCTTCTTTTGCGTCTCACTTCTCGCAATCGCAAACCGGATAAATTGTAGTTATAGATATCGTCTCGCAATGAGAAAAATTTAGAACCACCGCTCAATCAGTTAACCGATATGGCAAATAATATTTTTTTGATAAACGGATTGCCTGTCCACAGAGATTAGCCGGGAGAAAATCATTTCAAATCAGTTAAAAATTGTGCGATTCAAACGATAATCTATAGTATCTGTATTGAATCAAAATTTCATTTTGATACAACAAGGGTATTTTTTGATCAGCAGAAACATCGAAAACGGGGCGAAAACGCAGACTTGTGCTGGCATTTCGATTGACTTTATTATTCCACTAAAAGAAGAAAAATCACAACGGAGGAAACATAAATGTATTTACAGCCGAAACCTATTTTAAGAGTACTTTTTATACTTACACTCTTATTTGGTTATTCAAGTAATGCTTTTTCTCAGATTAAAGGGGGAGCAAAAAGCGTAACAGATTATACCAGCTATGCTAAAATAACAGCAACGGCTGAGGGAAAGACAATTAAATACACAAATCCTTATACGAATAGTACAGCTCAAAATTTTGCCGGAGTTTTTAACGGCACGCTTAATTCACATTCGGAAAAATTTTATTGCATCGATCTTCAACACAGTTTGGTGTACAATCAAGATTATTGGGATGAAGGAAATACGCCTTCCGAAATAACTTATATCTTGAACAACTATTTTCCGTACAAGACAAGTTATTCGGGAAAACTTTCCGATAATAATGAAGAAGCGGCAGCAGTTCAAATTTCTATCTGGCATTTCAGCGACGGCGTTGATGCAAATACAATTACAAACAACACTAACGTAAAAAATAGAGCGCTCGCAATTATTGCCGATGCAAATGCAAATCATAACAACTCTGCAGCACTCCAAACATTAATTATACTTCCGTCAACTCAAGCATTATTACAAAACACTCCGGCGGTATTTGATGTTTACGCATTTGATATTAACGGCAATCCGGCTTCGGGAATCGCAGTTCAAATTTCTGCAACACTCGGTTCTTTGAATACAAACAGCGGCACTACAGATGCAAACGGTCACGTTGGTCCTTTCACTTTATCATATAACGGTACGGGCACAGCAACAATTAAAGTTAGAGCAGATGTAGAAATTCCTCAAGGAACAAGATATGTTCATAAAAGCAGCCCGAACGATAAACAGAAATTAGTTTTAGCAACACCGTCATTCGATGAAAAAGAAATTACTGCAACAGTTGAATGGTATAATTCTACCGGATGTGATCTTCACGGATACACAACATTTACTCCGGGCGGATGGGGAAGTTCATCAAACAGCACGCCGGGCAAAATCCGCGATTTATATTTTTCGACAGTATTTCCTTCCGGTTTAACGGTAGGCGGCAATTACACTTTAGAATTAACAAGTGCTTCTGCGGTAAAAGATTTCTTACCTTCGGGCGGAACGCCTTCTGCATTAACACAAAATTATACTGATCCGGGCAACTCACTAAACAACACACTTGCCGGACATGTTGTTACATTAACACTCAACGTAGAATTCGATAGAGCCGGTTATCTCGGTACGAACTCAACAAACCTCGCTGATCTTGTTTTTGCAAGCGGCACATTCGCCGGTTTAACAATTGATCAATTTCTTGCAATTGCGAATACAGCACTGGGCGGCGGTTCAACATCCTATTCTTACAGCGATATTACAGATGCCGCAACTGCAATCAACGAAAATTTTGATAACGGAACAGTTGATAACGGTTTCTTAATTTGCAACGAACCGAAAGCATCGCTCGGCGATAAAGTTTGGGAAGACACTAATAAAGACGGAATACAAGATTCAGGTGAAAACGGAATTGCCAACGTTACAGTAAAATTATATGACTGCAACAATAACTTTATAGCAAGCACAACAACAGATGCGAACGGCAATTATTTATTCTCGAACTTAACACCCGGCGATTATTATGTAGAATTTGTAAAACCGGCTACATATGTATTCACAACAAAGGATGCCGGAAGCGATGACGCAAAAGATTCCGATGCAGACGAAACAACCGGCAAAACAATCTGCACAACATTAACAAGCGGCGAAAATGATTTAACATGGGACGCCGGTTTATATAAAGAGGAATGCAAAAGCAAAATCGGCAATTTTGTATGGCATGATAAAGATGTTGACGGTATTCAAGATTCAGGCGAACCCGGAATACCCGGCGTTATTGTTGAACTACTCTTGAACGGTAACGTAATTTCAACTACAACAACAGATGCAAGCGGCAAATATGAATTTGCAAATCTTTCAAACGGCACTTACGAAGTAAGACTATCCAATTCAAATTTCCAGAGCGGCGGAACACTTTACAGTACAAATCAAATGAAGTGGTATTCAACAAAGAAAAATCAAGGCTCCGATGATACAATAGACAGCGATGCAAACAGCGGTGAAAAAGTATCGGTTACTCTGAACTGTAATGATGATCTCACAATAGATTTCGGTTTCTTCAAAACTTGTGTAAGCATAATCAAAACCGCAAACAAACAAGATGCAGTTCCAGGCGATGTAATTACATACACATTCACAATTGAAAACTGCGGCGACTTACAATTACACGGCGGCGTTGATGTTTTTGATGCAATGCTGAATCCGAACGGCGATCATAAAATAAAACATATCGATGTTCTTAATCCCGGCGAGACTTATTCATTCTCAATGGATTACACAGCAACAGAAAACGACTGCGGATTATTAATCAACACAGCAATTGCCGAAGGACATCCGGTTGAGGGTTCATCGCAGAATTGTGATACAAACGGATTTACAACTTACACCCCCGGCGGTTGGGGAAGTTCATCCAACAGCACACCGGGACAAATTCGCGATCAATATTTCTCAATAGTATTTCCGGCTGGATTAATAGCCGGCGGAAATAAAACTTTAACACTCACAAGCGCACAAGCAGTAGAAGATTTCTTGCCTTCGGGCGGAACACCTTCTGCACTAACACAAAACTACACCGATCCGGGAAATTCATTAAACAATACTTTCGCCGGTCATGTTGTAACATTAATGCTCAATGTTGAATTCGACGAAGCCGGATATGTCGGAACAAACGCAACAAATCTCGGTGATCTTATTATTGCAAGCGGAACATTTGCGGGCATGAGTGTTAATCAGTTCCTTGCACTTGCAAACGCAGCTCTCGGCGGCGGTTCTACAACTTATACTTACAGCCAATTTACTGAAACAGCTACTGCAATAAATGAGAACTTCGATAACGGTACGGTTGATAACGGATTCTTAACTTGTTCCGGTACATCTATTAGTTATGCCGCAGTTATTGATGAAAGCAGTGCAGCTGTAAATATAATCTGCGATGAAAAAGCAGATTTGATGATTGAAAAATTAGTTGACGATTCAACACCTGAATGCGGCGACCAAATTACATATACAATTAAAGTAACAAACAACGGTCCGGCAAAATCAAAAGGAATTGTAGTAAGTGATTTATTGCCTTCCGGATTAATTTACAGCACAAGCACTCCTTCGCAAGGCACGTATGATGCAAACACCGGAATATGGACAATCGGCGACCTTAACAGCGGTGCTTCCGCAACATTAACAATCAGTGCTACAGTTGACTGCAGTCAGGTTAACAATTCAACATTCAATCTTGGTCCGGCAGCAGACTACAACTTGTTTGTACTTAACGATGCTAACCAGCCGTCATCCGATACACAAGGTAAAGTAGCGGTTGGACACGATGCATACTTTGCAAACTACAGCATCGGCGATCAGTTGCCGGCTAACAGCGGTGATGTATTAATTGTTGGTCACGATCTTACATTCATAAGCGGTGCGGTTTATAACGGAAATGTTGTTTACGGAAACACAACAAACTTGCCGCAGCCTTCGGTAAGTATAACCGGCGGAACATTGCGTCAGGATAACCCGATTAATTTTGCATCTGCAAAAACATATTTGGAAAATCTTTCGACAACGTTATCTACTCACTCTGTTAACGGAACAACAACAATGCAGTGGGGCGGATTAACATTAACCGGTACCGATCCGTTCTTAAACGTATTCGCGGTCAGCGGCTCGGATTTATCTTCTGCAAACAATGTTGCAATCGATGTTCCGAACGGTGCAGTAGTTCTTGTTAACATCGATGGTACAAACGTTAGTTGGACCGGCGGATTGACTGTTACCGGTACAAGCATTACAAACGTATTATATAATTTCTATCAAGCAGCAACATTAACTATTCAAGGAATTGATATAAGAGGATCATTGCTCGCTCCGTTTGCAGATGTAGATTTTGTGAGCGGTGTAATCAACGGTCAGATGATCTGCAAATCTTTAACCGGAATGGGTCAAATGAATCTTGCTCTCTTTATCGGAAATATTCCGTTTGAAGGAGAGATTAACAACATAGCAACAATTACAAGTTCGTTAACACCGGATCCTGATTCAAGCAACAACAGTGACAATGCCATAATTACAATAACCAACAATAACAGCGGTAACAATAATCAGAATAATGGAAACGGTAACGAAAATAACTGGCAGTATGTTAACGGTTTTGCTTCGGGCGAAATTGTTTACACAATGGCTTATGACGGCAGCGGAAATATTTATGCCGGTACATGGGGCGGAAAAATCTACAAATCTACAGACGGCGGACAGAACTGGACAGTAATCAACAGCGGCATGAATGTATCGTTCATCTGGTCGTTACAGATCAGCGGCGGTTACATTTTCGCGGCAACAGAACAAGGCGTATTCAAATTTGACGGAAGCACATGGATTCTTACTTCGCTTAACGGAAAAGATGTTCACGCTCTTGCAATCAGCAGCGGAGTTATTTATGCCGGTACATGGGGAGAAGGCGTTTTCACTTCAACAGATAACGGCGCAACATGGAATGAACTCAACGACGGATTCGAAGGCTTACTTGCTATTCAGTCATTAACAATAAGTGCAAGCGGCGAAGTATTTGCGGCAAGCTTCGGCGGCGGAGTATTCAAACTGAACGGTACAACATGGGTTAACGTAAATGTTGGTTACAACTTTGTTTGGGCTCTCGGTGCCAACAGCAATGCAATCTTTGCCGGAACTTACGGCGACGGTCTCTACCGTTCGTTGAATAACGGATCGAGTTGGTCGAAAGTTGAAAACTTAACAGCTCCTTTCATCTACTCCATCGCAGTTGACGGAACCGGAAAAGTATATGTTGCTTCTTGGACAAGCGGTGTATTTGTTTCAACAGATAACGGAAATACATGGTCTTCGCTCGGCATGGGCGGCTTCGGAGTAAGCTCGTTGCTCGTAAGCTCAAGTTCGGATGATGTATTTGTTGGAACAAAAGAAGGAAAGATATTCCTTGCGCGCGTTAATAGTGTAACAGATGTTGGTTCCGAAAGTGAAGTTCCGACCGAGTTCGCATTGAACCAGAATTATCCGAACCCGTTCAATCCGAGTACAACAATCCGGTTTGCAGTTCCTGAAGCCGGCAGATATACAATAAAAATATATAACATACTTGGTCAGGAAGTGGTAACATTGCTGAACGAAGAATTGAATGCCGGAATGCACAACGTGAAATTCAATGCAATCAATATTGCAAGCGGAATGTACATCTACAAATTAAGCGGCGAAAAAGTAAACATCAGCAAGAAGATGATATTGATGAAGTAACAAAATTCAGAGGGTGATGCTTTCACATCAAGCTCAGCCATAGATTAGCAAGGCAGTCTCACAAGGACTGCCTTTTTTATTTGTAGAGCGCGTCGAACGCGTATCCCGTGTAAATGTTTTTTTCTTCTGAGACGTACTCGGTGCGTCTCTACAAACGCAAAGAAACAAAATAAATTTTTGTCAAGCCGAACAACAAAAACGTTGTTAATCATCCGCCTTCTTAATAAACTTACTATGGAAAAATTATTTGCGAGGGCATCGATGAAAAGAATCGTATTCTTTGTTCTTTTTCTTGCCGCAGTAGTTAATGCACAAGAAAAAATTCTGCAAGATGGAAATACTTTTTATCTATCGAATACTTTAGTTGTAAAACTAAAAGAGAATGCAGAACCGCAAAATGTTTTTGAAAAAATCTCTCCAAAACTTTCCGTTCAAAAATTTGAAAAGATTTTTAAGGATGAGAAACCAGCGCTTCATAAAGGCAGCAGCGGAATCGAGAGAATTTATGTGATGGAATTTTTACGTGATGAAAATCCGGTTACGGCAGCAAAACGATTAAAACAATTACAAGAAGTTGAATGGGTGGAACCGAAGTATGTCCGGCAAGTTGTGTACACACCGAACGATCCGAAATTTATTAAAGATAAAGCCGACACCAATAAACAAACCAACTTGAAAAGAATACTCGCCGAACAAGCATGGGATATCACGAAAGGCGACAGCAGTGTTGTTATCGGGATTGTTGATACCGGCGTTGATTGGACGCACCCCGATTTATCCGCAAATATTTTTAGAGATGCAAACGGAAAATTAGTCGGATATGATTTTGGCGGATCGAATGGAACCGCCGATGACGATCCGATTGAAGATCAAACCACAACAAGTTTTACCGGTTATCACGGAACGCATGTTGCCGGAATTGCAAGTGCAGTTACCGATAACAACAAAGGCATTGCATCAATTGGTTTTAACTGCTCGATTTTGCCGGTAAAAGCATCGCGGGGAGACCGGAGAGATTTTGCAAACAATCCGTACATTTTTTACGGATACGAAGGAATAAAATATGCCGCAGATAACGGCGCGAAAGTTATCAATTGCAGTTGGGGCGGATACAGTTACTCTCGCTTCGAGCAAGAAACAATTGATTATGCAATTTCAAAAGGTGCGCTTGTTATATCGTCTGCAGGAAATAACGGTGTGAGTATTCCGTTTTATCCGGCAAGTTACAAAGGTGTGCTTTCGGTCGGCTGGCTCAGCACGGATACGGAAGATAACGTTGGCAATTACGGTTTGTATGTTGATGTAACCGCGCCCGGCTCTTCAATCTATTCTTCGTGGCCCTCGTTTGTTACACAGATTGATTCTCCTTACATAGCAATCAGCGGGTCATCAATGTCGGCTCCTCTTGTTTCCGGCTTAGCCGGACTCGTATTTACAAAATTTCCTCACTACACACCTCTTCAAGCAGCGGAAAGAATTCGTGTATCGTGCGATGATGTTTATGGAATCAATCCCGACAGTTTAAAATTTTTATTGGGACGCGGAAGAATCAATGCATACAATGCTTTGAAAGATACTGCGTTCACTTCCGTGAGAGGAACAGAAATAAATTTTGTTGAACACGGCAGCGGAAACGGAATACTTCAATCGGGCGAAACGGCAAATATTGAAATTACGTTTACAAACTTTCTGCAAAAAATTAACGGCGGTAGTGTTCAACTTATTATTGATGATCCGTCCGCAACAGTGAAAACATCCGTCATTCAATTACCGGCACTCGATACGCTTCAAACATTTACAACGAGCGCGTTTGAATTCGAGATAGCCGCAAACGCTCCGTACAATCATAGCTTAAAAATGCGGCTGGAAATTTCCGCCGATAACTATTCGGATTTTCAATGGTTCGAAACGCGCATTAATCAGACTTACGACACACACAACTCCGGCAGAATAACGATGAGCGTTACAAGCAAAGGTGCGCTTGGGTTTAATGACTACTTTGATAATCAGGAAGGATCCGGATTCAGATACACGAGCGGTGAAAATCAAATGTTCGAAGGTGCATTTATGTACGGAACATCTGCAGAACGGTTAATGGACGTTGCGAGAATTTCTTCTTCACAAAGCACCGATTTTCAAATTGTTGAACCGGTGAAGATTACAAACGATGGAACAGCTGCCGATCAAGTCGGCTTCACAATTTTTAACGATAACGGCAGCGGTGCTTCGAGTCTCGGCATCACAACAAATTTTTATTCGTACAGCTTCAGCAGTTCGCCCGATGACGGATATATAATCTTACGAACCGAGCTCGTTAATTCCACCCAACAAAATATTGATAATCTTTATGCCGGCTATTTTATTGATTGGGACATGCCGGAATCGGATTACTCGCATGATATAACCGTTTACGATTCCGAAGATAATTTCGGATATGCGTACAATGCCATCAGCACGAATCTATATGCCGGCACTGCATTAATTTCATCGAATAGTTACGGCTACTATCCGATCGACAATGCATCTGCTACCGGTCTGCTTGCAAATGGGTTTAGCGATGCCGATAAATGGTTTACACTTTCAAACGGAATAACAAACGGATTTAATGATACAACAGATATTTCTTATATAATAAGCGGAGGTCCGTTCAACATTCCAGCCGGAGGAAAAACAAATGTAGCTTTTGCAATTGCCGCCGGCGTTTCGCTTGATGAATTGAAAAATGCAATAAAACAAAGCAGAATAAAATATCAATTGATTACTGATGTTGAGAACGAGACAACACAACTTCCAAATGAATTTGTTTTAAAGCAGAATTATCCAAATCCGTTTAATCCGGCAACAACAATTGAATATGTGATTCCCGGCGTAGAGACGGGATATATCCCGTCTCTACAACAGGTTACGTTAAAAATTTACGACATACTTGGCAGAGAAATAGCGACGCTTGTAAATGAACAACAATTGCCCGGGAAACACAGTGTAGAGTTCAGAACGCAGCCTGCCCGCCAAGGCGGGAACGCTGAATTATCGAGCGGAATTTATTTCTATAGATTGAGCGTTGGAAAATACGCCGCCACCCGCAAAATGATTTTGTTGAAATAGAAAAATGTTACAAAAAAAATTAATAATCATTTTATGAAGAGAAAAGTCGATTAATTCAAACACAGCGCCGGCTTCTATTCAGCACGGCTTAATTATCCTTCTGAAATTCATCGGGTAAAATGAAAAATGAAATTAATATTTGTTTTTATTTCCATCGTTACATTAAAAATTTGCTTAGCACAAAATGTTCAAATAACCGGCGGCTGGTATTTCATAGAAGGCAAAAAATTTTTTGTGAAGGGTATCGGTTACGAAACTCACACACGTCCGGGACAAGTGCCGTGGGTTTACAAATTTGATGCTGATTTAATCCGCTTTGATTTGGAAAGGATCAAAACCGCCGGCTTCAATACGATACGAACATGGGGCGCAATTACGGAAGATGAATTAAAATTGGTCGAAGAATCCGGCTTGAAAATTTTGTTCGGAATCTGGATAGATCCGGGCGGAGATTTTGGGAGCCAGACATTTAAAACTTCCACACTCAATCACGTTAACAACGTTCTTAATTATTCTAATAAATATAAATGTGTAATCGGCTATTTAATAATGAACGAACCGCAAGTTGCACATATTTATGATGCCGGTTCACAAAATCTTGTAGAACTTTGGCAATCTGTTATTGATTTGATTCATCAAAAACATCAGGGTGTACCGGTTTCGTTTTCGAATACCATTGTTGGTGATTATATCAACATGGATATTTTTGATTTTGCTGCTTACAACGCTTACATCTACAACCCGGTAACGATCACCGGCTCGCACGGATACAGCGGATTTTTGAGTTACTTAAAAAATAATCGCGCGAATCAAAAACCGTTCATAGTAACCGAGTTTGGTTTATCCGTTTCGCCCGGGGCTTCGAGCACAGAATATACTTACGGCGGAAATACTTTGACACAACAAACAAACGGCGATTTGTTTATGTACAGAAGTTTAATTGACGCCGGCGCGCAAGGCGGAGCCGTCTTTCAATATCACGACGGATGGTGGAAAGGAGGAAATGAATTTGTTCACGACTCTTCCCCCGAAGAATGGTTTGGGTTGATTGAGTTTGCAAATCAAAATGATAAATACGGTACTGCGCGCCCGGTTTGGTCTGCTCTCGAAAAATATAATAAAGCGATTATTACCGAACCGAAGAATGAAAAAATTTATTACGGAAAAATTCCGGTGGAAATTTTTACAACAGATGATGTCGATTCTTTTTCTGTTGCATTGAACGGCAGCGTAGTTTGGCGGCAAAAGATTGCATCAAATTATTTTTATGACAGTTTGTTCGTAATCTTAAATGAGCAAGTAAAAGATGTTCAACTGGCTTTTAATTTCTTCGATGCAAACGGCGATACGGTTAAATTGGAAACAATTTCTATTCTTTGTTCAAAAAACGAAATCACTCTTCCCGAAATAAAAATGCAAATACTCAATTCTAATTTAAACCCCGGCGGCAAAAATTATTTGTTAATGGAAGTAGTGAATGATTCGCTGTTTACAATCGAGGGGAATAAAATTCAATACGCCGTTCATCCGCATGCCGGGTTTGATGAGGGAACGGCAAAATCAAGAGTGGTTTCATTGATTAACAACAAATATACTTTTTCGGATTATTTTGATATTCCCGAAGAAACAAAAGCCGCAACGTTCGGTGCCGGCTTTACGATCAAGTACGGAAAATTTTCAAAAAGAATTTTTACACAGCAAATTTTGACGCACGGGGCATGGGCAAATCCAATCAAAGCTTCCGATGTAGTAACCGATATTAATGAATTTGAAAACGGCAGCGAGAAAATAGTGCATGAAATAGAATTGAATCAAAATTATCCGAATCCGTTTAATCCAACGACAACTATTGAGTATGTTATCCCCAACGTAGAGACGGGATATATCCCGTCTCTACAACAGGTTACGTTAAAAATTTACGACGTACTCGGAAGAGAAATCGCAACGCTTGTAAACGAACAACAACTACCGGGAAAATATAATGTTACATTTGATGTAGGGGCGAACCGGCGATTCGCCCTACCAAGTGGAATTTATTTTTATCGTATTCAAGTTAGCTCTTCGGCAAGCTCAGGACATGATTTTTTGCAGACGAAGAAAATGATTTATCTCAAGTAGTTATGGGATTCTTAGTTTCACTCGGAATTAAATTTTAACTTGATGTTAATTATTTCAGGTCTGCTTCCGGTTCGTGTCGGCGGACCCCATCCGCCTACTCCGCACGAAACATAATAATGTGTGTTTCCTTTTACTTTGTAACCCCAACCGACTTCATAAATTTTTTCAATCAAATAATTGAGGGGCCACAACTGTCCATTATGCGTGTGCCCTGAAAGCTGAAGGTCAATTCCATGTTGTTCCGCGTCTTCCAATTTAAACGGCTGATGATCCATTAAGATCAACGGAAGAGATTTATCAACATCCGCCAAAAGAGTTTTCAAATTTTTGCGGTTGTAATTTGCAAAGCGTCTGCTGTCGCGGTCTTCTCTGCCAATGATGTAAAACGCATTGTCAATTTTAACAACGCTGTCACGAACCATTTTGATGTTGTGAGCGGTCAAATAATTAACGGCATCGTTCACACCGCCGATGTATTCGTGATTACCAGTAATTCCGTAAACGCCGTATTTGGCTTTCAATTCATAGAGTGCGTTGCCTACACTATCGCGCAGAACGGGTTTTATGTCTTCGTCAATTATATCTCCGGCAAAAAGAATAATATCGGGTTTCAGTTTGTTGATTTTATCGGCAACCCGATAAGCAAAATTTTTTCCGTTTATTGTACCGAGATGAAGATCCGAAGCCATGACAATGTTCAACGATTTTAAAGCATCGGCTTTCTTGTGAATGTTCAGCGAATATTTTTTTGTAACGATCATTCTTGTGTTGATGAATCCGCCGACTACAGAAATAAAGACGAAGATTGAAACAACAAACGCGGTAATCATTCTTGCCTTTTCAGGATTTTGTTTTACCACCGCTGGAAAAAATGGGATTACATAATTAACGATTCTTATCATGTCAATAATAATCAATGAGAAGAAAGAGTAGAACATAATTGCAATCCAGATCGAGCCGACCCAAACGATAAAATCACTGAGATACGATACCCAGTAATTTTCCAGCAGTCTTCCGAGTGGATATGCAACAACGACAAAAATGAAAGCGATCAGAAAAATATTTTTGAAATGATCGGGAAAAACCGGCTCGGCACGCCGGTAGATGTAATAGTTTATTAAACCGTAAACGGTGAAAACAATTCCGAAGAAAATGATTGCTTGAGAGAGTTTCATAATTGTTTAATCATATGTGACAAAAACCGATTTCAAAATTATAAAGGAGTTTTTTGAATGGCTAATTTTAAAAAGAAAAAGGACGGCTCGCACCGTCCTTTTTGCTAAGAAAAATATTTTACATGCCGCTGCCGCCGTCGTTGATATCAACGCGTTCTGTCGGGCGCGATGTGTTTTTGTAATTGTTGAAATTGTAACTCAATGTCAAACGGAACACCGGCGCTTCGGGACGAAATCTTCCAGTCATATTAAAATTGCTTCCGGCACTGTTGAAGTTGAATCTTCCGGCATCAAATAAATTTTGCGCGGAGACGGTCGCAATCAATTGTTTGTTAAATAATTCTTGTCGTACGGAAAAAGTAAGATTTATTATCGGGTCGGTAATTTGCTGTAAGGTCTGTTGTTTGCCGATGTAATTAATCATTGTCTGAAAACGTGTTGACGGTGTTAATGTAACTGTAGCATTCAACCGCGACGACCAAGTGAAAAGCTCTTTCTCCATTTCCGTCCCTTCATAAAGTCCGCTCATATTGTTTTGAAATAAATTAACGGATGGATCGAGTTTCAGCCACGGAATCAAAGTAATGCTCGAAGAAATTTCCGCACCGAATGTTTCGTTCTTTGCAACGTTATCGGATGAAAGTTTTATGGAACCGTCCTCTTGCAATGTATGTGTCTGCGTAATCGAGTTATCCGTTTTTCTGTAATAAGTTTGAACGGAGAAGAACAACCCCTTCAAGAAATATTGATAGTTGAGTTCGAGTGAGTGTGTAAGTTCAGGCAGAAGATACGGGTTGCCGATAAACGTAACGTACGAGGTTGAAAACATCGGGAACGGATTCAAAGAAAATTCGTTTGGTCTGTTAATTCTTCTGCTGTAGCTGAATTGAATCTGCTGTTCTTCGGTAATTTTTGTTGAAACGCTCAAAGAAGGAAACAAGTGTGTTTCGTTGTATTCAAAATCTTGCGATAAAGTTTTTTGATCGAGCAAACGATCTGTTTGTTCTGCGCGCAAACCGAGTTGATAATCAAATCCGGCAAGTTCGTTTGTGTAAGTTGCAAAAGCAGAGTAAACGTTGTTGCGGAAATCAAATTGGTTTGTGTAATCAGGATTTATACTCCATTGCTGTAAATCCCAATCATAGGATTGATTAACAATATCAAAATTTTTGTAGAATAAATTTGCTTGTACCCCGGTTTCCAATTTGGATTTCGGACCGAAGCTGTATGAATAATTTGCTTTAATTCTTCCTTCGTTTCTTTCGCTGCCGTTCTTAAGTTCTTTCCAAAACGGATCGGCAGTAAACTGTTCGAACGAAGCATCGGTATCATATTCTTTTGTTAATTGAGTAGTCGGCAAATCCACATTAGTGTAAGTGGCTTCAAACGAAAGTTCGTCAACCTTTGGTGTAAATTGATTGCTGTAATAAAGAACGGCGTTGAAAAATTTGGAATTAATCTCCGTGCCGTCGCCGCTCAACGTGTAATCCGTTTCATTATTGCTGCCGGTGTCGGAAAATTTGAAAAGAAAATCTCTGTCTAAAATAAATTCTCCGTACGATCCGGAAAGAGAAATAGTGCTTTGATCGTTTATGCTGTAATCAATGCCGCCTTTGATGTTGAAATTATCTCTCATCATTTTACCGTTGAGGTTAGTATTCAGGAAAGAAGTATTGTCCGGTAAAACAGCGGTGCGATCAACAAAGTTATTAATGTGAAAAGTATTTCTTCTGTAGTCGGCGCTTCCGGTTAAAGTGTAATCGCCGCTTTTGTAATTAATGGAAAAATCGCCGTTGTATTTTGTTCGCGAACCCAAACCGGCATTCACAATTCCTGTCATGTTATCTTCGGTTTGTTTTTTCATCACAATGTTGATGATACCGGCTGCACCTTCGGCGTCATATTTTGCGGAAGGGTTTGTAATTATCTCGATGTTGTCAATCATGTTAGCCGGAATTTGTCTTAAAGCATCGCCGCCTTGCAGAACGCTTGGTCTTCCGTTAACAAGAATTGTAAAGTTTGTACTGCCGCGCAGAGAAACATTTCCATCCTGATCAACTTGCACCGATGGCTGATTCTCCAAAACATCAAGTGCTGTTCCACCGGCAGCGCTTAGATTCTGTGCAACATTGATAACTTTTTTATCGAGCCGCAATTCTTCGGAAGCTTTTTCGCCGACAACATTCACCGCACCTAATTGTACATCCTGTGCAGAAAGTTTTAACGTGCCGAGCTGAACTTCTTTTTTCTCTTTGGTGACGTTAACATTCGGCACAAACAATTTTTGATAACCGATGTAACTTATTTTTACATAGTAGTTGCCGTCGGGAACATTTCCGAAAAGAAGTTCGCCGTTGTTTCCGGTAACTGTGCCGGCTACAAACGAAGAATCTTTTGCGTTATGTAATGTTACATTTGCGTATTCGACCGGAGCGTTTGTTTTAGAATCTATAATTACCGCTTTTATGATTCCTTTCTTGTTCGAATCATTTCCGTCCGGAAAAGAATATGCAGAGGCAGTGGCTGCAAAAATGATTAAGAAAAGTAGTTTGAGAAACTTCATTATTTTCCCCTTTCGTGGAATCTGTTATTGTTATTGCCTTAAGACGTGAGATACTACAAAAATGTTACCGGTGTTAAAATTTTAGATAAAAGCCGGTACTAATTAACAATGAAAATCAGCAATTAGTTTAACGAGGAAGGTTAAATAATTTTCTGCAAGGCGTGCTTGTAAAGTTCAACATATTTTTCTGCAGAACATCTCCATGAGTAATCTTTACTCATTCCGTTTATCTGAATTTTTTTCCACATATCTTTCTTTTTAAAATCATTGATTGCTTGCTG
The DNA here is from genome assembly GCA_016177735.1 of Ignavibacteriales bacterium. GTDB lineage: Bacteria > Bacteroidota > Ignavibacteria > Ignavibacteriales > Melioribacteraceae > DYJK01. The sequence goes on along the minus strand of JACOUS010000040.1, from coordinate 4,395 downwards.
CAAAGATTGCAGCAGTGCTTTGCCTGTATAATCATTAAAAGAATAACCGGTTCCGGTTTCTTTGCCTTCTGCAAGAGTTTCATTCCAATCTTGAACAGTGTCTGCAAGTCCGCCGGTTTTGCGAACAACCGGCACTGTTCCGTAACGAAGCGAATAGATTTGATTAAGTCCGCACGGTTCGAAGTGTGAAGGCATTAAAAAAATATCCGTGCCGGCTTCTATCAAATGTGAAAGTTCGTTATTGAAACCGATGTAAATGGCAACTTTATGCGGATTGTTATTTTCAATTTGCTGAATCATTTCTTCGTACTTTCTCATTCCGCCGCCCAGAATAACCCACTGTGCCGGTAATTCCATCAATTGATGAATCACATCTCCGATAATATCAAAACCTTTTTGTGGAACCATTCGCGAAACAATTCCAATCAGCGGAACATTTTCATCGAAAGGAAGATGAAGATGTTCGAGAAGAAATTTTTTGTTTTTGATTTTGCCGCTCAAATCATCTTTGGAAAAATGATAAGGAATGTGCGGATCTGTTCCGGGATTCCAAATGTTGTAATCGATTCCGTTGAGTATGCCAAAGAAATCATCTTTGCGTTCGGCAAGATAACTTTCCATTCCGCATCCGAATTCCGGCAGTAAAAGTTCTTCCGCATAAGTTTCGCTAACCGTGTTGATAACATCCGAAGAAAAAATTGCGGTCTTTAAAAAATTTACACCGCCGTCGTATTCGCCGATTCCGCTGCTTAAAAAATGTTTGTGATCAATTTCCGCTTTATGAAAAGCCGCTTTGGAAAATTTCCCCTGGTACGAAATATTGTGTATCGTGAATACGGTGGAGGTTTTATCAAACATTCGGTCCCATCCGTAATTATCTCTCAGCATCAGCGGAAGCAGACCGGTTTGCCAATCGTTGCAGTGAATAATATCCGGCGCCCATTGAATGCGCTGAAGAATTTCAATTATTCCTTTTGAAAAAATAATGAAACGCTCGTCTTCATCGTGATCATTTGTGTAAACGCGGAAGCGGTGAAAGTAATACGGGCAGTCAACAAAATAGATTTCGACATTCGAACCGGGAATTACTGTTGTGTGCACATGAACGGAATGGACAGTATTGTTAACGCGGATCGGTATTGCGCCGATATTCCAATTGTAGCGAAGACCGAACTCAGCTTCGCCGAAAATATTGTATTTCGGCATAAACACTTTTACTTCGTGCCCGAGATTTGAAAGTTCCACCGGAAGTGAGCCGGCTACATCTGCCAAGCCCCCGGTTTTTGCGTATGGGAAAACTTCGCTAGCCGCGAAAACTATTTTCATATAAAATTTGTCGCGATGTTTTGGAATTGAAAAGGCTTACGCGGCAAAGATAAGGAAAGATTTGAGAAGATAAGATTTGTTTTTTCGCCGGATTGAAATTAGCAGAGGTTTATTATAGATTTTAGAGGAAGTGTTTATAAATAGATTGTTCTTTTGCCGCCGGGGGCATTCAGACGTAAAAGACTCTTTGAAACAACATCAACTCTCAACCCCCAACTTTCACCCTCACATCTACCGCATAAAAATTATTTTCCTCGTCAACAATTAACGGATTGAGATCAAACTCGGAGATGTTTTTGTTTTCGATCATCATGTGTGCGCAAGATTTTATTATTCGTTTCAGTCCGGTTAAATCACACGGTTCTTCGCCGCGGATTCCTTGCAAAATTTTTCCTATCACGGTTTCATTGATCAAGTCGTCAATATCGTTTTCCGTTATGTAAGCTGATTTGATCGCGGTGTCGCAAATTACTTCAACATATTTTCCGCCGGTGCCGAACATTATCGCCGGACCGAACGACGGGTCGCGGAAACCGCCGATTAATATTTCGTGTTTGGTTTTTATGTACGGCTGAATTAAAAATTCTACCACCTCAAAATTAAATTTGCGAAAGCTCTCGGAAATTTCGTTTGCACGCTCCGCTAAATCTTCTTCGTCTTTAATGTTGAGTTTAACTGCGTTGATTTCCGATTTGTGAATCACTTCATGGCTTATTCCTTTCAACACAAGCGGATATGTTGTTCCGTTGAGCCGAAAAATATCGGCGGGTTTTACAAGTGTTTGCTTTACTACCGGCAGTTTGTAGTGATCGCACAACCGCAAAATTTCATTCTGTGAAAGAAAGCCGTTTTGGAATTTGTAATCGGTTGATGTTTTTGTTTCGAGTAGCGAAGAATATTCTTTTCTGTTCTCGTTCAACCGCTTTTGCGCTGCTGAATGAGAAAGCATGTTCGATAAAACTTCGGAAGGGTCTTCCGGGTTTTTGAAAACAGGCAACTGCTTTTCGGAATGTTTTCTGTAAACTTCCCAAAACTCCGGCAACGGCATATCAACTTGCAGAATTGGTTTTTCCGAATAAATGGAATAGACTGCTTCTACTACATCGAACGGCTCCACCATAACCGGCTGAACAAAAATTGAGATTACCGCATCAACATTTTCATCCTCGATAATAATTTCAATTGTGCGTTTATAAATTTCCGCCGAAGCCGCCGGAAGAAGATCGACAGGATTTTCTACGCTTCCTTCATGATGTACAACTTCGCGCAGAAGATTTTTTGTTTCATCACTGAATGTTGTTAATGCAAGTCCTTGGTGCTCAAGCGTATCAACCGCAAGTATAGCCGGACCGCCGGCATTTGTTACAACTGCAATTTTATTTCCTTTCGGCATGGGGAAATTTTCAAATCCTTTTACCGTGTTGAAAAGTTCGTTGAGAGTAGAGACGCGAATAATTCCAAATTGACGAAGCAACGCATCGACAACTTTATCTTTTCCGCTCAGCGCGCCGGTGTGCGATGATGCGGCTTTCATTCCGCTCGAAGTTTTTCCGGCTTTTAAAACGATTGCCGGTTTTGTTATTTCTCCTTTGATAAACGGAAGAACAAATTGTTCGCCGTTGATAAAACTTTCGAGATAGAATGCGAGTGTTTTGATGTTGTCATCGTTCTGCCAGAATAAAAGGAGATCGTTTTCATTCACATCGGCTTTGTTGCCAACACTTATAAAGTGCGCAAATTTTATATCGGTCTCGCGCAAAGAATTGAGCACTGCAGCACCAAGTGCGCCGCTCTGCGAAAGAAATCCGGTTGCGCCCGTTCCGGGTTTTTCCGCAATAAATGTAGCGTTGAGCTTTGCATTTTGTAAAGTGTTGATCACACCCATGCAGTTCGGACCAACAAGACGCGCGCCGGCATCTTTTATTTTTTGAACAATTCTTTTTTCAAGTTCTTCACCATCTTTGCCGGTCTCTTTAAATCCGGCGGTTATTAGCAAAATAGATTTTACTTTTTTGTTTAAGAGAGAATCAATCGCTTCTTCCGCAAATTGTTTTTGTACAACAAGAATTGCGAGATCAATTTCTTCGACTATCTCATCGATTGAACGAAAGCATTTGTATCCGAGCACTTCATCGCTTTTGGGATTAACCGGAAAGACTTTCCCTTTGTAGCCGTAACTTTTAATACAGTTTAATATTTCGTAGCCGATACTTTTTACTTTTGTCGATGCACCTACAATGCAGACAGATTGCGGATAGAAAAACTTTTCGAGTGAATTCATAACTTTATTTTGTGTCCCTTTGTTGCAAAAGGAATTTTATTCAGAACTGCAAAGAGCGCAGAAAATCTTTTATCTAAAATAAAAAATAAGTGTGATTGTTAGAGGGGCGAATTATTTGTAAACATCTTTTCTATGTCTAACGCGCACAATCTCTATCGTTAGAATATTTTGAAATACACTGTAAATTATTCTGTATTGCCCTACACGTATCCTATAAATTTTATCTGCACCGCTTAATTTTTTAAAACCATACGGAAAGGGATTTGTTTGAAGCTCTTCAACAGCCTTGATGATATTGGCAATGAATGATTGTTCTATTTGTGAGAGGTCACTGATAGCAGATTTTTTCCAGAGTAATTTATAAAGCGCCATCGGCTTTTAACTTTTTTATTACACGTGAGTGAGCTACTGTTTCTTCACTTCTTCTCTGTGCGGCAATAGCAAGATCGGATAAATCTTCCATCAACTCTTCAAAATCTTTAATGGAAAGAATAACATCCCTTTTCTTTCCGTTTTTATCCGTAACGTAACGAAGTTTTATTTTTTTTGATTTTATCATCTCAATTCTTTCTTGTGTTGTTTCTTATTCAAATATAAAAGTAAATTTTTTGTTTTTCTATCCAATCAAAAAAGAAGATTAAAAGACCGTCGTGTTGCGCCAAAATAAAAGGTAACCGTAGCGATATTAGAGAGGATAGATGTTGATAATAAAGTTAACCGATAGTTAAAGAGATAAATCTGGAGTAATAATAATTGTTTCTTTCTTTTTTTGCTACTTTTTTTCTTTC
>JACOUS010000004.1 GCA_016177735.1 Ignavibacteriales bacterium | reverse complement strand
CTGCTTTTATTTTCTCATACTCTTGCAATATGGTTGTCCAGTGACTTGTTAATGACCATACGGTGGAAGCATTCATTGTAACACCAAGTTATTATTAAAAATATAACTCAAGTGTTACCGAAATACTGAAGAATTACACTTCGGCGGGCAAGCTTAAATCCCTCTTCTAATTTAGAAGAGGGACTTTTAAAAAATCGCCTAACTTAGGAGGGTGAACGAAAGGGGGAGGTTAAGATGATGATGGGGATAAACAATAATCAACAAAAATAATAACAAGAGGGCCCGTTAATGAATTTCGAATCACTCAAAGAATATGAAAACTTAAAAGAGCAATGGCATGATTACGAAGGACAAGGAATCGAAGAGGAGGCAAAACTTAGAGAAAAATTTCAACGACAGTTTGCAAAATATTCCGAAATGGCTAGAACAGAATTCCTCAAAGTTTTTGAAAGGAAAGGTTTTGATATAAATGCAACTACATTATTCATTACAGCCTCATACGGAGAATTTAAGATACAATTAAAAGTAGGAGAACCTAACACAAGCACAAAATATGAATTCGAGTTAGCAGTATTAAAAGATTCGAGACGAATGGAGCACAGAATTGTAATAATGCCTCGGGAAGATTTTCACTATCCCAAATTTTCAACTGTAAGAGAATTGCCTAGATTAAAAGATCACATCAAAAAAGATATACAGAAAATTTGCGACGATATTTTATTAATGAAGGAAATACAAAAATCAATTGAGACGAGTCCTTTTTATTATGCTTATTATCGTGTTGATAATCATAGCCCGAACTACAAAGAAATGAAAAAGTATTTATCATTTACGGAATTATTAGAAAATTTATTGAGCGAATATTCATAAAAACCGCAGAACCTCCCACCCCTAACTTTGGAGGGGGCAATGAAAGGTGGAAGTCGAAAAAAGGAGAAGCCGATGAACAACGAAAAAGACAAAAAAGGAAAATCAAAACAGACGGCAGTAAAAGTAATTTATGCCGCAATGCAAATCCTAAAAGAAGCCGGCGGCGAATTATCGGGAAAAGAAGTTATCGGCAGAGTTGAAGAACGCGTTCAACTCGACGATTGGGAAAAAGGGAGATACGAAAAAACCGGCTACATACGCTGGCAATCAATAATGCACTTCTGGACAATTGACTGCATGAAAGCCGGTTACTTGCGTAAGAAAAAAGGAATTTGGTATTTAACCTATGAAGGTGAAAAAGCTTTGAAACTCGGCGATGCCGCCTTCCTGAATTCTGCAACTGAAAAATACCGCGAGTGGAAAGCAAACCAACCAATTGAAGTTGATGACGAACAAAAGGACGATGAGAAATATCAAAAAGCAAAGCTCGATGAACTTGAAGAAGAAGCAATCGAGGGATTGAGAAATTATATCATTTCAAAAAATCCTTATGAATTTCAGGACATGGTTGCCGCACTATTGAGAGCGATGGGATATTACACACCTTTTGTTGCCCCGAAAGGTAAAGACGGCGGCATTGATATTATTGCTTATCAAGATCCGCTCGGCACAAAATCTCCACGCATTAAAGTTCAAGTGAAACATCATCCCGAAAATGCAATTGCTGTTAAGGATGTCCGGAGTTTATTGGGGTTGTTGAATAAAGACGGAGAGATTGGTTTGTTTGTAACCTCCGGCTCATTCTCTGGTGAAACGGAACGATTGGCTAGGGAATCTCATGCACATTGTAAATTAATAGACTTCAACGAGCTTATCTCTTTGTGGCAGCAGTACTATTCAAAATTAACGGATGAAGAAAAAAATCTATTGCCTCTTCACCCAATTTATTTTCTTGGTTCGAATGAATAGACATCACTTCTACCATCTCCTAACTATGATATCGGAAAAAGGGGTGCTGATCTACCCGTCCCAACTTTTTTTAATTATATTTTGTTCCAACTAATCCAAACATTTATGCCGGATAATCTTTCTACATCGGTTCAATACTTAAAATCTGTTGGACCAAAACGTGCGGAAGCTTTTTCAAAGATCGGCATCAACACTGTTCGTGATTTACTTTTCTATTTTCCCACAAAATATCTCGACCGCTCGAACATTCTTAACAGCGTAAAAGTTGTACAGTATCTCATAAACGGCTACGAAGGTGAAGTTACAATTCTCGGAAAAGTTGTGAGCAACGATTTAATTCGTTACGGAAGGAAACAAATTTTCAAAGTGCGGATGAAAGACAATGCCGGATTTTTTGAATGCGTCTGGTTTCAAGGAGTGAAATATTTTAAGGATGTTTTTAACGAAGGAGACCATTTTGCAATTTCTGCGAAACCGGTTCTCACAAAATACGGCAACTTGCAATTTGCGCATCCCGATTTTGACCGCATCACGGAAAACGAATCGAAAGAATTCTTGAACACCGGCAAAATTATTCCTTTCTACAGAATTAAAAAGGAACTCCGTTCTACAAACCTTGGTGATTTCAGTATTCGAAAAATTATTCATCAAGCAGTCGAAACATTTTCCGGGCAAATCCGGGAAACTCTGCCCGCTCACATTTTGGAAGAACAAAAGATAAATACATTGTCCGAAGCTGTGCATAACATACACTTTCCGGAAACCCAGCAAAAGTTGGACGATTCTCTATACCGGATGAAATTCGAGGAGTTATTTTACTTTGAATGTCTCGTTGCGCTCAGAAAAATTTTTATCAAACAAAAAAGAAAAGGAGCGGCATTCAAAATTCATTCGGAACCGTTGAAAAAATTTCTTAGCTCGCTTCCGTTTAAGCTTACCAATGCACAGTTAAAAGTGCTCGGTGAAATCAGAAGGGACCTCGAATCAAACCAGCCGATGAACAGGCTTTTGCAAGGAGACGTCGGCAGCGGCAAAACTATTGTTGCACTTATCAGCATGTTGATTGTTGCTCTTAACGGATATCAATCTGTAATAATGGCTCCCACAGAAATTTTGGCTGATCAGCATTACAAAAGAATTTTGAAGATGGTTGAACAGCTCGGAATAAAAGTGAGTTGTTTAATCGGCGGACAAAAAAAATCCGGGCGCGAACAAGCTCTGCTCGATATACGAAACGGTGAAACACAAATCATAATCGGTACACATGCTCTCATCGAAGAAAATGTTGAGTACTATAAACTTGGTTTGGCTGTAATTGACGAACAGCACCGCTTCGGTGTTGTGCAGAGAACAAAGTTAATCCGCAAAGGAATACAGCCGGATGTTTTGGTAATGACTGCAACGCCGATTCCGAGAACTTTATCGATGACGATCTACGGCGATCTCGATGTTTCGGTTATCGACGAAATGCCGATAAACCGCAAACCGGTTAAAACTGTTCTGCGCGGAGAATCCAAGCTGCCGGATGTGTACAACTTCATAAGAGACAAAGCAAAAGAAGGTTATCAAACTTTTCTTGTTTACCCTCTCGTGGAAGAATCGGAGAAATTGGAATTGAAAGCCGCAGAGACACATTTCAAAGAAATAAAAGAATTCTACTTGCCTGACCTAAAAATCGGGCTGATACACGGAAGAATGAACTGGCAGCAAAAAGAAAATGTGATGTTCGACTTCGCACAAAAAAAATTCGATGTACTCGTTTCGACCACTGTTATTGAGGTCGGGATCGACATACCCGATGCGAACATAATCGTAATCAACGATGCATTCCGCTTTGGTTTATCGCAGCTGCACCAATTGCGCGGGCGCGTGGGGCGCAGCGATAAACAAGCTTATTGCGTTCTCATTACCAAAGATGAATTTGCAGTAAAGACAAATCAATACAGCTTCAACTTCGAGTACCTTTCACCAGAGCAGATTGAGAAACACAAAACTATAATACGCCTCAATGCAATGCTGAAGTACAACAGCGGTTTTGATCTCGCAGAAGTTGACCTAAAACTCCGCGGACCGGGCGATCTCTTCGGAACAAAACAAAGCGGTTTGCCCGAATTAAAATTTGCAGACGTCATGAACGACTTCGATCTTCTGAGCAAAGCGAGAGACGCGGCATTCAAAATCATCGAACATGATCCTTCGTTGACCGGCGAAAAAAATTTTATCGTTAGGAAGACTCTCAAAGAAAATTTTTCGGAGAGCATTCTATTTTCACAAACAGCTTGACGAAAAAAAAATTCCTCTCGTTGTGCCTCAACTCTCTATTTTAAAAAAAAAATTTCGCTTACTTCTTGAAAAAAAATTTTAAATGGTTATATTGGTAACAAAAATTTAGAAGGACTTCTGTATTAGTTCTTTTATACCAAATAAAAAATTGAAAGTCGCTCTCACCTACAACGTAAAGCCGGAAGAAGAAAACTCTTTCGAGACGTCACCCCTCTCTCTCTTAACAAAAAAGTCTTCGATTTACAACGATACTTACGCCGAATGGGATACAATCGAAACGGTAAACGCCATTAAAGACTCGCTTGAACCGTTCCATGATGTAATAATGATCGAAGCGAACGAAGATGCATTCGAAAGATTTAGAGTAGTGAGACCCGACATTGTGTTTAACGTTGCAGAATGTGCAAACGGAATTAGCCGCGAAGCGCAGATACCGGCAATGCTCGACATGCTTCAGATTCCCTACACCGGCTCGGACCCGCTTACATTAACAACATGTTTGGATAAATCGAGAGCGAAGGAAGTACTGGCATACAATAAAGTACCCACAGCAAGATTCTGCTTTGCCGAAAGCGTTGATGATATCAAAGACTTCGACCTGAGATTTCCGGTAATGCTGAAACCCGTTGCAGAAGGTTCGAGCAAAGGAATCTTCAACTCATCATACGTAACCAACGTAAAAGATCTTGAACAAAGATTAGCTGAAAACCTTGCGACATATAATCAGCCGTTTGTAATAGAAGAATTTTTACCCGGCAGAGAATTTACCGTTGCAATTTTGGGGAACGAACCCGGCATAGAGATTTTGCCTATCGTGGAAATTAATTTCAGCGAATTGCCGGATGACGTTGTACCGATTTATTCATTTGAAGCAAAATGGATATTCGATACGCGTGAAAACCCTTTGAGCATTTTTTCTTGCCCGGCAAAAGTTGATAAACAGCTAGAAAAGAAAATTAAAGACGTTGCTCTGAGAACTTACAAAACATTAAGATGCAAAGACTGGAGCCGTGTTGATATCCGGCTCGATGCAAACGGTGAACCGAATGTAATCGAGATTAATCCTCTGCCCGGCGTACTGCCCGATCCGGGCGACAATTCTTGTTTTCCGAAAGCGGCACGGGCAAACGGACTTTCATACGAGCAAATGATTAACAAGGTTTTAAACGCAGCAATAACAAGACATAACTTAATATGATTCTAGAACAGAAAGTATTAATCTGTTATAACGAACCAACGCGTTATTACAACAACTACCTCGGTAAAGAAATTACCGATGAAGAGCAGAATAACGACCTTTCTGAACGGGAATTCTTGAAGCAAATAGAAAACATCAAAAAAATTCTGCGGAAAAAATATGCCGTAGTTGATACGCTTGCCGTTAACGGCGATATCCGTTCGGCAATAAAAAAGATAAATAATTTCTCTCCCGATGTTATTCTAAATTTTGTAGAATCGGTTGAAGGCAATTCAAATCTCGAAAGTTACATTGCGGGACTTTATGATCTGCTCGGCGTTCCTTATACCGGCAACAGTTCAATCAGTCTTGGCAATTGCCTCGTAAAATCAAAAACGAAACAGATACTTCAATCGCATGGATTGCGCACACCGCGCCACTTCATCGTGAATACAAATCATATTCCGGCACAGAACGAATTGAATCTGAAATTCCCGGCGATATTAAAACTTGCACGCGAAGATGCAAGCATCGGCATTTCCGAATTTTCTGTTGTAAGTAACTATGATTCTATGATTCAACGGCTGGAATATCTTTTCAAAACATATAATCAAGAAATTTTAATAGAAGAATATATTGAAGGAAGAGAACTAAACGTTGCAATACTCGGCGGCAAAGTTCTGCCGATCTCGGAAATCTGTTTTGACGGTCTCCCGGATGAACTGCCGAAGATAATCACTTACGAAGCAAAATGGTCTCCCGAAAGTGTTTATTACAAACATACAACGCCGCGCTGCCCGGCGCCGCTGGATGAACAGATAAAAACAAAAATTGAAAAGATGGCATTGGAAGCCTTCGATGCTTTGGAATGCAGAGATTACGCACGTGTTGATATCCGCTTAACATCTAAGAATGTTCCATATATAATTGAAGTAAACCCGAATCCGGATATTTCTCCCGATGCCGGTTTTGTCCGCTCGGCGGCAAATGCCGGAATCAGTTATGAAGAATTGTTATACAGATTAACTTCTTTTGCACTAAACAGAATACAATATGATTCGCAAGCTGCGAGCTGAAGATAGAGAACAACTTGTTTCGATTATCGGGGACACGAATAATTTCAGCCCTGAAGAAAAAACAGTTGCAATTGAACTTATTGATGAAGTAGTTGTTAATCCGAATCATGAGTACTATAATTTTTATGTGTTCGATAGCGGCGGAAAAATTTTGGGTTATTACTGTATCGGTAAACGAGCTCTTACAGACGGTGTTTATGATCTTTACTGGATAGTTGTTGACGGAAGGCAGCAGAATAAAGGGACCGGGAAAATTTTATTGGATCATGCAGAAAATTTTGTTAGAGAAAGTAACGGACGATGGATACTCGCGGAAACTTCATCCAAAGAAAGTTACAATGCAACAAGAAATTTTTACTTTAGGAACAATTACTCGATAGTAGCTGAGATAAAAGATTTTTATACGGTTAACGATAACTTAATCGTCTTTGGTAAATATATAAAAATATAAAGGGCACTTAACATGGAACTCTGGCAGCAAATGATCCGCGACAGCGTTCATACCGTGGATCAACTTGTGGAGAAGTTCAACTTAGATAAAACAGTAGCCGAAGGACTCGATGAGTTCTTTCAGGCTCGAATAAATCCCTACTATCTCAGCTTAATACGCGAAGCGGGCGATCCTATCTGGAAACAATGCGTTCCCGATATTAAAGAATTGGAGGACATGGACGGTTACGAAGATCCTCTTCAGGAAGACGCAATGAGCCCGGTACCCAACATAACACACCGCTATCCGGATCGTGTACTTTTCTTAACCACAAGTCAGTGCGGTATGTATTGCCGCTTCTGCACAAGAAAGAGAAAGGTCGGCAACTCTGATAAAATTTCTATGCGCCAGCTCGAATCGGCTTTTAAATATCTCGAACAGCATACAGAGATTCGGGATGTTATAATGTCCGGCGGCGATCCTTTGATGCTGACCGACACAATGCTCGAAAAAATATTGCAAAGACTCCGTCAAATTCCTCATATCGAAATAATCCGCATCGGAACAAAAATGCCGTGTGTACTTCCGCACCGCATCACGCCAAAACTTTGCGAGATGATAAAGAAGTATCACCCGGTATATATTAACACACACTTTAATCATCCGTGGGAAATAACACCCGAAAGCACAAAAGCTTGCGGCATGCTTGCCGATGCCGGTTGTCCCGTACAGAATCAAGCTGTGCTGATGAAAGGTGTTAATGACGATGCTGACATAATGAAAGAGCTTTTCAACAAGCTTCTGAAAATCCGCGTTAAGCCTTATTATCTTTACATGGCTGACGAAACAAAAGGCGCAAACCATTTCAGAACTTCTCTCGATAAAGGTTTGGAAATCATGTTCAAACTGCGCGGCAATACAAGCGGACTTGCAATTCCCCATTTTGTAATTGATGCACCCGGCGGCGGCGGCAAAATACCGGTTCTGCCGCAGTACGTTCTGCATAGAGACGACGAAAAAATTGTAATGAGAAATTACAAGAACGAAATTTACGTTTACCGCGAAACCAGAGATGAAGTTCACAAAGGAAACGGCAAGGCTGCAGTAGTTGAACCGGAAAAAATCCAGATAGAAATTTCGAATAAGAAGAACGGCTCGGTTAAAAAACCGAAAAACTTCAAAGACATAACCGAAATTAAACTGCCGGAATTGGAGACGAGCACGAACTAAAAAGGCTGCCTTAAAAAGACAGCCTTGCTTGATACTTGCCCGCTTTCGGCGGGGGTGGATACTCGATATTACTTTAAGAGTAACATCTTCTTTGTTAATTGATACGAGCCGGCGGTTAATTTGTAAAAATAAATTCCACTTGATAAATCCGTTCCCTCCGTTTTGAAAACCACACTATGGTTTCCCGGCTGGTGATGTTTGTTTACAAGCGTCGCAACTTCTCTGCCAAGAATATCATAAATTTTTAACGTAACCTGTTGTAGCAACGTCTCAACGAATGGAATTCTGTACTCAATCATTGTTGATGGATTAAACGGATTAGGATAATTTTGGGACAAATAATAATCTTTGCTGTCAAAAGTTTGTTCGTTTTCTATGTCGGTAATATCATCTTTTTTATAAATACCTGAGAGTGTACCTACATACATTGCTTTTCCTATTAAAAAAACATTCTTAAGCGCTCCAATATCATATTGTTGATACCCAGGCCACAACGGAAGATTTTCCGTCCCGCTCAGCTTTTGCCAATTAATAGTCTGTTTATCAGAAACATATATCCCGGTTGTTTCCATCAAATATAATTTTGAGCCGGCTGTATCAATATATAACGACAAATAACGTGAATCTGAAAACGGTGAATTGACACTGGTCCAAGTAGAACCACAATCATCAGTAATAAAATATGATGCTAAATAAACTCGGCAGTCTAATTTGTCATCCGCAAATATTTCTTGCGAAACAAATGATGGGTGACTAACTGAATACCATGAATAACCATCGTCTGTACTTTTATAAAAATCTTGTTGAGAAAATGATATTTCTGTTAATGCAAATAAGAGGGAATCTTTGACTATTGAGAAGTCAAAAGCAACAGAGCTCCCAAACGTTGGGCTAATTTTTTGCCAGTTATTCCCAGCATCTGAACTTTTATATATCTGATTAATATCAATTGGTATTGGGTGAGAAACGCCTCCCGAATAATCCAAAGCATAAATTTTATTATAGTCAAAAGAGGAAATCCTTGCATATTTGATTCCGAAACCAAAATTCATGTCGTAATTTGTTAAATGTATTGTGTCCCAATTTACTCCACCGTCAATCGATTTGAACAATCTACCTACACTACTATAAGAGCGAATTCCCTTAACTAAATAAATTATATTATGATTTTTAGGATGAATATTTAACGAACCTATTCCCCCATCACCCAAAGCAGTATCAATTTGCATCCAATCTTTTCCTTTATTAGTCGACCTATACAAACCAGATATTTTGGGCCAATTGTTATAAACAGCGGTTCCAGCCCAAATCGTATCTCCAAATATTTGTATTTGTCGAACATTCATTGAATCTAATCCAATAAATTCCCATTGGCTGTAAAGCACAGCACTACTAATATTTATTAAAAAGAATACATATAACAAAAATTTACGACGATGAGTTTTTGTTATCATCATAGTTCCTTTCCTTTAATTACAATGGGTTCAGACTAAATGATTTGTGAAATACTTGGCTAGTTTTAGTACAAGTTGGATTTAGAATAACCAAATAAAAAGCATCACAAAATCATATGTATAATTTTTTCGTTAGCGCCCTCGGAGATTATAATGGAAATTTGTAGAAACTAAATAAAATTTACAAGCACTTTTCTGCAAAAGTATTGAAAGAGAAAAATTTTTGACCGCTCTACAGCAAACGGTTTTTCTTTAAAGTATGGAAATAATGAGTCTTCTTTATAAGAAAGTTTCCGTTATTTTCCGTCGTACAAAATATTTTTCATATCTGATTCGAGGGTTGTTCGCGGAGTTTCGACAATTCTGCCGATCTCGTGTTCATCTTTATAAATAATGAGGGTGGGGACAAGTTTTATATCCAAATCTTTCGCTCTCGTTCCTTCGGCTTCTTTTTTGCGGTCAACACAAATCAAAGTTAATTTATCGGGTTCAAATTTTAATTCATCGAGGATTCGTAAAAATGCCGGCACTTGTTTTCTACTGTCGCTGCACCACGTTCCCATCACAATTGCTATCGAAACATTTTCCAATTTACTTTTGATCGAATCCAAAGTTTGTACTGCAGCTTCATAATTATTGTATTCCGAATCGTACCACCACGAAAAGTTTGTATCGGCAAAAACGGTTCTATCGCAGATGCCAATTGCAATCTGCTTACCGGATTTTTCATCAACAGCAAGTTTATTTTTTTCTTGTGCACACAAAAAAAGAGGAAGCGATAAAATCATAATCAAAAATTTTTTCATGATTCGTTCCGTTATGAATTGTTTGATTTGCGAACATCCAATCCCCAGTACAATTTATTGCGTAGGATTTCGAAGTAATTGGTTCTGCTTGAATGAACCAGTTTAACCGGCTGACTGCTTTTCTCAATATAAACCGTTGTTGGCGAAGGATACGAATAAACACGCTGTCCGTCACAGCTTACTTGAATTTTTTCATGTGGAGATTTTACGTTAATCATAATTTTTTGATCGCTCGAAACAACAAGCGGACGCATATTCAATGTGTGCGGTGCAATGGGACTGAGCGCAATTACTTTTGCAGTCGGCGCAACAATCGGTCCCCCGGCAGAAAGCGAGTAACCCGTAGAACCGGTTGGAGTAGCAACGATAATTCCATCCGCAGAAAAAGTTGATACATAATCATCGCCAATCTTTATCGTCAGCTCTATCATTTTCTGCCACGGACCTTTATCAATTACAATATCGTTAATAGCATACAAATCGCTTCCGTCAACGCCTTTTACTTTTCCTATCAAAGCCATTCTTTCTTCGATAATGTACTTTCCACTTTTTATCTCTCCCAAAAAATCGTTGAAGCTGTCAAGATCAAATTCCGCAAGAAAGCCGAGTTTGCCGATATTAACTCCAACAAGCGGTGTTGAATAATTACGAACTTGAAAAGCGGAGCTTAGCATTGTACCGTCTCCGCCGAGAGATAAAACCATATCGGAAGATTTCACCAATTCACTCTCCGGCAAAAAATTACTCTGTTTCAGTGTACCGTTAAATTGATCTTCAAATTTTTTTAGTTTGTCGCTCAACAAATATTCAAAGTCATATTTTCGAATATCGTTAATGATATCGGTTACAATCCGGAGAATATCGGTTTTAGAAATGTTTGGTATGATTCCTATTTTCATTTTCTGCTTCTATTTAGTTCCCAAAGTTTTGCATACTTTGTAAAAACATATAAAGAAGAAAAGACGGCGAGAATGAATCCGTGAAGTCCGTCCAAAAATCCGCGCTTAAAAATATACATTTTGAAAAAAATAAAAAGCGGTCTCAATAGTATATCGTTTACAGAAACGGTTTTGCCGGTTTTGTATAAATCGCGTGCCGCTAATGATGTGTAAGAATTAAATTTCCTGAAATAATGTTCAATCGATGGATCGGTGTAGTGATTCAAATCGTACCGCAGTTCGCCGGTGTTTCCTTCAACGGTAAGATTTTCGTGCACTTCTTTATCGTTGAACTTCGCAAAGTTTTTATTGAAGAGTCTGAGCACGCGAGAAGGATACCATCCGCTGTGTTTAATCCATCTGCCGAGAAAGAATGCCCGCCGTGCAACAGAATATGCATTTTTATCCGGCGCATTTTTTTTGAATTGACTCAGTTCGTGTTTCAGTTCATCTGTTATTTCTTCGTCTGCATCAATCCAAAGAATCCAATCGTGTTTGGTTTTTGATACAGCATAATTCTTTGAACCGGCGTAACCTTTCCATCCGGCTGTTTCGCAATTTACTTTTTCATACGAAGAGGAAATCTCAAAAGTTTTATCGGTTGTGTTCGAATCAACAATTACAACTATATCATCGATAACATCGAGCTGGCTTTCGATGCAGCGCTTAATGTTGCTTTCCTCATCTTTTGCAATGATTATCGAAGATATTTTCAATTCTTCAGGCAATTATGAATCCCATTTTTTGTTTACTCTCTAAACTGCAGTTCGTAAAGCTTGCTGTAAATTCCTTTTGAATCCGTAAGCAGTTCGTCATGTTTTCCGTCTTGGACTATTTTCCCTTTATCGAGAACAATAATCCTATCTGCGTTGCGGATTGTACTGAGCCGGTGCGCGATAACAAAAACAGTGCGGTCGTGCATCAAATGTTCGATAGCTTCCTGAACAAGTACTTCCGATTCATTATCGAGCGCGGACGTAGCTTCATCAAGAATCATCACGGGAGGATTTTTTAAGATAGCGCGCGCTATAGAAATTCTTTGCCGCTGTCCGCCCGAAAGTTTTGTACCTTTCTCGCCGATAACAGTATCGTATCCTTTTGGTAATTCCATAATAAAATTATGAGCATTGGCGGCTTTTGCAGCCGAAATAATTTTTTCTTCCGGAAAATTATCGAGTCCGTACGCAATATTATTTCTAACCGATTCATTGAACAAAACTGTTTCTTGCGTAACTATTCCCATCAACTTGCGCAAATCTTCGATGCGGATTTGTTTCAAATCAATTCCATCGAGTAAAATTTTGCCCGAAGTCGGATCATAAAAACGCGGAAGGAGATCAACAAGAGTAGTTTTGCCCGCGCCGCTGCTTCCAACAATTGCGATTATATTTCCCTTCTTCACTTTCAAATCAATCGAATCGAGCACGTGTTCATCGGAATCATTGTACATGAACGAAACCGATTCGAATATAATTGCATCGTTGAAATCATTTATGTTTACCGGCGCTTCAACATTTTTAATTGCCGGTTCAATATCGAGTATTTCAAAAACTCTGTCAGCCGCGGCGCTCGCTTCTTGAATTCTATTATTGACCGTACTCAATTCTTTTACCGGCGGCATCAATTGAAATATTGCAAAAAGAAATCCGAAAAACTCGCTTGCAGAAATTGCATGATCAATCAAAACCAGTTGTGCGCCATAATAAATTATTACCACGCCGACAATCACACTCAAAAATTCCGTTGTTGGACTTGAGATATTTCTTATCCGTGTAATCTTCAAAACCAGTCTGAAAAATTTCTGCGTCTCGCTGAAAAATTTCTTGTTCTCATAATTTTCCATTCCGAAAGCCTTCACAATCTTCACGCCAGTAATTGTTTCGTGAAGATTATTTGTAATATCAGCCATCTTTTCCTGAAGAAGCCCGCTCTGCTTACGGAGTATCAATCCGATGTAACCAATAATAAACATCGAAACCGGAAGTACCGCGAGCGCAAAGAGAGTCAGTTTCCAGCTTATTGAAACAGCAATGCCGAGAAACACAATTATCTTCAACGGCTCTCTAATTAAATTTAGGAACACAGCCGAGACGCTCGATTGAACGAGATTGACATCGTTCGTGATACGCGAGATTAAATTTCCGGTTCTTTCATTTTTGAAAAAACTCATCGGAAGTTTGTGCAGATGGAGATACGCATCGTTTCTCAAATCGCGTATCATTCCTTGTTCAACATAGGCAAGCGAATATGCTTGCAAAAATCCAAAAAGATTTTTGCCAAGAAAAGTTATAACAATCAGCATACAAATTTTTAATAACACTTCGGAAGTATCGCCGGCAAAAATGTAAGCTTTTATACTTGCGGTAATTTCGTTAACAAAATTTGAAACGGCGCTACCGGCTTTATCCTGAATTTGAGTCTGCAATTGCTGGGTTGTTTGCGAAGCGCCGGCTCCGGCTTTTTGAAAAAGTGTATCGAGCAGCGGAATAGAAAGATATACCGATGCACCTTCGAGCAGTGCGGCAAAAACGGTAAAAACCATCGATGCTGTCAGGTGTTTCCAAAATCTTTTTATGTACTTAAGAATTCTGAAATATGTATTCATATAATTTTCATTGGGGACTGTTAATTCCACAGCCGCCGGGGACTTCAATAACATGAAAGATTGTATCGTTCAAACAGTCGAACAGATTAATTTTAGAATATCCGCCCGAATCGTCATCAAAAAATAACAATAATCCATGAACTAAAATATTTTGAAATTTGGGATTGTTAAAACTTCTGATGATCTGTTTTTCATCGGTATCGATCACCATCAGTTCATACGAAAGCTTAATTGATTTCTTCAGTGGAATTTTATTTTCGATCCTCAAAAAAAGAAGCCGGTCGTCTGGCGACCATTCTGCAGCCAATAGTTTGCCGGAAAAACTACAGATCATTACTTCGGAATTATCACGCAGATTTTTCAGATAAACAAAATTTTCCGCCCCTTGTTGAACAATTCTTATTTGTCTGCTCTTTTGCCGTGAAATAAAATCCGGCTTAACTGACGGGGGTTTCGGGAAACCTTCTTTTATTAAACTAAACGATCTCATTTTTTGCGTTCGACCTTTTCCGTTTGAATCGAATGAATAAATTTTTTGAACAAGTCTTTCGGTGTTGATCGAATCGGGCTTTGTAATATTTACTTTAAACGTGTCGCGGTTTTCCCAATACGTGTAAAGCTGCAAACAACTTCCAAACTCTTCAATTTCCTCTACTTGTTCTGCAAAACTTAAGTAGATGTAAAGCCTCGGATCGCGCACATAAGGGAAACTACCTTGCTGTCCATAGCCGAGTGCTGTTGTAAAAAAAACATTTGCGTTGTTATTTGCGTGGCTAAGTGAAATTACTTTTCTGCCCCATCGGCTCCATGCCGGTTTTATTTGTTTTGTAACCAAATTTAAATTATAAACCGATGGTCTTCCCTGATAACGGGCAACAAACATAACATTGTTAAAATCATCGTGGACGTAACTTGTGCCGTTAAATATTTTGAAATTGGAAATGAGCGGCTCGGAATACAATTCAAAACCTTTTTTACCGGCTGAAAAAGATGAATCAAAAATTCCGTAGAGAATCAGAAATCTTTTTTCTTCAATTTGTTTGATTTTAATTTCGCGCCATAATTGAAAATCGAGCTTTGATTTGAATAGTTCGGCATCATCATAAGTTTTAAACTCGCCGAGAGCGATATAAAATTTATCCGGTTCGGCTTCATTTAATTCGGGCGGTTGACAACTTAAATTCCATATTGAGAAAACGGCAAGGATAAAAAAATTTCGAAAAAATATTTTGCTTTGTTTTTTCATATTAACAATTGCAAATCTTTATCCCCTCGGATGGTGGTCGCGGTGGACTTGTTTAACATAATCGCGGTCGATGTGAGTATAAATTTGTGTTGTGGAAATATCCGCGTGCCCGAGCATTTCCTGAACGGCACGCAAATCTGCGCCGCCTTCGAGAAGATGCGTTGCAAATGAATGTCTGAAAGTGTGCGGATGAATCTCTTTCGTAATGCCGGCAGATTTCGAATATTCGTTGACAATTTTCCATATCCACGCTCTCGAAAGTTTTGTTCCGCGCCGGTTCAAAAAAACATAACCGCGGCTTTTATCTTTCTTTTCAAAAACCGGTCGCGTTACTTTTAAATATTCCGTTACCCATTTAATTGCACTTCCACCTATTGGCACAAGTCTTTCTTTCGAACCTTTGCCGAGAACGCGGATAACTTCATCGGCAAAAAAAAGGTCGCTCACTTTCAGATTGATCAATTCGGAAACTCGTAAACCCGATGAATAAAATAATTCAAGAATTGCTTTGTCGCGCAGTTGAACCAAATCATTCGTATCGGGTGTGTTGAGAATTTTTTCTATCTCATCGAATGAAAGAACCGGCGGAAGCTTTCTCGATTTTTTTACGGAGCTCAATTTTTCTGTAGGATTTTTTTCAATGTAACCGGTATCTTCGAGATAATTAAAAAACCCTTTGACTGAAGACATGTGCCGTGCAGATGTTGCACTCTCTCTTCCGAGTTTACGCAGTTCGTTAAAATATTCGTTTATTACTTCTGCGTTAACGTTATTCAAATCGGAAATATTTTTCCTTTCGAGGAAATTTAAAAAGCCGCGTAAATCTTTTTCGTACGAGCCGATTGTATTATCGGAGAGATTTTTTTCAAAACGGATAATGGTGAGATATTCTTTTAAAAATTCCTCCATGTTACTGCTTCTGTTCTTTGCTAATTTCTAATTCATTCTGATTGGGATATTTAATTCTTCTGTGATGCTGTCCGATCAAAATATTATGAAATGATTCTTTGATTTTTTTGATATCGCGGAATGTGAGCGGCGCTTCATCCAGCTGCCCGTCTTCAAGCCGCGCACTTACAATATTATTGATCACATTCTCAATTTTTTCGGCATCGGCATCCGTTAAAGAGCGCACAGTGGATTCGCACGCATCTGCGAGCATCACTATTGCTGTTTCCCTCGTATTCGGTTTTGGACCAATATAGCGGTAATCTTCAATGTTAACTTTATCTTCGCCGTATGTGCTTTTTGCCTTCTCATAAAAGAAAGAGATCACCATCGTGCCGTGGTGCATTGGAATAAAATTTATAACTTCCCGCGGAAGTTCGTAAGATTCCGCAAGTTCAATTCCTCGTTTAACATGATTTTGAATTAACTGTGCACTTCTTTCCGGCGGAAGTTTTTCGTGTTTGTTTTCCGCGTTGAGCTGGTTTTCGACAAATGTGTCGGGATCGAGCGACTTGCCGATATCGTGGAAATATGCGCCAACACGTGCGAGTATCGGATTGGCGCCGACTGTCTCCGATGCAGTCTCTGCCAGTGTCGCCATCATCATCGTATGATTAAATGTTCCCGGCGCATTGCGTGCAAGATCTTTCAGCAGCGGATGATTGAAATCCGTCAGCTCGAGCAGAGTTAAATCCGTCGTTATCTTAAAAATTCTTTCGATGAAAATTATCAAGCCATATGTGAATACGGGACTCATCAACGCATTGGAAGCCGCAAATGCAAAACTTGCCGCCATCTGCTCAAACGAATCGAACCGTTCGAGCCCGAATGCAATGATACTGATTACATAGCCAAGCAGAATGTAAAAGAACGATCTGAAAATTTGCGTTCTGTTTTTTATATCACGCACTGTGTATGCAGAAAATCCGCCGGCAACAATATTCATAACAGTAAAGACGTAATCGTTTCCACGCAAGCCGCCGACAATTAATGAGATAACAACCGTTCCGTAAAATCCGATTCGTGAATCGAACACAATTGTTAAAAGCATGGATGCAACCGGAACGACAACCAAAAATTCTATCGGGGCGGAAACATTTACTTTGTAGATAAGAAAAGTAAGTGCACTTATGAAAAGTATTATAATTGAGATCAGCAAAATTTTTACATTGTCGTTATAAATTCTTTTTCTGAAAAGATAGATATAAATGATAATGAGAATCAGGATGATGAGAATGTGAACAGCTTTGCCGAAACTCTGGCTGAATCTTGTCCAGAAGCCGGTGTCTTCCCCTTTTGCAATCCGGTAGGAATCAATTTTGAGTTTTATTTCAGGCGAAATTCTATCGTGCTTAGCAACAATTCTTTCGTTCTCGTTAACAATGCCGATGTTGCGCGGAATTTTTTCTTTCGCACTTTTCTTTGCAAGTTCAGTCAACTCACCGCTAAAAATTATGTTCGGCTTCAAAAAGAAATTAACATATTCCGTGAAAGCTTCATTTACTTCCGGCTCTCTGCCGATATTTTTTGCAATGAAATTGTTGATAAAATTAATAACAGTGATGCGGTCGTAAAACAGAGTTTTAGAATATGCTCTTTCATATTTACCGTTGCGGATCGAAATACTATCGCTTGTAATTTCATTAAATGTTAAGTCTAATAACCCTTTCTCGTAAATATTTTCGATCAGAACACCCGCCAGTCTAAAAATTTCGCTGATCGATCTTGTTTCTAAATCTTTGTACAGAGAGCTTTCGTTTTTGAGGTTGTAAAAAATTTGGAAGGATCGATTACTTAAAAAAGTCTGATTAAATATGCCCGCCGGTTGGCGGTTTATTCCGGTTAATCTAAAAATCAATGAATTATATTTTTTTACCGAATCAATCGTTACTTCAATTATGCTTTTGTCTTTCAAAAAAACCGGCAGAACATTATTTGCGGCTTTGGCAATTTCCCGCTCGTAAGTTTCGGCATTTTTCAGAATCTCAAAAGTTGTTGAGGCTATCAGATCGTCTTTAATCCAAACAGAGCCGACCGTTACTTCCGATTCAATTGATTCTCCGCGAGGAAACATCGCGACAATCAGAATAATTGTGACAAACACAATCAAAATTTTGACTCGCCGGCTCTCTCTCAACCTTGTTTTAAGATTTTCGTTTGTCATTTTAAGATTTTGCTTCCAAAAGTAATTTCAGAAATTCGGCAGAGCCGTCTTCGTTGTTGGATTTTTTTGTTACTATATCAGCCGATTTTTTTATTTCGGTAACCGCATTTGCCATGGCAATTTTCAAAGCTTCGGTTTCAAAAAGACTTTTATCATTATACCAATCGCCAAGCACCGCTGTATTTTTTTCTTTTATTCCGAGATGTCTGCACAATTTTCTCAAACCATCGCCTTTATCCGATCCGATTTTTCTAATCTCAATATAATAAACACCGCCGTGGCTTTGCGAGCGGTAATACGACGTCCGTATTCCAAAAGTATATGGAAAGGACATTTTGTTTGAAACATACTTAATATTTTCGCTGTAGTCTCCTGATATCGCAATTTCCAAAACATTGTCCAGCACATCGTTATACGATTCAACAAGAGAAAAAGGTGCGCCGTTCTTTTCAAGCAGACTCGTTATCAAAGAATTTTCTTCCGTGTAAAAAATTGCATCTGCATTGCACAGAGCTATTTTAAGGAAAAATTTATCGGCTAATTCAAGTGCGCGTTTAACATATTTCTTTGGTACTGATGATTCAAAAATAATTTCATCCGTTACCGGATTTTTAATCAGTGTTCCGTCAAGCGTAATTAACGGCACATCAATCTCAATTTTTTTTGCATGATCAATCACCGCGCTGTGGAGTCTTCCGGTGGCAATTGAAAATTTTACACCTTTGCTTTTCAGTTTTTTGATCAGCGAAATTATACGCGGGCTAATATCATCGCGGTCATCGGTGAGAGTTCCGTCGAGATCAAATACAACCAGTTCTATTCGTTTGAGCAGTTCCTTATTTATCATGAATAATCGGCGAGATGTTAAAAAGTGCTATTTAAATAATCATCTGCTTATATAAGTATTAAAACAAAAACAAATTAATCTTCGGTATGATAAATAATGCTTGCCGATGAGATATCTTTATAAATTTTCCAAATCTTTAATTGCTTCATTAACTGTGTTGCAAACTGTTAACACTCTATCAAGCTGGGAAATCTCGATCAACGTTTTAACATTTTTAGTCGGTGAAGCAATCCTAATAAATCCCTCATTAGATTGGAGAATGCGGAAAGCCAACAAAATGGCGCTGAGTCCCGAACTGTCGCAATACTCAACTTCCGAAAGGTCGATAACAAGTTTTTTAACATCTTCGGTGTGAAGTAGAATTGTGAATTCGCCTTTAACAAAACCGGCAATTGAAGCATCAAATCTTTTTTCGTTCAGTTTGAATACTACGATATTGTTGGTTTTCTTTAATTCAAAATTAATGTTCTCGCCCATCGGAATACGCTAATTAATGATTTTTACTATTCTAATGTACAAATTCATTTCATTTTTCAAAAGGCATAAGATATTAAAACAATTGTAAGAACCTCAAAAAATTCCGGTAGGTTACTTCCGCACCGCCGGCTTTCCCGTTAAACTGAAGATTGTAATAGTAATCGGAATTTAGTTTGCTGAAACCGGCTCTCACTTTTGCGCGCGGTATATTTGCCGCCGCACTGCAAAATATATCTTCGGTTCTGTTGAAGTCGAGCACAACATCGTACTCTTTTTTGTTGATTGCATTTACAAGCGAGCCAGCCGGCAGAAAAAATTTGGTAATCTGATCCGGCTGATATGATATGTGTTCGTACTTCTCTTTTTCAGGAATCAGGCTATACTTGAAATCCGGCAGAAACAGCGTAATACGCTTTTTATGTAGTTGAAAAAATCGTATCAGTTCAAGAGCTTGATAAAAATCCTGATCATCTTTCGGCATGACAATAAAAAAATCAAACGAGCCGGAAATAATTTTATTAAATGAAACCGGTTCAGAGTTCTTCCTGATAAATTTTCGTTTGAGCAAGTAATGCCCGATTTTCTTTTTTAAATTTTCAAACATGTTATTTGATCATTTTCAAAAATTCTTCTTCGGAAAGAATTGTTATTCCAAGTTTTTGTGCTTTGTCAAATTTTGAACCGGGACTTTCGCCAACAACAACATAGTTTGTGTTTTTACTGACCGAAGAGATAACTGTGCCGCCATTGGCAATAATAATTTCTTTTGCTTCATCTCTCGACATTGACGACAGCGTACCCGTCAATACAAAACTTTTGCCGTTTAATTTATTTGAAGCCGGTTCCTTTTTTTCCGTGCTGAATCTTAAACCGGTTTTTTTAAGTCTTTCAACCAGCTTGATATTTTTCTGATCAGCAAAATATCTTTCAATACTTTTGCTGATGCTCGGACCGATTTCGTGAATAGCCTCGATCTCTTCTGCAGATGCCTTCATTAAATTATCAATTTCTAAAAAGTGATCCGCTATTTTTTTTGCTGCGCCGGAACCTACATATCTTATTCCAATTGCGAATAAAACTTTATCAAACGGTTTTTCCTTACTTTGTTCTATTGAGGTGAGCAGATTATCAACACTCTTCTCGCCGAGTCGTTCAATGTTAATCAACTCTTCACGTTTGCTTTTCAAATTATATATATCTGCGCAATCATGAAGAAATTTCATTTCAACAAACAAATTGATAAGCGCATCTCCCAAACCTTCAATATCCATTGCACCGCGTGCGGAAAAATGAGAGAGCCTTCCCTTCACTTGTGCCGGGCAAGAATTATTCTCGCAATAAATTGCTACTTCCTCTTCGGGCTGATAAAGTTTTGATTTACAAACCGGACATTTATCAGGTATTTCAACCGGCTTAGAATTTTTTCCGCGCTTCGATAAATCTACCGAGACTACTTTAGGGATAACATCGCCGCCCTTTTCAATTGTAACGTAATCTCCTTCGCGGATATCTTTGCGGTTTATTTCATCCATGTTGTGCAAAGTTGCTCTGCTTATTGTCGAGCCGGCAAGAAAGACTGGTTCGAGTTCTGCAACCGGTGTTAATGTTCCGGTTCTTCCAACTTGCCAAACTATTTTATTCAGTTTTGTAACTGCTTGTTTGGCTTTGAATTTAAAAGCAACAGCCCATCGCGGTGATTTTGCAATACTGCCGAGAATTTTCTGCTGTTTGAGTGAATTAACTTTTACAACGACTCCGTCAATTTCATACGGAAGAGTATCTCTTTTTTCCTCCCACTCTTTGCAAAATTCAAGTACATCATTTATTGATGTGCAAAGTTTGTAATTCGGATTCACTCTGAAACCCAAAGAGGAAAGCAATTTTAAATTTTCGTGATGTGAAGCTAACCCATCGGAGTTTGAGAAGAGAAAGTAAGTAAAAATTTGCAAAGGTCTCTTTGCTACTTGTTTTGAATCGAGCAGTTTAATTGTACCGGCTGTTGAATTTCGCGGGTTGGCAAAAACTTTTTCTCCTTCGAGTTCTCGTTCGGCATTCATTTTATTGAATGCTTCCACTTCCATATAAATTTCTCCGCGTACTTCGATGTCATCCAGTTTAAGTTTCCCGCCGCCTTTTTTGGAGTACGATAACGGAACGGATTTTATCGTCTTCACATTATTGGTAACATCTTCGCCGGCTGCTCCGTCACCGCGCGTTGCCGCGTAAGCAAGCAAACCGTTTTTATATTTCAACGAAACCGAAACACCGTCAATTTTTAGTTCGCAGACGTACTCAATTTTTTCATTACTCGGCAAGCCTTCACGAACACGGCGGTCGAAATCGAGCAGTTCTTCTTCGCCGTATGTGTTCGACAAGCTGAGCATCGGAACTCGATGAACAATAGTTTTAAACTCATTGCTTAAATCGGAACCAACACGCTGCGTTGGCGAATCAGGTGTGCTTAATTGCGGGTTCTCTTTTTCTAATTGAAGAAGTTCTGCTAATAATTTATCGTATTCGTAATCGCTAATTTGCGGCTGGGCAAGTACGTAATATTCGTAATCGTACTGCGTAATCAGCTTGCGGAGTTCTTCAATTCTTTGCTGGGGGTTTTTTTTCATTCTTTGCCGGGACTGATATTAGATACGATTTTACGGTATCGGAATTAATAATATAATTTCGGATTTCACCCATCTTTGGATTTAACAGCAACACTTTATTTTCAAGCGATAATTTAACTGCGCCGGCATTTCCTACGACCACTCTAAATTCTTTGTATGCTCTAAAATTTTTTCGTTGATTGCTTTCGATGAAATTCCTGAATATTTCTTTATTATCTTTTAAAACTTTCACCCACACTTTACCGCTTGCTGTAATTTGAAGATCGAGGCTGTCATCTTGCGGTGCGGTAACTTGCGCATGTTCAGTTGAATCAATTTCGAAACGGCTGTTACTTTCACCGGCATTTAATTCAGCATACGGTTCTTCGGCAATAATTTCCGTTTCACCTTTATTAATGAACAAAAAGTATGCAAGGATAAGTATTACGACAAAAGAAGCACCGGCAATTAAAAGATTGTTTTTGTTGGTTAAAATATTTTTGAAAACATTTTCTGTTGTAGTTGATGATAAAGGTTTTTCGGCTTCTTCAAATTTGTTTTTCTCTTCTTCTTTTTCATGAACCGTTACTTTCTCATGTTCATGCTTAGTTTCAGTTTCAGTTTTGCCGGTTTTGGCTTGATCAAATTTTTTTATTGTGTCGGCTGCATTCAAATCAATTGTTAGTGCATACTCTTTAATAAACGCACGAACATAAAGCTCAGGCAAAATTCCGAAATTTGCTTCTTCGATTGCTTGTAAATATTTGATGTCGATTTTAGTACGGCTTGCAATGTACTGAAGTGTAATGCCTTTTGTTTCGCGGATATTTTTTAGTTCATCCGCAAAATTTTTTAGAGATTCGTTTGCCATTTATGTAGCGTTTAATAGTTTCGGAGTAAGCTTGCCGCAAATGATCCGTCTATTCCGTGAAGGTGCGGATATGTTTGAACAAATCCTTCTTCACTTACTAATTCTTCTGCAATGGCAGAAGAAGGTTTTACCAATTCGAACCCGGGATTTTCACTCAAAAATTCTTTAACAAGGTTTTCATTTTCTTCGGGCTCGATTGTGCACGTGCTGTAAACCAAAAGCCCGCCCGGTTTCACTAAAGACGCTCCTTTTCGCAGTAAATCGTACTGAATATTAACAATTTTTCTAATATCGCCCAAGTCCTTCTTCCATTTTAGATCGGGTTTTTTAGTCAATGTACCGAGCCCCGAACAAGGTGCATCAACAAGCACTCTATCAAAACCTTCAGCATCTTCAAATTCCATTGCATCGAGTGCAACAGTTTTTACATTTTGTACTTTTAATCTGCTCAGATTTTTTTCCAAAATTTTTAATCTGCTTTCAAATCTATCCATTGCAATAACCTCGCCAGTGTTATTCATCAAATC
The DNA here is from genome assembly GCA_016177735.1 of Ignavibacteriales bacterium. Lineage (GTDB taxonomy): Bacteria > Bacteroidota > Ignavibacteria > Ignavibacteriales > Melioribacteraceae > DYJK01. The sequence goes on along the minus strand of JACOUS010000004.1, from coordinate 82,302 downwards.
AGCAATGAAAGCTGTTTTGCCGCCCGGTGCGGCACACAAATCAAGTACACGATGACCCGGTTGAACATTCAACAACGTTACCGGCAAGCCCGTGCTTTCATCCTGAATGGTAAAATATCCTTTTGTAAAATATTCCCAATCCGTGATATTGGTTAAGATATTTAATTTGATAAACTGCGGAAGATATTTACTTTCAGTATAATGAAGATTAACGCCATCGAGAAGTTTCTGAAACTCTTCCTTGTTTGTAACAAGATTATTTATACGCAGTGTGTGATTCGGTTTGTTGTTGTTCGCAGTGAGAAGTTTTTCCGTATTTTCTTTGCCGAACCTTGCTACCCATCTCTTAACCATCCAGCTTGGGTGTGAATAATATGCGCTGAGGTACGCAACAATATCTTCTTCGGGATTTGGATAACGAATAACATCTTTACTGCGGATAATATTTCTCAACACGGCGTTTGTTAAATCAGCATACTTTTGCCCTTGCAATTTTTTAACGAACTCGACTGCCTCATTAACAGCGGCATAATCTGGAATTTTATCAAGAAATAAAATTTGATAAAGAGCAACGCGCAAAGCGTTTTTAATGTTCGGTACAACCTTCGAGAATTGCCCTTTATAAAATCCGTTCAATATCCAATCAATACGAGCCATCCATCTCATAACACCGTGAACAATTTCAAAGAGAAGAGCTTTATCGGTTCCGGATAAATTAGAATTCTTTAATTCGATTTCGAGAAGTTTATCCAAGTAAGCATCTGTCCTATCAATCCGGTTGAGGATTTTAATTGCATAGCCTCTAACACCTTGATAAAGGTTTGGTTCGTGTAAATCCGTTGTAGTTTCTGTAATCATATTCACTTTTAAAATTTTCTAAAAGACAATGAAGACGTAATTGGGATGCATTTAAAATACAACGGGGCTGTAAACACAGCCCCGTTCAAAAATTGTGAATTCAATTAAGCTTCCTTCAAACCGTATTTCTTTTTGAATCTTTCAACGCGACCGGTTGAATCTAACATTTTTTGTTTGCCGGTAAAGAAAGGATGGCACTCCGAGCAGATTTCCAATTTGATACTGCTTACGGTAGAACGTGTAATGAATGTATTGCCGCATACACACGAAACTTCACATTTTCTGTAATTAGGATGAATTCCTGTTTTCATTTCAAACCATTTCCCGATTGATTTTTGAGGTCGAAATTTAAGGATAGAGGCTCAAAAAAACAAATTTTGTGCCTCTTTGAAACCTCTTATTTATTAGCCTTTTTAAGAGAATCTTGCTTTGCCTTTGCTTTTTTCAACGAATCCATCATCTGTCTGTACTTCTCAACAGTTTGTTTATCCGCTTGTTCTCTAATAAAAAATCCGTCGAACTCACTTTCTTCGTTGCCGCTGCTAACAACATTAGCACGTTTCAGATCGGCTCTTTTTTGAGAATCGCCGGAAATATAATCATCAAGCGCCACCGAAGGGCTTCGCGAAATCGGGTACTTTTTATTTTGATTAATCGATTCACTTCGCGCTGTTTTGTTATCCGAACTTGGTGCTTGTGCAAATTTTTTATTCTCGGCAGAAGAAAATTGTTTTGCCGCTTCGCTTTCTCTCATGTTACTCTGTAAGCTTTCTTGCGGAACACTTACTCCCTGATTACGGCTGATTACCGCCGGATCGGACATGAGTGGATTATCATTCTGCCGGTTCGCGGTTGGAAGAAATAGGAAGAATAATATTATTACCGCAACCACCGCGGCAGAAGGCGCAAAAAATTTGATGAAGTTAAATTTTACCCTTGCTGTTTTTTCCACACCGAAATTTTTGTTCTGGATTTTTGTAAGAAGGTTATATTCAAAATTATCCGGCGCATCTACTTTGGGCAATTCTTTAAGATCGTTGATCATTCGTGCAAATTTAATTTCATCATCATTGTAGCTATTTATTCCCATAGGCTTACTCTTTATATATGTTTTTTAAAAGTTTTTGTAATCGAGTTCTTCCGCGGTTTATTCTGGATTTTACAGTACCAATCGAAAGATTAGTGATTTCAGCTATCTCCTCGTAAGAAAATTCCTGAATATCTCTTAGTATTACAACTTCGCGATAAACAGGTTTCACTTTTAAAAGAGCTTTTTGAATTATTTCATTTTTTATCTCGCTGTCTGCAACTCTATCCGGTGCAAAAAAAGTTTTGTCTTCAATCTGCGGAGACTTTTCATCATCACTGTTGTCAATGGAAAAAATATTTCTACGCCTTCTTCTTTTTAATTCATTCTTTGCGAGATTGCCTGCAATTGTATAAATCCATGTAGAAAATTTTGCAAATTCACGGTAGGAATCTTTGTTAAGATAAAATTTAATCATCGTGTCCTGAACAATATCGGTGCAAGCATCTCTATCGCCCACAAAACGAAAAACAAAATTCATCAGCGGGTCCTTGTAACGTTTGACCAGGATTTCGTAAGGTTCCAAAGAATTTGTTTGCTGAAACACTTTAATCAATTCTTCGTCGGTTAATTCTATGAGATTCCTATTATTTAGTGCCAATTATACTCAGCCATAAATGAGTTTGTTTCAAATTTTTTGTGACAATTTTATGGAATATGATGTTTCTTTGCAACTTTTTAATTATTGGGTCTTAATTATTGCATTATTTCGGAAATTAATAACACGAGAATCGTTTTGGAATCGGCAGCAGAAGTTTTCACAGCCAAATCCGCATTAAGCAGTGCCCGCGTTGCATTGAGAAGACGCTCATCGGACATAAAAAACTTTGCCTTTTTACAATTAACGTAGTAGTACCAGCTAACTTCAATCATCTTTGCCGCTTCGTTATCGTTGATGTTACTTTTCAATAGTTCGGTCATCTGTGCAATTGTAAGTATATATTTTGAAATCATATTTAGTATAACTACAATCTCCTGACCCGAATCAAGGAGATTAATTGCTATCTCAAGTGCTTTTGATTTATTGCCTTGCCCGAGTGCATCCTGTAAATCGAAAATCGTGAACTGTTTGGTTGGCGATGATAATTTCCTGACCTCATCAATCGTAATATTTTTTTTATCGAGAGCGTAATCAATAAATTTTTGTAATTGCATATCGAGCAGATTTTTATCTTCGCCTACAATTTCAACAACAGTGCGGGCAATGTCATCGGAAAAATTCAGCCCTACTTTTTGAGAACTTGTTACAAGCCATTCAACAAGTTCTTCTCCGGTTTCGTTTTTAACTTCGAAAAGAAATTTTTTCGAATTGAGCAGGAGATACGGCTCACGAGAAGCATCGCTTACTTTTCCGTAACTGGTTACCACAAGCACAGTGAACTCAGCCGGGTTTTGAACGTAGCTTACAAGTTCTTTCTTGTCGTTAATCTTTTCAAAATTTTTTAGAACAATTAATTTTTTGCCTCCGCCAAACGGGAAAGCCAGCGCGAGATCAATTACCTGGGTTAAATTTAATCCCTTCTCTGCCGTGATAGTTTCTTTATCAAATTCCGAAAGCACAAGCGGTTCAACAGTTTTTCTAATCTGCTCTACTGAATTTTCTATAGTGTAATCATCCTCGCCGCAGATAAAATAAATCGGTAATAATTTTTCTTTGGATAGATACTTATGCAAATCTTTTATCGGTTGTAAATTCGATTTAGCCATTCTAATTATTCTTCGTTACCTTTTTTATTTTTTTCGAACTTAACAGCTTGCGAAAGGAAAAAAGAAACTCCGCCCCAAACAATTCCGATTACAAATATCGCAGTAATTATTGTTTCCGGTTTCATTGATTCTCCCTCACGGCATACTTGACCAAAATTTTATTGAGTAAAATAAATAGTACAAGCACAACAAACCATTGTGCCAAGCATGTGCCGAGATTTTCCATATGAAAAGGATTCCACCATTGCGGATCCCATGTTGTAGATGAAATCAGCCACCATGAAAGCAGAATTACAACTTGCAGAGGCACAAGAAATAAAATAATAAAGTTGTACCACTTGCCTATTTTTATGTCGCTTCCGAAGCCGTTAATTATTTCCACCCGGAATTTGTTCACGCCAAATTTAATCAGCGAAAATGCAATGAAAGCACCGCTCAATATTAATCCAACGCCCCAAACCCAATCCTGATTAGCAAGAAAATTTAGATCGAGTGCGGAAGGAATTCCGAAAAGGAATCCAACGGCACCAACAATTACAATTGCACTTTTTCGCACGAGTCCGAAATCTATTAATGTCCGGGTTGCAAGTTCGATCATAGAAATCAATGATGTGAGTGCCGCAAATGAAAGCGCGAGAAAAAAGAGCGCGGCAAAAATTGAATTGAAGAATACACTTCCGGAAATTTTTGAAAAGAGAAGCGGTAAATAAATAAAAGTTAACCCGGTGTTCGCCGGTCCAGATTGCGACACTTGTACCAGTGCATCGGCAGAACTTAACGAGAAGACTGTCGAAAAAATCATGATGCCGGCTATCAGCGAAACAGAATTATTCCCGAATCCGATTAGTGCCGCGTTAAGTGCAATGTCTTCTTTCTTTTTCATGTAAATTGCATACGTCATTATCAATCCCCATCCGGCGCCGGTATCCCATGCATTTTGTGTGAGCGCATTCAGCCAAATTTTGTAATCAAGTAGCGAATCAATATTGGGAGTGAAAAAATATTTTAATCCTTCGACAGCATTTGGTAAAGTAACAGCGCGAATCATCAACAGTACAATAATTATCAGCAAAGAAGAAACAAGCCAGCGGTTGGCTTTCTCGATTCCTTTTACAATTCCTCTGTAAACAACAACAGAGCCGATAATCATTGCCGCGGCATGAAAAATTAATGGTAAACCGCTCGAAGAAAAATTATTCCAGTATTCCAAATAATTATTTTGTTCGAATAAATTTCCGGTAACTGCAAGCCGTAAATAGTTGAAACACCAGCCGGTAACGACAGAATAATAAAACATTATAGCAGTCGAAACGAAAGCAACAAACGCTCCCATCCAGCCGAATTTCTTTCCGGCAGTTTTTGCAATTGCACCGATTGGCGAAAGCCGCGTTGATTTGCCCAATGCGAACTCTGCAATTATCAACGGCACAGACCACACAAGCAAAAAAATTACCCAAGGAATTAAAAACGAACCGCCGCCGTTCTGTGCTACCACTCGCGAGAAGCGCCAAATATTACCGGTGCCGACTGCAATTCCAAGTGTTGAAAGAATTAATCCCCACCGCGATGTGAAGAATTCGTTCTGCTTCATTTAGTTAGTGCGTTTTTCAACTTTCACTTCTTTCATTACAACATCTTGAAGCGGTTTGTCCATTTGGTTTGTAGGAACAGTACTAATTTTATTTACAACATCCATTCCGTTTATAACTCTGCCAAACACTGTGTGCCGAGCATCGAGCCACGGAGTTGGAACAACAGTAATAAAAAATTGACTTTGATTTGTGTTCGGTCCGGCATTTGCCATTGAAAGAACGCCGGGAGTATCATGACGCAGATCAGCAGAAAATTCATCTTCGAACGTACCGCCGTAAATACTTGCGCCGCCTCTTCCGGTTCCCGAAGGATCGCCGCTTTGAATCATAAAGTCTTTTATCACTCTATGAAAAATTATTCCGTTGTAAAAATTACTGTTTGCGAGTGATGTAAAATTTTTAACTGTCTTGGGTGCTTCGTTTGGATAAAGTTCAAACTCGATATCACCCATATTTGTTTTTATGACAGCAACAAGTTTCTCGCCTTTTTTTAGATTCATTAGTTCTTCCACGTTAGCTCCTTTGATTGCATTTTTAGAATCTTGTGTTTCTTGATTGCCTTTGCAATGAGTAATAGCCAGTACTGCAAAGAATAAAAAAAGTAAATTTCTTTTTGTCATGATGATTCCTCCTATGCCTGAATGAAACCCGATAAAATTAACGATAGAATAATAATCCCGATAACTATCCTGTAAACTACAAAAAACATCATTGAATGTTTGCGCAAGTAGCGGAGTAAAAATTCAATGGACAAATAACCAACTATTGCCGATGCAACTGTGGCGGCGATTAAATTAACTGCACCGTTGTAATCAATAAATTCGAGCGATTGATAAAATTGCAGAAGCCCGCTTGCGAGCACTGCCGGGATGCTCATCAAAAAAGAAAAGCGTGCGGCTGTCTCTCTGTTAAAGCCGAGAAAAAGTGCTGCTGTAATTGTTGTCCCCGAACGTGATGAACCGGGGATTAATGCGAATGACTGCGCGATTCCAATAATCAACGAATCGTACCATTTAATATTTTCACTTTTGCGGTTGAATTTGCCGATTTTTTCTGCATAAGCAAGTATCAACGCAAGTACAATCAAACTTATGGAAATAACATAAAGATTTTTTGTAAGTACACCTTCGATAATATCTTTAAATGAGAGTCCGATAATTACGACCGGCAAAGTTGCAATAACAAGATACCATCCCATTTTGGAATTCATGTTCTGTTCGGAAAAACTTTTTCTGTGCAAAATATTTTCGCCGATAAAATCTTTTACGATACCAACAAGGTCATTCCGAAAATAAATTAAAACAGCGAGCAGAGTGCCAAGTTGAATAACGGCAATAAATGCCGTCCACTCTTCGGGTTTATCCGCAGAAATTAAATTCATCAATTTACCGGCAGCAGTTAAATGTCCGGTACTACTTATTGGCAAAAACTCCGTTAAGCCTTGTATGATTCCAAGAATAATTGCTTCGATGATGTTCATAATAATTCCTAAAGTAAAATTGCCCCGATATTTTCCCAAGGGGGTGGCTATGCCAATGTAGGGATATTAATACAAAAAAATATTTTTTGGCTTTAGCCGCAACTTTAAAATCAATATGCGACTAAAGACGCAGATAACATTCTCAATTAAGCCCACGACCCAAAGGTCGTGGCAATTTTTTTCTAGTTTACACTACACTAAAGTAGGTAAGCAACACCGAGTTTAATTCCGATTGATAACGAATTCAAATTCATTTTTTCGTTTGAATATTGATTCACAATGTAACTTCCGTTTGCCGATTTTAATTCACCGGGCAAATCGTAACGGAGATCAACGCCGATCAACGCATAGAAATTATCACTCAACAGAGTGTTGCCTTCAGCTTTCAAAAGTATTCCGAATCCGCTCGCAGTGTAATCTGTATCCGTAATTATTCTTTCGGTTAAACTTACAAAGCGCAAACCAACACCGCCGCCGAATTTAAATTTATATCCTTTGCCAGCAAGAACGTAGTAACACAAGGCAGTTGGTCTTTGATGTGTATATGAAATTTCATAAACGCCGCCGAGACCGGTATTTTTGTTGTATGAATCGAGAACGATGCTGTGTTCAATTCCAATCTGCAAATTTGGAGAAAGCATATAACCAACTTCGCCGGCAAAATTAACGGAGCTTGTAAAAGTTGATAAATTATCATAACCCGGTGCGGAATTAATGTAATCCCGGTACGATAGTGCGGCTTTGAAATCCAAACCCATCGAGAGACTAAAATCCCATTGTGCACTTAAATTTATAAGCGGTATCAAAAAAATTAAGAGAATTTTTTTCATTTTAGTTCCGAATCGATTTTGAAAACCGAGAAAAAATTTTCGCTCGATTCGCCTTTCTTCCGCCTGAGTTTGTTGATGTAATAAACAACAAAAATTGTTGTACCGATAAAAATTACATACGAAATAAAATGAGTAAGCAGTGCGTAAGCTGCGCTCACTTCATTATTAAAATTGTAGAGCCGCGATAACACAAAAATTGTAATAATATGATACGAGCCGGTACCGCCGGGTGTGGGCAGCATAACTCCGTACGAACTAATCGTCATTACGACCCACGCCATTGCAAAATTTACATCAGCAAGTTTGTCCATATCAAGCATATAAAAACCGACATAAGTATTAAGCGCGTAAAGAATTAGTATTAATGCCGTGTAAAAAATTATCAGAATAAAATTTCGAAAACTACGAATGGTTGAAAGCCCGTCAATCAATGTAGAAATGACATCGGATAATTTCGCGGAAAACTTTTTGCTGATCATGCCGGTGAGTTTTATAAGTGCCGGAGTAAAATGTTTTTCGTATCTAGCAATAATTACAAGAGCTACAATAAAAACAATTATCAATCCGAACCCGATTATCAGCGAAGTTCTCAGCCACGAAACTTCTTCAAACAAATTGCCCGGAAAAAGTAAAACACTTATCAACGATGCGAGCGCAAAAAAAGTTACGTCAATAATTCTTTCAACTATTACGGTGCCTACCATGCTTGTGCGCGAAAGTCCTTCCCACTTTCCCAAAAATAATCCCCGGTAAACTTCTCCAAGCCGAGGTACAATGCAGTTAACGCCGTAACCAATCATCACCGCACCGAAAAGATTTAACAGCGATGTGCCCGATTTTATCGGGTTGATCACCAACTTCCATCTAACAGCACGCACAATGTTCGAAGCATAAAAAACTATTAGATAAACGACGAGCCAAAAAATAGAAGTGCCGGCAATCATTTTGAGAGATTCGCCGATATCAATTTTTCTAAAGGCAAAGTATAAAAATAGAATTGTTATTATCACCGGGAAGAAAACGCTTCCGGCTTTTTTAATTAATGTATGTCGGCTACCGGAGATCAATAATTTCTATTCCTTTTGGCGGATAAAATGTGAATTTTGAATCGGAAATTTCCTGATTCTCTTTTATATCGGAAAGTTGGAATGAATATTTCACATCGCCCAAATCAACAATTTCCATTTTGGTAATCATATAATTTTTATTGAGCCAAATTTTAACACTCTTGAAATCAAGATTATCATTCTTCGGAATCAATTCAAGAATTTGTTCTTCGGAATTTTGTGCGGCGGTATTTTTTACGCGGCACAAAGAAGGATAATCAAAAATATATCGCTCAAACGAAAATGAAGTCGGGTCATCGCTAAAATTGCTTACGATAACGCGCTTCAATTTTTTATCGTAATTCCAGATCGTTTCGCTGTTGGAAACAATTGCAGAATTTTTCATTTCAACAATGAATTTATTCTTCCTTTTATAAGAAAAAGTTCCGTTCATTTTAACGGAAGCTTTTCCGTTTTCATCATAAATTGTTTGATTGAACAAAGCGCTGAAGTTATCAACGGACTTAAATTTTTCCTGAACTTTTTTCAGAAGTTCATTGCCTGATTGGGAATAAATTACAAAGGGAAACAACAAAAGCGGGAAGTAGAATTTAGTTTTCATTTTTTATAATGATCGTAGAATAGTTTCAAGTTGTTCTTCGCTGTCAACAATAACTTCACGTGCTTTGCTTCCTTCCGATGGACCAACAATGCCGGCTTGTTCGAGCTGGTCAACAATTCTTGCCGCACGCGAGTAACCGAGTTTCAATCTTCTTTGCAAAAGCGAAACCGAACCTTGTTGATGGCGCACTACAACGCGTGCCGCTTCTTCAAACATCGGGTCGAGATCGGAAAGAAAATTTCCCATATCGGCTTTTTTCTTTTCGTACATCGAAGGAAGAAAATAACGTTTTGAAAAACCTTTTTGCACGTAAATAAAATTAGTAATCTTCTCTACTTCTTCGGTAGAGATAAATGCATTCTGAATTCTAATTGGTTTGGGCATACCGCCGGGCAAGAAAAGCATATCGCCGCTGCCAAGCAGTTGTTCGGCGCCATTCATATCAAGTATTGTCCGCGAATCAATTTTAGTTGCTACTTGATAGGCAACGCGCGCACTGAAGTTGGCTTTTATAACACCGGTAATAACATTTACCGAAGGACGCTGAGTAGCAAGTATCAAATGAATTCCAACAGCGCGCGCAAGCTGTGCAAGACGCGCAATCGGTTCTTCAACTTCTTTGCCGGATGTAATCATCAAATCCGCCAGCTCATCAATTACAACAATGATGTACGGCATTTTGAAATGCTTCATCTCCTCGCTGTCTTTCGGTCTTGTTTTCGGGTTGGCAATTTTTTTATTGTAATCAACAATATTACGAACACCGACTTTTGCAAGTTTATCGTACCGTCTTTCCATTTCGTACTCTACTGCTTTTAATACAAGCAGAGCATACTGCGGATTCGTGATTATCTCTTCTTCGAGATCGGGCGATACAGCAAGAAAATGTTTGTTCAATTTTTTGTAGAAAGAGAGTTCTATTTTTTTCGGATCGACAATTACAAATTTTATATCGGACGGATGTTTTGCATAAATCAAGCTTGTGATAATCATGTTAATACCGACACTTTTTCCAGAGCCGGTGGAGCCGGCAATCAACATGTGCGGCATCTTTGCAAGATCGGTTATATAAACATCGCCGGAAATTGTTTTGCCGAGTGCAAGCGGAAGTTCTACATTAGTTTCTTTCAATTTGCTGAGTACAGAACGTGCACGCACTATTGTTGCTTGTGCATTTGGTATTTCCACACCGATTGCACTCTTGCCGGGAATCGGCGCAATTATTCTTATTCCTCTTGCGGCAAGTGCGAGTGCAATATCATGTTCCAAACTAACAATGCGCGAAATTTTTACTCCGGGTGCCGGAACAATTTCATACAAAGTAACTACCGGTCCCGGTGTAACTGTAATGTCTTCTATTTGTATATCGAACAGCGCAAGTTTTTCTTTCAGAAGTTCAGCGTTCCGTTTAAGTTCACTCTCTTGAACTTTTACTTCTTCGTCATCTGCTGCAATAAGCAAATCCAATTTGGGAGGTTTGTAATCAATCGCTTCTTCCCACTGCTCGGGAAATTTTGCTTCTTCATTTTTATCAATTGCCGGAAGGTCTTCATCATCTATTTTAGGTTTGGCTTGCTTTGCCGGTTCTTGTTTTTTTGTTTTAAGCTGATCTGAATCTTTTTCGTGTTCGGCAGCAATTATTTTTTCGGGCTCGTCTTTTTTGATAATTCTTATTCTCGTTTCGGGTTCTTCATCTTCTATTTCTGAACCTTCCAATTCATCTTCGTCTTGTTTTGATTTGAACAGACTTTTTAATTTGTTTTCTCCGCGCAAGTTTTTAATCTTATCAAGATTCTCTTCAGTCTTTCCTTCTTCAATACTTTTTATTTTGATGTCATCAACATCTTCAGCCGGTTCACCGTCTTTAATAAATTTTTTAACGAAGGTAAGGATCGAACTCAAGTGAACATCGAAAGCAATAATTAATGTAACGAGCATTGCGGCAGATAAAAATATTATGCTTCCCAATCCGCCGAGCAAGCGGCTTAATGCAGTGCCTAAAAATCCGCCGACATTTCCCGACAATTCGTAAACATCCGTGAACAAAGAAATTTCCGGCGTAAATCTGAGCATGCCGAAAAATGCTGCAAGCAAAATCCCGGAGACGAGCAAAAAGTTTGTAACGTAAATCGCAAGACGTGCGTTTTCACCTTTGATGACTGTGTAGCCCCAAATAAACATTATCACCGGAATCACAATTGAAAAATAACCGAGCACAGAGTGAATAAAGAAATGTGAAATGTACGCACCAAATATGCCGAGCCAGTTGTGAGTGTGTGCGGCTTTATCTTTTAGTTCGGGCGTTGGCGAAAATATGTTGAACAGATCGGTAAACTTGTACGAGAAAGAAGAATCATCGTAACGCGAATAAGAGAGTATGCTCAAAAAAATTAGAAGAGCAAAGACAATCAAAAAAATCCCCAGAAGTTTTTTCTTCTTCCGGGGAGAGATAACAAAAAATTTTTCTTCTGCCGAAGAATTTTCTTTATTGTTGTTTTTTTTCGCCATCTATTATCGCATCAGTCTGCTGTTTGCACAATTGGGACTAAAGTCCAATGTAACTAGTTTATCTATTTCCCACTATCTAAAGCTTGCCCGCCGAAGGTCGGGCTTGCCCGCTGATAGGCGGGATAGCGGCAATTTGTTTTATTAGTTAGCATCAAATTTCCACGAGATTTTCCGTGTAAACGGAATCCCGCAAAGCAGTGATATCTCGCGGAATAATTTAATAGTAATACAACGGTTTTAGCTGCAATTGCATAACAAAAGTTACAGTATCATTTCTCAATTTTTTTTATAACACCTGAATTGAAATACGGAATTATATCGGTAGAGTCAATCTTTGCGCACTCTTTAATATCTTCGTCAAAACCGTTTTTAGCCAGCAATTTCCCGTGCTCGGTATTTTTAAGCATCTTCAAAATATTTTTTACATACGTTTTATGAAGAAGCACACATGCACCGGCAGAATCCGTTAACACGGCATCTTTTTTCTTTTCAACAATTTCGGAAATCATCAAACCGGCACATATTGCATCTTCCAGATTGAAAGCACCGCTGTTGCCGGCACAAACTATTTCGAGATCTTTTTTCAAGCCGATGCAATGTTGAACAACCGCGCTCGCATTATTAAAACACCCGACAAACAAATTCTCGGAGAATTTTGCTTTAACGATTGCTTTGGAGCCGTTAGTTGTGTAATGAATAATCGATTTACCATTCACAACTTCGGGAATGTATTCCAAAGGAGAATTGCCCAAAGTAAATCCTTCTACTTTTTTTGTGTTTCGTTCGCCGCCGAGTAAAGTCTGGCTTCTAAAAGCATCGCCGGAAACTTTCATTGCAAAATCTACAGTACTGACCGGGATAACTTCGCGCGCACCGTTTGCAAGCGCCGTAACAATTACAGTTGATGCGCGCAGTACATCAATTACAACGCACGTCTTTCCGGTAAAATAAAGCTCATCATAATTATTATTTGAAAACAAAACGTTTACTTTCATTTTACACTTTCACGAACGGCAGTTTTGTTACTACCGCCGGAACCTCTTTCCCTCTAATTATAAAATTTATTTGATTACCTTCTTTTGCGTACTCGCTGTCAACATATCCAAGTGCAATCGCTTTTTCAAGTATAGGACTTACAGTTCCGCTGGTAATATGCCCTATCTTTTTCCCATCCGCAAACAATTCGTATCCGTGGCGCGGAAATGCTTTTTCATCGGAGACCATCGGAACAAGTTTTCTTTTTAAACCTTCGTCTTTTACTTTTACCAAAACATCTTTTGCAATGAATGAAGATTTTTTCAGTTTAGTGATCCAGCCGAGCCCGGCTTCCAAAGGATTTGTTGTTTGATCAATATCGTTTCCGTACAAGCAGTATCCCATTTCCAAACGGAGGGAATCGCGTGCACCCAATCCAACCGGCTGAATATTAAAATCTTTCCCGGCTTCGAATATTGTGTTCCAAATTTTTTCTGCTGAGAATTCATCGCTCTTAAAATATAATTCGTAACCGAGTTCGCCTGTGTAGCCTGTACGAGAAACAATCATATCAACGCCGGCAATTTTGGCTAAGAAGAAATGATAATATTCGAGATCAAGATTTTTGCTGCAGATTTTTTCAATCACATCTTTCGATTTGGGTCCTTGCACTGCAAGCAGAGAATATTCATCGCTCTCATCGTCAATTTTAACACCGAAGCTGTTTGATTCAACCATCCAGTTGTAGTCTTTATCTTTATTGGATGCATTGACAACAAGCATAAATTCATTTTGGTTGACGCGGTAAACGAGAAGATCGTCAACAATACCGCCGTCTTTGTAACACATAGCGGAATACTGCACTCTTCCGTCATTCAATAACGAAGCATCGTTAACAGTAATGTGTTGAACAAACTCCAATGCTTTTTCACCACGTATAAAAATTTCGCCCATGTGCGAAACATCGAAAACACCGACCGATGTTCGAACAGTTTTGTGTTCTGCAATAATAGAAGAATATTGAACCGGCATTTTGTAGCCGGCAAAGTCAACTATCTTTGCGCCGAGTTTTTCATGAATGGAATAGAATTTTGTTTTTTTCATTTCACTTTTGGTTTGATTTGTGCCAGTCGCTTAAGAATTTTTCCAAACCGATATCGGTTAAAGGATGTTTAAATAATTTTTCAATTACATCAAACGGCATTGTTGCAACGTCTGCGCCCATCATTGCGGCTTCTACAAGATGAAGCGGATGACGGATGCTTGCCACCAGCACCTGAGTTTTGAAATTGTAGTTTCTGTATATCTGAATAATTTGTTTGGCAAGTTCCATCCCGTTGTGGCTGATATCATCAAGTCTGCCGACAAAAGGACTGATGTACGATGCACCGGCTTTAGCGGCAAGCAATGCTTGCGAGGGCGAAAAGCAAAGTGTAACATTTGTCTTGATATCTTCATCCGCCAAAGTTTTTACAGCTTTAATTCCTTCTTTTATCAGCGGAACTTTTACAACAATGTTATCATGAATTTTCGCAAGTTCGTAAGCTTCTTTTAGTATGCCGTTGTAATCGGTAGATACAACTTCTGCACTGATCGGTCCGTCAACAATTTTAACAATTTCGTCGAGAAGCTGTCTAAAATTTTTCCCTTCTTTCGAAACAAGAGAAGGATTGGTCGTAACGCCGTCAAGCAAACCGTACGAAGCCGCTTCTTTAATGTGATCGATGTTTGCAGAGTCTATGAAAAATTTCATTTCTCCAACTCCTTTGCATTATGATTTTTTCGAACAGAAATAAATTAAAAAAAATAGAATTAATAACGGGTATTGATTTTTACAACTACGCAAATTCTTCCGTTAAATCTTCTCCCGTTTTTTTGGATAAGATTCTGAAAGTCTGCGGATTTGCCCTTTCGTCCTGATCAAGTTTTATTCTTAAGAAATATTTCAACTGAAGTTTGGTTAACGTTGATATAAAACCTTCCTTCATTTTATCGCCGAGCGAAGGATGAACTTTTATAATAAGCGATTTGTGCCTTCCTTCCATCCGGTAACGTTTCAGCCACGCTTCTATTTCGTGAATAAGATTCGATTTTTTTGTAAGCAACCCGCTGCCCTGGCAATACGGACAAGCTTCGGTCATCGATTGCACAATATTTTCACGAACACGTTCACGCGTAAGCTGTATCAAACCGAATTCAGTCATCGGCAAAATTGCAGTTTTAGCTCTATCCTTTTTGAATTCCTTCTTCAGCTCGTCATAAATTTTCTTTCTGTTCTTTTCATCTTCAAGATCAATAAAATCAACAACAAGCAAGCCGCCGACATCACGCAAACGTAACTGCCGTACAATTTCACGTGCGGCTTCCAGATCTGTTTTCAGCGAATTTAATTCCTGTTCTTTTTTAGCTGCGTATCTTCCGCTGTTAACATCAATAACCGTCATTGCTTCAGTATGTTCGATAACAATGTGTCCTCCGCTCGGCAGTGCAACTTTTCTGCCCATCAAAGTTTTTATCTGCTGTTCAATTTTGAAAGCTTCAAATACGGGCACTTCACCTTTGTAAAGTTCGATGCGGTCCAGCAATGCCGGCTGGATAAATTGAACATAGTTGCGAATCTCTTTATAAAGTTTTTTCGAATCGATAAAAACTTTTGAAACATCGGGAGTAAAAAGATCGCGGATAACGCTGGTTGTTGTGCTCAAATCTTTGTAAAGGAGTGAAGGCGGATCCATTTTTTTTGCGTCTTCTTGCAGATCGCTCCAAATCTTTACGAGATATTTTAAATCTGCCGAAAGAGATTCTTCATCCTGATCCTTTGCCGCAGTGCGGATTATCAACCCGCAGTCGCGCGGAATAATTCCCCGCGCAATTTTTCTCAATCTTTTTCTTTCGCGGAAATCTATAATTTTTTTCGAAACACCTATTTTATCATCCATCGGCAAAAGGACACAAAATCTGCCGGGGATTGAAACAGACGATGTTACACGAACACCTTTATCTTTAACCGGCTCTTTCAAAATCTGTATCAATAATTCCTGACCTTTATGGAGTTTTGGAATTTGCCTGAAATCAGATTTGCGAAGAGTTAAAGTAGGCTGTTCACTTTGTTGTTCTGTCGAACTCTGCGCTTCAGTTTTTGTTCCGGTTTGCTGTTGTGTTTCATCGTTTTCATCTTCATCGTCGTCAAAGATTCCTTGCAAAGCTTCGGTGCGTTCCCCGATATCCGAGAAGTGAAGAAATGCATCGTGTTTTAATCCGATATCAATGAAAGCTGCACGGATGCCTGGCAGAACTCTTGCAACTCTGCCGAGATAAACATCGCCAACCATTCTCTGTTTTTCAGGATGATCTACGAAGAAATCAACCAGATTGCTGTCTTCGATAATCGCTACTCTGTTTTGCGATGTAGAAGAGTTAATAATTATTTCTTTGTTCATTCAAAACTCTATTTATTTTTAACTAACCAAGTGTTAGTACATTTTCTTCGGCTAACCAGAAGAGAACCTTCTTTTTAAATCTTGTATTTACTTCGTGAGGAGCCGAATGTTTATAATATCCGTTTAGATTTTTTTCTACATGATCGTCAACAATTTCTAATAGCTTGAAACAATCCTTTGCAGAAAAAACATTATTTAAAAATTCATCGATGCCGGCATAGTCTCTAAAATACCAGATCGAATTTTTCTTTGCTTTATCTAGGCAGAGCGGTTCGCCGTACTCTGCTTGCAATAATTTTAAATGTTTGTGTAAAACTTTGTTCACTGTTTCAACAGAAGGGATTCCGGTGTCAATTCCTTTTTCGATCAAATTATTAAAACGCTCGAAGATAAATGGATTGCCGAGCGCACCGCGAGCAATCATTGCAGAATCGCATCCGGTTTCATCCAACATTTTCACAACATCTTGCGGTGTAAAAAGCGAACCGTTGCCGACAACCGGAATTTTTACTTGCTCTTTAACTTTTTTCAGCCAGTTCCAATCGGGTTCGGAATCATATTTATCCGCGCGTGTTCTTGCATGTACAGTAATCATCGAAGCGCCGTTGTCTTCGGCTGTCTTGGCAATTTCAATAACATTAATTTTTTTTCTGTCTTTACCCAATCTTACTTTTAATGTGATCGGTACGCCGCCCGATGCGTCCGTCATTTTTTTTATAATCTTCCCCATATGAACGGGATCATCTAGCAATGCCGCACCCATTTTATGGCAGACAACTTTTTCAACCGGGCAGCCGCAGTTAATATCAATCAAATCCGGATTGAATTTGATAATCTCTTTTACTGCTTCTCCTAAAATTGCGGGATCGTTTCCGAGTATTTGAACACCAATAGGTTTTTCGGAGCGGTGGAATGAAAGGTGGCGGAGTGTTTCAAAACCATTTTTAACAGCACCGAGTGCACTTATCATTTGTGTAAAAGTTAAGCCGGCGCCGTGCTCTTTGGCTATTTTACGAAATGAAGAGTCGGTTACCTCCGCCATCGGGGCAACAAAAAGTTTTGTTCCTAAGTCAAGGTTACCGATCTTCATTCAACAATTCTTCAGAGATTTTACATTTTATTTTCTGTTCCGATACAAATCAAGCAAACAAAAAGTATCACAACATTATCTCTTAATCTTCTTTTACTGCTTCAGCTTGCGGTTCTTTCAAAAGAACTTTTCTTGATAAACTGAACTTTCCGTTTTCAATGCTCAACAATTTAACTCGAACCATCTCTCCTTCTTTTAGTACATCAGTAACTTTTTCTACTCTCTTATTATCAAGCTGCGAAATATGAAGCAATCCTTGAGTGCCGGGCAGAATTTCGACAAAGGCACCGAAGTCGGTTATCTTCATTACTTTACCGTTATAAGTTTTTCCGATTTCAGGCTCTGCGGTTAACAACTTAATATATTCTTTTGCTTCTTTCGCTTTATTCCTGTCCAAACCGGCAATGCTGACGGTTCCGTCTTCTTCAATAGAGATTTCAACACTGAAATCTTTTTGAATCTTTTGAACAACTTTTCCGCCTGGTCCTATTAGAGCACCAATTTTATCTGTGCTGATCTTTGTTGAAAGCAATGTTGGTGCAAAAATAGAAATGCTTTCGCGCGGCGCGGAAATAGCTTCATTCATAATTTTCAAAATATGCAAACGCCCTTCTTTTGCTTGAACGAGAGCTTTCTCCATTATTTCAAAAGAGATCCCCTGAATTTTGATATCCATTTGAAATCCAGTAATTCCGTTTTCAGAGCCGGCAACTTTGAAATCCATATCGCCGAGATGATCTTCATTTCCGAGAATATCCGTAAGGATTGCAAATTGTTCACCTTCTTTTACAAGTCCCATTGCAATGCCGGCAATAGCACATTTAACCGGAACACCGCCGTCCATCAAAGCGAGCGAGCCGGCACAAACTGTTGCCATAGATGAAGAACCGTTCGATTCCAAAATATCGGAATTGAGGCGGATCATGTATGGGAATTTTTCTTCGCCAGGTACAATATTCTTTAAAGATCTTTCAGCAAGATTACCGTGACCAACTTCTCTTCTACCGACACCGCTGAATCTGCCAACTTCGCCAACGCTGAAAGGAGGAAAGTTGTAGTGAAGAATGAAACGCTTTTTGTATTCGGTCCGCAAGCCGTCAATAATTTGTTCGTCTTGTTTTGTACCGAGTGTTAAAGTTGTTAAACTCTGTGTTTCGCCTCTTGTGAAAAGTGCCGAGCCGTGCGGACGCGGAAGAATTCCCAACTCTGCGGATATTGGTCTTACTTGGGTTGTGTTTCTTCCATCGAGCCGGAGACCTTCAACAAGAATTCTACTGCGCATCAAATGTTTTTCCATATCGTGCAAGATTTCTTTGATTGCTTTTTCCTGCTCTGGATATTTTTCAGCGAGCGCTGTTAAAACTTCGGCTTCAAGTTCTTTATTTTTTGCCGATCTTTCTTCTTTTGCGAGAACAGATGCAACTATCGTTTTGAATTTTTCCAAAGCGAGCGCGTTGACATCGTTCAGAAGATTTTGATCAACGACTTTTTCGGGTACAACAATTTTCGGTTTGCCGCAAAGTTCGCGAAGTTCATTCTGTGCTTTCACAAGTTTCTTTATTTCTTCATGTGCAAATTTGAGAGCATCGAGCAAAACTTGTTCGCTGACTTCTTTTGCTTCGCCTTCAACCATCATAATAGAGCTTTCCGTTCCGGCAACAACCAATTCAATATCGCTCTCTTCAATTTGTTGATGTGTCGGATTAACTATAAACTCTCCATTGATTTTTCCGACTCTCACTTCACCGATCGGTTCGAGGAACGGAATATCCGAAACGGCGAGCGCGGCAGACGCCGCAACAGCACCGAGTACATCGGGATCGTTTTCGGTATCGAATGAATAAACGAATGCTGCTACTTGCGTATCGTTATAATAGTTATCCGGGAATAAAGGTCTAATCGGACGGTCAATCAAACGTGCACTAAGAACTTCTTTGTCACTTGGTTTGCTTTCGCGTTTAAGAAATCCGCCCGGAATTTTTCCGGCGGCGAAAGCTTTTTCTCTGTACTCAACACTTAGCGGAAAAAAATCAATATCTTCCCGTAACCCTCCGGCAACTGCCGTAACAAGTACAACAGTATCTCCGTACTGAACAGTAACGGCGCCGTTGGCTTGCTTTGCAAGTTTTCCGGTTTCTATCTTTAATATTTTACCGCCAATCTCGACTTCTTTTGTATAAACCATTTACTAACCTCTTACTTTCTTATGTTCAATTCTTTGATTATGGTACGGTATCTTTCGATATTTTTTGATGCAAGATAATCTAATAATCTTCTTCTTTTACCAACAAGCTGCATCAATCCTCTGCGCGATGCATGATCTTTTTTGTGGCTTTCGAAATGACCGGTTAACTGATTGATTCGTTCGGTTAAAATTGCTATTTGTACTTCTGACGTACCGCTGTCTTTTTCGTTTTTACCGTACTTTGTAACTAATGTCAATTTTTCTTCTTTTGACAAAGACATTTTACTACTCCTTTAATTTAATGATACAATGTAACCCCAGATTTAACCGGGATTAATTAATTACGCAAATCAGAGCCGTCTGCAGAATTTATATTTTGCATTTCCGTCTCGAACATCTGCACTGCTTTTTGTTTATCAATTTCTATCTGGTGAATCAATTCTTCTTTAGTCTCGAATTTTTTCTCATCACGTAATCTTTTCATAAAATCCACGGTTAGTTTTTTTCCGTAGATATCTTTATTAAAATTAAGAAGATGAACTTCAATAACAAGCACCGGTGTGCCGCCGAAAGTCGGGCGCAGACCGATATTCATAATTCCAAATTGCTGCTCGTCTTCACATTTGCACGATACTGCATAAACACCACGTTTTGCGATAGCTTTATCGGGCGAATCCGGCTGAATATTTGCAGTCGGGAACCCGAGTGTTCTGCCGCGCTGCGAACCTTTTACAACCGTGCCGCTCATCGAATAATTTCTTCCCAAAAAAAGATTTGCTTTTTCAATATCGCCTTCGAACAAACTGTTTCTGATTTTCGTACTGCTGATAATTTCATCGTTAATTCTTTCTGCCGGAACGGACGTTACATCAAAATTGTAAAGTCTACCGAACTCTCTCAATTTATTTTCATCGCCGAGTCTGTCGCGCCCAAATTTATGATCATGACCGACTACCATATGTGCCGCACCGATTGTATCAACAATAATTTGTTTAATAAATTCATCCGAAGTCAATTGCGAAAATTCTTCCGTAAACTTAACAACAAGCAGATTATCAATTCCGGCATTGTTTAACAATGCAATTTTTTCTTCCGTCGTAGTTAGCATTTTCAAATTATAGTCTTTCGAAATAATTTTTCTCGGATGCGGATCGAAAGTAACCATAACACTCGTTCCGTTAATTTTGCCGGCAATGCTTTTCATCGTCTCCAAAATCTTGAGATGCCCTCTGTGCAAGCCGTCAAATGTACCAACAGTAACGACTGTGTTTATCTGTTTTATATATTTTTTATTTTCTGTATGTACTTTCATCTTCAATAACGGAATTAAGACACCGGGACAAATTTATTTGAATATGCGATGAACTCTTTAATATCAAACGCATCATCAACATCGAACCCGCCTATAGTATTCCGGCGTAAATTTTTCAGATAAGCGCCGCATCCCAA
This sequence comes from Ignavibacteriales bacterium, assembly GCA_016177735.1. GTDB lineage: Bacteria > Bacteroidota > Ignavibacteria > Ignavibacteriales > Melioribacteraceae > DYJK01. The sequence continues at coordinate 61,433 of JACOUS010000004.1, read as the reverse complement.
TTTTTTACCGAGATCATCTGCAATTACTCTTATATAAGTCCCCGATGAACAACTGATTTCAAAATGAACATCCGGCAGATCTATTTTCAATATGTCGAACTTCGAGATAAAAATTTCTCTCGGCTTGCGTTCAACTTCAACACCTTTGCGGGCAAATTTATAAAGAGCTTTGCCGTTATGTTTTACCGCTGAATACATCGGCGGTATCTGCAAGCTTCCGCCTAAAAATTTTCCGGCGGTTTCCAAAATTTTTTCTCCGGTTATATCATCAATACTTTTTTCCGAATCAAACTCTGTTTCGGAATCTAAAGACGGCGTTGTTTTTCCCAAAGAAATTATCCCGGTGTAGGTTTTATTCAAACCCATCATAGAAGTAATTTCTTTTGTGGCTCTGCCGGTACAAACAATCATCAAACCGGAAGCCATCGGATCGAGAGTGCCGGCATGACCGACTTTTTTTACGGCTACAGCTTTTCTCACTTTATAAACAATACTAAAAGAAGAAAGCCTCAGCGGTTTATCGATCAAAATTATTTCGCCTCTCTCAAAATCAGGCTCATAATTATCCGCTATTTTTTTCGTTATCATCGCGTATCTTCTTAAACAAATCTTCCATCTTTTCTACATAATCGAGCGTGTCGTCAATAAAAAAATGGAGCTCCGGAACGAAACGAACTTGAATTCTTGATGCCAATTCGGTTCGTATAAATCCTTTTAGTTCTTCTACCCTTGCAAGCATATCTCCGCGTTTCTCTTTATCGTAAACCGAAAGATAAATTTTCGCATGGCGCATATCCGGACTTACTTTAACATTCGTAATCGTCAATATGCTGATTTTAGGATCCTGAACTTTGTGCAGAAAGATCAGGCTCAATTCTTCTTTGATCAAGCTCGATATTTTATTTAATCTATAAGACATTATTCAAGTTTCTTTTTCGTTTCAACAAGTTTGTAAACTTCAATTATATCGCCGACTTTCACATCGTTGAAATTATGTATGTTCAAGCCGCATTCAAAACCTTTTTCAACTTCGCGAACATCGTCTTTAAATCTTTTTAATGATGCGAGCTCGCCTTCATAAATTACTATTCCGTCACGGAATAACCTGATTTTATTTGTGCGGGCAACTTTTCCGTCTTGAACGTAACAGCCGGCAATCGTTCCAAGTTTCGGAACTTTGAATATTTCGCGTACTTCCACAGTACCGACAAGCTCTTCCGAAACAACCGGCGAGAGCATTCCTTCAAGTGCGGATTTCACTTCGTTGATTGCATCGTAAATTATGTTGTACAATCTGATATCAACTTTTTCTTGTTCTGCAAGTTTACGTGCATTAGTGTTCGGGCGTACGTGGAAACCGATAATAATTGCTCTTGATGCGGCGGCAAGCAGAACGTCTCCTTCCGAAATGGCACCAACACCTTTGTGAATAACTTTAACGGAAACTTCTTTGTTGGAAAGTTTCATTAACGAATCGGCAAGCGCTTCAATCGAGCCGTCAACATCGCCTTTAACAATTATTGGTAATTCTTTAAATCCGCCGTGGCTAATCTGGCTTGCAATTTCATCGAGCGTAATATGTCTTACTTGTCTGTGGTCTTGTTCGCGTTTTAATTGCGATCGTTTAATGCTGGTTTCACGCGCTTCACGTTCAGATTCAACGGCGGCAAAAGTATCGCCTGCTTGCGGAGCCGATTCAAAACCAAGTACAAGTACCGGTGCAGAAGGTCCGGCTTCTCTAACTTTGTTGCTTCGTTCATCAAACATTGCGCGAACTCTGCCGTGTACTACGCCGGCAATGAACGGATCACCGATTTTCAAAGTGCCTTTCTGAACAAGCACTGTTGCGGTTACGCCTTTTCCTTTATCAAGTTGAGATTCAATAATTGCGCCGTGTGCGTGTCTATCCGGATTAGCTTTTAAATCGAGCATTTCTGCTTCGAGAACAATTTTCTCAAGAAGAACATCAACATTTTTTCCGAACTTAGCCGAAATTTCAATACTCTGATATTTACCGCCCCAGTCTTCAACAAGAATATTACGTTCTGCCAATTGCTGTTTTATTTTTTCAATGTTCGAATTGGGTTTATCAATTTTATTAATGGCTACAATGATAGGAACATTAGCCGCTTGTGCGTGATTAATTGCTTCGACGGTCTGCGGCATCACTGCATCATCAGCCGCAACAATCAATACTACAATATCGGTTACCTTTGCACCGCGTGCACGCATTGCCGTAAAAGCTTCGTGACCGGGTGTATCGAGGAATGTAATTTTTCTTCCGTCTTCAAGATTAACTTGATATGCACCGATATGCTGTGTAATGCCGCCGGCTTCTCCGGCAACTACGTTTGTTCTTCTGATGTAATCGAGCAGAGATGTTTTGCCGTGATCAACGTGCCCCATAATTGTTACAACTGCCGGACGCGATTTAAGAAATTCTTCGGCATCTTGAATTTCTGCTTCTGCTTCAGCCTGATACTCTTCCCGTAATTCGATTTCAAAACCAAAGTCGTCTGCAATCAGTGTTATTGTTTCTACATCGAGACGCTGATTTATCGATACCATCAATCCGAGTCCGATACATTTTTGAATTACTTCGCTGACCGGAACCCCCATTAAGTTTGCAAGTTCATTCACAGCGATAAATTCGTTGACCTTAATTTTCTTTTTATCAAGTTCTTTCTGTTCAAAAATTTTGTCTTGAATTTCTTGTTTTTCTTTTCTCTTCTTCTTGCGCGCAGAAGCTCTTTCGCCAAGTGCAGATTCATCCATGCTGAGCATTGTTCTTTTGATTGCTTCTTCTACTTCGTGTTTATCTACTTCTAATTTTTTGACTTTTCTTTTTTTCTTGCCGGCTGCTTCTTCGCCGGGTTCTTCGCCGCCTTTTGATTTCTTTTTTGCCTTTAATACTTTTTTCTTCTTTTTCTTTTTATCGAGTTCTTCTTCTGCAGCGGTTTTAGGTTTGCCGGTTTCTGCCGTTTTCTCTTTTGCTACTACCTGCTCTTTAGGTTTTTCTTTTACTTTATCTTTTTTGCTGAGATCAATTTTGCCGACTATTGTTAGTCCTTTTTTCTTCGTCTCAAGTTCAATCTCGGTTTTTGTTTTGAAGATGCCGGGTTCTGCTGTTACTTCTTCTTCAACAACTTCTACTAAGGGTCCTTCTACCGGCGGCTCTTCCTGAACCGGAACTGTTTCTACTACAACTTCTTCCTGAACCGGTGTTTCTTGTACATCGGTTTCACCAACTATAACCGGAGTTTCTTCAACTAACGAAGACGGCAACTCTGCTGCTTCTGCCGATTCTGTTCTTTCGGTTCTTTTTTTCTGGAACTCGGAAATTTTTTTGTAATGCTTCTCCGCTTTTTCAATATCTTTTTTAAAATGATTGCGTATGTCGTTCAGCATTTCATCCGAAAGAAGAGTCATGTGAGTTTTCACATCGTATCCCTTCTTCTGCAAAAATTCCATCAATGAATCTGTTGCCAAATTATATTCGGAAGCAAATTTGTAGAGCCTTAATTTTTTTTCTTTTACTGTTTCCGGCATTGGTATTTACCTTATTTTGAAATTTATTTTCGTGAACTTTTTCTTGAACTTGCCGGTCACGGCACCGGCTTTTTACTTTTCTGTTCTTTATTTATTATTATTGCCGGTTACTCCTCTTCTTCAAATTGGTTTTCCAATATTTGAATTATTTCTTTTGCTTTCTCTTCATCGAGTCCTTCAATTTCCTTCAATTTGTCTAAGCCGATTTTCAATACTTCAACAGCGGTATCAAGCCGGTTGTTAATAAGCAAATCAACTATATCGCTTCCAAGTTCTTCACGAAGTTCTGTCAATTCAATATCTTCTTCGTATTCTTCAAGCGGTTTTTCCTGGCGGATAACTTCAATATCGTAACCGGTCAATTTCATTGCAAGCCTAATGTTCACACCGTTTCTTCCAACTATTAATGAAACCTGATCGCTATCGGCAGTAACTGTACATTTATTTTCTTCTTCATCTATTTCTATCTGCTTAAGTTTAGCCGGTGCAAGACTTCTTTGAATAAACACAATCGGATCTTCGGAGTAATTGATAACGTCTATATTTTCATTATTCAATTCACGGACGATTGCGTGAATACGGACTCCTTTCATACCAACGCAAGCACCTACAGCATCGATGCGTGAATCTTGAGACTCTACGGCAATCTTTGCTCTTTCGCCGGGTTCGCGGGCAATTCCTTTGATTTCAATTACACCGTCATAAATTTCAGGGATTTCTATTTCGAATAATCTTCTGAGGAATGTATTATCTGCGCGTGAGATTACAATTATCGGTCCGTTCGGAGTTTTCTTAACTTCTTTAACAATTGCACGAATAGTATCGCCTTTGCGGTATTTTTCGCGCGGTATTTGTTCGTTACGCGGAAGAAGCAGTTCGTTCTTGTTGTGATTTACAAGTACATCATTACGGCGCACTTGATAAATATCGCCAACAACAATTTCACCGACCATGTCATTGTATTCGTTGTAAACAACATCCTTTTCTATTTCACGTATTTTCTGATTAAGGCTCTGGCGCGCAAGATTTATTAATCTTCTTCCGAAATGACTCAGTTCAAGCTTTTCAACAAAGTCTTCGCCAACTTCAAGTTCGTCATCGTTTCCTTTTTCGTTCACTTCATCAATGCTTATTTCGGTTGCCGGATCGTTAACTGTTCCAACAATAGTGCGTTCAAGAAATATTTCGATATCGCCTTTATCCATGTTAACAACTACATCATACTTAGCCTCGAGCCCGTATTTCTTTTTTACAAGCAGACCGAAAATTTCTTCAATGATTCCGGCAAGCATGTCTTTATCAAGACTTTTTTCGCGAACCATCTGTGAAAAGGATTCAACTATCTCGGTGTTCATTTATTATTCCTCCGTAATCAAAAGCTGATTAAAACTTTCGCTTTGATTATATCCTTGTAATTTATTTTGTGTTCTGTTTGTTTTTCTTCGAAGTAAAGAATATCGTTTTCCACTTTCACTAATTTTGCATTCAACTTTTTTGTTTCGCCGTTTTCAAGATAATTAACTTCAAACTTACGATTGATATGCTTTCCGTACTGTGCAAGAAATTTAAGCGGTCGGTCAACCCCCGGCGAGGAAACATCGAGTCTGTAATTTGCATCAATCAGATTTTCTGTTTCGATTAGATCATGAACAGCACGGCTTACGTTCGTACAGTCATCGGCGGTAACTGCTTTTTCACCGTCAATATACAATTCGATAATCCGCAAGTGACTATCACCGCGTAAAACTGCATCAACAAGTAAAAAACCTTGTGTAGAAACAATCTCTTCGATTTTTGTTAGAATTTCTGTTTTTCCCATAGTGTATAAACAAAAATCGCCCTCAACGGGGCGAATTAGACTGTGCAAAAGTAGGAATATTCAACTGAATTAGCAAACCGTAAAACAAACCCTATTACACCCCGCAATTTACGATTTGGGATTTTGGGATTGCGTTTAGTCAATTTCAAATGACGCGCTGACTACTGCAGTAATTTCCTTTTCGATTGAACTGACATCATTAATTCCGTAATCGGAAATCATGTTTGAATTGAGCTGTGTAATTTGAATAACTCCCATCCGTGCATTGCGAAGAGTTCCCAAAGTTCGTCCGGTTGACTCTGCAATTTTCCCGGCACGGTACATTGCATTCTTTGCAGCCTCTGTCTGAATTTCAATTTTCACATCGTCTATTTTTGTGTAAAGATATTCCGGCATATCAACATTTATATCCAATCCTTTCTCAACAAGCGAACCGAGCAAAAGTGAGAGTTCTTTTATTTTTTGTACCTCATTCGATTTTACTTCGAACCGTTGATTGTAAACATAATGCGAGATGTTCTGCGTTTGGAATCCTTGTGCGCTCACTTCGTAAACCGGGTAACCGTTGATTCCGAATATTTCGATCTGCTCTTTTTGAAAACCTTTCTCTTCAAGAAATTTTATAACATCCGGCATTTGTCGTGCAGCAATTTGATATGCCGTTCTTCTATCGGCACTTGCCGCTTGAACCGTACCGCGTTGAATACCGAGATCGCTCACCAAAGATTTTTTTGCAGAGCCGGTAACTGTGATTGTTTGATCAGCATCCTTTGCGGATTTCCACACAAACGAAAAAATTATTACCGATAAAACAATAGCACCCGATAAAATTGAAAGCGGAATTAATAAATGATTTTTCTCAGTCATACTCTGCCCTCATAAATATTTTGGTCAAAAATAGCCTGCCGGAAAATGAAATCAAAAAATAATAGCACACAGATTAAACTGATTGAGCGGATAAAAGCCGATAATTCGTTTTGATCGGTAGGATTATTTAGCGAGTATCATTTTTCTGTACTTGAAATACTGTCCGGCTTGAATTGAATAAAAATAAATCCCACTCGATAGCTCTCCACTCTTCACTCTAAACTCTACACTATATTGCCCGGCTTGTTTGTATTCGTTAACGAGTGTAGCAATTTCTTTCCCCAGCAAATCATAAACTTTTAATGTTACATGGCAATCAATAGGAATTTCGTAAATGATTTTAGTTACCGGGTTGAATGGATTAGGATAATTTTGCGAAAGGTAAAAATACTCGGGCAGCGTTACATTTAGCGCCGGTTTGGTTGGTTCATAACATAAGCATTGCGAGGTGAAAGCTGCTCGTATCAGCCATAAAATACTTGCCAAGCGATCAGTGCCTTGTGCGGCAATTTGTGCATAAATAACTTCTTGCGTATCGCCCGGTTCCATATTGAACGGACCCGAAGAGATTAACATTCTTCTATCACCTGATTTATTAATTATGCCGTCAATCCAACCAGTTTTATTCAAAGGATTACCGCTCAAAGCATATTTGGTTGTATCATGGGTTAATGGATTAATGAATGGTGAGCCCGTACAATCAATTAATCCTTGCAAAGAATTGTATAGAAAAACATTAGCTTTATCAGGTGGCTCAAAAGTGTCTGGACAATATTCACTAATAAAAAAAGCAAACGAAGTCATATCAAAATATTTTGTCCTGTCATTTTTTTTCGGTCCTTGTATTAATTGAAAGCCAACAGCCGGGACTTCGAAACCATATACTTCATCTTTGGTTTCATCATTATAACCGTAACCGAGATTCAATACTGTATTGCATCCAACAAAATCATCCGTTGCCCAGCCAATATCCGGATCGCTCCACATTCCAATGTACATATCTTTTATTGTATCCGAACTTTTATTTATGAGAACATATCTTTTAAAAATCATATTGTTATACGGAAAGTTTGCATCATATCCCCAGACAGATGTTTGCAATTCAATTCCGGTCGGTTTGCAATTAAATGCAAGCTGACTCAAATCTTCATCCGTATCAAGTGCAACAAACCACAAAGTTTGATCTGCAGCGGGAATACCAATTTTATCTAAGTTCGGTGTAAAAATTCCATCTCCGTTAATATCTTGGTACGGTGCACCAAGTTCAGTGTGCCATTCTTCGGAATCTTTTATATACTGTGCGCGAATTTCTTCGACAGTTCTCTGCTCATCTTTCGCTTCGTCAGTCAAATCTGCGGTCATATAATTACTTCTTGTTTTGTAGATTCTTACCCGCTCATCGTTTTCATCAACCGGTGTTCCGTTTACTTCTATCCAGCCGGGAGTTAAACTACTTGAATATTTACTTCCACCAACACGAATTTCATCGCCAACTTTTCCGCCCCAAATTAATCCCGATTGATAAAAACAATATTTGTTCGATCCTTTCGGAAATTCGAACCCGGCATCATTAGTAGTTCGGTCAATATCGCTTTCACCGTTCCAATGAATCCAAGTTGAAATATTGTTGATATTTATCTTTTGCGATTTGCGCCAATCAACTTCTTTCGATGAAAAACTTTTTGATAATTGCCGGCGGGATTCTTTTTCAGAATTTTGCGCGTGGCTTGTTTGACAACAAACAAAACAGATAACACCAATAAATAATATCGCTGCCTTTCTTGAATCAGTTTTCATATCAATAAGAAATTTTTGAGTCTCAAATAAAGTAACTGTTGATTACTAATTTTTCAATCCATTATTTCCGGCATAAAAGACAGAATATATTTTTTCGTCATTTCAGTTTGGCAAGAATCTCATCGCAAACGGCGTAACCTTTGGAGGTAAATTTGAGAAGTGTAGATGTGAGGGTTAAAAATTTCTGTTCGATCAACCGCGAAATGTAATTTTGATTTTTGATAAGCCAGCTTCTTCCAAAAAGTTTTTCGAGTTCGTTCATATCCAATCCGCTGCTGCGCAGAGCAAGCATAACATATTCATCAAGCATTTCTTCTTTTGTAAGAATCTCTTCGCCGGCAATTCCGTTTCCGTTTTTGCTCACTGCATCATTATAAAATTTTACACTTGAAAAATTCCACCAGCGCTTGCCGTTCACAAACGAATGTGCAGATGTTCCGAAACTCAAATAATCTTTATATCTCCAATACGCATTATTGTGCATGCATTCATAACCTTGCAAAGCAAAATTAGAAACCTCGTATTGTTCAAACCCCTTTTGGGTCAAATGATCAATTGTAATTTCATAAAGTTCGGCATCGTAATCATCGCTCTGCATTTTTACTTTGCCGTCCAAAACCATTTTGTTCAAGATTGTTCCGTGCTCAAGTATCAAACTGTATGCTGAAAGATGTGTTATCGGAAGTCTCAACGCTTCGTCTAAATTGTTGAGCCACTTTTGCTTTGTCTGTCCGGGTAGATTGAAAATCAAATCGATGTTGATATTTGCAAAGCCGGCTTTGGTTGCATCACAAACAGTTTTAATTGCCGTTTGAGCATCATGAATACGTGTAAGAAATTTTAATTCATCTTCATTGAACGATTGAATGCCAATGCTGATTCTATTAATTCCGGCTCGATTAAAATTTTCCAACTTTTGTTTATCAACTGTGCCGGGATTTGTTTCAAGTGTGATTTCAGGATTTTCAGCCAATACAAAATTTTGTTTTACGTGTTCAATAATTTCCGAAATGTATTCCGGTTCCATAAAAGAGGGCGTACCACCGCCAAAATAAATTGAAATAATTTTTCGATCATCATTGTACTTCTCTGCATAAAAGGAGATTTCTTTCTTCAATGATTGCAGATACGATGAAGTATTTTCGTAAGTGATGATTGAATAAAAATCACAATAGATACATTTGTGATCGCAAAAAGGAATGTGTATGTAGAGAGCTGTCTCTTTCAAGGTGGAACCATTTTTTTAATCGAAAAGAAAAAGAAAAGGGGCATTTGCTGCCCCTCTAACTAATTACAGAAAAATATTTTTAGAAGCCGAGAGAAATTCCGGCGCTTGCTGTTTTTGTTTTAGCAATTTTATAATCGGCATTAATATTTACAGCAGCAAGTTTCAAATTGAAGCCGACGACAAACCCCGAAGTATTTTCACCTTCGAGTTCAAATTTTATTTTTACCGGTTTAACCGGAACACCGTTAATTACTTCATTCGATTGATAATCATAAGTAACTGTCGTTTTGGATGATTCGAATGTAACACCGGCATACGGCGTAATTGAAACAACAAATCCAAAAGTTTTTGAAGCATACAAACCGAATTGTGTTGCAGAACTTTCGAAGATATCGCCGACTTCGAGTTTTTGATAAAAGTATCCGACGCCGAGATCAAGCGGCAAAGGATTCGGGAACCAAACGCCGGGATTATGAATTGCACCGAGTCCCCAAAAACTAAATTTGCCTAAATCTTCTATTTCGATACTCGGCAAATACCTTATTGCAACATTTGTTCCGGCAACAGTACCAACAGTTAACTGTGCGGCGGCAGTCGGAAATACTTTTAAATTGTTGAGAAATCCTTTTACTTCCTGAAGTTCGAGTTCGTACGGATCAACGGTGTATTGTTGATTACCCGATTGAATTGTTTTGCCGGGGAATTTTATTTTCAAGTATTCTTTGTCGCTCCCAATAATTGTAGGTCCGGAAAATTCTACATTGAATTCCTCTTCAAGCAATTCTTGTTTTAACGATGCATAAGCTGGATGCGATTGTGAGTAACCTGATTCCTGAAGAATTGTTTCTACCTGATCTTCCGAAAAATAAAAACCGTTTGTCGCGGAAAATCTTTTTACATCATCCGAAAAAAAGGAACCCATAGCAATTACTTTTAGATCAAAATGGAAACCGAGAATTGTTGAACCGGGAAATCTGCTCACCCAGCCGGAATTTAGATTTGAACCAAACGCAGAAATAACCGGCGCTACATATGCTTCGCCTACGGTTGATGACAAATTCGAAAGCGTGGTTTCGAGGTCGTTGCCGTTTTGCGCAAATGATAAATTGTTTAATGAAATGAACAACACAAATAGTATAAAAAATTTTTTCATACCCTCCTCCAAAAAATATTTTCTGTTTTTTGAATTTAGTTAAGTATCCTTTTCAAACAAAGGAATAAATACAAAATGTGTCGGGCGGCACTTAGTTTTTTGAATAATTAATGAGTTCGCGCGCGCCCTTCAACGCTGCTTCGGATACTTTTTCGCCGCTGATAAGTTTTGCAATTTCATGCAAACGTTCTTCGCTTTCCAGCATCCGGATTGAGCTAACAACTCTTTCACCGATTTTTTTCTTTTCAACCATAAAATGAAAATCGGATTGACCGGCAATTTGAGGCAGATGTGTAATCGTAATTATTTGATGAATCGATGCGAGCGATTTTAATACTTCGCCCACTTTCTGTGCAATTCTTCCGCTCACTCCGGTATCGATTTCATCGAAAATCAAAATTGGAAGCCTGTCGGATTTTGCAAGTGACGATTTCAACGCAAGCATGATTCTGGAAACTTCTCCGCCGGAAGCAACTTTCACAAGCGGTTTCGGATCTTCGCCGGCGTTTGTCGAAACAAAAAATTCTACATCGTCAATCCCTTTGCCGTTTGATTTGTACTTTGCATTATCGATCACCACATAATGATCATTTGCACCGGCTGATTTTTCATTTGTTACTTTTACTTCGAATATGGAATCGGATATTCCGAGATATGACAATGATTGTTCAACTTCTTTCTTGATTTTTTTGGATGCGCTTATTCTTTCGCGCGAAAGTTTTTTTGCAAAGGTTCCGCTTTCCTCTCTCGACTTGACAATTTTCTTTTCCAGTTCCGAAATTTTCTCTGAGAAATTTTCGGCAAGTTCAAATTCCTTCCCGATCTTTCCGCGGTGTTCCAAAACTGCTTTTAACGAGCCGCCGTATTTCTTCTTCAGAAGATTCAGCGCACCCAATCTTTCTCGCAGTTCATCTACTCGTGCCGGTTCTAAATCAATTCTATCTTTATAATTTCTTACGAATAAAGAAATGTCATCAAGAATAGCAAGTACGGATTCAGCTTCGTTTACTTTTTCGGAAAAAGTTTTATCGAGCCGTTCAAGTTCATGCAGTTTATTTTTTACTTTCGAAACTTTCCCATTAATAGAATCTTCGTTTTCATAAAGAATATTGTACACTTCATTTGTGAGAGAAAGAATTTTTTCCGAGTTCTCGAGTATTTTCAATTCGTCTTCCAATTTTTCTTCTTCATCCAATTGAGGCGTAACGGAATCAATTTCTTTGATTCGAAACTCGTACAAATCTTTCTTCTCTTTAATTTGATTTTCCTTCTCGCGCAATTCGCTAACTTCTTTAATCAAACTATTCATCACCGAATAAGCGCTGTTAAACTTTTCAAGTTCATCATGCAAGTGAGCAAACTCATCAAGAAAATCGATGTGAGTTTCTGTGCGTAACAATGATTGATGTTCATGCTGCCCGTGAAGATCGACAAGCAAATCTCCAACTTCTTTTATAAGATTTAATGTCACCGGAGTATCGTTCAAAAAACATCTATTGGTTCCTTTGAGAGAAACTTCTCTGCGCACAATCATTTCGGGAAAAAATTCTATTTCATTTGCGTCGAGAACAGCTTTTACCTTTTTGTTGTTTTGAACAAGAAAAACACCTTCAACAACAGATTTTTCCGCTCCTTTGCGAACAACTTCCGTTGATGCTCGCTCTCCGAGCAGTAATCCCATTGCATCAATCAAAATAGATTTGCCGGCACCGGTTTCACCGGTAATTATATTCAATCCGCTGCCGAATTCTATTTCAATATTTTCGATTAAAGCGTAGTCTTTAATAAGAAGTGATTTGAGCATGTTAAATCATAATTAGATTGATCTAATATTATAAATGAATCGCTAAACTATCAAGTTCATGCTTAACTAAAATTGTCTGCTCAGCATAAAAATTGACAAACCCTAAATGTTTGTCTATATTTGAAGCCCAAATTTGAAAAAGATTGTTCTTACAAAGAAAATAAATTTTACGCAATAAAAAGTTATATCGCGGGGTGGAGCAATTGGTAGCTCGTCGGGCTCATAACCCGAAGGTTCTAGGTTCAAGTCCTAGCCCCGCTACAAAGTAAGGAACCCAATCATAAGATTGGGTTTTTTATTTTTAAATAAATTTCTGTAACAAGCTCATAATCTCCCGCAAAAAAAAGCGGGATAAACTCCGGTTATAGGTTCAATCCGCCGATGGCGGACTAGCCCCGCTACAAAGTAAGGAACCCAATCATAAGATTGGGTTTTTTATTTTTAAATAAATTTCTGTAACAAGCTCATAATCTCCCGCCAAAAAATAGCGGGATAAACTCCGGTTCTAGGTTCAATCCGCCGATGGCGGACTTAGCCCCGCTACTAGAGAAAAGCATCCCTTCTTTTATCGTGTTTTGAGAAAACATTTTTCAAAAAATCATGTAGTTATACAGCTAATCATCTTCTGAGCACAATCCTTTTTATTTATAAAGTCTTGTCCTACATTAAACCACTAAAAAATATTCACCAATTTTTTTATTTTGAATCATGAAAAAGTTTTACGTCTATCTGATACAAAGCATTGAAGGTTATAAATACATAGGGATGACGGAAGATTTAGAAAAGCGTATCGAAGAACATAATAACAAAGCGCTATCATTTTGGACAAAGAGAGGTAGTAATTGGAAATTAATCTATTCCGAAGAGTTTGAGAACAAAACAGATGCTCTGAAAAGAGAGCGGTGGTTGAAAAGCGGAGTTGGCAGAGAATACATCAAAAAAATAATTCAATAAACCGGAGGTTATAGGTTCAATCCGCCGATGGCGGACTTAGCCCCGCTACTAGAACAAATGACCTCACACAAAAATGCGAGTTCTTTTGTTTTTTAAATAGATTTCTTCAAACCACTACCAAGAAAACTCAATTGCACTTTTTTCACTCTCATTTTGTTTTTACTTTATCAAAGAGCAGAGGGTGCAATGGAGGGATGGATAATTCTATCAGCCTTGCTTCTGTTTTTATTGCTATTCATTCATAAAGCAATCAAGATAATTAAAGAACTTAACGCTGATAAGTAATCATATCTGTACATTTCTTTTCGTCATTTCAAAAAACTACCTCCCAAAATTAGTAGGTAAAAAAAATTCCTTACTCACGAAGCAACTATCTTGAAACATGCTGCGTCTGAAGTAGCAGAGAATGGAAAATACTGATAACAAAAAATCACTAACATAATCCGGGGGGAATTATGAAAGCATCAAAAAAATTATTGCTTTCACTTTTAGCATTACTACTTATTACCGCATCAACATTTGCGCGCACGGAAAACGGCGAATTCGATAACGTAAGCAAAGACAAATATCCAGCTATTGAGGCTAATCTAATGGTTGGCTTGCAATCCGATAACGAAGGCTTGCGCATCAGCAGCGCATATTATCTCGGCGAATTAAAATCTAAGAACGCCGTGCATCAATTAATGAAAATATTGAGAGAGGACGAAAGTTATCCGTCAAGAATTGTAGCCGCTCTCTCATTGATCAAAATTGATGATCCGCAAGGGATCTACATGGTGCAAAGGACTTCACAGTTCAATACTCAAGAAGGTGTTAGGAAAATGAGCGAGAGATTTTATCTCTCCTATTTGCTCAAGAAATATATTGAGGAAAATCCGGGCAAAGGGAAATATCTCGCTTACATCAAATTTTGATTTGTCTTCTTAAGCAAATCAGCGTCCCCGTAACAAAAAGTCCGGTTAGCGAAATTTTGCCAGCCGGACTTTTAATTTGCATAAGCAATAAAAAATTTTAGATGAATATCCCTCTGCAATCTTCAGCAGCATAGACTTTAATATTTTTGTACGTGGTTAAAATTTCTTTTCCTACCCAATTTTTTGCTGAAGCTTCTCCGTGAACCAAAATTACTTTTTCCGGTTTCGTTTGTTCTACAATTTTCAAAAGGTCTTCTCTTTTTGAATGCGACGGAAAATAAAACCGCTCAACTTCACAATTAACATTTCTTTCTTCATCAAAATCAGTAACATGAATTTTATTTCCTCTTTTCGAATTAATCACTTTGAAACCGGGCGTGTCGGGGTCCATATAGCCGACACCAAAAATTGCAAAGTCTTTTTGATCAAGCCAGTATTTCATCAATTTGAACGACGACGTTCCTTCGATCATCATTCCGCTGGAAGCAAGCACAATACCCGGATGCTTTTTAAAATGATTATAATCTTCTATTTCGAACAAATCATTCTGCGGGATTTCCTTCAACTCGAAATCCCGGTCCTTTCTTCGTGTAATAAATTTGCTCTTATCGTAAACACGTGAAATTTCTTTTCCAATTCCGCCGCCATAAATATTAGTTTCGGTCAGTTCTCCTTTTTTCATCGATTCATAAATCATGGAAAGAATTTCTTGTGTTTTGCCGAGAGCGAAAACCGGGATTAAAATCGAGCCGCCTTTGTGCAAAATTTTATTAACTGCTTTTGTAAAGCGTTTCGATTCGGATATCCACGAGCCGATCTTTTCGGAATCGGAAGCGCCGTATGTTGTTTCCATAATTAACGCATTCAATTTTTTAATGCCGGATAGATCGGCGCCAATCATAATACTTTGATCGGAGAGATTAATATCGCCGGTGTAAAAAATTTTTCCGCCGGAATGTTCTATCAAAATTCCAGCAGAGCCGAGAATATGCCCGGCATCAATAAATGTGATTTTGATTTCCTCCCCGTGGTGTCGCAGTCCTTTTATTATAAGCGGCACATCACATTCAACTTCACGGATACTTTTTACAAGCAAATCAATTTCATCGTGAGTGTAAATTTCAAACGAGTTTTCGTCTTTAAGATTTTCCGTCAAAATGTTTGCTGCGTTGTGAAGTGTAATTCCGGCAATCTCTTTTGTTTGAGTTGTTGTAAAAACTATTACATGCGGAAATTTTTTGATCAAAAAAGGAAGTGAACCGATATGATCTTGATGATCATGTGAGATAAAAACATAATCGAGAGGCAATTCATTTAGCAGATCGAATTTCGGCAGAGCCTCTATTCCGTTTTTACGCGGGTGAATTCCACAATCGAGCAGAATACCGGTGCCGGAAATATTCAGATAAAAAGAACTTGCACCTATTTCATCAGCGCCGCCAAGCGGCAAAAAATTAATCATAACACTAAAGCAAACTGTTCAAATATTTATGCGGCTTTAATTTTCGACTCTATTCTTTTAATAAGTCTCTCTCTGAAAAGCTGCCCTATTTCCGCACCAACAATAAATATACACGATGAATAAAAGACCCATAATAAAATTACAATGATCAAAACAAAGGCACCGTACAACGCACTTGAACTTAAAAAGTATCTGATATAATAACCAAAAACACTCCGTGCCGCTTCCCAAAGTGCAGTTGTCCAAAATGCGCTAACAAGCGCAACACGCTTTGGAAGTTTTTCGTACGGAATTAGATAGTAAAGAAAGAAAAACATCACAAGCATTATCACAAGAGAAGCAAGCCACACGATAGAATTCCACAACTCGTTGACTTTTAAGTATCCGAAAATTTTCGAGTTCTCCGCTACTTCCAAAATTAGATTGACAGCCGGAAAAATGAATGTGGAAAACGAAATAAAAACAACAAGCAGAACTACCATTCCAACATCGCGAAGCAGCCCGATCAGCGCGTGTTTCTGAATATGCGTATGAAAAATTTGATTAAGTATTGTACGCATACTGCTGAAGATCCATGTTGAAGTAATTAACAAACCAAGCACACCGATGTAACCGGCAGCAGTTTTGTATTCGATAACTTCAGGCAAACGCGATGAAATTATTTTCTTCAGGTAATCTGCATACGTTGGATAAGGAATTACAGCATCGACAAATTGGTTGACTTGAGAAGTTAATGTAGCTTGATCAAAAATATTACCGAGCAGAGAAAAGACAAGCAGTATGAACGGAATCATTCCGAGAAAGAGAGAGTAAGCAATACCGGCACCCGAAAAGAATAAATTGTGTTCGTCTATTCTTCTGAAAAGTCCGCCGAAATAATGCTTGATAAACTCAACAATTTTATGAAAGATTGGCAGCCGGATTATTGTTGTGAACCAAACTAAAATTTTGAACTGCAGCATTTATCCGCCTATGGCGTGTGTCATTCTCTTTGAAATTGAATTGTAATAGAGATCAGCCAAATGATTCAATGAAAAATCATCCTGATCATTTACAATTAATCTACTGCCGCCGGTTACACCCAGAAACTGAAATGGTGTGAAACTCCGCGATGCTATCTCTTCAAATTTTTCTTTATTCTCTGGTTCAATGCTTACAATAATTTTGGATTGGCTTTCGGAGAAGAAAGTAAAATCTTCTCTCGTTTTAATATGAATATTTACTTTGGCACCAATCATTTTTTCCGGGTTGATTAAACAACACTCTGCAAGTGCAGTCAATATGCCGCCTTCGGAAACATCGTGAGCAGAACAGATGATTTGTTCATTGATTAGTTCCAGCAGCAATGAATGTAAATCTTTTTCTGTTTGAAGATCGAGTCTTGGCGGTACGCCGGTTACTAATCCGTGAATAGTTTTCAGATATTCGCTTCCGCCGATTTCTTCGTAATCTTCGCCGAGTACGTAAATCAAATCCTCTTCATCTTTGAATTCAGCAGTGGTAATATTTTCAAGATTCTCAATCAAGCCAACCATTCCAATAACGGGTGTTGGGTAAACAGAAGTATCAGGACTTTCATTATAAAAACTAACATTGCCGCCGGTAACCGGCGTATTGAAAAATCTGCAAGCCTCCCCCATTCCTTCAATTGCTTTTTTGAAAGTCCAGTACATTTCCGGTTTGTACGGATTGCCGAAATTGAGGCAGTTAGTAATTGCCAAAGGAATTCCCCCCGAACAAACAACGTTGCGCGCAGATTCTGCGACCGCAATTTTAGTTCCCTCTTTCGGATCGAGATAAACGTAGCGCCCGTTGCAATCTGTTTTTGCCGCGAGAGCTTTATTGGTTTCTTTAATATAAATTACTGCGGCATCGGAACCGGGACCAACAATAGTATTTGTACGCACCATCGAATCATATTGTTCGTAAACCCATTTCTTGGACGCAATGTTCGGTGATGAAATAATTTTTTCGAGCACATCAATTATGCTGTCTGGTTCGGGTAATTTTCCGGGATCAAAATTTCTTGTCTCGGCTAAATATTTTGGTTCAGCGGTGTCGCGGATATAAACCGGTGCATTGCCGCCAAGTGCAAGTTCTTGCGGGTTAATTTCCGCTTTCTTTTCACCCTGATAATTTATTACAAGTTTTTCTTCGTCAATTACTTCGCCGATGATCTCGCAATTCAAATCCCACTTTTCAAAAATTTCTTTTACTTTATCTTCGTATCCTTTCTTTGCAACGACAAGCATTCTTTCCTGACTTTCGGAAAGCATAATTTCATAAGCACTCATTCCGTGTTCGCGCAGAGGAACTTTGTTCAGATCTATTATCATACCCGATTCCCCTTTCGCACTCATTTCGGAAGTTGAACAAGAAATTCCGGCGGCGCCCATATCCTGAATACCGACTATCAAACCTTGTTTAATAATTTCAAGAGTAGCTTCGAGCAAAAGTTTTTCCGTGAAAGGATCGCCAACTTGTACTGACGGACGTTTCGCTTCGGATTTTTCCGATATCTCTTCCGATGCAAAAGTTGCACCGTGAATTCCGTCGCGTCCGGTTGCAGAACCAACTATCATTACCGGGTTACCTTTTCCTTTTGCGGTTGCCGATGCAACATATTTTGTATCAACCAATCCGATTGACATTGCATTAACAAGCGGATTGCCTTTGTAGCATTCATCGAAATAAACTTCGCCGGCAACAGTTGGAACGCCGAAACAATTTCCGTAATCACCGATTCCTTTTACAACACCTTCAAAAAGATATCTCGTGCGTGCATCGTCAAGCGTTCCGAAACGGAGAGAATTTAAGGAAGCAATCGGTCGCGCACCCATTGTAAAAATATCGCGTAAAATTCCGCCCACACCGGTTGCAGCACCTTGATACGGTTCCACTGCCGATGGATGGTTGTGACTTTCTATTTTAAATGCAATCGCAAGTCCGTCGCCGATATCCACAAGTCCGGCATTTTCTTCGCCGGCACTTACAAGAAGTCTGCCGCCGCTGCGCGGTAAAGTTTTGAGCAGAGCAATTGAATTTTTGTAACTGCAGTGTTCGCTCCACATAACACTAAAAATTCCGAGTTCGGTAAAAGTGGGCGTGCGTCCGAGCCGCTGGCAAATCCAGCCGTATTCTTCTTCTGTTAATCCGTGTTCAAAAGCTAATTGTAAGTTTACTTCGGGTTCTTTCATCTTTTCTTCAATAATTCTGATTTTGTTTTACGAATATAAGAATTTTTTTTGGGGTTGGTAGATTGAAAATCTTTTTTGATTCTTAGCGATCTTTGCACGTCCCTTGCGTGAAAAGTATTTCTCTGTTTCCTAACTCTAACACCCAAATTTATCTGGGTGCAATTAACAACTAAATATGCCGGAAACTGTTTTAACAATTTCTCAATCCTCGTGATAAAATTTCATACCGTATGCTTGTATAAACTCCTGATATTCTTCCGTAAAACTTTTCTTTTTGTGATGCTCTTCTTGTGTTTTTATATAATTGACAACTTTCGCAAGATTCGATTCAGAAACTGAAAAAGCTCCGTATCCTCTTCCCCACATAAATTTTTCTCTAATAAAACCGTTTTGGTTTATCCAATGCGATGAACTCCCTTTAAATAAATGGAGCGCATCTTCGATCGAAAGATTAGTGGGAAGATCAATTAATGCATGAACATGTTCGCTGTTAACGAAATTAGTTTTCATATAAATATTTTTGGAAGATGCATAATCAAGCAGATACCCGGAAACTTCCTTTCTCAATTCGTGCGTGCTAAGTAGATGTGCTCTATCTAATGTACTCCATATTATGTGCAGCCAGCATTTTGAATAAGAGTGAAGAGACATATTTCACCTCTCTTGTTATAAACCGTTGAAACGGTTTTTTTATTTGGTTGGCTGATTTGCAACGCCGCGATAAATCGCGGTGTTAATGGTATTCCTACTTTCTAAAATGCTAACACCCCGATTCATCGGGGTGTCAAGGAAAAATAGAAAAACTTCAGAACTGTTTTAACAGTTTTAGAGAACATGTACTGCACACAAATCCACAGCTGTATCTACTGCATACAAATTATCACAAAATAATTAAAGAACAAACGCTCTGTTCCTAATTGCTACTCACTCCAAACATTTCTATTTTTTAATCGTCTTAAATAATGAAAAACCAAAACATCTTCAGAGAGTATTAATGCTGGGAAATCTTAGCAGCCACAAATACTGGCTCATCGCCGGTATCGCAATTATTGGATTGATAATAATCTTATATCCTTTCGGAACTTACGATTCACAGAGCATGGAAATTACAAGACCGCAAGCGATTCAAACAGCAAAAGATTTTTTGAGCAAAGAAAAAATTAATGTTGACGGATTTTACGAAGAAGCATTTCTCGATAACTCTCCGGTCGAAGTGAGATACATTCTGAAAAAATTGGGCGGGAAAGAATTCAAAGAATATAATAAAGATAAAAAGTGGTCGAACTTGAGCTGGTTGGTAATGTTTCATCAAAACTTACCGAGACAAATGCCGCAATACAGCTACAATGTTGATGTTTCCGGCAACGGAAAAGTTTTCGGATTTAAACAAACAGTACCGGACAGCATTCCGCTTCCCTCTCTTTCAAAAGCTGATGCAACAGAATTGATAAACTCCTATTTATCTCAAAAAATCGGGAGCGAGATAAACGAGTTCAAACTGATCGAAACCAAAGAAGAGAATTTTAAAAATAGAACCGACTTCTCTTTCCGCTGGGAAAAGGACGAGCCAAAAGTTTCTGCAAAAATTGTAATAACCGCTCGCGTTATCGGCAACACAATCGGAAGTTACAATTATTATTTCGAAGTGCCGCAAGCAGAGCGCGAATACTTTGTAGCAGTCGAAGCTATTTACGGAACAGTTTCGGTTATATTTGTTGTGTTCTTAATGTTCATGGCATTTTATCTCTTCTTAAAAAAATATCACCAAGGCGAAGTTTGGGTAAGTCTCGGCAGAACAATTTTTATTCTTTACTTTGCAATTGCTACTCTAAATTTGGCAAATCACTGGCCCGGAATCGGATTGGGAACACAAATCGGAAGTTTATCTTTTCTCTACACAAAAATTATTGTAATTATTGTTGAAGGTCTGCTCGTAACATTTTTTCTCGGTTTGTTAATCTTTGCATCGTGGACTGTCGGCGAATCTTATGCACGAAGTTTATGGCCGCAAAAGTTGAAAGGGATCGATGCATTTATCAAAGGACATTTCTTCGCACTCGATTCCGGCGTTTCATTAATGAAAGGATTTGTGCTCGGTGCCGCTCTCGCATTGAGTTATCTACTCCTTGGAATTTTACTCAACGTACCCGATGCAAAAATATTTTTATCGCCTGCCGGCGTGATGGACAGTCTTTCTTCGTTTCTCCCTACTATAACGGTTACGTTCGATGCCGCATCAAACGCATTGCTTGCCGGAACAGCTATTACATTTTTTATTGTCAATATTTCTTACCAGCGATGGAAAAGGAAATGGATCTCAATTTTGATTTCCGGAGCAGTAACCACACTTGCTTTTATAATTGCTTCAACTCCGCCTTCGTTAAATAATTTCGGCGTCAACTTATTAGTCGGATTTATTTTCGGATGCGGCATAGCATACATTTATTTTCTTTTCGATCTTCTTACAATCATGAGTTTGCATTTCAGCACAACTGCAATTACAAAAGCATACGCGCTCTATTCGGGAGGCAGTTCTTTTTATGAATGGAATTTTGCCGCAGCAGTTTTGGTGCTTCTAATTATTCCGGTAATTTATTTTGTAAGCATAATTAGAAAAGAAGATTTCGTTTTAGAAAGCTACGGACTACCCGCACATGTAAAAAGAATTTCCGAGCGCGAACGTCTGCGGAAAGAAATGGAAATTGCCGCAAAAGTTCAGTTGAGTCTGTTACCGAAAGAAGAACCGAAAATTCCCGGTTATGAAATTGCGAGCATCAGCGTTCCGGCAGTTGAAGCCGGCGGCGACTATTTTGATTTTGTAAAACTTAGCGGCAGTAAAACCGGGATTGCTATCGGTGATGTTTCAGGCAAAGGAGTGGGCGCTGCAATTTATATGACACTCACAAAAGGCATTTTGCAAGCACACGCAGAAGAAGATGCTTCGCCGAAAAATGTTCTCGGAAAAGTGAACCGGCTTCTCTATAAAACAATTGAGAAAAATTCTTTTGTAAGTATGTTCTATGCAATTCTCGATACATGCAGTCATAAAATTTTATATTCACGAGCCGGGCATAATCCCGGCATTCTTTGCAGTGAAGAAGGCGGCGAGACAAAATTATTATTCAGCAAAGGAATGGCTCTCGGACTCGAAGAGGGTTCAATCTTTACTTCCACTTTGGTTGAAGATGAAATAGAAATTAAGAAAGGTGATGTGTTTGTTCTCTACACCGACGGCTTTACCGAAGCGATGAATGAAAGACACGAACAATATTCAGAAGAACGTTTGATAAAATTAATCAAAGCAAACAGAAACCATCCGCCGAAAGAATTGATGAACTTCGTTTTGAAAGATGTTAAAAACTTTGCCGACAACTATCCACAGCACGACGACATGACAATGGTAATTGTGAAGAGAGGATAAAATAGACCACGGTACGCGGATTTTATCCGCGATGATCCCGCTTGCCCGGTGTTTTTTGATGGGTTATTCGCGTTATATCAAACTGTTAGAAAGGAGTAACAACTCAACATAAAAACATAAACCATAGGGGAGGAAAAGCATGTTTAAAAAACTTTTTTTCACAATTCTGTTTTTCATTGCAGCAAACATTTCGATCTATCCGCAGACAAATTCCATCACAAAAGAAATTTTAGATGCAGCGCTCGCAAACTTTGATTCGCTTGTATCAATCAGAAGAGATTTGCATCAATATCCTGAATTGGCGGGCAATGAAATTAACACCTCAAAAAAAATTAGAGACTATTTAACAAAACTCGGCTTGGAAGTTAAACCGGAAATCGGCGGGCACGGTATTGTTGCAATTTTAAAAGGGAACAAACCGGGACAAACAATCGCATGGCGCGCCGATATCGATGCATTCAAAGATGACTCGCCGGATAACGTAAGCTTTGCATCCAAAATCAGCGGTGTGCGGCACATTTGCGGGCACGATATTCACACTACAATCGGTCTCGGAATTGCAAAAGTTCTTTCTTCATTAAAAGATGAAATCAGCGGCACGATTGTTTTCATTTTTCAGCCGGCTGAAGAAACTTTTTCCGGCGCTTACAAAATGATCGACGACGGAATTTTTAACGAGATCAAACCGGAAGCTATTTTCGGTCTGCATGTCACCCCTTTGCCCACCGGAACTATTTCCGTAAAAGAAAACGAAATGTACCCGGCATCGAAAGAGATATCAATTACATTGAACGGAAAAAATAATTTGGATTCTGCCGCCGATGAATGCATCACAATCTTACAAAGTTTCAACATAGTGAAAGATGAAAAAAAATTTTTTGACATCTCAACTTTGGGCGATCCGCAACTTGGTGTGATTAGTCCAAATAGTATTTACGCAAATTATGTTGTTGTAACGAATGCACGGAAAGAAGAATCAGAAAACGGAATTGTTGTCAAAGCAAGGGTGCTTGCCTCAACCGAAGAAAATCACACGACTGTAATTAATCAGCTCGAAGAAAAATTAAACAGCGCGCAATGGAAAGATTGTGTAAAAGCAATTTCGGTCGTTCAAAAACATGAAAATGTCTTTAACGATCCAAAACTTACTGCGGCGGCTGTAAATATTATTAAGAACGGATTCGGCGAAAGAGTTTTGATTCCACTTTATGGAATGAATCCTTTTAACAATGACGACTTTGCTGTATTTCAAAAACAGATTCCGGGCGTTTATTTTTTCATCGGCGCTTCGGATTTTGCAAAAGGAATGATCGCGATGCCGCACACACCTAATTTTGTTGCTGATGAAAACTGCATCGAGAAAGGTGTGAGCTATTTTTCATTTTTGCTACAACAGTATTCTTCAACAAAATAGCAACAAACAATTACTCTGTGCCTCTGCTTCTCTAACATACGAGTCACGGAGACACAGAGATTCAAAAATTTTCATGTGTCGACAGAGGTTCATCCCCTCAATGCTTTGATCGGTTGAGTCAAGCTTGCTCTTCGTGCCGGGTAAGCTCCAAAAAATATTCCGATGAAACATGAAATGATTACGGAGACAAAAATTGACTGCTCGGTAATCAACGCATTGAAATCCGTGAAGTGATTTATTAACGATGTGCCGGCAGCACCGGCAATAACACCCAGCGTCCCGCCGACACTGCTCAGTATTGTTGCTTCCAGCAAAAACTGGATTAAAATATCATTTGGTTTTGCACCGACCGCCATTCGCAGCCCGATCTCCGGCGTTCGTTCTTTCACTGAAAGAAGCATCATTGCCAAAATACCAACTCCGCCAACAAGCAGAGACAATCCGGCAACACCGGAAATCAAAAAAGTAAATGAACTGCTCGTTTCGTTTTCAGCTTTTAATGTTGTGTACATATTTTGAATTGTGAAATCATCTTCTTTATCGCGGAGATTTAATCTGTGCCGCTCGCGCAGTAATTCTCTAATTTCATCTTCGGCACTTTTCATTTTACTTTTATCCTTCACATGCATATAAATATTTTTTATGTAATCAACGTTGAACAAACGGCGCATACCGGTTTGTATCGGTATAAATATTACTTCATCTTCATCTGCGCCGTCGTAACTTGAACCTTTTTTCTGCAAAACTCCTATAATCTCAAACGGAACATTATTGATTCTTATAAACTCACCGATTGGATTTGCTTTGTAAAATAAATTATCAACTACCTTCGTGCCGACAATCGCAGCTCTTGCGGAAATTTTATTTTCTTCTTCGGTAAAAAATCTTCCGTAATCAATTTTAAAATTTCTGATTGCCGGATAATCAGGAGTTGTTCCGATAACTCTGCAGTTTGTACCGCCGTTCCCGTACTTTATTAAAAATGCTTGATCTTGTGTCGGCGCAATTTTATCGATTGATCCGCACTCTTCAATGAGCGCGTCACTGTCCTTTAATTTGAGTGTGTTAACTTTTTGTGTCTGCCGCTTGCGTCCGATTACCTCTTTAATTTTTCCGGCATCAATTGTAATTAAGTTGCTGCCCATCGCTTCAATCTGCGAAAGCATTTTATTCCGCGCACCTTCGCCCAATGCGGTCATAATTATAACGGAAGTGATACCGACTGTTATTCCAATAAGAGAAAGAACAACGCGCAATTTGTTGATGAACAACAGCCGGCGAATTGATTTTATTATTCTGATCAGTTTCATCTATCTTAACGCTTCCACCGGTTCAAGTTTTGCAGCTCTTTTCGCCGGTAAGAATCCCGATGCAATTCCGATTAATGTCGAGATGATAAAACAAATTAACAGCACACTCCATGAAATTGAAAACGGAATATCAAAAAATCTCGGACCTATTTGAGAAAGAAGAACGAGTCCGCCAATTATGCCAAGCGCTCCGCTCAATATTGTTATCGATGATGATTCAATTAGAAACTGTGCCAAAATATCTTTCGATTTTGCGCCGACTGCTTTGCGCAGGCCAATTTCTTTAACGCGTTCATTCACGGAAATCAACATGAGATTAGCAACAACAATACTACCGACAATCAGCGAGATTGCGGCAACAAGCGGCAGATAAAGATTGAACATTTTGGTCGCGTCTTTGATCATTGCGCCAACCATTGTTGGAGTAACAATTATAAAATCATCATCTTCTTTTGAAACGATACTGTGCTTCTCTCTCAATATTTGTGCAACTTCTTCCGCAGTGGAAGGAATTTCGCTTTTATCTGCGGTTAATAATTTTCCCATCATCAGGTAATCCAAATTAACAACTCTTCTTAGAAGAGTATTTAACGGAACGATGATCTCGCTGTCTTTATCGATGCCGTGCGGATCCATTCCACGCGGACCAACTACACCGATAACTTGAAACGGAATGTTATCTACTCTTATTTGCTGACCGATCGGATCGGAATTGCCGAATAATTCTTTCACAATGTTGGGTGCAATGAGTGCAACCCTTGCTAAGTTTTTATTTTCGGCATCATCAAAAAATCTGCCTTTAACAACATCAATATTCCAAACGCTTTCGGCTGAAGTAGTCTGCCCGGAAATAATAGCAATACTGTTTTTTCCTCCGCAAGAAACTTGACGGTCGGGTGCTACCTGAATTGCATCCCATTCAATAACGTTATCTACTCGCTCGGCAATTTCTTCAAAGTCATCAAGTTTTAGATTGGTTAGTGCCGCGCCGGACGTTCTTTGATGATTTCCTTCCATTCTTCCTTGACCGGCTACAACCATTATTGTATTAGAACTAAAAAGCTTTTGAACTTGTCCCATAATTTTTTCTTCGGTTCCTTTGCCAAGGGAAATAATAATTGTAAGAGCCGCGATGCCGATCATAACACTCAAAAACATAAAGAGTCCTCTCAATTTATGAGCCCACATAGTTTTGAACCCGCTTTTAACAATTCTTTGTAACTGCATTATTTCCTCCAGAAACTATTTTTAAATTTTGTACTCACTTGTTGGGAACGAACAAGTTGCCCTTCTTCAGAATTTTGTGAATTCAAAAGTTGTGTTTGACCGGTATTGTTTGTGGAATGATCGGCAAAAATTTCTTCGGTAATTTTTCCATCAACTATTTTTAGGATCCGGTCGGCGTGTTCTGCAATTTTCTGATCGTGTGTAATCAATATTATTGTTTTGCCTTGGCGGTTCAAATTTTTGAAGACCTCGATAATTTCAGCACCGGATTTTGAATCGAGATTGCCGGTCGGTTCATCAGCCAAAATAATTTCAGGATTGTTCACAAGTGCACGCGCAATTGCTACTCTTTGCTGTTGCCCTCCGGAAAGTTCAGATGGAATATGATTGATGCGGTCGGAAAGCCCAACACGTGTGAGTGCATCAGCAGCTAATCCCGAAATATCTTTTTTATCGGAATAGATTAATGGAATCTCTACATTTTCTTTTGCAGTTGTTTTTGGCAGAAGATGAAACTGCTGAAACACAAACCCGATTTTTTTATTTCTGATTTCGGCAAGTTCGTCAACGGATAAATCCGAAACTATTTTTCCATCAATCGAATAACTACCCGAGTCGGGAATATCGAGCAGACCAATTATGTTCATCAACGTTGATTTACCCGAGCCGGACGGACCAACAATAGCAGTAAACTCTCCTTGCCGTATTTCGAGATTCACATTGTCCACCGCTTTAATTTCTTCAGTGCCGTCTTTCTTGTACGACTTACACAGATCTTTGATGACAATCATTTTTCCTCCTCTTATTTCTATTTATTAAGATTTACTTCGCCAACAATTACTTGTTCGTTTTCTTTAAGACCGGATAAAACTTCGAAATATTTTTTATCCGAAACTCCGGTTTCGATATATTTTTTTGTGGGCATTCCGTTTTTCAAAACGTACACAAATGTTTTGCCGTCTTCTTTTTTCACTGCATTCTTTGGCACAACAAGTGCATCATTTTTTTTGTCATTAAAAATTCTGACTGTCGCAGTCATTTCCGGTCGAATTGTTCTGCCCTCTTTATTTTCGATATTGATGACGGTTATATAATTCACAACATTGTTCTGTATTTCTGCTTTCGGATAGATTGTTTCAACGCGCCCGTTAAATTCTTCTCCGGGATAAGTATCAACTGTGAAAGTTACAGTTTGTCCCGGCTCAATCCGTCCGATATCGGTTTCATCAACGTACGCCCAAACTTCCAATCTGTTTAAATCAATAATTGTAACAAAGGTTGGTGCTGAAAAACTTGCTGCAACCGTTTCCCCTTCTTGCGTTGTAACTGAAGCAACAATTCCGTTAATGGGCGAACTAATTTTGGTATAACTCAATTGAAGCGAGGCGTAATCAATATCTGCTTTTGCTTGTTCAAGTTTTGCGGTCGCAAGTTCAAATTGTTTTTCTATCGATTCCATCTGCTGGGCAGTGGCAACTTCTTTTTCACGGAGAGCGCGGTAACGTTTTAGTTCTTTCTCTGCGAATTTTTTTTCTGCCTCCGCAATTTCTTTTTGAGCAAGTGTCATTTCCATTTTTGCTTTGTACCCGGTCGGTTCTATTTCTGCGAGCAGATCACCCCTTTTAACTTTTGAACCGATCTCAACATTTAATTCTTTCACAATCCCGGAAACTTGTGCGCCCACTTTAACTTCCGCTCCAATTTGCGTTTTGATAATTCCCGTTGCCAAAACAGATTGGTTGAGACTCCTTCGCTGAACTTTGATTAGCGAGTATGTCGAAGTATCAACTGTCTCTGCAGAATATAATGCCGAATAAGCAAGCCCGGCTATCATTATAACAAGCACAACAGCAAGTGAAACTAAAGTTATTTTTTTCATTTCGTTCGTTTATTTTTTTTGATTTAATATTTCATTAAATAATTTACAGTTCGTACTCCAGCCCGATTATCGGGAGTAAACTCCATTGATAAACAGCACGAACATCTTTTTTAAGATAGTCCCACGTATAAAGAGCTACATTTTTTCTGTTATAAATATTCCATATACTTATGTAAGCAACGATGCTCGAGCTTTGGAAATTAAATCTTCTATCAACACGCAAGTTTAACGAGTGGTAATCGGGGGCTCGTTCTTCATTTATCTTGTTCAGATTATAAATCCCGGTATTCAACTCTCTTGATTTTTCCATATCGAAAGGAGTGTATGGAGTTCCGTAAGAATAATTCCATCTCACACTAAATTCCCAAATGTCATTCGGTTTGTATCCGCCGATTACACTGAAGAGAAATTTGTTGTCGAACTGTCTGTCGCGCCAAATACCATTGTAATCTTTATATCTGCTTCGGAAATATGAAGCACTGATTAATCCGTAGAAATCTTCAGCAAGTTTCTTTTGAATCAACATATCAATGCCGCGCGAATAACTTTTACCGGTAGATTCAAGTAATCCCAGATTCCTGAATCCCAAATAATTTGTTCCCTGATCCATTATAAATAAATAAGGATAAACCGAAGACATCGGAAAGTTTTCGTATTCTTTTGAATATACTTCAAGCGAAAATTTTGTATCCGGTGTCAGCATATATTCCATTCCTAAAATGTAGTGTGAGGTTTTCAGGTTTTTCAAGCTGGAATTTGCCGGGTTCTGCGATATTAGAAACTGAGGCACCGCTTGATAAAATATCCCCCCGGATGCACTAACTGATAAACGTTCACTAAATTTCCACGAGAGTGAAATTCTTGGTGCAAGCGAAAAGGATTCGTTATAGTTATACTGATCTGCACGAAGCCCGATTACAGTTGTAAGTTTTTCTAACGGCTGCCAAATAAAATTTCCGAAAGCACTGATCTGCGATGTATTAAAACTATAATTTTGTTTTAATTCCGGAACAAACTCGCCGGCATTATTTGTGTCCGCGGCAAAATAGTAATCATAATCGTTTAGTTGAGATTTTATCTCAACGCCAAAATCTATTTTATGGTACTTGTCCAGCTTTAAGAAATTAATATTCCTCAAAGTGATATTTCTTTCTGTGTAAGAGTTTGTTGTCATAATATTATCACTTTGAATGAAGCGTTCTTCGCTGTCGCCGGTTGTTTGATTAAAGCTGATTGATGTATTGGAATAACCGTTCTGGCTCCAGAGACTTCGCCAATTTAACCCGATGGTATTTTGCAGCGCTTCCCAATTTGTTGTGTAATATTCCCATCCTTTTTTTTCAGCATCTTCTTTGTGGTCCTCTCTGCTACTCGGGGCATAAATAAATAACGCTGTAATTTTATTTTGATTATTTATATCATAAGTAAATTTTCCTTGTACATCTCCGAACCTTGGAGACTCGCCTTCAGTTTGGATCGCATCTTGAATCAAATCCAAATAACTTCGCTTAGCGGAAATCATCCATGAACCTTTATCACCAAAGATAGGTCCCTCTGCTTGTCCGCCAAATCCGGCTAAGTTAAAATCAAGTTGGAAATCAGTTGAAGTTTTATTTCCATCGCGATAAGAAATATCCATTACCGATGACAATCTGTCACCGTAAATAGAAGAAAATCCGCCGGTGTAAAAATTTACTCCACTTATAAAATCATTATTAAGAATTCCAATTGCACCGCCGGCTGCGCCTAATACCGGAAAGTGATTGATATTTGGTATCGGAATATTATCGAGATAGAAACCGTTTTCAACCGGGCTGCCGCCGCGGACAAGTAAATTATTAAATTGGTCTGTTTGTTGATTGACACCCGGTACAGCATTTAATATTCTACTTAAATCTCCGGCAGAGCCAGGTGCGCGACGTATTTCTTCATAATTAAAACTTACCGCACTAATTGGTTGTGTTTCATCTTTGTTGAAATATGAATCGGTTACAGTTACCCCGTCAACTTCGATGGCACTCTCTTGCATCTCTGCACTAATAAAAGTAACGCGATCCGGTTTAACAATAACATCCGTTTGAACAATTGACTGATAACCAATAAAACGAAATTCAATACTATAACTGCCGGGTGCAATATCTGGTATTAGGAATTTACCATCGTTATTTGTTGAAGCGCCAAGTAAATTATTTAGCACTATAACATTTGCGCCTATTAGTGGCTGCTTTGTTCCTTGATCTGTAACTACCCCGCTGATTTTTCCTTTTTCTTGTGCGTTAATAGTAATTGATAAAAACAAAAAACAAACGCTTATGATTAACGTTTTCCAATTATGTATTACTCTATCTTTTTGAATACTGTCATTCATTTTAGCTCCCCTTTTATTTTCAGATTTCTTATTTAGTTTACTTCAACTGATACTGAATTATTGTTTTGGGAGTAATGAAATTTCAGTTTTTCAAATGTTGGCATTCCCGAAAACAAGCTAAAACTCCAACCATTAGAATAGCCCAACGGCTCTGATGGCATACCAAACCAATTATGGTCAAGATCATTATTTGAATTTTCATCATGAAATACGATTATTGCATAATCGCCAAAAGGTAAATTGTCAAATTCAAACGCAGCTTTCCTATCGACAATTTTACTAATGAGTTGATGAGTAGGTTTTTTCTTTAAACTCTCCCCTTTCAAAAATAGGTTAGCAATTGCTTGGCCGGTATCGTTTTCAAAATTTACTACGTTAATGATAAGTTTTTGCTGATTTACAGGCTGTGAATAAGTATTGTTAATTGACATACTCAGAGCAAAGTTCAACAATACAATTATTAACTTCATTTTTTACCTCTTGCTATTTTTTAAGATTTATTAAAAATGTTCATTATAGCACCAACGTAATAATATTCGTAATTTACAATGTTTACGTAGTAAAATTACTGTGATATTCTTTGTAAGTCAAGTTAAAAATGAAAAATTACTATGATATCGTAGAAAAATTTTGTAAATTTTGATGGAAATTTTAAGGAGTTTGTATGAATGGGGAAAATATTATTAACGGTTTGAAAGAATTGCTCGATGCCTATCAGAGTTATTCCAAATCAGCGGGCAGCGATGTAATAGATTTACAATCTTTTTCTCTCTGGTTGTTTCATCAAGAAGCAAAGAAAAAAGAAAGTACGGAAACTAAAACAGCACACGAGCAACTTCATTCTTCAGCTATTCATGGAAGTATCGATGATCAGATTAGTTTTATTTTGTTCAACATGCAAAAATTAATCAAGTTCTATGTTAAAAAAACTTTAGAGGGAACACAGCTTGTTAGTATAGATGATATTCATTTTCTTCTTTACCTTGCACAAAATGAAAGCATGAAAAAAAGTGAGATCATTAATTCCAACATAACTGAAATGTCTTCCGGCATAGAGGTAATAAAAAGATTACTCAAAAAAGAATTAGTTGAAGATTTTGACGATCCGAACGATAAGCGTTCAAAGAGAGTTAAAATTACTGCTAAAGGACTTGCAGAAACTAAAAAGTTAACCGAGAAATTCGAGAATGCACACAAGCTGATAACAAGCGGAATCGAAGAAGAAGAAAAATTTAATTTGCTTGCACTGCTTCACAAAATTCACAGCTTCCATATAAATATTTATAATAACGAAAAGAATAGTTCGTTGGTAGAGCTGTTTGGAAAATATCTCAATAAAAATTAACAACGATTGATTTTAATTTTTCCAATCAACAATTGCGGATGATTTGACTTCTCTGTTTTCGAGTTTGTCTTTTACGGTAACAGTTACCAAATATTTATTCGCCGGGTATTTCGAAAGATCTAACTGCAAAAATATCTGCGGATCGGTTTCGAGAGTTTGATAGTTTGAAGTAAGTGTTATCCCTTCTTCCCCTTTCGGGCTGAAGAAATCAATCACGGATGAAACTGCAACTTCAATTCCTTTCTTCTCTTCTTTGTATTCGGCAATGTTTATTCTTTGTTCAAAATTTGTGAGACTATCTGCACCTTTTTTGAGATTATAAACTTCGTAGTAAATAAATAGAGGTTTGTTTTTCGAAAATTTTTTAGAAGGATCCGGCAAAATGTTAATCTCTTTGCGTGTAAAATAATTTTCCGAAGGTGTTCCGGTTTTTACGTCTGCGGCTAGAATAACATCGCTCATATCAAGTTTGAGATTGCTGAATTTTCTAATCGTAGTTTTCTTCCGGTTCGAATAAGCGGCTTTATCTTTTTCTCTAATTATCTCAAATGATGTGTGTCCCGAATCAGCCCGTGAAGTAATTGTAAAGTTTTTTATTGCAGTAGTATTGCCGTAACTCTTATTTATTTTTTCAACACCGGTCTTTCTCAACTGTTCGTCGTAATCTTTATCCATAAAAAAGAAACCGTATTTATAATTGATGGAATCAATACCGTCGGGGAATAAACTATCCTCTGCCGGAAGCTCGTAACTCAAAACCACATCGGCATGATTTCTCTTTTCGGGATTTTTAAACTGAACTATATCATAAACCAGTTTCAGTTCCGTACCTTCGAATTTCGGTTTGTAGTAAATTGGCCAGAGTCTTCGCAAAGTTTGCATATAAGAATATGTATCGCCGCCAAACTGCGGCTGCACTTTATCCTTTTCAGCCGGCGGCGACGCAAACAAAAAATTTCCCGACAACGCCATATCGGTAAATGCCAGAGTCATATTTTCATAATTCCAAACATCCGTTTTCATATTCACTCTTGTATCACCCATGCTCGGACGTATCCGCATTCTGTTGAGAGGCTCGCCATATCTTACAACAACTTCGCCGCGGTTCGATTTCCATCCAGCAATTCCCATCGATGGAACACTGAAATGTAAATTTGCATAAGCTACGCGCGAGTAGTGTTCAAGCAGACGTTCGTTCAAATCAGTTAGATACAACGGATCGGCAGCTTGCCAGTATGCTTCGATAAAATTATGAAGACCGTTCCCGCTCAAATTTTTTACTACATCTTCGTACGCCGGTTGAAACATCATCTGAACGGAAGCAGTTGTAAAATCATACTTTTCTTCGTCGTTCATCATCGCAAGCGCAGTTTTGTAGTGGCTGTGCGATTCGGGAAATTTGGAAGTTTTGTAATAAAGGAGTCCGAGGCAAAGATGAATCTCTTTATCGGCTCTGCCGTGATTTATTAATCTGGTTAATAATGAAATTCCTTTTTCATGCAAGCTGGCTTCTTCGTAAAGAAGACTCAATTTTAATGCAGCATTTCTGTTTAGTGAATCGTACACGAGTGCGTTCTTAAAATATGTTTCCGACTCTTTAAAATCTTCATCGGCAAATTCTTGCAGACTGCCATAAATTTCATCCATCGCGCGGACAGACAAATTATATTCCGAAAAATCTTCTGCCTTAAGTTCGCCGAGTGAGAGCCATGCTTTCACTTGTGTGCTGTCCATCGCGAGAATTTTTTTGAACTCACCGATAGAACTTACTCGTGCGAAATCTTTCATCAAGTTCGCAAATGCAAACCGGTATTCAATGTTATCCGGTTCTTTCAAAACAGCCTTCCTGAAATTTTCGTAAGCGAGATTACGCGAAGTGTACGTTTTTTTATTCAGATAAATCCTTGCAAGTTCGAAATGCGAAGCAGCATCCCCGTAATTTCTTATCGATTCCTTAAACAACAATTCCGCTTTTGTTGTGTCTTTTGATTTGAGTGCACTAACTGCTTTCAAATAAATATCAGTCTTCTTCTTTCCGTCATCGGAAGACAAATTCGAAATAGGCTTCCCGTTTTGAATTAAAAGCGGAATAATAAAAAGGGACATCAAAAAAATAATTTGTAAACGTTTGGTTTTCATCTCGTATGCAGATTTGTTTTGAACTTAACAACATTCAGTTGTAAAATCAATCCTACATAAACGGCATTGTTTTTTATTTTTTAAAAAATATATTTGCAACCTTCTTAAAATTATTTTCGTCTAAAGAAATGAAAACAAAAAAGAGTGTTCAATGAAAAAATTATTTACCGTTGTTTTATTCCTTCCTTTAATAATCATTGCAGCAAATAACGAAAAAGTAGTTACGCTAAAAAAGATTAACACCCAGATTAAAATCGACGGTATGATTGACGAAGCATGGAATCAAGTAGATGAAACCGGAAATTTTTTTCAACTGCAACCGTTTTTCGGGAAAGAGCCTTCCAAAAGAACTTATGCCAAAGTTTTATCAACCGAAACAGCTTTGTACTGTTTGATAGTTTGTTACGATGAGATTCACAACATTCAGCAAAGCACAGGCAAATTAGACGACTTCGGGGGAGATGTTGTCTCTATTATGCTCGATACTTTTGGCGATAAACAGACTGCTTACAAATTTGCAGTCAGTGCTTCGGGTGTACGCGCAGACTGCCGTTTGCTTGATGATGCACGCAACCGCGATTACAGCTGGGACGGCATCTGGTTTTCCGATTCCAAAATTTACGATTGGGGCTTCGTTGTTGAAATAGAAATTCCGTATAAATCAATTCAGTACAATGAAACTTTGAATTCGTGGGGACTCGATTTCGATAGATGGGTCCCTTCCATTTCGGAAGATCAGTATTGGTGCGAGTATGAACAGAACGAAGGACAAAGAATTTCAAAATTCGGCAGACTGCAGTTCGAAGATTTCCGCCCTTCTTTAAAAGGATTGAATCTGGAATTTTATCCGACGGCTTTTGGAAAAGTTACATATCTCGGCAGTAACAAATACAAAGTTGATCCCGATGCCGGCATTGATATTTTTTACAATCCTTCCCCGCAGTTAACATTACAGGCAACTGCAAATCCTGATTTTGCACAGATTGAAGCAGACCCGTTTCAATTCAGTATTTCTCGTTACGAAGTTTTTGTTTCCGAGCGCCGTCCTTTTTTCATTCAAGGAAATGAAATTTTTAAACCTTCGGGAAAACAGAGAAGCAGCGGATTTTACACACCGCTTGAATTATTTTATTCACGTAGAATCGGAAAAATTTTACCCGACGGCTCGCAGCTTCCAATTACATTTGGTACAAAAGCATTCGGGCGTTATGAAGATTGGGAATACGGCGGTTTTGTTGCACGAACTCCACTGCAAAATTACATTGATGATAGTGTTAAATATTCCGAAGATGCCGCAATTTTTTATTCAGGCAGAGTGAAAAAACAAATTTTAGGTAACTCAACAATGGGAGTTTTGTTTGTCGGCAAGCAGACAGCAAACAACACTTACGGTGTAATTGATATCGACGGCGCATTCAGAGGTTCCGATTGGCAGCTGGCATATCAAGTTGCACGCTCGGTTCAAAATTCCAGCGGAGATTTTGCCGGTTCCGCCGGTTTTGTACAATTCGGCGGTTCATGGGTTAATCTTATACGCGCACGATATGTCGGAAAAAATTTCGATATCAATCAAGTCGGGTTTGTTCCGTGGAAAGGTACGTTTACATTTCTTGGTTTGAGCGGACCAATTTGGTATCCGAAAGAAGGAATCATATCTCAAATATTACTTTACGGCGGACCTTCTTTGAATTACGAAAAAGCCGATCAGTTTACAGATTACGGTTTCCTCTTTGGCTTTAACATGCAGTTCAGAAGCAACTGGGGTTTTGAAATAAATTATAGCGTATCAAAATCGAAAGACCTTAATGTGAAATACGATTCACACGAGTTAAATTTAAGTTCATGGTTCAATATTGATCCGAAATGGAGTGCTAATGCTTCAGGGTCTTTCGCGCGCACTTATAATTTCAGACGCGATTACCTGGCATTTTTTGGCGACTTGAGTTTAAGTCTTTCATGGAAAGCCGCCGACATTTTACAAGTTGGCACTTCGTTTTACATGGGAATAGAAGGCAATCCCGACAACAATATTGAAGACATCATCTATAATGCGCGCCCTTGGCTTTCGATTACGCCGGTAAACGATCTGAATTTTTATCTTTATGTCGATAATATATTTTTGCGCTCAACAGATCAAATGGAAAGAATATTTATCGGCGGATTGTTCTCGTATCAATTTTCACCGAAGAGCTGGATTTATTTTGCTTTGAATGAAGCACATCATAGAAATGATTCAACACGTACATTAGATCTCGCTGATAGAGTCTCCGTTTTCAAAGTGAAATACTTATACTACTTGTAAGAATATAGAAATCATGAGACAGAAATCGTGATTATTTTTTAATTTCCTATTGGGTATTAAACTAAAAAAGGCGAAGGCTACTTCCCCTCTTGAGAGGTTAAACGAAAAGTTTATCCCCTGCTTTTAAGCGGGAGGGTGTGTTTACTTTGTCTTAATTTTTCCTTTGGAGTTTAATTTCTGTCTTCTGAATTTTGACTTTCCTAATTTTACATCAGCAATTGGTGAATTATCATGCCGTACAAATTCATAGAACATACCGCAGATATTGCTGTTGAAGTTGAAGAAGATTCGCTCGAAAAACTTTTTGCATCTGCTTGCAATGCATGGCGGGATGCAGCATTAATTAATAAAAAACCGGATAACACCGGTTCAAAGAAATTTATTTTTACTTCCGGCTCACTCGAAGAACTACTTGTCGAATTATTAAGCGAGTTGAATTTTCAACTTTACGCAAAGAAATGGATTTACATTTCGGTAAAAAATATTTTACTGGAAAAATTTAATTCCAATTATCACCTCGCTGCTGAAGTATTCGGTCAACCGCTTGAACAGTCTTCTGTAGAATTAAAAGAAGAAATAAAAGCCGTCACGTTTCATCAAATGAATATCGAAAAGAACGGAGAAAATTTTTTCACACGAATTGTTTTTGATATCTGATTCTTGATGCTGGGTTAAATAGATTTTTTAACGTAGGGGTTGGCTAAAAAGTAATGGTTCAAACTTGTCCGCCGAAAGAGGATAAAAAAAATATGACTAACAACATTTTTACAAACAAACTCGAACAGCCGGACGAAGAAACATTATCAACAGTGCTTGGTAAATCTTACAAGAATTGGCAAGCAGTTAAAAAACATATCGAAGATAATTACGGCTCGTGCGCTGAAGAATGGAAATTTTACGGACAGAAAATCGGATGGTCGTTAAAAATCTTTTTGAAGAAGCGAAACTTATTCTTTGTTACTGTTTGTAACGGTTTTTTCAGAATCTCTTTTGTACTTGGCAATAAAGCTGTTGCCGCTGCAGAGCAAAGCAAATTGCCGCAAACTATAATTGAGGAATTACTCAATGCAAAAAAATATGCTGAAGGAAGAGGCGTCCGCATCGAAGTGAAATCTCAAAAAGATGTTGAAACTATTAAACAGCTTGTTGATATAAAGATTGAGAATTAGCTATGCAAATCCTCGGGATCAACATAGAAAAAATCAGCGATAACCTTTGGGAGATTCCAAAGCACGGCGGAATGCTTGTGCCGGGAAGAATTTATACGTCGCGGAATATGCTCGAAGGCTCACTTCAAAATGATGAAGCGATCAAACAAGTAATTAATGTTGCACATCTACCGGGCATTCAAAAATACAGTCTGGCGATGCCGGATATTCATTGGGGATACGGCTTTCCTATCGGCGGTGTTGCCGCGACCGATTTGAATGAAGGAGTCATTTCTCCGGGCGGAGTCGGCTACGATATCAATTGCGGCGTGCGGCTTGCGAAAACTTCACTTCAGTACGATCAAATCAAAAATAAAATTCAAAAACTTGTCGAGAATCTTTTCAAAAATATTCCAACCGGCGTTGGCGCAAGCGGTGCAATAAAAAAATTACCGCCGCATGAGATAAAAAATATTTTAAGAAAAGGATCAAGCTGGGCGGTCGAAAACGGTTTCGGAACTCAACAAGATTTGGAATTGACTGAAGAGAACGGGCAATTGAAAGATGCAGACCCTGAATTGGTTAGCAGTAAAGCAATCGAGCGCGGAATGGACCAAGCCGGAACGCTCGGTTCGGGGAATCATTTTTTGGAAATCGATCTCGTTGAAAAAATTTATGATGAACACACAGCACAAGCATTCGGACTTTTTAAAAATCAAGTTGTAATTCAAATTCATACCGGCTCGCGCGGATTGGGTTATCAAATTTGTGAAGACTATTTAAAAGTTCTCGTTCAAGCAGAAAAGAAATACGGTTTCAAACTTCCCGATAAACAACTTGCATGCGCACCGATTAAATCCGATGAAGGACAAAATTATTTGCGTGCGATGCGGTGTGCCGCAAACTTTGCATGGAATAACCGGCAAGTTATTATGCATCTCGCCAAACAAAGTTTCCACGAAACATTTTCTATCTCCGAAAGCGAATTGGATTTTCAATTGATATACGATGTCTGTCATAACATCGCCAAAATTGAAGAGCATCTAATTGATGATAAAAAGAAAAAAGTCTGTGTACACCGCAAAGGTGCAACGCGCGCATTTCCAGCCGGTTCTCCTTTCATACCGGATAAATACAAAAGTGTGGGTCAACCGGTTTTAATTCCAGGCGATATGGGAAGATATTCTTTTGTGCTTGTTGGAAACGAGAAAGCAATGGAAGAAACATTTGGAAGTTCTTGCCACGGAGCCGGAAGAGTGAAAAGCCGCCATCAAGCATTGAAAGATGCAAAAGGAAGAAATCTAATTGATGAGCTGACAAAAAGCGGAATTGTAATTCAAGCGAAAGGATACAAGACAATTGCGGAAGAAATGCCGCACGCATACAAAGATGTTTCCGAAGTTGTTGATATTATGCACTACGCCGGAATCAGTTCGAAAGTTGCAAAGTTAAAACCGGTCGGAGTAATAAAGGGCTAATGGGAAAGATTTAACACAAACATTTTTCCACTACAATCCAAGATTACTTTCCAAAAGCATGTTTTAATTAATTCTACTTCTAAGCTCGTTAAAAAAATTGCCACGACGTAAACGTTGTGGAATACAATAAAGAAACAAAAAATGGCTTTAGCCGCAATTTATTTTCAATATGTGACTAAAGTCGAAATAACTTTTAGCAAAAAAAATCCGTAAGTATTATGTATATGGAGCCTTATTATTTAGCTAACTCCTGATTAATTTTTTCCAATCGTAATTCTACTTCATCGGCTTCCTTTTTATTTAGATTCATTTGTTTCAATTCGGCAAGTTCAGCCGCGGCTTCGTTATAAAGTGACAGCTGCAGCATCAAATCGGCAAAGTAAATTCTTTCTCCTATTAAATTTTTCGTTTCCGGATATTTTCTATAAGTTTCTTTTGCAACAACAATTGCCGATTCGACATATCCGTTTTTTGCAAGCTGTTTTGCGCCGTTCAATTTTTTGATGCCGAGTTCGCTCGATTTCACTAATTCATTCTCAACTTTGTTTACGCTGCCGCCGTAAACTGCTGTGTTGCGCGAAGTTGAATTTCCTTTTGTGTCCGGCACATTTCTAATTTCTTCCATCGCCAAAGCCAGCAGTAATTCTTTAACGGATATTTTTTTTATGCTTTTTATTCCAAGCGCGGAATTACTTTGCAAAACAAATTTATTGCCGCTGCTGTTTAATCTGACCGAAGAATTCTTCCCGGTCGAAATAAGATCGGCGCCGTTCAATGTTTGTCCGGCTTTTACTTTCACCCATGTTTCGCTTGTGCCGATTAACGCTTCAACATTTCCCGAAACTTTTTCAACTATTATTGTTTGTGCAGCCAGCGAGCAGAATGCTATTAAAAAAATAATTAATGTTTTCATGTTCACCTCTAATTGATATCAACGATAACAACGCTTCCTTTTGCAAGCCCGAGATTTTCAACCGCTTCTCTGTTGAACATTTCAGCAGCAACAGACCACGCAGTTTCAAAATCGGTAAGCGATGTTGTTTCAACCGGTATCCATAATTCATCGTTGCCGTCAAGATTTTTTCTGACAACAATTTTGTTATCGTTGTTTGTAATTAAACTCATCTCTTCCGGTGTTAAGCCCGTATTGAAAAAAAGACTCACATGCGAAACACCGCCGGTATTTTTGTAATCAACAAATGCCGTTTGAATTCCGATTCCTTCGAGCAGCGAAGCGAAGCAGACACTCAAATCATCACAGTCGCCGCCTTTCAGTTGAAGCGTTTCTTGAGGGAACTGAACTGTTTCAACACTCGCACGCGGATCGGATATGTATTTCATCTTTTTAACGAAGTCGTCAAAAATAATTTTTACTTGATTCATGATTTCGGATTTGTACTTGCCCGATTCAATCTCTTCTTTCTTTTCTTTGATGATTAGTTTTGAATGTTGATTGGCAAATGAGATATCTCTTTTAACAAAGTAACGCAAGTTATAAACGTTCCCGTCCCAGCTATTTAAATCATTTATCAAAATCGGTTTCTGGAATTGGTCTTCCGCGCTATTACTGCCGATAGTCAAATAAAAATTAGCTTGCGCAATTTCTCTCCGTTTTATTTTTAGATTCTCAAGATTAATCACCGTATAGAAAGAAATATTTGCCGTATCGTACGGCAGAATATTTACAACGGGCGAATAGACATTTTCGGAATTAATTTCTTTTATAAAGCTGTACGGTTTTACCGAAATGGTTTTATCTGTCATATTAACTGCGCGTGCAACAGCAAAAGGATTGTTTAAATAAACATCACCGAGCGTTGGATAGATTTCATTCTTCAATTCCACATCAATAAACTTAACCGATTGAGCCGGCAGAAATGATAACGCAACATTGATGCTGAGCGTAAGTCTATCGTAACTAAAATTATTATTCAGCAGATTGTGAATGCCGCGTTCCATCAAATTGGAAACGGTCTGCGGCGCTTGCCGGTCATTCAAATATTTCACGCCGCTCAAAGTAATTCCGTAAAGTTCGGTAGAAAAATTTATGAACGGCGAAACTCCGGCAATGAAGGGGTGCTGGTATTTATCATGAAAAACAGATGCGCCGAAAGTAAAAACTCCGCCAAGAAAATCAGCTGCAAAATTTCCGCCGAGCAAAAATGAGTTCGAGCTTTCATAAACTGCTGTAGTTGTAATTTTTTCAAGGGGCATTAAACTTAACTGTGCGGCAAAACCTTTTGTCTTTTTGATCGAAAAATTTTTGGCGATTTCCGCAGTTGAAGTTTCTTCCGGTGTAAAAAGATTGATTGAAGAAACGGAGAGCCTGAAATTTTCATTCGGAGAATAAGTTATGCCGAGATCGCCGCGCCAAAAATTACTTGTTGTAGTTTCGGTTTTTGTTGCAATGTAGTTCAGAGTATCGGAGAAAAAAGGTTCCGGCACTTCTTCCTCAAATTCTTGAGTGAAATAACGGAATGAAAACCCGGCATTTAATTCCGGTATGAATTGATACGAATAGCCGAATCCGAATTTTTCCTGATAATCAAGATATGTTTTGAGAACTGTTTCAACATCGATATCATCGCTGACAACCAATTTAACACCGCTGTTAAAAATAAACTGTTGATGGTAGCCCGGTGTGTATCGTGCGTACAAATAATGTTCGGAAATTCTTTTCGAAAAAGAAATTGCATTTATATTCCCCGATTTATTTTCATCATTCACACCGCTGAACGAAACGGATAATTCCCAATCTTTACTTCCGTTAAAATTATCTGCGTTCGATTCAAAACTGTTCAGTCTGAACCGGCTATTATAAGCATTCGACGACAAGCCGTAAAAATCCATCGACTGCTGACCATATGAAGCGGCAGTGAAAATCATAAGTAAACCAAATTTCAAAAACGGTTTAAACTTAGTCCGGAATTTCGACTTTGATATTGTGAATACTCTGCGAAACAATATAGCTGTCTTTAAGTATTGAATTTTCTGGTATTTCCTTTGTTTGTCTTCTAATGAAAGTTATAACCAATTTTTTGTACACTCTATCGGGCAGTTTTTCCAAAATGCTGCTGGAAATTTTCATTTTGCCGTTATCTGCGCCGGTCAATTTCAATAAAGGAAAAATTTCATTACCGGAATCTTCCAATACGCCGATAACTATTTCAATTATGCCTTGATTTGTTCCATTCCATTTTAGATTAAGAGTAAGATTATTTCTTGATGGACTTCCCGATGCATTTACTTCTCCGCTAATTTCAGCCGGTGTCGGAACATCAATCTGGAAAAACGAATTTCTGCTTTCATCAACTCTAACATTCAGCTTCGAGTTGTACGGAAACTCGAATTTGTTATGTGAATGCATCATCTTTCTCGTTAGAACAAAACGGTAGCCGATTACAGT
Source organism: Ignavibacteriales bacterium (assembly GCA_016177735.1). GTDB lineage: Bacteria > Bacteroidota > Ignavibacteria > Ignavibacteriales > Melioribacteraceae > DYJK01. The sequence goes on along the minus strand of JACOUS010000004.1, from coordinate 19,252 downwards.
ATCATGAACTTCGCCGTTTTGTAAATACCTAATTCTATTCTGCATCGGAGAAGCCACAACATTGTTAAATCTCACTCCGCCCATCATTCTTGCCCAAAATCCTAATCGAGTACCCATTGTGTTTAAAATTGGCATTGACTTATCATTAAAGACTGCATAGTAATAATCTGCTTGAGAACCATCATCAAAGTTCGAATACTTAATTCCGCTTAAGCTTATAACCGATGATTTATTTAAGTACGGTTCTACAATTCCGGTGGAATCATATCCGTTTGAATATACATATGTATCCGGGTCCGGCGATACAACTTCTATCTGTTGTAAATTTTCATTTACTGCTGTGTTGTCTTGAATTAATTCTGTCGGAGACGGATTAGTGCATCGAAACAACATAAACAGTGTTGATGCAATTAATATGTATTTTATTGTTTTCATCACGCGCATAATTTAATACAAAAAAAGAAATTCGGACAGACAAAATAGCTGTCCGAATTATGATCTCTGGTTAGATTATTTAACCAGGTAAGGAATTCCCCAGGTATGTTCTTCAACCGGTGCCTCATCGTCAAACACAGCGCTGTTCGGCAGAACATTAATAACAACATGTGCTTTGCCTCTGTGTGTATGCATCTTTAACGTCTTCTCATAAACATTAATTCCGCCGCCGCTTGATACGAGATCAAATTTATATTTTGTTTTGAACTTGCCGCTGTTGTTTGCGCCATATGTTAAAGTAACAAAATCAAAATCGTTCGGACTTGCAACTTCAACTTTTACATTTACGCTTTGTCTGCCATGGAACCAAAGATAAGCACTGTGCCTCATGCCGAATTCAATTCTAACTGCACCGCTTCTGTGATCATCTTCTTCAAACTCATCTTCTGCATCATCGTCATCATCTTCTTTTCCTCTCCAGCTTCCTTTATCAAAGAAATAGCTGTTCGGGTCTTCGATAACAATCGGGTCGCCGCTTTCAGGCGTTAGGGTTATCTTCACAATTTTTGTAGAAGGATTTGCAGTTCCCCCTTGCGGCAAAGAAACAGAAGTTACCTTCCAGTCCTCAAGAACGTTCCCGGTTGAATCAACTTTTGTGAGAATCACCTTTCTGTAAATTTCTGTTGTAAAAGGTTTTTGCACATTAACAGTCTTTACAATATTAGAGCTGTCGGTTGAATCAACCATGTAGCCGGTAATAAATAAAGTCCCCTCAAATTTTTGATACAGAGTGCCCTCTAATTCTGTTGCGTTAGAATCGCTCGGAATTTCCAGGCTTCGTTCAACCGGTTTCATGGCTTGACCGACACGCAGAGGATAAATTTCTTTACCCATACCGGTATCCATAAAACTCATTGCTTCGCCTTCGCTATAATTCGGCTGAAATGTTTGAACCGCTTCATCATTATCAACCACTTTGGCAAGTCTATTTTGGAAATCGGAATTTTGCGACGGCTCAATTACGCCGTTATCCTGGCACGCATACCCTATAAAGACAAAAAGGATAAGTGCAGAGACAGAAAAAAGAAACGCGACTCGATTTTTCATTGTGTCCTCCATTTTGTTTGAAAATTTTTACGAAGGAGGATTCATTTCTTGTGCCAATTTTATTTTTATAAAAAAGTTGAGCAATGAAAAGATTTTCGAAGGATTTTTTTTAATGATTTGCCTGAGCGGTAGGTTCAAATGCCTGAAGCTGTAAGTTCAGGCTTTTTCGATCATGCGCTTAATAATTAAATCCAAATATTGATGATAGCGCGAAGGCAGATTTTTGTACTTGGCGGGGAAAGAGTTTTTAACTGTTTCAAAATCTCTTTTTTCAATTTTAACAAGGTCTTTGCGGATGTTTTCAAGGTATGTTGAAGCTTTTGATCTGATTTTTTCGAGCGATTCCGCTTCGGCAGAACCGGCAACTTCCGTAATCGATTTTTCCAAATCATAATCTGATTTAACATATTCTCTAAAAAAGATTCCCCTAAAATTTTCAGTAACCATTGTTCTGCTGATATCGCCAAGTTCCTTAGCCGTTTCGTTTATAGAAGAATGAGAAAATTTTTTTGAACGGAGCGAATCCAAAATCAAATTTTCGAGACTAAGTTTTTCATACTTTCGGTAATCATCCGGCAGATCGCCAAGTTTAATGACGTTTCTATTTTCCGATGCCGCAAATATTGCCGCCCTCTTTATTATCGATTCGAGTTCCCTCACGTTTCCATTCCATTGATTATTAAGAAGGCTTTGCATCACGGCTCTCGAAATTTGCAGCGAGGGACTTTCCCTCTTCACAAAATAATTTGCGAGCACTTCGATATCATCTTTTCTTTCGCGGAGCGGAGGAAGTCCTATTCTCAAAACATTTAATCTGTAATACAAATCTTCGCGGAATTTTTTTTGTTTAACAAGCTGCTCAATATCCCGGTTGGTAGCGGCAATAATTCTAACGTCAACATGTTTAGTTTCCGGCGAACCTACTTTTTGAAATTCTCCGAATTGAATAACACGCAAAAGTTTGGCTTGGAATAGTTCGGTAGTTTCACCGACCTCATCGAGAAAGATTGTACCGCCGTCAGCAAGCTCGAAGAGCCCTTTTTTATCGCCAATGGCATTAGTAAAAGCTCCGCGCACATGCCCGAATAATTCGCTCTCCAGCAAAGTTTCGGGAAGTGCCGCACAATTCAACGCTACAAAGTTTTGTTTTTTTCTTTCGCTCAAATCGTGAATTGCACGTGCTATAAGTTCTTTGCCGCTTCCACTCTCGCCGGAAATTAATGCCGTTGCATTCGTTGATGATATTTTTTTTATGAGATTAATGATATTGTCAATCTCTTTACTGCAGTAAACTATCCCATTAAAAATTTTTGCCGAATTATCTGCCGTCTGCAAAACCGAGTTATCCGCTTCATCGTACTCTTTTAGTTTTGTAATCTCATCTTGCAGTAGTTTAATCTTCTGAATCAACGTCTCTGTTTCCAAACCGTTTCCGTGCTCAATTTCTTTTTGAAGTTTCGTTAATTGTTCTTCTTTGTAGGAAAGAGCACTTCGCAAAACTTCAGTTTCGGAATATGTTTCATCGAGTTTAATTTTGGTTCGTAGAAAATAAAATGCGGTTTCTGCAGACAAAACAAAAAAGAGAGGCAGAATGAAAAATGAATAACTCACTTCGATGTAAACGAAGTTGAATAAAAAGAAAGTTATGCCAAAATAAATTACGCCGAGAGAAAGCAGAATTACTGCACGATTTCTTTTTGTGAATTGAGCGAAGAGAATCAAAAGAATTATTGCAGCGGCATTAATGAACGATGAAAATTGATTTGTAATTAGTCTGCCGGTTAAAATATTATCGAGTGCAAGCGCATGAAAACCAACACCGGGCAGTTCGTCATCATAATTTGAATGGAGAGTTTTGGCAATTGTCGGATCGGTTACGCCAACCAAAACAATTTTGTCTTTGAGATTTTTCAGTGACGGTTCATCGGATCCAACCGCTTTGAAAAATTCAATTAAAGAATAATGTGTGATTTTTTTCCACGGACAGTACAAATTAATTTTCATCAATGTTTCGATATTCGAAAAATTATCTCCGGCAAGAGCGAGTGAAAAAGATTTTTCTCTTTTTCCATTAACATAAATGCTTGAAGGAACAAAAAGTCCTCCGCTGGAAAAATAGTTAAGATGCCCGGAAGGAATATGCGGCAAATCAATTTTAGGCTGGGAATAAATCAAAGAATCTTTGTCAAATTTTTCTCCGTATTTATTTTCATCGGTTATCAGCGACGACACAACAACTTTATTTGATTTCCCGATCTCTTCATTCAGCAAATCACTATAAACCGACTGCAATGCAACGTTGCTCGAAAGTAAGATTTCTATTCCTATTTTTTTTGCTTCGAGATTTGTAAGTTCATTCACAAGCAAAGCGTAGTAAGTTCTTTTCAAGGGCCAGCCGCCGAGTTTCTCGATATCGTCCGCATCAATCGAAATAATTACAACCGAACTATCTGGTTCTTTTTCGCCGCCGAGCATTCCGTAAAAAAAGGAAACACTTTGATCAAGATTTTTTACGGGTCCCTCGAAAAGGAAAGCTAATAGAAGTCCGGCAATTATTGCTAACAAGATAATATAATTTTGGCGTTCAAGAATTTTTTGAATTTTTTTCATAATAGAACTAAGTTTTCGTAGTATATAGTTATAATTAAATTATTACTGTGTTAGAATTGCGGCTAAAGCCGCTATCATTTCTTTCATATTATAGCACGAGATATCACCGCTTTGCGGGATTCCGTTTACACGGAAAATCTCGTGGCAATTTTGCTCTTGTTCAAAATCAATGAGGTTGGCTCAGAAGTAATGGTTCAATTAAAAAATCAGCGGTAATCCGTTTAATCGGATTTTATCCGCGTGCTATTTTTAAAAAAGATTTACTTCTGAGACAGCCTTAGTTTATAAACCTAATTGCGGGGCACTTTAGTCCCCTTTTGAAGACTCTAATAAATTACGAAAAAAAAGCTAAAGGATTTGTTATGAAGATTACAATCAACGGATTATCTGTAAATATTTTCGGCAGTCCCGAAAAGCAGTCAATAATTTTTGTACATGGTTTTCCATACGACCACTCGATGTGGGATTTTCAAATAGAAGCTTTGCAGAATAATTATTACTGTGTTGCATACGATGTACGCGGACTTGGCGAAAGTATTGTCGGCGATGGACAGTACACAATGGAATTTTTTGTTGATGATTTGTTCTCCGTGATCAATGAATTGAAATTAGTGAAACCGGTTTTGTGCGGTCTCTCGATGGGCGGATATATTTCTCTACGGGCTATTGAACGCGATCAAAATATTTTCAGCGGATTAATTTTATGTGATACGCGCGCCGATGCAGATGACAATGGTGCAAAATTGAGACGCTCTGCAAATATTAATCTCATCAACACAGAGGGATTGATAAAATTTACGGATCTATTTGTAGCAAACTGCTTTGCCGATGAAACTCCGCAAGAACAAGAAAAATTATTCTTGACGACACTTCATAAAACACACAAACAAAATCCAGCCGGAGTGAAAGGATGCATCTTTGCAATAATGAGCAGAACGGATACAACTCCTTTTCTCCCGCAGATAAAAATACCTACACTTGTAATCTGTGGTGCGTTCGATAGGCTAACTCCGCCGCCGGTTATGCGAGAACTCGCCGCAAGAATTCCAACGGCAGAGTTTTCTGCAATTCCTCATGCCGGACACATGACTCCGCTCGAAAATCCTGAAATGGTTAACGACTTGATTCTGGGTTTTATGGAAAAGTTGAAATGAAACAAACAAAATTACAACACACCCCTTTTCATTTCCCCTCTCGAGAGGGGAAATAGCCGCGCTATTAAATATTTTTTGTATAAAAAATAGTTTGCTAGCGAAATTTACTTTTGGCATCATACATTTTACTAATAGCACCCGTTGTGTGAATTAGAAAACAAAAAAATAGAAACTGTTGAAACAGTTATACAAAGTGAATCGGGTTTCATTAACACACTGCCTAAGCCGTGTGCTAATGGATAAACGAGAAAAAAAAAACGTTTTACCTGTCCGGCGTTCTTTTTGACGGAACGGTTTACAAATTAATTCACACAACCGGTTAAATAGCAGTATTAAAAAAACGAAAGAGTTTCCCCCTCTACAGAGGGGAACGAAAGGGGTGTGTTATTCATTACTTGTTTTATCACGAAACCGGCTTCAACAAACAATATTGCACTGCTCTCACAAATCGAACAAATCTAAAATCGGTTGCCGCTAAAAAATTATTTCGACACGCTGTCAATCGGTTGGAAATATTTTGACGGGCGTGATTTCTCTTTTGTCTTCGGCAGACTTTTTTTCACATCTTCTTTTATCTGTTCTGTTTTGCGCGTTACTTCTTCTTTGAAAGGCATGTACAAATTTAACGCGCCCGAAACAGACAATGCAGAACCTATTGTAATGATTACCGAACAAAATACCGGCAACGCGTAGCCGATTAAAAATCTGTTGATCAGGTCAAAACTTTTGGTGTCGAGCGACGAAAGCGGATGACCCGTTTCCCTCTTCAACATTTTAATTATACGGTTTACTTTTCTTGTTATGCTGAAAATGGAAAAAGAAAGAATCCATGTTATAACCGTTCCGGCAGCAAGAATGAATGAAACGATCTCTTTTTCTTTAATGAAGAAAGCAGCAACGAGCAGAAGAATAAAAAATATCAGAAAGAAATTGATCCGCTTGTTCATCAATTCTTCGCTGAAAACTCTTTCCTGGTTCAACGACCATTCTTGAGCTTTCAGCGCAATCTCTTCTCTTATAAATCTCGGCATAATTTATTAATAGAAATTAACGTTGTGTTCTTTCAGTTTCCCGTTTTCGTAAACAAACTTTGCACTGAAAAATTTATCTTGCAGCAGCCAGCGCATAAAAATTTCATCGCCGTCCCACAAATTCAGTTCGAACAATTTATCGTTTTGAATCCATTCAAGTCTGCCTTCGTAAGAATCGATTAATTCCCCTTCGAAGTTTTTTGCGGTGAACAAGAAAACGTACCAATCTTTTTTGCCGTCGAACATCGGGAAAGTGATGAAGCCGTGAAGTTTCGGATTTGTGATAATCAATCCGCTCTCTTCTTTCACTTCGCGGATGACACATTCTTCGGGTGTTTCGCCATGTTCAAATTTTCCGCCAAGTCCGTTCCACTTTCCTTCGTGTATATCGTTTTTTTTCTTGATGCGGTGAAGCATCAAAGTTTTATCGTTATCTATTACATAACAGAGTGTTGCAAGCTGCATAAGAGTACCTTTCTCAAAAAAAGAAGTTGTAAAAAAAAATTATACGATTTGCTTTAAAATAGCTCCAGCATTTATGCCGGAGAAAATAACAAATCCACTCATTCCGGCTTTAGCCGAAATTGGTTTTAAATTGCGGCTAAAGTCAATGTGAGTTTTCTTTTTTTACTCCCCGGCATATCACCGCTAAGCGGAATCCCGTTTATACGGGAATGTCGGGGCAATTAATAACACTCGCAAATAATTTGCAGAATTTATCACCGGGAAAATTTCAATTGTCGAAGCTTCGCCCGTCTAATTAGTGCCGGGTAAACTTCGACTTACGAAAAAAATTACTGATTAATCGAGTCGGCTAAAATTTTTGAGATATCATCCAGTTCATCCAGAAACCATTTTACTTTTTCGGGTTTGGCGCGTTTGCTGTCCCTCATCAAACCGAGCCATAGTTTGCACTCGTTGGTATTTTTCAAAGAAGCAATTGTGTAATTGTTAATTTCTTTTTTTGTTGTGGCTGCAGAGGCTTCGATGTAATTGCCAATAACATTTGTGCCGCTGTTGAAAAGTTCATCCCCCATTTTTTGAGAAACATTATCTTTAGGAAGCGAATCAATGAACTCGATTAATTTCAGAGTGAAAAAGTAGAGCCGTTTTTTAAATTCGCCGCGGTAAGTGTTTTTGGACAAATCTTTCTCCCGTTATTCTTTAGACATGCCGAGATATGCTTCATTCAAAAGATAATTTTTAACATAATCATTAACTCCGTCTTCAACATTTGAAATAGATTTATCGTATCCGGCTTGTTTCAGTTTTGTAAGATTTGCCTCGGTAAAATACTGGTACTTCTCGCGTATATCTTCGGGCATATCAACAAAATCAATTTTAACCGGCTTGCTCAGCGCATTGAACAATGCAGTAACAAGTTCAATCCACGTTTGTGCTTTGCCGGTTCCAACATTAAAAATTCCGTTCTTATCGGGATGTTCCCAAAAATATAAAGTCATGTCAACGGCATCTTTCACATAAATAAAATCGCGCTTCTGCTCGCCGTCTTTGTAATCTTTTAAATATGATTTGAAGAGTTTCACTTTGCCGTTATCGCGTATCTGTTCGAATGCTTTATGAACAACACTTCTCATATCTCCTTTGTGATATTCATTCGGTCCGTACACGTTGAAATATTTTAGTCCGGCAACTTTATTCATCAACCCGTTTCTTTTGATCCACAAATCAAAAAGATGTTTTGAATAACCGTACATGTTCATCGGGCGGAGTATATTTAGATTTGATTCGTCATCGTTGTAGCCGTTTGAACCGTCTCCGTAAGTAGCCGCAGAAGAAGCATAGACGAACCGTACACCGTTTTCCAAAGAAAATTTTGCAAGCTCTTGCGAGTAGTGTACGTTGTTGTCCATCAAATAATCTGCGTTTTTTTCTGTTGTAGCAGAACAAGCACCAAGATGAATAATCGAAGTAATTTTAAAAGGAACTTTCCTTTGCAGAACCAATCCGATGAAATCATCTTTATGATAGAAGTCGGAAAATTTTAATCCGTTCAGGTTTTTCCATTTCTCGTCTTTGCCGAGTTCGTCAACAACAATAATTTTGTCGGCTCCAATTTTATTCAGCTTCCAAACAACAGCACTGCCTATAAATCCGGCGCCGCCGGTAACAACTATCATATCCTTCTCATTTATTTATTATATTTGAACGAAAATTAATGATTAATACCCATTAAAGAAAATATCCCGATATTCAACTACAACGTGCATAACAAAAAAATTTTCCAACAAAAAGTTGAAAAAGCTTCGCACAGTAAAATTCAGAAAGAAAAATAATGCAAGACAAACTCGAAATATTGACTAATCTTTTGCGACAGAGAATTCTGGTGCTTGACGGCGCGATGGGAACGATGATCCAGCGTTACAAATTAAACGAAGAACAATTCCGCGGTGAACAACTTAAAAATCATCCGGTTGATTTAAAAGGGAACAACGATATTCTTGTTTTAACCCAGCCTGAAATTATTAAAGAGATTCACAAAGCATATCTATCTGCCGGGTCGGATATAATTGAAACGAATACATTCAATGCTACTTCAATTTCGCAAGCTGATTACAAAACAGAAAATCTTGTTTACGAAATAAATTATGCCGCGGCAAAAATTGCCAAAGAAGCGGCAGATGAATTCACAAAACAGAATCCCGGTAAACCGAGATTTACTGCCGGCGCATTTGGACCAACAAACAAATCTCTTTCGCTTTCGCCGGATGTAAACGATCCGGGCTTCCGCGCGGTAACTTTTGATCAGGTAAAGGAATCGTACAAAGAACAAGCGCTCGGATTGATTGACGGCGGCGTTGATATTCTTCTCGTCGAAACAATTTTCGATACATTGAATGCAAAAGCCGCTTTGTTCGGAATAACCGAATTGTGCGATGAAAAAAATCTACGCATCCCGATAATGATTTCCGGTACTATCGTTGATATGAGCGGCAGAACACTTTCGGGACAAACAACGGAAGCATTTTGGATTTCAATTGCGCACACAAAAAATTTATTGAGTGTCGGTTTGAATTGCTCGCTCGGTCCTTCGCAGATGCGAACCTTTATCGGAGAACTTTCACGCATCACAAATAAATTTGTAAGCATCTATCCAAATGCCGGACTCCCGAACGAATTCGGCAGCTACGATGAATCGCCCGAATCAATGGCTGAAGTGCTCGAAGAATTTGCAAAAGAAAATTTCTTCAATATTATCGGAGGATGCTGCGGAACAACACCCGACCATATTAAAGCTTTTGCCGAAGTAGCAGAAAAATATCCGCCGAGAAAAATTCCGGAAGTGAAACCGTACTTGCGTTTGAGCGGATTGGAGCCGATGATATTCCGCCCCGATACAAATTTTGTAAACATCGGCGAGCGAACAAACGTAACCGGCTCCCGCAAATTTGCACGACTGATTAAAGATGGCAACTACGATGAAGCGTTGTCTGTTGCAAAAGATCAGGTTGAAAACGGCGCACAGATTATAGACATCAACATGGATGAAGCGCTGTTAAATTCCGAAGAAGCAATAGCAAAATATCTCAACCTCATTGCATCAGAGCCGGATATCGCGCGAGTGCCGGTAATGCTGGATTCATCGAAGTGGAGTGTTATTGAAGCCGGATTGAAACGTTTGCAAGGCAAAGGGATTGTTAATTCAATTTCATTAAAAGAAGGCGAAGAAATATTTAAAGATCATGCACGAAAAATTTTGAGATACGGCGCCGCAACTGTTGTGATGGCTTTCGATGAAAAAGGACAAGCGGACACGCTCGAAAGAAAAATTCATATTTGTGAACGTGCTTACAAAATTTTAACGGAAGAAATCGGTTTCCCTCCGCAAGATATTATTTTCGATCCGAACATTTTTGCGATTGCAACCGGAATTGAAGAACACAATCAGTATGCTGTAAACTATATCGAAGCTGTGCGCTGGATAAAGAAAAATCTTCCTCATGCAAAAGTCAGCGGCGGCGTAAGCAATGTTTCTTTTTCATTCCGCGGCAACGATGTTGTACGTGAAGCGATGCATTCTGCATTTCTTTATCATACAATTGAAGCCGGAATGGATATGGGAATTGTTAACGCCGGGCAGCTTGCCGTTTATGAAGAAATACCAAAAGATTTTCTCGAAAAAGTTGAAGATGTAATTTTGAACCGGCGTGCCGATGCAACCGAAAGATTGATCGAGTTCGCAGCTTCATTAAATAAAGATGTTAAACGTGAAGCGAGAGAAGAAGAGTGGCGCAGCACACCGGTGGAAGAACGTTTAAAACATGCTCTCGTAAAAGGAATTGTTGATTACCTCGAAGAGGATGTTGAAGAAGCGAGAAAAAAATATGATTCGCCGCTCGATGTTATCGAAGGTCCGTTGATGAGCGGAATGAACGTTGTTGGTGATTTGTTCGGTTCGGGAAAAATGTTTTTGCCGCAAGTTGTTAAAAGTGCACGTGTAATGAAAAAGGCAGTAGCCATTTTAATCCCGTATATCGAAGCGGAAAAGACAAGAAATAATAATAAAAAGAATTCCCCTTTGGTTTTGTTAGCAACGGTAAAAGGCGACGTTCACGACATCGGCAAAAATATTGTCGGGGTAGTGCTTGGCTGCAACAATTATGATGTGATCGATCTCGGCGTGATGGTGCCGTCCGATAAAATATTATCAACGGCTGTCGAGAAAAAAGTTGATATCATCGGATTGAGCGGATTAATTACGCCATCGCTCGATGAAATGGTTCATGTAGCAAAAGAGATGGAGCGGATGGGACTCGATATTCCTTTGTTGATTGGCGGCGCTACAACTTCACGGATTCACACTGCGGTAAAAATTGCGCCGGAATATTCAAACCCAACTGTGCATGTTCTCGATGCATCGAAAAGCGTTTCGGTTGTCGGCAATCTTTTGAACAGCGAATCGAAGAATGATTTCGTTAAATCGATCAAAGATGAATATGAACATCTGCGTGAAAATCATTCGAAGAAAAAAATTGCGCGTGAATATTTGAGTTTGGAAAAAGCACGCAAAAATAAATTTCTGGATGATTGGGAAAATTATTCCGTTAAAAAACCTATCAAGCCCGGAATTACCGCGCTCAAAGATTTCGATTTGAGCGAGATCAGAAAATACATCGATTGGAATCCCTTCTTCATCACTTGGGAGTTAAAAGGGCGTTACCCTGAAATTTTTGATAATAATAATTACGGCAAAGAAGCTGAAAAAATTTTTGACGATGCGAACAAACTGCTCGATAAAATTATTTCAGAAAAACTTTTAACGGCAAACGGAATTATCGGAATCTTCCCGGCAAATTCTTTTGAAGATGATATTGAAATTTATGCCGATGAATCGCGCAGAGGTCTGCTTGCAGAGTTGCATACAATACGCCAGCAGTCAATAAAATCAGATGGAATACCGAATGTTGCGCTTGCCGATTTCGTTGCACCAAAAGAATCTAAAGTAAATGATTACATCGGAATGTTTGCAATCACTACAGGGCTCGGAATTGAAAAAATAGTAAAGCAATTTGAAGCCGAGCACGATGATTATAATTCGATAATGACAAAAGCAGTTGCAGATAGATTAGCAGAAGCCTTTACAGAACTGCTTCACGAAAAAGTTAGAAAAGAAATTTGGGGATATTCGTCGGGGGAAAATTTTTCGAACGTAGAATTGATTGATGAAAAATATGCGGGTATTCGTCCGGCACCCGGTTACCCGTCACAACCCGATCACACAGAAAAAATTACAATCTGGAAACTTCTCGATGTAGAAAAAAATATTTCGATAAGATTGACGGAAAGTTTGGCAATGTATCCCGCCGCTTCTGTTTGCGGATTATACTTCGCTCATCCGGAAGCTAAATATTTTACAACCGGCAAAATCGGCAAGGATCAAGTTGATGATTACCGCAAGCGGAAAGGAATCAGCATCAAAGAAGCCGAGAAATGGCTGAGACCAATTTTAAATTATGATGAAGGCGGGTAACCGAATTACTCTGTATGCGAACAAATAATATTTATCATTTGTTAAGAATGAAAAACAAGATGATGGATAAATGAGCAGTAAAGAAATTATCAGAAATGTTTTGAAGCTGTCCCCGAAAGAAAAATTATTGATTGTTGACAGCATATTAAAAAGCCTTGATGAGCCTGATAAAGATATAGAGAAAGTCTGGCTTGATGAATCGAAGAAAAGATTAAAATTTTTCCGTGTAGGGAAATTAAATGGTGTACCGCATAAAATTAAGTATCGGCAAGTTGCTGAAAAAAATTTTCAACTATAATACGATTAGCAAATTGCGGCTAAAGCCGTTCTTCATTTTTTTATTATTCCACGAGATATCACCGCTTTGCGGGATTCCGTTTACACGGAAAATCTCGTGGCAATTTTTCGAGAAACTAAATGTAATTGCCACTATCTTTTCCCGGAGGGATGCCATAGACAAGATAGTGGACTGTAATGGTTTTCAAGTATAGGACTTTAGTCACCGCTTGCATAATTTTACAACACATAACTTATTCTATATGGAATTTTTATTATGTTAAATAAACACTACCGTACCGGCGCGATTGGTGCTTTGATGGATGAGTACGAACGCGCGTTTGTCGATCTAAAAAAAATTCTTGAAAATATTCCTCAAGAAAAATTTGTGAAAATTTACGACAACACAACTACCGACGAGCATTGCCGTTCGGTACAAACAATTATGCGTCATGTTGTTGCTGCCGGTTACAGATATGCAAATCAAATCAGAATTTTTTTGGGACTATCGCCCCACTTGCCCGATTACAAAGTCGATACTCCGCAAGATGCAATCAGGATGTTCGAGAAGGTTCTCGTCTTCACTACAAATTCTGTTGAAGGCAAATGGAATATGAGTCACAACGAAATAATTGCCACACGCAGCGAAACTAACTGGGGATTCTACGATATCGAGATGATGTTCGAGCATGCGATTGTTCACATCCTACGGCATAGAAGACAAATAGAAAGATTTTTATCAACCGATAATTAGCACACAAGGATAAATCTTTACACGAAAATCATCCGTGAAATTATAATGACACACAAAGAAAATTTAATTCAGCTCTTCGAAAAGCGGGCACACGAAAGCGTTACAAAAATTTCTCCACTTCCGGCATCCGGCTCATCGAGAATATATTTTAGAATTGAGAGTGCAAACAAAATTTCTATCGGTGCGTTTAATGCCGACTTGCGCGAGAACAAGGCATTCGTCTATTTGACCAAACATTTTTTGAAGCACAAACTGGATGTCCCGAAAATTTTATCCGCCGATCTTAAAAACGGGATTTATCTTCTCAAAGATATCGGCAGCCAAACTTTGTTTTCTCTTTTAAATGAGAAACGAACCGGTGAAAATTTTCCCGACGATGTTATTTCTTTTTACAAACGGGCGATTGCTGAACTTCCGAAATTCCAGATTACCGCTTCGAATGGATTGGATTATTCAAAATGTTATCCGCGAAAAAAATTTGACCGGCAATCGATTCAATGGGATTTGAACTACTTCAAATATTATTTCCTGAAACTTGCTAAAATTTATTTCGATGAAGAGAAGCTCGAAAACGATTTCAAAACATTAACGGATTTTCTGCTCAAAGCCGATTCAAATTATTTCATGTACCGCGATTTCAACTCGCGCAACATTATGATAAAAGGCGATCAGCTTTACTTCATCGATTTTCAAGGCGGGCGCAAAGGCGCACTCCAATATGATATTGCTTCACTTCTGCTCGATTCAAAAGCAAACATTCCTTTTGAATTACGCGAAGAATTTCTCGGACACTACATCTCGTCGGCAAAAAAAATTAAGAAACTAGACACAAAAAATTTCAAAAAATATTTTACTCCGTTTGCTTTGATTCGTCTGCTTCAAACATTCGGCGCATACGGATACCGCGGTTACTTTGAAGGGAAAGCACATTTTCTGCAAAGCATTCCTTTCGCGTTGAAAAATCTTGAGTGGATTCTTGAGAAAAAAAACGGTTTGGACAAAATTAAAATTCCCGAATTGCGAAATGCGCTCGAGCAGATGCTGCTTTCAAACGAGCTAAAAAAATTTAGATGGGAAAAACCGTCAAACGAAAAATTGACGGTGACTGTAAATAGTTTTTCATACCGTAGTCCCCTTCCGGTTGATTTATCCGGCAACGGCGGCGGATTTGTATTTGACTGCCGCACAATTCAAAACCCGGGACAGCTTGACAAATACAGACACTTAACCGGCAGAGATAAACCTGTTCAGAATTTTCTTGATGCTCTGCCCGAAGCACAAAATTTTTTGAAGGAAACTTTTAACATCGTTGAGGTGTCAGTAAAAAAATATATAAATAATAAATGGGCTAACTTGATGGTCAGTTACGGGTGCACCGGCGGTCAACACCGATCTGTTTACTGCGCCGAAAGACTTGCCGCTCATCTCAAAAAGGAATTTGATGTTAATGTTGAACTCATACATACCAAAATATAAACCACTGAGACACAGAGAGACAGAGGTGCTCTGCGGCTCTGCGGCTCTGCGGTGAAAAATTATGCGTGCATTCATCCTCGCCGCCGGACTTGGAACACGACTTCAGCCTTTAACGAACAACAAACCCAAAGCGCTTGTTGAGATCAACGGCACTCCTCTTCTGGAAATTGTAATTACAAAACTGATCAACTCAGGTTTCGATCAAATAATTATCAACGTTCACCATTTTGCAGAGCAGATTACCAGCTTCCTCAATTCAAGAAATAATTTCGGGATCGAAATAAAAATTTCCGATGAGAGCGGAATGCTTCTGGATACCGGCGGCGGTCTGAAAAATGCTGCATGGTTTTTCGACGACAGCCAACCCTTCCTCGTTCATAATGTTGACGTGCTGACAAACATCGATCTTCGAGAACTTTATAATTTTCATTTGCAGACAAAATCACTTGCAACTCTTGCGGTTCAAAAAAGAAATTCATCCCGCTATTTTTTATTCGACGAAGAAAAAAATCTTTGCGGCTGGCAAAACATAAAAACAACGGAGACAAAAATAACGAGAGACAGCATCGGCAAACTTGAACAATTTGCCTTCAGCGGAATTCACATTGCAGATCCGGCGGTTCTTAAAATGATGCCGGAAGAAAAAGTTTTTTCGCTCGTCGATTTTTATCTTTCAATCGCAAAAGAGAATAGAATAACGTATTTTGCTCACAGCAATTCTCTGTTTATTGACCTGGGCAAAAAAGAAAATCTCATCGAAGCGAAAAAGTATTTATAATTGAGGAGGGCTTTATATGAACCGAACAGAGCATCTCGAAAATTTCCGGCAAGGTTTTGAGAAACTCAAAACGGCATTACAGCAGTATCCTCGCCAGATATTTGATTATAAACCTTCGGCAGAAAAGTGGAGCGTACGGGAAATCATAATTCATCTTGCAGACAGCGAAGTAAACGGCTACACACGATGCAGAAAAATAATTTCAGAGCCGGGTTCCTCTCTAATGATTTACGATCAAGATTCATGGGCTGATAAATTAAAATACCGCGAACAAGATATCGATAACGCACTCGATATAGTAAACTACCTGAGAATGCAGACTTACGATCTTCTGAAAAACTTGCCCGAAGAAATTTGGGCTAATCATGCCGTTCATCCAGAAAGAGGAAAAATTACGCTGGATGATTGGCTCAAAATTTATTCCGAACATATTGACGTGCATATCAATCAAATGAATCGAAATTTCAATCTATGGCAAAAATCAAAAAAATAATTTTTGAATTGGGGGTTACTGTATGAAAAAAACTATTCTGTTTTTAATGATACTTACTTCGCAAATTTTTGCACAAGGCAGCGGTTGGATAAAAGAGAACTACATTAAAAAAGAATATAAAATTCCTATGCGGGACGGCATTACACTTTTTACTTCCGTTTACACGCCGAAGGATACAACAAAAATTTATCCTATTTTGATGGTAAGAACCCCTTACACTGTTTCACCGTACGGAGAAGATAAATATCCCGAGAGATTGGGACCGAGCGAAGAATTTACAAAACAAGGATTCATTTTCGTTTTTCAGGATGTACGCGGAAAATTTATGAGCGAAGGCGAATATGATAACATGCGCGCATATATTCCTCAAAAGAATAGCAATAAAGATATTGACGAATCGAGCGACACTTACGATACAATCGATTGGCTCATCAAAAATTTAGAACACCACAACGGCAATGTAGGAATTTGGGGAATTTCCTATCCGGGTTTTTACGCCGCAATGGCAGCGCTCGATTCGCATCCGGCACTCAAAGCAGTTTCTCCGCAAGCACCAATTTCCGATTGGTTCATCTGCGATGATATGCATCATCACGGCGCACTCACTCTTTCAATGGCTTTCAACTTTTTCAAAGTGTTTGATCAGCCGAGAGAAGGATTAACAACGGAATGGAAAGACCTTCCGCCGTATCCATCACCGGATATTTACAATTTCTTTCTCGATATCGGTCCTCTTCAAAATCTTCAAAAGAATTTTTTGCATAATAAATTTCCTTTCTGGAATGCAATTACCGAACACGGAACATACGATCAGTTCTGGCAATCGAGAAATAATCTTCCACATTTTAAGAACATAAAACCGGCTCTGCTTGTTGTAGGCGGGTGGTACGATTCGGAAGATTTCTACGGACCGTTAAATATCTACCGCTCGATTGAAGAAAAAAATCAGGAGAACAAAAACCGGCTTGTAATTGGTCCGTGGGCGCACGGCGGCTGGGCTCGTACTGACGGAACTTCATTCGGTGATTTTAGTTTCGGTCAAGCCACCAGCAATTACTACAACAAAAATATTCTTCTCCCCTTTTTCAATTTTTATTTAAACGGTAAAGGAAAAGTTGATTTGCCCGAAGTTACAACTTTCAGAACCGGCTCGAACGAATGGAAAAGTTACGATCAGTTTCCTCCAAAGAATGCAGTGCAAAAAAATTTATTCCTCTCCGGCAAAAACGAACTCACATGGGAATTTCAACAAAATAAAAATGAGTTCGATGAATTTATCAGCGACCCGAAAAAACCGGTTCCGTACACAGCACATTTTCACGATTCCGATTTGACATATCACAAACCGTACATGAACGAAGACCAAAGATTCGCTTCTGCGCGTCCGGATGTTTTGGTTTTTGAAACAGAACTACTCGAAAATGATGTTGTAATTGCCGGACCGCTTTTTGCCGATCTCTTCGTTTCAACTTCCGGCACAGATGCAGATTGGGTTGTAAAAGTAATTGATGTTTACCCCGATGATGCAAAAGATCCCGAGCCGAACCCGAACAATATCGAGCTCGGCGGATATCAAAGATTAATCCGTTACGAAATTCTCCGCGGCAAATTCAGAAACAGTTACGAGAAGCCGGAGCCTTTCGAACCAAACGAAGTAACAAATATTAAAGTCAAACTGCTCGATGTTGACCACACATTTTTAAAGGGTCACAAAATCATGATACAAATTCAGAGCAGTATGTTCCCGTTGTTCGACATGAATCCGCAAAAATTTGTTGATATCTATAATGCCAAAGAAGAAGATTTCCAAAAAGCGTTACATAAAGTATATTTCGGCAAAGAATATCCATCTAAAATTTCTTTTCCGGTTATAGAATAAAATACGGAGGCGGGCAATGAAAAAAATATTAGTGGTTATCTGTTTATTAATTTTTGCTCAAGCAGCAAAAGCACAAGAAGCGGCAATAGGACCAATATTGGGTTACTACAAAACTCAAGATGCCGATAAAGGTGCGTTAATTCTTGGTGCTGCGGCGCGTTTTAAATTGGCAAATTTAATCGGCGTTGAAGGTTCAATCGGTTACCGCAAAGAAGAATATGAAGACGGTAAGATAAAAGTAACAAGCTATCCCGTTACCGCAACCGGAATACTTTATGTAATGCCGATGATCTATGCCGCTGGCGGAGCCGGCTGGTACAATTACAAAGCTGATTACGATAATTCACTCGGATTGAAAAATGAAACATCGCAAAATTTCGGTTATCACATCGGCGGAGGAGTTGAACTTTCGCTCGGCAATTTAATGCTCACCGGCGATATCAAGTATGTTTTTCTTAATCTCGAATTGGATAACATTCCAACGGATGTTGAGAGCAATTTCTATGTTTTAACAGCCGGAGTATTATTCAGGTTGTAGTCATCCAAAATTTTAATTGAGGAGAATTTATGATCTTCGATACTTTAAAACATGCAAGCATCTATTTCTCTTTTGGAGAAAAAGTTAAATCCGCTTTCACTTATTTGATGAACACGAATTTCGATAATCTTGAGCCGGGTAAGTACGAAATTGACGGCGAAGATGTTTTCGCAATTGTGCAGCAGTACGATACCAAGCCGCTTTCCTCCGGCAAATGGGAAGCGCACAAAAAATATCTCGATATTCAATACGTTGTTACCGGAAAAGAAAGAATGGGATATTCCAATTCGCAGAAGATGATTGTTACCGAAGAATACAACGAAGAAAAAGATATTATGTTTTTGAAAGGCGAAGGAAATTTTTTAAGTGTCGAAGCCGGTTCCTTTGCTGTTTTCTTTCCAACGGATATTCACATGCCCGGCATTGCAATTAATCTTTCAACTTCCGTTAAAAAAGTTGTAGTAAAAGTAAAAGTTGAACAACACGTTGAAGGGATTGAACCGAAAGAAGAAGAAATTTCACCGCAGATATAAAAAATAAGAGTTTACCCGCCATCTTTTTGGCGGGCAAACTCACTCATGCTCATGTTGTATAGTCCTGCAATAGGTTGACTAGAAAAGTCAACTAAAAATAGGACAAAAATGGGAAATCAAAAACCAAATTATTATAGCGAATCATTCAAATGGGAAGTGGTTCAAGATGTATTATCTGGAAAGTACACGAAAGCAG
>JACOUS010000039.1 GCA_016177735.1 Ignavibacteriales bacterium | reverse complement strand
TTATGCTCAAACAATCTTCGCTGAAGATTATTAGTAAAACCGACATAGGTAAAGTTCTTGGATTTGCTTCTAATTACATAAACAGTAATCATAAAAAAAAAGCTCAGCTGAAATTAACTGAGCTTTGTACCGAAGGCCGGACTCGAACCGGCACTTGGTTTGAGCCAAACTGGATTTTGAGTCCAGCGCGTCTACCAATTCCGCCACTTCGGCAATTAAAAAACAAACTGGATTTTGAGCCCAGTGCGCCCCGCAAAGCGGGGTAAATCTACTTTGAAGTTTATCCCACAAAAGGGGATTACTTCGGTTTCAATCAAAATTTTGCGCCGTAAATCTATACTTAATTCAACTGATTATCAAGAATTTGAGACCCTCTTTTTATTTATTTAACTTTGCAATCAAAACTAATGACACAACATTCACAACCCGATAGAGCTATGGAAGAAAAAAAGAACACTGCTGAAAATTCGGTTGAAAAGAAATCGAAAAATTTCATCTACGAAATTATTGATGAAGATCTAAAAAACAACAAATGGGGTGGAAAGGAAATATGCACGAGATTTCCTCCTGAACCGAACGGATATTTGCACATCGGTCACGCAAAATCAATTTGTCTCAATTACGGAATTGCCCGCGATTACAAAGGCAAATTTAATTTGCGATTCGACGACACGAATCCCGAAAAAGAAGAACAAGAATATGTTGATTCAATTATTGAAGATGTTCGCTGGCTCGGTGCGGATTTTAGAAACAAAATTTTGTACGCTTCGGATTACTTTGAACAAATGTATCGGTGGGCAGTTGAGTTAATTAAAAAAGGGAAAGCTTACGTTTGTGATTTGAGCGCAGATGAAATACGCGCAACCCGCGGTACGTTAACCGAACCCGGCAAAGAAAGTCCGTACAGAAATAGAAGCGTAGAAGAAAATCTCGATTTGTTCGAACGAATGCGCAAAGGAGAATTTGCAAACGGAACAAAAACACTTCGTGCAAAGATTGATATGGCATCGCCGAATTTTAATTTGCGCGATCCGATTATGTATAGGATTGTCCAGGCTGAACATCACCGGCAAGGAAACAAGTGGTGCATTTTTCCGACATACGATTGGGCTCACGGCAACGAAGATTCTATTGAAGGAATTACTCATTCGATTTGTACACTTGAGTTTGAAAATCATCGCCCTTTGTATGATTGGTTTCTCGATGAACTTGGCGTTTACCATCCGCAACAAATAGAATTTGCGCGATTGAATTTGAGTTACACTGTGATGAGCAAGCGTAAATTGTTGCAGCTCGTAAAAGAAAATTATGTTGACGGATGGGACGATCCGCGTATGCCGACAGTTTGCGGTTACAGAAGAAGAGGTTACACACCCGAAGCAATTAGAAACTTTGCCGAGATAATCGGCGTAGCTAAACGTGATGCACTGTCAGATATTTCACTAATTGAATTTGCTATCCGTGACGATTTGAACAAACGCACTCAGCGTGCAATGGCTGTGTTGAAACCATTGAAAATAGTCATTACAAATTATGAAGGTGAAGAAGAACTCGAAGCTGTGAATAATCCTGAAGATGCAACTGCCGGAACACGCAAAGTTCAGTTCACAAAAGAATTATATATTGAGCAGAGCGACTTCATGGAAAATCCTCCGAAGGGATATCATCGTTTAGTGCCGGGTGGCGAAGTTCGTTTGCGTTATGCATACATTATCAAATGTGAAGAAGTTATAAAAAATGATAAAGACGAAGTTGTTGAGTTGCATTGTACATACGATCCCGATACAAGAAGCGGAACGGGCACAAGTACAAAAAAAGTGAAAGGAACTATTCATTGGGTTTCCGCTAAACATGCAATTGATGCGGAAGTTCGTTTATATGATCGATTGTTCACCGTAGAGAATCCCGGTGCCGAAGAAAACTGGCTCGAAAAAATTAATCCGAATTCACTTGAGATAATTGAGAACGCAAAAGTTGAACCGTTTTTGAAAAACGCTAAACCTCTCGACAAGTACCAGTTTGAACGCAACGGATATTTTTGTGTTGATACTAAGTACACAACAAATGAAAAACTTGTTTTCAACAGAACAGTTACTTTAAAAGATAGCTGGGCACAAAAATAAAGTTAGGCAAGCGCAGAGTGAAGAGCGCAGATTAATTTTTGGGAACGTTCTTCACTCGCTGTTTCAAAACAAATTTTTAGCCGGCTTAAAAACTTTCCCCATCAGCGGTTATATCCTACAAAATGAAACAATATAACTGATGGTTTATAACTTTTTAAAGAAGAACGTTGAATTTTCCATTTTTGTTATTTACCTTTGCAAAAAAAAATGATGAGCCGGTAAAAAATATTGGCTAACCATTTTTATCTTTCATTATTGCCGGCTACAAGCTGCAATTTTGTTAATGATAACTTACAAAGTTATTTGTGGATTTGACGTGAAAGAAAATTGTTTCGTATATGTAAAAAGCAAAGCAGTAAAAATTAATACGCGCAGCATTGCAGTGTAAATATAACTTTGAAGTTTGTTACCAAAATTATTAACCGGCAGAGATGATGAAAATAAACGATTCCTTTTTCGCTTCTGAGGAATACCGGACAACACCTTAGATATTTGTTTTTCCTCTCTGTAAACGACCAAAAATAAAATTGATTAAACAAAAATTAGTTAACGATTGTCGCCAAGGAGAATCGAATGGATAGAAATAATCTTAAATATCAAAGAGCCGATGGACGGATACTTTCCAACGGATTGTACGATCCCAAATTTGAGCACGATAACTGTGGTGTAGGGTTTGTCGCAAAGTTGGATGGAATTCCGACGCATACGATTATTGAAAACTCCATTACGGTTCTCGTAAATCTTGAACACAGAGGCGCACTCGGCGGCGATAAATCTACCGGAGACGGCGCCGGAATTATGTGTCAAGTGCCCGATGAATTTTTACGTACCGAAGCTCAATCAATAAAATTACCAAGCAGCGGAGATTACGCACTCGGAATGATTTTCTTCCCGAAAGAAAAATCATTAAGTGGTAATTGCAAAAAAATTGTTGAGAGAATTATTTATGAAGAAGGATGTGAAGTTCTTGGATGGCGGAAAGTCCCGGTTAATAATTCTATCCTCGGTGAACTTGCAAAGAAAACTGAACCCGATGTTTACCAGCTTTTTGTTCATCGCGGAAAAATCAGTGCAGATGCTTTTGAAAGAAAACTTTATGTAATCAGAAGGTTAGCAGAAAAGGAAATTGCCGCTTTGCCCGAAGATACATCGCAATTTTATGTAAGCAGTCTTTCATCAAACAGAATTGTGTATAAAGGTTTGTTAACTGCACACCAATTGCCGATTTATTATCCCGATCTTTCGCATGAAAAATTTGCATCAAAATTTGGAGTGATTCACCAGCGTTACAGCACAAATACATTACCGACTTGGAATCTTGCACAGCCGTTCAGATTTATTGCGCACAACGGCGAGATAAACACATTGAGCGGAAATATCAACCGTATGAAATCGCGCGAGTTTAATTTGCGCTCCGAACTTTTTGGCGATGATATCGAAAAATTAAAACCGATTATTGTTGAAGACGGCAGTGACTCTGCAATTTTTGATAACGTTCTCGAACTGCTTGCGCTTGGCGGAAGATCGCTTCCGCATGCAATGATGATGATGGTACCCGAAGCGTACGGACCGAAAATTCAAATGAGTGAAGACAAACGCGCGTTCTACGATTTTCACTCTGCGATAATGGAACCGTGGGACGGACCGGCGGCAATTGTTTTCAGCGATTCGCGTTATCTCGGCGGCATTCTTGATCGTAACGGATTGAGACCATCGCGTTACACAACAACGAGCGACGGAATTGTTGTGCTTGCATCCGAAACCGGTGTGCTCGATTTGAATCCCGAAAAAATGATTAAGAGAAGCAGACTTTCGCCGGGTAAAATGCTGCTCGCAGATTTTACTGAGAACCGTGTCGTACCCGATAAAGAAATCAAAGCAAAAATTTCTAGGCAGAAACCATACAGAAGATGGATAAAAGAAAATATTATTACTCTGCGCGGGTTGTTTAATCCGTCAAGCGCCCCGGTTGAAAAAGATGAAACACTTCTTCAGAAGCAGCAAGCATTTGGTTACACCGATGAAGAGTTAAAATTAATTATTACTCCGATGGCTTCGCGTGGACAAGAAGCAGTCGGCTCGATGGGCAATGATACACAGCTTGCAATTCTTTCGGATGTATCGCATCTGCTCTTTTATTATTTCAAACAAAGATTTGCGCAAGTAACAAATCCCGCAATCGATCCTTTGCGAGAAGAACTTGTAATGTCTCTCGAAAGTTTTGTCGGCGGCGAGGGAAGTCTGCTTGAAGAATCTCCTGAAAATTTCAGAGGATTTAAATTCGCGCACCCGATTTTAACACGGGATGATTTACTTAGAATTGAAGCCGCAAATCATCCGAATGTGAAGCTGAAATACATCGATATTTTATTCGATAAATACGGCGGAGAAAATTCGCTTGAATCAAAACTCAATTCAATTTTAGCAGAAGCATCCGAAGCAATCGAAAAAGGAACATCTCTGATTGTACTGTCGGATCGGAATATCAGTACCGGTAAAGTTCCGATACCGTCATTGCTTGCTGTCGCCGGTTTACATCATTACTTAATTAGAAACGGGCTACGCAACAAAACAAGCATCATCATTGATTCGGGCGAAGTTAGAGAAGTGATGAACTTTGCAATGTTAATCAGTTACGGTGCAGATGCGATTTGCCCGTATATCTGTTTGAACACAGTGCGAAGCATGGCAGAAAAAAGTTTGCTCGAAACAAAACTAAAACCCGAAGAAGCAATTGATGCGTACATCATCGCAGTTAAAAAAGGATTGCTCAAAACGATGAGCCGTCTCGGCATCTCAACTCTGCACAGTTATTTTGCTGCTCAAACTTTTGAAGCAATCGGTTTGAACAAAGATGTAATTGATAAATATTTCACCGGCACAATTTCGCGGCTTGGCGGAATCGGGTTAAAAGAAATTCAGATTGAAGCGAGCAAGCGTCATTCAAAAGGTTATCCCGAAGATGGTTTCAGAAATAATCTGCTCGATGCCGGCGGCGAATATACAATCCGCATCAACGGCGAAAAACATTTTTGGAATCAGGATACAATTGCAAAGTTACAGCTCGCAACAAAAACAGATGATTACGAAATTTTCAAACAATATGTGAAACTTGTTAACGAAGGTGAATCGAGTCCGCGCACGATCAGAAGTCTTCTTTCATTCAAAAAGAGAAACGCGGTAACGATTGATGAAGTAGAGCCTGTAGAAAATATTATAAAACGATTTGTTGTTTCTGCAATGTCGTTCGGTTCAATAAGTAAAGAAGCTCATGAAACAATTGGAATTGCAATGAATAGAATTGGTGCAAAGAGCAACTCCGGGGAAGGCGGTGAAGATCCCGAAAGATCGAAGCCGAATGAAAACGGAGAAATCTCGGCATCGAAAATTAAACAAGTCGCTTCGGGCAGATTTGGAGTTACACCCGAATATTTATTGAGCGCGGAAGAGCTGCAAATAAAAATTGCACAAGGGGCAAAACCCGGTGAAGGCGGTCAATTACCCGGTCACAAAGTCTCCGATGAGATTGCAAGAGTTCGTCACACAACTCCGGGAGTTACATTAATTTCTCCGCCGCCGCATCATGATATTTATTCGATCGAAGACCTTGCACAATTAATTTTTGATTTGAAGTGTGTGAATCCATCTGCGAGAGTTTCGGTTAAACTTGTTTCGGAATCCGGCGTTGGAACAATAGCCGCCGGTGTTGCAAAAGCGAAAGCCGATCTTGTTTTAATTTCAGGCTACGAAGGCGGAACCGGTGCGTCGCCGCTTACTTCAATTAAACATACCGGTGTGCCGTGGGAAATTGGTTTGGCTGAAACGCATCAAACATTAATTCATAATCATCTTCGTGATAAAATCCGCGTGCAAACAGATGGACAGTTAAAAACCGGAAGAGATATTGCAATTGCCGCATTGCTCGGTGCAGAAGAATTTGGATTTGCAACATCAGTGTTGATTACAATGGGCTGTATTATGTTGAGGAAGTGCCATCAGAATACATGTTCAGTTGGTGTTGCAACACAAGACCCGGCACTTCGAGCAAAGTTTGCCGGCAAGCCTGAATACGTTGAAAGATATTTCAAATTCCTCGCACAAAATTTACGCGAGCAGATGGCTGAACTCGGATTCCGAACTGTTGAAGAAATGATTGGACATACTGAAGTGCTCGAATACAATCCACCGGCTCACATGTGGAAAGCACAGAAGTTCGATTTGAATCCGCTCTTCAATTCAATGGTTGATACATCCGGAAAATCTTGCTGTTCAGCCGGACCAAATCAAGTTGATACTTTCGATACTGAGTTAATTAAACTTGTTCAGCCGGCAATTGAGGAAAAGAAGCCGGTTGAATTGAATTTACCGTTACGAAATATTTATAGAACTGTCGGCGCAAGATTGAGCGGAGAAATTGTAAAACGATACGGCGCGAATGGTTTGCCAGATGATACAATAAAAATAAATTTCAAAGGATCAGCCGGACAAAGTTTCGGTGCATTTTTAGCGCCGGGCATCACAATGAAAGTTGAAGGTGATGCAAATGATTATCTCGGAAAAGGAATGTCCGGCGGAAGAGTAATAATTGTGCCGCCGGAAAAATCTGCATTCACTCCGCACGATAACGTAATATGCGGAAACGTTGTGCTCTACGGTGCAACCGCCGGTGAAATTTACATTAACGGAAAAGCCGGCGAACGATTTGCAATTCGTAACAGCGGTGCAAAAATTGTCGTTGAAGGAATTGGAGATCACGGCTGTGAATACATGACCGGCGGAATTGTTGTTTGTCTCGGTTCAACCGGTAAAAATTTTGCCGCCGGCATGAGCGGAGGTATCGCATACATTCGCGATCAATCGCAGTTGTTCGATACAAAATGTAATCTCGACATGGTTGATCTCGAAAGCGTATGGCATGAGAACGATAAATTATTTTTAAGAACAATGATTGAAAGACATTACAATTATACAAACAGTCCTCTTGCTATGGAAATTTTGACTAAGTGGGAATCGAATCTGCCGATGTTTGTAAAAGTTATGCCGATAGATTACCGAAAATCTCTCGAGCGTATGAAACTAAGCGAGTATCCTGATATTGAAACTGTTGCTGTTACAGAGGAGGTATTCAATGGCTAAAACCACCGGATTTCTGGAATTCGAAAGAGAGAATCCTTCTAAACTGCCGGTTGAAGAAAGGATAAAAAACTTTAAGGAATTTGAATCACTTTTGCCGGAAGATAAAATTATCAATCAAGCGGCAAGATGTATGGATTGCGGAATCCCGTATTGCCATTCGTACGGATGCCCCGTTAACAACCGCATTCCGGATTGGAACGATATGGTTTACCGTAATCAATGGAAAGCCGCACTCGATCTTCTTCATTCAACGATAAACTTTCCCGAATTCACGGGAAGAGTCTGCCCGGCGCCGTGCGAACATTCTTGCACACTTTCAATTAATCAATCGCCGGTTTCTATTAAACATATCGAACTGCAGATAGTGGAAAGAGGATGGAAAGAAGGGTGGATTGTTCCGCAGCCGGCTCCTATTAAAACTGGGAAGAATGTTGCTGTAATTGGCTCAGGTCCGGCGGGACTTGCGGCGGCTCAACAAATCTCTCGTGCCGGACACGATGTAACTGTTTTTGAAAAGAGCGATCGCATCGGTGGATTGTTGAGATACGGCATTCCCGATTTCAAACTTGAGAAGTGGATCATCGATAGAAGATTGGAACAGATGAAAGCCGAAGGAGTGGTTTTTGAACCGGGCGTTGATGTTGGAATTGATATCTCTCCGAAGTATCTCAAAAGAACTTTTGATGCGGTTGTAATTGCCGCCGGCGCAACTATTCCGAGAAATTTAGAAATACCCGGAAGAGAGTTGAAGGGAATTCATTATGCGATGGAATTTTTAACACAACAGAATAAATTGAACGCCGGTGATCATATTCCTGAGGAAAAAAGAATAAGTGCAAAAGGTAAACATGTAATTGTAATCGGTGGCGGCGATACCGGCTCGGACTGCGTTGGCACATCAAAAAGGCAAGGTGCGCTTTCAATTACACAAGTTGAGATTCTTCCACAACCGCCGAAAGAAAGAATGGAATACAATACGTGGCCCTCGTGGCCTCAAATTTTATTTACGTCTTCATCACAAGATGAAGGATGCGAACGGCATTGGTCGCTTACGGCAAAGAATTTTGAAAATACGGATGGAACAGTTGCCGGAATTAATTTCACTAAATTGGATTGGAGTGAACCGGATAAAAACGGAATGAGAAAATTTGTTGAAGCACCCGATACAAATATTTTTATGAAAGCCGATTTGATTCTGCTTGCAATGGGTTTCTTACATGTTGAACACGGAAATCTTGTAAAAGAACTTAACATTGCAACCGATAATAGAGGCAACGTTGTTGTTGATAAAGATTATAAAACTACCGAGCCCGGATTTTTTGCAACCGGCGATTCAATGACCGGTGCATCGCTTGTTGTACGCGCAATAAATCACGGAAGAAAAGTAGCCGCTTCGGTTAATCAATTCTTGAAAGAGAAATAAATTATTGGCAAGTCAGGCCTTGAAGGTTGTGGTGACTTTCAAGGTCTATAATTCTAATTGTTACTCAAGTTGTCATCTAAAATTAAATACTGTTAAAACAGTTAATGATTCAACTTTGGTTTCATTAAGACGGGGATTAATCCCGGTCTTAATGTGAAAAATATCAGTATTGATAACCGTTTTAACGGTTTATAAAACAATGCAATAACCAGAGTTAGTTACTTTTTAAAAAACGAGTTATTAAACTGTCTGTAATCTCCGGCCGGTCAGTATTTATCATATGTCCGGCATCTTCAATGATTGCTATTTCAACATTTGCAATATTTTTTTCAGCGTTAGATTTCACTTCTTCTATTGAGCCAATCAAATCGTCTTTCTCACCTAATAATAATAGAGTACGTGCTTTTATTTTTTGTAGCTCTTCCTCATCAAATGCCCATGGTGTTGCCATAAAACCTTTGCAATCCATTGCGAGCCACATATGTTCTGAAAATCTGGAAATTGTTCTTGGATTATTCCCGAGTGCCCATTCAAGCATATCTTTCTTTTTTGAATCGGTAGGAAACCAAACAAGAGAAAGAATTCTCCAAATTGTTTTGAATGAAGTGCTGGTTAACCCCATCGGTCCCAACAAAACAATTTTATTAACTCTTTGGTGAGAAAAAATTGCGTGACTAATTGTGATCCACCCGCCAAACGAAGCGCCTACAAAATCAGCTTTCTCAATCTTTAGCGAATCACAAATTTCTGAAAGCCATTGACTGTATTTTCCATCGCTGTCTAAATATTCTCCGGTATCAAATAATCTGCTTTTGCCGATATCGCCAAGCAGATCGACGGCGTACACACGGAAGTGCTTGCTTAATTCGCTAATGTTATCCAGCCACATAGTTGATGTTAACCCCATTGCGTGCAATAATATTACCGGCTGATTTTCTTTTTCTCCGCTTGCGGTAATATGAGTTATACCAAGTTTGGTTTTTATGTTAATAGTATCAAACTCAACGGTCCATTGCGCAAGTTTGGAATTATAAATCTCCATGATTTTTCTCTCGTGTTCAGGAGTTTTATACATCTGCGATGTGCCGCATCCAACAGTTAATAAAATTATCAGGATTATCGATAATGGTATCATTATTTGTTTCCTAAAAGTTCTTAATTACAAATTAGTTTACTCGAACGGTTCAGTATTATTAAAAATAGCCACGACCTCCAAAAGTCGCGGCAATTGTTTTTTGTTCATTAGATTTATGTGGTGTAAGAAATTGCACTCCTATCTGCTATTAATAAATATTGAATACATTATTGATTTTCAGTGTGATAGATTGATCGTTAAATTTTGTCGCAGAAGAATTTACCCGGTCGCTCCAATTTAATTCTTGTTTGTTGTAAACAAGATAAATGTAACTTCCGCTCATGTACTGCCACGAGAGTGTGAAATTAATTACCGGATTACTGCTTTCATAATTATCAAGAGATGTCATCGCTGCATCATTCAATTGCACAATTCCGCGCAGATTAATTTTATCTGTGATGTTATACTCTGCTTTTACTCTGTGAATAACCTGATTGTACTTGTTCTGATATTCCGAACCGCTGAGATTAACATATTCCAACGAGTATGTTATTACTGAAGTTGGTGCAATCTTCCAATAAAGCTCGCCTGAAAAATTATCGGTGGAAGATTTTCTGACTTGACGATTATCGTATGAAAATTTTGTGCCGAATATTTTTGAGTAATCCGAATTAAAATCTAACTGCCAGCCGTCCTTATTCTGCTCAACAAGTACAAAATCACTGAACGCATCTTGAAATATTTTATCTTCGGAAAATCCGTCAACATTTCTATAGCGGAAATATTTTTTTGCAGAGGGGAAGTAGCTTATATCAAAATTCCAGTTACCAAGCGCATTTCCCAAATTCAGAGTAGTGTTTAATGAAAGTGTTAAATAGTCGTATGAAAGTTCCGGATTTGTATAGAACGACACATATTGATTTTTAATCTGCGGCGTAATTACTCTAAAAAATCCGCTTTCGTTAATTGACGAATATGAAATCCACGCATCAAAAAGTATTTCGTTCGATAGAGTGTTGTGACCGGTAATGTTCGGGTTGTAGTATTTTGTTTTAAAGTGATTCCAAACCGCAATTGTAAGCTCGCGTGTTACCCAGCGGACGGAATTGACCGACTCAAATTCATTTTTTGCGTTCTGTTTATTTATTGTTCCGAACCATGTATAAGCGGTTAATCTTTTATCGAAAAACCACGTTCTTAAATTTGTTGTGAAGTTGTAATCAGTTCTTTCTTTCTGTTGTTTGATCCCCCCGATCAAATCAACATAAAAAGTTTGGTTGTCCGTCCATCTGAAATCACCGGTGTACCATTTATTTTGTTTGCTGTCCAAAACCCATGTGAGGTCGTACTTAATATTATCGCGCACATCTCTCAGTTTGATTCCAACATCAATATCTTCAATGTTTCGTGTATTTACCGCAAGTCCCGGATACAAATCACTCGACTCGGTGAAGAAAGGTCTTTTCTCTGGGTACGAAGTCGGTACATCATCAACGTTGATAATTAATTTATCTGTTTCAATCTGCGCAAAATCAGGGTTCACTGTTGCAAGTATCGTCATCGATGATAGCGGATTATATTTCACTTCGCCGCCGAATTTTGTTTTACTTTCATTCTGTTTTGTGTTGATGTTATTTCTAAATGAATAAAATGAATATGGCGTGAAGAATAAATTTGTTTCTTTCTTCAATCCGGCGAGACCTTTGATTTTATGAAAGTCGCTTATTCTGAACGGCTGATTCTTATCAACAATCTGACTTAAAATAATTTCTTTTGTCGCTGCATATTCGCGTCTGAACATTAAGCCCCAATCCTGTTCATCTTTATCCTGAAAGCTGATTGATGAAAGGGGGAGCTGAAATTCAAAACTCCAGTGATCATCTTCAATTGAAGTGGCAGAATTAAATATTGCATCCCATTTGAAATCCCATATACCGTAAGCATCAAGCGTTCCATCAACAATTGCATTCGATGGGTTAATCGAAAAGAAATATGCAGAGTTGCCGTTGTTGAGCGGATCGATCACGATTCCAATTGCGTCGCCGTCAAGGATTATCGGTGAATCTTTTCTGCCGTTGCTCGATTTAATTCCGTTTTTCGGTTGATATAAATTTCCGGCAATGTAAATGTTTTGCTGATCGTACAAAAAATAGATTTCTGTTTTTACGGACGGCTCTGCAAAAATATCCGGCTCAAGCTGTTTGAATGAATTGAAAAGAATACCGGATTTATAAAGCTCATCAACTTTGCCGTCAAAAACCGGTGCCGATTTTACCGGCTCAACGGATAAATTATTTCCGGCAAATATTTTGCCGGACAAAAGAAAAAGAATTAGAAAGAAATATTTATTTGGTTTCATTTTGCTCCTTCCTTAATAATTGATTTTTTATTTTCATAGACGGAAGGATGCTCAAAAGGACGCAAGCTGTTCCATCATTTTGTGCCGGAAATATGTACGTGCACAACTTTCCAAGTGCCGGATTTTTTAACAAGCACATCGGTTTCTTTCATGTACAAAGTTGTGCCGCCTTCTTTTGATTCTACAATTGCACGGACATGATAAGTTACAACTGCGCAGTCCCCGAATAACTGCACTGCTGGCTGCATCTCTTCAAACAGAGTAAATTGTTTTGTCCTGTACATGTTTTGTAGTTCTTCTTCGTCGTCGTACACGCCGTCAATCCGGTAAGGAGAGTTTGAGAGAAAAGTTGTGAAATCTTCATCGATAAAAGAGAAATATTTTTTGAGATCGTTTTCTACAAGAGCTTTGTTAAACTCGTCAATTGTCTTGAGTGTTGTTTTTTCTTCTTCACTAAATTTTGAAAGAACTATTTTCTCGTCCATAAATTTTTCCCCCGTTATATTTTAAAAAGGTAATTGAATTTCAGCAGAACCATTTTTGTCGTCTCTTCTGTTAAGTTACTTTTTCTGAAGATATCTGAGTTTTCAGTAGTGCTGTTAATGATAAGATAAAGTGCGATGCCATCGGATGGAATGTATGACGTGCGCAGATTCAATAAAATTGATTCATTGCTGTTGTTGTATTGAACCGAACCGCTGAGACTCAGATGTGTATTGAACGAGTAATTAAAAACCGTTCTGAAAAGTTGTGTGGTGAATTTTTCGTTTTGCAATTCGACAAAATTGGCACTGTAAAACTGAGTGACAGTAAGATTTTTATTGATCTTCCAATTGATGGAAGGATTTATTTTGTACATGCTTCCGCCGTATAGTTCTCCAAGAGAAAGAGATAGACCGCCGGAAAAAATTCTGCCGGGTTTGGAATCGATCGACAAACCGTACCTGAAATGATTGTATTCACCTTTGTGAAGTAAGTGTGATTTGAAAATGCTGTAATCGAAAGGAACATGTTCAAAATATTGCGCCGCCCAAAATTTGATTACGTCTTCGGATTGAAATTCAAAACCGAATTCGAATGTTTGTTCGAGATATTCACGTTTGCCGTCGAGATTAAAAATATTTAGAGAATAGAAACGTGGAATAATTCTTCGAAGTGTTTCTGTTTCGATATAAAACGGCACTGTAAGAGTTGCATTATAACGATTAACGCCTTGCCAATTAACAAAACCAAGTTCCGGTTTATAATTTTTTCCGATGTACATGTAATTGAGTGCAAATGAAGTCCGCTCGCCGAGTTGATATAAATCCAGAAATACAGATGAACCGTTCCCGATATTTGTTTTGTTATTTCTTGAGGAAGTCAGTGCGGCAAACCCATAAAATTTTGCATCGCCGAAAACATTTGCTGAAAAATCTACTGCACTTGTGTTCGCAAAATTATTTTTGTCAACAACGTTGGTTGTTATTGCGCTTAAATATGAGTTTTGCAATTCGTACTTGATTCGCGCAACTGAAAAATTTTGTGACGGGATTTCTCCGGCTGATCTCGTTTGTAAATTCATCACTCCAATATTTAAGTCGCTCACTTTTCCGGTTGCCTTCAACCCGAGTTGAATCGGTATCGGCTCGAAATTATTCGGCGACGTTTCTTTCAAACCGATTTTTCTGCTGAAGAAAATTTCATTTTCTTGCGGCATACCTACAGAAAAGATTCCGCTGTTCTCCAAAAAAAAATCCCTCTTTTCAGGATAGAACAAATTGAAGCGCGTTAAGTTAATCTGCTGATCGTCAACTTCTGCTTGGGCGAAATCGATGTTGTATGAAAAGTTGGTTACAAAATTATCCGTAATGTTATAACGAAGATCGAAGCCAACGTCTCCGTCTTTATCTGTCTCTGAATTTTTTTCAGAAACATATTTGCCGAGAACATAAGGCTCAAATTTCAAACTTCTGCTTTTATCGATGCCGCTGAAAACAAATTTGTTCGCAAACGAAACTCGCGGCGTACCGTACGGAACCGAAAGTGGAATGAGCGGAGAAAAAATTTGTTCGTTTGTTCTAATAATTCTGCGGAACAAATTGATGCCCATTGTTACATCATCACCGTTGTTGAATCGCAAAGTTGAAAACGGTATTTCGAGTTCGGCGCTCCAGCCGGATTCGTGAATTACGGCTTCACAATTCCAGATGCCGTCCCAGTTCGATTCCCAAATTTCGCCTTCGTCAAAAAATTGAGCATCTACTTTTACCCCGAGTGGATTTGTAGAAAACCAGTAACCGTTTCGTCCGTCGTTGTATGAATCGATTGCAATAACGAATTGATCGTTTTCGGTTATGCTGAAATCGTCCCGTCTCATTGCACTTGCGAAAATTTTATCCGGCTGCGAATCGAACGCTTGAACTCCGATATAAAGAGAAGTGGGTGTGTAAAAAATATGAACAACAGTTTTTTCGGTTGGTGAGTTGCCTTCTTTCGGAAACCGCTGTGTGAAATTGTCAATTACAAGACTTTGTTTCCAAATATCTTCGTCTAAAATTCCGTCAATCTTTGGAGCGCCGTCATGTTTGGGGGCAGTTCTACTCAATTTATTTCCGGTGCAGAAAATGATTGATGCTGTGAATAAAAAAAGTGCGATGAAGATGTATAACTTTGTTCGCATAAAACTTCCCCCTTTGATGCACAATGATAGAGGGAAGTGATAAAGAAAACTTTCGGGATATTGCTTTTTATTTTTTTCTTATGATGGTTTGCGGGAAATGATTACTCTTTCTCAAATTATTTTTTGTTTTGAAGAGGAGTGTGTGATTTCCTGAAAAATCGGGGGCTGGTATTAAAAAATTTTGTGAAGGTTGAAACAAAATGTGAAAAATTATTAAAACCGCTCCGGTAACATATTTCGGTAACTGATAAATTAGTATTTCTGAGCAGCAGAGAAGCATATTTCAATCTGAACTGAATCAAATACGAATAAGGACTTAAGTTTGTATATTTTTTAAATATTCTGTTAAAATAGAACGGGCTTAAAAAAGAACTGGCGGCTATTTCGGAAAGTGAAATTTCTCTGCTAAAGTTTTTCTCTATAAATATTTTTGACAGCTCAATAGTTTCGATATGTCTTTTATTTAATCCGGTCTTATCGGGTTCCGGCGGCAGATTTGAATACAATGATTTGAAAATATCTTCGATTAGATTACAAAGTAACACCTCAGTCTGCAGTCGAAATTCTTTCCGGGTTTTGTTATTCAACGAACTCAGGATTAAATGATGTGTGCAAGCGAGCAGCGGTGAAGTTTTAATCACTGGAAAAGGGAATACGGCATTTTCATCTTTGCCGAATAAATCTGCCGTACAATTTGTTCCCTTCCGGTAATAACTTTTAATATCGTCTAAAAATTCTTTCTCAATTTTCAATACTGTTGTTTGGCTGGCTGTGCTCTCTGCTTGTTCAATGGCGTATTCAATACCGGCGTTACCGAGCAGAATGCGCTCCGAATAGATATCAAAATGTCTCTTCCTGATTTGTAGCGAGAAACAGCCGCTCCTGATAAAATTAATTTCATATTCATTGCAGATTTGGTTTCCGAAATGTGTGGAAGAATTTTTTTTGCATTCAAAATCTTCAATACGAAACAAGTCGGAAGTAAAAAGATTTTTTGTATTATCGCTCATTATAAAATATCCAGCAAAGAAATGATTCCTCTTTTCAAGCCGATAAATTCTACAACTTTGCTTGCGGCAAGTAATGTTCCTTGCACGTAAGGTTTGTAACTGATCGAGTCGTGACGCAATGTTAACTTCTCGCCATCCAATCCAAAAATAATTTCGGAAGATGAATAGAATCCGGGCACGCGGATAGAATGAATTTGAGAACCGTTCAATTCGGCGCCTCTGCTTTCCCGTAAACCGATATTAGATTCTATCGGAACACGCCATGACGGTTTTTTTATTTTAGATAATTCAAACGATAGCTCGCGCGTAGTTCCGCTCGGTGCGTCAACTTTGGTATCTGGTGCGTAATCAATAATTTCCCATGTATCGATATGTTTGGCGGCAATTTTTGCAAAGTACTGCATCAATGCAGACGTTATGGAAAAATTTCCGGCGGCAAAAGCTCCAACTTTATTTCTCAATGCGAGTTCATTTATTTCTTCATAGTCCGTGTCCGATAATCCCGAAGTTCCGATTACAACATTGGTCCCTTTCGATATTGCAGTCTCAACATTTCTTTTTACTGAAGAAGGAGTTGTGTAATCAATCAGAACATCAACGGATTTGTTTCCCAATTCTTCAACGTCACCTTTAAGTGTCAAATTAATATCGGGTTCGTTAATAATTTCTCCAAGATTTTTACCGGCGTTACTTTTCGATATCGCTTCCGTTAAAGAAAACAGCGGCGAGTTGTTGATTTCTTTTGCGAGAATACTCCCAACATTTCCGGTTGCGCCGGCAACACAAACTTTTATCATTGCTTACCTCTGATTATTTTTTTTGTGAATCACAACTTCCCGCGAAGCTCAACAAACCGGGAACAGCATTTCGATTTTTCGCAATAGCCGGTCAATTTGCCGATGCTGTCAAATTCGAATGCACAGCAATCGTGCAGCATTTCTTTCAAAAGCTTTCTGCCGCGCTGTACGCGCGATTTGGCGCCGGTTAATGAAATGCCTAAACTATCAGCAAGTTCTTTCTGCTTCAAACCTTTGTATTCGGTTAGTAAGATTGCCTCTTTGTAAATATAGGGAAGATGGTCTATCATTTTAATTATGCTTGGCGATAATCTTTTCATTGCATCGTTTTCGGAATCTTCATCAATCTTGAAATCATCACGAAGTTCTATCTTCTCTTTTTTGCGGCGGTAGTAATCTATGATTGCGTTTCGCGCTATCTGGTATATCCAGCTTTCTAATTTTTGATTATCCTTGAGCGTATCAATTTTATTATGTATGCGGATAAAAACTTCCTGGACAATATCTTCGGCATCATCTTTTGCAGATACACGTAGTTGAACGAAGCTTTTCAGCTTATCATAAAATTCTTTCCAGATTTTTTCGGTAGAGACTATCATATTTAATTCGTTCTTGTTCATAATTTCCCGTTGCTTGTTTTATTATCAACAACATTTTGAATTATCGGTTTTGATGCCAAGAAAATTTGCAACCGTGTAATGAGTAACGTTCGGTTCAAGTTTCAGCAGATACTTTTTATCCTTCGGATAGTAGCGTGCTTTGTTAATATTTTTGCCGGAAAATTTACGAATTGAATCGAACGAATCCCACAAAGAAATTATTACAAATTCGCTTATGCCGTCTTCTGTTTTTAAGAGTAACTGAACGCCGAGGTTTCCCTCTGTTTTTCTGTAATCTTTTAACCCGGTCTCTTCCAAATATTGAAGGTAAGTTTCAGTATCTTTTTCAAGTGTAGTGCCTTTCCAGACTCGTGCAATCATTTTCTGTCCCTTCATTTTGTAGTAATAAAAATATTTTTCATATGCAGTAGACGAAACAACTATGAAAAGGACGCAAAAAATGCGGGGAGAAAAAAATAAAATCGCTCTGTTGTTCTGTTTCTGCTCAACGTTCTCTTTGAAAGAAAAGAATAATACTGAGATCACGGAGAAGTAACAGAGCAAATAAAAATATCAGCAATCAACTAATCTTAATTTTTTCTATTGCTGTATCAATTCGTTTTATAACTTCATCGTTGCCGAGAATAAAAAGCAGATCGAACATTCCGGGTCCGGTGCTTTGCCCTGAAACTGCGAGACGAAGCGGATGAATTAGCTTTCCCTTACCGACATTTAATTCTTCCGCGACCTTTGCGAGAGCATGTTCGTAATCTTCTCTTGTTAGATTTTTAAGTTCGGTGAAAGCATTACGAAGTTTTGTTAACTGTTCGGGTGTTTCCGGTTTCCAATTTTTCTCAATGGCTTTTTGTTCATACTCTTTCGGTGGTTCATAAAAATATGGGCAAGTGGTTATGAATTCCTTCACAAAACTTACTCGTTCTTTCATTGCGGAGATGATTAGCAATAAATGTTCGTCAGTTAAATGCAGAACGTTGAACTCAGAGTGCAGAATTTCATCTTTAAGCATTGGTAAAATTTGCTCATCGGAAAGTTTTCGTAAATGTTCTGCGTTGAGCCAATTCAATTTTTGGAGATCGAAGACGGCACCGGCTTTGTTCACACGTTCAAGTGAAAATTTTTCGATCAGTTCGTTCATGTAATAAAATTCTTTATCGTCGCCGGCATTCCATCCGAGCAGAGCTACAAAGTTCACCAGCGCATCTTTCAAAAATCCTTTATCACGGTAATCTTCAACTGCAACATCTCCTTGCCGTTTGCTTAATTTTGATTTATCTGGATTAAGTAACAAAGGCAAATGCGCAAACTTCGGTCGTTCCCACCCGAATGCATCATACAACAAAACATGTTTTGGAGTAGAGGAGAGCCATTCTTCGCCGCGGATAACATGACTTATCTGCATTAAATGATCGTCAACAACATTTGCGAGATGGTAAGTAGGGTAGCCGTCGCTTTTTATCAGCACCTGATCATCAACATTACTGCTGTCGAATTCGACTCGTTCGCGGATAATATCGTCAAACACAATTTTTTGATTCGGCAGAACATTCAAGCGAACAACATGCGGCATTCCGCTTTGTAAATTTTTTTCTATTTCGGATTTTGAAAGCGACAAACAATGTTTATCATATTTTGCTTGCGGAAGTTTTTGTTTCTCTTGTTCCTCGCGCAAACTTTGTAGTCTCCCCGTCGTGCAGAAACAATAATAGGAGTGACCTTTCTCGATCAGTTCATCAGCATATTTTTTGTATATATCCAATCTTTGCGATTGCAAGTACGGACCAAAATTTCCGCCGGCATCGGGACCTTCATCGTAATCCAAGCCAGCCCATTTAAGTGCTTTAATTAAATTTTCGACTGCACCTTCAACGTAGCGGTTGCGGTCGGTATCTTCAATTCGTAAAATAAATTTACCGTTGTTCTTTTTTGCAAAAAGATAATTATAAAGTGCGGTTCGCAAACCGCCGACATGCAGATAACCGGTAGGACTCGGTGCAAAACGAACGCGGATATTTTCCAATTCAACTCCCATTATCAAAAATGATGTGCAAATATAAAAGTTTACACGGATTTGACCTACAACCGCTGTTTCGAACTAGATGAAAAATTATTTTTTGGCTATAGTGTTTTTATCTTTTCCGAAACGGCATTATAAATTTTATCGGCATCTTCCGGCGAAAAATCTTCATGAAAAATTTTTTTAATCTGAAAATCTTCCGTTACCGTAAAATGAATATCCGGTTCAATGTTTTGATTCTGCAGACATTGAAGCGCACATTGTAATTTGCATCCGTCAATTACAATAATTTTCTCTGCTTGTTTTGCTTTATGCACGAGCGGTTTTACATTTCCACCAACGCCGGTAATACAAGACATTTCCGCAATTCCATCTCTATCGAGTTTAACCGCAAGATGATTAGTTAATTGTGCAACGTTTGAACTACCGGAACATGAATAGACAACGTGTAATTTATTTTCTTTATGCATTGAAGATTCCTTCATAGTTAATCTGAGCAAAGAGTTGAGTTGTTGTGCTGTTCAACAAGGTGAATGAAGCAGTTTAATACGGCGGAGTAAATCAAGCAAAAGCCGGGGGCGTTTCAAAAATGATTTTTTTACTTAGGGCAATAATTATTTTGTAAATAATATAGCCGCGAGCATAGTGATGCTTATGGCGTAAGACACGAAGGCACCAAGAATTTTTGAGATAATCTTTTAAGCGTTCGTGTAGTACTTCACTTTTTCAATAAATTCTTTGCTGTCGATTGGTTTAGGAATATAATCGGTAGCTCCGGCTTCAAGGCATTTTTCGCGGTCGCCTTTCATGGCAAAAGCTGTAAGTGCTATTACCGGTGTGCTTTTATATTCGGGCATTTGCCTGATTTTTTCAGTCGCCTCAAAACCATTCATAATCGGCATCTGCATATCCATCAGAATAAGATCAAATTTTTCTTGCTGAGCCATCTTAACAGCGTCTTCTCCGTTTTCAACAACAACAATATCTTCAAAATTATTTTTCTTTAATAATCTTGTAACAATTATCTGCGAGTGTTTGTAATCTTCAGCCAATAAAATTTTTATTCCGCCTTTTTTCAGTATAACTTCCTCAACCGGGGGAGGAACATCGTAACGATTTATCATTGCATTAATTGTATCGGCAAGGTCTTCAATATTTGTAGAACGTTTATCGAGAAGCTCTTCAAAAAGTCCTTCTATTTTGTGAAGATCTTCCTTGTAATTTTCTTTGCCGGTGTAAATAATTATCGGAAGATGCGCAAAACGTTTTTCCGATTTAATCAATTTGATAAGTTCGAATCCGTTCGGGTGCGGCATATCGAGGTCAACTATTGCGAGATCAATTTGTTTATCGATGATCATATTCATCACATTTGCCGAAACATTTTCTGCAATAGGATTGAACCCGGCAAGTTCGATAGCCTGCTTAACCAAATTCAGTGTAGGTAAATCATCGTCAACACAAAGAATATTTGAATCCTTCCGGAGTTTGTAGCTCGTTAGCACTTCAACAAGGTAATTGTAATTGATCGGTTTAACAAAATATTCGACTGCGCCCATCATAAAAGCTTTTTGTTGTTCGGGTTCAATCGAGCAGACAATTACCGGAACATTTTTTGTATTCGGATGCTCGTGAATTTTTTTCAGCAATTCTAAACCGTTGGTATTCGGTATTTCAATATCAAGTATAACAGCAAGAAGATGATCGTTGTTAATTATCGACATTGCCTGATCTTCCTTGCTGACAATAGTCGGGTTGTAGCCCCATTTATTTAAGTAATTGCTAAGTAATTTCGAAGTAGCATAGTCGTCTTCGATAACCAATACTTTATTTTTCGAAGTTGGTTTCGGAAGCTGTGAAATGGTAGTCTCTAAGTCGGACATTACTTCTCCATTTATTGTGAACGCAAAAGTAGTACCACCAACCGTATTACCGGCTGTGATATCTCCTCCTAAGTAATTTACATATTTTTTTACTAATGTTAATCCCAATCCACTAAAACTTGTGTTCTTATACTCATTAAGTTTTGCAAGCGTGTATGGTTCAAAAATTTTGTTGAGAATTTCATCCGGCAGATTTTTCCCTTTAAAGCTAATTGTAGTTTTAATTTTCTTTTCCGGCGCTGGCACTGCATTTATTACTACTTCTCCTTCATCGGCAGAAGTTGCTGTGAACAGAAGAAGATTAGTAATGATGTATCTCAATTTTTGATCGTCGAGTTCTATTTGTCTCGATAACGCCGGTGCATATTCGGTTTTAAAAGTAACATTACGTGCGGATAATTTTCCGGCGAAGAGATTCAAAATTTCATTTATCGTGTTTGTAACGCTGATTTTTTTTGTAATGCCGGTAAGCGAATTGGCATCGGCTTTTGCAAGTTCATTCAAGTCGTTGATGTTTAGAAGTAAACTCTGC
Source organism: Ignavibacteriales bacterium (assembly GCA_016177735.1). GTDB lineage: Bacteria > Bacteroidota > Ignavibacteria > Ignavibacteriales > Melioribacteraceae > DYJK01. Next base: position 172,974 of record JACOUS010000039.1, on the reverse strand, counting down.
GCGTTTTTCTTTATAGAGCTAAGATATTCGGTTACGGAAGGGGAGAGTGATTCTTCCGTCAATATTGTTGTAAATCCGATGATAGAGTTTGCGTTGTTTTTTAGTTCGAACGTTGAATCAGCAACAATTTTTGAAAACGCAGAAGACGGTGCAGTAACGTTCCCTTTTTTACCGAGCCATGAACTGAATAATAAACTTACGAATTCAACAATCTTTTGAAGAGAATCTTTTTCTGCTTTTGTGAAAGCCGTTTTCTTTGCGAGTTTGAATAAGAGATTTAGAGAATCCACAGTTTTTGTAAGAACGCATCCTTCGTAGATCAAGGAATCAGAAATTTGGAGATTACAATTAGAATCGAAGTGGAGATTATGTTCAATTTCATTCTGAATAAGTTTGCAAACATTGCAATTAAAACTGCTTCCACTCAAAAAATTTCTTCTGGCATTGGCTGATTTGCCAATCACGGTCAAACTATTTTCTTGATTAACAGAAAAAATTACTGCCGCTTCCAAATCAAATTCATTAGAAAGAAAGTTGCATAATTCATCGCCGAAAAAATCGTCTCCTTTTTTAGCGAAGCCGGCAAGTTCATTCAAACGGAGTATTATTTCTGTTTTTATTCCAAGCGCCATAGTTGAGTAGCCGTAAATTTTGTAGGAAAAATAATCATTTTGTTTAAGACTTGAAAATTCGCAAAGTAGTTTCTTATAAATAATTTGCCGCCGGTACTACTTTCCTAAACTTTTTTAGATGAAGAAAAAAGTTAGGGACAGATATAACAACCGGTCAAAGATTATCAAGAAAATAATTTGTTATCTTGTCGTAAAGATGAATTGCATCTTTACCGGCAACTCCGTGACCATGCCCTAAGTAAGGGAAATAATCCAGCGGCTTATTAATTTCTACAGCTTTCTTCACGAAGGAAAGCGTGTTCTGCCAAACAACAGTCGGATCGGAAGTACCATGTACCAGCAATAACTTGCCGTTAAGATTATCGACATAATTGAGCAGTGATGATTCTTTATATCCGTCCGGATTTGTTTGGGGAGTATCCATGTAACGTTCTGTGTACATAACTTCGTAGAATTTCCAATCGATCACCGCACCGCCGCAAGCACCAACTTTAAAAGCTCCGTTGGTTCGAAGCATTAAAGAAGTAGTCATAAATCCGCCGTAACTCCATCCATAAACACCGATTCTGTTTGCATCAACATACGAGAGAGATTTTAAATGATTAACACCGGTCATTTGATCTGCAACTTCAATTGTGCCGAGTTTTCTGAATGTCGCTTGTTCAAAATCGGAACCGCGGTTTGATGTTCCTCTATTGTCGAGTTCGAAAACGAGATAACCTTTTTGTGCCATCATATGAAACCACAAATGATATTTACCGTAGCCAAAAGTATTTGTAACTCCTTGCGAATGTGGTCCGCCGTAAACATAAACTATAACCGGATATTTTTTTGTTTCATCGAAATCAGGCGGATAAATCATACGGCAGTAGAATTCAACCCCTTCATCGTTTTTGATGCTGAAAATTTTAGTTTCGCCAAGTTTATAATCTTTAATTGGATTATCGGAGGTAAGTAAATTCCCAACTACTTCGTGTTTTTTATTGAGCAGATTGATTGTGCGCGGCACGGTTAAACTTGTGTATGAATCAATATAATATTCATCATTAAAACTGGCGTAAACTTTATGAGTGCCGGTTCCGTTAGTAATCTTTTCCATTTTGCCGTTATCAAGGTTTACTTTGTAAACGTACCTTTCCAATGGAGTATCTTTGGCTGTAGTTACGTAAATATTTTTTCCGGTTTGATCGAACCCGTTAAAATCAGTAACAACCCAATTGCCTTGTGTAATTTGTTTAATCAAATTTCCTTCGGTATCATAAAGATAAAGATGATTGTAACCGCTTCTTTGAGAGAACCATAAAAATTTATCGTTCGATTTTGGCAAAAAGATCGGCGTGTTTAACGGTTCAACATATTCATTGTCGCTTTCTTCAAAAAGAATTTTTACGAGTTCTCCGTTTGCCGCATTATATTTTTTCATTTGCAGATGGTTTTGATCGCGGTTCAAATGTGCAGCGTAAAAATATTTTTCATCGGGCGACCAGCACAAATTTGTTAAATATTGATCGAGCGGCTCGCCGGTTTTCAGCCAAATTGTATTGCCGGTTTTTATTTCATAAATACCGATTGTAACATGATGGCTGTTTTGCCCAGCCATCGGGTATTTAATATTTTTTAATCGAGCCGGTGTGTACTGAATTTCAACAAGCGGGTAATCGGTTACCATCGTTTGATCCATCCTATAGAAAGCAATATAATTTGAATTTGGCGACCAGAAAATTCCGCTCTCGATTCCAAATTCATTTCGATGTACCGCTTGTCCGTTCACAATGTTTGTATCAGCGTCCAAAGTAATCTGAATAATTTTACCGTCAACATTTGCGAATAAATTATTCGCTTTTGTGAACGCAATAAATTTATTATTCGGTGCTGGTGTTAAGTTCTCTGCATTATCATCTGCGGAAGCAGCGGTAGTTAATTTTTTGTATTTCAGATCAAATGAATAAAACGAATTGTCTTTCCAAAAAGAAACAACGTTTTCGTTCATCCACGAAAGGAGAGGGAAATTTATCAATTTTTTGCTTGAAGCTTTTTCCAAAAAGTCATTTAATACACCAAGTGTAACCAGAGTATCTGTTTGTTTTAATTGCGGATTTGATTTCACGAGTGCAGATTTTTCTCCGCTCCCTTCAATCCATGCAAAATTGTTTGTGTTCGGTATCCAGTCCAATTGCTTGAGATTCGCCGGTGCCAATTTTGTATTAGCGTTCAGAATTATGTCTTCAACGGTTAATAATTTGTCTTGAGAATGGATTTGGAAAGCGGTTACAAAAAGGGAAAGAAGAAACAGCTTGAGAGTATTCATAGCTTCACCTGAAAAATTGATGAAAGAAAATGGCAGCGGTTAAAGTGATTATTCATCGTAGTAACAGATTAAATAAAAAAGGGGCAATTGAAGCCCCTTTAAATCAAAGAACATTTATTTTTTTTCTTTATTGTTTTCGGAGGTTGGTGATAACCTATGCACGAGGATATTGTCAATCAGGTTATAATTTTTGGCTTCTTCCGAAGTCATGAAATAATCTCTATCGCAGTCCTTTGCAATTTGCTCATACGGCTTACCGGAGTGGTCGGAAAGAATTTTGTAAATGGTATCGCGTGTTTTAATCATTTCTTTTGCATGGATTTCAATATCGGTTGTCTGCCCTTGCAATCCGCCGACCCACGGCTGATGAATCATAATTTTTGCATGAGGAAGTGCGGAACGTTTTTTCGGTTCTCCGCCGGTTAGCAAAACGGCGCCCATACTTGCAGCTAATCCAACACAAATGGTAGAGACCTTTGATTTGATATACCTCATCGTGTCGTAAATTGCCAGTCCGGCAGAAACACTTCCGCCCGGCGAGTTGATATATAAATAAATATCTTTTTCAGGATCTTCTGCTTCAAGAAAAAGAAGCTGGGCAATGATTAAACTTGCGATGTGGTCATCGACTGCAGTACCGAGGAAAATGATTCTTTCACGAAGTAGGCGTGAAAAAATATCCATGCCGCGTTCTCCGCGCCCGGTTTGCTCGATGACGTATGGAACGAGCTGGTTATAAATTTCAGGTCTGTTCAAGTATTCGGCATACGAAAGAATTTTTCGGTCCATTTTATTTTTCCTTTTTCTCTTTTAATTTTTCGTCTGCATCAACTTCTTTTGCTTTGCTGTTTTCTTTTAAAAACTTTACAACTTTTTCTTCGAGTAATGCTTCTGTGCGGTTTGTATCTTTATAGAATTTTACAAGCTTCTCAACAGAAATGCCGGTCTTTTCTGATTCTTGTTTTGCTGTTTCTTCCAATTCGGAATCTTCTACTTTAATTTGCTCTTTGGCAGCAAGGTTTTCTAAAATAATCTGCCACTTTGCATTCCATTCGGCGCGTGGTTTGTAATATTCAGCAACAGCATGCTCGTCAAAGTGCGGCGATTTATATCTTTTAGCGTTTTCTCTTTCGGCATCAACCAAATGTTTGTGAACAGATTCTACAAAACCCGGAGGCGGTGTAAAGTCATTATTCTTTACTATCTCGTTTAACAAACTGTTGGTGAAAATTTCATCGGATTGTTTGCTGTAATATTCGATAAAATTTTTACGAAGAAGTTCTTTCAACTCATCTAAAGTTGCCGCTTTGTTGCTGGAAACTTTTTTTAGAAGTTCTTCATTTATTTCCGGCTCGACTATTTTTTCGATTTTTGTTATTTGTGCTTCGTACCGGAATTCTTCGCGGTGTAATTCTTCGCCGTGGTAATGTTCATCAACGAATGTAAATGGGAATGTTTCATCAACTTTTTTACCTTGTGCGTTATCAATAATCTGCTGGTTAACTCTTTCATCGCTCAAATCGATAAGCATATTTTCGCTGCGCTGTCCAATTACCGGCAAGCCTTGGTCATCCATTTTTTGAAGATTCACAGTGATGCGGGAGTCTTTGTTTTCAATTGTTTCTGCGGCTTCAAACTTTTTATAGGGCTTTAACAAATAATCAATTTCTTTTTCTACCTCTTCTTCTTTTACTTTGAAGACTGGTTTTTCAATTTCGAGATTGGTATAATTTCTTAGTTCTAATTTGGGTTTAACTTCAAATTTTACTTTGAAGAAAAGCTTTGAGCCGATCTGAAAATCAATATCTGTTAACTGAGGTGTTGAAATAGGTTTTAGATTTTCTTGTTCAACGACATCCCAAAATTTCTTTGTAGCAATTTTTTCGCTGGCTTTATATTCAATCGCTTCGCCGAAAAGTTTTTTTAGCATCGGCATCGGTATTTTGCCTTTTCTAAAACCATCGATTTCGATGTTTTTTCTTTCTTCGTTGTAGGCTTCTGCAATTTCCGGCTGGATTTCTTCGTAGGTGAGACTGACTTCTACTTCATGAACCGCATCCGAGAGTTGATTTACTTTAACTTCCAAAAAATACCTCTGACTTTTTAATTAATTAAATAGTGCGAAAGGGGGGACTCGAACCCCCACACCTTTTGGGTACTAGATCCTAAGTCTAGCGCGTCTGCCAATTCCGCCACTTTCGCAAATGGCTTGCAAAATTAGCTAAATGTTCAGAAATATCAAAAATAGATGGCAGAGTTATTCTCGTAACAACAACCAAGATAAATTAGTTGCCCGCTAATCAACTTTTGCGAAGTTTTCATATATTGTTCATAAAAAATTTTAACCTTACTGATGGAAAATTTGATCGGCAAACTTATCGACAACTACAGAGTTGTCTCCGTACTCGGCAAAGGCGGAATGGGTATTGTTTACAAAGCTTACGATACCAAACTTGACCGGTACGTTGCAATAAAATTGTTGAATTCACAAAGTTACGACCGCGAAAGATTCATCGAGCGTTTTAAGAGGGAAGCAAAAAACCAGGCAAAACTTTCCCACCCTAACATTGTTACAGTTTATGGATTTATTGAGTACGGCGATCTTCTCGGAATTGTTATGGAATATGTTGAAGGGGAGAGTCTCGAAAAAGTTATTCAACGGCAAGGAAGATTTAACCTCTACGATGTTATCTATATTTTAAAACAAGCTTTGCTTGGGCTGGGTTACGCACATACGAAAGGATTTGTTCATAGAGATATCAAACCTTCCAACATAATTCTTAACAAGGAAGGTATTACCAAAATAATGGACTTCGGAATTTCGAAGTCGCTTTACGATAATAAAGGAATGACAAAAACCGGGTCTAAAATGGGAACGGTTTTTTATATGAGTCCCGAACAAATCCGAAGCGATGATGTTACAAACCGGAGCGATATTTATTCTATCGGCTGCACAACTTACGAGATGATAGTTGGTACCCCGCCTTTTGATTTTCCGAGTGAATACGAAGTAATGGACAGTCACCTCAAAAAGACTGCACCGAGAATTTCTACCAAGCTTACCGGCTTGCCCGAACAAGTTGATAAAGTTGTAATGAAAGCACTCGAAAAAAATCCTCTGGCGCGCTACTCATCTTGCGAAGAGATGCTAAATGATATTCATGAGTTGGATAAAAATGTTTCAAAACTTTATACAAGCTATTTCGAAAAGACACAAGAAAAATCCAAAACATATAAAACGTTTTCTGTTTTGGCATTCGCGGCTTTTTTCATTTTGCTGATTGTGCTATCGTACTTTGTTTACACACAAGTAGATGTTTTGATAAAGAGCAACAAACTCGATCAATTAAAGAAATTCAGCATACAATCATTGTTTTCCTCGGAAGACAACAAATTTAAGTTTACTGCCATCAGCAAAGTTGATTCCAAAGCGTTGTACAATCTTAATGCGATCTATTTTGCAGATACAAAATTTGCCGCCGCAGTTGGCGATTCCGGTACGATAATAACTTCGAATGACGGCGGCTTGACGTGGAATCAAAAAGTATTTAACAGAGAAATTAATTTCAGCGATATTTATTGTCTGCCGAACGGAAAAGCAATTATCATCGGGGATTCATCAACTGTTTATTACAGCCAGAATAATTTGGATTCGCTTCAATTAGTTCCGGTTACGCAAGGTTACACTCTTTTCAGAGTGAAATTTATTAATGACGAAACCGGATTTATAACCGGCAGTAAAGGTTTGATCCTTAAGACCAGCAATGGCGGAATTAATTGGAAGAAGACTTCATCTAACACAAATGAATTGGTGTTCGATCTGTCTTTCATCGATTCCAAACATGGTTTTGCAGTCGGCTGGGACGGAATGATTTTGGAAACGACAAACGCCGGTGAATCGTGGTATAAAAAAGATGATCATTCCGTAGATAATTATTTAAAGTCGATTGATTTTACAAAACAAGGTTACGGTTTGATAGTAGGCGGAGACGGAACGATATTGCGCTCAACAAATCACGGGCAGCATTGGGAAGAAACTAAAATAACTGATATCGGCGGATTGCAGAGAGTTTTATTTATTTCGGAAAGATATGCAGTGCTGATCGGCAACAGAGGTACTATAATGCTAAGCAAGGATAACGGCGAAACATGGAATTTGGTTGATACACAATTGTTTTCCAACATGAATGATGTTGCATTAAATCCGGACGGACATCTTTACATGGTAGGTGTTAACGGAATGATGTTCAAAATTCAATAGAGGTTTTTTGTGGACAAGTTTATAATTCACGGCGGTAAAAAACTTAGCGGTAAAGTTAGCGTAAGCGGGGCGAAGAATTCTTCGTTGGCTTTGATGCCGGCAACACTTCTCAATACCGGCGAAAATGTAATTTATAATACGCCCGAAGTAAATGATATTTATACGATGATCAAACTCCTTTCTCATATCGGAGTTGAAACCGAATTTAAAAATCATACGTTAAGATTAAATACGAAAAAAATTGTTAGCCAAGAAGCGCCGTACGAACACGTAAAAAAAATGCGTGCATCGGTTTACGTTTTGGGTCCGTTATTGGCGAGGTACGGATATGCAAAAGTATCATTGCCCGGCGGATGTGCATGGGGACCGCGACCAATTAATCTGCATCTTGAAGCGATGAAAAAACTCGGTGCTGTTGTTGATTTGGATGAAGGATATATTGTTGCAAAAGCATCGAAGCTTATCGGTGGTAAAATTAATTTTGATGTTTCGTCGGTTGGTGCGACCGGCAATGCTTTAATGGCAGCGGTTCTTGCAAAAGGGACTACATTAATTACCAACGCAGCAATCGAGCCGGAGATTACACTTCTTGCTGATGATCTTGTAAAGATGGGAGCAAAAATTGACGGCATTGGCACTACAACAATTGAAATAGAGGGTGTCGATGAATTGACTGCTTGCGATATTGAGAACATTCCCGATAGAATTGAAGCCGGAACTCTTCTTATTGCCGCTGCAATTACCCAAAGTAAAATTGAACTGGACAATGTTAAAACCGAGCATCTCGATTCATTGCTCAATAAAATTGAAATGAGCGGTGTTAAGTTATTTAACCAGAATGATAAAATCATTGCGGATGCAGAAAATCTTTGCCCCGATAGTGTTGACGTGACTACTTCGGTTTATCCGGGATTTCCAACCGATATGCAAGCTCAGTGGATTGCATACATGTCGCTTGCAGAAGGTACTTCAAAAGTGACCGATGCAATTTATCATGATAGATTCAATCATGTGCCGGAATTGATCCGGCTCGGTGCGAACATAGAAGTTGTGAACAACAGCGCTATTGTTAAAGGCGTTAAAGGGCTGAAAGGAGCAAAGGTGATGTCCACCGATTTGAGAGCGAGTGCTTGTTTGGTTCTCGCCGGATTAGCCGCCGAAGGCATTACCGAAGTTTTGAGAATTTACCATCTGGACAGAGGTTATCAAAAAATTGAAGAGAAGCTAAAAACATTGGGCGCCGATATCCAAAGAGTAACAACCTCGGAATTTTAATTTGATTTTAGTTCGTTATAAGCTGCAAACATTTTTAACTCTCATACTTGTAATAGTTAATTTGTTCTTAACGCGGCTTCCGCTTACCCAAATTTTAAGTTACGAATTCTGTGCTGTCAACGGCATAATTCTGTTCTTAATTTTTGCACTTGCCGGAGTTAAGTATTCGCAGCCCGGTGAGCTATCAAACTTTCTTCTATTATCTGTGCTCAAAGAATCACTGAAATTTTTTTCTGCATTTATTTTTCTGCCGCTTTTAATCGGCATTGGTTCGACACTTCTTCAAAGTAACTGCCCGCTTTGTGATGGATTTAAGTTTTATCTTACAATTACTTTGCCGTCCGCACTTTTCGGTTTCATAACCGGCGTTACAATAAGATTATATTCAAAAAGATTTTTCTACTTCATCACCGTAATAATATTTCTGTTGATACTTTTGTTACCGCTGGTCGAATTTTATCTTAATCCGCAAGTTTATTTCTACAATCCGATCTTCGGCTTTTTCCCCGGCACCATTTACGATGAGGATATCAGCGTTGACTTCAAATTAATCTCGTACCGTTTTTACAATCTTCTGTTTTTTATGATCATCGTAATAGTGAATGAGTTGTACTACAGAAAGATTCTGAATAAGACAAAAGCAATAATCGCAATCGCCTTTTCGGTATTAATTTTCATCTTTTTGAAACCTTTCCTTGGATACTCTACAACTGAAGGGCAGCTTAACAATGCGCTAAACAAACATTTGGAGACGGAACATTTTAAAATTTTCTATTCCGGTAATTATGATAATAAGAATATAGAATTCATTGCACTTCTGCACGAATACTATTACGAATATATTGCCGAACAGTTAAAAGAGAAGAGTGATTCTAAAATTTCTTCATACATTTTTGAGAATGAAGATCAGAAAAGAAATTTATTCGGCGCCGGCAAAGCAGATGTTGCCAAACCGTGGCTCAATCATATTTATCTTAATTACAATTCGATTTATGAAACACTCAAACACGAGATAGTTCATGTTCTCTCTGCTAAGTTTGGAACAACGCCGTTAAAAGTTGCGGACAATTTTAATCCGGCTAAAATTGAAGGACTTGCGATGGCTGTTGAAAATGATTTTGATTCTTACACTGTAGATTACATTTGCAAACTCGCTGTTGATTCCGGCAAAAAAATAAAAATTACAGAACTCTTTTCGGGATTAAACTTTTTCGGTTCGGTGTCTTCTCTCTCGTATGTTTTTTCCGGAGCGTTTTTTAACTATTTGATAAATGAATATGGCATCGAAAAAGTAAAATCATTTTATACGGATTCAGATACAAAAAAAATATTCGGCAAAGATTTACGGGAGTTGGAAAATGATTTTTATTCACGCCTCGATTCCGTGAAAATTGATTCCAATAAATACACTGCTCGGTTATATTTTGGAGGAGTGCCCGTATTCAAAAAATTCTGTCCGAGAACAGCCGCAAGTGAAACAAAAAAAGCTTGGAAATTTTATAACCGGAAAGATTTTACACGTGCCGGTGAATTGTTCGAAAAAGTTTACGAATACTCTAAGTCGTATGCTTCGCTCTTTGGTTTGCAGTTTACTTTGGCGAATCAAAAGAAAAATATCGATGCAGAAAAACTGCTCGCAAGAGAGATAAATAATTTTAAGGTGACTCCGTACATATTCAACTTGGAGCTTCTGCTTGGCGATGCATACGCAAGTGTTAATAAATTTAATGAAGCAGAGGAAATGTATGATTCGTTGTTATTGCAGAATTCGTCGATTGCATATACTAATCAAGTGCAAATCAGAAAAATGTTTGCATCGTTAAGTGTCGATTCTTTGAAACACTATTTGAACGAAACGCGAAAGAGAAAGTTAAATATGCTGGTCAGGCAAAACCGCGCTTCCGTCAACTACTTTGCCATTCCAACGATTTTGGATCTGTGTGAAAGCCGCGAAGAACTAGAAAAAATAATCGGACAAATTAAAGATGCTGTTATTGTGACTAATTTATATTCCGGCTACGCCGCATACAAACTTTCATTTGCTGCAATGACTATCGGAGATTATGAGTCTGCAAAACAACTTGCAGTTAAATCAATAAATAAGAATGAAATAAATTATCTTTCGCATGCAGTTGTAGAAAATTTAAGATTAGCTAACTGGCTGTATAATTTTTCCACAGAAGTTAAATCCCGTTTCAAATACCAATGATAAATTTTATCGAACATCTTAATAAATATAGTTTCATTGAAGTTGCATCAAACATAGCGGAGAAGCGAGGCGAAGAATTTTTTTTAGTCGGCGGCTATGTACGCGATATAATTTTAAACCGCGCTCGTGATGAAATGGATTTTTTAATCGTCGGTGATGGTCCGGCATTTGCAAAAGAATTTGCCGAACAACTCGGAATCCCGGAAATAGTGGTTTATAAAAATTTTGGAACGGCGCATTTCAAACATCAGGATCTGTCGCTTGAGTTTGTCGGTGCGCGGAAAGAATCCTATTCGAGAAAAAGCAGAAACCCGAAAGTAGAGCCGGGCACTTTGGAAGACGACATCTGCAGACGTGATTTTACGGTTAACACTCTCGCCGTCTCGTTGAACAAGAAAGATTTTGGAAAGCTGATCGATAAATTCAACGGAGTGAAAGATATCGAAGATAAATTAATCCGCACTCCGCTAGATCCCGAAAAAACTTTTGACGACGATCCGCTAAGAATTATGCGCGCATTCAGGTTTGTTTCGCAGCTTGGTTTTGAAATTGATCAGCACACTTTGAATGCCGCAAGCAAAATGGCTGAACGCTTAAAAATTGTTTCGCAAGAAAGAATAACGGATGAGTTTTTAAAAATACTTGGCTCGCCAAAACCGTCAACCGGTTTAAAACTGCTGTACGAGAACGGCGTGATGAAAACTGTTTTCCCGGAAATCGATGCGATGGGCGGGGTTGAACAAAGAAAAGAATATCATCACAAAGATGTTTTTTATCATACATGCATTGTTGTCGATAACGTTGCAGCAGTGGATGAAAATTTGTGGCTCAGATTTGCGGCGCTCGTTCACGATATTGCAAAACCGCCAACTAAAAAATTTGTTGAAGGAACCGGCTGGACTTTCCACGGGCATGAAGAACTCGGCGCGCGTATGATGAAAAAAATTTTTGAGCGGATGCGGCTTCCTTTCACTCAATTGGATTACATCGAAAAATTAATCCGGCTTCATTTGCGACCAATTGCTTTAGTTGATGAGCAGGTGACAGACTCGGCAATTAGAAGATTAATTGTTTCTGCCGGAGAGGATCTTGATGATCTAATTACTTTATGCCGCGCGGATATCACAAGTAAGAACCCAAACAAAGTCAGCAGATATCTTGAAAACTATGAAATAGTTATGGCGAAAGTTCACGATGTAAAAGAGAGAGACAAGCTGCGAGAATTCCAATCGCCGGTTCGCGGAGACGAAATAATGAAAGTCTGCAATATCCCGCCTTCCAAACTTGTAGGCGAAATTAAAACGGCGGTCGAGGAAGCAATACTCGACGGCAAGATTGCAAACAATTACGAAGAAGCATACGAATATTTTTTGAAGATCAAAGATTCGTTTCTGCCAGAGGGTAAATAAAATTATTGGCAATAAATTTTTTTTGTAACTTTTTATTTCATAGCTACGTCCTAATTAACAGAAAATTTAATTGTAATATCCCAAAAGGAGCAGATGATGAAAAAGATTATCGCTGCATTATTAATGTTTGTAATGGCAATGCCGCTGTTGGCACAAAAAAAAATAACATTAGATGAAGCAGTCTCAATTGCACTTCAAAGAAACACATCATTAATCAAAACAAAGAATAATCTTTCAAGCAGTAAGTCTCAGCTAAAGAATGCTTACGGCGAATTGATTCCTACTTTCGCCGGACAAGGGCAGTGGAGCTGGCAAAGAGTTAATGATATTGGCGGAACTCAGAGAGATTTTTTTGGAAATGAAGTTTTAGTTGAAGCATCTGAAGTTGACAGCCGTTCTTACTCACTGGGTCTTGGTGGAAACGTGACTTTATTTGACGGCTTAGCAAATATTGCCAACATATCCCAAAAACAAGATAATCTTAAATCTGTTGAATACAGTATCGAAAAGAAAAAACAGGATGTTGTTTACGATGCAACGAATTATTTCTATCAAGTATTAAATGCCGGTGAACTGCAGAGAGTACGTGAAGATAATGTGAAGTATTATCAAAAATTTTATGAAACTGTTCAGGAAAGAAATAGACTTGGTTCGGTTGCAAAAGCAGATGTTTATACTGCGCAAGTTCAGCTTGGTAATGCGGAACTTCTTTTAATTCAAGCACAGAACGATTACCAAACTTCTTTGAGCAATCTTTTAAATTATCTCGGTCTCGATGTTCTCGAAGAATATATTTTAGTTGATCCGTACGCTTCGCAAGGTTCACCGGATACAGAAAGTTATTTAAAAGAATTTGATGATATGCGTGCGATGGTAAATGCTGCGCTCGATAACAGATTCGATTTCAAAAGTCAGCAGTTGACAGTCAGCTCTGCAAAGAGCGGTTTAACAATTGCCCGCTCAGGGCTTCTGCCGAACCTCACCGGTAATTATTCATATTATTCAAATGCTACCAAACCCGAAAATCTGTTTGATAGAAAAGTTTTGAGCATCAGTCTAACTCTTAATCTTCCTATTTTTTCAAACTGGTCAACGGAAAATCAAATAGAACTTGCACAAGTGAATTTGAAAAATGCACAAGAAGATTTATTGGCTCTCGAACGTTTGGTGAAGATAGAAGTAAAACAAGGTTATCTCGATCTCGTTGCTGCTAAAAAAAGTCTTGAAGTTGCATCTAAAAATGTAACTGCAGCAGAAGAAACAAGAAAGATAAATCAAGAAAGATACAATCTCGGTTCGGGAACAATTCTGGACATACTGCAAGCTGATAGAGATTACACCGATGCATTGCGAAACAAAATAAATGCGCTTTATGATTTCTATACGAAGCGTGATAAGTTGAACAACGTACTCGGCAAATTAGAGTACAAAAAATTTGAATAAACACTTCAAGGAGTTATATAAAATGGCTAACGGTAAAAAGAAATCGAAAAAGAAACTCTTCATATTCGGCGGCTTGGGTGTACTTGTTGTTGCAGTTATTCTGCTTGTTATTCTTGGCGGAAGCAAAGAAGAAATTATTTCAGTGCAAACTGAAAAGGTTACCCGCCGTACTATTACACAAGTTGTTTCTGCTACCGGAAAAATCAACCCGGTTTTTGAAGTTAAAATAACTGCAGAAGCTACCGGAGAAATTGTTGCGTTGTTAATTAGAGAAGGAGACGCTGTTAGAAAGGGACAGTTGCTGTTGAGAATCAAACCGGATATTTACGAAGCACAAAAGACAAGTGCTGAAGCCCGGCTCGGTCAGTCGAAGGCGAGTTTAAATTCTACCAAAGCCGCTCTCGATAAAGTTGAGGCAGAATACAAGCGCGTTAAAGGTCTTTTCGAAAAAGGATTGGCAAGTGATTCTGAAATTGAAAATGCGAAATCAAATTATCTGCAGACACTCGGAAATTATGAATCGCAAAAATCTATCGTTGCTCAATCCGAAGCCGCATTGAAAGAATCTAACGAAACATTGAATAGAACATACATTTATTCACCGATGAACGGAACAATCAGCAAGCTAAATGTTGAATTGGGCGAACGAGTTATTGGAAGTGCTTTTCAAGGTACAGATTTGTTAACAGTTGCAGATTTAAGCCAGATGGAAGCTACGGTTAACGTTGATGAAAACGATGTTGTTATGGTTTCGATAGGCGATACCGCTAAAATTCAAATTGATGCATTCGGTGAACAGAATTTTAACGGAGTTGTAACTCAAATCGGAAACAGTGCCGTAACATCCGGACTCGGAACGCAAGACGAAGTTGTAAATTTTGAAGTAGAGATCAGGCTTTTAAATCCCGGCGATAAAGTTCGTCCCGGTATGTCGTGCGATTCGGATATTCAAACAGAAACAAAACAAAATGTATTATCCGTCCCAATTCAAAGCGTAACAGCACGTGTTGCCGAGATAAAACCAATGAGCGAAGGCGAAGGTGAGGAAGCCGCACCGAAACCAAAAAACAACAAAACAAATAAGCCGAAAGAAGTTGTGTTTGTTGTTGAAAACAATATTGCAAAAATGCTCGAAGTTAAAACCGGCATTAGCGACGATACTTACATTGAAATTCAGAACGGCTTGAAAGGAAACGAAAATGTTGTGAACGGTCCGTACAGAGCAATATCGAAAGAACTTGAAAACGGAAAAACTGTTTCTACCGCACCGGCAAAAAAGAAAGCATCTGAAGAATCCAATCAATAAAAAATTGAAAACGGAAAATAACATGAACATAATTAACATCGAACATATTGCAAAGATTTATCAGGTGGGCAGCGAAGAAGTTCATGCACTCCGGGATGTTTCGCTTGATATCCACAAAGGAGAATACGTTGCAATAATGGGTCCTTCGGGTTCGGGGAAATCTACGTTGATGAATATTCTCGGATGTTTGGATACGCCTACTCACGGTATCTACAATTTCAAGAGCGTTAATGTTAGTCAGATGAACGATAACGAACTTGCAAATATCCGCAACAAAGAAATCGGGTTTGTGTTCCAAACATTTAATCTTCTGCCGAGATCCGATGCATTGCACAATGTTGAACTGCCGCTTATTTATGCCGGCATTCCTTCGCATGAAAGAAAAGATAAGGCGAGAGAAGCACTTGAACATGTAGGGCTTTCAGACCGCATCCATCACAGACCGAATGAACTTTCCGGCGGACAAAGACAAAGAGTTGCAATAGCTCGCGCACTTGTTACTTCGCCCGCAATTATTTTAGCAGATGAACCCACCGGCAACCTCGATACAAAAACCGGCGAAGATATTATGGCGCTCTTCAACGAAATTTACGGACTCGGCAACACAATCATTCTGGTTACCCACGAAGAATATATTGCAGAACATGCCGAAAGAATAATTAGAATTAGAGACGGCATGATCGAGAACGATGAAAATGTATCCAACAGATATATTCCGCAAAAGAACGGATCATCAAAATTATAAAGGTGAACACGGTGAACACATTTTTATTCGAGTTGAAAGAGGGACTGCTCATTTCTTTAAGAGCAATAAGAGCAAATAAGGTAAGGTCGGCGCTGACAATATTCGGCATCGTAATCGGAATTACTGCCGTTGTGTTGATGTCAACTGCAATAAAAGGAATTGATAATGCTTTTCAAAAGGGTGTTTCTTCTCTCGGCTCGGATAATCTTTACATCGATAAATGGGAATGGTTCAACAACGATACGCCGTGGTGGGAACTTCGCAACAGAAAAAATCTTAATCTCGAAGACTTTGAAAAATATAAAGAGCTTGCGCAATTACCGCTCGCAGCTGCACCTACTGTGTGGTCGAATCAAACTGTTAAGCACAAAGACCACAACGTTGAATCGATTATTATTCAAGGCACGAACGAAGAATATATTAACACAACTAACCTTAGTTTTGATGAGGGAAGATTTTTTAATGAACTTGAAAGCAGCGGCGGAAGACAAGTTGCCGTTCTCGGTTTCGAAGTTGCAAAAAATCTTTTTCCAAACGGAAATGCTATTAATCAGGATGTGAAAATAAAGGGACACAAATTCAAAGTTGTCGGCGTGCTTTCCGAACAAGGAAGCTGGGTGATGGGAAATTTCAATCCCGATAAACAGGTTTTCACTCCCATCCAAAACGTGTTCAAATATTTTCATAGTGAATGGTTCAGAAGCGTAACAATCAATATTAGAGCACGTAACAGCCAGATGGTTGAGGCTACAAAAGAAGAAGCAATCGGAATTATGAGAAGAGTGAGAGGTTTGAAATACAACGAGGCGAACGATTTTTCGATTAATCAGCAAGAAGGATTATTAAACACAATTAACGAAACGGTAGGCGTTATTCAAATTGCCGGATTGTTCATTACCGGTCTTTCTTTGTTTGTCGGTGCGGTAGGAATTATGAACATCATGTTCGTTTCAGTAAAAGAGAGAACAAAAGAGATCGGAATTAGAAAAGCAATCGGCGCCAAACGAAGAACAATTTTAGGACAGTTTATAACAGAGTCTGCAATAATTTGTTTATTCGGAGGAATAGTAGGACTTATAATGGCAGTAATTTTAAGCATGGTAGTAAATCAATTTCTGCCGACTTCCGTTCAAGTTGATTCTGTTGTGCTTGCAATAGTTATTTCGATTGCGACCGGTGTAATCTCCGGATTTGCGCCGGCATACACTGCCGCAAAATTAGATCCCGTTGAAGCATTACGTTACGAGTAATTCCACAATAAGAAAAAATGAGGAATGAATAATGCAAATATTAGAAATCATTAAAGTAGCTTTGGCTTCGTTACGTACTAATAAATTAAGATCAATACTTACTATTGTTGGAATTGTTGTCGGTATTTTTTCAATAATTGCAATAAGCACAGTTGTCGAGATGCTGCAAACAAGTATTGAAAAAGGAACTTCGATGCTCGGGCAGAATACGTTTCAAATTCAGAAATGGCCCGCTGTACAAACCGGTGGACCCGGCGCCGGTGCAAGATTCAGAAACCGTCCCGATATTACATTGGAAGAGTACTATAAACTGAAGGACAAACTTGTTGAAGCAAAATACGTAGGCGCAGAGCAATGGAATTTTGGAAAGCAGCTGAAAGTCGGTAATAAAGAAACAAATCCGAATGTGCCGTTAAGCGGGTGCACACCGGAAGCTTTTCCAAATAACAAATGGGTCGTTGAAGAAGGAAGATCATTCAATGATAGAGATGTTCAGCGTTACGAAAGATTTATTGTTTTAGGTCCCGATGTTGCAAAAACATTATTTCCAAATATGAGTGCAGTGGGACAGACTATAACGCTTGACGGATACAAACTAAAAGTTCTCGGTGTACTTGAAGCGCAAGGCGATGTTTTCGGGCAGAGCCAGGATAATTTTGCCCTTGTTCCGTTAACAACATTTCAATCAATGTACGGGAAAAGATCGCGAAGCATAAATATCACAATCATGTCACACGATCAGGAATCTTATCAAGATATGATTGAATTGGCAGAAGGTTATTTTAGAACGATAAGAAAAATTGCACCGGGTGAGGAAAGTAACTTCTCGATATTTTCAAATGAATCTGTGCTGACACAAATTAACGATATTACTTCGGGTGTGCGTATCGGATCAATTGTTGTTGCCGCAATTGCACTTCTTGCCGCCGGCGTGGGTATCATGAATATCATGCTTGTTTCCGTTACAGAACGAACGCGAGAGATTGGTATTCGTAAAGCCATCGGCGCTAAAAAGTTTAACATACTTGTTCAATTTATTATCGAGGCAATTACACTAAGTTTAATCGGTGGATTTGTCGGAATATTTTTGGGTGTACTTGTTGGCAATCTTGCCGGTTCGTTTTTGAATGCCGCCGCTGTTATTCCGTTGGATTGGGTTGTCATTGGTGTTGTTTTGTGCGTACTAATCGGTGTAGGTTTTGGCACGTATCCGGCATACAAAGCTGCAAACCTCGATCCGATAGATGCGCTTCGATACGAATAATTTTTTGTGTTGTTCGAACTCATCTGAACTTGATGCCGGAAAGTAATTTTTAGTTTTATTAACACTCCCTTCCGCCAAAAATCAGCGGGATAAACTCTTCGTTTCCCATCTCAAGAGGGGAAATAGTCACGCTGTTAAAAATATTTCGTGTAAAAAAATTTGTTAACAAACCCTATCTTTTGCCCGGTAAATTCAATTATTGAAAAAATAAAAAAGCGAAAGAATTTCCCTCTACAGAGGGGATGCGGAAAGCGGTGTGTTGTTTGCCGTATATTTACTGACGATATTTCAAAATGTTGTAACAACAAATAATTTTTCGTTTGGACTGCTGTCATTAATTTTGGCAACGGCTTTTTTGTTTTTAAATACATATTTTTCGAAAAACATGTGACAGTTTTTTTATGAAATTATTCTTTATTGAATTTCTCGAAATACTATCGATAGCATTAAGGGCTATCCGTGCAAATAAGCTTCGTTCAGTATTAACAACGCTGGGCATTATAATCGGGATTGTTGCTGTTACAACGATGTCCACAGCGATAGTAGGCTTGCGTGAAGCATTTCTTAATTCCATTTCATCTCTCGGCAGTGATGTCCTCTATGTCAGCAAATTTCCGTGGTTTGCAATGGGCGATTGGAGCCAGTATCGAAACAGAAAAGATATTACTCTTGAACAGTACGAGAAGCTTAAAAAAATGATCGTAACTTATGAAGCAATAGCTCCCACAAAAACAACTTTCGGAATGAATGTAAAAAGGAAAGAGAAAACGGTTGAATCAAGTGTAGTTTACGGAACCACAGAAGAGTTTCAACAGACAAGTCAAATTGAATTGACGGAAGGTCACTTCATGTCGGGAATGGATGTACGTGCCGGAAGAAAAATCTGCATGATCGGTCAGGATATTGTGAAAGAACTTTTCGGCGCAGAGAGTCCGATCAATAAAGATATTAAAATCAACAACGCGCCTTTTAAAGTAATAGGCGTGATGGAAAAACAAGGGAGCGGATTTCTCGGCACATTTAGTTTGGATGGAATGATTATTATGCCGTTGAAAACTTTTGAATCAATTGCCGGAGAAGCGCGCGCAAGATTAAGAATTGACGTGAAAGTGGGAGACGTAACAAAACTTGAAGATGCCCGGCAAGAAATTATTTCTGCGATGAGAATCATCCGCAAAGTTCCGCCGAATAAACCCGATGATTTTGCAGTCAACCAGCAAGAAGCATTTAAGCAAATGTACGATCAAACTGTCGGTGTGATTGCAATTGCGGGAATAATGATAACTGCGCTGTCGCTATTTGTTGGTGCAATCGGAATAATGAACATCATGTTTGTTTCTGTAACGGAACGCACGAAAGAAATCGGAATCAGGAAAGCTATCGGCGCCAAAACTTGGTCAATCCTTTTTCAATTCTTAATTGAATCCGCTTTGATTTGTCTGCTTGGCGGAATTATCGGGTTGATGATTTCGTTTCCGCTAAGTTTAATAATAAACCAATTTTTACCAACAGCGATGCCGCTCGATATTGTTGTACTTGCTTTGTTGATATCAATTATTGTCGGTGTTGTTTCAGGATTTTTGCCGGCGTGGAAAGCCTCGCGTTTAAACCCGGTTGATTCTTTGAGGTACGAGTAATGCAAGTTTACGAAAGTATTAAATTGGCTTACAACTCGATTAGAGGAAGCAAACTCCGCTCCATTCTTACTTTGCTCGGAATTGCCGTCGGACTTTTTTCCATCATCATTGTAATGACTGCAATTAGTGCGGTGCAAAAAAGTGTGGAAAATACTTTCAACAGCATCGGGACAAATAATTTTGTTGTACAGAAATGGCCCGCAATTCAATTGGGCGGACCTCACCGGATGCGACAGTACCGCAACAGAAAAGATTTAACCGTGAAAGACGGGGAAAAATTACGGGAGATGACTTCACTGCCGGCGGCTGTTGGCATTGGATTGTCGAAAGGCAGTATAACTGCTAAATACAATGGAGAAAAAACAAATCCCGATGTGGCACTTGCCGGAACTAATTTTGACTATTTCATTGCTCTCGATTTGAAAATTTCCGAAGGGAGAAACTTTTCAAAGTCCGATAATGATTATTCAAAACCCGTTGCTGTTTTGGGACCGGATGTAGTTGATAAACTTTTCAAGAATATTGACCCGATCGGGCAGACAATTCGAATCGACAAATACACTTTTGAGGTAATTGGCGTGTTCGAAAGAAGAGGAAGTATTTTGGGGCGTTCGCAAGATAATTTTATTTGTGTGCCGCTCTCGGTTTTTCAAAAACATTTCGGTACGGAAAGAAGCGCATACTTTTTTGTGATGGCGCCGGGTAAAGATTTAATCGAAGAAACGATGGACGAAGTAATCGGTGCGATGAGAAAAATACGCAAAGTGGAGCCGGGCAAAGAGAATGATTTTGAAATTGTTACCAACGAACAGTTGATTGAACAGTTCAACGATATAACAAAATATTTTAAACTCGGTGCTGGCGTTATTGCATTCATTGCACTGCTTGCCGCCGGAATTGGAATAATGAATATCATGCTTGTAAGTGTTACCGAACGAACGAGGGAAATCGGGATTCGGAAAGCAATCGGCGCCAAAAAGAAAAACATTCTCGCGCAATTTATTATCGAGGCTGTTTCTTTGAGCTGGTTCGGCGGAATCATCGGAATTTTGCTCGGTGTAATCGGCGGAAATATTGTAGCGGTTCTACTCGGCGTTTCGGTTGTACTTCCAATCGAGTGGATTCTTGTTGGTCTGTTCGTAACATCATTTGTTGGAATTGTTTTTGGAGTTTATCCCGCTTATAAAGCCGCAAACTTGGATCCGATTGAAGCTTTGCGATACGAATAGAAGCGGTTCATTTTTACTCATGCTCTTAATCTTGATCAACTTAAAAAATAAGAGCAAGATCATGAGCACGTGCAAGAGCAAAAAAATAACACAGAGTGCACCGGGGAAAAACAAAGCAGTTTACTACAACCAATAATTTTCACAGCCCGAAACATTACTTGAAACAGAAGGAGCGAAGGTATAGATTTATTCTACAGAATAATTAAAAGCGTGTAGTTGAAAAAACGGATTATAACATTTCTCGTGATAATTTTTTCATTTGCATTAAACCGTTCCGCAATTGCTCAAACTGCAGACCGGACTGCAGTTGCCGATACTTTCCAAATTAACACAGCTAATAAGTATAAAATCTCTTCGTTAAATATTATTCCTTTTTCGGAACATGTTTTTTTGAGAGGTGAAATTTTAGATCGTACGCAATACAACATCAACTACGAAAGAGGAATACTAAGTTTATTAATCCCGTCTGATACTGCGGACACGCTCGGTTATTCATTGCTTGATACATTAATTGTTACTTATGAAAGCGTCAAAATCGATTTGAAGAAAGAATACAAACGTAGAAGTTTCGTAATTGACGTAAGCGATAAATTTCCCGACACGGTTAAAATCATAAAAGAAGAATCCGTACCACTTACAACCGAATCAATATTCGGAAAAAATATTCAGAAGAGCGGCGCATTAATTCGCGGATTTACTGTCGGCACTAACCGTGATTTTCAACTCAACAGCGGTCTGCGGCTTCAACTTTCAGGTAAGCTTTCAGATGATATTGAACTAACCGCCGCATTAACCGATGAAAACACTCCGATACAACCGGAAGGAAATACGGAAACTCTCGATGAACTCGACAAAGTATTTATCGAACTCAAACATAAAAATGCAACCGGTACTTTTGGTGATTACGAACTAATAGAAAAAGGAAACGAGTTTGGACAGATTACAAGAAAACTGCAAGGTTTGAAAGGAGAAGTTAATTTTGAAAATCACAAAGGAGTAATTTCTGTTGCCGGCTCGAGAGGAAAATTTAACACAAATCAATACAATGGTCAGGATGGCAATCAAGGTCCGTACAGATTGTACGGCGTAAATAATGAGCGTTCGATAATTATTATTGCCGGAAGTGAGCGCGTTTATTTTGACGGCGAACTTCTCAAACGCGGTGAGAATAATGATTACGTAATTGATTACTCGAATGCCGAAATTACATTTACACCGAAACGATTAATTACAAGTGCAAGCCGTTTGGTTGTTGATTTCGAATACACCGATCAAAATTTTAAACGGAATTTCTTCGGCGCAAATTATTCTGCAAGTCTGCTTGATGACAATTTTAAATTCGGCATAAGTTATTACCGCGAAGGAGACGATGAAAAAAATCCGGTTGATGCAAGTTTTAGCGGAAGCGATCTTGAAATTCTCCGCAATGCCGGTGATGACCGGAGTGCCGCAGTTCGTTCAGGCGTTTCAATAGCAGAGCCCGATTCACTCGGGCAAATTCTCGGCACATATTCGAAAGTTGATACGGTGATCAATTCACAATCGTACACGTATTATGTTTATTCGCCGGGTGCGGCAGAAGCAATTTATAATGTGTCGTTCAGCTATGTCGGGAGCGGGAGCGGCGATTACATCAAAGAAAGTTTGGGCAAATATAAATTTGTCGGAATCGCCGGCGGAAGTTATCTGCCGATAGTTTATCTGCCGTTGCCGGAATTGAAACAAGTAGGGAATTTTTTCTTCCAAACAAAAATTGCGGATGCAGTAAAAATTAATTTGGAATTATCCGGAAGCAGCCGTGATCAAAATCTTCTATCGAATAATGATGACTCGGACAACTTTGGTTATGCAAGAAAATTTTTAATTGAGCTTACGCCAAAAAATATTTCACTTGGAGATTTATCGCTCGGCAAAATCGGGTTGAGCTATAAAGACAGATTCATTCAAAGCAGATATAATCCGCTGGATAGAATCGATGAAGCAGAGTTCAGCCGTTATTATAATTTGAGCAGTTCATCAATGGTAACTAAGCCGGATCAAATTTTGCGTGAAGCCGGGTTGGATTTATTTCCGAATGAAGAACTTGCACTCAATTTCAAATACGGGTTTCTGAAGCAAGGCGAATCGTTTCACTCGGATCGTTTTTATTCGCTC
This sequence comes from Ignavibacteriales bacterium, assembly GCA_016177735.1. Lineage (GTDB taxonomy): Bacteria > Bacteroidota > Ignavibacteria > Ignavibacteriales > Melioribacteraceae > DYJK01. The sequence continues at coordinate 149,852 of JACOUS010000039.1, read as the reverse complement.
ATCAAGTTCGAAAAAAATCAGGACTATCATTTCGATTACAACATCGATTACGTTGCCACAACAAATTTGAATGTCAAATCGAACTGGAATAAACAGAACGGCAAAGCAAATTATTCGCTCGGTTCTTTCATGCCCGGCGTAGATTTTTTATACGAGAATAAAGAAGAACTGAATGTTGATACTTTGCTTTCCACGAGTCTCCGTTATCTCGAAACTTCTCCATACTTGGAGTACTCTGCCGGGAATTTTAATATCAGAGCCGGCTATTCATACAGAGAAGAGTCTTTCCAGTTCAAAAAGGAAATGACACTGCAATCAAAATCTTACACACAACATCTTCAAGCAAACTTCAAAGGGATAAAAGAATTTACCACAAGCTTGAGTTTCACTTTTCGAAATAAGGAAATCACAAAGGAATTTAAAACGCTCGGCTACGGAGATAATGAAACTGTTCTGTTTTTATCGCAGAGCCGTTTCAACTTGTGGAATAATTTTATTTCGGGCGATCTTTATTATCAAGCCGCAACAGAACAGAGTGCACGGCTCGAAAAAGTCTTTTTGAAAGTCGAAAAAGGAAGCGGAAATTATATTTATCTCGGCGATTTGAATGACAACGGAATTGCTGAAGAGAATGAATTTCAACTTACAAGTTACGATGGCGAATTCATTCTCGTTACCGTTCCTACAGACCAGCTTTTTCCGGTGATCGATTTGAAAACAAATACACGTGTGAAAATTGATTTGGACAAAGTAATCAAAGGCAAAAGTTTTTGGGATAAAGCTGTAAGATCAATTTCAACGGAAACCTCGTGGCGTGTTGATGAAAACAGTAAACTGCCGGATACAAAACAAATATATCTGCTCAATCTTTCGAAGTTTCTCAATGATTCAACAACAATCCGCGGCACACAATTATTCCAGCATGATTTTCACTTCTTCCAAAACAGCAGCGAGTTCTCCGTTCGTTTGCGTTACTTGCAGAAAAAAAGTTTGAACCAATATTCTGCCGGATTGGAGAGAGGATATTTTAGAGAGCGCGGAATCAGAATCAGATTTAAAATGATCACGGAGATTAATAATCAAACTGAGTTTGTCAATCAGAATGATAATCTGGTTTCACCGCCAACAAGCGGACGTTCACGAACAATCAACAAAAATGAATTGACGACCGAATTTTCTTACAGACCGGTCAAGAATGTAGAGACCGGATTTAAAATTCAAACCGGAAGAAGCGAAGATTTTTATCCGTCCGTTCCAACGATAATTGACATAAACTCTTTCACGTTGAAAATTGCATACTCAATTGCCAATTTGGGAAGACTGCGGCTCGAAGGCGAACGGAGCGAACTAACGGCAAACACAGCAAGAAAAAATATTCCGTATGAAATTACACGGGGCAATGTTATCGGTAAAAATTATTTTTGGCGTGTCTTTTTTGATTACCGCATCGCCGGTTACATTCAAACTTCGTTCAGTTACGATGGAAGACTGCAAGGAAGCGGAAGAGTAATTCACACGATGAAAGCCGAAGCGAGAGCGTACTTTTGAAAAGCAGAAGTCAAGAGACAGTCCGGAAGGCTCCTACGGAGAAGTCAGTAGACAGAATTTTTGAGAATGGGAAGCTTGTATTTCATAATTGCATTTGAGAATTTGGCAAAGAAAAAAGTATGAAAATAGATAGACCACAGATTAGACAGATGAAACGGATTTGCACAGATTTAATCCGTTGAATCTGCGTTATCCGCGTTCTATCAGAGAGTTGAATTGAGAGCTGAAAATGCAAATAGTATCAAAAATAATTGAAGCACATCTTTTCCGTTTGGATGGGAACGATATCGAATTTCTTCTTCTCAAAAGATCGGATAACGATAATTTGTATCCCGGTCTCTGGCAGATGGTGAGCGGATCGATTCACGAAAATGAAAAAGCTTTTGCAACCGCTCTTCGTGAAATAAAAGAAGAAACCGGGCTAGCACCAAAAAAATTTTGGACTGTCCCACACGTTAATTCTTTCTACGAGCCGCAAAAAGACGAACTGAATTTAGTGCCGGTGTTTGCCGCGCAAATTAATAACGGTGATGACGTTGTATTGTCTCACGAACATTCCACTTACAAATGGGTGAGTACCGGTGATGCAATTGAAATGCTTGCATGGAAAGGGCAGAAAGAATCGGTTCGAACAATTGCAGATTATTTTACCAACCGATTGAACACACTAAATCTTCTCGAAATAAATATACCCGGTTCAATTAAATAAAAACGATTTAATTATATTAGAACATACAATCACAAAAATTATAGGAACAAAAATTGGGACTTATCGTAGTTGGTTCTATCGGACTTGATGATATTGAAACGCCTTTTGATAAAGTGGAAAATGCACTCGGCGGCTCAACAACTTACATTGCACTTGCCGCAAGCTATTTTACCGGACCGATTAGTGTGGTTGGTGTAGTCGGCGATGATTTTGATAACAAGCATATTAAAATGCTTGAAGAACACAATATCGATCTCGAAGGATTGAAAATTGTTGAAAGTGCAAAAACATTCCGTTACGGCTGCAGATATCATTACGATCTCAATGCGCGTGAATCTCTTTACACTCACTTGAACGTGTTTGAAAAATTTGATCCGGTAATTCCCCAAAAGAGCAAGAAGAACAGTTTTGTGATTCTCGGAAATATTGCGCCGGCACTACAAATGAATGTTCTCGACCAACTCGATAATGCTAAGTTTACTGTTTGCGATACAATGAATTTTTGGATTAACGGTGCATTCGATGAATTGATGAAAGTATTGAAACGCGTTAATGTTTTGGTGATTAATGATTCCGAAGCGCGCTTGCTTTCGAAAGAACCGAACTTGATTAAAGCCGCGAAAATAATTTCGGATATGGGACCGCAATACTTGATAATAAAAAAAGGCGAGCACGGTGCGCTGCTCTTTGGAGACAACACAATCTTTTCAGCACCGGCTTATCCGATGGAAAATATTTTTGACCCGACCGGAGCCGGTGATGCTTTTGCCGGAGGATTCACGGGTTACCTACATAAAAACCGCGACTTCTCTTTCGATAACTTGAAACGTGCAGTAATTTACGGAAGCGTAATGGCTTCTTTCTGCGTCGAAAAATTCAGCACCAAAGGTTTGGAGAATCTCAGCTTTCTTGAAATTCACAACCGCTTCATTGAATTTAGAAATTTATCAAGTTTCAGCTAAGATGAATAAGTACAGTGCAATTGAATTCAAAGACGACAGGCTTATAATTTTAGATCAAACCAAACTTCCGTTAAAAGAAGAATACATTTCAACAGATGATTATGAGCGGATTGCCGTTGCAATCGAACGTCTTGAAGTTCGCGGCGCTCCGGCTATCGGTGTTGCTGCTGCATACGGATTGGCGCTCTCGCTAAAAAATAATAGAACCGGCTGCGAAGAGATTTTCAACAAAGCATTTCAAAGATTATTTTCTACGCGACCGACTGCAGTAAATCTTTTTTTCGGACTGAATGAAATCAAAAATGTGTTTAAAAAAAACAAGGATTCCGAAAATCTTTATTCATTATTGATTGAGAAAGCTGTTGAATTACATAACGATGATATAAAAATGTGTGATGGCATTGCGCTGAACGGGCTAAAAATTTTTACAAAGAAATCGCGCGTGCTCACTCACTGCAACACCGGCGCGCTTGCAACAAGCGGAAATGGAACTGCGCTGAATGTTGTGCGGCATGCTTTCGAAAATAATCTTGTTGAATTTGTATATGCCGATGAAACCCGTCCGCTTTTGCAAGGCTCTCGATTAACTGCATGGGAACTTTCCAAACTTGGAATTCCGTTTGCAATTAATACGGACTCCACGGCGGCAGTTTTAATGAAAGAGGTGAAAGTTGATCTCGTTATTGCCGGTTCGGACCGAATTGCAGTTAACGGTGACGCAGCAAATAAAATCGGGACATACAACCTTGCCGTGCTTTGCAAACATCACAACATTCCATTTTATATTGCGGCGCCGACAACAACAATTGATAAAAATTGCATGAGCGGCAAAGAAATAAAAATAGAATTGAGAGACAAAAAAGAATTAACACATTTCGGCGGAACACAAGTTACTTCCGATGAGTACGATGCATACTGCCCGGCATTTGATGTAACGCCGAATGAATTAATTACCGCAATCATCACCGAAAAAGACGTTCACAAACCACCGTATAATTTTAATAATGTCTGATCTAATAAAAACACGTGCAATCGTTCTGCGTAAATTAGATTACGGCGATACAAGCAGAATCATTCACTTATTCACCGAAGACTTTGGAAAAATTTCTGCTATATTAAAAGGGGGACGTTCGGGCAAATCAAAAAAAATTATGCTTGTTGATGTGATGAACAACGTGCAGATTGTTCTCTACAAAAAAGAAACACGGGAAGTCCAGATCATCAGCGAGGTTGATTTGCTTCAGCATTACCCGAACATCTCCGATGATTTCGATAGAATGATGCATGCAAGTGCGATTATCGAACTCCTTCTCAATCTTACGGTAGAAAATGAAAACAATCACAGACTTTACATTGGTACTGCTCGTGCGTTTGAGTTAATAAACAACAGAGCCAAAAACCCGAAATTGATTTTCGCAAAATATTTTTTGTTCTTTATCAAAGAGATCGGTTATGAATTTCCGGTAACTCACTGTTCGATTTGCGGAAAAGAATTAACATCAGATGTATTATCGGTCGCATATAATTTTGAATCGGGAATATTGTGTGGAGACTGCAAGCAAGATAGACTAATTCATTCCGAACTAAGTAAGGAACTTTTTAATTTACTCTTTTGTCTAAGCACTAAAAAAAACGATATCGTTTACGAAGAAAGAAATTTAGTTGTAATCATCAAACTTCTTGAAAAATTTTTGAGATACAACATTCACGAATTCAAAGGACTAAAATCATTAGAATTAGTTTAAAGGAGGTAATTAAAATGCGTAAAAGTGTTCTTGGGACCATCTCTCTTATAATTATCGGAGTGGTTTTCGGTGCCGTACTGGTCTCAGGTTTCGGATGGGTGAGACCGGGTTTGGCAAATATACATATCGGCGCAGATCATCCGCCGGTTCAGCAGTTGGATGAAAATGCCGCCGCTTTCAATAATGCATTCGTCAGAGTTGCAGAAAACGTAACACCGTCAATCGTTCAAATTACTGTAGTTGCTTCCGTAAAAAATAAATTACCCGACGACCAATTTCATTTCTTCTTCCCATTTAAAGAAGATGTTCCGCGCGAACAACAAGGCGGCGGAAGCGGAATTATCATTTCTAAAGACGGATATATTTTAACAAACAATCACGTTGTTGAAGATGCAAAAAGTGTAACCGTATCTTTTCACGATAAGCGCGAATTTGATGCTGCTGTAGTCGGAACCGATCCGTTGACGGATCTCGCCGTAATAAAAATTGATGCGGAAAATCTTCCGGCTGCATATCTCGGTGATTCTGATAAAATAAAAGTTGGTCAATGGGTAATGGCAATCGGTAATCCGTTATCACTCGCATCAACTGTTACCGCCGGTATTATTAGTGCAACGAGCAGAAACATAAATATAATTGAAGATCGTTACGGAGTAGAAAATTTTATTCAAACAGACGCAGCAATTAATCCCGGCAACAGCGGCGGTGCGCTGGTTGATTTGAACGGTGCGGTCATCGGCGTAAATTCCGCAATTGCAACAGACGGAATGACACAGCGTTACATCGGTTACGGGTTTGCTATTCCGATCAATCTCGCTAAATCTGTTGCTAACGATTTAATTGCAAACGGAAAAGTTAGCCGTGGTTACATCGGCGTTAGTATTTCGGAAGTTGATGCCGCAGTGGCAAAGGCAATTGGTATGAAAGAGCCAAAAGGCGTACTGGTTCAAGAACTTGTTAAAGGTGGTGCCGCTGAAAAAGCAGATATTCAAAAAGGTGATGTTATCCTGAAGATTGATGAAAAGGAAGTTAACCAAGCCAACGAACTGCAATCATACATTGCATCGAAGCGCGCCGGCAGTGATGTTAGATTAACAATCTTCCGTGACGGCAAAGAAATTGAAAGATACGTTACACTGAAAGCACGCGATGATGATGCAACATCAGCCGTCAAAGCTTCCGAGAAAAATAAAAAAGGAAGAAGCGTTGATAACTTGACAATCTCTTTCAACGAACTTGGAATGTCGGTAAGAGATATGAGCGAAGAAGAATTGAAAGAATACGATGTAGAGAACGGCGTGATCGTAAAGGATGTAAAACAATTTGGCAAAGCTTTCAATCAAGGTTTGCGGGATGGAATCGTAATTGTTTCTGCCGACCGCAAAAAAATTGAATCGGCAAAAGACCTTGAGATAATTATCGAGAAGAAAAAAGGCGGCGCAGTTCTCTTGCAAGTAATAGATAAAGATGGTAATGCAAGAATCGCCGGTCTCGAGATTCCGAAATAAAAATCATAAGAAGTTGCGGCTGTCCCAAACTTTTTGACGTAGATGAAAAAATATAAAGGGGGTTCTTTCAGAAGTATGTTGAAAAAAATTGGGACAGATAGATAAAAAAGTAAAATAAAAGCGCTCACTATTTGAGCGCTTTTTTTATATTTGCAAATATCATATCAAACGGAAATCAATGCTGGAATTCTTAACATCAGGCGAATCACACGGAAAAGCTTTAACCACAATTGTTACCGGTGTTCCATCCAATTTAAAAATCTCTGAAGATTATATAAATCATCAGCTCGCAAGAAGGCAAGCCGGCTACGGGCGCGGCATGAGAATGAAAATCGAAACCGATAAAGCCGAATTTTTATCGGGTGTGCGTCACGGAAAAACTCTCGGCTCGCCGATTTCGATGCTGATTAAAAATAAAGACTGGGAAAACTGGACGGAAATTATGAGTCCCGAACCGGTCAAAAGTAAAATTGAAAAGATAACCATTCCGCGTCCGGGTCATGCGGATTTGGTCGGCGTATCCAAATATAATTTTGACGATATCCGCAATTCGATTGACCGTTCGAGCGCACGCGAAACTGCCGCACGTGTTGCCGCTTGTTCCGTTGCAAGAAAATTTTTGACTGAGTTCGGAATTCATGTCGGAAGTTTTGTCGAAAGCATCGGGGGAATTTATCCCAAAGAAAATTATTCGGGAAAATTTCTTTTGAACAAACTGCCGCATAATTATAACGCAGAAAAATTAAATTCACTTTCGGATAAAAGTTCTGTTAGAGTGCTTGATAAAAATCATGAAGAAAAAATTATAGGCAAAATAAAGACAGCGAAGAAAAGAGGGGACACGCTCGGCGGAACATTTTATGTTATTGTTACGGGAGTGCCGGTCGGTTTGGGAAGTTTCATTCACTACGATACAAAAATTGATGCAGACCTTGCACACGCTGTTATGTCGATTCATGCTGTGAAAGGTGTTGAGATTGGTGTCGGTTTTGATTTTGCGGAACATTTCGGTTCGGAAGTTCACGATGAAATTTTGATACGGCAAAATTCATTTACACGCCGCACAAACAGAGCGGGCGGAACAGAAGGCGGCATAACAACCGGCATGCCGATAATTGTCCGCGCAGCAATGAAACCCATTGCAACTTTGATGAGTCCGATTGGTTCGGTTGATCTTTCCACAATGAAAGAAGTGCAAGCACGAAGAGAGCGGAGCGATTTTGTTGCTGTGCCGGCTTGTGCTGTAATAGCCGAATCAATGATTGCATGGACAATTGCCGAAAGATTTTTGGAAAAATTCGGCGGCGATTCGATTGAAGAAACAAAAGACAATTTCAGCAGCTATCAGAAAAAATTATTTGGCAGATTGAGAAAAAATTTTTCGAGATGATATGCTTCAGATAAAAAAAATTGTCTTCAATCCTTTTCTCGAAAACACGTATTTGCTCTACGATGATATTTCGAAAGAGGCGGCAGTTATTGATCCGGGCTGCTACGATCAAGTTGAAAGGGGAATTTTGCAGAAGCATATTTTGGAGAATAATCTTTCCGTAAAATTTTTGATCAACACGCATTGCCATATTGATCATATTTTCGGAAATTCATTTGTGAAAGAAACATATAATTGTAAATTTCTGGCGCCGGCAAAAGATTTGTTCATGCTTGATTTAATGGTAGAGCAAGCGAAAACTTATGGGACGCACATGAATCCTTCGCCGAAACCGGATGAGTTGATTACGGAAAGTATGTTGATAAATATCGGCGTGCACGAAGGAAAATTTTTGTTTACACCCGGTCATACGCCGGGCGAATTTTGTCTCTATTTTGAAAAAGAAAAAATTTGTTTAACCGGCGATGTTCTTTTTAAAGAGAGTATCGGCAGAACCGATTTGTGGGGCGGCGATTACGATCAATTAATCGACTCGATAAAAACAAAATTGTTTACGCTGCCGGATGATGTTAAAATTTATCCCGGACACGAATCGGAAAGCAGCATCGGTTACGAAAAATTACATAACCCGTTTTTTAATTGATAAAAATTTGCCGGAGAAAAGTTGCCAAACAATCAATCAATTATCTCCAAAGTTAAATTAGCAGTTGTACTGCTCTTCGTTTATGTAGTTCTGTTTGAATTCGTTCTGCCGGTAAATAAAATTTTGCCGAAACCTGATTTGCTGTTCGAGTCATTAATTGCTGTTTGGAAAGATTATAATCTACTGCAATCTGCTGCGGCAACAACCACTATAATTTATCTTTCGCTGGCACTCGCGTATTTCATTTTTGTAAAAGCTGCACCTCTGCTGATGAAATTTTTTGCCGCTTATAATGAATCCGCCGAATCGCTAAAGATATTCCGCTACTTCCCGGCTTTCTTTTTTGCAATTCTATTTTCATTTTGGTTCGGTGATTCTTTCTTAGCTGAATTTTTGTTTGCAGTAATTGTTTCGTTTCTCATGTTCTCGTTTTCGCTTTACAGATATAGCGGCGGAATAAACGAAAGTTACAAGTTAACAGCCAAAAATCTTGGTGTTGCCGGTAACTCACTTTATTCCAAAGTGTTGTTCAAAAGTATTCAGCCAAAAATTTTTGATGACATGAGGAGAACCCATTATTACATTTGGGTTTTGATTATGATATACGAATTCATTTCGAATGCAGAAGGTTTCGGCGGAGTTTACCGGCAAGCGTTGAACTATAACGATTTCTCGGCGCTCTTTTCAATCGCTGTAATTATCAGCCTATTAATTTTATTAGGTGATTTGGTTTATAAAATTATCAGAGAAAAAATTTATTTCTGGCAATGATGCAAATAAAAGAAATATCGAAAGATTACAACAACAGAGCCGGCTACAAAATTAACCTTCTCAAAAAAATTTCTTTTGAGATCGGCGGCTCGCAAATAGTTTCAATTATCGCTCCAGCCGGAGCCGGTAAATCTACTTTGCTAAAAATAATTTCCGGATTGGAATTACCTGACGGCGGCGAAATTATTAATAACGGCAAAATTATTTTTATCCCTTCCGAACCTTCCTCATTTCCGTGGCTGAACGTGACTCAAAATGTTTTGTTCGCGGTTGAAGATGAGAAATCTGTTGATATTAAAAAAATAATTAATACTGTTGGGTTGGAAGGATATGAAACTCATTATCCGCACAATAAAAGTTTGGGATTCAGGTTCAGAATTTCGCTTGCACGTTCACTCGCGCACAAGCCTTTATTAATCTGCCTCGATGATCCGTTCAACAAGATGGATGAAACAACGAAAGCAGAAATTTTACAGCTTGTAAGAAAAGTCAATCACGAATTCGGTACGGCATTTTTACTTGCAAGCGGCAACATCAGCGAAGCTTTGTTTTTATCTGATGTCATTTATGTTATGAAAAAGAATCCCGGAGAAATTTTTACTAAAGTTAACGTAGAACTTCCGCGTGACCGCAGTCTCGATATTTTTAACAGTGAAAAATTTCTTCAACATAGAAATAATTTGGAACAGATATTTAAATCGAACGAATCAAATCAACTTCTTAATATTTCTATTTGAGCCATGAAAGAAAAAATCGAAAAACTTGAGAAGTTACGGGAAGCGGCAAAACTTGGCGGCGGTGAAGAAAAAATAAAAGCCCAGCACGAGAAGGGAAAATTAACCGCGCGCGAAAGGATAGAGCTGCTCGTTGATGAAGGTAGTTTTCAAGAAGTTGATATGATGGTCAAACATCGTTCGTCTGATTTTGGAATTGATAAACAAAGAATTCCCGGCGATGGTGTTGTAACCGGTTTTGCAAGGATTAACGGAAACCAAGTTGCGTTGTTCAGCCAGGATTTTACTGTGTTCGGCGGATCGTTATCCGAAGCACACGCAGAAAAAATTTGTAAAATAATGGATGCCGCTTTGAAACTCGGTATTCCAATCATCGGGTTGAATGATTCCGGTGGTGCTCGAATTCAAGAAGGAGTTGTAAGCCTCGGCGGTTATGCTGAAATCTTTTTGCGAAACACTTTGGCTTCGGGGGTTGTACCGCAAATTTCCGCAGTAATGGGTCCGTGTGCCGGCGGTGCGGTTTATTCACCGGCAATTACCGATTTTGTTTTTATGGTGAAAAATACAAGCCATATGTTTGTTACCGGACCAAACGTTGTGAAAACTGTTACACATGAAGAAGTAAGTTTTGAAGAACTCGGCGGTGCCGAAACGCATTCAACGAAAAGCGGCATTGCACACTTCGCATTTGAAAGCGAAGTTGAAGTGATTGAAAATATCCGGAAACTTCTCGGATATCTTCCATCGAATTGGAAAGATCGTCCGATCGAAAAAGAATTTAACTTCGAGCAAGATTTTATTGAACCGAAACTCGATGCAATCATTCCCGATACTCCGAACAAGCCGTACGATATGAAAGAAATAATTCATTTGCTTCTCGATGATAATGAATTCATGGAAGTACATCAGAATTATGCACAGAATATTATTGTCGGATTCGGAAATGTCGGCGGAGTTTCAGTCGGCGTTGTTGCAAACCAGCCTTCGGTGCTTGCCGGGGTCTTGGATATTAATGCATCGGTAAAAGGTGCACGCTTCATTCGTTTCTGTGATGCGTTCAATATTCCACTTCTCGTTCTCGAAGATGTTCCGGGATTTTTACCCGGCACGGAACAAGAATGGAATGGAATTATCCGGCACGGCGCAAAACTTTTATTTGCGTTTTGCGAAGCTACAGTTCCCAAAGTTACCGTAATTACACGCAAAGCATACGGCGGCGCGTATGATGTTATGAATTCCAAGCACATCCGCGGTGATTTTAATTTTGCATGGCCCAGCGCAGAAATTGCTGTGATGGGTCCGAAAGGTGCGGTTGAAATTGTATTCAAAAAAGAAATTTCTTCGGCTAAAGATCATTCTGCCAAATTAGAGGAGTTGCTTTCCGGTTACATCGATAAGTTTGCAAATCCATACATTGCCGCCGAGCGCGGCTATATTGATGAAGTGATAATACCGCGTGAGACACGTCAAAGGTTAATTGCTTCATTCCAACTTTTGAAAACGAAGGTTGACCAAAATCCGAAGAAAAAACATTCGAATATTCCTTTGTGATAAATTTTTACACAACTTTTTTCAATCGTAAGTTATTTAATTATAATGTACAATTAGAATTATATCACAGTCAGCTTGACAAAATTTTTATAAGAGCTTAAATTGCAACCGAATTTCAAAAGAACGGAGTCTGTGTGAAAAAAGTACTCTTTTTACCTATTATTATGTTAGTCTTGTTTTTGGGGACTTCTTGCAGTTCGTTAAACTCATCTACCCAAACGACTAAAGTATCAACTCCAGACACACTTCGAATTACTACCAAATCAATCGCAAATGAAATGTTGGAAAATGCCAGACGTGATTACGTAAACGCGCTTTACAAACAGAAGCTTGGTTTTAAACTCGATGCGCTGAATTACTATGAATCTGCGATGACTACAATCAACAAGTTAAGTTATTATCCCGATATTGAAGAGAATGAAGCATTTATAGAATTGGAAACATCGATAGTTGAAGACTATCAAGAATATGTAAATAGTTTGGAAGAGTTACCGGAAAATGCATCAATCAGTGCGCTTGAAGAATGGATCAACAAAAGTGTACCCGATGATATAGCTTTGAACGAAGATTCCGTGATTGTAGAAAATGATAAGATCAACAGTGTAACTGTTGTTGTTGGTGATTTTCCGCTTGTTGTGAACAGATTTGTTGAACAGTACATTGAATACTTTACCGGCAAAGGAAGAAAGTATATTAATCTGTGGCTTTCGAGATCGGGCAAATATTTTCCGATGATGGCAAAAACTTTTGCGGAAGAAAAAGTACCGCAGCAATTGATCTTTTTGAGCATGCCCGAAAGCGGTCTGAATCCTACTGCGAGATCGTGGGCAAGAGCAGTTGGTATGTGGCAGTTCATGAAAGGCACAGCAAGATTGTATGACCTCGATATAAATTTTCATATTGATGAAAGAAGAGACCCGGAAAAAGCAACACGCGCCGCAGCGAGACATTTGAGAGACCTCTATTATTCGTTGGGCGATTGGTACTTGGCACTTGCGGCTTACAACAGCGGCGAAGGAAGAGTCCGTAAAGCAATGCGCAGAGCCGGTTCAAGCGATTTTTGGGAATTGAGACAATTTCTACCGCGCGAAACAAAAAATTATGTACCTCAATATATTGCAATTACTTTGATTGCAAGCCAGCCGGAAAAATTTGGGTTTACAAGTATCCAGTATGAAAAACCTCATGAATTTACGGTTCATAATATTAACGAAGCTATTGACTTGAACGTACTTGCAAAATGTGCCGGTATTAGTACAGACCTTTTGCGCGAATTAAATCCTGAATTGACACAAAACTCAATTCCGCCAAATTACAACGGCGGTTATCCTTTGCGTGTTCCAACCAAAACTTTTGATAAGTTTGTAGAGAATATCGACAGCTTGCCCGAAGACGCAAAATCATTATATGTGATGCACACAGTACAATCCGGCGAAACAATTTCCGAGATAGCTTCAAAGTACGATGTAAGTATTTCCCAGCTCGCATCGACAAATCATATTTCAACGAGAAAAAGATTGACGGCGGGCATGGAATTAAAAATTCCGACGTCGGCTGTTAATGTTGATGATCTTGCAATTAATACCGATATGCTTCCAGCAATTGAAGATGAAATGAACACGCTCGATCAAAATCCTTCCTACAAATTAGAACTGACAAACAATACCGATGCCGATAAATTCAGTAAGCTATATCAGGAAATGGCGCAAGATTCAGTTGAGTTTATTGTTCCGGAAGGAATGACCTCAATTAAGTACACTGTGAAAAGCAAAGATAATTTGATTGACATTGCCGATCTTTTTGATGTACGTGTTTCAGATCTCCGTAATTGGAATGATTTACCGTACACCTCGCGCGTGAGAGTTGGTAACGTGCTCAATGTTTATGTACCGGATGAAAAATTTGATTACTATTCGAAAATTGAAAGCATGTCTGAACGAGAAAAAGGAGAAATACTTTTTGTCAATTCCGGCGATTCATGGATTGAACATCGAATTAGAAACGGCGAATCTTTATCGAGCATTGCCAATCGTTACGGCGTAACTGTAAATCAAATTAAAGAATGGAATAACCTAAAGAGTAATAAAATCTACAAAGGTAGAAAACTTGTAATCTACTCCGGCGATCTTAAAAATGCCCCTACCACACAAGTTGCTTCCAATCAACAGCCCAGAACAACGAAGTACAAAGTTAGAAGAGGCGATACGATCAGCGAGATTGCCACAAAGTTTGGCATTACTACCCAGCAATTGAGGAAATGGAACGGATTGAAATCGAACCGTATTTCTGCCGGGCAAGTACTTGCTGTTTACGGTAAAGAGTACACAAAATCTTTGGGCGATAACACTACTCGTAACGAATCTAACATAGTTAAATACACAATTAAGAAAGGCGATTCAATCGGCGAAATTGCAGAAATGTTTAACGTTTCGACAGCCGAAATTAGAGATTGGAACAATCTAAGTGGAAATAAAGTTGTTGCCGGAAAAACCTTAACAATTTACTCCGATGCAACACCTTCAAAAAATAATGTTGTAGTCAAAAAAGAAACTGTTCCGGTAAAAAATGTTACCGCTAATAACGGTACGATGATTCACAATGTTAGCGGCGGTGAAACACTCGGCTTAATTGCAGAACAGTACAATGTTTCTGTAAAGGATATCAAATTATGGAATAATATCGGCTCGAATAAAATTAAAGTTGGGCAAGAATTGGTGATTCACAAATCCGGCAGTGGAAACGTTCAGCAACAGAAATCTTCCGTTTCAAATAAAATTCATAAAGTTAAGGACGGCGAATCGTTGTGGACAATTGCCAAGATTTACAGAGTGCTTGTTTCCGATATTATGGTTTGGAACAATTTAAAATCGGATCGTGTTAAAATTGGGCAGAGACTGAAGATACTGAATTAAACAAGTTCTTAAATAAACATGAAATAGAAAGTCGTTAGGGGTGCCATACTAACCGTTTGGCTGAGATTACACCCTCGAACCTGATCTGGATAATGCCAGCGTAGGAAAACGGTGGAAGAATAATTGAGTGTTAAGCCGTTTTTCCGTAACGGCTTTTTTATTTCTCAAAATGCCGCGAGGCAAGGAGGAATAAAATGAAGTACTTAGTTATTCTTTTTTTATTTGTTTTCATTGAGGTTCATTCTCAAGTTACGGAGGTGAGCGCACGAATCTTAAACTCGTCAAGCGGAATGCCGCTTCCTTCTGCGAACGTAATGGTGAAGGGGAAGGGAATCGGAACCGCAACGGATGATTTCGGAAGATTCACAATCCACGGCGACCTGAACAAAAAAGATATTTTGAGAATCAGCTACATCGGTTTTGAAACCAAAGAAATCGAAGTTGATGAAATTCATTCGGGTCGTGTAAAAGATATTTTGCTCGAAAGCAAAATAATTACAAGCCAGACTGTGCTTGTAAAAGGCTCGGTCGGAAAAACGGGCGTTACGCCGATTAGCTTCTCGCAAGTTAACCGAAAATCAATTTCAGATTCTTACACCACACAAGATATTCCGGAAATTTTGAGTTACACTCCAAGCGCAACTTTTTATTCGGAAAACGGGAACGGACTTGGTTACAATTATTTGAGCATCCGCGGATTTGATCAACGAAGAATTTCTGTTGCAATTAACGGCGTTCCTCAAAACGATCCCGAAGATCATAATGTTTACTGGATCGATTTTCCCGATCTGCTCGAAAGTACTGAACTGATTCAAGTTCAGCGCGGTGCCGGTTCTGGCGTAATCGGTTATCCGGCGGTCGGAGGTTCGATTAATATTATCACTTCGAGTTTCTCCGATAAAATCCGCGATGAAGTTTCCGTTCAACTCGGAAGTTTCAACACAAGAAAATATTCCGCGAGTGTTTCAAGCGGATTGATTGACGGCAAATATTCTTTCTACGCAAAGTTCTCGCAAACTTTGAGCAGCGGCTACAGAGATAAAAGCTGGGTCGATTTGAAATCTTATCATTTGTCTGCAGTACGCTATGATGAAAATCTTACTACGCAAATAAATATTTTCGGTGGACCGCTGGCGGACGGATTAGCTTACACAGGTCTTCCTAAATTTGCGATCAAAGATAAAAAGTTGCGGAAGGCAAACTATTCTTATTGGGAAGCCGATGAAAAAAATTATGCTTACACTTTGGATAGGAGACCGGAAGAAATTGAAAACTTTTTCCAGCCGCATTTTGAATTGTTGAATGAATACAAATTAAATGACGATGTAACATTAAACTCTGCACTGTTTCTTGTAATCGGCAACGGATTTTTTGATTACGACGGTTCATGGAGTGTTTTTTATGATGATTACTTCCGTTTGATTGAAAACGGTTACGATCCGGCTAAAATTCCTACAAACGCTATCATTAGAGCGCAAGTTGAAAATACACAGTGGGGATGGATTCCAAGAGTGAGCATCAAACACGATAACGGTGAATTGATTGTTGGCGGTGAAATGAGACTGCATCGTTCCGTCCATTGGGGCAGTATAAACTATGCTGAAAATTTACCGGCTGGCGTAACAAAAGAATACAGATACTATTACTACGAAGGCGGCAATGATATTCTTAGTTTTTACGTGAATGAAAATTACCAGGTTGACCGGCAGATAAATATTCTTGCAGAAGCACAAATTGCATATCACAATTATAAAATTGAAAACGAACGTTACTTGAATAACGAATTCACGATTGATGATTTGTTCTTCAATCCGCGTTTGGGAATTAATTACAGATACGATCCCGATGTAAGTTTCTATTTATCGTTTGCAAGAGTTACACGCGAACCGCGCTTAAAAAATTATTACGATGCCGCTGAATCGAGTGCCGGCGAAGTTCCGCAATTTGAATTGACGTCTTCCGGTGCGTATAATTTTTCGGAACCGCTTGTAAAGCCGGAAACAATGAATAATATCGAGCTCGGTACTTCCGTCATCAAACCGGATTACTCGGCTTCACTTAATTTATTTTACATGTTATTCAACGATGAAATTGTTAAACGCGGGCAAGTTGACCGCTTCGGTCAGCCGATAACCGGAAATATGGACGAAACAATTCATTACGGAGTTGAAGGCGCACTCAGTTATAAATTTACTCCCGAATTCCAAATTATTCTTAACGGTTCTTTCTCAAAGAATTATATTAGCAAAGGAAAAACTTTTGTTAGTTCGGAAGATCAAAATGGTAATGATATTACAGTTCCAATAGATTTATCCGACAATTCAATAAGCGGTTTCCCTGAAGTTACGTTTAATGGAATCGTGAAATATCAAACGGAAAAATTTTTGGCGCAGTTGAGCGGTAAATATGTCGGCGAATTTTTCACAGATAATTATGATGAAAAATTACGAGAGTACCGCCGGCTTGTTCCGGAAATTGCCGATTACAACGATAACAAAGTTGATGCGTATTTTACCGCAAACTTTTTTGCGAGCTACGAATTCAATGTTGATTCATATTTGAACTCGCTGAAGTTATTCGTTCAAGTCAATAATATATTTGATAATCTTTATGCCGCATACGGAATCGGCAAAGAATTTTTTCCGGCGGCAGAAAGGAATTTTCTTTTTGGAGTAAAATTCGGTTTATGAAAAAATGTATAATTCTGGCGAACGGTACTCCGCCGCCGAAAAATGTTTTTAATTATTTATACAAAGTCGGATACGAAACATTAATTTGTGCAGACGGCGGAGCCAACTCCGCCGTTAAATATGAACTTCTGCCGGATTACATCATCGGCGATCTCGATTCGATAAAACCGGAAACGTATGATTACTATTTTGACCGCGCGAAAATCATTCAAATAAAAAGACAGAACGATACCGATGTTGAAAAGTGCCTCAAGTTTGCGATGAAACATAAATTCACAGAAGTAGTTTTGCTTGGCGCAACCGGCAACCGGCTGGATCACTCGATCTGCAATCTCGGAATTGTTCTAAAATTTTATGACACGATCAAAATCAGCATCATTCACGAAGAATCTATTTTGAAACCGTACACCGGAACCGTTTCATTAAAAACATTTCCCGGAGAAACAATCTCGCTTTACGGGTTTGACGGTAAAACAAAAATTACTTCTACCGGTTTGAAATACAAACTGACGGATTCGGCACTACATTTCGGCAAAAAAGAAAGTACAAGCAATGTTGCAAAGGGTGAATTGGTAACATTGAAAATAAAAAACGGTGTTGCATTTGTTGTCCGCAACTTTAATCTGCTGAAGAAAAATGGTCTCGTTTAGTTTTTTAGATTTGCTGATAATAGGCGGTTTCTTTGCCGTACTTATGTTGATCGGACTGTTTGCAAAATCAAACGAGAGCGGAACCGATTATCTTCTCTCAGGCAGAAAAGTCGGATTGTGGCTTTTCATATTCACCAATGTTTCTACTTGGTACGGAGGAATTCTCGGTGTCGGTGAATTTACTTACCGCAGCGGATTGCTGAGCTGGTTTACTCAAGGATTACCGTACTACATTTTTGCAATCTTGTTTGCATTTTTCTTTGCAGAAAAAATTAGAAACGCTTCACTCATAACAATTCCCGATAAGATCGAGCAGACATACGGAAAGAGAGCCGCGGTAATTTCGGCTCTCTTAATTTTTATTCTTGTTTCTCCGGCGCCTTACATTTTGATGATAGCAAATATTATTCAGCTCGTTTTCAAAATTGATCTTTTGCCGGCTTTAATTTTATCGCTTCTTTTTTCATCAATCTATTTGATGAAAGGCGGGTACAAATCGGATTTGTACACGGATGTATTCCAATTCTTCGTAATGTTCGGTGGATTTATAATTATCGTTGTGGTTTCATTTCTAAACATCGGCAGTCTTGATTTTCTTGAATCGCATCTGCCGGCAAATCATTTAAAACTAACCGGCGGAACTTCGCCGCTCTACATTATTGTTTGGTGCTTAATTGCTTTGTGGACTTTTGCCGATCCCGGTTTTCATCAACGGTGCAACTCTGCACGAGACGGCAAAACAGCCAAGTACGGAATTTTAATCTCAGTTCTTTTCTGGATGCTGTTTGATTTTTTAACAACAACTACCGGCTTGTTTTCGAAAGCTGTATTGCATGATTTGGATAATCCGGTGCTCGCTTTTCCGTTGTACGCTGAAAAAATTCTTGGAAGCGGATTGAAAGGAATTTTTTACGCCGCACTTTTCGCCACTATAATTTCTACTTCGAACAGTTTCTTATTTATAAGTGCAACCACTTTCGGCAGAGATTTGATTACGAAAGTCACCAGCAATTCAAACGACAGAAAACTTATCAAACATACTCGCATTGGAATTGTAGTTGCGTCGCTGATTGCTTTGCTCATTTCTTACAACATCAATTCTGTAATTTCAATTTGGTATTTGATTGGAAGTATCTGCATACCGGGAATTATCTTTTTGATTTTCGGCGCGTACTTCAATTACTTAAAAGTATCTCCAAAGTTTGCAATTGTAGAAATGATAGCTGGGGTTTCGGCAAGTTTAATTTGGCTCATCATTCAAAAATTTTATCCAACGGAATTTGTGATGACAGTAGAACCGATGATAATCGGTTTAGTCGCAAGCGGAATTATTCACTTGATTGGTATAAAAAAAGAGCGGACTTAAATCCGCTCGTTGTAAAATATTTATGGAAGTAAAACTCCAACAGAAATTACAGTTGTCCACAATCCGTTTTTATCGCCTTGTGCAGATTGAGTAACATTGAAAGAACGAACAATCTTGCCAGACATTTTATAAACTTGTTCACGTTCATTCCATGCTTTTTCTGCTTCGAATTCAATGCCTAATGTAGTAGCAAGCATAGTTGCAGCCAAATCTTCGGCATAATCGCCGGCTACTTTTTCGGTTTCGCCGTACGGATGATGTTCGGAAAGGTATCCGTACATATTTTTATCTGCCGGAATAGCAACGCCGATAGAAGAGGCAATTAAACGATTCGGTTCGTTAGTTGCATTTCGTGCCATAACGCAGTGAGTTATTTGACCCGGTTTTAAAAGCTTCAAACCTTGCTGCCTTGTAATAACTTTTGCACCTACCGGAAAAATACTGCTGACTGAAACGAGATTACATATCTCGATGCCGGCGCTTCGTAAAGCTAATTCGAAAGATGCAAGATATTCTTTATGCTTTCCTACGCCTTTGGTAAAAAAGATTCTTGTTGGAACGTACAATTCATTTACCTCCGTGTTTTTAGTTTTTGATTAATCTAACAAAATTTCTTTTACCCACTTTTAAAATTTTCGGGCTCTCGATTTTTATCATCTCTTTTACATCGTTAATTTTTTCGCCGTCAATCGTTACTCCGCCTTGCTGCACTAATCTGCGCGCTTCGCTTTTTGTCGGAGCAAAATTTACTTTTACAATTAGTTCGAGTATGTCAATTTCATTTATATCCGGTTCGATCACAAAATCCGAAACATTATCAGGCAGACCTTTCTTCACAAAAATATTATCGAACTCTCGTTCGGCTTCCCATGCTTGTTCCTCGCTGTTATACATCGATACAAGTTTGCGCGCTAATTCTCTTTTTAAATTGCGCGGGTTAACTTCGGGATTTGTAAGCTCTTGACTGATTGCCCTCAGCTTTTCGTTCGGCACATTAGTAGTTAATTCAAAATAGAGTTGAATCAAATCGTCCGGTATAGAAAGAGTTTTTCCGTAAATATCTTTCGGCGATTCGTTAATGCCGATGTAGTTATCGTACGACTTACTCATCTTTTCTACGCCGTCTGTACCAACCAGAAGCGGCATAGTTAAAATTACTTGAGGAGTAACTCCAAATTCACGTTGGATATCTCTGCCAACGAGTAGATTAAATTTTTGATCCGTGCCGCCAAGTTCTACATCACTCTGAATAGCAACAGAATCCATCGCTTGTGCGAGAGGGTAGAGAATCTCGTGCATACTAATTGGTATTCCGCCTTTGTAGCGTTTTGTAAAATCATCTCGTTCAAGCATTCGCGCTACAGTATATTTCGATGCGAGTTTAATTACATCTGCAAAACTCATTTTGCCAAGCCACTCGGAATTGTGTACAATCTTTGTTTTTTCTCGATCAAGAATTTTTGACGCTTGTTCGAAATAAGATTTACCGTTCTCGTGAGCTTCTTCCAAAGAAAGAGGCGGACGCGAAGTATTTCTTCCAGATGGATCGCCGATCATTCCGGTAAAATCACCGATAATTAAAATTGCCTGATGACCGAGTTGTTGAAACTGTGCGAGCTTTCTTAATACAACGGAGTGACCGAGATGAAGATCGGGACGTGTCGGGTCGCAACCAAGTTTTATGTTAAGAGGTTTTTGTTCCTTTAAGGACTTCTCTAATTTTTGTACTAACTCTTCTTCGGGTATAATTTCAACAGCGCCTCTCTTTATGAGATCCATCTGTTCGTTGATAGGCGGGAAGAGTGTTTTGTTATTCAATATAAACTCCGGTTTAAAATTATTTAATGCTTCTTTGAAGTTCTCTCTTCAAATCTCTTTTTGCGATGTCTTCGCGTTTATCGTATTGCTTTTTGCCGCTTGCAACAGCAAGTTCAACTTTTACTTTTCCGCTTTTGAAATAGAGTCTCAGTGGAATTAAAGTATTTCCTTTTTCGGAAACGGCTTTCTTTAGTTTTCTTATCTCGCTTTTGTTCAACAGCAGCTTCCTTTTACGAAGAGGATCATGATTATTGTAGCTGCCTTGATCATAAACAGAAATATTTGCATCCAAAAGCCAGACTTCGTCATTTATTAATACAGCATAGCTGTCAACAAGATTAGCTCTGTTTTGCCGCAGAGCCTTTACTTCGGTACCGACAAGAATGATTCCAGCTTCATATTTATTCAGTATGAAATATTCATGCTGTGCTTTTCTGTTGACCGTTATGTTTTTCTCTTCAGGGTTTTCGCTCATAAGCCAAAAATTGCGAACCAAATTTATTTTTAATGCACAATAAATACAAGAATTTAGCCGATTTCAAATTTCTGACAAAATTTTTTTTAAATTGCGGTGAAAGTTTTGTACGACCAAAAACTTTGAGTAAATTTTCTTATAACATTGCTGAAAGATTTCTATGGCTGAAAAACATTTCTACGAACAAAAAGAATTTACAAGGAATTACCTTCTTCCGTACTTTCAAAAAAACATACCCAATTTCCATAAAGCCAGAGTTCTTGAAGTAGGCTGTGCCGAAGGCGGCTTGATGGAAGTGCTTCTCGAACTTGGAATGGATGTACACGGTGTCGAGATCAGCGGCGAACGTGTAAATATTGCTAAAGAGAAGAATCCGAAGCTGAATATTTTGGTAGGAGATATTACTGATTCGCAGCTTCCCCAAAAATTAGAAGGGAAATTTGATGTAATAATTATGAGAGAAGTAATAGAGCATGTGCCGGATAAACATGCTGCATTTAATAATCTCGAAAAACTTCTCAACGACCGCGGCTTTTTATTCATGAGTTTTCCGCCGAAGTTATCTCCGTTTGCCGGTCATCAGCAGATAGCCAAAAGCTATCTGAAATTTATTCCGTATCTGCACCTTCTCCCAAAAAGTTTGTTAAAACAAATTGCCTCGTCACTTGGTGAAAAAAATGATTATGCCGATGAAATAAAGCTCCACTACAGCACCGGTATTACTATAAATGATTTTGAGTATCATTGTGCAATCAGGAATTTCATCCCGGTAAAAAAAGAATTATTTCTTTTTAGACCGATCTATGTTTTGAGATTCGGGCTGCCCAAAATTAAACTGCCAGATATTCCGGTAATAAGAGAATGCATTTCTTTCGGATGCGAAACTTTGCTGCAAAAGATTCCATTCTAAAAAAATCATACTCTTCAATTGGATATTGCTCTTTTTCTTGTTCGCGATGAGAGAGTAAGAACAGGATTAAGATCATGAGCAAGACATGTTTGGGAATCAAAAATCACTTTTAATATTTTATTAATACTGAAAAAATGAGAGGCACTCATGTTGGAAATTCAGAAAAAACTATCTAACACTTTTTATTCCATTCTTAGTCTTCCGGCTACTGCGATGGGATTTGCATTATCAATTCAGATAGCCGCACTTAGCTGGCTTATGCGCACAAAGTACAATTTGGATCTTCACGAGATTGGTTTTGTTTGGGCAGCCGGACCCCTTGCCGGCATCATCGGCCAACCGATAGTTGGTTTGGTTAGCGACAATGTTTGGTTTTGGGGAGGAAGACGCAGACCGTTTATTTTAATCGGTGCAACATTGGCAGCGTTGATGTTATTTGCTCTGCCGAATATCGATTCGATCAGCAGTTTCTTCGGCATCTCGAATATTATAATTGTTGCTGTTATCGTTGCATTAACTTTAGACCTCGCAATAAATGTGAGTTTCAATCCAACACGTTCAATAATTGCAGATGTAACTCCTGATGGGGTACCGCGAACAAAAGGATATACATGGATGCAGACAATCTCCGGTTCGTTCGGTGTTCTTGCTTATGCAATCGGCGCCATTTTCGGAAATTATTTTTTGATCTACTTCGGCGTTATTCTTGTGCTCGTGTTTTCAATAATACCAATATTGTTTATAAAAGAACCGCGTGAGTTAAAAACTTCGCTAAGTTCTGAATCGGCAGTCGTCGAATCGAAAACGGATTGGAGCCAATTTCTAAAACTTTTGTTTGCACATTCATTTTCGTGGATTGGCGTACAGACAATGTTTGTTTACATGATCGGTTACGTTGAACAAAAATTGAATCCGTCAACACCGGACGAAACCGGGCAGATACTTTCAATTTCATTTTTAATTTTAAACGCTGTCGGAGCTCTGCTTCCGGCACTTGTGCTCGAACCAATCACTGAAAAAATCGGCAGAGTAAAAACACATCTTTCGGCTGTTGCAATTATGTCGCTCGGTTATTTCGGCATTGTGTTGTTCGGGAAAAGTTCAATATTGGTGTGGTCGTTGATGGCAGTGTGCGGCATCGGCTGGGCAGCAATTGTAAGTCTGCCCTTTGCAATCATGTCTGAAAAAGTAAATAAGAACCGGATGGGTTTGTTCATGGGAATATTCAATTTGTCTGTTGTGCTTCCGCAATTGTTTGTAAGTCTTGTGCTCGGTACGTTCGTTCAAAATTCCGGCGATAAGAATCTTATATTCATCATCAGTGGAGTAACATTGTTAACTTCATCGTTGTTATGGTTTATGGTAAAAGATTCTCCGGTTAATTCAAAACAAAGTGTTAAAATGCAATCAGGGCATTAACAATGAAACAAATGATCAGCAAAATCTTTTTTGTTATTTTGATTTCAATTTTGTGTTCCCAAAATTTATCCGCCCAGTTTGCAGTTGAATTCAACGAGGTAAAGGGAACGCTGAACAGTACCGATAAATTTAAGAGCGGTTTCGGCAGATACGACGGTTACGAAATCACTTTGTACAAAGGCGAAGCTGTTAATTTTGTCGTTTACTCGGATAAATTTCAGCCGCGGCTCGCATTTGTATCGCAGAAGGGTGAAGTGTACAAACAAAGTAACGGCGATCAAAATAATGTTGCGAGTTTAATTGCTTCTGTACCCGAAGAAGGGGAGTGGATACTTTATGTTGCCGGCGATTCAACCGCTTCAGGAAGTTATACTTTTCAATATGCGTTTGCATCTGCCAATTCGATTTCTCTTTCCGCGGATGCTGATTTCTGCTCGCGCATAAAATTTATTGCCGAACATGCTAAAGCATATTTTCTTCTGTTCGAAAATTCTTTTGATTCGCAGCAGCCTTTTGTAAAACTGGAAGGTTCGCTCGATACTTTTTTAGATGAAGACGGATCGTATAATTCTGTTTTGTACGAAGGAAATAATATCAAAGAAGCTGAGAAAATCGTGAGAGAGTTATCGAACAATATTTCTAAATGTCTCGGTAAAAGCTGGCAGAAAAAAACATCACAATGGATTGGCGAGGAAGATTACAAAGTTAAAACAGAACTGTTCAGCGTGTCGGAAGAAAAACCGCGCGAGGTAAAAGTCAATTTGCTCGATCTAAAAAATTCACGGCAAAAATTTACGGGTGATTATAAAGTAGTACTAACTATCTTTCGCAAAAATTAAGATTAATTTTTCTTTGTGCCTTAGTGACCTGGCGGTAAAAAAATCCGCCGTAAAATCGCGAAGGCACAAAGATTTTAAAGACAACTTAGTTTCTCACTTCGGCAGTATCATCAACAAAATAAGTGAACAGTGCCGCAACAAGCATAAATACTCCGCCGAGAATAACGGCAGTCAAACGATTATTATCAAGAAGATGCAGCATCACCCATCCAAAAACAAGTGAAGCAACAATTTCAGGAAGCACAATAAAGAAATTAAATATGCCCATGTAAACACCGGTTTTTTCGGGTGGAATACTTCCTGATAAAATTGCATACGGCATCGATAAAATACTTGCCCACGCAATTCCTACGCCGGTCATTGAAAGCAATAGCAAATATTTATCATGAATGACACTAACCGAGAGTAAACCGAGTCCGCCGAGAACAAGTGCAAGTATGTGTGTGTATCTTCTCGAAATTTTATTTGCAATCTTCGGCAGAACAAATGAGATGGCAAAACAAATTGCGGAGTACATTGCGAAACAAATTCCAGCCCACTCAACGCCTTGTTGATAGATCGGCGAGGTTTCATCCGGCGCACCGAAGACATTTCGTGCGACTGCTACCGGAAAATAGAGCCACATGCAGAATAATCCGAGCCATGTAAAAATTTGTACGCGGGCTAACTGACGCATCGTTTTCGGCATTCCGGCAATCGAAGAAAAAATTTCCTTAAAAAATTTGCCGGCACCCTTCTTCTCTCGCTTCATATTTTTGAAAGCTTCGAGATTTTCCGGCGGATATTCTTTTGTTGAAATAATTGTCCAAAGTACGGCTCCTAAAAATGCGGCGGCACCAATGTAAAATGAGAACTTTACAGTTAAGGGTATCGAACCGCTTGTGCTTCCGTTATCAAATCCAAAAACATTTGAAAGAAGCCACGGCAGAGCCGAAGCAACTACGGCACCTAATCCGATAAACAAACTTTGCATTACAAATCCGGATGTTCGCTGTTCATTCGGCAGCATATCTGCAACAAATGCACGGAACGGTTCCATGCTGATATTAATTGAAGCGTCGAGAATCCAGAGCAGACCGGCAGCCATCCAAAGCGCGGAAGAATTAGGCATCAACAAAAGTGCGGCAGAACTTAGAATAGCTCCGACAAGAAAATAGGGGCGGCGCCTTCCAAGTTTGTTCCATGTGCGGTCGCTTAAATTTCCAATTATGGGTTGTACAATTAACCCGGTGAGCGGAGCCGCAAGCCAAAGCATCGGAATTTGTTCCGGCTTGGCGCCAAGATATTCGTAAATAGCGGACATGTTTGCCATCTGCAAACCCCATCCGAACTGGATACCGAGAAATCCGAAACTCATGTTCCAGATTTGCCAGAAACTTAATCGAGGTTTCGACATAGTTTTTATTCCATTTAGTGAAGAGAATCAATTGCTGCAAATTATTTTAAATACTCTGTAGATTCAATAAAATTTTTACATGCCGGTCCCAAACTTTATCATGTATTCAGATAAGTTGTTTAAAGACCTTTGTTTATAACAAGAAAAAAGTTTGGGACAGTAGTGAATTGTTGAGGAATATTTTTTTCCCGATGAAGTATTCTTGAGTTGTTAACATGAGAGCTATGCTATAAAAATTGTTGTGTGAATTTTTTACCAATAACGAATTATGATCAATTAACAAGCGGTAGCAACACACCCTCCCGTTAAAAGCAACGGGATAACCTCTTCGGGTAACTGGCTCATTTATTCCATGTAAATATTTGCATTGCTTTAGGGTAGCAATGAATCTCCAAAGTCTCTCTGTGATGGAAAAAGAATCTCATTCAAAAAATTTTTATTTTTTGACATAAGACAAGAGAATTTTGATGCCAAGCTCAAAGACAGAAGCGAGAAAGAAAGAACATATCGAGCTATGCCTAACGGATAATGTCAAATTTCAAACAAAAACGAACGGCTTTGAGAATTATGAGTTTGAACACTTTGCAGTTACAGAAATCCGGCTTGATGAAATTAATCTTACGACAAAGTTCTTTGGGAAAAAGATAAATCTTCCATTTCTGATTTCTTGCATGACCGGCGGAACTTCGGAAGCAGAAAAAATTAATGAAAGACTTGCAACAGCCGCATGCGAATTAAATATTCCAATTGGAGTGGGCAGTCAAAGACAAGCATTGGAAGGGAAAAAGCATCACTCTACTTATAGAGTGGTGAGAAAAAATGCCGGTACTGTGCCGGTTCTCGGCAATATTGGCGCGGCACAAGTTGCTCATTCAAAAAATATTGTTGATGAAATTAGATTCCTGATTGATCTTATTGAAGCTGATGCAATGGTAATTCATATCAATCCATTGCAAGAATTATTGCAGAAGGAAGGCGAACCGGATTTTGGAGGTCTGCTGAAAAATATTGAAAAACTGTCCGGCAAAATTCGAACGCCGTTGATTGCAAAAGAAGTCAGTTCGGGAATCAGCAAGTCTGCGGCTGAAAAATTACTTGATGCCGGAATTAAAGGAATTGATATAGCGGGTGCCGGCGGCACAAGCTGGGCGGCTGTTGAACTGATTCGTAAAAATGCAGATAATGAAATTTTTCGCGAGTGGGGAATTCCAACCTCGTATTGTTTGCGAACAGTGAGTGAGCTTAAAAAAAATTATAAGTTCACTTTGATTGCCTCCGGCGGAATCGGCAATGGTTTGGAGATTGCCAAATCAATTGCACTCGGAGCAGATTTAACAGCTTCGGCGAGACCAATTCTTCAACAAGTAATGAATCATGATGTTGACGGGGTGATTAAACTAATTAACTCGTGGTTTGAAACTGTAAAGCATGTAATGTTTCTTACCGGTTCGAGAAACATTCGTCAATTAAAAAATGTTAGACTAATTCGTAAATCGGAGTTTTATTGAACAATAGTGACGGCAGTAAAAATTATTCTCTCGTTTATCGGAAAGAATTGAGAAAAATTGAATCACGGATTGCAAAATTATTTTTGAAACGCAAACCCGGTTCGTTGTATGAACCGTGCAGTTACGTTATCTCATCCGGCGGAAAAAGATTGAGACCGTTTCTCGTTCTTATTTCCGCGAAAGCAGTTAACGGAAGTTTTTCAAAAGTTTATAACGCAGCACTCGCTGTCGAACTTCTCCATAATTTTACTTTGGTTCACGATGATATTATGGATAACTCCGACAAGCGGAGAGGCAGATTAACAGCGCACAAAAAGTATGATGTAAACACCGCAATACTTGCCGGAGATAATTTAATTGCACTTGCTTACGAAATGCTTCTGAAGGATTGCGATGATAATTCCAAAAATGTGGTTTCAACTTTTACACGTGCAGTAATTGAAGTGTGCGAAGGGCAAAGCCTCGATAAAGATTTTGAATTGCGAAAGAGTGTCGGCATCAAAGAATACAAAGAAATGATTTACAAAAAAACTGCCGCACTCGCAGAAATGTGCTGTTCAATCGGGGCACAACTCGGCGGCGGAAACAATACTGAAATAAAAGCGCTCGAGAATTTCGGGAAGAATCTTGGCATGGCTTTTCAAATTCAGGATGATCTTTTGGATATCACCGCAGATGAAAAAAAACTCGGCAAGCCGGTTGGCGGAGATCTTCTCGAAGGAAAAAAGACTTACCTTTTTTTGAGAGCGCTCGAGAAATCAAAAGGGAACGATAAAAAACTTTTGCAAGCGGTTATCAAAAACAAAGGAATCAAAAAAGAAGAAATAAAAATTTACAAAGACCTTTACGAGCGTTTAAATATTTTAACGGACGCAAAAAAGGAAATTATTCATTATACTGATAGTGCGATTAAAGAATTAAATAAACTGCCCAACGAAGAGGGAAAGGCTTTACTAAACTGGCTGGCAAATTCACTTATTGATAGAAACAAATGATCGAACAAAAAATAAAAATTGTAAACAACGCCGGTTTACATACTCGTCCGGCGGCAACTATTGTAAAGTTGGCATCAAAATATAAATGCGAGTTCTTCCTCAACAAAGACGGTCTGCACATCAACGGCAAAAGCATAATCGGCGTTATGACGCTTGCAGCCGAAAAAGGCTCGGAAATAGTTTTATCATTTGACGGCGATGACGAAGAACTTGCGGCAAAAGAAATAATCGATTATTTCAACCGCGGATTTGACGAGATGTAATATGGAACATAAAACCGAAACCAAATTAAAAGGAATTGCCGCCGCACCGGGCATTTCTATTGCCGGAGCTTTCCTTTATAAAAAAGAAAAGGAAGAAATTACCGACGGTAATATTACCGATCTCGAAGAGGCTTTGGTGAATCTCGATATCGCGCTTGCGCAGTCCAAAAAAGAACTTCGCAAAATTTTTGCGCTTGCGGTTGATAAACTTGGCGAAAAGCGAGCCGCGATTTTCGAAGCTCAAATTATGATTCTCGACGATCCGGTTTTGATTGCTTCTCTCAAAGAGAGAATCATAAAAGAAAAAAAATTGCCAGAGTATATCGTTGAAGATGAAATTTCCAAATACACCGATATCATGAATCATTCCCACGAAGTTTACATGAAAGAAAGATCGCATGATATCGAAGACATAAAAAACAGAATTATCAGAAATCTCAAAAAGAAAAAGTGGACTTCAAGAATTACGAACGATGTGGTTGTGATAACCTCAAATATTTCTCCTTCCGATACCGTGCTATTTTCGAGAATGAATGTGAAAGGATATGTTACCGATTTCGGCGGATTGACATCGCACGCCGCAATAGTAGCTCGCTCGCTAAATATTCCGGCTGTGGTCGGTCTTCATGAAGCAACAAACAGAATTGTAGAAGGCGATGGTGTAATTGTTGACGGATTTCACGGCGAAGTAATTATTAATCCTACCGAAGAAACAATTAAAATTTACGAACGCAAAATTGAACAGCTTCATAAATATGATGAAGAACTTTACAAACTGCGCGATCTGCCGGCGGCAACAATCGACGGCAAAGAAATACAATTGCTTGCAAATCTGGATGTGACCGAAGAAATGGATTTTATTGTTCACAACTGTGCAAGCGGAATCGGATTGGTGCGCACCGAACAAATCTTCGAAGAGTACGAAGAATTTCCCGACGAAGAAAAACAATACGAAGTTTACAAAAAATTGGCAGAGCAGATTTATCCCGGCACCGTTACAATTCGTGCATTTGATATCGGCGGCGATAAAGTTTTGCCGGTTGATTTGCAAGAACCGAACCCGATGCTCGGCTGGCGCGGCGTTCGCTTGCTTCTCGATAATCCGCATTTGTTTAAAACACAAATACGTGCAGTACTAAGAGCAAGTGCGCACAAGAATATTCAATTTATGATTCCGATGATCGCTTCGATTGAGGAAGTGCTTGAATCGCAGCGGTTGATTGGTGAATGCAAAAAAGAACTTGCCGCCGAGAAAAAACATTTCGATAAAAATATTCAGATTGGAATTATGATCGAGGTTCCTTCTGCCGCGTTAATGACGAAAGAATTTTCCGGAGAAATTGATTTCATCAGCATCGGCACGAATGACTTGATCCAATATTTGCTCGCTGTTGATAGAGGAAACGATATTGTTTCGAAACAGTATCAGGAATTTCATCCGGCTGTTGTAAGAATTTTACAACACATAATAAAAGAAGGGAAAAATGCCGGAATTCTTGTTAGCATGTGCGGCGAAATGGCGGCTGATGTTTTTGCTGTTCCGCTTCTCATCGGGCTTGGTTTGGAATCTTTGAGCGTATCGGCTTCGGCTATTCCGCAGATTAAAAAAATTATCCGCAGTCTTAGTTTTTCCGAACTTCAAAAACTTGCAGACGACTGTTTAAAATTGAAATCCGAACAAGAGATAAATGTTATGCTGCACGATTTCTTTAATAACAAAATACAAGACCAAATTAAAAACTTATTCTGAGGTATAAGATGCAATTAAATGAACTGATTAAAAAACACGATCCGGCAAATCAATTCCAGGTATTAAAAGATTCTTACCAGCAAGTAGAATATGCCTGGAACCAGGAAGTTGATCTTTCATTAATCGATACAAAAAAAATAAAAAATATTGTACTAACCGGATTGGGCGGCTCAGCAATCGGCGGAGAACTTCTGCAGAATTTTTTCAGAACCGAATTAAAATATCCCTACACTGTTAACCGTAATTACGAATTACCGGCTTACGCAAACGAAGAAACACTCGTTCTCGCTTCATCGTATTCGGGAAATACGGAAGAAACAATCTCTGCTTTGAATCAAGCCATAGAAAAGAAATGCCAGATTATCTGTGTTACAACCGGCGGCAAAATGGAAGAAATTGCCACGAAGAACAAAATACCGTGCGGCAAACTTCAAAAAGGATATCAGCCAAGGTTCGCACTTTGGATCAATTTTTTTACCTTGCTAAAGATGTTACATTCACTCAAATTAGTCCCAGATCAAAATGAAAATGTTGCACAGGCTATTGATCTGCTAAAAAGAAAAGGGGATGAATATTCAAAAGAACAAAATGCGGCTTTAAGTCTT
Organism: Ignavibacteriales bacterium; assembly: GCA_016177735.1. Taxonomy (GTDB): domain Bacteria; phylum Bacteroidota; class Ignavibacteria; order Ignavibacteriales; family Melioribacteraceae; genus DYJK01. Next base: position 118,695 of record JACOUS010000039.1, on the reverse strand, counting down.
GCAGAAAGTTTGGTCGGATATATTCCGGTGATGTACGCAGTTTCCGATTATACTTCTGTTGTTGGAACAAGATTTAAAGGACAGTTCAACGAAAACTCGAAACAGCATGCTTTCTTTGCATACTATCCCGAACTCGATCATAATGAAATAATGGGTTGGGAAGGTTTTAAGCCCGAACAGATCAACATAAAGCTGTTGAATATTTTGGATGAAGATTATCATCCGCAAGTTAAAAAGAGATTTGAAATAACATCGGAAGTAATTAAAAAAACCTGTGCAGAAGTAATTGATATAAAAAGCAGTGAGAAAAATTCTAAACTTAGATTGGTTGATTTGATTTATCTCAGCGATTGGGCTACTTATTATTATGCGGTAATTAGAAATTTTGATCCGACAACAATAGAAAACATAAACTATCTGAAGGCAAGATTATAGGTATGAATGGGCGGAAATATTTCTTAATAATAATTTTATTATTACCGCAAGTTATTTCCGCCCAGTACTATTTCTTCGGACGCAACAAAGTCCAATACGATAAATTCAACTGGAAAGTCCTCAAGACCGAACACTTCAACATTTATTACTACGATGACTTCGAACAACTCGCCGAGATCGGCGCTAAATATGCCGAGGACGCTTACGAGGAATTCAAAGTAAAATTTAATCACTACATCGGCACAAAAATTCCGCTCATATTTTATAACACTCATTTACATTTTCAGCAGACAAACATTACTCCCGGTTTCATTCCAGAAGGTGTTGGCGGGTTTTTTGAATTCATGAAAGGACGCGTTGTAATTCCATATCTCGGTAATCTTGCCGGATTCAAACATGTTATCCGTCACGAGCTTGTGCACGTTTTTATGACCGGCAAAATTTATGGCGTTCTTGCCGATCACAGAATCGATACCGGCAGAATGCCGCCGCTCTGGTTTACTGAAGGACTTGCAGAATATTGGTCGTTTGATTGGGACACTCAATCGGAAATGGTGATGCGCGATTTGGTGCTCAACGGTTTGTTTGTCCGGTTGAATGATCTCGATGCCGTTTATGGCTACGTTATTTATAAAGAAGGACAAAAATTTCTTGAGTTCGTTTCAAAAACTTACGGCGAAGAAAAAATACTTTTGTTCATGGAAAATTTTTGGCGCTTCAATACATTCAAAGAAGATTTGGAATTTACGCTCGGCGAAAATTTTCAAATGATAGATAACAAGTGGTACTACTCACTTCAGCAGAAATATTTTCCTTTATACGAAAATAATTATCCGCACTTTGTAAAATCTCAAAAACTGACAAACCGCGGTTTCAATTTTGATCCGGTTGTTTACGAACGAAACGGCGAAAAAGAAATTTACTTCGTGGGAAATTATACCGGTTACACATCCGTTTACAGAATGAAATACAATCCCGATGACGTTGATTACGAGAAGCCCGAAATGATTATTGAGGGCGAAAGAGATGAGGAGATGGAAGCGTTTCATCTTCTCGAAAATTCTTTGGACGCATCGAAAGACGGGCGGCTTGCGTTCATAACAAAATCACAAGCAACGGATGTGATTCATATTTATTCGATCGAGGAAGAAGAGATTACACAAACTTTGCGATTCGATGATTTGATTACAATCCGTTCACCCAAATTTTCCAGCGATGGAAAATTTCTCGTGTTTTCTGCCGGCGACCGCAAAGGCTATTCCGATTTGTACTTGTATGATTTTTCTTCGCAAGAATTAAAACGCATTACCAACGATTACTACGAAGACAAAGACCCGGTTTTGAACAGCGGCAATTCCAAAATAATTTTTGCATCGGATAGAACTGCCGGTGTTTATCAACAGAAGTACAATTTGTTCGAGTACGATTTAACGACAAAAGTAATTTCTTATTTAACGTACGTTGATGCAAATATTTCAACACCGAGTTTTTCTCCCGATAATAAAGAACTCTACTTTACGAGTGATTACAACGGCACGTTCAATATTTGGAAAATGAGTTTGAATGGTAATTCTGCCGATACACTGAAACAGTTAACAAATTTTGTTACGAGTGTTTACGGATTCTCATTTGTTGATGACCACACACTTGTTACTTCCGGCTTCGAAAATTTTTCGTTCCAGTTTTACAAACTCGATTTGAATAATTCCGATGCCGATTCGGCGAAAATCCTTGTGAGCAATTTTATGAAAAGCCGCTCGCGATGGGATGCCAAAAGAATCGTTCTTTCTTCGCAGAGCGACCGGCTCGTTTATGAAAATGAATACACACTCGATTATGCAGTTGGACAGTTTATCACCGATCCGGTTTACGGATCGAGGGGCGGCGCAATTTTTTCACTCAGCGACCTTTTGGGAGACGATAGATATCTTTTTTATTTGTACAACACTGCCGAAGTTCAAAGCGAAGTGTTGAAAAATTTTAATGTGGCAATTACGCGGCTCAGTTTGAAAGAACGTGCAAACTACGGCTACGGAATCTTTAATTATTCCGGACGAAGATACGATATCCGCGAGTCGGACGAATTTTTTTATGAAAGAGTTTTCGGCGGTTTCTTCGAACTCTATTATCCGTTCTCAACTTTTCAAAGAATTGAAGCCGGGGTTACTGTTGCCAATTCCGATAAAGAACTTGCCGGTGAATTGGTTACGAGAAAATCTTTGCTTGTATCAAACTCACTTTCATTTGTTCATGATAATGCAATTTGGGCATACACCGGACCGATTGACGGTTCTCGTTTCAGAGTTTTGCTCGGCTACACTTCAGATGTAAAATTCAGCAATGTCAATTACTATTCGTTCATAGTGGATTACAGAAAATATTTTAGACTCGGGATGCGAAGTACAGCCGCACTGCGGGCAGCATTTTTTGTTAATCACGGCAAAGAGGCGCGTAGATATTTTGCCGGTGGAAGCTGGGATTTGCGCGGCTGGCAACGATGGTCGATACGCGGTGAAAAACTTTGGCTCTCTTCGCTCGAACTCCGTTTCCCGTTGATTGATCAGTTCTACGTTAACTTTCCGTTCTTCGGATTAAATTTTATGAACATCCGCGGCGCCGCTTATCTTGATGCCGGCTCTGCGTGGGATACGAATTACAAAGAAACTCTCGGCAGTGTCGGTTTCGGAATCAGGTTTAATCTGTTCAATGCGATTGCTTTGCGCTATGATATCGGTAAAAAAATAGAAAAGAATTTCTCGCAGTTTCAGCCGAAATTATTTTATCAATTTTTCTTCGGATGGGATTTTTGAAATTACTCATCAAAAATATTTTTGCTGCTCTGCTGATGTATGCTTGTTCTCAGCCGCTGGTGTTGAAAAATATGTCTGCCGGAGAAAACGGATATTTAATGTACGGCAAAAATCCGGGCAGAACTTTTTATGAAAATATTTCGATTACGGAATATCTTCAACCGTTGTGGGAAGCCGAAACTCACGGAAGCCAAAATTTTTCATCTGTAATTCTATTCGGCAATTATTTGTTCGTGAGCGATCTTTCCGGACGCATTTACGTTTTCGATAAAACAAATGGCAAGCAAGTCGGTTACGAGAAGTATTCCGGTTCTATTTCAATTGCACCGGTAATTTATAAACTGAGAATCTTTTTTATCGTGAATGATTACGACGAAAAATTTTCAACAATATACCAGTTCGATTTTATTACCGGAAAAATTTTGGGCGAAGATAAAATTAACGGCGGCGTAAATAATGAAATGCTTCTTCTCGAAGACGGAATAATTGTGGTGACGGATTTCGGCGAAGTGATAAAATATAATTTTGCTTGCATGCGGGAATGGTCTGTTAATACAAAAACAACAAGCTTAAGTTCGCCGGCTTCTGACGGCAAAATAATTTTGTTCGGAAATCAAAAAGGGGAAGTGACCGGGGTTTCAAAAGATGACGGCGCAATATTGTTCAAAGAAAAAGTATCCGGCGCAATTGAAGGGGGAGTAACAGTTGACGGCGGAACTCTTTTCTTCTGCGATATAAAAGGGAAACTGTATTCGTTTGATTTATCAACCCGCAAAACTAACTGGGTACTTGATACCGGTTACAAAATTATTTCAACTCCGGTGTTCGATAATCAGAAAATTTTTACCGGCAATTTATCCGGCAATATTTATTGTGTAGAGAAATCTTCCGGCAAAAAAATATGGCAGACGAAAACAGACGGAGTGATTAACACAACTCCGCTTCTCACAAATTCGTTTTTGGTTCAGCCGGATTACAACAAAAAAGTTTATATGATTAATCAATCCAACGGTGAAATTGTAAAAACATACGAGTACGAAAGGCGGACAAAATTAACTCCGGTTTATTTGGAAGGAGCCCTTTATCTCGGTTCAGATAGGGGGATTGTGCACGCGTATAAAACATTTAACCAGAATTGATATGAGAAAAATAATTTTGAACATACTTTTTCTTTTTGCTGCTGTGGAAATTTATGCGCAGAATTGCACCGCAATTTTGCAAATAGAAACCAACAAAGACAGTTCACTGATTTTTGTGGATGATAATTTTAAAGGCTTCGGAAGAATCAAGATAGAAGTAACTCCCGGCAAATATTTTATCGGCATAAAAGAAAACACAACTAAATGGAACGGGCAAGAAATTTATGATTCGGTGAGCATCAAACTTTGCGACAAGGAATATTTGCGCAGCTACAATTTGTCCGATAAAATTTATATCGAAACAAAACCTGATAATGCGGCAATTTTTGTTTACGATTCGCTGACCGCGTTCAGTCCGAATTTTGTGATTGTCGATCAATTCCAGACCGTGAAATTGAAAAAAGGGAACGCCGGCAAATCATTTCATTCAAGCGAACTTTCAGCATACAATAACATTTCATTGGATTTCACAACCGCGCCGAGGAATGGAAGCTTTACGAATTCAACATGGTTCAAAGTTTTGTTGGGCAGTGCGGCAGTGCTCGGGGCAACAGCCGCATATTACAAAATACAAGCCGATAAAAAGTATGATCAGTATGTGGAAGAGAAAAATCCGGCACTTCTTGATGACGTTGACCGCTACGATCTTTACAGCGGAGCTGCTTTCGGTTTACTGCAAATAAATTTCGGTTACTTGATTTACAGATTTCTCACCGATTAAAATCTCCTCTTTAAGGAGGAGGAGATGGTTCGTTAATGCGCGTCAAGCCAATTATCGCCAATGCCGGTCTCTGCAACAACCGGAACATTTAACGGCAGAGCGTCTTCCATCCATTTTTTTATCAATGGTGTTAGCTCGTCAATTTCATCTTTGTGCGCATCGAAAACCAATTCATCGTGTACTTGCAGAACCATCTTTGTTTTTGTTTTTCTTTTTTCAAGTTCGCTGTGAATTTTTATCATCGCAAGTTTTATCATATCAGCCGCTGAGCCTTGAATCGGCATGTTAATGGCAACACGTTCTTCGAACTGACGCACAACACGGTTGTTACTGTTGATGTTTTTCAAAAATCTTCTTCTGCCCAGTAAAGTTTCTGCATATCCTTTTTTCTGAGCGCTCTGGATCGAATCGTTCATAAAGTTTTTTACTTTACTGAATGATTGGAAATAATTATCAATGATCGCTTTTGCTTCCGTCTGCGTAATTCCGAGCCGTGATTTTAATCCGAACGGACCGAGTCCGTACAAAATTCCAAAGTTAACCTCTTTTGCTTTGCGGCGCATATCCGGGTTAACATCTTTCGGATCAACTTGAAAAACGAGTGCGGCGGTGCGTCTGTGAATATCTTCTCCGTTCTTAAATGCTTCCGTCAAAGTTTCATCGCCGCAGATGCTTGCCATTATTCTCAATTCAATCTGGCTGTAGTCAGCACTTAATATCAAATGATTTTTGTCGCGCGGTACAAAAGCTTTTCTGATTTCTTTACCGAGTTCCGAACGGATCGGAATATTTTGAAGATTCGGGTCGTTGCTCGAAAGTCTTCCGGTTGAAGCCGCAGTTTGATTAAACGTTGTGTGAACTCTTCCGGTTTTTGTATTGATCAAATTTGGAAGCGCATCGGCATAAGTAGATTTTAATTTCTGCACTTGCCGGTAATCCAAAATGATATCAATAATTTCGTGAGAACCTTTCAAAGATTCGAGCGCGCGAGCATCGGTAGAATAACCGGTTTTGGTTTTTGATGTGGGCTGTAAATTTAATTTTTCGAAAAGAACTTTCTGCAATTGTTGTGTTGAGTTGATATTAAATGTTTGTCCGCTTGCACGGTATATTTCATTTGTGTAGTTATCAAGAAGAATTTGCAAATCATCGCTGAAAGATTTCAAACTTTTTATGTCGATCTTCACGCCGGTTCTTTCCATATCTTCCAGTACCGGTACGAGGGGGAATTCGATATCGTAAACCACCTTTTCCAATTTGTCTTTTTTAAGAATTTTACCGAGTGTTTCGTACAAACGGAATGTGATATCCGCGTCCTCGCAAGAATAATCCGAGACTCTTTCGGGTTCGATCTCAAAAATCTTTTCGGGAGTTTTTTTCGAGCCGATCAAATCAATCAGCGGAATCGGTTTGTAGTTCAAATATTTTTCGGAGAGTTCATCCATTCCGTGTTTTTGGTCGGGGTCGATAACGTAGCTTGCAAGCATAGTATCGAAGTAGAAATTTTTTACTTCAACGCCGTACGTTCTCAAAACTGCAATGTCGTACTTTCCGTTCTGGCAGACTTTCTGCGATTTATGATTTTCAAAAACCGGTTTGAAAATTTTTACGAAGTCATCAACCGGCATGCGGTCGGAAAGATCGGTGGAAAATAATCCCGATGATTCACGCGAAGGATTGACCGCAACAAAAAAAGCATGATTCGGCTGGATGCAGAAAGAACAGCCGGCAAGTTTTACGTTGAATGTATCGAGCGAATCAGTTTCGGTATCAAAAACAAACAACCCGCTTTGCATCAATGTCTTTGCCAGTTCTTTTGCATCTTGCTGTTTTGTAATCAGTTTGTAGCTTACTTTAGTTTTATCAAAAATACTTACGGCAGAATTTTGTTCAACGACCGTTTCCGGTTCTTCTTGTGCCGGTTTTTCAGGAACAGTTTCATCGACATATAATTTTTTCAACTTTGCAGCAAGCGAACGAAACTCAAGTTCGCCGAAAATCTTCAGCACTTTTTCGAGATCGGGTTTATCAAATTTAGCTTGTTCAATTTCAAGTTCGAAATCAACCGAGGTATGAATTGTTGCAAGCTCCTTCGATAAAAATGCGTTCTCTTTGCTTTCGATTAATTTATTTTTTACCGCTTGCTTTTCGATTGAATCGATGTGCTTGTAGATATTTTCGAGCGATTTGTACTGTTGAATTAAAGGGAGAGCAGTCTTTGGACCAATTCCGGCAACACCGGGAATATCATCCGAACTATCGCCGACGAGCGCAAGATAGTCAATCATTTGCACCGGTTCGAAACCGTAGTCCTCGCGTACCTTGTTTTCATCGAGTATTATTATTTCGTCTGTCGATTTGCCCGGTTTTACAACCTTAATATTTTTTGAAATTAGTTGAACATAATCTTTGTCGGGAGTAATTGCGAAACATAAAAATCCGGCTTCTTCGGCTTTCTTCACTGCAGTACCGATCAAATCATCCGCTTCGTAGCCGGGTAAAATGTAGATCGGAATATTGAACGCGTTGATAACATCTTTGATTCGTTGAATCTGTGGAATCATATCTTCGGGCATTGCTTCGCGTGATGATTTATAATGTTCGTATCGTTCGTGCCGGAAAGTTTTTTCTTTTGAATCGAACGCAACCGCAAGGTAGTCCGGTTTTGTATCTTCAATTATTTTTAAAAGCTGGTTGATAAAACCGAATACAGCAGAAGTCGATTCACCCTTTGAGTTTGTTAACGGTCTCGATATAAAAGCATAGTAACCTTTGTACGCGAGAGCCATTGCATCTATTATCACAAATTTTTTTTTGCCGGTGCTCATGATTCCTTCTTATAGAGAATAAATATGTTTATATTTTCAATCGAAAATCGTTGCCGTGCCAAACTTTTTCATTGTTGGAAGCAGAGTTTAAAAACACCTATTTGATGCATTGGAAAAGTTTGACACACACATGTTGAAAATAAGAATTCAATTTTATAATAACTACAGCATAATTATGAAAGAAAATTTTCTCCTATCAATACAACAAAAATCTTTTCTACTAATCTTTTTCTTCGTGCCATTCGTTATTAAATGTCAGAATACTCAGCCGGCAGATTCGTTTTACGTCGCAAATTGGAATGTTGAAAACTTATTCGATGTTGAAGATGATCCGCTGAGAAACGATTCCGAGTTTTTGCCCGAAAGCGATAAACAATGGACTGAAGACCGGCTCGAAAAAAAACTGAACAATCTTACAAGGGTTATCAATTACATGAATAGCGGATGCGGACCCGATATACTCGGAGTTGAAGAAGTAGAAAACATTAACGTGTTAAAATTTCTCGCATACAAAATTAAAGACCACGATTACATTATTGCTCACAGAGAATCGCCCGATGAACGCGGAATTGATGCCGCTCTAATTTACGACCGGAGTAAATTCGATATTGTAAAAATTGATACGCTCCGCGTTAATCTTTCCACAAATTATAATACACGTTTCATACTTCAAGTTACGTTGAACCATAAAGCAAGCGGAGAGAATGTAAACTTTTTTGTAAATCACTGGCCATCTCGCAGAGGTGGAGAAGAAAAATCCGGGAAGAATCGTTTTGTTGCCGCTGAAGTTTTAAAAGCAAGAGTTGATTTATTAAATAAAAACGGATCGAACAACATAATTATAATGGGTGATTTTAATGATGAGCCCGGCAATTTATCGCTGGCAGATGTTCTATCGGCAGCAAAGTTTGATTGCGGCAATAATCAAAAAAAAAAAATACTGAACTCATCGTATAAAAAATTTGAAGATGGTGAAGGAAGTTATAAATACCAATCTGATTGGAATATGCTTGATCAAATAATTATTTCGAGCGAATTACAAGACGGCAAAGAGATTGAGTATGTGTGCGATAGTTTCGAAGTAATCAAGCCGCCGTTTGCAATAGCAAACGAAGGAAGCAGAAAGGGTGCGATGATTCCAACATACAGCGGTGCGAAATACATCGGCGGTTACAGCGATCATTTCCCGGTTGGTGCGAAGTTTTACTACTATAAAAAATAATTATGCAAAAAGTATTTTTATTATTTGGTGCCGGCGGATTTCTCGGCAAGTATGCCGCAGAATTTTTCTTGAATAAAAATTACGATGAATACTATTTCTTCGCACGCACCGTACCAAAGCTGGCGAACCACAAAAAATTTAATTTCTTTCCCGTTGATGATTTATCAATAGAAAAAAATGTTGAAGCCGCATTTGATGCATTGAAGCCGGATAAAAACAAATTGTATTTTCTCTACTCTACAATCGGCGGATATTATGGAGGAACAAGTGTCGCAGAAACTCCGTACGAAGAATGGAAAAAGATGCTTGATATAAATCTCAATTCTGCGTTTCTCATCTCTAAAAATTTTATGAAACTTGCCGGTGCTTCATCCGGCGGCTCAATTTGTTTTACAAGTGCATATTCAAGTTTATTCCCTGAAGAAAAAAAATCTGCTTATAGTGTTTCTAAAAGTGCGCTTAATTTTTTGGTGAAAGTGTTATCGAAAGAAGGGAAAGAAAAATCAATTTCAGCCAATGCTGTTGCCCCTTTTATTATTGATACACCTGAGAACCGCAAATGGATTGAAGATATTTCTACGATGGTAGGTACAGAAACAATTTGCAGTGAAGTAGAAAATTTATTTTTTAACAGCAAAACAACTTCGGGAGAGATTATTGGTCTGCCGCGTGATTGAAAGCAGTGAAGTAGTAAAAATTATTTATTGACTTTTTTGGCGACTTTAATTAATCTTTGCAAGCTAATTTTTAGAAAAATTTCATTTTTTGAACTAAACATATCATTATAACAACAACGGAGGTTGTCTCTTATGCAAATCGCAGAGATTTTTGGATCTATTTCGCTCGTATTAGCTCAAGTAGAGGAAAAGAGCCTAATTACTTATATGCAGCAAAAATTCATTGAAGGCGGCTTTTTCATGTGGCCTATTCTCGGCTGTTTAATCATTGGTTTAGGATTTGCTTTTGAAAGATTATGGACACTCTCAAGAGCTTCAGTTAATACAAAAAAATTCATCGTTCAAATTAAAGACTCCTTGCAAAAGGGAGGCGTACAAGAAGCTATAAAGCTTTGCGAAAATTCACGCGGTTCAATTGCATCTGTATTTCATGCCGGTTTGCTTAGAGCAGACGAAGGTTTGGAAGCCGCAGAAAAAGCTATTATGGCTTACGGCGCAATTGAAATGGGTTTCCTCGAAAAAGGATTGATCTGGATCTCAACATTTATAGCTCTCGCTCCTATGCTTGGTTTTACTGGAACAGTACAGGGTATGATTCAAGCATTCGATGCTATTAAAGAAGCCGCACAAATTTCTCCTGGTGTTGTTGCCGGCGGTATCTCCGTTGCGTTGTTAACTACATTGTTCGGTCTTGTTGTTGCTATGATTCTTCAAGTGTTCTACAACTACTTCGTATCAAGAATAGATAAAATTGTTGCTGATATGGAAGAAAGCTCTATCGAATTGATTGATGCTTTATACGAAATTAAATCCAAAAAATAGTTAACACTAATCAGAGAATTTAGAAATGGTCAAATTAAAGAAAAGAAAACTGCCGGAAGCCGAAATTCCTACCAGTTCTATGGCTGATATCTCTTTCTTGCTTCTATTATTCTTTTTAGTGTCAACTGTTATTGACGTTGATACCGGTATTGGTATGGTATTGCCTGAATTTATTCCGACTGAACAGCAAGAATTTGTTCCGATATCCAAAGACAGATTAGCCGCTGTTTTAATCAACGAAAACGGGGATGTACTGCTGAATAACGAAGTAATTGCAATACCGCAGATATCAAAAACATTAAAGCCAAGAATCGAAAGCAAGATTGAATTACCCGGTAATAAAAAATTAGTTGTTTCAGTCAAAACCGATAGGAAGACAAATTATAATCTTTACATCCAGGCTCTTGATCAAATCAAACAAGCCTACTTCGAAGTCCGTTCGGAATATGCTCAAACCAAATACGGCAAACGGTTTGTTGATATTGATGAAAGAAGCGAAGAGATGAAAGAGATTAAAGAAAAAATTCCTATTACAATAAGTATTGCTGAACCTGAAGCAATAAAAAAATAATTGAGGATGTTGAATAATGAAATTCCAAAAGAAGAGAGCTTCAACCAAGCAAAACATACCAACAGCATCTTTACCTGATATTGTCTTTATGCTTCTTCTTTTTTTCATGGTTACAACAACTTTGCGAGAAGTTGACGTTCTGGTTCAGTTCAGACTGCCGGAAGCAAAAGCCATCGAAAAGATTGAAAACAAAAGATTGGTATCTTACGTTTGGGTTGGGCAAGATAGCAGAATTCAAGTTAATGACAGCATTACAAAACTTGAAGAAATACAGAAGATAATGTATGCAAAAAGAGTAGCGTTACCGAATATAATTATTTCTTTAAGAGTTGATAAAAATTCGGATATGGGTGCTGTTACAGATATTCAGCAAGAGTTAAGAAAAGCTTCGTGTTTAAGAATTAACTACTCTGCAATGCTAAAGATATAAGCTTTTTTTTATTTATTAATGAAGGCAGGTTATTCTCCAATGGCCTGCCTTTTTTTTTGAGGTACGAGATGGATTTGAAAGAGAAAATTAACACTGAATTAAAAGAGTCGATGAAATCCGGCGATAAAATCCGACTTGAAACAATCCGCTCGATACGCGCTTTGATACTCGAGTTCGAAAAAAGCGGAAGCGGCAAAGAATTGACACCGGAAGAAGAAATTAAGATGTTAACTACTGCCGCAAAAAAACGGAAAGAATCAATCGAACAATTTAGAAATGCCAACCGGAACGAACTTGCGGAAAAAGAAGAGCAAGAATTAAAAATAATAGAAGAGTTTCTTCCGAAACAATTATCGCAAGAAGAAATTTCTGCGGAAGTGAAAAAAATTGCCGATGAAATCGGTGCGAAAGCTAAAGAAGATTTTCCGAAGTTGATGCCGCTTGCAGCTAGGACACTAAAAGGGAAAGCAGACGGAAAAGTAATAAAAGAAATTGTTGAAAAACTTTTGAGTAGTAATTGAATTTTGTCGATTACATTATAATTCTCGGGGCGGTAGTCGGTTTTTTGCTCGGCTTCAAAGACGGACTCATCAGAAAAATAATCGGGTTGATAGGTTTAATTGCCGGCATTGCCTTTGCATTTGAATTTTCCGGCAAGTTGGGAAAAATGTTGACACCGATTTTTAACAACGATGAATATTTTGCCGGAGTTGTTTCCGGCATCCTAATTTTTCTTGTTACGATACTGATTGCTTCGATTGTCAAAAGAATTGTTCATCCGCTCGATAAACTGAACCGCTTTGTTAATCAATTTATAGGAGGCGTAATTGGCGTAATTCAAATTCTGTTTTTTACCAGCGGAGTTTTATTGTTACTGAATATTTTCAGTGTACCGTCTAAGGAAACAAAAGACGGTTCGCTTTTATATAAACCGGTACACGAGCTAATTCCGGCTTCGATTGATCTCGTTGTTGGTCATCGTGCAAAAGCAACGGACGTAATTAATTTTTTTATCGGCGGTAAAGAGAATACGGAAAAAAAATCTACTCCAAAACAGAATTAATATGGTTGACAAAGAAACTTTAGAAAAACTGGAATTCAACAAAGTAGTATCGCACATTTCAAAGTACTGTCTTACGGAAAGCGGGAAAACACTTTTACTCAATAAAATTCCTTTTGATAATGCGGATGATGTTGTTGAAGACGGCAGAAGAGTAAACGAAGCGAAAGAAATTCTTATTGTTAAAGATTACCCGCCAATTGAATATCTGCCCGATCTCTCCGAAACATTATCGATAAGCAGAATTGAAGGAGCTGTTTTAACGGCGAAGCAGATACTTGATATTTACAAACTTGCCGTCACTTCGCGCCAGCTTGCGTTATTTTTGAAACCGGGCGAGGCGGAAGTAGAAAACCTGATTCACTTGAGTGAGCAGCTTTTTGTTGATAAAGTTTTTGAACATCACATCACCAAAATTTTTACAGAAAGCGGTGAAATAAAGGACGATGCAACTCCTCGCCTGAAAGAAATTAGAATTGATATCAGAGAAAAAGAAAATTCATTAAGAAAACTTGTAACAAAACTTTTAAAACAATTCAGTGATTCATATCTCGTTCAAGAAGAATATATCACTTTACGGGACGGCAGAATTGTTCTGCCGGTAAAAGCCGAACACAAACGCCACGTTAGAGGCTTTGTCCATTCTGAATCATCAACCGGGCTAACTGTTTATATAGAACCGGAAGAAACTTTGGAACTGAACAATGAAATTCTTTCGCTTAGTTTTGCTGAGAAAAGAGAGATTGAAAAGATTCTAAAAATTTTGACGGAGCGAATCGGCACTCAAAGTTATCAACTGCAAAAATCGCTTGAAAGTATTTCGGAGTTCGATTCAATTTTTGCGCGCGCAAAATACAGCATTGAAATTATGGGTTCGTTTCCTTCGCTCAATGAATCACAACCGTACAATTTGATTGACGCGCGGCATCCGATTCTTCTTAAAAAATTGGGTCATGAAAAAACTATTTCGCTCAATCTAAAATTTGACGGTGCTTCTGTTATTCTAATTACCGGACCTAACGCCGGAGGAAAAACAGTAACCCTAAAAACAACCGGATTGCTTTCACTGCTTGTGCAGTCCGGCATCCCGATTCCGGTTCACGCAGACTCCAATTTGCATTTCTTTGATAATATACTTGTCGATATCGGCGATGCACAGTCAATCGAAGACGATTTGAGCACGTTCAGCTCTCACTTAAAAAATATTAGAAGAACTATTCAACAAGCCGGTAAAAAATCACTTGTACTTTTGGACGAAATAGGAACCGGCACGGATCCGGCAGAAGGTTCTGCTATTGCAGTCGGCGTGCTGATTAGTTTGCGCGATAAAGGCGCAAAAGTTTTGGCAACAACACATCACGGTTCTCTGAAACTTATCGCAAATCAAATGGAAGGTTTTCAAAATTCATCAATGGAATTTGATACCGACGAACTGAAACCAACTTATAAATTTAATCAGGGGATGCCCGGTTCAAGCTACGCTTTCGAAGTCGCATCACGGATTGGTTTTGACGAAACGTTCATCAAATTATCGAAAGAATATCTCGATACCGATAAAACGAAGATTGAAGATTTTCTTGTTGAGATCGAAAAAAAATCAAAAGAATTAAGAACACAGCTTCATAAGATTGAGAATGAAAATCTGCGATTGAAAGGACTGACGAATTTATATCAAAATAAAATTGAGCAATTGGAAAAACAAAAAAGAGAGATTCTTGAAGAAACGCGTGAGAAGGCAAATCTATACTTGAGCGATATTAATAAAAGAATTGAAACGGCGATAAAAAACATAAAAGAATCGAACGCGAAAAAAGAAGTAGTGAAAACCGAGAAACAGCTAATTGAACAGCTCAAGCAAGAAGCAAAGCAAATTGTTAAAGAGGAACAGAAAGTCGAACAGCTCGACAAAGAAATTGAAATCGGTGGTTACGCCGCAATCAAAGGAACGAGCTCAGTAGGAATAGTAGAAGAACTCGATAAGAAAAAAAACAGAGCGGTGCTTTCAATCGGCTCATTAAAAGTAAAAGCGAAATATTCCGAACTTGTGCCGTCAAAAAAATCCGAAGCAGTTGAAAGCAAACGCCCGCAAATTAATTTTGATCTTTACGATGTTAATTACCGGCTGGATATTCGAGGCAAGAAATATGAAGACGCAGAACCGGAGATAATCAAATTTTTGGATAACACATACATGCGCGGCGTAGCGCGCGTAGAAATTCTTCACGGGAAGGGAACCGGCGTTTTAAAACAATTAGTGCAATCGATTCTGAAAAGTTATATTGGAGTCGAAAAATTTTATTTTGCCGGAATAGAAAGCGGTGGTGACGGCGTCACAATTGTTGAATTCAAACAGTGATGCCACTCGGCTGACCGTTTTTATAACATGGGGTTAAAATCCCTATAGATATTGGGTTATATAGTTATCCACGTCCTTTAGTCGGGGAGATGAACACAAAAACACACGGGGCTTTAGCCCATATTTTAGGGTGATCAACTTAGTTGAATGCCTGGGAAAAGTTTGGGGCAGATGTGAGTGATGTTTAAGAAAATCCTAATAGCCAATAGGGGAGAAATTGCGGTAAGAGTTATCAAAGCTTGCCGCGAGATGAACATCTGCTCGGCAGTAATCTATTCGGAAGCAGACAACAATTCTCTTCACGTTCGAATTGCGGACGAAGCATATTTAATCGGTCCGCCGCCCGCAAATGAATCTTACCTTCACAAAGAAAAAATTATCGAGCTTGCAAAAAAAATCTGTGCCGATGCAATTCATCCCGGCTACGGATTCCTTTCGGAAAATTCCGAATTCATAAAAATGGTTGAAGATTCCGGCGTTGTGTTTATTGGTCCGTCTTCCACATCCGTAAAAATGATGGGCGAAAAAACCTCAGCGCGAAAATTGATGAAGCTGAATGATGTTCCGATTGTGCCGGGTACTGTTGAACCGCTGTTGAATGCTGAAGAAGGAATCCGTTTGGCTGAACAAATTGGTTATCCGGTTATGATAAAAGCTTCTGCCGGCGGCGGCGGAAAAGGGATGCGGAAAGTTTTCAGCGAAAATGAATTTGAATCGGCATTCCAGCTTGCACAAAGCGAATCATTAAAAGCCTTCGGCAAAAAAGAAGTTTACATTGAAAAGCTGATCGAAAATCCGAAACACATCGAAGTCCAAATTCTCGGCGATAAATTCGGTAATTACATTCATCTGTTTGAAAGAGACTGTTCCGTTCAGCGACGGCATCAAAAAGTTGTTGAAGAAGCCCCATCTATGTTTATCGACAAAAAAACAAGAGAGAGAATTACATCAGCCGCAATTCAAGCGGCGAAGGCATGCAATTATTATAATGCCGGCACAATTGAATTTTTGATGGACATAGAGAAAAATTTTTATTTCCTCGAAATGAATACACGCTTGCAAGTTGAACATCCGGTTACCGAAATGATTACCGGAATAGATCTCGTAAAACAGCAAATCAAAATTGCCGCCGGCGAAAAGATTGATGTTACACAGACCGAAATTCAAATTAAAGGACATGCAGTTGAGTGCAGAATTTATGCCGAAGATGTTGATAATAATTTTGCACCATCTATCGGAAAAATAATTCATCACCGGCTGACTTCGGGACCCGGAATCAGAATTGACAGAGGAATTGATTTGATGAGTGATGTACCGGTTTATTATGATCCTTTGCTTGCCAAAGTTACGGCATGGGGAATTAACCGCGATGAAGCAATTGCAAGAATGAAAAGAGCTTTGAAGGAATATCAAATACTCGGTGTTGTTACCAACATTCCGTCATTTAGCTGGATATTCGAACAGAAAAAATTTTTAGACGGCTCGTTCAACATCAATTTTGTTGATGAAGAATTTTTGCCGCTCATTCCGGATAGCTGGAAGAACGGCGTAGCAAGTGAATACGAAGAAATTGCCGCTGTATTAAGTGCACTCGTTAAGTTCGATGAAGAAAAAAATATAAAGAAAAGCAAAGTGAATCAGTCAAATAACTGGCTTGATCAATTATATGAATGAGTACATTGTTACAATTGACAGCAAAAAATTTACCGTAAAATTTCTGAGTAGAAACGAATTGGAAATTAACGGCAAGAAAATCAAAGCTGAGTTGTCGCATCTTGGCAGCCATGCATATTTACTGTGGATTAATAGCAAACCTTTCGAAGCGGCACTTCATAAAAAAAATTCCGACCGGATAGGATTGCTGATTGAAGGCTGGTATTACGATTGTACTGTCCGCTCGAAATTACAACAGACAGCAAGTGAAATAATCGCTAAAAATATTCATAGTAAAAGAGCGGTTCAACTCACAGCGCCGATGCCGGGATTAGTATTAAAAATAAAAAAACAAATGGGCGATGCAGTAGAAATTGGCGAGCCGGTTCTGCTGCTCGAAGCAATGAAAATGGAAAATGAAATCAGATCAACTTCTCACGGAGTTGTGAAAGAGATAAAAGTTAAAGAAGGAGACTCAATAGAAAAAGGAGGCGTACTGCTAACAATAGAATAGTAAAACATATTTGCTTTTAGAAAACAAATAATTATTTTCTTTGCCAGAATTTTCACTATACAAAGAGGAGGTTATGTGAAAAAAGTACTACTGTTATTTGTTGTCTGTTCAATATTCACTTCCGGTGTATTTGCCGGAGGATTTCAAATTAACGAACACGGTGCACGTGCCATGGCAATGGGCGGCGCTTTTACCGGATTAGCCAACGACCCATCTGCAATTTATTTCAATCCAGCCGGCATTACCCAATTAAGCGGTACAAGAATATCAGCCGGTGTTACTTTAATCAGCCCGATTTCTTCTTTCCGCGGACCGGCGCCCGATATAACTGAATATTCCCAGCATAGTCAGTTATTCACACCGTTTAATTTCTACGTTACACACCAATTCACAGACGATCTTTTTGTGGGCTTGGGTGTAAACAATCCGTTTGGTTTGGGTACCGAATGGGACGATACCTGGCCCGGAAGATATTTGGCTGTTGATACAGAAGTTAGAACTTTCTTTTTCAATCCGGTTGTTGCTTATAAATTAACCGAAGAATTATCGATCAGTGCCGGTTTAAATTTTGCTTTCGGAGATGTTAAGATTATCCGCAATGCAGACTTGGCACCGTTTGATGGCGAAGCACAAGTTAATTTATCCGGCGATGCTACTGCATGGGGTTTTACTGCCGGCATTTTTTACAAAGTGTCCGATCAGTTTTCAGCCGGTGTTAGCTTCAGAAGCGAATCAACATTTGATTTTGAAGGCACAGCGGAAACGGAAGCTCCTTCACAATTTAGCGCATTAGTACCTTCGGGGGATATATCTGCTTCGTTAACAACTCCAATGAATTTAACTGCCGGTGTTGCATACAAACCGCTTGAGTATTTAACTATTACTGCAGATTTCCAATATATCGGCTGGTCAAGCTACGATGTACTCGCGGTTGATTTTAAAGATGAATCACAAGAAGATCTTGCCGCTGTTAGAGATTATGAAAATACTTACATCTTAAGATTGGGCGGCGAATATATTTTAACAGACGCTCTCGCTTTAAGAGGCGGGTTTCTTTTTGATAACAATCCTGTAAAGGATGAATTAGTTGAACCAACACTGCCGGATTCCGATAGACTTGGTTTCAATATTGGTTTCGGGTATAAACTAACGGATAATATCAACGTTGATGTTGCATATTTATTCTTGAGATTTAATGAAAGGGAAATAACCGACTCGCAAATTAATTATACCGGTGGCGAGGCACCTTTTAACGGCGTTTACAATTCAACTGCTCATCTGTTTGGCGTAAACTTTAGTTATAACTTTTAACTAATACAGGATAACGACTATGAAAATCAATAAATATTTGATAGCATTACTAAGTTTGTTTGCAATCGTCTTTGTTAGCTGCGAGGATAAATCCGATCTCACCGTTCCCGAAGCTCCTTCAACCGGCAGCGCAAACTTTACTAAATTTGTGTCCATCGGTAACAGTCTTACACAAGGCGAGCAATCCGGTTCTGTTTTTGAATCTGCACAAGAATATTCTTACGGAAATTTAATTGCAAAGCAAGTCGGTACAACATATGCACAAGCTTTGTTTACCGACCCGGGTTCAGGCGGAAGAATAGAAGTACAATCGGTTAGTCCTTTTGTGACAAAAATAAATTCAAGTGCTGGTACCCCGAAAAATTTAACATATCCGGCTCCATATAATAATCTTGGTGTTAAAGGTGCTTTCTTGTGGGATGTAGCGAACACAACTTCGAGCGCTAATAATTACACAGCACAGTTTGGAGCTCCGAACGCTATGTTCGATGCTGTTTTGAGAGGTTCAGGTACACAATTGCAATTAGCAATCGCTCAAAATCCTACATTCGTTACATTGTGGATTGGCAACAACGATATTCTCGCTTATGCAACGAGAGGCGGATTATTTCCGGTAACTACACCGGCTAATTTCCAAACGTGGTACGGACAAATTCTTGATGCGCTTTCGCAAACATCGGCAAAAGTAGTTGTAGCAAATATTCCTGATGTTACATCAGTTCCTTTCTTTACAACTGTCGGCGGACAGCTTTTACTCGGCGGTGTCTCGCAAGTTGTAGGAACAAAATCCGATGGAAGTGTAGCTGCGATGGATCTTCGAAAAAATTTACTTACCCTTCAAGCAGCGGCTGAATTGGCACAAGGCAAAGGTCTATCTCCACAAAATCCGTTATCTAACGGTGTAATTCTTGACGAAAGTGAAATTGCAATTGCAAAACAAGTTATAGCCGGCTACAACCAAATAATTTCTTCGTTAGCCACAGCAAAAGGTTACGGCGTTGTTGATATAAAGGCATTCTTCACTAACGTTGCTGCAAGCGGCTTAATAGTTGACGGCATTCATTTTACCGCTCGTTATGTTGAAGGCGGAATTTTCAGTTTGGACGGCGTTCACCCGACAAATCAGGGTTATGCAATTATTGCAAATGAATTCATAAAAGTAATCAATACAAAATTCGGTGCAAAGATTCCGTTGGTAAACGTATCTACTATTCCGGGCAGTTTAGTACTTGCTAAAAAAGTAGAATATGATAAACTCGGGATCCCGATTTTCCCGGAAGGCGCATTGGATAATATCGCATTTTAGTTTTTTTTGAGAGAGGCTGTTAATTAATGTTATTGTGAAATGGGAAATGTAAGATGGAAATATTTAGAAATTCCATTTAACATTTTCCATCTTATATTTAACATCGCACAGTTGACAGCCTTTTCTTTTTTGGGGAAACACAACAATGAAATCGTTTCTAAATTTTATATGTGTGCTCATTTTAACTTTTTCCTTTGCGTGCACTCCATCAAAAGAAACGGAAGCGCAGACAGAAGGCAAAGAGATTTATGTTTTTGACGATGTCGAAAAAATTGATACTGCTTCCGTAGAAATAAAAAACGAGACACAAATTCCCGAAACAGCGGATTCATCATCGATTCATGAAAACAAAGAAACACAGCCCGTCGAAAAATCCTATCAAAAATTTTTAATACAAGCCGGTGCGTTCACTACAAAAGAGAGAGCCGAAATTTTTGTCCGCGAAAATCAAAACAAAACTGATTATACGCTGAACATTTCTTTTAACGAGCAAGTCCAGCTTTTTGTTGTTCAGCTTCCGCCGTTTGAAAGCAGAGAAGAAGCCGAAAGAATTAAAAACGAAATCCGTGCTATTCAGGCTTTCAAAGGCGCATTTATTGTAACGAGATAAAAAATAAAATTGGCTTATTTCCATAATAGTTTTAAATTAATAGCTGAAAGATTAACAACAAACATAGGTGAACAAATTGGCTTTCTCATTAAACAAAATAATGCTTATCGGCAATCTTGGCGGTGATGCCGAAAACAGATTTACAACAACCAATATTTCAGTTACCAGTTTCTCGCTTGCTACAACAAGAAGTTACAAAGGCAAAGACGGCAATTGGGTTAACGAAACTACTTGGCATAATGTTGTTGCATACAGTCTGCCCGATTTTTTCAAAGATGCATTGAAAAAAGGGAAGAAGTTTTACGTTGAAGGCAGAATCTCCAAAAGAGATTACACCGATAAAGAGGGCATTAAACGTTACATTACAGAAGTTATCAGCGAACGTTTGATTCCGCTTGAAGGCAGAGAAACAAGCGGCGGCGAATCGTACGCTGAAAAAAGTAATTACGAAAACGATTCACAAACTGTTGCCGAAGATAACGATCTGCCGTTCTAAATTTTAATTGATATGTTGAACAAGAGAGGAATTTATTTTAATTGGATATTAGTCCGCTGTCTCATATTTCCGTTTTGATTATTTGTTTAATACTATCTGCTTTTTTTTCCGCGTCCGAAACCGCTTTTTTTTCGTTGGACAAAAAGAGAATCAAAGAACTTGAGAAAGATTATAAAATTATCGGCGGCTACGTACAATTACTTTTGGACGACACGCGCAGATTTATAATTACACTCACAATCGGTAAAACCCTTGCAAACACTGCGGCGGCAATAGTTTCGGTAATGCTTGCCATAAATTATGCCGCCGTTATTCATATCTCAATTGAAATTGCTTTATTGATCCAAATCTTTCTGCTCACAACCGTTGTTCTTATTTTCTGTGAAATCTATCCGAAAAAAATTGCGGAGAAATATCCCGAAAGTTTCGTGCGCGTTAGCGTAATTCCTCTCCGGTGGATTAATATCTTGTTCTCTCCATTCACACTGATGCTTATTGGTTCAATAAAATTTTTTTCGAACAAGTTAAAACTCATCAAACGCAAAAACGGGACGGTCACTTCCGAAATTTCTGAATTGACCGAGTTTGCATCAGACGATGAAAAAATAAAAGAAAATGAGCAAGAACTCATACGCGGTATCGTTGATTTTAAAAATGTTACTGCGCGGGAAATAATGACGCCGAGAGTTGACATCGCCGCTGTTGATATCGATGTCGATTTTGAAACTTTGATGAAAATAATAACCGAGTCCGGGCATAGCAGAATTCCATTGTATGAAAATAATCTCGATAATATAATCGGTATCATTTTTGCGAAAGACCTTCTTCCGATTTTGCGGAACCCGGAACTCAAAAAAAGTTTGCAGATACGAACACTTGCGCGCGAGGCAATGTTTGTACCCGGAACAAAATTGATCATCGATCTTCTGCATGAATTCCAGGATAAAAAAATGCATCTCGGAATTGTTGTGGATGAATACGGCGGCACTGCCGGATTAATTTCCCTCGAAGATATTTTGGAGGAGATAGTCGGCGATATTAGAGACGAGTACGATAAAGATGAAATGCAATTCACCAAATTGAGTGAAGAGAGTTTTTTATTGAAAGGCAAAGTTCCGATCGACAAACTGAATGAACTTCTTGATGCGGATTTTTCATCCGAACATGACGACTACGATACTGTCGGCGGATTTATTTTTCATCGCGCCGGAATGATTCCGAATCAAGGATTTCATTTTATATCCAATAACTATAAATTTACCGTCAAAGAAGTCATTAATAAAAGAATCAGCAAAGTGCTTGTTGAAAAACAACCGCCGGGTAAAACCAGCTTATGAAAAAAGGATGTTTTCTTTCCGCAATAATTTTTTTAACAATTGCCATTTCGGTCGGACTTTATTTGTACAAGAAGTACGGACATGAAATAAAAAACTTCGGCAAAGAAAAAATTATTGAAATGAGCAGAAACGAAATTGGAGAAAAAATCGACGAGCTGGAAACATCAAAATATCAGGATTCACTTAAAATATTTTTAACAGATGAGATGGAAAAATTACACGGCAAAGATTTTGAAACGGCGATGAAGAGATTCGGTATTTTTGCCGATCAAATAAAATCTTTTATTGACGACGGCGTTATCGATTCCGTTGAATTTACCGCACTAAAAAACATGGCTGATAAAAATGAAAGACCAAAGAAAAACTGAAATTAAAGTCGGCATCACTGTAATCGTTTCCGTGATAATTCTTCTATGGATTTTCGGGTGGGCAAAAAATATTACCGTGAACTCCGGCAGAAAAGAAGTGAACGTTGCATTTGATAATGTTGCCGCACTCGAAGTAGGCGACCCGGTTGCCGTTAACGGAGTTCGGAAAGGTTATGTTGACGATATAAAAATTGACGGCGAAAGAGTTTTTGTGCTGATTAATCTGGATGCGGATGTTGTTCTGAAAGAAGACGCACAATTTTACGTTATGATGCTCGATTTAATGGGCGGTAAAAAAGTTGAAATCAGTCCCGGCATTGTGCCAAAAGAACTGGATTATTCTGCGCCGCAAAAAGGTGAATTCAAAGGTGATATCGCTTCTGCAATGGCTGTGTTCGGTTCGGTTGAAAAAGATTTGGTCGATGTAATCAGGGAAGTGAAATTGACACTCACTGCCGTGAACTCAACTCTTACGGATCAGCAGTTCAATAGTGATTTAAAAACATCTGTCGGCAATCTTGTACTGCTCACGGAAAATTTGAACAAGCTTATTTCACAAAACAAAGATGAGATTAATAAACTTCTCAATTCCGGAATCGAGCTCTCGAATTCAGTGAACAATTTTATCAAAACAAATCAGGACTCGATCAGCCAAACTATTACATCGCTCAAACAAACTTTGGAACATTCCAAAACACTGATTGCAAAAGTTAACGAACTGATAGACAAAACAAACAAGAGCGAAAACAATCTCGGTAAATTTTTGAACGATCCCGAAATGATGAACGATATAAAGACTTCGATAGGAAAACTAAAAGAGTTAACTCAATTACTTGTTGATCAACTGAAAAATGAGGGTTTAAAAGTAAAAGCCGACGTAGATTTGTTTTAATTCTGTAAAGTACACAGAATTGATTTTTTAATTGCCACGACCTTTAGGTCGTGGAGTAATGATTTTATTGTAAATTGGCTTCAGCCACAATTTAAAACCAATTTTGGTTAAAGCCGAATGAATGTGTTTATTATTTTCTCCGGCATATCACCGCTAAGTGGGATCCCGTTTACGCGGGAAATGTCTGAGCTATTTTAACAACAATCTAGAACTAAGTACAGTGCATAAATATTTTGAAGCATTTGGGATGGGCTCTTGATACTCGGAATTGGAATAGACATAATAGAAATCGAACGGATCAAACAAAGTGTAGATGATTACGGCGAACACTTTTTGCAAAAGATATACACAAAAACAGAACTTGAATACTCGCTTGCAAAATCAAATAAGTACCAGCATCTCGCCGCGCGCTTCGCAGCCAAAGAAGCTATTTATAAAGCTCTCTCAAACGATACCGATAAAGTTTATAGCTGGCAAGATGTAGAAATTTATAATGAAGTAAACGGACTGCCCAAAGTAAAATTTTACGGCGCGTTGAAAGATTATTTGAACGAGGGTAAAGAACTAAAAATTTCCATGAGCCACTCGGAACACTACGTTACATGTGTGGCAATACTTTATAATACGAAAAATTCTTTGTAGAACGATTCACATTTTTTGCAGAAGCGGTCGTTATGAGACCGCTTCCTTATAAAGTGATTTAAGCAGACAGTCTAGTGGAAATTTTAAACCGTAGTTTTTAGAAGAAAGCGTATTTGTAAATGTTACCATAATCCGAATATTCGTTTCCTAATGAACTCTGACGTTCTTTCAATTTCTTAAGTTGGGCTCCGTCTTTGACTACAAGTTGCGCGGTCATCCCTCTTTTTTTCAGAACATCTCTGAAGGAAGCTTGTAACATTTTTTCATCAATTTTTTTCCCCAGGACATTAATCACTTTCGGCTTGTCAGTAGTTTTAACCATAAAATCACCTCCTTGATGGTTTGATTTTATTGTGGTTGAATTTCCGCAGCATCTAATTGCTGCATTAATTTATCCGCTATATGAGCGAATAAAATTTTTCTTCCTTTACAATAATAATCTTGGTCATAAATATTTCCTTTTGCCATATGAGCAGTAATCATACAACCGGTGTTGCAAATCTCTTTGAAAGTACACTTACTGCAAGCTTTGACAGTGTCTGTATTTCTGTCTGATAATTCCACAAAAAGGGGGGTGTTGAACATTGATTCGAGAGAATCTTCAGCAATGTTTCCAAGTCGGAATTTTTCTAAACCGGCAAAGCGTCCGCATGGATAAACAGAACCATCGGGATTAATAGAGATAATGCTCTTCAAACAATTTCCGTGATAGTCACATCCCCAAATAAAAGGGCTAACAAAATTTCCGACAATTGTGTGTAACGGTTCAACTTGAATTTCCCCGTCATCATAAAACCAGAGATCAAATAATTTTGCCATAGCGTTGCCGTACTCTTCGGCAGTTACAGCGAGATTATTGTAATTGGAGACTGCACGTCCCGAACGCACAACGGGGTTGATTCTGAAATTTATTTTGTTCGTTTTGAAAAACTCGTAGAGCTCTTCAATGCGGTCAACATTTTGTTTGTGAAGAACACATACACACCCGGCAGTTAATCCGACTTTTTTAATTTTTTCAAGCGCTTCCATTGTTCGATTGTGTGTGCCGATTCCATCCTTATCTTTTCTATTCGAATCATGAATATTTTCAGGACCATCAAAACTTAGACTAACGGCAATATTGTTCTCAGAGCAATATTGCAGTAACTCATCTGTAAGGAGAGAGCCGTTGGTTTGAATACAATGCTCAATTTTACAGTCTGTAAATTGTCGGCTGAATTTTGCTATCTCAATAAAAAAATTAGAACCGGCAAGTAGAGGCTCGCCGCCGTGCCAGATAAAATTTATTCTTCTTTGATTGTTTATGTACCGGGCTGTTTTTTCAACTGCGATTTTAGCAATCTCTATAGGCATGAATGCTGTTTGAGAATTATGTTCAACATAACAGTAAGAGCAATTGTAATTGCATTCATCTGAACTTTTGGCGATTACAGCAAATGGGCGGTAAGCCGGATCTTTGATTTTTTCTCCGATCCATTTTTGAATTTCTTGTTTGCTCTTTACAATCATTACACACTCCGTTTTTGTTGCATGGAATGCTTATAAGAATTTTTATCGCGATAGCGAAACTCTTTCTTTTTTATGCCGTTACCGCTAAGCAGAACGCTGTACGCAATTGCTTTGCTTCCAAGATCTCTTACAAAAATGATATTTGCATCGATTTCATTATCCGTTCAATCACAGCACTGTTTTCTGGGTAAATCAAATTCGTTGAAATAATCTGAAGCAGTTTTGAATTGTTCTTATAAACCTCAAATGCAAATTCAGCATCCTTCCCCTTAAATTTCATTGTACCGGTTGCTCTTCGTCCTTCCCAATAATTTTTTGAGATGGGTCTTACTTCATAAGAAAAATCCGAAACACCCTCGCCGGCTTGCATATTTTGAATTCCACCTTGAACAGCGCCATCAATATCGGAAGGGATGCCTTCTTTGTATTCAGCACGACTGATAAAAAGTCCCAATGCCTTTGTATCGTATTTGTATGTATCGAATTTCTTCACGAATGGTTTAACTCCCACCGGCAATTCGAGTTCAGTTTTTGATAATTCGAACGGTGATTCGAATTGTACGCCGAGATAACTTTGGAATTTCCAATCGGATGCTTCGAACGAAACAGTATCCGACTCTCCAAACAGAGCACTATAGGCGAACTTACCTCCAATGAATGAAGCGATAAAAATTAAAATGGAGAAAATCCTTTTCCACGTCATGCAGCACCCTTTATGTTTATGGTAATATTCAAATTTTTTGGGAGTTAAAATGAAAGTTAGCCGCAATTAACACGGTGGATGATAGTGCAATGATTAATTTTTTCATGTTCTTCTCCATTTAACTTGTATGAGTTTCTTTAGAGCAAAGCAACGGTTTGATTGCCAATGGACCTTTTTGCTTTCATGACGTGTGCCCTCGTCCAGTTTAAAAGTTTTCTACTAAACTTGCGCTAATTTTAATTAAAAGAGTCTTCCGAAGCAAGAAAAACTTTTTATATTTGCAGTGCAAATTAGATAATAAGTCTTGGTAAACAGTCATGAAAAATATCCAACAGTTCACGGCAGTAATTGAACGTGAAGGAAATATGTATGTTGCCTTGTGTCCCGATCTTGATATTGCGAGTCAAGGTGCAACTGTCGAAGAAGCAAAACAAAATTTGCAAGAAGCACTTGAACTATTTTTTGAAACGGCTTCAAAGCAAGAGACAGCAGATAGAAAAAAAATCAATCTGTTCCAAGACTAAATTGAGTAGAAAGGATTTCGTTTGAATGAGAAACGCGTAATAGTGGCAATGAGCGGCGGTGTAGATTCATCGGTAGCGGCTGCACTGTTGCACAAGCAAGGATACGAAGTAATCGGCATTACGATGAAGACATGGGGATTCATGGAAGTTGGCGGCGCACCGAAACATGAATCCGGTTGTTGTTCGCTCGATGCAATTTTTGATGCGAAGAATGTTGCAACATCATTGGGCTTTCCGCATTACACTGTTGATTTCACAAAAGCATTCGAAGAAGCGGTAATAGAAAATTTTGTTGATGAATATCTGCATGGCAGAACTCCGAATCCGTGTGTCGTTTGCAACAGAAAAATTAAATGGGAAGAGTTACTCAAAAAAGCAGATTCTCTCGATGCAAAGTATGTTGCAACCGGTCACTATGCAATTGTTGAATATAACGAATCATTGGACCGCTACTCTTTGAAATATTCGAACGACAACCGGAAAGATCAAACATATGCACTTTGGGGATTGACACAAGAAAGTTTGAGTAGAACTTTGTTTCCGCTCGGCGGATTGACAAAACAAGAAGTACGCAAACTTGCCGAAGAGTTCGGATTAAAAACTGCGGCAAAACCGGACAGCCAGGAAATTTGCTTTGTTGCCGATGACAACTACGAAAGATTTTTGCGCGAAAGAATTCCAGATGTAGTTGATAAAATTGAAGACGGCGATATTGTATATCACGGCGAGAAAGTCGGCAAGCACAAAGGAATTCCATTTTATACTGTAGGACAAAGGCGTGGACTCGGCATCGCTTTTGGCAAGCCGGTTTATGTGAAAAATATTGATACCGTTTCAAACATTGTTGAGATTGCAGACAAAGAAGAACTTCTCGAAAATTATGTTAGTGCCGGTGATATTAATTATGTGAGCAAATCTTCATTAAAAGTCGGCGAAGTTGTTTTTGCAAAAATCAGGTATGCAGATAAAGCCGCTGCGGCTGAAGTAATCGAATCCGGCAATGAAAAAATTGTAATCAAATTTTTAGAACCGAAGAATGCAATAACACCGGGGCAGTCGCTTGTAATTTATGATGAACAAGGTTATGTACTTGCCGGAGGAGTGATTCAAAAAGAAAAGTTTGAGAAAGATTCCGCTCTTTCAAAATAAATTTTAAATCACGATATTAGTTACCGAAAAATGTAATAAAGGGGAATAACATTAAAAGAATGCGTGTTAATCCCGAATCCATTGGAGGTATGTCTTCGAACAGAAATTTAGCACAAATGGTACGCTCAATGCTAAAGTTCTTCTCCTCAATCAAAGTTATGAACCGCTGACAGTTTGCAACGTAAAGAAAGCAATCATCCTAATTATATTAGGGAAGGCGGAGCTTATTGCCGATAATCAAAAAAAGAAAATCCATTCATCAGTCAATGCTTTTCCATGGCCCAGCGTTATCCGTTTGAACGCTTTTATCAAAGTGCCGTACAAAAAAATTATTCTAACAAGAAGAAACATTTTGAAAAGAGACGGACACAAATGTGCATACTGCGGCAGAGGCGATCTTCCGCTGACGATTGATCATATCATTCCGAAATCAAAAGGGGGCGATGAAAGCTGGGAGAATCTTGTTGCCGCGTGTCTGCCGTGCAACAATAGGAAAGGAGACCGTACACCCGGCGAAGCCGATTTAACACTCCGGCACAAACCTTATGCGCCTAATCATATCATGTTTATCAAAACAACCGCCGGACGGCTTGAAGAGACCTGGAAGCCGTATCTATTCCATTAAGCGGAAGTAACTATTTTTTTACTATTTTTACGCCGTCACTTATCCACTAAACAAAAGATTCTTCTACTGTATGACTAAAAAACGAATATTGAGCGGTATGAGACCTACCGGAAAACTTCATATCGGACATTACGTAGGCGCTCTCGAAAATTGGATTGCACTCCAAAATGAATACGAGAGTTATCATTTGATTGCAGATTATCATGTGCTTACAACCGATCTTGCAACAGATGAAATTTACAATAACACAATTGATATGGTAATTGACTGGCTTGCAACGGGACTCGATCACGAGAAGTCGCCGTTTTTCAGGCAATCGCAAATTAAAGAGCATACAGAACTTTTTTTGATTTTCTCGATGTTGATTACGAAAGCACGTTTGGAAAGAAATCCGACTTTAAAAGAACAAGCAAGAGATTTGAATATCGAGAATGTAATTTATGGTCATCTCGGTTACCCGGTTTTGCAAGCGGCGGATATTTTATTATATAAAGGGGAAGCCGTTCCGGTCGGCGAAGATCAGGTTCCGCATGTTGAAATTACGAGAGAGATTGCACGAAGATTCAACAACCAGTACGGAAATGTTTTTCCGGAACCGGAGGCATTGCTTACAAACTTTGCACGTTTGCCCGGTCTCGATGGCGACTCGAAGATGAGTAAATCTTTGGGCAACACAATTCTTCTTTCCGATGAGCCGGATGTAGTAAATCAAAAATTGCGAAAGGCTGTTACCGATCCGCAGAAAGTTAGAAAGAATGATCCGGGCAGACCGGAAATCTGTTTGGTATTTACATATCATAAAAAATTTAATCCGCCGGATGTACCGGAAATTGAAACTAACTGCAGAAGCGGTGCACTCGGATGTGTTGAATGCAAAACCCGCTGTGCAGCAAAAATCAATCAATTTCTTGAACCGATTATTGAAAAAAGAAAATATTACGAGAACAATATCGATATCGTAAAAAATATTTTGCACGAAGGCGAAACAAAAGCAAAAAGTGTTGCTGAAACTACGATGAATGAAGTCCGACAAAAAATGAAATTGGGCTGAGATGTACAAAATCAAGTTACAGCATTTTGAGGGTCCGCTCGATCTGCTTCTCTTTTTCATTAAAAGAGATGAGATAGATATCTACGATATCCCGATTTCGAAGATCACGAAAGATTTTATCGACTACCTCAAAATTTTTGAACAGCTTGATTTGGAAATTGCCGGCGATTTTATTTTGATGGCGGCAACGCTGATGCAGATTAAAGTTAAGATGCTTCTTCCGAAAGAGATTGACGAAAAAGGAGATGAAATTGATCCGCGGGCAGAACTTGTAAAAGCTCTGCTTGAATATAAACGTTATAAAGAGATGACCGAAGAATTTAGTTTTCTCGAATCGAATATGAGAAGCTACAATTTCAGGGGTAACTTTGATAAAGATGCGAAAGAAACTGCGACTGACTTCAATGTACTGTTGAAAAACATTACACTTTATGATTTGATCAAAGCATTCAAAAAAGTAATGCTCGATAAACCGGCTGAGCCGGTACACCAAATAAAAAAATGGAACGTAACGATTGACGATCAGATGGTTTATATCACCGACAAAATTGCTTCGAAGCCGCGCATCAGTTTTATAGAACTGATGCAAGATCTGAACAACAAAATAAAAATTGTGGTAACGTTTATTGCAGTTTTGGAAATGGTAAAAGCCGGCAAGATCGGCTTGCAAGAATCAAGCAGCCTGAATGATTTTACAATATTAAATTTGGCACATGGATAATATTTACATATCGGTAATAGAAGCACTGATTTTTGCGTCGGATGATCCGCTACCGGCAAAAGAAATAACAAACGCAATCCGTGAAATTGACAATTCGGATAATGAAATTTCCGAAGAGGATATTGAAGAAGCAGTTGTAGAACTCAATGCAAAATATGATCAAAACGGAAATGCTTTCACAATTCTGAAAATTGCTCACGGATATATTTTTGCTACTAAGCCGGATCATGCAAAGTATGTCGGTTTTCTTTCAACGGAAAAAAGTAAAAGAAGATTGAGTCAGGCTGCGCTCGAAACGCTTGCAATTATTGCTTACAAACAGCCTATCACAAAACCGGAATTGGAAATGATACGCGGCGTTAATTCCGATTATACTTTGAATACTCTGCTCGAAAAAAATTTGGTTACAATCGAAGGACGGGCTGAGACAGTTGGAAGACCGCTGCTTTATATTACAACCGATGAGTTTCTAAAATATTTCGGCTTGCACAAAATTAGCGATCTTCCAAAGCCGCGCGAAATAGAAGAGATAATGAAGGACGAAGATTTTCTTGAACAGAAAAGAAGGATAATGATGAATCAGGTTGAAGAAAATCTGGAAAACGAAATCGAAAACAACACTGAAATAGAATCCCAACCGGAACAAGAAGATGCGGGTACGACTGAATAAATTTATTTCCGAATGCGGAATTGCTTCCCGAAGAAAATCCGAAGAGTTTATCAAAGAAGGCAGAGTAAACATAAACGGCAAAACCGTTACGGACCTTTCTTTCTTTGTTGATGAAGAAAATGATCTCATTAAGATTGACGGCGAGCGCGTCAAACCACAGAAAAAAATTTATTACTTGTTGAATAAACCGAAAGGCTTTATTACAACAACAAGCGATGAAAAGGGGAGAAAAACCGTTACGGATTTGATCCCTTCTTTTCAAAAAATTTTTCCGGTGGGAAGATTGGATTACGACACTACCGGAGTTCTGTTGTTAACCAATGACGGCGACTTTACAAATTTCATCACTCATCCGAGCAACAAAATACCGAGAGAATATTTTGTTACGCTCGATAAAACATTGGATGAAAATGATAAGCATAAACTTCTAAACGGGATCCGGCTTGACGGAAGAAAAAGCAAATTTGAAAAAATTTTTGTTTCCGGACAGAAACACGATAGAGTAAAAGTAACTACAGTTGAAGGAAGAAATCATTTCGTAAAAAGAATGTTCGGCGTTCTCGGCTACCGGGTTGAAAAACTCGAGAGAATTTTATTCGGTCAGTTTAATGTAAAAAATATGCCTTCTGGTTCATATAGAAAATTATCAAGCAGAGAAATTGAAGACTTTTATAAAACATACGGCAAGTAAATTTTCGGTGCTGTTGTTTCTTTTTTCTGCGGATATATTAGCTCAGCAGAAAGATACGACTGCCGAAAAGAAGAGCATGCAGAATTTTTACAACCTCGCGGAACTGCGCGATCATCTCGATGATTCGTTTAACGATCCGAATTTTTCTAATGCCGTTTGGGGCGTGCTCGTCAAATCGTTAAAGACGGGCGAGATAATTTATAAGCGGAATGCAGATAAACTTTTTATTCCGGCTTCAAACATGAAATTATTTACTTCGGCGGCGGCATTAAATCTGCTCGGTTCAAATTATGTGTACACGACAGAACTTTCGGCAAACGGAATAATTAAAAACGGAAAACTAGATGGTGATTTGATAATACAAGGCACCGGCGATCCTACAATTTCCAACCGCTTTTATGAAGGGAACCCAACTAAAATTTTTGAAACATGGGCGGATACTCTTTTATCAAAAGGGATCCGCGAAATATCCGGAAATATTTACGGTGACGATTCCGCATTTGATAATGCCGGGCTGGGAAAAGGATGGGAATGGGATAACGAAAGTTTTTGGTTCTCTGCACCGTCCGGCGCACTCAGTTTTAACGATAACACAATTGAACTAAACATTATTCCGGCTGAAAAAAATTTTCCGGCGCAGATTAATGTTGTGCCGAATACAAAACATGTTAACGTAATAAGCAAAGTTATCACGGTTGCTGATAATGAAGAGCAAGCGATAACAGTATCGAGATTGCGCGGGACAAATCTTATAAGTGTTAGCGGAAAGATTAGAAAATCATCACAGACAGTTAAAGAGTTTGTTTCAATCAGCGATCCGACAATGTTCTTTCTTACCGTGCTCAAAGAAATTTTCGAACAGAAGGGAATTGCAGTAAAAGGATCTGCCGGAAGCATCGATACTGCAGACAAAATAATTATTTCCGAAAACCTTTCGCATCTGCACACTAATGAATCTGTTCCTCTCTTCATTATTTTGAAAGAACTGAATAAGAACAGTAACAACTTTTACGCAGAACAGATTTTAAAAACTATCGGTTATGAAGTTTACGGATTTGGCACAGCAGAAAACGGAGTGCGTGCTTGCAAAGATTTATTCAACACGATGGGAATTAATCCGGATAACATGCTTATGGCAGACGGCTCCGGTTTATCGAGGTTGAATTTAATCACACCGCGTCAAATTGTGAACTTGCTTGCGTACATGTACAAGTCGGATCAATTCAATGCATTTTATGATTCACTTCCAATCGGCGGAGTTGACGGAACACTTGCAAACAGAATGAGAAGAACAGCGGCGCAGAATAACGTTCGCGCAAAAGCCGGTTACAGCGACAATGTTTCTTCACTTTCGGGTTACATCAAAACTGTTAACGGCGAGATGCTTGTGTTTTCTATAATGGTAAATAATTTTTTGGCGCCGCCCGCTTTGGCAAATTATCTTGAAGACAATGTCTGTAATAGACTCGCAAATTTTGTTAGAAATTAATCGGAGGAAAATTGGAAAACTTTAATCCCGAACAAGAATACAATACCCTAATGCAGAGAAGGCATGAAGAATTAAAAGAACTTTTGGAAAAAGGAATCCAACCTTTTGCATACAATTACGATGTGAATAACTATTCTCAAAACATCAAGAATAATTACGAACAATTTGAAAATAAAGATGTACGGATTGCCGGAAGAATTATGACTTTGAGAAGAATGGGAAAAGCTTCGTTCGCTCACATTCAAGATAAAGAAGGAAAGATCCAAATCTATTTGAAACGTGATGACATCGGCGAATACTACGATACATTCAAACTTCTCGATATCGGCGATATAATCGGCGTTGAAGGATTTATTTTCAAAACAAAGACCGGAGAAATTTCTGTCCACAGCAAATCGTTTCAACTCCTCACAAAATCTTTGCGACCGATGCCGATTGCAAAAGAAGTTGTTGACGAAAACGGAAACAAAACCGTGTTCGATCAATTTGCTGATAAGGAATTGCGCTACCGCCAGAGATATGTTGATTTGATGGTGAACCCTGACGTTAAACAAGTTTTTTATTTGCGTTCGCGAATTATTACCGAGATGAGAAAATTTCTTGATGGAAGCGGATATGTTGAAGTTGAAACGCCGATTCTTCAACCGTTGTACGGTGGTGCTGCAGCCCGTCCTTTTGTAACGCATCATAATGCGCTCGATGTTGAGCTTTATCTGAGGATTGCAGACGAACTTTACCTGAAAAGATTAATTGTAGGCGGCTTTGACGGTGTGTACGAAATATCAAAAGATTTCCGCAATGAAGGAATGGACAAAACTCACAACCCGGAATTCACGATGATGGAACTTTACGTTTCGTACAAAGATTATTTCTGGATGATGAGCTATGTTGAAGAAATGATTGCACAAATTTGCAAAAATGTTTTCGGCACATTGGAATTTGAAATCGAAGGAGAAAAAATAAATTTCACCGCACCGTGGAAAAGAATTTCGATGGTGGATGAATTGAAAAACTCAGCCGGCATCGATGTTTTAACAGCATCGAGTGACGATTTAATCCGCGAACTGAAAAAACACGGCGTTGAAATTATTGGCGGAGAAAGTAATGGCAAATTAATTGACATGTTATTTGAAATAACTGTTCAACCCAAATTAATTCAACCTACTTTTTTAATGGATTACCCGGTTGAACTTTCGCCGCTTGCAAAAAAACACAGAGAGCACGACAGTTTAGTTGAACGATTTGAAGGATTTGTTCTGGGAAGAGAAATCTGCAATGCATTCAGCGAATTGAACGATCCGATTGATCAGAAAAACAGATTCGAAGCTCAATCGAAAATGAGAGAAGAAGGGGATGAAGAAGCGCATCAAATTGATGAAGATTTTGTTCGCGCACTCGAATACGGAATGCCGCCGACTGCCGGTTTGGGAATGGGCATCGACCGTCTCGTGATGTTGTTAACTAGTCAGCCTTCGATACGCGATGTAATTTTATTTCCGCAAATGAAACCGCAAAGCAAATAAAATGAACTTCAATAAAAAAAATATTCCGATTTATCTTTTGATTCTGCTTGCCGGAATTTATATGGGTGTGAAGTTAACCGACTTTGTTTCCTTTTCGAAAAAGAGCAGACAAATAAAAAAAATCTCCGAGGTTCTCGAATTCACAGAGAATTATTACGTGGATTCTGTTGACGGAAATAAACTTGTTGAAGATGCAATACGCGGTATGTTCGAAAATCTCGATCCGCATACGGTTTATATTTCTGCTTCCGAACAAGAAAGTTCCGAAGAAGAATTCCGCGGCAACTTTGAAGGCATCGGTGTTGAGTTTCAGATTATCAAAGATACGGTAGTTGTTGTTTCTGCAATTACCGGCGGACCGAGCGAGGCTGTTGGAATTCAATCGGGCGATAGAATTGTAAAAATCGACGGAAAAAATTGTGTCGGTTTTACGAACGCACAAGTAATAAAAAGTTTGCGCGGTTCAAAAGGGACACTTGTTGAAGTTACCGTCAAACGTCCGAATTCAGGTTCGTTGCAAACGTTCAAAATAATCAGGGATAAAATAAATTTATACTCGGTTGATGTTTCGCTGATGCTTGATAGCGAAACCGGCTATATCAATCTTACAAAATTTTCCGAAACTACTACCGACGAAATGATTGATGCGCTGCAGAAATTATCGAAAGATGGGATGAAAAGACTCGTGCTCGATTTGAGAAACAATCCCGGCGGATATCTCGATCAAGCACACAGCATTGCCGATTTGTTTATTGACGGAACAAAAATGATTGTTTACACTAAAGCGAGAATCAAACAACTCAATGAAGAACTGCGTGCACAACAATCTTATCCGTATGAAAAAATTCCGCTGATTATTTTGGTGAACCGCGGAAGTGCATCTGCAAGTGAAATTGTTGCCGGTGCAGTTCAAGATTGGGACCGCGGTTTAATTGTCGGCGAAACATCATTCGGCAAGGGTTTGGTACAGCGACCGATTTCTCTGCCGGATAATTCGGCAGTTCGTGTTACAATCGCAAGATATTTTACTCCTTCTGGAAGACCTATACAAAGAGAGTACAAAGACAAAAAGAAATACTACGAAGAAATATTAAACCGAACGGAAGATAGTACTGATAATTACGAGCACATTGCAGAGAAAGATTCAGCGAAACCGGTTTTCAAAACAAAGATAAAGGGAAGAACAGTTTACGGAGGCGGCGGAATAACCCCGGATTATATCGTCGAGTACAAAAAAGATTCCGGCTATTCGATTGAACTGAGAAAAAATAATATCTATTATCAATTTATTAGAAAATATCTTGATGCTTTCGGAAGTTCATCGAGAGCAAAATATAAAAATGATTTCAAGGGTTTTCTGAAAGATTTTCAATTCACTCCAAAAGATATTAATGAGTTTATAAAATTTGCCGAATCTCAAAAAGTGAAATACAACGCCACAGAATTTGAGGCTGATAAAGAAACGATACTTTTGCGGATGAAAGCTTTTGTAGCGCGCGATCTTTTCAAAGACGAAGGCTGGTATTCCGTGCTATTGCAGAAAGATAATCAATTCATCGGTGCGTCAAAACATTTTGAAGAAGCGAAAAAAATGACTCTGCAAGGCAATTAAAAGGAAGTCGAATGGAGTTTGCAAATAAAAATACAATCGAGAAAGAGATAAAATTATTTCCGTTTAAAGATACTTTCCCGAATCTGCACAAATCAGTTTTTCTCGCGTCGGGTGCAAAAATTATCGGCGATGTTGGGATTGGAGAGAATTCGTCCGTGTGGTACAATACTGTAATACGCGGGGATGTTAATTATGTTAAGATTGGAAACACAACTAACGTTCAAGATTGCTCGATGCTGCACGTAACAAACGGAAAATTTCCGCTGGTAATCGGTAACAAAGTAACAATAGGGCACAGTGTTACTTTGCACGGATGCGTTGTGAATGACCTTTGTTTGATTGGAATGGGCGCAGTAGTTTTGGACGGGGCAGTTGTCGAGCAAAATTCTGTTGTTGCCGCCGGTGCAGTTGTGCGTCCCGGATTTATTGTTCCTTCCGGAAAATTGGTTGCCGGTGTTCCGGCAAAAGTTGTCCGTGATTTGACTGAAGAAGAAATCCAAGATATTGAAGCATCTGCGCAACGTTATCTGGAATACACTAAAATTACTATTGATTCGCTCGTCAAAAATAATTATCCGGTAGAATGGTAGAGGTGTAAGTTGATTAGAAATTGTTCTATAAATACCGAAGCCGGAATTAAGCTCAACAAAAAAAATATTCACGAGATGATCGCATTAATTAAAAAAGAGAAGAACCTGAATATTGAATCGCTCGAAATCAATTTTGTGAATGAAAAGACAATTCTGGAAATCAACACGGAATATTTAGGGCATAAATATCCCACAGATGTTATTTCCTTTAATTATTCGGATGAAAGTAATAATTTAGACGGCGAAATTTTTATCTGTTACGATACAGCTGAAGAAAATGCTAAAAGATTTAGCGCAAAATTCGATGATGAGATAAAGAGGCTGGTGATACACGGAATTTTACATTTGATCGGTTATGATGATGTTGTAAAATCCAAAAGAGTAAAAATGAGAAGCGAAGAAGATAGACTGCTTGCAAAAACAAAAAGATTTGGGAAGGTTGTAAAGAATAAATGAAAACGGAAATCGTAGAAGTAATTACAAAGATACTCGAAGGAATCGGAACCAACACGCCGCTTGAAGATGTTAACAAGAAATTGTTGAAGAGTAAAGAATACGATGAGCAGACACTCAGCATTGCATTCAGTTTGATTTACGATAAAATACTCCTTACCGGGAAAAACAAACTTCGTGTAAAAGAAAAAAGCATCAGAATATTAACCGAAGAAGAGAAATATATTTTGGGTACGGATAATTATAACTACATAATGCATCTGTACAATCTCAGACTGCTGAATTCGGAAAGTCTTGAATCTATGCTCGAACAAGTGATCATGTTTCCAGAAAACAGAATCACGCGCAAAGAAATAAATTGGATTGTGCTGATTTCGATAGTAGATTTTGATAACGAGATTCCTTCCGGCAGCCGCTATTTATTATACTCTTCGGATTCAGTTAACTAACGGTGGTTAAATGAGCAAAAATCTTATTCTTGTGGAGTCACCCTCCAAAGCAAAAACCATTAATAAATATGTCGGCAGTAAATATGTTGTAGAAGCTACAGTCGGTCATATAAAAAATTTGCCGAAAACAAAACTTGGTATTGATATTGAAAAAGAATTCAAACCAAACTTGGTTACGATACGCGGCAAAAGTGATGTGGTGAAGAAGATAAAAAGCTTGGCGTCCAAAGCAGAAAATATTTACGTAGCAACCGACCCCGACCGCGAAGGCGAAGCTATTGCTCAGGATGTTGTTGATATTCTCGATGAAAATCAGAAGAAGAAAATTCAACGTGTTTTGTTTAATGAAATTACAAAAAAGGCTGTGAACAACGCGCTGCAGCAGCCGATTAAAATTGATGAACATCTTGTAACATCACAACGTGCAAGGCGCGTGATGGATAGAATTATCGGCTATCAGGTTAGTCCGTTTTTATGGAAAGCGGTTATCGAATCGTACGGAAGTTCATTGTCTGCCGGAAGAGTTCAATCGGTTGCGTTACGATTGATCTGCGAACGCGAAGAAGAGATTGATAAATTTGTCGCAACGGAATATTGGTCAATTGTTGCTGTTTTTGTTACCGATAAGGGAGAAGAATTCCGCGCAAAACTTTACGAGGTAAACGGAAAGCAGATTAAGATTCTTCCCAAGCCGAATATGACCAAAGAGGAATTGGAGCAATTTCTAAAAAGTAATTACGCAATAACAACCGCAGATATTGCAAATAAGATTGTTGAGATTATCAAAAACAAAAAAGATTTTTTTATTTCCGATCTCAACAAAAGAGAGACAAGAAGAAATCCGTACCCTCCGTTTATAACGAGTACACTGCAAGTAGAAGCTTCGAGAAAATTAAGATTCCGACCGCGCCGCACAATGATGATTGCACAAAATTTGTACGAAGGAATTGAGATCGGCGGCGAAGGAGTAACCGGATTGATTACTTACATGAGGACAGATTCCACACGTTTGAGCGAAGAAATCGTTTCCGATACGAGAAATTTTATTGCCGGTAATTATGGATCGGATTATTTGCCTGAAAAACCGAGAGTCTTTGATCAGAAAAAGAAAAATGTTCAGGATGCACACGAGGCAATTAGACCGACTTCTTTATCGTTGACCCCTGAATTTGTAAAGCCGTATCTCGATGAAGCGCAATTCAAACTATATGAGTTGATCTGGAAAAGATTTATTGCGTGCCAGATGGAAGCCGCAAAATTGGAGACAACGACAGTAAGTATTAAAACCGATGAATATGTTTTCCGCGCTTCGGGTACTGCTGTGCTGTTCGATGGTTTCCAGAAATTGTATGATGAGACATCCGAAGATGCAAATGATGAAAACGGAAACGGAAAAATTCCAGCCGGTCTGCAATTGGAACAAAAATTAAAATTGAACGAGTTAACACCAAATCAGCATTTTACCAAACCGCCGCCACGATATACTGAAAGTACGCTCATCAAAGAATTGGAAAGCAACGGAATCGGAAGACCAAGTACTTATGCAATGATTGTTGGTACAATTATCGACCGGAAATATGTTGAACAGATTGACAGAAAATTGTGCCCAACCGAATTGGGCAAAAAAGTAAGTGCCATTCTCGTAAAAAATTTCCCCGATATATTTAATGTCAACTTCACCGCAAAGATGGAAGGTGAGCTTGATTTGATAGCAGAAGGTGAAATCGGTTATTTGCAAGTGCTGAATGATTTTTACGATCCGTTTTCAAAGTCCCTGAAAGAAGTTGAAGACAAACTCGAAAAGATTAAATGCGATAAATGCGGTTCGGATATGGATATAAAAGTAGGGCGCTACGGCAAATTTTTGGCGTGCACTAACTATCCCGAATGTAAAAACATTAAGTCGTTGAAAGAGATTAGCGGGGCTAGCAACGAGCCGGAATATACAGGCGAAGAATGCCCGAAATGCGGGTCGAGAACAGTTTACCGCGAAGGAAAATTCGGCAGATTTATCGGTTGTGAAAAATATCCCGATTGTGATTTCACCAAAATTATTTCAACCGGAATTACCTGCCCACAGTGTAATCAAGGTGAACTTGTTCCTCGCAGAACAAAAAAGAAAAGAATATTTTTCGGATGCAATAGATATCCCGACTGCGATTACGCAACATGGAAGCTTCCGAAAGCTGAAGAACCGGCTGTTACTGAAGAAGAATATTAATCATTTCAAATAAACTGCGGATACGAAATGAATAAATATAACTTAGAAGAAGTTATCCGCATGGCAATTACTGAACTTTCCGGTGTAAGTAGAGCTTCTGCAAATACGCTCGAAGCTTACGGACGTGATCTAAGAGATTTTTTAGATTTTTGTACCGAACACAATATCGATGATATCAGATTGGTCAAAAAAAATATTATCCTCCTTCATCTGAAATATCTTCACGAAAAAGAATTAGCAAAAAATTCAATCTCCCGAAAACTTTCTGCGATTAGAAGATTATTCAATTTTTCAGTTAGAAATAACCTGATCGAACAAAGTCCCGTCAAAAAGATTCCGAATCCAAAGTTTAAAAGAAAACTACCGGAAACAATAAGTCTTGATTCTTTTTTAGAAATTTATAGATTGATAGATGAAGAAAACGAAAATGATTGCAGCAAGAGAAACAAAGCCATTTTTGAATTATTATACGGATGCGCATTACGTGTATCCGAATTGTGCGGTTTGAATATTGGAGATATTGATTTGAGCGGAATGAATATTCGTGTATTCGGTAAAGGTTCGAAGACAAGGATTGTTCCATTAGGCAAAAAATCCAAATCGATTATTGAAGACTATATTAATTCTTTGGAAAATTCGCATCATGGTAATCCGCTTCTTCTTTATTCGAATAATGAAAGAATAACACGTCATCAAGTTTATTCGATTGTAAAGAAATATCTTTCAAGAGTTTCTGATATTGAAAAGAAGAGTCCGCACATACTTCGTCATAGTGCAGCAACACACATGCTTGATCGGGATGCTGATCTAATGGCAGTCAAAGAAATTCTTGGTCACGAAAATTTATCAACCACTCAAATTTATACACATGTTAGCATTGAACGGTTGAAGAAATCATATAAAAAGGCACATCCAAAATCACAAGAGGAGTCGTTATGAATATCAAAATAACATCACGCAAATTTAGAGCAAAAGATTCCTTAAAAGATTTCATCAAATCCGAGATGAAAGGATTGGAACGCTACAACGATCAAATTATGGATGCAGATGTTATCCTAAGTTTTACACATGTAGCGGACAGCATCAAAACAGCAGAAATAGTTGTTACCATTCCGGGTAAAACAATATCAGTTTCACATTCAAGTGATGAATTTGAAAAATCGGTCGGCGCCGCAATCGAAAAAATTGTTCGGCAGTTGACCAAAGTAAAAACCAAACTCATTGCAAGGAAAAAATCATGAAGATTGATGAGAAGAATATTACTAAAAAGAACAGCATCACGGTAGAATTCTTCTATAATAGTATTAAAGAGCGTTTTAAAGTAAAACTGCTGAGTGATCAAGTAGGCTTTGAGCGGGAAATCAAAGATCAAAATTTACACCGACCCGGTTTGCCGTTAGCAGGATTTCTCGAACTATTTTCTTACAGCCGCGTTCAAGTTTTCGGTAATACTGAAATGCGCTATTTGAGAAATCTAAACAAAAGTGAACGAATAAAATCATTAGAAACTATTTTTAAATATGATATTCCTTGTTTGGTAATAACCAATAACAATAAGCCAACGCCGGAAATGACCGAGCTTGCCAACGCACACAAAATTCCGGTGTTTGGTTCTGTTTATTCATCCACAAAATTGATTTATCTGGTCAGCGATTTTTTGGACGATCAATTATCACCGCGTCTATCGATGCACGGATCTTTTGTTGATGTTTACGGAGTGGGAATGTTGTTTGTCGGAAAATCCGGAATAGGGAAGAGCGAAGTTGCTTTGGATCTTGTTGAAAGAGGACACCGGCTTGTTGCAGATGATGTAGTGATCTTTACCAAAAAGGGTGAGGGAATTTTAATGGGCTCCGGCACCGATTTGGTAAAACATTTTATGGAGTTGAGGGGAATCGGAATAATTGATGTGCGAAGTATGTTTGGCGTGCGTGCAATCCGCTACCAAAAAAGATTGGAAGTAATTATTGAACTCGAAATTTGGAATGAGAATTCCGAATACACAAGGACAGGACTTGACAGCCAGACAATATCCGTAATGGATGTAGAAATACCGTATGTTAAGCTTCCGATTATTCCCGGCAAAAATATTACGGTTATTTCCGAGGTGATGGCACTAAATTATTTATTGAAGCATTATGGCTACGATGCCGCAATGGTTTTGCAAGACAGAATAACGATGAAAATACAGCAAAAAAGCAAAGAAATTAACCGCTCGATCGATTATTTCGAGCATGATTTTGAATAAAATTTTTGCACGGTAGCTCCTTGACACCGGCGGATTCATTTGTTATTTTCGCACCACATTGATATGAGAAAATTTTACTACTTTTCAAAAACTAAGCTGAAATTTGTGGAGATACGGAATTTCTATAAGAAATTCGTATTTCTTGTCATTTTCTTTTCAGTGCTTATCTCTTTCTTCCTTTTTGGAACTTTTCTCGTCTTTAATGAATTTATAAATCCGGATTCCGAAGTAAAATCTTTAAGAAAAATGAATGCTCAACTGAAAGAACAGTTCGATCAGATGTATGAAAAGTATCAAGCACTTGATAAAAGAATAAGTGTGCTATCGGAAAAGAGTCGTGAATTAAGATTGGCGGCTAATCTCGAACCGAAAGAGAACGGTGATTTGTACGGTACCGGCGGTGAGGCATTTATTCCAATAAAAAATTCTACACCGTCTGAAATATCAAATAAACTTGAAGAGCTGACTTCCTATATAAATAGAGTGTCTCAAAAAATTGGTTTGGAAAAAAACAATTACGAAGAAATAGAGAATACTTTTAAGGCAAATGAAAAATTATACTCATCGCTTCCGGCAATAAAACCATGTACCGGCAGATTGGCTGATGATTTTGGAATGCGTTTGCATCCTATTCTAAAAATTAGAAGGATGCACAATGGCGTAGATATTATCACAGACGTTGGTACAAAAGTTTACACACCCGGCGGCGGAATTGTTGAGTTTGTTGGCAGAAGAGGAGGTTTCGGAGTAACTTTAGAAATTGACCATGGCTTCGGCTATAAAACAATTTATGCGCATCTAAGCAGTATAGTTGTTAAGCAAGGTCAAATTTTAAAGAGGGGTGACTTGGTTGCATATTCAGGAAACACCGGCTCACTCACAACCGGTCCGCATTTGCATTACGAAGTACGTCACGAAGGTATTGCACTCAATCCGTCAAATTTTATTTATGACGACGTTGATCTTTTCGAAATAGTCAAAAAATAAAAAACCTATTCAGGAGAAAAAAATATGATTTGGACCGTCGAATTAGCATCCTATTTAGATGACGCTCCTTGGCCAGCAACAAAAGAAGAATTAATAGATTACGCCGAAAGAATTGGAGCTCCGTTAGAAGTAGTAGAAAATCTTCAGGAGCTCGAAGATTCCGATGAACCATATGAAACAATCGAGGATATTTGGCCTGATTACCCAAGCGATGAAGATTTCTTCTACAGTGATGATGATGAGTTTAAATCTTAATGCGGCTGCTGAATGAATCTATTATGGGATAGTATATTAGAACAAGAAAAAACTAAAGAAATATTAGAACAGTTTATAATTAAAAGGCGTGTACCACACGCCTTAATTTTTTCCGGTCCCGAAGGCGTTGGAAAATTTTTTACGGCAATTCAGTTTGCTAAAATTCTTTATTCGAGCTTCGAAAAACATTCTGCAGAACACGCGCACAAAGCAATTACAAATCTTCAA
This sequence comes from Ignavibacteriales bacterium, assembly GCA_016177735.1. GTDB lineage: Bacteria > Bacteroidota > Ignavibacteria > Ignavibacteriales > Melioribacteraceae > DYJK01. The sequence continues at coordinate 74,797 of JACOUS010000039.1, read as the reverse complement.
GAACCGTTTCTTAAATTGGTTATTCCGCTTCCACGAGGAAGGGGAGAATCATCGGAAGATTCTTCCACCGATAAATTATCAAAAGAGCAGTTGCAATCAATCCAAAGCGAAATGCAGAAGAAGATTCAAAATCCTTACTACAAAATATCTTTAGAAAATGCCAACACAATAAAGATTAGCAGTATCAGAGAAATAAAAAAATTCCTGAGCACAAATTACGATGATATTCCTTTCCGTTTCGTGATCATTTGCGAAGCAGAATTAATGAATCCTCAATCTCAAAATGCTCTTCTTAAAAGTCTGGAAGAACCGCCTGAAGGATTAATTTTTGTACTGATAACAAAAGATAAAAACAAACTCTTGTCAACAATTCAATCTCGATGCTGGGCAGTGGATTTTGAACCGTTAAGTGCGGAAGCAGTTAAAAGAAATTTAATCTCATTTTATTCTTTTGATGAAGCTGAGGCTGAAAAAGTATCTGTCTTTTCAGAAGGCTCGCTACAGACTGCTATTGAATTGAGTGAAAGAAATATCGACAAGTTGATGGCAGATGTTATTTCGGTATTGAGATATTCATTAGCTAAAAGATTTTATTCTGCAAAGAAAGATTTATCCGGCATAGTGAGTTCAAAATCTGCGGAAGATTTGAAGCTGTTGATCAAACTTATCAAGTTTTGGATAAGCGACACTGTAAAAAATAGAAACAGTGCGGCTGATTATTACTTTGGGCAGTACAGAGACACAATTGAGAAGTTTAATCAAAAGTTCAGTTCAGTTAACACATATGAAATTTTTAATCGATTAGATGTCCTCGAAGATTATTGCGACAGAAATCTTAACTTGAATGTATTATTGTTGAACCTTATATTTGAAATAGCTTCTATATCAATTAGGAAATAATTTTGTACCACATAGATTTATCCTACTTAAATGGTAATTCAGTTTGTCCTTCCGATAAAAAAATTATTGAGCGTGACTATAATAATCTCTTCGAATCACAGATCGTTAATAAAATAAATCAACACGGATGTAATGCCAGTAGTTGTTTTTATTGCTTTTGTGATGGCGATAAAAATGTAGCTATTGATAAGAGAAATATTATCGAAGTAGAATGCCATGGATTGCTGAACTGCAACTTTTCCGAAGTGAGGAATGATTTACAACTTTACCCGGATGATTTAATCATCGTCCAGTACGAGGATTCATACGAAATTGCTACCGTAAAACTTGTCGGTGAAATTGTTCGAATGAAAAGACATTCTTTAGGATTGTTCGGAGAAGAGTTGCCGACGGTATTAAGAAAAGTTACAGCCGAGGATATTGAAAAATTACACAAGAACCTAACAGATGAAGAAAGGGCAGTGCCGCATTTCAAGAAAGCAATAGCCAAATTTAATTTATCGATGAAATTGGTGAGCGTGCATTATCAGTTTGATAGAAAAAAACTCTTTTTCTTTTACACTGCAGATGGCAGAGTAGATTTTCGAGAACTCGCAAAAGATCTTGCAGCAGAATTTAAGACACGAATTGAACTTAGACAAATTGGAGTCCGTGACGAAGCCAAAAAAATTGGCGGAGTTGGCACTTGCGGAAGAGAATACTGTTGCATTTCTTTCCTTGCATCATTCAAAAAAATTACCACGCAATTAGCAAATGAACAAAATCTTCTGTCGAGCATGGGGAAGCTGAGCGGTCCATGCGGTAAACTAAAGTGTTGTCTATCATTCGAATCAGAATAAATATCACTCTTAACTATAAAACAAAATTGGAGCACTCAAATGGCAATTAAGAATATTGCCGTCATCGGCAGTGGTACAATGGGTAATGGCATTGCGCATGTCTTTGCTCAACATGATTACACAGTGTTTTTAGTCGATACTAACATTCAGCTAATTGACAAAGCTATCGGTACTATTTCTAATAATCTTGATAGGCAAATAAAAAAGGGCACACTTAACGAATTGCAAAAGGAAGTTACATTAAATAATATTGTTAAGATTGTTGGACATCAGAACATACCTGAAAATATTGATCTTGTAATTGAGGCTGTATTTGAAAGCAAGGAAGTAAAAAAAAATATTTGGACCGATATTACAGAAAAAGTATCGCAAGAGTGCATTCTATCAACAAACACATCTTCGATCAGTATCACTGAATTATCGCCCAAAAGCAGATCCGGGAAATTTATTGGTATGCATTTTATGAATCCTGTTCCTGTAATGAAATTAGTTGAAATAATACGCGGTTATTCTACATCAGATGAGACCTTCCAAACAATCAAAGATTTAACTCTGAAAATAGATAAAGTACCGGTCGAAGTTAAGGACTATCCGGGTTTTGTCTCGAATAGAATTTTGATGCCGATGATCAACGAAGCTATTTTTACTTTGAACGAAGGTGTTGCAAGTGCAGAAGATATTGACACAGTAATGAAACTTGGGATGAATCACCCGATGGGTCCATTAACATTAGCGGATTATATCGGTCTTGATGTGTGCTTATCAATTATGGAAGTCTTATACGACGGTTTCAATGATTCTAAATACAGACCATGTCCATTGTTAAAGAAGATGGTAGCGGCTGGTAAATTGGGTAAAAAAAGCGGCGAGGGTTTCTATAAGTACTAAGTTAAATCTTTTCACAAATCCAGCAGTCGTGCATAATGTATATTATGTCAACTAAATTTTATTACCCAAAAGATAATGTTAAGTATAGATAAATAACTACGAATAAAAGAATTAATAAATAATATATGCCCTTCTTTTTCCTCTTTAATTTTGACTTACTTCTAAGATCAAATTTCTTTTTCTTTTTCAACTCGGGATCTTTTTCCGGATCATAATATCGAGCTGCATAGTGGAATTCTTTTGGTCTTATTTTTTTTATAAACATAACAACTTCTTATGTATTAAAGATTGCTTCTACGTACTGTGACGGTTCGAAATCTTGCAGATCTTCAACATTTTCACCAACACCAATATATTTTACTGGGATTTTCTTATCGGTAACTATTTGAAAAACTACTCCACCTTTAGTTGTTCCATCTAATTTGGTAATTATAAGACCGGTAATATCGGTGTATTTTTCGAATTCTTTAACTTGTTGCAAAGCATTTTGCCCCGAATTACCATCAAGAACTAGAAGTGTTTCGTTTGGAGCACCATCATCGAATTTTTTAATTACATTTTTAATTTTGTTTAATTCAACCATCAAATTCTTTTGGGTATGAAGCCTTCCAGCGGTATCAATAAGTACAACATCATAATTATCTTTTTTAGCAATTGATAAAGCTTCGTAAACAACAGCAGAAGGATCTTTCGTGTTAACTTTTACAATTGGAACGCCGACACGATCTGCCCAAATTTGTAACTGGTCATTAGCGGCAGCTCTAAAAGTATCTGCTGAAGCTATAATAACATTGTTGCCTGACTTCTTAAAATTATGTGCTAATTTACCTATTGACGTTGTTTTACCGGAGCCGTTAATCCCAATAATTAAAATAACATAAGGCTTATTACTAAATGAAAATTCTTCCTTATCCTTTTGTTGCAAACCCATTCTTAAAATAGATAAGAGCTCATTTTTGATTAGCTCTTTAATATTATCAACGCTTCTATCCTTTTCATTTACAAGTAGCTTGCGTGCCTTTTCAATTATTGCTTCAGAAACACTTGCTCCAATATCACTTGATATTAATGTTTCCTCAAGCTGTTCTAAAGTTACTTCGTCTATCTTTACTTTCCCTGATAACGTTTCATTTATCTTCGTTAAAATGTTATCACGTGTTTTTGTTAGACTATTTTTAAGCCTATCAAAATTGAAATTATTAAATAACTTCATTTTTTTTCCATCTAAGAATTTCTATGCCACGAAATGTATAAGTCACCACTGAAACAACACTTAATATCATACTCAAATAAAACAGAAAACTATAAATAAAGTTTCCAGGGGAACCATCCAGAATAATAATGATGATAAAAATGCCAATACTTAAAACAGTCATTTTACCAACTATATTGGATGGCAGTACTCTGTCAATTTTTTTTGTTATATAAATACCACCAATCAAAATTATTAAGTCCCTTAAGACAATTGTCCAAAAGTAAATATCTACGATATAGCCTTGTATATATAATTGTGTGACAATTAAAATCACTAAAGTCTTGTCTGCTAATGGGTCGATTACTTTGCCAAATTCGGTTATAATATTTTTCTTGCGAGCAAAATATCCGTCAAGTATATCGCTGATAAAAGCAACAAAAATTAGTGATAAAAGAATATAACGAACATACTCACCTTCATCTAAATTTTGCAGCAAAAAGAAAAATGGTATCGCGAGCAATAATCTAAATAGACTTAACGAGTTGGGTAAGTTAAAAGCATCTTTCAATAAATCGCTTGACAAGATTTTCATTTACAGATTTTCATTTAATTATCATAAATGTCTTTAGTAATTCCCATATCTACTTTTATGGGATAATTTCCTGAAAAACATGCCGTGCAAAAATTTTCCGGTTTGTGATCAACCATCGCTTCGAGCATTTCATCGATGGTTAGGTATTCTAAACTGTCAACTTCAAGATACTTTTTTATTTCTTCAATATTTCTTTGAAACTTGTTGGCTATTAATTCTTCAGGCGATGGGAAATCCATACCATAATAACAAGGACTTATGATTGGCGGGGACGAAATTCTCATATGAATTTCTTTGGGGTTTGCATCTCTAAGCAGCTTAATTAATTGTTTGGAAGTAGTACCTCTAACAATAGAATCATCAACAATAACTATTGTCTTATTTTCTAGAACACCTTTGACCGTATTGAATTTAATTCTGACTCCAACTTCCCTTCTCTGTTGCCCGGGTAAAATAAATGTTCTGCCAATGTAATGACTTCTAATCAATCCGATTTCAAATCTTGAGGGAATACCTTGTTTAACTAGCTGTGTTTGAAAACCAATAGCCGCTGTATTCGAACTATCTGGAACACTTATAACAATAACTTTATCTCCGTCTTTATCAATCACGGGATGTTTTTGAGCTAAAACTTTGCCTAATTTACGCCGCAGTTTATCGACGTTCGAGCCGAAAATTCTGCTGTCGGGTCTTGAGAAATAAATGAATTCAAAGATGCAATGCTTTACAGAATTTTTATTTTCAGATAGAGAGCATGATTTTACTTTGTTACTTTTTATTGAGTCATCATCGATAATTACAACTTCTCCGGGTTCAATATCTCGAATATACTCTGCAGAGTTGATATCAAGTGCACAAGTTTCTGAAGTTACAATGAATGCGTCATGAAATTTTCCTAGGCACAGTGGTCTAAAACCGTTTGGGTCTCTCGCTGCAATTAATTTATCATCTGTTAATAGAACAATGCTGTACGCACCTTCAACTTGTAAAAGAGCTTCCTTAATTTGTTCTATTTGATCATCAAGTTTGCTTCTAGCAATTAGGTGTAGAATAACTTCGGTATCACTCGTTGTCTGAAATATAGCTCCGTCATTAACCAGTTTAGCCCTTAATTCTTTTGCGTTTGTTAGATTACCATTGTGAGCAATTGCTAAATTGCCCAAACGATAATTAACGACAAATGGTTGGATATTTTTTTCTGAATCAGAAGCACCAGTTGTAGAGTATCGATTATGACCAATAGCTGACGAACCTTTAAGGAGATCGTTGAAAATATCTTTTTGAGTAAAAACTTCTGAGACTAAACCGAAGTCTTTATGTATATTAAAAATCTTTCTCCCTTTTTCATTTACACTTGAAGATACAATGCCGGCAGCTTCTTGTCCTCTATGTTGTAGCGCATGTAGTCCATAGTATGCAGCCAGAGAAGAATCTTTAGAACCATAAATACCAAAAACACCACAATTACACTTAGGCTTATCCATCACATTCTCAAAAATTTTGGGGTCAAATATAAAAGAAGTATCTGAGATATCAAATGTACTTTGGTCGGAACGGCGGGATTTGAACCCGCGACCCCTTGAACCCCATTCAAGTGCGCTACCGGGCTGCGCTACGTTCCGATAAAATTATAAATAGGAATGTAAAGTACCGAGAAATGTTTTTATTTCTTCTAAATCTTTTTTAATTGATCTCGGGTTTTGCACTACAATTTTTTCACTTTGTGCTGGTATGCCATCAGTTGGCACACCAGTATCTATAATGTTATCTAACAAATTTTTTTTTGCTCCTTCGATAGTATATTTTTCATCGCGAAGTAGTCTTTTAATTTGCAGAATTAACTTAATATCCTTGTTCGTATAAATTCTGTTGCCTGCTCTATTTTTACCGGGCCTTAGTTGTTCGAACTCAGTTTCCCAATATCTGAGTATGTACTGTTCCAAACCGGTTAACTTGCTAACTTCACTAATTGAATAATATAATTTCTTTAACCCAAAATCTTTCATACAATTACCTATCAACTTACTCGAAGAAAAATAAAGTAAATCAAAGTAAATTTCAATATAGGACAATCTTAGAAATAGTTAATCAAGCTTTTATACAGCTACTTACTTAACATTTTTTGTAATATATATATCGCTGAAAGATAACCCAAATGTTTGAACCCGCTAATATATCCGTTGCAAACCGTGGCTGTTAACGATGTTTTTCTAAAATGATCTCGCGAAGAAATGTTTGAGAGATGTACTTCAATTTTGGGGAGATTGCACATTTCTAAGGCATCTCGAAGTGCTACACTAGTGTGGGATAAACCACCGGGATTAATAATTAAAGCATCGTAATCATTGGTAACACGATGAACAATTTCAATAATCTCATTCTCGGAATTGGATTGAATAAAATCAAACTGTACTAAAGGATACTCTTCATGAATTTTCGAGCGAATATCATCAAAATTCAAATCGCCATAGAATTCCTGATTACGTAATTTAATCTTTTCTAAATTAGGTCCGTTAATTATAATTACTTTCATGAGTTATCATTCATTTCTTCGATTATTTCTCTAAGTTTTGGCGGCAAAAATATTTCTTCAATACCCAAATCTTTCAGAGCTGATGTTAATATCATAACTTTTTTTTGCAGCGGCGAAATTTTATTAATAACAATGATCTTGTCTTCTTTAATTATACAGTAGCCACCCTTAAAATCACCAACTTCAAATCTAACTTTTGCTCCCATTTGTGAAGCGAGTTGCTTAAGGTCTTGTAAAATATTTTCAAATTCTTTTTCTTTTATCTTCATTTAACTTTTTCTAAGGGGCCGGAAAATTGCTAAAAATAGGACACTAATAAAACTAAAAACTTCTATTAAAGAAAAACTACTTAGTGCCGTCATACGTTCTTTGATAAGATTTAATGTCTCAAGGTCTGATGAATCTGCAGAATAGATATTATCTGCAATTTTATAATCAAAAGTGAGGAGATAAATCTCAAATGGTGCTGTAACTGCAATTAAAAGTATGATTATCAAAAGCCACCCTTCCGATTTGATCTTGATTTTACTTGTGGCAACAAATGCAATAAAGAAAATTAGAAAAACGAAATAAGTAATTAAATTGGATACAAATACGGGCAATAATGAAAAATATACTGCTGTTAGATTATCCGGGTTATAAATTGCTCTGAGTTCGAGGTTCTCTACTTCAAAGAATTGATAAACTACTAACTGTCTCAAAACGTAGCCCCCAAGCCAAAGCGCAAAAAAAGTAATTGTAATGAATAAAATAATTTTTGAGGTCTTCGAAATGTTATCCATATTTGTAATCATTTTTTTTCTAAAAATATAAAAAAAATATGACTGTTGCCTCTATCGATATTGGGTCAAATACTGTTTTGCTTTTAATCGCAGAAGTTGATGAATACGGAAACATTCACAGTAAATTGAATCTTTACAGAGCCCCTAGAATTTCCAAAGGTTTGACGGGCGACCGAAATATTTCCGAGAAAAAAATATCTGAGCTAAAAAGCGTTCTTTCGGAATATAGTACTGTAATTAAAGATTATCATTGCCAGCATGTTTATTTGGTTGGCACTAATGCTCTGCGAATCGCAAACAATAGCTCCGAGGTTATCAAAAAAATTAAAAATGATTTCGGCTGGGATATTAAAATCATATCGGGAGATGAGGAAGCTCGCCTCTCTTTTTTAGGAGCTACATACCATCTAAAATCATTAGAGACGAAGATTGTTTTTGATATCGGCGGCGGTAGTACGGAAATTATCATCGGAAACGACAGCACAATTACTTTTAAAAAAAGTTTTCACACCGGTGTTGTTTCATTAACAGAAAAGTTCTTGAAGCAGAATCCTCCGGCAAATGAAGAAATATTTTTAGCGAATGATTGGCTGAAAAAATTATTTGCCGAAATCAGATTAGATAAAGCCATTAATTACAAAGTGATTGCAGTAGCCGGAACACCTACTACCCTATCATGCATCAAACAAAAAATAAAAATTTATGATGAAAAATTAGTTGATGATTCCTTTTTGACAATCAACGATGTCCGGGAAATTTCGTTGAGATTATCAAAGATGAAAAGTGAACAAATAGCTGCAGAATTTGGACAAGTAGTGGAGGGTCGCGAGGATGTATTGTTTGCCGGAACGTTAATACTCATTAATATTATGAATTTGTTGAATGCCGGAAAAATAATAGTAAGCAACAGAGGTTTACGTTACGGTGTAATTGTTGACAGATTAAATAAGAATTTTATAGAAGAATAATAACAAGTAAACAACAACTGAGTTAAAAGACAGCCCCACCAATAGAGAATACAAGCCAGATTTACTTTGTGCGTAGGTTGAAGTAATTGACAAAAACATACTCCACAAGAAGAAAACCCCTTCAAAAGCTGCTAATACATAAGCCGATGTCGGTTTAATCATAAACGGCGATGGGTTGAACGAGAACCAGTAGATCCCAAAGAGTGCAAAATATATTGGAGTGAGAAATACCAAAAGCAGAATAGTCGGGAGATATGAGTAAACATAGATTGTTAGATTGTCTTTGAACCTCGTTTTTAATCCGAACAGTTTGTTTATCATCGTAACAATTAGTGATATAAACGATACGGCTGCGCAAAAAAATAAAATGCCGAAGATAAGAACGACAAAAATATTTTTGTTGGTGTCTTCTGCGAAGATAGAATTATAATATGCCGCGACAAACAAAGAAAGTTTAATTCCGGCAAGTATCATTAAGCTAACAACAAAATTTTTGTGGTCAGTTTGAATTAATGTTTCTGCCGTAGTTATTGGTGCATACAAAATTTTACTTATTGTTGCCCATAAATCAATATTCGGTACTCTGCTTCGCAAGTATGAATTACATTCTTTGCATGTTAAAGAATAGAAAGGATTTTCTGCGGTACAATTACTACAGATAATAACTTTTTTCATATCAGAAATTAATTCTCATATTAAGATTGATTCGGCTGATTCCATCGCCTTCGCTGATATCAAAGTCAAACAAATGTGCATCAACGTAAGCATCAACAAGATTAAGGAAATATGTTAAACCGATAAACACAGCAACCAAGTCTCTTTGATCTTTATAACCTTCGCGAAGTTTGTAATAATTCTCATTCCCGGGTGGATCAGCAATTAATGATTGATTATACAAATCTCTATAAATTTTATACTTATCATTTTGGTCAACCCAAAGATAACCGAGGTAACCAAGTGTGCCCCACACAACCGGAATTTTCCAATATGATTCATTATAAAACTGCCCGAAGCCGGGAATGACAGCGCTTCTCAACACAGCTCCCCACGGAGATTTTTTCATTTCGAATTTTGTTGTGTCTGTTTGGACGGAATCAGGTTTGATTTGTTCCGATTGCGAATAACTTTTTACGTTAAAAAAAATCATCAATAGAATGAGGACGAGAATTATTCTAATTGTAATTCTTTCCGATGATATCAAATAGTTCAAACAATCTTTCCAGTTCGTCTTGTGAATAAAATTCAATAACGATCTCGCCGGAGCCGTTCTTTTTAATTTTGCAAAGTACTTTTGTACCCAAAACACTTTGAAGTTTCTCTTCCAGGTTTCTTTGTGATGCTTTGCTCAAATCAGAAATTTGCGGGACAGCAATCTTTTTCTTTTTACCGTTCCTTTCTTCGGTAATTTTTCTAACAAGGTCTTCTACTTTTCTAACCGATAAATTTTTCTTTATTATTTTATCGAGGACTTCAAGCTGTATTATTTCATTTGGGAGATTAATCAGACATCGCGCATGGCCTGTTGTTATCTGATCATCAATTAAACATTGCTGGATTTTTTCCGGGAGCTTTAGAAGTCTGATAAAATTTGTAACTGTCGTTCTGTCTTTGCCGACTTTTTCAGCGATCTCTTCCTGAGATAAACTGCATTCATCCATCAATCTTTTGTATGCATATCCAATTTCAATCGGATTAAGTTTTTCTCTTTGAATATTTTCAATAAGCGAGAGCGCAAGCATTGCTTCTTTTGTATCGACTTTGATGATGTAAGCTGGTATTTCTTTGTAGCCGATATCTTTTGAAGCCCGAAGTCTTCGTTCGCCAGAAATTAATTCATACTGTTCTCTGCTGATTCTTCTAACCGTAATCGGTTGAATCAAGCCGTTCTCAAGAATTGATTTTTTTAATTCATCGAGGGCTTGCGGATCGAAAGTGGTTCGTGGCTGGTAAGGGTTCGGAGAAATTTTTTCTACCGGTATTTTTGCAAGAAAATCATGAGAAGACCCGTCATCTTTAGGCAGATCTTTGTTAGATATTGCTACCGGCGCATCTAATCTTTCTTTCAACTGAGGATTGATCAATGCATCTAATCCTCTGCCAAGCGGAGATTTCATGTGTTCAGCCATTGATTCCCTTTGGTTCCAAATTACTTCTTTGTAATAATTCCGATGCAAGCGAAATATAATTTTGCGCACCCACCGAACTTGCATCATATAAAATTACCGGCTTTGAATAACTCGGCGCTTCCGATAATCTTACATTTCTATGTATAATAGTATTGTAAACTTTTGCGCCAAAATATTTTTTCACTTCTTCAACAACTTGATGTGACAACCGTAATCTTGTATCGAACATTGTGAGCACAACACCTTCAATTGCTAATTCTTCGTTTAATTTTTTCTTTACAATGTTAATTGTATTGAGCAATTGTCCCAGTCCTTCGAGTGCAAAATACTCGCATTGAACGGGAATGAGAACGGAATCTGCAGACGTTAATGCATTTAATGTAAGCAAGCCGAGCGAAGGCGGGCAATCGATAAAAATAAAATCGTATTTGTCTTCAATAGATTCGAGCGCTTTCTTCAATAAATATTCTCTGCCGTCCATCGAAACTAATTCAACTTCTGCACCCACTAAATTTATAGTCGATGGAAGAATATCGAGAAACGGCATATAAGTATTTAGAATTGCATCGTCAATTTTTTCCAAACCAACGAGAACTTCGTAAACGGACTTCTCATTTTTTTCGATACCGATTCCCGAAGTGCTGTTGGCTTGCGGATCAATATCAATGAGCAAAGTTTTATATTCCGCAGCGGCAACAGAAGCCGATAAATTAATAGCGGTAGTGGTCTTTCCTACTCCGCCCTTTTGATTTGCAATAACAATTTTTTTTGCCATAAGAAGAATTAATTTATAATTGAATTTCTTGTCCAAACTGTAGGACAGTACATTTTTTCCCTATTTGTTCAACACGTTTTTTGAATTCATTCGGGTCGGCGTTAATTACCGGGAAAGTATTATAGTGCATCGGAATTGCAGTTTTCGGATTTGCAAGTTCCACAGCTTTTACAGCATCGGTAATTCCCATTGTAAAATTATCACCAATCGGTAACAGCATGTAATCAATCGGCGTCATCTCTCCTATAAGTTTCATGTCATAAAATAATCCGGTATCGCCGGTGTGGTAAATATTTTTCCCGTCAACAGAAAGAACAACTCCCGAAGGCTCACCGGCGTAATAATTATCCGAAGTCATCGAGCCATGGTGAGCGATTGTAAATTTTACTCTGCCGAATTCAAAATTATGCCCGCCGCCGATATGCATATTATGAGCATCGAAACCTTTCGATATGCAATAGTTTGCCAATTCGTTTACACAAATAAACTTGGATTTACATCTCTTTGCAATTTTAAAAGCATCGCCTATGTGATCTCCGTGCCCGTGTGTAATAATTATGTACTCAGCAGTTACATCGCCCGATTTTACCGGTGATGTAGGATTTGCATCGAGAAACGGGTCAATCAATATTCTAATTCCGCTGCCGGTAGTAATTAGAAAAGCTGAATGAGAAAAATATCTTAGTTTCATGCTGTCCTCATTCATTTATTTAAAGATTCTATTTACATCCTTGTTCACAATAAAATTAATCATTTCCATCTTAATAGCATATCTGATTTGCTTTTTTTCTTCTTCAATTTTTCTGTAGAAATATTTCGGCATCTTTTTGTGAACTTGTTGTTCGATGTTTTTTACTTTCATTTCGAGAACATCGAGGTCGCGTCCTTCACCTATCAAATCTTGCAGTTTCTTTACTTTGTTATAAACTTTGTTGAAAAGTTTTGGTTCGTAACATTCGCTAAAAATTTCCATCACGTAGCGCAATCTACGAAAAGCAATTCTCATGGCATGAAGATTTTCCGTTGAAACATCTTTCAAATAATTATCAATCTGTTTATGAACAGTTTTTAGTTTCGATTTCAGAATAACCGGCGCTGCCGATTTATAACGAAGTTTTGTATCGAGACCGCCAATCTTAAATTTTCTTTGGTTGTCTGTCGGCATAACAAAATCAAACTTCTTCTGTACGATTAGCTAAGTGAGTTTTTTTCAACTGCTCGAAAGCACCTCTCACACCTTTCGCGCGTACAGCTTTCAAACTCGATCTTAAATGATTGCGCAGACTTTCTTTTGATAAGCCTCTTCTCAATTTGCCGTTTTCTGCAATCGAAATGGAGCCGGTTTCTTCCGAGACAATCACACAAATAACATCGGCTTGTTCTGAAATTCCAAGTCCGGCGCGGTGGCGCATACCGAGCGGATAACCGTCTTTCGTAGTTTCACTCGATAAAGGAAGTGTGCATCGTGCTGCTTCAATCATTCCGTTTCTGATTATTACCGCACCATCATGCAAAGGAGATCGCGGGAAAAAGATTGACCGGAGTAAATTTTTTGAAACTTTTGAATTTATCTGCTCGCCGGTTTCCGCTACGCCTCTGATGCCGACGGATTTTACTAGAACCATTAAAGCACCGTGTTGATGCTGTGCAAGTTCGAAAGCAGAATCGCTGATGATATCCGCTACATCGCTTTCATCACTCTTAAAAAATAATTTCATTACCGGGCTTCTGCCGAGCAAAACGAGCAGTCTTCTGATCTCCGGTTGAAATAAAATTATAAATGCAATTACCCAAACCTCGGAAATTAATTTTAAGAGCCAGCCGATTGCCTTAAAGTTTGCCGCTTGTGCCGCAAAGGATAAAAATAAAACTACGAGTAATCCGTAAAAAATTTGTGCGGCAATTGTTCCCCTGATAACTGTATATAGTTTGTAAAATATAAACGACACTAATGCAATGTCTATCACATCGAGAAACGATACCGAAATAAAACCGATTTTAAAAAGTTCAAACATTGGCAAGTATATCCGGGTTTTCTATAAAGTTATTTATTTGTACGGCTAATTTAGCTTTTCTAACATTATGAGTGCGGATTATCCGCGCCCCGTTTTTAACTGCAATAGTTTCGGCGGAAAGTGTGGGGTCTTCCCTTTCATCAACACCAAGATTCAATGCTGAGCCGAGAAATGATTTTTTTGATAAGCCGATAAGTATCGGGCAGCCGGTTCCCTTAAATTCGTTCAATCGCTTTATGATTTCATAATTATCCATTACTCTTTTTCCGAAACCGATTCCCGGATCTAAAAGAATATTTTTGATGCCGTTCTTTCTGGCAAGTTCGGTTCTCTCAACAAGAAAATCATAAATTTCAGGCACAACATCTTCATAGTGCGGATTGTTCTGCATAGTATCCGGCGCACCTTGCATGTGCATCAATATAACAGAAGCATCAAATTGTTTTACTACCTCAATCATTTTTTCATCGAAGCAGAATGCACTAATATCGTTAACAAGTTTTGCACCGCGTGCGAGTGCTTCAAATGCAACTTTTGATTTCGTTGTATCAACTGAAATAACTGTATCCGGTTCTTTTTTTAGAATTGCCTCGATTACCGGTATAATGCGGCTTAGTTCTTCATCTTCGGCAATAGTTTCGGCGCCGGGTCTCGAAGATTCACCGCCGATATCGAGAAAATCTGCGCCGTCTTCAATTAATTGCAAACCATGTTCAATTGCTTTTGCTTTCTCAAAATAAATTCCGCCGTCTGAAAATGAATCCGGCGTAACATTCAAAATTCCCATTACGTATGCTCTATCCAAAGAGTAGCTGCGGCTGCCGACAGAAAAAGTTTTATTCTCGTACTCTGTAACATTCTGTACTACCTTTTTGATTTTGAATCCGAGATCTTCGTTGCCGAGCGCGATAATTTCTTTAGCAAGTTCCTTAAAAATTCCGTACGAGCCGAGAGCAAGCAAATCTACTTGAGCTTTTGTATTCTTTTGAGTGGTATAACAAATTTCCTTATTGGAGAGAATTATTTTTTTTACTTTATGAGCAAATTTGAAATCAATGCCGCGTATTTCGAGTGCGAGCAAATCTTTTTCGTGAAGTTCGCGGAATATGCTGAACTTAGCACTGTATCTCTTAAATACATTCGGGTAAAAAATATCTACGATTTGAATTACCAAGTTACCCCCGAAAGTGAACTATTGAATTTTAATTTGCCCCGGCATTTTCCGTGTAAGCGGAATCCCGTTTTGCGGTGATATGTCGGGGAGAAAAAACAAAAAATATTTTTGTCTTTAGCCCCAATTAATTACGACTATCCAAAGGATTCCTACGGAAAAGCCGCAAATTGTTTTTTAACTTAAGTCCACGATCTTAAGGTCGTGGCAATTAATATGTATAAAAACACAATCGTAATGTTTCTAAGCACTTACAAGATTTTTCAATTCCAGCGTTGCCGCTGTTATGTTATCGTTACTGAATATTGAAGAACCGGCAACGAACACGTTACAACCGGCATCGGAAATTTCTTTTATATTCTTTTTGCCAATGCCGCCGTCAATCTCGATATAAAAATCATATCCATATTCATTGCGCATCTTTGATAGCTCTTTGATTTTATTAATCGAACTCCCGATAAATTTTTGTCCGCCAAATCCCGGATTAACAGCCATCACCAAAACCAAATCAACATATTCAAGAATATCTTTTAACGTATTAACCGGTGTAGAAGGATTAAGAGCAACACCGGCTTTAGCGCCAAGTTCTTTTATCCGCGAAATAGTTCTGTGTAAATGTACAACTTCTTCTTGATGAACAGTAACCATGTTTGCGCCGGCATCAATAAAATCTTCGAGAAATGAATCGGGATTTTTTATCATCAAATGAACATCGAGCGGAAGCTGTGTAGCTTTTCTTGCGGCTTTAACTATGATCGGTCCGAAAGTAATATTCGGTACAAATTTTCCATCCATCACATCGCAGTGAATCCAATCTGCGTTTCCGAGTTCGGCGTATCTAATTTGCTGCGATAGATTTGAAAAATCTGCCGCAAGTATTGATGGTGCAATAATTTTTTGTTCTTTCATTTCACTTATCGGATTTTGTTTGAGTGATAACTACATCTACGCTGTCTCCAACGGAAACAAGTTCATCTTCGCTTGGCTGCTGATCGACAACGGTGTTCGGCAAAAGTGTTGTAGAGTTAATAAATGTTTTCACACCAATTTTTAACGAGCTCGATTTTAAAATATTCTCTGCGTCTTTCAACGGTTTTCCCAAAATATTCGGCACACGAGCCATTCCAACTTTTGGACCGATGCTTACTTTTACCAATACGGAAGTTCCGTGCGGCAATTCTTTCCCTTCCAAATACTGTTGTTCAACAATCGTTTCAGGTTCCAAATCAGATTCAACTTCCTGAATTTCACCGAGTACAAGTCCATTTCTCTCCAAAGTTATCTGCGCATCGCGAACAGTTTTGTTAAGCAAGAAAGGCATTATAACAGTCTGCTCGCCGCCGCTCACGGTTAAATAAATTCTTCTTCCCTCTTTCACCAATGCATTCGTATGAGGATTTTGAAACATCACGTGATCTTTTTGATAGCGCTCGTCATACCGAGCCGTTTTGACAATCGGATTGAGGTTCAAATCTTTCAATATGTTGATCGCCTCATCTTTGTGTTTGCCCACAACATTCGGCACTCGGCACTCGGCATTGCTCACGTAATACGGCAGAACAAATGCATCAATAATAATTAACACAACACCGATAGAGATTATAACAACTAACGGTACAACCCAGAATTTTTTAGGTATCTTTTTCATAATAGAAATATATCAAACCATTTTTATAACACAAAATTATAAACTTTTTCTTTTACTATTACCCCAAATTTTTTTGACATAAATGAAAAAATTTATAGCCGGCTTCAGCTCAAATATTCCATAATAAGAGAGAGTGAGATAAGTTTTCTTGAATGCAGTCCGGCATTTTTTGCCAAGTGCATTTTTTTGTTTAGTTTAGTTCCAAATTAAAGAACAAAACCGGCATTAAAATGAAACAAGCAATATGCATCTTCGAAGATGATGGTTATGAAAATCTACTACCGCTTGTTTATCTGCGCCCAGCTTACGATTTACTTTGCGGCATATTAACTTTACGTGAAAAAATTACTCGCCGCTTCCCGAAAGCGGAGATAATCCTTCACACAAGAAATTATCTTGCCGATTTTGTAAAGGAGAAAAATCCCGGCTTTTTGGTAAATGAGCTCGATGCTGAAATCATCACCTTCATCAATGGAAGACTACTTGTTGATGATTCAATTGCCGCTTCAATCAAAAAATTAAAAGAAGATTCACTTTTACACTGCGGTAAAAATGTAGCCGCCGCCAAATTATCTAAAAGGAATTATACAAAAATTATTTTGGCAGACGGCAAAATTAACTTCGGGCAGTTAACCGACATTGATCAAGTAAATTCCAACGCCAAGTTGATTGATTATCCGTGGGATTTGGTAAATTATAACGGGAAAGAGATTGAGAATGATTTTACCCTTCTCTCAAAATCTCGCCAAACGAATTCGAAGAAATTCAAAGCGGTAGAAATAATTAACAAGAAAAATGTTTTTATCGGCAAACGCGCAATAATCGATCCCTTCGTTGTGCTCGATGCATCAAACGGACCGATTTACATCGGCAACGATGCGAGAATTATGTCACATGCTTCAATTGAAGGACCGGCTTACATTGGTGAAAGCACGGTTGTGAAAATGCACGCATCTGTTTATCACAACACGAGCATCGGCAAAGTTTGCAAAGTAGGCGGCGAGGTAGAAAATTCGATCATGCATTCTTATTCGAACAAACAGCACGAAGGTTTTCTCGGGCATTCGTATTTGGGAAGCTGGGTAAATATCGGTGCGAGTACAAACAACAGCGATTTGAAAAACAATTATGGAATTGTCGAAGTGTTGATCAACAACAAACCGGTTAATTCCGGTTCGCAGTTTGCGGGTTTATTTATGGGCGACCATTCAAAGACCGGCATTAATACGATGTTCAACACGGGCACTGTTGTTGGAGTTTCGTGCAATGTTTTTGGAAACGGGTTCCCCTCGAAATTTATTCCATCGTTTAGCTGGTGCGGCTTAGATTCACTCAACGAATATGATTTGCAGAAAGCTCTTGAAACTGCGCAGACAGTGATGAAAAGAAGAAACGTTGAAACGACAAGCACTGAAAAAGAACTTTTGAAAACAGTGTTTGAATTAACACGAAATGAAAGACAAACTACCGGCGGCAAATAGACCCAATGTTTAGAAATTATTTATACTTGCTCAGGTGTGTTAAAGATTTATCACCTCTTTTAGCTAACAAAAAAATATTTGAGATATACACGCAAGAGAAAGAAAAACTCTTTTTCAGCATTCCTCAAAGCGAAAACGAGAATTTTCATCTCATAATTTCTACAAATCCACAGCAGCAGTATCTTACCTTGAAAGAGACACATCACAAAGCCAAAAAGAATACACGAAATTTCTTCAATCAATTTTTGCCGGATACAATTGAAGGAATCGATGCAGCGCAGAACGATAGAATAATTAGACTTCGATTAACACGAACAGAAATTTATTTTTTAATCCGCGGCGCGGAAACAAATGTGGTTCTTAAAAAAAATAATGAGCTGCATCCTTTCAAAAAGATTGATGAACTTGAGTCAAAGAAACTTTTGGAGGAGCTGAATAAGCTTGTATTTACAAGCTCCGCAGATGTTCTAATAGATACGATTCGACACAGTACAAAAGAAGAAATATTGCACAAGCACAAATTCATCGATAAAAATCTTCAACAAGAGATTGAGAAACGAAGCGGAAATTGGAATGAGAATTTCATAAAAATCATAAATGAAATTATCTGCTCTCCTATTGCCGTTTTTTACGATGAAGAGAAACAAAAGCCGGCTTTCGTTCCCATAGATTTTGCCGGCGAAAATCAAAGCCAATCGATGAGTGCATTTAATTATTTTCATGAAGCAGTAAACAAATATGTTACGATTAAATTCACCGCATCGGCTGAAAAGATTCTTCACGATGAATTGAGGAAATATATTTCGAAGGAGCTTGAGAGAACATCAAACAAACTGAACAACATTAAAGCCAGACTTGAAAAAGGTTCGCAAGAAAAAGAATATTCATATCAAGCAAGTTTACTGCTTGCAAATATCAGTTTGATCAAAAAAGGGATGAAAGAAATTTCACTCGATGATTATCAAAATAATGTGAAGATAAAAATTCAACTTGATGAAAAATTGACGGCAAGTCAAAATGTTGATCGACTTTTTGAGAAAGCGAAAGCGGAAAGAATTAACTTTGCAAAGTCGCAAGAGATGTTTACGTCTCTGCAAAAAGAATATTCAAAACTTCTCGAATTAAATTCTTTGTTCGAAAATTCCGAAACATTAGACGAACTCATTGATCTTAAAAAACAGTTGAAGATAAAACCCAAAATGACAAACGAACCCGAAGAGAATAAAAGTAATTTCCGCCATTACATAATAGACGGCAAGTATAATCTTTACGTAGGCAAGGACAGCAAAAACAATGATCAACTTACGACCAAGTTTGCAAAACAAAACGACTTTTGGTTTCATGCACGTGCTGTTTCCGGTTCACACGCAGTTCTTCGAGTAGAAAACACAAAAGAGGTTGTTCCTAAAAATATTTTGAAGAAAGCTGCATCCGTTGCCGCATATTACAGCAAAGCGAAAACATCTAAACTTGCACCGGTTAGCTATGCATTAAAGAAATATGTTGTAAAGAAAAAAGGAATGGAACCGGGGAAAGTTTTATTGATGAAAGAAGATGTTTTGATAGTTCCGCCGGAAATTCCAGCCGGCTGTGAGCAAATTACGGACGATTAAGCCATGAGTTGCAGCAACCCGCGCACTTGAATGGGGTTCAAGGGGTCGCAGCCTCTTGTTACACCTCCAATTGGTAAAATAATTACGAATGCTTAAGTTTCCTCCGCAAATAAAATCGTACTTCGGAATTGATTAACAAAGAATCCATAAAAAAAATATTAATCATAAAACTGCGCGGTATTGGAGATGTTGTCCTTTCTACAATTGTTTTGGACAATCTGAGAAGTGATTTTCCCGATGCCGAAATTGATTATCTAACCGAAGCTCCTTCTAAACCCGGACTTGAAGGTTTACCTCAAATTAATAACGTGATCCTTCTTCCGAAAGATTTTTTCCAACGAGTAAAATTGATCAGAGAAATTAGAAGAAACTGTTACGATTTGGTGATTGATTTTTACTCGAATCCGGCAACTGCACAAATTACATTTTTATCAGGCGCAAAGTACCGAGCCGGCTTTCCGTACCGCGGCAGAAAATATGCTTACAACTTTTTCGGTCCCGATAAAAGAAACAAAGTTCATTCTGCTCTACTTCACTTACAAATGCTCGATGCAATCGGCGTTTCTTCAACTGCCTACGATTTATATTATTATGTAAACGAAGATGATAAGTCATTTGTAAATTACTGGTTAGAAAATAATTCTCCCAAAAATCATAGCTTGTTTGGATTGTCTCCTTCCGGAGGATGGAATTCTAAAAAATGCGATCCGGAAAAATTCGCTGAAATTGGGTTATCGATTTCAGAGAAATATAATATTAAGGGACTGATCGTTTGGGGAAAATCTGATTATGATGATGCACTAAAAATAAAAGAACTGATGGGCGGAAAAGTTTTTATTGCTCCGGCAACCACAATCAGGCAGATGGCGGCTTTTATTTCAGAATGTAAATTTTTGATTGCTAACGACAGCGGACCAATGCACATTTCTACTGCAATCGGTACACCGGTGCTTAGTCTTCACGGACCAACGGATCCGCGGCTTCAAGGTCCTTTCGGCGCAAAACACGAATGGGTTAATTTGGATGAACTCGACTGCATTATGTGCAATCTTTTGGAATGCCCTATAAATCATGAATGCTTCAAAGATTTGCCTGTAAAAAGAGTTTTGGATAAAGTTGAACTGCTTATAAAAAAGAACAACATCAGTATTTAACTTGAAGAAGATCGAAATATTATTTAGAAAATTTTTATTGCATGTTCTGCTCTTTTTCAGAAAAAGTGCAGAACGGAAAGCATTGCCGAAAATAGATCATGATTCCAAACTGCTGTTTATCAGGTTGAACAGAATCGGTGATGCGCTGGTTACCACACCTCTCCTCTATCAAATAAAAAAAGCAGCGGGCTGTACAATTCATATACTCGCAAGCCGGCAAAACTATTTCATCTTCGATAACAAAGACCTCGCTGATGAAATAATAATCTTTAACAAAAATGTTAAAGATATCGGCGGTCTAATCAACCGGATCAATGAAACGAACTACGATATAATTTTCGATCTGCACGATGATGTTTCTTCTACTGTCAGTCACCTGCTTGCGGTTACTAAAAGCAAACACAAAGTCGGTTTGAATAAAGCGAACAAAAAACTTTTTTCATATATCGTTCCTAAGCTTTCTTCTTCAAAATATCATGTAATAGACCGCGTAATGGAATTCTCTAATCATCTGAAATTAAATATAGATACGGATTCATTTAATGTCATTTATTCACCCAAACAAGATTCAATAAAGACGGCAGAATTTTTTGTAAACAAACACTTTGCCGGAAATAAATTTACAATCGGAATAAATGTTTCCGCCGGAAGCGATGCAAGATTTTGGGGTGTAACCAATTACAGAAAGCTTATTTCAGTGCTGGAAGAATACGACGTTCACGTTGTAATCATGTGTGCGGAAAAAGATTTGAAACACGCGTTGGAAATTGCGGAGCAGAAATATCCGATTTTTTATAATCCTTCTTTCGATGTCTTTTCGGCGATGATCGGCAAAATTAATTTTCTGTTCACGCCGGATACTTCGATTGTTCATATCGCTTCTGCGTATCATGTACCGGTCTTCGGATTGTATGTTAAGTACAAGACAAACGATGTTATCTGGTCGCCGTACAAATCAAAATTTGAATGTGTGATTACTACCGAATCTACTCTTGAAAATGTTAACTTTGCGGAAGTAAAAGAAAAATTTGTCCCATTCTTCGAGAAAATATTTTATGAGCAATCAAAAAAAATCAGTTGATATCGAGCAAATTTATTCTTGCAAAAATTTTAACGGATACAAACCGTGTTTCCCCGGTCATAATTGCCTTGAAGAAGGATGCAAAAGCTACAATCCGGCCGGCACAAGAATTTTAATAATCAACCTGGATGCAATGGGTGATGTTCTGATGACCACTGCACAGCTTCCGGCTATTAAAAGAAAATTTCCTGAATCAACTATCTACTGGGTTACGTTAAAAAACGCGGTTGGATTGCTTGAAAACAACCCCTACATCGATAGAGTACTTCCCTTTGATGCCGAAACTTTTATGATTTTGAACGAACTTGAATTTGATATTGCAATGAACGTTGATAAATCACAGCGCTCCGGTGCGCTGACAATGCAAGTTAACGCTAAAGAGAAACTCGGATTCGGAATAAACAAAAACGGGAAAATTATTCCGCTGAATGAAGGTGCCGAATATAATTACAAACTCGGCTTGGATGACAACCTCAAGTTCAAGATTAATAAGCGAACCGGGCAAGATTATCTTGCCGAAACATTTAATCTCGATTACAAACGCAATGAGTACACTTTCCGGTTTAAGGAAGATGAACTCGAATTTATAGAACATTACAAACGAGAAATCGGAATTAATCCCGAAGACGAAATTATTGGTTTTAACACCGGTTGTTCCCTCCTCTTCCCTAACAAGAAAATGACGATTGACCAGCACGCAGTACTTATCGAAAAATTTTTATCATACAACCGTTTTAAGATTATGCTGCTGGGCGGACCGGAAGATGAAGAACGAAATAATATTATTGCCGGTCTTTTCCCGAATAGAATTATCAGCACACCTACAATGGATGGAGTTCGGCGCGGCGCTTGCTACGAAAATATTCCCCAACTTATAATTACCGGCGATACCTTCGGGATGCATCTTGCAATCGCACTGAAAAAATATGTGATAGCGTGGTTCGGATTGAGCTGCTGGACTGAAATAGACATTTACGACCGCGGCATAAAAATTTTCCCCGATGGATTATTCTGTGCACCGTGCTGGAAAAAAGTTTGCCCGTACAACCTCGAATGTATTCAAATGATTGATCTCGAAAGAATAGTAAAAGAAACCGTTGATTATTTCGATAGAATGAAACGTGACGGCAAAGAGAATTAACATTTTAGAAAAGCAAGCAAAGCTCAAAAGACCGTTGGTACTTGACGGCGCGATGGGCAGTCTTCTTCAGCAAAAAGGTTTGGCTTCCGATAAATATCTTTGGCACTCAAATGCGAATATTGAAAATCCAGAAATAGTTAAATCCCTTCACAAAGATTATATACTTGCCGGAGCAGAAATCATCACTACAAATACTTTCCGGACAAATCCCGTTGCTTTGAAAAGACCAAACTACACTATTACGAACGATGAGTTTGTACTGCGCGGCGTTCAACTTGCAATTGATGCACGTGAAGATCGTGAAGTAATTATCGCCGGTTCAAACGCTCCGGCTGAAGACTGTTATCAAAAAGAAAGAACAGTCAGCAAATATGAACTCGATTACAATCATAAAAAACATATTGAGCTGTTGTGGGAAAGCGGCGTTGATATAATTTGGAACGAAACTCAAAGTCATTCGGATGAAATAAAAATCATCTGCAGATTTTGTTCCGAGAATTCCCTCCCCTACACAATAAATTTTTATTTCGAAGACGATTTGAAATTATTAAGCGGTGAACCTTTAGCCGAAGCCGTTGAGTTTGTTAAAGATTTTAAGCCTTCGGTTATTGGATTTAATTGCATAAAGACAAACACCTTCAAAAAGTTTTATGAAAAATTTCCGCTGCCAAAAAATTTCGGTTTTTATTTTAACTGCGGCGCCGGGAATGTGAACGATGCGGAAATAATCTGCGGAGTTTCTCCAGAAAATTATATTAAAGAAATAGAGCCGTACTTAAAATATAATCCGTTGTTTACCGGCTCGTGCTGCGGTTCGTCTCCTCTTCACACAAAAAAAATTAAAGAGTACTTCGATGAGATTTATCGAAATTAAAGCGCCGGCAAAAATTAATATCGGACTTTTTATTTTATCGAAACGAGCCGACGGTTACCACAATTTGCTGACTCTCTTCTATCCGATACATGATCTGTTTGATCTGCTCACGTTTGAGCGTTCTTCCGCCTTCGAATTTATTTGCAGCGAAAAAAATATTCCATGCGATGAAAATAATCTTGTAGTAAAAGCTAAATCACTTCTTGAAAAAGTGAGCGGAAAAAGTATAAATGTGAAAATTACACTCGATAAAAGAATTCCTTCGCAAGCCGGGTTGGGCGGCGGAAGTTCCGATGCCGCAGCAGCCTTAATTTCATTGAACGAAATGTTCCAACTAAATTTGAAATACGAACAGTTACTTGAACTCGCATTACAACTCGGTTCCGACGTTCCATTTTTCATTAAAGCCCGACCGGCAATCGGCAGATCACGCGGCGAAATTCTTCAACTCGCTGCGCTCGAAATTAATGAGCCCATCTTAATTATTAACCCGGGTATTAATATCTCAACAAAAGAAGCGTTTGCAAAAATTAATCCGCACGAAAGAAATTTTGATTTCACTTCTGTCATCAAAAATGGAACACCCGATTATTCTTTGCTGAAAGAAAAAGTCACGAATGATTTTGAAGAGCATGTATTCGAGTTGTATCCCGAAATAAAAAGATTGAAAGAAATTCTCTACACGAACGGGGCTTTGTTTTCGTTGATGTCTGGAAGCGGTTCGACAGTGTACGGAATTTTTCCGGATGTTGAATCTGCCGAACGTGTAAAAGAACTTCTGCCTAAAAATTACTTTTGCTTGATAAGTAATCCTGATCGTTGACTTCGAAAATATCATACGAAGTAGTTTGAAAACGATACGGAAGAGTTATTGTAAAAGTTGTGCCGGCATGTTCGTCCAGGGCTAGCCGTGAAGGACTTTCAATTTTTATTTCGCCTTCGAGCATCTCAATTATTTCTTTTACAACCGCGAGTCCCATTCCGCTTCCTTCGTGACGTGTTCTATCAACATTCGAAGCGCGGTAAAATTGATCGAACACTTTTTTAAGTTCCTCTTTCGGTATGCCGATGCCGTTATCACTCAGTTCTATCGTTACGCCTTCGTTTGCATTGCTTAGCAATATTTCTATCTCACCGTTTTCGTTCACATATTTGATCGAGTTGGCAAGAATATTAGAGAGGGCTAACTCCAGCAAGATTTTATCCGAACGGACGGATTTTATTTCTTCCCGCAAATCTTTGTAAGTCAAATTTATATTTTTTGTTTTAACGGATTCGTGATGTTTATCCAAAAGTGTGATGATGAAATTATTGATATCTATTTCTTCAGTAGTTTTGATATCGAGCAGTTTCAACTTCGAAAGCCGGAGAATGTTGTTGAGAAGATGCAAAGTCTCGTCGGTGCGCGAAAGTGCTCGCTCAAGTTTATATTCAACATCCGCGCTTATCGGTCCAACAAACTTTTTTAATATCAGATCAATAATTGAATGGATTGCAGTAAGCGGCGTTTTAACTTCGTGAACAACGCCGATAATATATTTTTGTTTTGCCTTTTCGGCTTCGTTGAGTTTTTCAAGTGTCGTTCTAAGTTGTTGTTCCCTTTTATAAAGTTGACGCGAAATTTTATTGCCGAGATAAACACTGATGAAAAGCATCAACATGAAAACCGTTATGAAAAGAATATCGTACGTTAATGTGTGCGGACGGTTACTGCCGTACAATCCGCTGATGATATAACTTCCAATTAAACCGAACCTTTGAAAAATTACAAGCGAACTGAAAAATAAACTTACGAAGCCGGCGATGGAATAAACAATGTAACCGGGCAGAATTAAACTTCCGATTATCATGTGAAAATTAAAAAACATGTAGAGCGGCGATTCGATTGTACCGGTAAAATAAACGAGCATCATCAGTGCAATCAAATCCAGAATCATTTGGATTAACGAAAGATGCAGACAGTTTAATTTGCCGGGCTCGCATCCTACATACTTTCTGGTTTTGTGTAGAATAATATTATACGAAAGGATTATCAGAGGGATGAAAGAGATTGAAATCAGTTGTTCGTTTGTGAGTCTAAAATCGAGAAGTGTTTCGCCGATGAGTATAAAACCGGCAAGCATTGCAACTGCAAAGTAGCGCAGATGAATAAACCAGAGATTGCGTACCCTGATAGCTCTCCAAAATTCGCCGTAGTGACTCGCCCAATCGGGCACTAAAGCTTGCATTAAATTTATTCAGTTGTGTGAATTCACAGCTAAGCTTTAACTGATCGAAAGATAGGTATATGATTCTTGAAAGTCACTGCTGTCCCTCACTTTTTTAACATGAATAAAAACTTGCAAAACTACTTGTTTGCAAATGTTTTATTCTACCGGAGAAAAGTTTGGGATAGACATGTTGAAAGTAAATTACAATTTGAGTAGAGACGTTGCATGCAACGTCTCTACTTTAGAAATTGAATAGTGCGAGAAATATTTACGCAATATATCTTCCGCGTTTTGTGTAGTGGGTATGCAGTAACTCATGCGATAGATGGCTGCACGGTCCTTCGGTTAGAAATTCTTCATAGATTCTAACAACGTTCGGGTTGTCGTGCGATTTGCGCAATTCAAGTGATTCATCTTCGGCATAAATTGCTTCGGCGCGTTTCTTACGGATTTCGGGAGTAGTCGGAATCGGTTGACCGCCGCCGCCCAAACATCCGCCCGGGCATGCCATGAATTCAATGAAATGACATTCGGAGAATTTACCGCCGGCTTTAATATCATCCATAATTTTTTTGGCGTTGGCTGTTCCGTGTGCAACTGCAATTTTCAACACTGCACCTTTCAGCCAGTCCCAATTTGGAACGAGATGTTTGATCAAATCCGGAACCGGACCAACTTTATCTCCGATCGGAATTTCCATGTATTTAATTCCATCGAAACCGCGAAGAGGAATTATGTTTGCCTTTTCAAAAATGTCTTCTACTTTTTTGCCGAGAACAAATTCAACAACCGAGCGGATAGCCGCTTCCATTACGCCGCCGGTTGCACCAAAAATTAATCCGGCGCCGGAAGCTTCGCCGAACGGAGAATCAAAATCACTCTTCGGCATCTCGGGCAGATTAATTCCGGCTTCTTTAATCATGCGTGCAAGTTCACGTGTTGTTAAACCGTAATCAACATCTTTGTAACCGCTGTCGTACATTTCAGGTCTATTGCATTCAAACTTCTTCGCAGAACACGGCATCACCGCAACCGAAACAATATCTTTCGGTTCAACGCCGGCTTTCTGTGCATAGAAAGTTTTTATCAAAGCCCCGAACATTTGCTGAGGAGATTTTGCCGAACTCATGTTATCCAAATATTCGGGATAGTAATGCTCAATGAATTTTACCCATCCCGGCGAGCACGAAGTAAACTGAGGCAGTGCAACATTTTCTTTTTGCACAAGTGCTTTGTAAAGACGGATAATTAATTCCGTGCCTTCTTCAATAATTGTTAAGTCGGCAGTGAAGTTTGTATCGAACACTTTATCAAAACCGATCCGCTTCAGCGCTGTGTTCAATTCGCGTGTCATCGAATGACCGGCGCCGAGACCAAATTCCTCGCCAATTGCGGCGCGCGGCGAAGGTGCAGTTTGTATTACAACATGTTTAGTCGGATCGTCAATTGCCGCCCATATTTCATCGGAAGGATCGTTTGCACGCAATGCACCGGTCGGGCATCTGTTGATACACTGACCGCAATTAATACAAATAACATCGGCAAGAGGTTTTTCGAGAAATGTTCCGATGTGAGTTTTATCGCCTCTATCAATTGCTTCAAGCACACCGACTTCCTGAAGATCGATGCAAGTTCTAACACATCGTTTGCAGAGAACGCACTTGCTCATGTCACGAACTACCGAGTACGAAGATTTATCAACATCATACTTTGGTTCAGTTACGTGACCGAATGTGTAATTATCAACTCCGTATTCTTTTGCGAGCGATTGCAATTCGCATTTGCCGTTTCTGAAACATGAATAACATTCGCCGTAATGTTCGCTGAGTAGTAAATCAATAATATTTCTACGTGCTTTGCGAACCATCGGCGATGAAGTTTTTATTTTTAACGGGTTTGTTATCGGGAATGCGCACGATGCTTGCAATGTTCTCATTCCTTCAACTTCAACAACGCAAACGCGGCACACACCGGCAACGCATAAATCATCGTGATGACACAATGTTGGAATTGTTATTCCATTCTGCCGGCATGCTTCAAGAATAGTTGTTCCCAACGGTACGGAAACTTTCTTTTCATTAATCTCGATCGAAACCATTCCGCCGATTGCAGAAGTATCTTTTGGTTTCTCAACAACGAGCGGAGTCTGGCTGACCGGCGCTCTCAAATCACCTTTACTTTCCATGTGTGCCTCCGTTACCGTTTTGGAAAAATATTTCGTCTTTGAAATTTTCTAAAATTGATATGAACGAATTCGGACTCGACTGACCCAATCCGCACTTTGATGCAACTTGCATCGTTCTGCCGAGTTCTTTTAACTGGTTAACATAATTGAATGTGAATTCGCCTCTTTCAATCATCTCAACACCTTCGAGCAGTTTTGTATTTCCGATTCTACACGGTGTGCATTGACCGCACGATTCCTCAACGAAAAATTCCATAAAGTTTTTCAGGATGTGCAGCATATTTCTCGATTCGTTGAAAATCATAATCGAACCGCCGGTTGCGGCATCTTCGTATGCAAGTGTTCTCTCGAATTGTGATTTCGGAATACACGTTCCCGAAGCTCCGCCAACTTGGACGGCTTTTGTATTTTCAGCACCAACAATTTTCAACAGTTCGGAAATTTTTGTTCCCCACGGTAATTCATAAACACCGGGTTTGCCGCAATCGCCGGAAACAGAAAATAATTTTGAGCCGGTCGATTTATCGGTGCCGTGTTTTTGAAACCACGTACCGCCTTTTGCAATTATGTGCGGAACCGATGCAAGTGTTTCGACATTGTTAACAACTGTCGGCTTGCCCATAAAACCGGTATTAACGGGATACGGCGGACGGTTGCGCGCTTCGCCTCTGTTTCCTTCGAGTGATTCGATCAATGCAGTTTCTTCGCCGCATACATAAGCGCCTGAACCGAGACGAATTTCGATATCAAATTCAAATCCTTTTTTGCCGATAATATTTTTACCGAGCAGATTATCTTTTCTCATTTGCTCGAGATAATCTTCCAAAGATTTCAACATGTATTCATATTCGCCGCGCAGATAAACAATTCCTTTTGTTGCACCAATAGTATAACCGGCAATAACCATTCCGTCAAAAACCAATTCGGGATATTCGAGAAGAAGAACACGGTCTTTGAAGGTTCCGGGTTCGCCTTCATCTGCATTACAGATAATATATTTCTGATCGGACTTGGCAGCTGCAACTATTGTCCATTTTGTTGCAGTCGGAAATCCGGCACCGCCTCTTCCCTTTAATTTTGATTCGCGTAATTCGAAAAGAACATCTTCGCGTGATATTGAAAGAACTTTTTTAATTCCTTCTCCGCGAGTGTATTTTGAAAACAGTACTGTACCTTTACGATTATTTTTTTCCATGTCCGCCCTCACTTCAACTCGTTCAAAATTTGTACGGCTTTTTCGGGAGTTAATTTGAAATAAACTCTCTCGTTAATTATCATAGCCGGACCTTGATCGCACATGCCGACGCAGTTTGCATATTCAAGTGTAAACTTATTGTCTTTCGTAGTTTCACCGAAAGTAATCCCAAGCTCCCTCTCAATAGCTTTTGAAACTGCGGCTTTGCCTTGCAGATCGCACGAAATAGTTTGGCACAAACGAACGATAAATCTTCCTTTCGGTTTTGTGTTCAGGAATGAATAAAAGGAGATCACGCTGAAAACTTCAACCGGATGAATATCGAGCAGACGAGCAACTTCCTGCTGTGCAAAATCGGGAATGTGCTTATGTTTTCTCTGAATGCTTTGAAGAATCGGAAGCAATGAAGAACGTTCTCTGCCGTATCTCCGCACAAGTTCTTCGATCTCTTCGGTCATATTATTTTTTTCAGTTACAAGCATAGTTATTTAACCTCCTTCTGATGCAGAAGATTGTCAACTTTTTCAACAAGTTCTTCCGGTGAAATCGGTTTTTCAACAAAGTCGTCAACCGGTACCATTTCGCTTTTGTCGAAATCCAAACCGATTGCTTTTGATACCGAAGTGTACATTAAAATTGGAATTTTGATTCCTTCCTTGCGGAATTTCTGAGCAAGATAGAAACCGTCGTCAGGTTCGTCCATCATCACATCAAGAATAATCAGGTTCGGTTTTTTTTCAACGACAATCTTGTAACCATCGTTTGGATTTGTTGCGGTGATTACATCATGTCCCTTTGATTTTAAGACCAAACCGCTGGCATCAAGAATATCAAGATCATCATCGATGATTGCTATTAGTGCCATGTGTTCTCCTATTTGTTAGTTTTGATTTATTGGTAATTTAATTGTAAAGGATGTTCCCACTCCGTATTCCGATTCAACATTAATTGAACCGTGATAGGAATCGACAATCCGTTTTACAATACTCAACCCAAGTCCGGTACCGCTGATTCCTCTTGTCCTTTCATTCTTTGCTCTGTAAAACTCGCTGAACAATTTTGTTTTTTCTTCAGCCTTCAAACCAACTCCGGTATCTTTCACAACGAGCTGTAAATAATTTTGCAAGACGGAAATTGAAATAATGATCTTTCCGTTTTCAACATTGTATTTGCATGCGTTGCTCAAAAGATTTGTTACCATGCGCGTAATTTCATTTAAGTCTGCTTTTATCGAAGGAATATTTCCTTCAAACTGTTTTTCAATTGTTAGATTTTTCTTCTTGGCTTCAAGTTCAAGAAACTGAAGCGTGCTGTTAACAACATCAGCAAGCATCACGTCTTCAAGTTCTCTCTGCTTTGTTTTAATTTCCATGCGTGATATATCGAGAAGATCATTCACCAAATCGGTGAGACTTTTTAATCTCGATACGGAACGTTTCAAATAATCTTTCTCTTTTTCTTTGTCGATATTCAACGATACATTGAGAATAATATTCAAGAAACCTTGAATAGCCGCGAGCGGAGCTTTCAATTCGTGCGCTACCATCGAAACGAATTGAGATTTGATGATCTCGATCTTTTTGAATTCCGTGATATTGCCGAGTGTAATTACAACACCGGCAAGTGTTCCGTCCGGCTGCGGAACCGGCGTACATGCGGCTTCGACAATCAATTCATTGTTCGCGCCTACTTCCGTTTGAACTGTGTAACTTTTCAATAAAATTTTTTCTTTCGAAAATATTTTTTGAATGATGGCGCAAATTTTATCGGGAAGTTTGCCGGTAATGTTCTCGCCGATTTTCAAATCCGGCAAGTTGAGAAATTTTAGTGCAGAATAGTTGTAATAAACCACTTCGTTGTTTTTGTTTATTACAAGCACACCTTCATTAATCGATTTAATGATTGCGTTGAGGCGTGATTTTTCCGATGCGAGTTCAAATAGATTTTCCTCGCGCTCTTTTTTCAGCCGCTCGGAATCGAGAATTAATTTTCTCTGTTTAATTCCTTGCTCGATCTGATAACAGAATTCCTCCGGCGTGAACGGTTTAGGAATGTAACCGTACGCACCGATTCTTGTCGCAAGAATTGCAGTATCGTAACTGGCGTATGCTGTTGCAATAAAGCAAACCGTATTGGGATGGACATTCTTAATTTCTTTTAGAACATCCAGCCCGTCAATATCAGGCATCTTGAGATCAATCACGGCAACATCAAACTCTTTCGATGTTCCGAGTTTTATCCCTTCTTCTCCGTTTTCTGCCGTTGCAACATCGTATCCTTCTTCTTCAAGTAATCTCTTCGTTCCGAGACGCAGACCTTTCTCATCATCAACAATCAAAATATTTGCTTTATTGTTAATCACATTGTTTTCTCAAATGTGAATGATTAAATCGACTTTAGTCCTAATTTATGTAACTGCATGATTAGCTAAAGTTCTCCAGTTTGGAAATTAATTCTTCAACAACAACCGGTTTGTGAATAATGCCGTCGCACTTAATCCATTCTTTTTCTTCTTGAGTGGATGCACTGAATTTAAAACCGGTTTCGTAAGTTGCAGAAGTGAGAAGATAAACCGGAATATTTTTGCCGTGTTCGGTCTTCTTAATTTTATAGCAGAGAATAAATCCTGAATCCATCTGCTCCATAATTAGATCTATTATTGCGGCGTCCGGGTTCTCTTGCTGAAAAGCTTTAAAACCTTGTTCGGAATCTTCCGCAGTTACTACTTTGAATCCTTTCGATTCAAGAAGAAGTTTTGTTTGTTCGAGTAGATCAATATCATCATCTACCAATAATATCTTGTTGATTTTTCTGCTTGACATACTTAACCTCATTAATTCAACATCGTGTTTATGAAATTTTGTTTTATAGGAAGCGTTATTGTAAAACTTGTTCCTTTATCAACAACGCTTTTTACTTTGATATCACCTTTGTGCATTTTGATAATGCCGTAAGTTATCGCCAGCCCCAAGCCCGTTCCCTTTCCAATCTTTTTTGTTGTGAAGAAAGGAGTAAAAATTTTGTTCAAATTTTCTTGTGGGATGCCGCAGCCGGTATCTGTTACTTCTATAATTATATTTTCATCATTCCTTTTGAGATTGATGTTCACAACTTTGATTTCACTGTTCTCGAGCGATTCGCACGCATTCGAAATCAGATTCATAAAAATTTGTTTGAGCTGATCTGCGTCTGCTTCAATCACCAGTTCGCTTGTTTCGTTATTCACATTGTAGGAAATATTTGATAACTCGGGTTTTACTTTTAGAATGAGCAGAACATTCATAATAATTTCGCCGACGCTCACTTCGCTGATTTTAAGTTTTCCTTGCCTTGCAAAATTCAAAAGATTCGATACGATGTTTTTGCATCTATTCGCTTCTTCGATAATCAATTTTAGATCTTCGGAATTTTGTTCGCATTGAGTACTGTTCTCAATTTTTCTTTTCAGCATCGAAGCATACAACATGATTGAGCCGAGCGGATTATTGATTTCGTGGGCAATGCCAGCCGCAAGTTGTCCAATCGATGCAAGTTTTTCCGCACTGTGCAATTGCTCTTGTGTCTCTTGCAATTCTTTGTTTGCCATTTCAAGTTTGTCGATTAAAAACGGAAGACACATATCATCTTCCGCCAAATTTTTTGCAATCGCAACGGCATATTCTCTGCAAGTAGGATAACCGCACGAGCCGCAGTTCAATTCATCGGATTTTACATACTTGCTTGTGCGCGATAAAATTTCCCGTATCTCTTCTTCCGATGGCATTTCACGCAGTTGATTCTTATTTACAAAACCTCTGTCAAGATTTATATCGCGGTTGTTGAAGATTGTACTTTGCCAAACGCGTTTATCAAATGTGTTGATATTTTCGTTAATGTAATTGATAACTTTTTCTCGTCGTGAATAAAAACTTAATCCGGAATCGATTGCCGGACCGTTGATGCATCCTTCGCAGAAAAGAATA
Organism: Ignavibacteriales bacterium; assembly: GCA_016177735.1. GTDB lineage: Bacteria > Bacteroidota > Ignavibacteria > Ignavibacteriales > Melioribacteraceae > DYJK01. Next base: position 41,469 of record JACOUS010000039.1, on the reverse strand, counting down.
TCAATAAATTTTGATTTGATTTTCTTCTGCGCAATTTCTTCGATTACTTCTTCGGCACGGCTTTTCCCTTCCACAACTATTATTTCTTTTTCCAGGATGTCGCCCGAGATATTCGAAGTTTTCAGCAAGCCTCCGGTCAGCGGATAAGCTTTGCCGGTGTACGAATGCGGCGGATCAAAATCGCTTTCGTTCAACGCGTTCAAGTTGATGTTCAAATCTTCGAAAACATTTTTCAACTCAACGAATGTGAGAACGGCATCAACTGCGCCTTCAACTTCTTCATCGATGTATTCGCTTTTCTTTGCGATGCACGGACCGATAAATACAACTTTGGTTTCGTCTCCCAAATTTTTTTTGAGATATCTTCCCATCGCAATCATCGGCGAAACAATTTTTGCAACATTCGGAATCAAATCCGTGTAATATTTTTCGATCCAATTATAAATTGCCGGACACGCACTGCTGATTATCGTTTCGTCATTTTTATTTTCGATGTACTCGCTGTAATGTTTGCTTATCAAATCAGCGCCAAACGCCGCTTCCGTAACTTGCTTGAAGCCGATCAATCTGAGCGCCGTTGGAATTTTTGAATAGAGTTTCGGAAACGATGCCGGGAACGACGGCGCAAGCATTGCAACTGCATTGTCTGAAGGAATAAAATCGTGCAGAACTATTTCTACATCGCTCTTTATTCTTTTTGCATTCTGCGAACAAACTTTTGTACAGTAGCCGCAGCTAATACATCTTTCTTTAATTACAACAGCCTGACCGTTGATTACTTTTATTGCACGCGCCGGGCACTCTCTAATACAAGAGTAACAGCGTTTGCATTTCTGCCCGATTGTTGTAACTATTCCTTCAAACATTTTTGTTTATTATTTTTTCGAAACTTTCGATGACTAAACAATTAACTAAATTAGAGCATGCTTTGTATTAAAATTGCCCCGACATTTTCAGTGTAAACGGAATCCCGCTTCGCGGTGATATGTCGAAGGTAAAAGCGTACTTCCCACTACACCGGGCTTCAGCCCAAATTGTATTAGATTGCGGCTAAAGCCAGCTGCAGAAGAGGAATTTTCAACCACGACCTGAAGGTCGGGCAATCAAAAATATCAGTGAACAATTTTGCATAACTTCAGTTATTAATTCTTGCTCATGAACAGGAATTCAGAAGACACGATTAAGAACAAGAGTTTACCCGCCGTTTGTTAGCGGACACGAGTATGCATTATCAAAAACAAAGAACTTCATTTATACTTACTATTCTAATTGCGATTCTTCAAGTATCTTTTTTCTATCAACGTAACTTGTGTGTAAAATTTCATGAGCAAGATGACCATTCGGCTCGCCGAGAAATTCTTTGTAAAGTTTTTGCAGCGATTCGTTTTCATGCGATCTTCTGTTTTTCATTTTCGAGTCGATATCGTACAAAGCTTGAACACGCTTTTTCAATTTTTCAGGTTTTTGATGAATCGGCTGACCACCGCCGTTGATACATCCGCCGGGGCAAGCCATCACTTCTATGAAATGATATTTCGATTCGCCGTTTTCAATTTCATCCAAAACTTTTCCAACATTACCGATTCCGTTAACAACTGCAACATTCACTTGCAAACCGTTGATCGTAACACTGCTCTCTTTTATTCCTGAATTTCCGCGGACATCTTTCATATCCAAATCTTCCAATTCAGCACCGGAAAGTTTGTAGTATGCTGTACGCAAAGCAGCTTCCATCACGCCGCCGCTTGTTCCGAAAATTGCCGCCGCACCGGTCGATTCACCGAGCGGATTATCAAATTCATCTTCCGGTAAATCGTTAAAATCAATTCCGGCAACTTTGAAGAGACGAACCAATTCTCTTGTTGTTAAAACAGCGTCAACATCTGCCATGTGGTCTTCGGTTAATTCCGGTCTGCCCGATTCAAATTTTTTAACAGTGCACGGCATTATCGAAACAACAAAAATATTTTTCGGATCGATTCCCATCTTCTTTGCATAATAAGTTTTGAGAACAGCTCCTTCCATTTCGTGCGGAGACTTGCATGAAGAAACATGTTCCAACAATTGCGGTCTGTTTTGTTCGATGTATTTTACCCAGCCCGGGCAGCAGCTTGTGAACATCGGCAAAGTTTTTCCGCCTTCAACGCGTGAAATCAATTCGGTTGCTTCTTCAATAATTGTAAGGTCTGCCGCAAAGTTTGTATCAAACACTTTTTTGAATCCGAGTCGTTTTAATCCGGTGATTATTTGTCCGGTTACATTTGAACCGGGGGGCAGATTATATTCTTCACCGAGCGACGCGCGCACTGCCGGTGCAATCTGTGCAATGACAAATTTTGTTTTATCGTTAATTGCATTCATCACTTCTTTTGAGTGACTCTTCTCTCGCAGCGCTGCTGTTGGACAAACTAAAATACACTGCCCGCAAAGAATACAGTCGCTAACATTCAATCCTTTGTTGAAAGGAGTTGTTACGTTGCTTACGAATCCACGGTTTGTAAAATCAATCGCGCCGATTTTTTGAATCTCGCCGCAAGTTCGAACACATCTTCCGCACAAAATACATTTAGCCGGGTCGCGTTCCATCGATGCACTCGAAATATCGATTGCATGGTCTTTCTTTTCGCCAACATATCTGTGTTCGCGTATGCTGTACATTTCGGAAAGGTTTTGCAGCTCGCAGTTTTTATTTCTTACACAGATCAAACAATCTTGCGGATGATTTTCAATCAACAACTCAATAATTGTTTTGCGTGCAATTCTAACTCTCGATGAATTAGTCTGCACTTTCATTCCTTGCATAACCGGGTAAGCACAGCTCGGTGTTAATCCTCTCATTCCGTCAACTTCAACAACGCATATTCTGCAAGCACCGGTAGGAAATAAATCTTTCATGTGGCACAAAGTAGGAATATGTATTCCCACAGATTTTGCTGCATCGAGAATTGTCATTCCTTCTTCAGCTTTTACTTTTATATCGTTTATTGTCAGTTCAATCATTGTCTTCTCCGTATCAATATTAATTAACATTAATTGCTTCAAAGCGGCACGATTCGAAACACATTCCGCATTTTGAACATTTGAGTTGAATAATGTGGTGAGCTTGTTTCTTTTCGCCGACTATCGCTTCAACCGGGCATTTTCTTAAACATACACCGCAGCCGTTGCAAGCTTCAGGATCGATTTCATACGTTAAAAGTTCTTTGCACACTTTTGCATCACACTTGCGTTCGAATAAATGCTCTTCGTACTCTTCCTTAAAATATCTCAAGCCGGAAACAATCGGGTTCGATGCGCTCTGACCCAAACCGCACAACGATGTATCTCTAATTACATTAGCGAGTCTCTGCAAATGAATTATTCCTTTGAATCTTTGAAGCTGAGCTAACTTATCTCCGTTTGTTCCGTAACGAACCGGAATCCGTTCAATAATTTCGAGCATTCGTTTTGTACCTTCGCGGCACGGCACACACTTTCCACACGATTCATTTTTAATGAACGTCAAAAAATATCTTGCAATATCAACCATACAAGTATCTTCATCCATAACAACGAATCCGCCGGAACCCATCATCGCACCGACAGTCTTCAACGATTCGTAATCAACCGGTGTGTCCATCACAGAATCGGGCAAACATCCGCCGGAAGGACCGCCGATTTGAACGGCTTTAAATTTCTTTCCGTTCGGAATACCGCCGCCGATATCAAAAACTATTTCGCGGAGTGCAACACCCATTGGTATTTCAACCAAGCCGCTGTTTGCAACTTTGCCGCTCAATGCGAATACTTTTGTTCCTTTACTTGATGCTGTACCAATTGATGAGAACCATCCCGAACCTCTGTTAATTATCGGACTAATGTTAGCAAATGTTTCTACGTTATTAATTACAGTTGGTTTGCCCCACAAACCGGCATCGGATGGATATGGAGGACGCGGACGCGGCATACCTCGTTTGCCTTCGATTGATGCAATTAATGCTGTCTCCTCGCCGCAAACAAATGCGCCGGCACCTTTTTTAATTTTGAGATCAAAATCAAAATCGCTGTCCAAAATATTTTTGCCGAGTAAACCATACTCGCGGCATTTTTCGATTGTGTTTTGTAAGCGCTCTATTGCAAGAGGATATTCAGCACGGCAGTAAATGTAACCGAATGAGGCTCCTATCGCGTACGCGCCGATAATCATTCCTTCAACAACTCTGTATGGATCGCTTTCCAAAACAGAACGGTCCATAAATGCGCCCGGGTCGCCTTCATCTGCATTGCAGATAATATATTTTTCAGACGATTCTTTTTTATGTGCCAATTCCCATTTCATTCCGGTCGGAAAACCTCCGCCGCCCCTTCCGCGCAAACCGCCTTCTTTGACTTCGAGAACAACTTTTTCGGGAGTCATAATTCTAAGCGCTTTATCAAGCGCTTTGAATCCGCCCGATGCTATATATTCATCGATTGAATTCGGATTAATAACACCGCAGTTTGCAAGAACAACTTTTTGCTGGCGTTTGAAGAAAGGAGTTTCATTTATGTTTGGAACAGTTTCAGTTCCCTTTCCAAAAGTACCGAGCAATTTCTTTTTGTAGACGCCGCCTTCTACAATTGTTGTTTTAATAAATTCGGAAACATCCTTCGGCAAAACTTCGCAGTAAGATATCCTGTCTTTGCCCGGAAGTTTAATATCAACAATCGGTTCCTTCGCGCAATAGCCGATACATCCGGTTGAAACTATTTGTGCTTTCTTGCCGAGTTTTTCAAGTTCTTCTTCAATTGATTTTTTTACTTTGTCCGCACCGGATGCTAATCCGCACGTTCCCATTCCGATAAATATCAAAGGTAAATTATGATCGGCATAAGTTAGTGTATCATATAATTCTTTGAATTTGGTTTTGCAATTTTCATCTTTATGGCACAACGGACCTTCAATACAACAAGCAACAAATTGTTCGCAAGGCGTTTCTTTTGAGTGCCAGCATTGGTCACAGCATTTTTCTAAATAGTTATTCATTCCGCACTCACTTTTTGTTCAATATTAGCTCTTTCTTCTTTTCTGTATTTGTTCAAGATTTTGGGAATTTCTTTTATTACAACTCTTCCGTAATAATCTTTATTGATATTAATTACCGGCGCGATACTGCAAGCACCAATACATGCAACTGTTTCAAGTGTAAAAACTTTATCGCGCGTTGTCTGTCCGGCTTTAATTCCGAGTTCTGATTCGAGCGCAACAAGAATGTTGGCAGAATTTTTAACATGGCATGCAGTTCCTCTGCAAACGCGGATAACATTTTTTCCTAACGGAGTTAATCTGAATTGATTGTAAAACGTGGCTACACCGTAAACACCGCTCAAAGGAATATTTATGTGGTTTGAAATATCTCTTAAAGCTTTTTCCGGCAGATAGCCGTAGATATCTTGAACATCCTGAAGAAGCGCAATTAAACTGCTTCTATCATACTGGGGATACTTTTGAAAAATGTGACTATGCATCTTATTCTCGCAGTTATTTCGTGTCGGGAACTAAATTGCACTTTATATGCCAAAGTAAAATCTATAATAACCTCTGATTTCTTAATATTTTCATTGAAATATTTTGTTTAACCCCAACCCTTTCCTAACAGTGAGAATGTTTTTCTTTTATTTTCGAATTGAAATCGGACTTTTTCCATTTGTATCTTATTTTATATTCGTATCATTTTTCTCTAAGTTTGCCTAGAAAATTTTGGTGGATAATGACCTCGAACGCACAAACTTTTACTCTCGAAAAGAAAAGAGCCGCATGGCTTTCTTTAATTGTCGGCGCCGGAATGCTCATTGCAAAAATGGGTGCGTATCTGCTTACCGGTTCCACGGCAATTTTCTCTGATGCGATTGAATCTGTTGTTCATGTTGCGGCTACTACGATGGCGTTAGTCAGCATATACGTCAGCTCAAAACCGGCTGATGAATCACATCTTTACGGTCACGGGAACATTGAATACTTCTCTGCGGGTGTAGAAGGATTCTTAATTGTGCTTGCGGCGGTTACAATTATTTATACTTCCGTTCATGGTTTGATTTACGGAGTTACGACAAAACAACTTGATCTCGGAACAACAATTATTGGTGCAGCCGGACTCATAAATTTATTTCTCGGATTTTATCTGATAAAAAAGGGAAACAAAACCAATTCACTTACTCTTGTTGCAGACGGCAAACATGTGTTAACGGATTCATACACAAGCATCGGTGTTGTAATTGGTTTGGTACTTGTACTTGTGACTGATTTTTTCATACTCGATCCGATAATTGCAATTCTCGTTGCGGTTAATATTCTTTTCACCGGTTATAAATTGATGCGTGAATCTGTCGGCGGGTTGATGAACGAAACAGATAAAAATATTTTGAATAAAATTGTAGCGATGCTGAACAATACCAAGAGGGAATTCTGGATTGATATACACCATTTGCGGTTCTTAAAATCGGGTGAAAGAGTTTTTGTAGATTTTCACATCATTCTTCCCTACTATTTTTCGATAAAGCAATCACATCTCGAAGAGCAGTATATCGAAAGCGAACTGATGAAAATTTTTCCTAATTCGGGCGTACGCCTTCATGCAGATTACTGCAGTAACGATATTTGTAAATATTGTAGTTACCAAACTTGCAGCGAGCGAAAAAGTGAACGGACGATTTTTTTCGATTGGGATTCAAAACGGATGCTCGGCGAGCCAATCTACAAAGAGATGCAATGAAAATGTAGGTAGAAGGAAGCTTCGAGACAATTAACAAATCTTTTGGACAAGCTGTGCTTCGTCCTACATAACATTTTTATTCAAATCAGCATCTTTCTTGAGAACCGCATCAGCCATTTTTTTGCGATACAATTTCAGTTTATCAGCCAGCTCATTATTCGATGTTGATAAAATTTGCACGGCAAGCAAAGCTGCATTTTTAGAATTGTCGATTCCAACAGTTGCAACCGGAATTCCGCCGGGCATCTGTACAATTGAAAGTAGCGAATCGATTCCATTTAATGTTCCGCTGAGCAAAGGAATACCGATTACCGGCAGATAAGTCATTGATGCAATTACACCCGGCAGATGAGCCGCCAAACCGGCGCCGGCAATAAAAACTTTCACTCCTTCACTTTCAGATTTTTCCACAAACTCTTTTAGTTTGTTCGGAACTCTGTGTGCGGAAAGAATTCTCATCTCGTAGGGGATTTGAAATTCTATCAATATATCTGCGGCTTTTTGCATAACTGCAAAGTCGGAATCGCTCCCCATCACAATTGCTACAAGCGGTTTGGATTGTTGATCTGCCATCTATCAAGTCCTCATTTTTTTTCTGAACAAAGATAAGAAATGATAATAAAAAAGCAGAGCCGATATAATCAACTCTGCTTAAGGAGTACAAGATGAGTCGAAAAAAATTATTTTCTTGTTATCGAGCCGACTCCAGAAACATTTGTAGAAACATCTTGCGGATCGCCGTAATAATCGATTGAACCGACACCCGATACGGATGCATCGAGATAATCTCTTGCATAAACACGTGCACTTGCCGCACCGCTGACAGAAATATAAACACGGCTCGCTTTCAGATTTTCAGCATTAATATTACCCGCACCCGAAAGTTCCGCATGAACTACTTTTGCATCTCCTTGTAAATCAACACTGCCGGCGCCGCTCAATTCCACATTAAAATTATCGGAAGAAATGCCGCTTGCATTAATATCATTTGCACCTGAACACTCAATTGATTCGAGATAGTTTGTAGTAACATTAATTACGATTTCTTTGCGCGGCGAAATATTTTTCTTCGTATCGATTATCAACTTATCCCCCCGGACAGTTGTTTTAATCAGCGGTATCAGATTCTCTTCAGCCTGAATTTTTACCGAAGGTGAAGCACCCACTTTAATATTAACCGTAAAAGCCCCGCCAACATCAATTCTCTTAAAATCACCAACACTCCGGCTAGTATGTTTTACCCTACCATTCCCCCGAACGCCCCAAAAACTACAGCCGGCAACTACTAAACCGAAAATCAAAAGACCGGCAATAACCTTTGTTTTCATCCCTTCCTCAAATTATTTTGAAATTTAGACGTTCATCCCAATTATAAAGTTACAAACCGAACCAAAAAAATTATAAGATCACAGAACCACTATATTATTCTTGTTTATAAGCATATTTATAATCTTGCTCTAACAAAAGAGTAAAGTAACCGGTTGTGTGAATTAAAAAACTTATATTCTGAAACTGTTGAAACAAGTTATAAAAAAGTGAGTGGGTTAATGGAAAAACTGAAGAATAAAAACCGTTTTACCTGTCCGGCGTTCTTTTTGACGGAACGGTTTATAAATTAATTCACACAAGCGGTTAAAGTCATGAACAATAGCCGGAGTAAGAATTGCCTTGCGGTCTTCGTCAAATAAAAAGAATTAGAGTATCTGCCGAGAACTTTTTATATTTTTAACACACAATAAATATTTCTAATAATTTTGAATGACAAACGAAGAATTAAATAATCTTCAAACCGAAGCTTACGAACATCTTTGGAATGGGAGGCATCGATTAGCTCTTTCAGCTGCGGAAAAAGTTTACGAATACAGACCGGACGACAGCGATTCGGCAATCTGCCTTGCATGGGCTTGTCTTGAAAACGGTCACCCATCCAAAGCAATTGAGTACGCAAATCTTGCAGTTGAATTAAAAGGCGACTCTGCAAAAACCCGCTTTTTCAGATCTTACCTTCTCACCCGCATGGGTATTTACGAAGGGGCAATTGCCGATATTGAAAAAACGATGCCGAAAGAAAAAAATCTTTTGAGCTGGACATATCTCACGCAAACTCGTGCATACGCGGGTTTGAAAAAATTTGATGAAGCAGACAAAACTTTGGAGCTCGGAATTCTGATTGAAGGCGGTTCTAATTCTTCTTTCAACAGAACTAAAAAATGGCTGAGAAAAGCCAAGATATATTTTGCCGATAATTATCCTTTTACAAAAATAAGTGCATCGGAAATGATTCATGATGCCGGGTTTGCACTTAAAGATAAAGAATATTGGTTTGCTCTCTTTGCCGCTCAAAAAGTGCTGGCAGATTCAAAATTTAGAAAAGAATATCCTATTGCGGAGCTTATCGAAATAGATGCGATGTACAATCTATTTCAGTACCGCCCGGCTCTCAAAAAAGCCGAACAGATTAAATCCAGATTTAAGGACAACGAAAAATTCCAGTTGATCTACAAGTCTCTCCAAAAATTTGTGAGCGCAGAACAAGAAGAGTTCGAAAAAGAAAGCAAACAAACTCTGCGGAAAACCAAAACAGATATTCCTTACGAACAGACGGAACAATTGCCGGCTGTTCCGTCGGAAGAACACAAATTCAATACTGTTTTTTACCCGAACGATTATGCCGAAGTTTTTTCCATAAAAATATTTGATGCATACAAAGATGCAAAACTTAACAAGCGATATTTCTTCAAACAGATAAATAATAACATTCCCGATACCGGTGTTGAAGTTATTTTCAACAATCCTCTGTTCGGCAAAGAGAATAGTGCTTACAACTGCCATGCAATTTGGTATTTAAACGATTTCGAGATAGCAAAAAATAATTTTAGGTTGAATATTCCGGGCGATTGGGACTCGGTTATTTTCGCTCAAACAATTTCGTCGGAACAAATCGGCGGATGGGAACTTGGACAAGCAAAAGTAGAAATTTACATTAACAATTTTAAAGTTGGCGAAAGATTCTTTGCCATTGCCGATACAAGCATTCCCGATGATGAATTGCTGCCTCCCCAACATGAAGCAACGAAACCAAAAGAAGATCAGCCGAAACAAACACCGAAACCTCCGCAAGATACTCGAAGTCTCGAAGAACTTTTGCAAGAACTTGATTCATACACCGGACTTAACAGCGTAAAGCAAGCCGTAAGAGATTTTATTTTATACCTTGAATTTATTAAAGAAAGAAAAAAATACGGTTTAAAAGCTGATGAAAAAATTTCTGTTAACACAATTTTCCTCGGCAACCCCGGCTCCGGAAAAACTACAATTGCACGTCTGCTCGGAAATATTTTTAGAGCGATGGGAATACTTCCTTCGGGACATGTAGTGGAAGTTGACCGCGCCGCACTTGTCGGGCAGTATATCGGCGAAACGGCACAGAAAACAGAAAAGCTAATTAACGATGCCAGCGGCGGTGTTCTATTTATCGATGAAGCTTACACGCTGATCAAAAAAGGCGGAAGCGGTCAAGACTTCGGGCAAGAAGCAATTGATGTTCTGCTCAAACGGATGGAAGACCGCAAAGGTGAATTTGTTGTTATCGCCGCCGGTTACACTGAAGAGATGCAAGCTTTTCTTAATTCAAATCCCGGACTCAAATCAAGATTCACCCACACGTTTACTTTTGAAGATTACACACCCGAAGAACTGGTGCAAATACTTCAGCGCTATTTGAAAAAAGAAGAATACACGATTGATAACGAAGCCGAAGAATTGTTGAAGAAGGAATTCATGAAACTTTACCGCGGAAGAGATAAAACTTTCGGTAATGCACGGCTTGTTAGAAATATTTTTGAAGACGCAAAAATTAATCTCGGCAAACGCGTATTAAACGTTCCCGAAAAAGAAAGAACAAAACAATTGCTGAACACAATTGTTACCGAAGACATTCAAAGATTATCGCAGAAAACTTCCGGCAAAAAATTTGTTATCACAATTAATGAAGAGGGATTGAGCGAAGCACTCGCCGAACTGAATAATCTTGTCGGTTTGGAGTCGATCAAAAAAGAAATAAACGATCTCGTAAAACTTGCACGCTTCTTTGCAGAACAAGGCGAAGACTTACGCGAAAAATTCAGTTCGCATTATTTGTTTCTCGGAAATCCCGGAACCGGCAAAACAACGGTCGCAAGAATGTTCAGCAAAATATTTTCTTCGCTCGGAATTTTAACAAAAGGTCATCTCGTTGAAACAGACAGACAAGGATTGGTTGCCGGATACGTCGGACAGACAGCAGAAAAGACTACAGCGATGATTGATAAAGCAATCGGCGGCACATTATTTATTGATGAAGCATACGCGCTTATTAAAACTGACGGCGGTGGAAATGATTTCGGTAAAGAAGCAATTGACATTTTGCTGAAACGGATGGAAGACGACCGCGGCAAATTTATTGTTATTGCAGCAGGCTACACAGAAGAGATGAAAAAATTTGTTGCAGGCAATCCCGGAATCCAAAGCCGCTTTACGCGCTCCCTCACTTTTGAAGATTATAATCCGAAAGATTTGATGGAGATTGTTTACAGAAGCCTCAACAAAGAAAAGAAAATTTTGGATAAAGATGCCGAAGAAGCTTTGCAGAAACACTTCACAGACATTTACAAAACACGTGATAAAAAATTCGGCAATGCAAGAATTGTTCGTAACATTTTAGAATCGATACGGCAAAAAATGCTTCTGCGGATTGCAGACATTCCACAATCCGAACGAACGGAAGAAAAACTCAACACGATTATACTTGATGATATAAAAGAAGCATTATCAACCGCAACGCAAGCGGCGGAATACCAGGTAAAGGGAGATCCGCTTCAGCTTCAAGAACATATTAACGAATTGAATTCACTGATCGGATTAGAAAATGTTAAGGAAGGAATATTTAGGCTCATCAGCGGTTCAAAAATTGCACAGCTTAAAAAGGAGCGCGGTCTTCATGTACTCGATAAAAATTTCAACTCGATATTTATCGGAAGCGAAGGCTGCGGCAAAGTTACTGTTGCAAAAATCTTTGCGAAAATTTTAAAAGAGCTCGGCAATTTGGATAAAGGTCATCTTGTCAAAGTTGATAGGTCCGATCTCGTTGGCGCATATCCCGAACAGACGGAACAAAAAACAGAAGACAAAATCCGCGAAGCAGACGGCGGAATACTTTTTGTTGATAATGCTTATTCTTTAGTCCACGATAAAAACGATCCCGGCTTTGTTGCACTTAATTCCATAATTAAAAACATAGAAAAGCATCGCGATAAATTTGTTGTTATTCTTGCCGGCACTGAAAATGAAATGAACATTTTTGCCGAAGCTTCCGCTGAAGTAACATCAATATTCCGCAACTTGTTTAAGTTTGAAGACTACAAGCCGAGAGAGCTTCTCACAATTTCCTACAATCTCGCGGATAAACACGGATACATTCTCGATGAAGGTGCACTGCAATCTCTACTTGAAATATTCAACGATATGTATGAAAAACGGAGCGAATCGTTTATGAATGCGCGCACGGCAAAGACTATTTTATATTCTGCAATTAGTAATCAGGAACAGAGAATTGCCGGTCTTCTTCATCCAAACGATGACGATCTAAAAACAATTATGTTCGAAGATATTGATTCTGTGATAAGCAAATCAAACTGATTTATTTTCGATGGTTTAATTCTTGCGCGTACTTTTGTTCTTGATCATGCTCTTCCACACAAAAAAAAAGAACAAGAGTAAAATCACGAGCACGATCATAAAAAAAATTACAAACAATCACTTCCGTATTTGTTATCAATGCTAATTCTTAAAGACCTTGTAAAAAATTTCGGAAGTTTTACCGCAGTCAATAAAATCAATCTCGAAATAAGAAGCGGAGAACTTTACGGATTTCTCGGACCCAATGGCGCCGGTAAAACTACTACAATAAAAATGATTACTGGACTTCTTTCCCCCACATCGGGCAAAATTTTTTTGGACGGAATCGATGTTTGGCAAAAACCCGTCGAATCAAAATTTAAAATCGGGTACATTCCCGATCAGCCGTTTCTTTACGATAAACTTACCGGCAGAGAATTTTTGCTTTTCAGCGGCGGGCTTTACAATCTTTCGAGCATTCATCTAAAAAATAGAATTGATGAATTGATTGAACTTCTGAGGATCGGAAGCTGGATCGACAAACGCACCGAAGAATATTCTCAAGGAATGCGACAGCGCATTACAATTGCATCGGCGTTTCTGCACGATCCGGAATTAATTGTTGTTGACGAACCAATGATTGGACTCGATCCGCAAAGTGCATTTATCGTCAAAAAATTTTTTGTCGATAAAGTAAAAAACGGTACTACAATTTTTATGTCAACACACAGTCTGAATGTTGTCGAAGAAATTTGCACACAAGTCGGCATTATCAACAAAGGCACAATTATTTTTGACGATAAACTCGAAACACTGAGCAGATTGAAGCATGACAGAAACAACAATCTCGAAGAGCTTTTCATTCAGCTTACAAACGAAGATGAAACAGATACTTCACATATTTAAATACAAGCTGTTGATTTTTATCAGGCTCAATACAAAAATTGATTTTCAGAGTCTGCTCAAAAATATCGGAAGCTCGATAATTTATATTAGTTTTGCGGTCGGGGCGTTTTGGTTCGCACAAAAGTTTATCAATTTTCTTCTTGTAGAAATTAAGATCGGCAGATTTTTACTGCACGAATTTATCTCAATTGTACTTTTCATTTTCTTTCTTTCGGTTAATGTCGGCAACATCATCGTTTCGTATTCAACGCTCTATAAATCAGCCGAAGCCGGTTTCCTTTTTACAAAGCCGGTAAAGCCTTCAAATGTTTTTGCGATAAAATTTTTGGATAATTTTTTCTACAGCTCTTCAACTCTACTTTTGATGTTGATTTCACTACTTGCCGGTTACGCGTCGTACTTCAAACTGAGCGCGTCTTCATTTCTCTATTTGCTGTTGTTTAATTTCTTCCCTTTCATTTTTTCTGCCGGTTCTCTCGGTGTAATTGTTTTGTTGGTAATAATAAAACTTGCGGAAAAGTTCGGCGTTAAAAGAATTATTTACGGAGTTGCTGCCATTTATCTTGCGACTGTTTTCTTTTTCTTTAAGATCAATTCACCGAAAAATTTAGTTCAATCTGTGATGAACTTGTACCCGCTTATTGACAAAGACAAATATCTTGCAGAGTTTATTTCACCGCTGATAAAATTGCTTCCCAACAATTGGCTTTCCGAAACTGCTTTTTGGATTTCACAAAACAATATGGCAAATACCGTCTTGCCGACAATTATGCAGATAACACTTTCACTTGCACTTTTTTTGCTGGCTTTCCAACTTGGCAAACAATGGTACTTCGATACGTGGCTGAAAAACATAAAATTTTCAGCCGCAAATTCAGACAACAGAAAAACTTCGACAAACCTTTTTTCTTTTCAAAGTATTTTATTGAATGAAAAGAAACAGATTTTACAGCCGCAGACAGACTCTCTCATAAAAAAAGATTTCCATTTGTTTATCCGTGAACCGGCTCAGATTATTCATTTTCTTGTTCTGTTCTTTTTGATACTGATTTTCGTATCGAGTGTCTCGGGAATTAAATATGTGGGTCTCGGAAATTTTTATTTACAAACCGGAATTTATCTCGCCGTTTTTCTTTTCAATCTTCTTTTGGTTTCAACTCTTTCGCTCCGTTTTATTTTCCCGCTCATTAGTCTCGAAGGATTAACATTTTGGAAGATTCGTTCCGCACCGGTTGAAAATAAAAATCTTGTTAAACTTAAGTTAATCACTTTCGGCGGAGTAATTTTTCTGATCGGAATTATTCTCAATTATTTTGCTAATCACCGATTCGTTTTCATCGTAGAGATAATGTCTCTCGTGGTAATTTCGTTTGCTGTTGTTACAATTATTGCAATAAACTTCGGGATGGGAGGCTTGTTCGTAAATTTCAAAGAGAAGAATGCAATTCGTCTTTCGTCTTCACAAGGCGCATCAATTGCATTCCTATTTAATATTATTTACATGCTTTTTATTGTTGTTCTGTTGTTCGATCCGATGAGCAATTACTTTCTTGCAATTATGATTAGAAAAAATTTTCATTTGTTCAGACTTCTCTACCCGGTAATTCCGATTGCAATCGTGTCAACATTGCTGATAATAATTTTTATACGAGCCGGAATGAATTCTTTTAAAAAAGATTTTCTGTGAGAGACAGACTACCGCGCACTGTATAATTTTTTTGCGATTAATCCTGAAATGCCCACGGTCAACCTTCTTGTTCCAAACCGCGATGATACAGATAACAATTTGTTGTACAATCCATCTACAACTGTTGGTTTTCTACCGAGTGTTTTTAACGCAGTGCGAACTACATTTTTTGTTGTGCGCGGAATAGGTCCGGCATCGGAACTCGCAATTCTTTGAAACTCAGTAGCCGTTCCTCCCGGATTTAGCGAAAGGACATCTATGTTGTATTTTTTCAATTCCCACCACAAGGCATCACCCATAAAAAGATTGAAAGCTTTTGTTGCAGAGTAAGTAGTCATGAAAGGTGTCGGCTGAAAAGCAACCGTACTTCCGAGAAAAATAATTGCGCCTTTCTTTAGTGCGCGCATCTGTTCAACAAAATGATGTGTTAAAATAATCGGAGCGAGACAGTTAACTTTTACCATTTTAGCTTCGTGTTCTAAAGATGCATTCACAAATTCGCCGGTAGACCCGAAGCCGGCATTGTTAACGAGTATTCCTACTTCCCTTTCTCCAACGCATCTTTTTATTTCTTCGAGAAAAGAATCAGTTGAGAGATCAACTGCGCAAACAACCGTTTTTATTTTGTGCTGTAGTTTCAGTTCTTCCGATAATTTTTCAAGCCGATCTTTTCTTCGTGCTAAGAGAATAATATTCAATCCTTCGCTTGCAAATCTTCTCGCAAACTCTTCGCCAATTCCGGACGATGCACCGGTTACAAGCGCCCACTCTCCGTATTTCTGTTTTAAATCCATCATTTCTCCACGAACTTGATGATTGCAAATTGTGTTTTAAAAATACATTATTGATGTAACTTTTCTTTTAATTATTTTGAAAACGATAATTCTGTTTCAACCGACTTATCAGTTAATATCCGTTTAATCAGTTCAATCTGCTGTCTATTTCCTTAAAATAAAATTGGAGAAGGAAAATGAAAGTGATAAATATTTCAGATGTTCAACAAAAGAATGTAACAATGGATGGCGCAAAAGACGTGCTGAAACAAATTCCGATTGCAAAAGCAGACGGCACACCAAATTTTGCATTGCGTGTATTTACTGTTGAACCGGACGGGCACACACCGTACCACAATCACAACTACGAGCAGTTGAATTATATCATCGAGGGTGAAGGCATGCTGATTAATGACAAAGGCGAAGAACTTCCTCTCAAAAAAGGTGACTTTGCGCTTGTTTTGCCGAATGAAATGCACCAGTACAAAAATGTAAGCAAAGAAAAACCATTAGTGTTTATCTGCGGCGTGCCCAAAGAATTTGAATGACTTTAAATTCTGAGTTGCGACTTTGTCGGGACGAAGAATCTCAATGCATACATTGAATAATAAACAGCCATGGCAAACCATGAAAAAACTAATCGCACTCTTAATTCTTCTTTCCGCATTCTGTGTTGTTACTTCCGCACAAACAAAAATAATTAACACGAATGAAGCGCCGGCGGCAATTGGTCCGTACTCGCAAGCAGTTGAAGCAAACGGATTCGTTTTTCTTTCCGGACAAATTGCAATCGATCCGGCAACAAGCAAACTTGTCGAGAACGATATCGAAAAACAGACGCGCCAGATTTTTGCCAACATACGCGCAGTGCTAAAATCTGCCGGAACGGATTTACACAAAGTTGTAAAGTGTACTGTGTTTTTGATTGACCTAAATGACTTTGCAAAGATGAACAAAATTTACGAAGAAGAATTTGCCGGACACAAACCAGCACGCTCAACCGCGCAAATCGCACGCTTGCCAAAAGATGCGCTGATTGAAATTGAGTGTGTTGCCGTAAAGTGATTTTTCATTGGGAGATTCAATGCTATTCCAAAGATTGGCGCATTGAAAGTAAAATGGGTTAAGATTATATTTACAACGAATCAATCAACATCGAAAGCCGAAATATGATAACAAAAGAAAAAATAAAACGAGAAATAGACCGTATGCCGAATGAACTATTGGAAAAAGTTTATAAATATATCAACAGTCTTACAGTGCAAAAACCGGTAAAAAAGAAACTGCACACTTATAAATTGAAAGGGCAATTCGACGATATTAACGTTCGAGAAAAAGCTTATGAATAGTGTGCTGCTTGATACTAATATTTTACTTTATTCCATCGATGAAGAATCAAAATATTTCAAATCTGTTCAAGAATTATTAACTGATAACTCAATAAACTTTTTTACAACTTCAAAGAATATTTCCGAATTTATCTCGGTTGTTACCCGCCTTCCAAACTCAAGCATCTCAACAAGGGAAGCTTTGCGTATCATTGAAGATTTTAAGAACAATTTTACAATATTGTATCCGACCGAAGCTTCATCAATTATATTTTATGAGCTGTTAAATAAATACTCGCCGCATGGATTAAAAATCCACGATTATGAAATAATAAGTATTGCTCTATCTAATAAAATAAAAAGCATCGCTACTTTTAACAAAAAAGACTTCGCTGATATTGAAGAAATTGAATTGTTCCTGATAGCTAATAATAAATATTAGTCTATTATGAAAGAATTGGGCATCAAAAAACTAAATCAAAATAACTGGTTAGAGCCGGACGCAAGCTTATCATTTTCAGTTAGTGATTTATTTGATAAAATATACAAAGCCAAACTAGATGACTCAGTTCCAATAGAAATTCATAAATTATTTGAGACCGCTAGAGGTACTATGATTTATGGCTATTTCTTTTATCCAATATTTTCTTTTTCTGCAGAACAATTTACTAGGATAGCAGAAGCAGCTATATCTAAAGCATGTGATATTTTAGATGCACCTAAACAAAAAACTTTTTCGGAAAAAATAAAATGGCTTACAAAATTTCCCGAAATTAAAAATACTTCACATGATAGGTGGAAATCTCTTAGGGAGCTAAGAAATAAATTTTCCCATCCTTCAAAGCTCACTATTATTACCCCTTACATGGCAATTAGGCTAATGGAGCAAATCGCAGATGACATTAATTATATATTTAAGTGCACTATTCATATAAAATCAGCTAAACAGAAAGAGATCTTTTAAAAAAGAATACATCGAAGTTATTTCAGGACAAAAACAAATGTTATCCAAAAATAAAACATACCAACCGGCTGATGAAACGCGCATTTCGGAATTAGCCGGTGTGCCGCTTGCATCTTTTACACAGCGTGGATTAGCATTAATTACAGATTTTATTTTAGCCGCTCTTCTTTTTTTATCGTTTCTTATCGGCGGCGGCTTGATTGCCCAATCGCTAGGAATATTAAAACTTGATCACAGTGTTAAACTTGAGTTCACTTTCTTTAAGAATTGGTTCAGCATTGTTTGGCTCGTACTCTATTTCACTTTGAGTGTTTACTTCAGCAACGGCAGAACAATCGGGAAGAAAATTTTCAAGATCAGAATTGTTTCCCTCGTTCACGAACATATTAGTTTGTGGCATTCCCTCGAGCGCGCATTGGGTTACGGAGCTTCCGCGCTTGAAGCCGGATTCGGTTTCATCCAATATTTTATTCGTGCAGACCGCCGCACCGTTCATGATAGAATCGCAGAGACAATTGTTGTGCGGGAAATTACTAATAGGGATTAGGTAAAAATGCTCTTCAAATATTTTCTGCTTTGGTTTCCGATGGTTGTTATTGCAATCGCCAACGGATCGATCCGGCAATTTATTTTTACAAAGTTCACCGGAGAGTTGACTGCACACCAGCTTTCTTGCGCTTCGGGAATTGCACTCTTCGCAATTTATGTTTGGCTAATAACCGGCATTTGGGAAATTGAATCTGCAAGTCAGGCAATCGTCATCGGGTTAATGTGGTTTGCAATGACTGTCCTTTTCGAATTTGTTTTCGGGCATTACGTGATGGGTAATTCGTGGCAGAAACTTTTGCATGATTACAATTTTGTGGAAGGCAGATTGTGGGTTCTTGTTTTAATATGGATAATAATTTCGCCGTATATTTTTTACAAACTGAGATAATGATAGTACGCTGATGAAGCGGATCGAACGGATTTTCGCGGATATAAAAAACCTTGAAGGTCACGAGACCTTCAAGGTCGAGTAAAACAAATTAATTGAATAAGTAACGCAAACCTACTTGCATCTGCCAGCGTGAATTCAAACTAACATCATCTGTGTATGTTTCTTTTGCAGTTCCCTGGTATTTAAATACCGGTGCGCCCGCATCATTGAATTTAACCAACTGCAGCGGTGATGTTGCCGCAGAGTTCGCTGTTTGTCTAACTCCCCAATCGGAATTAATCAGGTTCGGGAAGTTGAGAATGTCGATGCTCAACTGGAATGTGTGTGTCGATTGTCCGATCATAAAAGAATAATCCTGGAGGATTCTTAAATCAAGATTGAAATACCACGGATTAACTGCGCCGAATCTCTCAGCAATCTTTCCGCGGTTGGAACTCAAGTAATCATCTTGTTCAATAAATTTATTGAAAGCATTCCATTGAGCTTGTGCTGAAACTGTTGTACCGTTTTCGATGTACGGTTCAAAAACTATTTCCGATTGATTTCTCGGAATGTAGATCAGATCGTTACCGCCGGAACCGTCGCCGTTAACATCGCCCGAATAAACAAACGAATATCTGTTTCCGCCGGCGCCGATGAATCTTCCGCCTTCGGCAATTTCAAAAAACACACCGATGCTTGTCGCAAAATTTTCTTCCCATTCAAATCTGTACGATGCCGCGCCTACAAATCTATGACGTTGACCGAATTCGGAATAACTTAATTCAGGTTTGTTCGGGTCGCCTTGTGTCGGGTTTTCAGACCAGAGCACGCTTGCAATCTCTGTTGACTTCATCAAACTTTTTGCTTTTGTATATGAATATGAAAAACTTGCGTTCATACCGAAATCAAATCTCTTTCGCAATTGTGCTGTAATGTTATAGTTGTAACCTTCGCTTGCATTATCGATAACATAAGCACCGGCACCGCCGTCGGGATTTAATTCATTGTTTCCATTTGCATCGCGGAAATACGGTCTGCCGTCCGGTAAATATCGGACCGGTTTCCCGAGGTCTGCATTGCGTACGTAGATAGCGTTAATATCTTTTCCGTAAATAAATTCCAAAGTTCCGAGGATATCCCACGGAAGTTTATGATCGACCGCAAGATTTGTTGTCCAAACTTGGGGCCAAACAAAATCATCGGTCATTCCATTTAAATCAAACGATTGCTGAAGAATAGCATCGCCTTTTGAAGTAATCTGTTTGCCAGCCGGATACAAATTCGGGTTAGCACCGGGATTAGAAATAACATTGCCGTACCAAACAAATGGAATGCGTCCCGTAAAAATACCGGTACCGCCGCGCAATTGTGTTGTACGGTCGCCGTTAATATCCCAATTGAAACCGACACGCGGTGAGAAAAGCGGTTTAATGCCCGGAAGTTTGCTTTGATCAATCGTCTCCGGATTATCATCTTCATCAAGCAAAGTTAAACCTCTCGAAAAAGGATTATCAACCGGATCGGTGAAATAGACCGGCATATCAACACGCACGCCGAAAGTAAGACTAAATTGTTTTGAAACAAGAAATTCATCCTGAGCATAAATAGCAAACTGACCAACTTCAATATTCTCGCCTTTGAACGGTCCGGTTCCAACCATTTGGTTTAGTTTAATCGGGTTTGACGGATCGGTCTGAGCGAAGAATTCATCAAGAGATGAAAACGTACTGCCGTTTGGTATTCCGTCACCTTCAAAATCTAAGAAGTAAGGAAGGAAGAAAAGCCCGTGTCTAAAAATATTGAACGAATTAAAGAAGCTGAAATATTCAAAAGTTGCGCCGACAGTTATAAAATGATCTTCGAGATTGTAAGAAAGATTATTAGTGAACTGCCAAACATCCTGATCAAGAATATTATGAATCGAGAAAGGTTCATGCCCGAGAGTCGTATATGCTACGCCGGCTTCGCCGATCTGAACAGTCGGAAACGGTTTGCTGAACGGATCGCGGTAATCTCTAAATCTATTGTAGCTCACGAAAAATCTGTTGGCAAATTGCGATGTGTAACTATTCAACTCTGCGGCAAATGAATTTAATCTGTTGTTAATTCTGTAACCGGCATTTTTGAAAGGCAAAGTGTTTTCATTCGGTCCTCTGCCCGTTCCGTTGAAACTGAGAACAAACGGGTGCGGCGGCAAATCTCTTCGTGCATCGAGGCGGTTATATCTGAAAGAAAGTTTATTGTTCTCGTCAATGTTCCAATCGAGTTTTATCAAAAGTTTTTCGTTGTTTGTTTCGTGGGTATAATTTTCATACGGACCCGGATCGTATCCGTAAACATCGATCATTCTTTGGCGGATTTGATCCATTACAGCAGAACTTACACGCGATTCACCGAATACTACATTGCCGTCTCTATCAGCAATAAAATTTGTACCGGGATCTTTTCTTCTATCAATTTCACCGTTGATGAAGAAAAATAATTTATTCGGAACAATAGCACCGCTCGATGTAAATCCTGATTGATTGTATGAAAGATCGGGGTTTGCAATAACTTCTTTTCCGCTTACCGTGTTACCGACAAGATTTTCATTACGCATAAAAGTGTACAAAGAAGCTTTGTATTGATTGGTACCGCTTTTTGTAACAGTGTTGATTCCCGCGCCGGTAAAACCTCCTTCGCGAACATCAAAAGGAGCTATTGAAACTTGCACTTGTTCAACGGCATCGAAAGGAACCGGCTCTGCATTTGTCTGTCCGCCCGGTGCCGGGTCATCTAGACCGAACGGATTGTTGAAGTAGGAACCGTCAAGCGAAATATTATTGTAAAGCCAATTCTTTCCGCCAAAGCTGAAATTACCGTCGCTGCGAGGATCCAATCTTGTATAATCCCGCGTGCTTCGTTTGATTGAAGGCATCTGCTGAACTTGCAAAGGATCGATATATGTTGCGGCTCCCGTACGACCGCTGTTCAAAACTTTATCTTGTTCTGCCGATATTACAACTTCGCCCAGTTTTACTGTTTCGCTTTGCAGAGCAAAATCGATTCTTAAATTTTGTCCCAAACTCAAATAAATGTTTTCTTGCTTCTGTGGAGAGTAACCAACATAAGAAACACTTATTGTGTACGGTCCGCCAATTTTCAAATTGGGAAGATTGAATCTTCCGTTTGCAAGCGTTGTAACACCGTATCTCGTGCCGCTTGCTTCATGAACAAGAATAACGTTTGCAGAAGGCAGCGCTTCGCCTTCGGTATCCGTTACTGTTCCATTTAATGATGCAGTGGTAACACCTTGAGCATGGACGCTCAAAGTAAAAAAGCTTAACAAAAAGATAATTGTAAGAGATGGTAAAACGTACCGCTTCATAAAGACCCCTCTTTTAGTTGAAGCATAATTAAGTTAGTTAAATACTGCTCTTTGTTTTTAAAATGAAACGATGACTCACTTACCCCCATAGACCTTTAATGAAAAATAATACATGAGCTAAACATAGCCAATAAATTTTTTCTGATTTTTTTACACACTTATCATGTTAAATTTATTTTGTTTGAATTAGTAAGCGACACTTTTTTGTAAGATGAAGCGAAGCTTCGTCCAATACTATTTTTCTTGCCGGGGCTGCACTTCGACGTACAATATTTAACAAACGATTTTGTATTTTGGAATCGAGAATAGCAAAGATGAATTTGCTGTTTTTCCTTTTGAGAATTCCAATTCACATAAATCTTTTTTCAAAAAAAATGGAAGGAAGAATTATGGCTGAATTAAAAACAAAAAAGAATAACTCGAGTGTTGATAAATTTATAGAAAGTATTCCCGATTTTGATACTCGTAACGACTGCTGGGCACTTCTGAATATGATGAAACAAATTACAAAAGCCGAACCGCAAATGTGGGGCGAGAGCATAATTGGTTTCGGAAATTATCATTACAAATATGAAAGCGGTCGTGAAGGCGATTGGTTTATTACCGGCTTCTCACCGCGCAAACAAAATCTAACTCTTTATGTGATGACCGGCTTCGGCGAATACGAACTATTACTTAAAAAACTCGGCAAGCACAAAACCGGCAAATCATGTTTGTACATTCACAAACTTGATGATGTTGACATCAACGTGTTGAAAGAATTGATTACAAAATCTTACAAGACATTTTCCACAAAAAATAATTAGTGCAAAACCGGAGATAAAACATGTTCATCGGTCATTTTGGAGTAGGTTTAGCGGCGAAAAAAATTGAGAGTAAGCCTTCGCTTGGAACGCTTTTTCTTGCAGCCCAATTCATAGATTTGCTCTGGCCCATTTTTCTAATACTTGGTATAGAGCAAGTGAAGATTAAGCCGGGCAGCACAGCATTTAATCCGCTCACATTTATTTACTACCCTTTCTCACATAGTCTCTTCGGCGTAATCATTTGGGCTGTTTTATTCGGCGCAGTTTACTTCATCGTTAAAAAAAATTTAAGAGCCTCCGTAATCTTGGGATTGCTTGTAATTAGCCACTGGATTTTGGATTTGATAACACACATTCCCGATTTACCGTTGTTCCCGTGGCTGGATTTAAAAGTTGGTTTCGGATTATGGAATTCTGTTCCGTTAACAATCATCGTAGAAGGTGCAGTCTTTTTTGCCGGCGTTTATTTTTATTTGAGTTCAACAAAAACTAACAACAAAACCGGCATTTATTCTTTCTGGAGTTTGATAATTTTTTTAGTTGTCGTTTATATTATGAACATCATCGGTCCGCCGCCGCCGGATGCAAAAGCAATCGGATATGTCGGGCTTTCTCAATGGCTGATTATTGCCTGGGGCTACTGGATCGATAAAAACAGAACAACGGCAAATTAATTTTAAATATTGTGCAAAAATTTTATTTGGAGAATAATTCATGTATTACATTTTATTCTATAAAACAGTGGAAGATTATATTGAAAAGCGTGTGCCTTTTAGAGAAGCACATTTGAAACTTGCAATGGAATCATTCAACCGCGGAGAACTAATGCTTGCCGGTGCGCTTACCGATCCGTCAGACAGCGCTGTTCTGGTTTTTAAATGTGAGAATCCTTCTGCCGCAGAAGAATTCGCGAAGAACGATCCTTACGTTTTGAACGGAATAGTTACGGAATGGGAAGTTCGCCCATGGACTGTTGTGATTGGTGGATAATGAACAACCTCCCTTTTGGGGAGGCGCAAGGAGCTATATCATCTCACTCAACAATTCGGGGCGCGGTTGAGGAATAACAATTTTATTTACAAGCAGCCCTTTATCTGCAATTACTTTCGCACCGGAATCAACTGCGCTTGTAACAGCGGCAACTTCGCCGGTTAAAGTGCAGAATGCTTTCCCGCCCAAAGCCATCGCGAGACGTATCTCAATTATTTTTACATTAGCAGCTTTCACTGCGGCATCCGCGCCTTCAATTAACGATGCAACGGAAAATGATTCAATAATTCCGAGTGCTTCGAGCAAATTTACATTTGAGTGACCCGACAGTGCCGGAAAGATATCCGGATGAACATGCGGAATAACAAATGTATCGATCACGGCAAAATCAATTTGGTTTACCGCGGCATCAACTGCCGACTGTACTTCCGCAACCTCTCCGCCGATTAGAACCATGTATTTGCCGGAACAAATTGTGCGCGAAAGAATCAATTCCACTTGAGAAGTTTTGAGCATAATATCTGCGGCTTGCATGCCGGCTGCTATGCTCGTCATTTCAATTAAACCGAGTGAATTCATTTCCATTTTTTATTTCCTTTTTCTTTGCAAAAAAAAATTTCACGCCAGGGCACAAAGTTCTCGCAAAGCAGCAAGTTTTTATTTGCTAACTAATACAAACTCATCGTTAACGTGAGTTACTTTTCCAGAAATTGATGCGTGAATTCTTGCGCAGAGTTTTCCTTGCTCAACATCTGCAATCAAATCTCCTTTTGCAACAGCATCCCCAATCTTAACAACAGCTTTTGCCGGAGCGCCGGTATGTTGTTTCAATAAAATTTTTACTTGAGACGGTTCGATAGTTTCTTTACTGAACGGTGTTTTAACTTCGTACTTTAGAATATCCATCTTCTTCATCAATTGTTTAAGCGGAACGCGTCTTCCCTCTTTTACCGGATGCACTCGCACGGGTTTGGGCTGCTGATATTTTATTCCGCTCTGTTTCATAAAAATTTTTCCTTGGTCGCAAGCTTCACGCGGATACAAATCTTCCGGGCATGCATAAAGAGAACACAATCCGCACGAGCAGCACAGATCGGCATACTGATTCCAAACAACTTCGCCAGTAGTTGTAAAAACAAGCGAGCGCATCACTTTATGCGGCTGTACATCGTATCCTAAAAGATACCGCGGGCAAAATTCCGTGCAGTAGCTGCACTGATCGCAAGCAGATTTGCCGATGCGGTTCATATCCTTCATCGGTCGTTCCATACGATTAACAAGATAATGATCAGCAGGCAAAACAATAATTCCGGCTGTTGTTTTCGTTACAACATCTGTAATATCAAAAGTTAACTTGCCCATCAAAATTCCGCTTACAAAAACGCCGAACTCTGAAATTGTAGTACCGCCGGCAAATTCGATCAGCTCTTTTAAACTGGTTCCGATCGGTACAAAAAAGGTTGAAGGATTTTTTACACAGCCGGTTACGCAAACAAATTTTTCCGTTACGGGAATATCGTTAACAGCACGTGAAATGTTGTAAAAAGTTTCAACATTGTTCACAACGCATCCAACATCAAGCGGAAGTCCGTGCGGAGGAATTAATCTTTTTGTTGCGGCATAAACTAATTCGTATTCATCGCCGGATGGATAAAAATCTCCGAGCATGCACATTTCAATATTGCCGCCGTCAAGATTTTTTTCGACTGCATCAACTGCATCGGCATTTTTTGCTTTGATGCCGAAATAAGCTTTCTTTGCCGAAGTCTGCTTTGTCATTAACTTTACGCCGTTCACAATTTCATCTGCAAAGTTTACTACCAATTCATAATCTTTATGAATGAGCGGTTCGCATTCGGCACCGTTAACCAAAACAAATTCCACTTTTGATTTTGCTTTGATGTGAGTTGGAAATCCGGCACCGCCCGCCCCTACAACTCCGGCATTAAAAATTTTTTCTTCAAGATTCATCAGTCGTTCCTCTTGATAACAACAATAGTTTTATCGTCCTGATAACTTCCTTCCGGTGTGGTAAATTTAATAACATCGTCTAAAATTGTCCCGGCAATTTCTTTCGGAGATAAATTTGCCGAATCTCTGATAACTTGTTCCAATCTTTTTTCTTCGTAGAATTCAAACTTGTCGTTTGCAGCATCAACAATTCCATCAGTGTAAATAACGAGAATATCGCCGCGGTTAAAATTTATGCTGTCGGTCTCGTATCGAAGATTCGGCGCCGGTCCCAAAAGCGGTCCGGTGGGGTCTAGTTTTGTAATCGAATCATTTTTCTTGCTGTAAAAAATCGGTGGATTATGCCCGGCATTCGCGTACAAGAAAAGTCCTTTTTTATCTGCCGAAACTTCTCCGTAGAATAACGATATGAATTTATCGTCACTGAAAATTTTATTGACAAGCTGGTTCATTCGGTTCATCATCGGAGAAATTTTAATTTGGAAATTGCTCGCCATTCTTAACGCGCCGGAAATGTACATCGCTTCTGCAGATGCGGCGAGACCTTTTGATGCTGCGTCTCCGACAACAATGCCGAGCCTCTCTTCATCGTCCCCGATTTTCAGGTAATCATAAAAATCGCCGGCTACGGTATCCGCCGGAATTGTAACGCCGAACATTTCATAAAAATGGAATTTATATGCATGCTCGGGCAGAATACTGCGCTGAAGTTCCTTCGCTTTATCAATATCCTGAATTAAATTTTTCCTTGAATCGGCAAGATATCTTTCTCTCAGTTTTGAAGTGAGAACGGTTGCGACAATATTCAAAGTGTAGCGGAGATCTTCGTCTATATTATTGCTGCTGACAGCAAGCAGATACTCGTAATATTTTTTTTCGCCGACAGTTAGTTTCTTTCCCACTCCCGAACCGGAATACTTAAAAATTCCTTTCGAGATCAAAGTCTTGTCTGTTTCATCAGCGAGTATAGTTCTCTCATTTGCGATCCGTTCGAGAATCTTGTACTCCTTCACATTGAGGGAGAAATTTGCCGGTATCTTTTTCACCTTCCCGGTTTGAAATAAAAGAGTGTAATTTTTTTTCGAGGCATTAAATTTCCAAACTCTGCCGCCGGTTACATGGAACTGCTCGTTCCGCACAATTTGATCAACGACCGATTGCAGCAAATCGAAATCGTTTTCAAAATTTCCCGATGCGATTGTGTCTATTGTTTTCAGTAAACGTTTCTGATCCATAAATTCCCGATCGTTATAAATTATCTATAGGATATACTTGAATCCGGACTAAAGTCCTGAACAAGTGAGTTATTATTCATAATCCACTATCTAAAACTTGCCCGCCGAAGGTCGGGCTTGCCCGCAGATAGGCGGGATAGTGGCAATTGCTTTTAGTTTTCTGACAAGATTGCCGCGACGTTTACGTCGTGGACATAAAAATAATAAACAGAATTACGGTTTTGCTGCTTTTTGTTTACACACTATTCCGTATATGAGTTGATAATTTTTTCTATTGCACTTTTACAAACTTCGTTAAATTCGTTCGAAGAAAATGCACGCATGATACTGTTGCCCGTAGGTCTGTAAACACCTTTTGGAACGTAGCCGGCACCTTCAAATGCGCCAATTTTATTTTTATATTTTTCTTCATCCGGCGTTGGAATTGGTGTTCCGTCATTGACAAGATTTTTCCATTTGCTTTCAAAATTTACAAGAGTAGTAACGTTCGGTTCCCACGGCTCAACATCGAGCGGATAAAAATCTTGATACGTCGGATCGTCTCCGTATTCATCGGCAAGACCGGCAAGTCCGTGCCCAAATTCATGAACAAAAATTTGTTTGGAAAGTTTATTATCAGCCGCAGTAACATTGTAATAATTGTAGATTGCACCGCCGCCGTATTTCTCGGTATTCACAATTACATAAATTTGGTCGTTCGGAGCGTTTGCAGCAACATCTCTAATTGCAAAATAGTCGGTCGTCATTAAATATCTTTCGCTGTCGAAAGTGTAAAAGTGTGAGTTCAGTAAAGTCTGCATCCAAATATTTTTGCCGGGGATATCCGTTCCGCTTTGTACGGATGGTGCTTCGACCCCCCAAATATTAATTTTGTTTTGGTTCTCTTTGAACGGAGAATATTCAAACAAATAACCGGCAAAACGATTGCAGTCTTCTTTGAACTTGTTCATCTCTTCGGAAGAATATCCTTCGGGGATTAAAACAATATCGAGTTTTTGAGAAGGCTCGCCGGAATAATGTACTTTGAAATTCGGGAACGGTTTCGCTTTCTCTTTAATGATAAAATAACTTTGCGGATTAACGTTGTACGAAAACTTCACTTCAAAATTATTTCTACGGTCTCTCTTTAAGATTTCCACACGAACTTTATTTTTGGGAAACGGCATTACTACTGACCCGGAAAAAGAACGAAGTGTGTTTTTGGCTTCTTCTGTAGTCTGCCATTCTTGAAAGAGAGTCGAGAATCCGCGCGAGTAAATTAACGTGTTAGTCGAATCATCAAAAATTTTTAACAGATAACTTCCGTAACCGAATTGATCAATTAAATTTTTCTTCGTGCCGCTCCATATCGGTTCTTCGATCAGTTTATCAAAACTGATTGTCTCTGTGTTTTTGTTGCCGGTGTGATAAAAATCCAAACGCAAAGTTTTTTCTGCAAAGTTATCATCGAATTTAATTTGCGGATAAACAACTGATAATGAGATCAACAAAAAGAGTAGAATTTTTTTCATGTTTAGCTCTATTAGTGAATGACTATACTTTCACTTTTCGCGAGCCCGGTTTTACAAGCGGAATTTTGTTCTCTTTGCAAATGGGGCATTCTTCCGGCAAATATGAGACGACCTCTAATTGTAGAGTACTAAACTGCGGCACACCAAATTGTACTTTGTTGTTGCTTCTATCAACAATGTAGCCGACACCGGCAGCAATGCCGCCGCCGTTTCTAACAATTTCCATCACTTCAAAAACGGAACCGCCGGTTGTAACAACATCTTCGCAAACAAGATATTTCTTCCCCTCTTCAATCTGAAAGCCGCGCCGCAGTACAAGTGTTTTGTCTTCACGTTCCGCAAAGATCGATTTCTTGTTTAGCTGCCGTGCAACTTCCTGACCTACAACGATACCGCCGATTGCCGGAGAAATTACAACGTCAATTTCGGTGCTGCGAAAATGGTCTGCAATTTTTGAGCAGATAATTTCATTGAACCCGGGATACTGCAGAACAAGTGCACACTGAAAATACTGGGTACTGTGTCTGCCGGAAGTCAATAAAAAATGCCCGTTGAGAAGGGCATTAGTTTTAAGAAAAATTTCGAGAATGTTTTGATTTGTCATCGGGTTATTTTGTCTATTGTTTGTGCAAGTTTAATATCGTTTTCCGTAACGCCGCCGGCACTGTGTGTGGTGAGCGTTACTTTTACCTTGTTCCATCCATGCAAAAGTAAATCGGGATGATGATCCATCTTCTCTGCTTCAATTCCAATCTTAACTGCAAACGCCAAAGAATCTCTGAAATCATTTAGTACAAATTCTTTTTCAATTGTGTTATTAATAAACTGCCAGCTGTTCAACTCTATTAGTTTATTATTGATGTCATCTATACTAAATATTTTCATTTACTTGAGTTACAAATGTAATTAAATCGTTTTCTTTTCTTCATTCCCTTGTTCTTCCGGTTCGGAAACTTTAGCTGAAATGAAATACAATTCATCCGTGTTCTTTTTGTGTTTAACAATAATCTTATCGCCTTCTTTGAAATGAACAAGCAGAAGTTCTTCGGCAAGCGGATCCTCAACATATTTCTGTATCGCGCGTTTCAGAGGTCGTGCTCCAAATTTTTGTTCGAATCCTTTGTCGGACAAAAATTCAATCGCCGACTTGTGAAGTTCGATGCTCATTTTATTATCGCTTATATTTTTCACAAGGTCTTTCATTTCGATAGCAATAATCTGTTTAATATCATCTTTATCGAGACTTCTGAATACAATTGCCTCATCAATTCTGTTCAAGAATTCCGGGTTGAAAAGTTTCTTCATCGCATCTTCAACAGTATTCTTCAGACTGGAATATTGATCTGCAGCAGTCTCGCCGCCAAATCCGAATCCGCCGGTACTTTTAATATCGCGCGTACCGACATTCGAAGTCATAATTATAATCGTGTTCTTGAAATCAACTTTTCTTCCGAGGCTGTCGGTAAGTACACCGTCATCCAAAACTTGAAGCAGAATATTGAAAACATCCGGATGTGCTTTCTCAATTTCATCAAACAGAACAACCGAATAAGGTTTTCTGCGCACGCGCTCGGTTAACTGTCCGCCTTCTTCATAACCAACGTAACCTGGAGGCGCTCCAACTAATCGCGACACGGCAAACTTTTCCATGTACTCGCTCATATCGATTCGAACAAGTGCATCTTCGGAATCGAACAAATATCTCGCGAGCTCTTTTGCAAGTTCAGTTTTACCGACTCCGGTCGGTCCCAAGAAAATGAAAGTTCCGATCGGCTTGTTAGCGCGTTTCAAACCGGCACGTGTTCTGCGGATAGCTTTGCTCAGTTTAGAAACGGCTTCTTCCTGACCAACAATTTTTTCTTTGAGAGCCGATTCCATTTTCATCAGTTTTTCTGTTTCGGCTTGCACAACTCTTGTAACCGGTATTCCGGTCATCATTGCAACAACAGTAGCGATGTCGTCGGGCGTAACATCGAAAATCATATCTTTATTTTTTGTGTCCCATTCTCTCTTGGCAATTTCGAGATCGGATTGCAATTGTCTTTCTTTATCACGCAGCCGCGCTGCTTCTTCGTAATCTTGCTGCTTTACTACCTGAATTTTGAGTTGTTTTATTTTTTCAACTTCTGCTTCGAGATTTAAAATTTCTTCCGACACAGTAAAGTTGCCCATGTGAACACGCGAACCGGCTTCATCAATAACATCGATTGCTTTGTCGGGCAGATATCTATCCGTAATGTATCGCTCGCTAAGTTTAACGGCGTTCTTAATTGATTCTGTCGAATAACGCACGTGATGATGTTCTTCATACTTGAATTTGATGTTCTCAAGTATCTGAATTGTTTCATCAGCAGAAGGCGGATCGACCATAACTTTTTGGAACCGACGATCAAGTGCGCCGTCGGTTTCGATATATTTTCTGTACTCATCAAGTGTAGTAGCGCCGATGCATTGAATATCGCCGCGTGCAAGCGCCGGTTTAAACATGTTCGATGCATCGAGCGAACCCGAAGCGCCGCCGGCACCAACTATTGTGTGTAGTTCATCGATGAACAAAATTACATCATTGGCTTTTTCGAGTTCGTTCATCAAAGCTTTCATTCTTTCTTCGAACTGCCCGCGGTATTTTGTTCCGGCAACCAATCCGGCAAGATCGAGTGTAACAACTCTTTTCTCTTGAAGAATGCGCGGAACTTTTCTTTGAACAATTCGAAGTGCAAGTCCTTCTGCAATTGCAGTTTTACCAACACCCGGCTCACCGATCAAAACCGGGTTATTCTTTTTTCTTCTGCTTAAAACCTGTGCAACGCGTTCAATTTCTTTTTCTCTGCCGATCACCGGATCGAGTTTGTCTTCCGTTGCAAGTTTTGTTAAATCTCTTCCGAAATTATCGAGAACCGGCGTCTTTGTCCGTTCAACTTTTTTTGATGTGAATTGCTGTGCCGCAGCTGCCTTCTCGGGACTTTTACTGCTGAGAATATTATTCAGTTCTGCACGTGCGCTATCGTAAGTAACATTGAATTGATGTAGAATTTGCGTGGCTATGTTGTCTTCATCGCGAAGCAGTGAAAGTAAAATGTGTTCGGTTCCTATTACATCCGATTTATAAATTTTTGATTCGATCTGGGTTATCTTCAAAACTTTTTCGGCTTGCTTGGTAAGCGGGATATTTCCGATTGTGAGTGTTCCGCCCGACGTACGTACCGTATCCTCTATCGCCTTTTTCAACTTTACTAAATCAACTTCAAGATTGCGGAGAATTTTAACAGCTACTCCTTGCCCTTCTCTGATTATACCGAGCAGAAGATGTTCCGTCCCGATATAATCGTGTCCAAGCCTTAAGGCTTCCTCACGACTCAATCTAATAACTTCCTGAACCCGCTCTGAAAAATTACCTTCCATGTGTCAATTCCTTTCTAATCTTACATATTTGAACATATAAACCGTTCAAATGGTTTCTTAAATATAAATATTGAGTCTCCTCTTAGCAAGAATCTTAATTTTACATTTAGCAGTAACAAACATAAATTGGAATAATCTTCTTTTATTGATATTTTGAAATTGTTCATAACTAACTGGAGTAACAATGGAGGCATTGACCGGATTTTCCGTACTAATAATTATTGTCGGAATAATCGTTTTATTCTTATTTCTTTATTTCGTACCACTCGGACTATTTATCACGGCATATTTTTCCGGAGTAAAAGTAAAAATTTTCCGCGATTTGATCGGAATGCGTTTAAGAAAAGTTTCGCCGCAAGTGATTGTTAGAAATTTGATCTCGGCAACAAAAGCCGGCATAGAATTAAGCATTTCACTTTTAGAAGCGCATTACCTTGCCGGAGGAAATGTAACCAACGTTGTAAACGCACTAATTTCTGCAAACAAAGCTAACCTTGATCTTGGATTTGCAAAAGCGGCGGCAATTGATCTTGCCGGGCGTGACGTACTGGAAGCTGTAAAAATGTCTGTGAATCCGAAAGTAATTGAAACACCGTTGGTATCTGCTGTTTCAAAAGACGGAATACAACTTAAAGCTATGGCTCGAATTACTGTTCGTACTAATTTGGAAAGGCTCGTCGGCGGCGCCGGTGAACAGACAATTCTTGCACGTGTTGGCGAAGGAATTGTTTCCACAATCGGTTCGAGCACAACCCACAAAGAAGTTTTGGAAAACCCTGACAGCATTTCCAAAGTTGTTTTATCAAAAGGATTGGATGCCGGAACAGCTTTCGAAATTCTTTCGATTGATATTGCAGATGTTGATGTTGGTACAAACATCGGCGCAATTTTGCAAACCGATCAGGCAGAAGCGGATTTGAAAGTTGCGCGCGCAAAAGCAGAAGAAAGAAGAGCCGCCGCTGTTGCTCTCGAACAAGAAATGAGCGCAGAAGTTGCAAGAATGCGTTCTAAAGTTGTTGAAGCAGAAGCTGAAATTCCTCGTGCTATTGCGGAAGCTTTCAAAAGCGGCAATCTCGGTGTGATGGATTATTACAATCTGAAAAATGTTCAAGCCGATACCGATATGAGAACTTCTATCGCAAAACCCGAAGAGAAAAAAGATAAAGAATCATGAAGATGGATGACATAATTCAACTTATCGTTTTCTTTTTTGTGATTTACAGTATCGTTGCTTCTATATTCGGAAAAAAGAAAACACAAAAGAGTGAAACACAAAGACGAACTCAAGTTCCCTATCAGACAAAGGATAGCGGTAAAGTTTATTCGAGAAAACAAACGAGCAGTGCCGACGTCCTCGAAGAACTTTTTGGCTTTAAAATTCCAAAGACGGAAAATGAATATAGAACGGCTAATTACGACCGCGAAGGAATAAATCTGGAAAAAGTAAGCTGGAATCCTGAAAAAGAATTTGAGAAAAAAGTATCGGCACGCGAGGCTTACGAAAAAAGAAATATTGAAAAGCGTGTCCCCGATATCGATTATGATAAACTTGTGTCTCTCGAATCAGCCCGTAAAAAAACTGCGGTTGACCATCACAAAATATATGCGCGGCAAAGTGATGCGAACAAAAAAGCGGAGGAAATAAAACGGAGATTAAAAAGTAAAAGTACTGTTAAAGAGGCATTCATCTTATCGGAATTACTCAACAAACCAAAAGCACTTCGTAAAATTGGATAATCATCCTTTGTTCTTCGCGACTCTGCGAGAAAATAATCTCTCGCAGAGTTTGCAAAGGCACTGTTAGACAAATCAACTTCTCATAAACTCGGCAATAGAATCAACAACATATTTGATTTGCTCATTTGTAAGTTCGGGATAAATCGGTAATGCTAACGAGTTTTCCGCCGCATCATTCGAAACCGGGAATTCCGAATCGACACAATTGAGATATGCAAAACATTCTTGCCGGTGGAACGGAACCGGGTAATAAACTTCGCACCCGATCTCTTTCTTTTTCATAAAGTTCCAAAGTTCGTTTCTTTTTTCAACACGTATAACAAACTGATTATAAATGTGATGATTTTTATGTACGTCGTTTTGATAAACAGCTTCGGGCAATAAAACTTTGTTGTTTGCATCGAAAGAAATTTTTCCGGTCGCTTGCGAAAGTCCGGCTTCGATAAAATATTTTGTATAGAGTGCGGCATTCAGTCTTCTCTTTTCAGACCACGAATCGAGATGCGGAAGTTTGACGCGGAGTACCGCCGCTTGCAGTGAATCCAATCTAAAATTTCCGCCGATTATTTTATGATAATATTTCGGCTCCATTCCGTGCACGCGCATGATTCTCATTTTGTGTTCGAGTTCGGGATTGTTGGTTGTAACAATTCCTCCATCGCCGAATCCACCCAAATTTTTACTCGGGAAAAATGAGAAACATCCGATATCTCCTATCGTGCCGGCAAACTTTCCGTCTTTGTACTGCGTGCCGATTGCCTGCGCCGCATCTTCAACGACAAACAGACTATATTTTTCTGCAATCAAAATTATTTCATCCATACCGGCGCTCTGCCCGTAAAGATGAACCGGTATAATTGCTTTTGTTTTGTTCGTAATTTTTTTCTCAATCTGTTTTGTATCGATATTAAACGTAACCGGATCGACATCAACAAAAACCGGAACGGCATTTAATCTTGCAACAACTCCCGCCGTTGCAAAGAATGAATAAGCCGGAACGATTACTTCATCACCGGGCTGAATATCGAGCGCCATCAATGCAAGCAGCAACGCATCCGTACCCGATGAAACACCAATTGCGTATTTGCAATTCAGATACTTGCAGATTTCTTCTTCAAGTTTAGCAACATCGGGACCCATAATAAAATATTGTGAATCAACAACACTTTGCACCGCCTCATCAATTTCTTTTTTGATTGATTGATACTGACCTTTCAAATCGAGCAAAGGAACTTTCATGTTTGTCTCCCTGAATATCAAAAAATTTTGTTGAACAAAATTAATTATTAAATGTAACCGAACCTAATAGACTTTCTCTGCAAAGTTTGTAATAAAATTTATCGAACTCGTCCCCGCCCCATTCTCATGAACTTGTTCGCCTTCAATGAAAGGAGAAGTGGATGTGAAAGATTATCGTAGTCAATCGCCCCGACTTTCAAATCGGGGAAAACAAATAAACAACACGATTGGGCTTTAGCCACAATTAAATTTCAATTTGCGACTAAAGTCGAAATAGTTTTAAAATCTAAGTCCACGGTCTAAAGGTCGCGGAATTCATCATGATAAAAACTATTTATTAAAAAGGCTTTTTATGATAAGCAAAAATAAATTGCGAGGTCTAAGTTTAAGTTTCTTTTTGAAACGAGAGATATTATATTTTGCCAACTTTTTTGACAATCCACAAACTATGGAGAGATCGTGAGTCTATCGGATCAATTCAACAAACTCAAATCGGGTTTTCATCCTACCTTTTGGGTCGCAAACATAATGGAATTATTTGAACGCCTCGCTTATTACGGTCAGCAAATTGTATTCATGATTTATCTGCGAAATAATCTCGGGTTCTCCGAAGCACAAGCCGGACAGTTATCAGGAATTTTCGGCGGACTGATTTATTTACTTCCAATTTTCGGCGGAACACTTGCAGACAAATGGGGATTCCGCAAAGCATTCAATGTTGCATTTTCAATTCTCGCACTCGGTTATTTTTTAATCGGCTCGGTAGGCATGAGCATCTTTTCAGGTTTCTATTCTAATTTTGATACTTACTGGCTGTTGGTGCTGTTTCTAATTTTCACAGCATTCGGCGGATCGTTCATCAAACCGTCCGTACTCGGCACCGTTGCCGTAACATCGAAAGAAGAAACAAAATCGCTCGGCTTTGCAATTTATTACTGGCTTGTTAATATCGGTGCGATGCTCGGTCCAACAATTGCATATCTTGTCCGCGATAGTCTCGGCAACCAATTCGTGTACATGGTTTCTTCGGTTAGCTGTCTGGCGATGCTCGTCGTAAATATTTTATTGTACAAAGAAGTAAAACCCGAAAAAGAAGCCGCGCCCGAATCGTTGATAAAGAAAATAGAAAACTTATTTATCGTGCTGACAAATTTTAAATTCATGATCTTTCTTTTGATCTACAGTCTTTACTGGATAATCTTTTGGCAAGAATTTATAATCGTTCCATATTATATAACAGATTACATCGGCGCAGATGCACCGTACGAAATTGTGCAATCGTGGTCGGGTGCCGGTGCAATTATACTTTTGCAGATACCGCTAAATCTACTCACTAAAAACATTCCAACACGCAAAGCAATTTTATACGGCTTTGCAATTTCAAGTTTGATATGGATAATCATCGGAATTTATCCGAGCATTCCTACAATTGTTGCCGGCATCGTTGCATTTGCAATTGGTGAAATGATTCAAGCACCGCGTTACTACCAATACATTTCTGAAATAGCACCGGCTGGACAGCAAGGTTTGTATCAAGGCTATGCATTCTTGCCGATTGCAATTGCGCGTTTTGTAGGAGACCCGTTCGGCGGATGGATTTATCAAACATCGAAAGCCGCCGGAAAACCGGAAATGATTTGGTGGGCTATGATCGGTATCGGTGTTCTCGGTGCATTTTTTATGTGGCTCTATAATTACATTGTAACTAAACAAGAAGTCGCTTGATTCATTTTCTTCTTAAACAAAGAAGTAATAGTGCAGCAATTTTAATGTAAATGATAAACTCACCCCAGCCAATAAGATGGCGGGCAAGCCCGACCTTCGGCGGGCAAGCTTAAGTCCCTCTCTTAAAAGAGAGGGACTTTTAAAAGCGAGTCAACCCTTCTCTTTCCGCCGAAGGCTGATAAATTTAAGAGAAGGGGTCGGTGGATGAGTTCAGATATCTAATATAATTTTCAAACAGCTTCTCTTTAACAGACCAAACAATTATACATGCAAAAAAAATATCAGCTAAAACGTGTCGGACAAGTTTCCCCGAAGGAGCCGCGGTTTGACGAATCAAAATTTCAAATCAATTACCGCGAACAATTAAATGCATCGCAGTACGATGCGGTCGCCTCCGTTGAAGGAAATTATCTCGTAATTGCCGGAGCCGGAAGCGGTAAAACACGTACACTTGTTTACCGCGTTGCTCGTTTGGTTGAAATGGGAAACGATCCTTCTTCAATTCTTCTGCTTACTTTCACACGCAAAGCATCAAAAGAAATGATGGACCGCGCGGCTATTCTCCTCGACAACAGATGTGCAAAAATTAACGGCGGCACTTTTCATTCGTTTGCAAATTTAACTCTGCGCAAATATGCCAAAGCCGTCAACCTCGATAATGGGTTCACTATTCTCGATCAAAGCGACAGCGAAGATGTAATCAACTTAATACGCGGGCAGTTGAATCTCGCGCAGCACAAAAAGCGTTTCCCGAACAAGCAGACAATTCTCAAAGTGCTCAGTTTGAGTGTTAACACCGGTCGCACCGTTGAAAATATTTTGGAAGAAGAATATCCTCACTTTGCAGAATACATCGAAACATTTTTACAGATACACAAAGTTTATTCATCATACAAGAAACAGAACAACTTGCTCGATTACGATGATCTGCTAATTTACTTACGCAATTTTCTTTTCGAGTTCGGTCCGGCGGCAAAATCTTTTTTGAGCACAATAAAATTTACAATGGTTGATGAATACCAGGATACAAACAAACTGCAAGCCGAAGTTATTAAAGGACTATCGCAAGTGCATCAAAACATAATGGTTGTCGGTGATGACTCGCAGTCAATCTATTCTTTCCGCGGTGCAAATTTTAAAAACATTATGGAGTTCCCGAAACTTTTCGATAATGTAAAAGTTATCACGCTCGAAGAAAATTACAGAAGTACACAGCAGATACTGAATTTTTCAAACCGGATTATTGAACACGCAATCGAAAAATATCCGAAACATCTTTTTACAAGAAAGACCGGCGGCGAACTTCCCGGAATCATCAGCGCCGCAAACGAAAATATGCAGTCGCGTTTTATCGTTGATAAAATTCTCGAACTCCGCGAAGAAGGTGTGCCGCTGAATGATATGTCGGTTCTCTTCCGTTCATCGTTCCATTCGTTCGATCTCGAAATAGAACTCAACAAAGCAAATATCCCGTATATGAAATTCGGTGGAATGAAATTTATTGAAACCGCACACGTGAAAGACATGCTTGCGTTTCTACGCATCGCACTCAATCCAAGCGATTACGTTAGCTGGTACCGCGTTCTTCTGCTGCACGAAGGAATTGGTCCGAAGAAAGCGCAGATTATTATGGATGAAATTGCCGGCGGAAAACTTTCGATCAAGATTAATCCCGAAAGCAGCGTGAGCAAAAAATATAACGACAGAATTTTCAATCTCTTCTCTTTTCTTCATGATATTCACACAAAAAATCAACTGCCCGCCGATAAAGCCGAACAAGCTTTCAAATATTACGAACCGATCTTCACGGAAAAATATGATGATTGGAACAAGCGGAAAAAAGATCTCGAAATTTTTATGAACATTGCCGAGAATTACCGCTCACTCGATAGTCTGCTTGCAGATATGGCGCTCGATCCCCCGCAAGACAGCGTTGTTGATGTTGAAGCTGTTGATAAAGAACGCGAACTGCTCACTCTTTCAACAATCCACTCCGCAAAAGGATTGGAATGGCATTCCGTGTTTGTAATTCATGCAGTTGACGGCTTCTTCCCTTCCGCACAGTCGTTTGAAAAATTGGAAAGCCTCGAAGAAGAACGAAGACTAATGTACGTTGCTTCAACGCGCGCGAAGCAGAATCTTTTTGTCTGCTACCCGATGCACATTTTTGATCGTCACAACGGAATTACATTTGCAAAACCTTCGCGCTTCATCGAATCAATCTCCGAAGACCTCGCCGACCAATGGCTGCTCGAAGAATGAACGTAGAGCTTGTCCCGACATTTGTCGGAACAGTGTGCAGCCTCATAGAATATCATAGGGCATTGAATTGTAGTTGAAATTGATTGACATCTGATCACTATTTGAAAAAACGTTTTTACCATCCGTCTTTTACGGATCGGTCAAGAAGTTATTTATCCTATTGCTTGCCCGGCGGTTTATTGACGGGATTTTTTACTTACCTGTCCGGCGTTATAAAACGTCTACATACTCAAGCTAAACAGCTCGGTCTCATACTTCTGCCTATGATTCCTTAGTGGTCATTGGCAGTAGCTTGTTATGTGCGCATTTTTTTTTATTTATTTTTACTTATATAAGCTCTCCATTCAGTAGAATCATCTTTTTCCAAATATTTTTCGAGATACTGGATACCAATCCTTGATAATTTACCTACTTTATTAAAAGGTCCCCATTCAGTTTTCTTAATTAATTTAAGATTTACAAAATGAGAGTTATCATATATAATTCTGTATGGATTATCATCTTCATCGTGCATTTCGAAATGTTCAGGCAAAAAAGAAATATTATTTTTGTAACTACTTGTTGGAGAATGTGTAATTATACAACCATTAAAATAATAATCATCTTCTTTATTTAAATAAATAATTGGATGATTAGTTTTCTCTCCAAGTAAAATATCGCCTTTTTTATACATAATTATTAATCCTTATATGCTTATTTCTTTACAATAATATCTGATGCTAATAAAATTGATAGTAAAGGTGTTTTATGAATCGGTTTAAGAAGTTGTTTTTTATATTCCTCTGAAGAAGTATTATATGAATCTCCATCTTTGAATAATTTTATTACTTTATTAATCTCGTCGAAATTGATTTCCGGTTTGTCATTAGCATCGGTTCTTTCAATTGTAACTTCACCTTTCACTTTAATAATCTTATGTGTTTTTCCTCCAGATAAAGTTTTATATGATTTACCAATTTGGATAAAGCTTAATAATAAGTTAAATATCTCCTCAGTAGCGGACTGTTTAAGTTTTGGATTTAATACGTATTTACTCATTGTAATATTCCTTGTAAATATTAAGCACATAACGGCATTGTTTTTAAGCCGCAGCCCAGAATTTACCCGCCGTTTGTTGGCGGGCAGCAATGCCGAATAGTTGCAACTACTTTTTATTTATAAAAATGTTTCTAAGAACTAACTACCTTAAAGAGCAACTAAACTATGCAAACGCAACTTTATAATTACTAAAATGCTGCACTAAAAACGCTGTCCGTGTTGAGCGGCGGGTTAGGCAATACTTATCTATGTATCTTTTTATTAAACATTTTTAAAAGAGTTTCATCTACTTTGTCTCGGCAACTATTGAATAAATCCACTAACCTTGAGCGTGCACCAAATGAATTATAGATTTGGTCATTATCAATTGATGCTCGTAATATCTTAGAGACTTGCGTTTTAGTATATCCATCATATTCTTTAAGGAGAGAACTCCGATATTTTGCTTCATCAAATGTGTCACTTTTTGTAAAAAGATCAATAAGTCCGTCAAGAAATTGTTTGCGCAGATGTTTATTACTATAAATAAGATTTGTAATATGTGAACAAGATAAAGGTAAATTTTTTGTTCTGAATTTTAGTGCTTGGTATCTAGAAAGGAATCCA
This sequence comes from Ignavibacteriales bacterium, assembly GCA_016177735.1. Classification (GTDB taxonomy): domain Bacteria; phylum Bacteroidota; class Ignavibacteria; order Ignavibacteriales; family Melioribacteraceae; genus DYJK01. Next base: position 614 of record JACOUS010000039.1, on the reverse strand, counting down.
AATGGATCAATATCTACTTTCAACGATATTATAAAAATGTCATTTGCTAAAGCGATGCCAATTTCTTGAGATGTCCATTTTGATTTTAAGAAACTTTCCGTAAGAATAGGTATAAATACAACTGATTTATTTAATTCGAGAAGTAATCTGTCTATCCAATCTTGTGTAGGTTCAATATCCTCGTGTGCTAGAAAAACACTAAGTCCATAACTTCCTAAATTTCTCTTGATGCTACCAGCTAGATCACTATCTTGTGAATTATAGCTTAAGAATATTTTTAATTTACGCATAATATAATCCCATTATCATATTGCCTAACTCTATTTCTGCTGAACGGGTTATTGTCTATTGGAACATAGATATCCACCAAAGGCGGACAAGTGCGTTCAGCTGCATATCTATGTTCCATTTATTGCCAAAACGTTCTAAGTTCTCAATATTTTAAAATAGGTTCATGCATAGTTGTCCGCCTCCGTGTATTACTTCAGCAATTCGGTAACAGCACGTAAACGATCTAAAGGAGTCAAGTAATTTAATGATCCATGGCGACGTTGATAATTATAACGATAAAGAAAACCATTTAACTCTGATGAGAAAGTATCTAAAGTTTGTCC
>JACOUS010000003.1 GCA_016177735.1 Ignavibacteriales bacterium | reverse complement strand
CTTTAGATACTTTCTCATCAGAGTTAAATGGTTTTCTTTATCGTTATAATTATCAACGTCGCCATGGATCATTAAATTACTTGACTCCTTTAGATCGTTTACGTGCTGTTACCGAATTGCTGAAGTAATACACTTAGGCGGTCAAGAAAAAAGTTTGGGACAGCCGTGGCAAAAAATAAACAATTACCTTTTACATATCAAAGCATTATTCAATGCCGTGATCTGTTTTACAATTGCCGCAAAATGCCGCTGAGTAATTTCTTAAGTGGATGTAAAAATTTATTTGGATGAGACGGGGAAAAAGATGGAACAGTTTAAAACCGTTCATTGCATTTTTTTACACCAAAAGATTTGTATAACGTCTTTAATTGTTAGCTGCGTCAACTTTTCCGAAGTGAGAAATTTCTAACAGATATGATTCATGACCCATCAAATCTTTTAAAGTCATTTTTGAGATTACCGAATCAACAGTATCTTGAATTATTTTCCAGAGTGATCTGACGGAACAATCAATTGAGTTTGTGCAGATATCCGTAATGCCGGTATGAGCCTGGCAGAAATTATCATCGTACAATCTTCCGCCGAGTGCATTAAGTACATCGCTGATTTTAATTTGTTCGGGGGAACGCGATAAAGTGTATCCGCCCATTTGTCCGCGTTCTGCTGTAAGAAATCCATCGAGGCGGAGTACACGAAGAATTTTTCCCGTGTTGTGTTCGGTCAATCCCTCTGCCCGGCTGATTTCAGGAATTGTTAGCGATTTAGCAACGTGATAAAACTTTGCAATCCGCAGTAGGCATCGTAAACCGTATTCTTCTTGTGCGCTAAATTTCATATTGGCACTCTCCATTAAAGTCCTCCCCTTTTTTTAAGGGGAGGATTTAGGTGGGGTTCAATTATTATTCAATGGTATTTTCGAGCCGCACGCTTTTGCATGAACAAGCTCGGCATATTTTTCCGGCGAAATTGACGGACCGGATTTTTTACAATGTTGTTCAAAAACATTTTTCAAATCATCGGCAATTTCATCCGCGTATCTTCCTTCAATTTTGTGGCGCGGCATTGCGTACAACAATTCTCCGTTTTTAAGCAAAGCCATGAACGGGGAAGAAGGCGGAATCTCTGCAAGAAATTTTTCGCGCAGATAATCAACGGCATCGCGGTCTTGCCCGGCAAACACTGTAACAAGTTTATCGGGAATTACATTATGCTGCAATGCAAGTGTTGCGCCGGGTCTTGCACTGCCGGCAGCACACCCGCACACGGAATTAATAAAAACAAAAATTGTTTCATCATTCTTTTGTGATAAAACATCCTCAACAACTTGAGGCGAAAGCATTTCTTCGAAACCGACATAAATTAATTCATCCCTCATCGGCTGAACTGCTTCGGGATCGTATATCGGCGGTTTTTGATTTATAGTGAACATGATTTATTCCTTTCCTTTGTAATATTACGGAGCGCAGCGACGAAATAGCTCATAACAAATTACGGCCGATTCTTCGCTTCGCTCAGAATTATAGAAACCCAAGTTCAAGCTTTGCTTCTTCGCTCATCATATCCATTCTCCAAGCCGGTTCCCAAACAAGATCGAGATAAACATCTTTAACACCTTGAACACTCCGAGCTTTTTCTTTGACCTCGGGAGGAAGGCTGCCGGCAACCGGGCAATGCGGCGAAGTCAAAGTCATTTTCAAATATGTATTTCCTTCGTCATCAATTTTGATTTCGTAAATCAAACCAAGCTCCCAAATATCTACCGGAATTTCAGGATCGAAACATGTTTTGAGCTTCGCAATTATATCTTGTTCTATTTTGCCTTTGTCGATCATTTCATTCTCCAGCACCAGAGGTACTAAGCAAACATTTTTTTTACTTTTTGTAAACCGACTATGAGTTTATCAATTTCACTTTTTGTGTTATAAAAACTTAGCGATGCTCTTGCAGTAGCCGGAAGATTGTAACGATTCATTATCGGCTGTGTGCAATGATGACCGGTTCTAATTGCGATGCCGTCGGTATCAATTATAGTTCCAATATCGTATGGATGAATTCCGTCAATCACAAAAGAAATAACGGATGCTTTTTCTTTTGCGTTCCCGATAATTTTCAAGCCGTCAATTTCCAGAAGTCTCGCAGTAGCATAGTTCAGCAATTCATTTTCATAATTGCATAAATCATTTCGGTCAAACTGATTTAAATAATCAATCGCCGCACCCAGACCGATTGCGCCGGCAATATTCGGCGTTCCGGCTTCAAATTTTCTCGGCAGATCATCAAATGTAGTTTTTTCAAAAGTCACTGTGCGGATCATATCGCCGCCGCCCTGATACGGAGGCATCATTTCAAGTAATTCTGTTTTGCCGTAAAGAACACCGATGCCGGTCGGACCAAAAATTTTATGACCTGAAAAAGCATAAAAGTCCGCATCAAGTTCCTGAACATCCACTTTGAAATGCGGAATTGCCTGTGCACCGTCTATAAGAACCGGAATTTTTTTTGAATGAGCGATATCAACAATTTTTTTAATAGGATTTATCGTACCGAGCGAATTGGAAATATGTACAATCGAAACAAGTTTTGTTTTTTCGTTGATCAAAGATTCGTATGCATTCAAATCAAGTTCGCCGTCGTCGGTAATCGGAATAACTTTCAGATTGATTTTTTTTCTGCCGCCGGCAATCTGCCACGGTACAATATTAGCATGATGTTCCATGTTCGAAATAATTACTTCGTCGCCTTCGTTAAAATATTTTTCGCGCCAGAGCGATGTTGCAACAAGATTAATTGCTTCGGTAGTTCCGCGTACAAAAATAATTTCGGAAGCGCTGATTGCATTTATAAATTCCTTCACTTTTAATCTTGCATTTTCGTACTGTTCGGTTGCAAACTCGCTAAGGAAATATAATCCTCGGTGAATGTTCGCGTTATCGTAAGTGTAATAGTGAGTAAGTGCGTCAATAACAGCCTGAGGTTTTTGGGTTGTCGCAGCATTATCAAGATAAACAAGTTCGCTGCCGTTTACAGCTCTTTGAAGAATCGGGAAATCCTTCCGCACATCTTCAACATCAAATTTCTTTTTCACATCTTGAATTGTATTTATCATATTTACCTTCTGTAATTCTTCGTCCCGACTTGCCGGGACGAAGAATCTTAATAATATTTATTCACTCAAAACTCTTTTTGTAAAAAGATATTTATTTGTTGAGCCACAAAAATTGAGGCTAAAGCCGCCATTCTTTTTTCTTATTTCTTCCACGACTTAAAAGTCGTGGCAATTTAAGATAGATGCCCAATATTTTTTTTTATTCTTTTAATTGAATCACTTTTTTCCTATCCGGAAACACTCGGAAATCGTTTTGTATATCTCATTGTGATTTCTCAGAATCAACTATTTCCACTCTGTGCAAATGTTCGAAGATCATGTGATTGATTTTTTCTTTAATCGCGTCAACCTTAACAGCTTCAACAACATCATTTGCAAAAGCGCGTATCAACATTGATTTTGCAAGCTCTTCTGGAATTCCGCGCGAACGAATGTAAAAATCAGCCGTGTCATCAAGATGCCCGACAGTTGCGCCGTGAGTACATCTAACATCGTCTGCAAAAATTTCGAGCTGCGGTTTTGCATCAACTCGTGCTGTTTTGGAAAGTAAAATTGTTTTGTTCTGCTGATATGCATTTGTCTTCTGTGCATCCTTGCGTACAATTATTTTTCCATTGAACACACCGCGCGAACTTCCGTCCAAAATACCTTTGTATAATTCGTTGCTCATGCAGTACGGTTTTACATGATCTACAAATGTATGATTATCAATGTGTTGTTTATTGTTCGCGAGGTACAAACCGTAATAATGTGTTTCAATATTCTCGCCGTCCAATTTCGAATTGATATCGTTTCGTACAAGTCCGCCGCCGAATGTAAAATTATAATGATTGAACACACTTGCTTTCTGCTGGTATGCTTGAACTTTTTCGATGTGAAACGAATCATCATATTCGTTCTGGATTTTGTAAAAATCGATTATCGAATTTTCACCGGCAAAAATTTCGGTAACTGCATTTGTAAAATATTGTTTATCGCCGCTGCCGTAATAATTTGCAATCAAACTTACATGCGAATTTTTTCCGGCAACAATTATGTTGCGCGGCTGCGAGAGAATCAGGTTATGATAATCTCCGTTTATAAATAACAATTGAATCGGCTTGTCAACAATTACATTATCGGGAATTACAACTGCAAGTCCGTCGGAAGCATAAATTAGATTGAGAGCATTAAAAGCATTTTCGATTTCGGCATATTTGTTCAAATAACCGTCAACCAAATTCGGGGAATTAAGTACGGCGTTTTTCAAATTCCCGATATAAACACCCGAAGGCAGTTCGGAAATATTACTCAACTCTTTATTAAATATTCCGTTTGTAAAAACAAGCAAGTGATAATCAAAACCGGTGAAAAGACATTTTTCAATTTCGCTTTTTGCCGGCAAAGAAAAATCTGCTATCTGAGCCGGTACAAAATTTTGTTTTAGTATCGGCGAAACATTCGTGTACTTCCATTCTTCTTGATGGGTAGAAGGAAAATTTAATTCGGATAATTTCAGAATAGCTTTCTTCCTTAATTCATGAAAAAAAGTTTTGGATTCACCGTTAACTTTTTCTTCAAAGCTTTTGAAGTTTGATAAGTACCATTCTTTTGTATTTTGAAATTCGGGTAGATTATTCATAATTCATGCGCTCCGCATTTATACATTTTCTTCGGCTAATTTAACCGGTTCTGTTTCATCGGATTTTATCCAATCGTAACCTTTATCTTCAAGTTCGAGCGCCAATTCTTTGCCGCCGGTTTTAATAATTTTTCCTTTATAAAGTACATGCACAAAATCGGGAACAATGTAATTGAGAAGTCTTTGATAGTGCGTAACAACAAGCACGGCGTTCTTTTCATTCTTGAAAATGTTCACACCGTTCGAAACAATTTTTAGCGCATCGATATCAAGTCCGGAATCGGTTTCATCGAGAAGCGCAAGCTTGGGATTCATCATCGACAACTGAAAAATTTCGTTCCGTTTTTTTTCTCCGCCCGAAAAACCAACATTAACAGAACGGCTTATCAGCGATTCATCAACCCCAAGAATTTTCGATTTCTCTTTCATCAATTCTAAAAATTCCTTCGGCGTAAGTTCAGACTGATTGTGATATTTTCTTATTTCATTAATTGCAGTCTTCAAAAAAGTTGCATTGCTTACTCCGGAAATCTCGACTGGATATTGGAACGCGAGGAATACACCTTCTCTCGCTCTGTCTTCCGGTTCAAGTTCCAAAAGATTTTTTCCTTCGAACCAAACTTCTCCGGCAGTAACTTCGTAACCTTTATGACCGGCAAGCACATTTGCAAGCGTGCTTTTGCCCGATCCGTTCGGTCCCATAATTGCATGCACTTCACCGGTTTTAATTTCGAGATCAATCCCTTTTAGAATTTCTTTCCCTTCAACACTTGCATGTAAATTTTTGATCGTTAACATTTCTTTCCCTTTTTAAATTCTGAGTCCTCCGACTTCGGTCGGGGACGAAGAATCTCTATGATTTTACGTGATAGATTTTTCTTCGTTATTAGTCCATTTAATTATTTTTTTGTTTCGTTAATTCTGGATAAAGCAAATGCCAAAGGCACCCCAGTAGAAGAATCCGAATATTTACATTACACGATGTCCCGCTTGCACTTTCTAAATTTCTTGTTATGTCTATTATGAGATTCTTCGTCCCCCGATAAATCGGGGTCGTCAGAATTAACAAATCAGCCAACCGAGCCTTCCAAACTTATTGCAAGAAGTTTTTGTGCTTCAACAGCAAATTCCATCGGAAGTTCGTTAAAGACTTCTTTGCAGAAACCGTTTACAATCATATTCACCGCATCTTCCGTAGCAATGCCGCGCTGATTCAAATAGAATATCTGATCTTCACCAACTTTTGATGTTGTCGCTTCATGTTCAACTTTTGCAGAATCGTTTTCCACTTCAATGTACGGGAAAGTATTCGCTCCGCATTTATCGCTCATCAGCATTGAATCGCATTGAGTAAAATTACGAGCACCTTCAGCATTCTTCCCAACTCTAATTAGTCCACGGTAAGAGTTATTACTTCTTCCGGCAGAAATACCTTTTGAGATTACAGTGCTTCTTGTATTTTTTCCGAGGTGAATCATTTTGGTTCCGGTATCGGCTTGCTGATAATTATTTGTAACTGCGACAGAATAAAACTCGCCGATTGAATTATCACCTTGCAAAATACAGCTCGGATATTTCCAAGTTATCGCAGAACCGGTTTCAACTTGCGTCCATGAAATTTTAGAATTTTTTCCTCTGCAAGCACCGCGCTTCGTAACAAAATTATAAATACCGCCTTTGCCTTCTTTATCGCCGGGGTACCAATTTTGCACTGTCGAATATTTTACCTCGGCGTTATCGAGCGCAATCAATTCAACAACCGCTGCGTGAAGTTGATTGGTATCGCGAATCGGTGCAGTGCATCCTTCCAAATAGCTAACGTACGCTTCTTCATCGGCAATTATTAATGTTCTTTCAAACTGCCCGGTTTCCTGTGCATTGATTCTAAAATAAGTTGAGAGTTCCATCGGGCAGCGTACACCTTTCGGAATGTAAACGAATGAACCGTCGCTGAACACCGCAGAGTTCAACGAAGCGAAAAAATTATCCGTGTACGGCACAACCGAACCGAGATATTTTTTAACAAGTTCAGGGTGGTTTTGAATCGCTTCGGATATCGGACAGAAAATAATTCCTTTCTCTTTCAAAGTTTCCTTAAAAGTAGTTGCAACAGAAACAGAATCGAACACTGCATCGACTGCAACACCGGCTAAAACTTTTTGTTCGTTAAGCGGTATTCCAAGTTTCTCAAAAGTTTTTAACAATTCAGGATCTACTTCTTCAATACTGCTAAGTTCTGGTTTTTTCTTCGGTGCAGAGTAGTAACTGATATTCTGATAATCGATGTTCGGATAGTGAACATTAGACCAGTGTGGTTCTTCCATTTTCTTCCATTGTCTGAAAGCTTTTAATCGCCATTCGGTCATCCATTCGGGTTCATGTTTCTTTGCAGAAATTAAACGAACAATCTCTTCGCTTAAACCTTTCGGAACAGTCTCGCTTTCAATTTCCGTAACAAATCCCCATTTGTATTCCGAAGTAGTTAGATCATCAAGCATTTTCATATCTTCGGATAGCTCATCGGGCATATTATTTTTTGTTAAATCTTCCATTTTTGCTCATTTTCCAATTTTTTCCAATTCAAACCTACTCAATCTGGAAAAAGAAGTCAAGATTAATACCTCATTAATAATTCATGTGTAATAAGAGAACAGAGGAAGTGATGAGAAAATTCCACAAGCCATTAAAATCAAATAAGTTACAAATACGGGACACAAAATTGGTATTTTGAGAAAAATTGCATTATTTACCACAAAACTGCACACTTTTACATCTATTCCGAGAAATCTTCCGAGTTGTTAAACACTTTTTAGAATATGCTTAAGAAGCCAATTAAAACGTGTATAGATGCGTTTAATAGTGTTTTATGATGTTACAAATATGACTTTAACTAATTAATAAACAGCAATTTGTTGTCACTTTAAAGTCACTTTAAACGAGGATTTTAAAGTGACAACCCGAATTTTGTCACTTCTTGGTAATTGATTATAAAATAATGAGTTGGTGGAGAAACGAAAAAATCTTTGAATGGCTTTAAAGTGACACAAGTGACTTGCGATGACCGGTTAAACACTATGACAAAATAGCAAAAAAAATAAAGCTGAACGACTCTTGCTTACACCTCACACGGGCGGTGCCCCAGTCCTTGCGGATATGGGAGAGTCGTCCAGCAATAAAAACTTTTGGACGACTCCGTGTGTTTTGTAAGCGTGCGAAATTTATTTAAAATAGGTTAGACTTGCAATTGAGGGGAGTATTGCAATGTATCTTCTAAATCCTTTCATCTGTAGTAGGTAATAATAACAATGCATTATTATTTGTTTTTATCCCTTTCCGAATATTGGTATTCTTCCCAGCAACGTAGCCCCGAAGTTGAGCAGTCCTTGCATGTTTTTCCGGTTTTATCTTACTACTATTAAGTTCACCGAAATTTTCATCAATGTACTTGGTTAATTCCAACCGGTGACCGGTGTGAATGATACCTTCTTTTTTTTCTTGAACGGGCTCCGATGCAATTAATTTGACGAACAAACCTTGATACATACCAAGCATGAAAGATTGCCGGTTACGAAGTTTGCCGCGATTGTTGTTCCATTCATTTCTGAAATGCCGAACCAAGAAATTATAAACGTAACGTGCAATTTCGAGATCGTTTTTTGTTCCGACAAATATTATTCTATGACTAACTCCTCGTAGAACAAATGTTCTTACATTGAAAAACCGATTAGCTATCAGGGCACTATATCTACATTCCATTTGTAATCTTGCAAGTGAGTCTGTGCTGAGATGAGTGATCGGTTCTTTAACTCTTTCATCATTTTCGTTTATTGAATTAATATCAATGTTGTTTTTAGCAGCAAGTTTTTGAGCAAGAGCGAGAGCAGTTTCAATTTCTGCTGTTGTGCCACCGCGTTTTATACGCAAAAGTTTTTTGATTTTTTCGATTACGGAATTTTCATGCTGTTCATTCATCAGTTCTTCTCCACTTTTATTTTTTCGAGCAACCAGTTTGCGATCCATATTTCGTTGTTGTTGTCTTTGCGTAGTTGGCTGAAGGGTATCCAACGAGATACTTTCTCTCCGTTCAGAATGAATAGAAGTTCAACGGCTTTATCGGTGAGTAGCAGCACATCAAGAGCCTCAACCTTTGTATAGTTATATACATCATGTTCAAGCGGCTGAACGGTTTTTAGGAATGATTGATTTGCAAATGTTCTAATATTTATCATAAAAATTCCTTAAAGTTTTTTCTGACAGATAGGTCCGGCATGATGAAGATTGTTTCATCGTCAATGCATTTACCGCGGCGGTTAACTTTTATTGAGAAGCCTTTGATTTGAGGAAGTTGTTTCTCATCAAAAACATCTGTGCCGAAATGATTTTCATTTATTGTTAAGCCGGTGTAGCCGAGCTTACGGACAGTATCAACAAGCCAGTCCGAGTAAAGATGTGTGAGTATCGAAGCATAAACCGCTGCACCGTTTGTTACTGCATAACGCCATGCTTTGGGATCGTGCCAGGAGAATGTAATTGCCTCGAAATAGTCTTTTGAGTGTTCCCAGTTGAGGAGCCATTCGTTCTGTGTGGTGATGAAAACATGTTTGAAATATTGTCCGGCATAATAAACGTATCGGGCAAAATATTTCGATAGTGACGGTTCGCCGCCGGTGAGCATGATTGAATCGCACCGCATTGATAAACGCCAATAAAGGTCGGGAAGTTTTTGTTCAAGTATTTCCGAATTTATTTCATCAATCTTTACATTTTTTGTAATGCAATAGGAACAACTACGGTTGCATTCAGCAGTAAGTATGTGTTTGATCATTTTTATTCTCTCCTTTAATCTGTACAGACAGCATAACTTTGCATCGAGCCTTCGGCCCATGCAGTTGTTAGGCAGAAACCTTGGCTCGCTTAATTAGGCAATGTCCAAATCCGTTCTCAAAAACAATCATCCTGCTGCCTTCAATTTGATTACCATCTTTGTCTTTAACATCATAAATTCCCCAGTTCATCGGAGAACTTGGAAATACTTCTCCCCAACCTTCAGGGGGTTTATAGCTTTTATAAATTTTCTCTTCTTCTTCTGTAAGTATCATTTTATTCTCCCGCCGTGCGCCGTTCGCATCGGCTTTTGTTTAGTTATGCTTCGCTTAGTTCTTTGAAAATTTTTATTTGTCCCAAAAACAAAACAGCGTCTTTTTTTAGGACAAGATTTCTATCGATTATTTTTTTGCGTGTCGCTTCTTTTTTATCGTGAATAAAATCACCGATCGGTTTCGTTGATTCATAAGCAAGGTTTCTGAAAGCTATTCCGGTAAAGCGAACTTTTATTTGCGAGCCACAGAGGTCGCCAAGCTCCCTATCGATTATCTCCACCCAATAAATGCGGTTAATCTTCAAATCTTTGTCAGCTACCATGCGCAGAAAATTCCTTCAGTAACTCAAAGAATCTTTTATACTCATCGAGTTTGTTGATAACACGCGCAATGAAACGGACTTCATCGTTCGACATTATGTTGATTGCTAATCTGAGTTCATTCTTCAATTCTTTTATCTCAGTGTTGGTCATTTCGTTTTGTATGTCATCGTAGTGGCTCATGGATGAATCCTTATTGGCTAATCTGTGTTATTTCTACTTTTATGTTTAGTGTTTCTTGAACGATCTGTTTTATATTATTCATAACTTCTGCGGAGATCTGCGGATGAGCTGTTTTCTCATCGATTATTATTTCTGCTTTTAATGCCGGGCGTTGAAACAGCAACTCTGGAATATTTATAGTCAGCGCTATTGAAATCTCGTCCGGCTTTAAATAAGGTTTTTTCCCTGTGATGCGAGCTGAAACTTTCCAACTGTTAATTCTTCTAACAACTAAATATTTAATGAGTCGCATTGTGTGTCTCCTCTTTTAGAGACGTTGCGTGCAACGTCTCTACGTTTTCGTTTGCACCGGGACGGTTCTTTTTGGAGTGCGGATAATGTTTGAAACAAAAGTGTGCTTCCGGATTACGGTCGATTAAATTTTGTTTTAAATACTTGTGACAGCCGGGATGTTTGCATTTACGAGAGCTAAGCAGATTATATTTATGTTTCATTCTTTTCCTCCTTTTTTAGAGGCGCACCTTGCACGTCTCTACGTTTATTTTTTTCCATCAAACAAATTGTAGTTATCGAGATTCTTTTCTTCCCGCCAGTTGTAAATCGTTTTTTCAGAGACCCCGAGAATTCGCGCTGCTTGATTGTATGGAATGTGTTTGTTTTTAATTGCCCAAGCTTTTTTCAACATCATAATTGGGGCAGAAGAAAAGTGAATGCTCGTTTTTTCGAAACGTTCGTGAAGAACCATGTATGCTTCAAAACCGATTAGTTCAATTGAATCGCGCTGGTCGGTCGTGAAGTATTTTTCATATTCGGGAATCTCTTTTATCCAGCCGTATTTCATTCTTCTCTTGTTCCGCTTATGAATGTGTGAATCTCATTTGAAATAGAAATTAACAGCCACTTAATGAAACTCTTTGATGCGTTTAATAACATCACAGCGCTGAGTGCTAAGAATAAGATTAAGATCACGAGCAAGAGCAAGATTAATAACCATGTGAAGATGAATTTTATCATAATTGTTGTATTGCCTTGATTATTTTGTGCACATCTTTTTTGAGAACAAAGCCAATGTGATCGACACCGACAATTCTTTTAATGAAGCGGTTCATTGCTTCGTCTGTCCTTTCACGAACTTTATGAGATGTATGCCAGAGTGCATCGATACGGCGCATTTGTTTTGGGTCTGCAAAGTTCGAATCGCGGTTTGCAAACTCTTCGTATTTCAAAATCTTTCCACGGCGTTTTTCTTTCCAGCCGAGACGCTTGAAAATATTCAACAAAGCATCAGCTTGTTTTGTGTTGAGTTCTTTGCAGCTTGAACACGGCTGACCGAATTTGCTAACAAAACCGCTGAGGGTATCACGGTATTGCTGATCGGTCAGCCCGAGTTCAGATTTTGCAATGTGAATCTTTGTTATCTGGGAACGCGATATGTCTGCTGAAACATTGTTCATTGAATATCTACAAGTTTTATTTCGTCCCAGTTTATTTCATAGAAAGAAGATTCGCCTTTAGTTCTTTTTATGCCGGCAGCAGCTAATTTCTCGTCGGAAAGAATTCCTTTTTTTGCATCGGCAAGAACTTTGTTTTTATTCAGCTTTGTCTCAATGTCCACGTATTTAGTACCGAACATGTCCATGATTTTTTGTTTTGTGAACTCGATGTTAAATTTTTTACTGATAAATTTTAACGTCCATTTGCCGGTGCGGAAACCGATTCTGCCGTAGGTGAATTCTTTACTGCGCGCTGCTGAAAATTCTCTTTTATTTACTTTGCAGAACCCGGCGATCTGCTCTTCGAGTTTGACAATCTTATCTTTGAGTTCTTTTATATCCGGTTCGCATTGTTTTTTGATGTCGAGAATTTTTTGCTTCATCTCGTTTTCTTTTTTCTCTGCGTTGAGTGTCAGCGCCGCAAGGTTGAGAAGAGCAGCATTAACATCATCAAAAGTTTTTAGTGATTCGACCGAGTGTGAGTGATTATTCTTTTTCAAGTTGTTCCTCCGGTTTTTTAGATTGATCAAATAAAGAAGGATCGCCGATTGATACTTTTGCATCGGTGTGCATTTCGAGCATGTTCTTCATATTGAGTAAAAATTTTTCTTCGCGTTTGTTATCTGCATTGAGTGAAGCAATCTCGCCTTTGAGGCGGTTATATTCTTCCACAGAAGGTTTTAGTTTGTTCACCTTTTCGGTGAGAATTCTAATTTTGTCTTTCCTATCAAGGATAGCATTCCCGTATGTTGAAAGGAACTGCACCGCAGAGTTGACAGCTTCGTTCATAGTTACTCCATTATTAGTTTGAACAGATTTTTGTAATTAAGAAACCAGATTGTGTTTTGTCTCCCTTTGGGACCGATAACTTCTTGACCGGGATAGGATGTAACGAGATAGAAGGGTTCTTTAGTGAAATAATTCCTTCTTGCACTAACGATATGAAGCGCCCACTTTTCGTTATCGTTGAAATGTTCTTTTACTTCGTGGTCAGTTGCTTTCCCGCCGAGAATAATTAATGCATTCAGGTATTCGAATGAATCTTCCGCAAATTTGTCTTTCAGCTTGTTATAGAGTTCTGCTTTTATACCGGTGCCACTCCACAACCAATCCGGCTGTTGAACTTTAGGAAACGATGGCTCTTGATTCCACAACGGAAGGTCCGCTGTGATACCAAGTCTTCGAATCCTTTCTTCTTTATGTTCATTAATGTGGTACACTGACTAACCCTTTATCCATCTCATTGACTTTGGATGGATTTTCTTAAACTACTTTTAAAAATTTGCTTTCTGCTTCAACTCGTTCTTTATAGAGATTCCTGTAGAACTTCCTTAACTCTTGGTACTTTTCTGCGAGTTTGAAATAACGCTCGCTTTCTTTGTCTTTCATTGCGCTTAGTTCGATGTAAATTTTACGCGCAAGGTTATCAACAGCTTCAACTTCAGAAACAGCAGATGGGAAATTTTCTTGTGCTTCTTTCAGAAGCAGTTCTCTACCTTTCATTTGTTCACCTTTTCTTTTAGTTGTTCGTTGATTTCCGAATTTGTAAGCAATTCTTCTTTCAATCCGCTCCAGATCCACCAACAATAATTTTTAATCAGATATGCGCAGAGAAGAAGGATTGTTTTGATGCCGAGTTTTTCCTCAATCACATTTAGGTCCTCATAAATAGATTTAGCAGAAATTTTCATTGTCCGGATTCCTTCTGGGGTTTGTAAGAATAGATAGTTATCAACCGGCGTTTGCTGATGATAAGACAGCACTTAAAAGTATCGCTCCGTAACAAGATGCCGCGTTCGTTATCGGATATGTATTTTGCATCTTGTAATACTGCTTTAATTGCCTTTTTAGCGGCGATTAACCGGCTGTTATAATCCCTTATCGACTGCAGATTTGGATTTATTCTTTCTATGTAGCGTTCGCAAACGTGGTCTGTTATTTGAATATTCTTCTGGTTCATAATCCGTCCCGGTTAATTTGTGCTTCGCAAATTATTTTCACATGATGCCTTGCGCGACGGCGTTTGAGTGAGCCGAGCAGAAAATATCTACCATCGAATTTTGCGATGTAGTTGCCGGTGTTGTAAAGTTTATCCGGCTTGCCGTTATCGAGTTTTTCAGAGATAATTTTGAGCAGATAGAATTTGCCGGATTTTGGGATTATGTGATCGGACATTATACGATCCTTACAAGTGTTAATATTTATTTTTGCTGATTTCAAGTGCACCTCATGTCAGCAGCGAACATGCCGCGTCATCAATTAAATCATCGCTCAGTTGTTCTCCAGTTTCGTTCATAGTACTCTTTACAAGCGAAATAAGATGTTCGAGAAGGCGGCCATTTTGTTTCGATAATTGGAGAAAAGTCGATGAAAACTTTACTGCCTCGGGGAAATTCAGAGATAGTACTGACCTAATATCATTTAGATCAAAACCTTTGATCTCTTCCTGAATGCCGATCCGAGAAGATAATTGTTGGAGTTTTCCGCGCGGACCTAGTAACTTTTTCTGCAAGATAGATTTGCCTGAAAGAATCATCGGAATATTTGTAAAGTCATGAATTCTACGGATTATTTCGAGCGAGGCTGTGTTGAGATATTCTGCCTCGTCAATTATTAAGACTCTTGCAGTATCTTGTAGGCGTAAGATGATTGAATCAAACGTCTCTGCACGCGAGTAGCACGATTGAATTCTTAATCTGCTTGCGATGTCATCAAGGGTGGATTTTGGAGTCGCAATCGGGAGGACTTCGATCATAATGGAAGTGGTATTTTTTTTACAGTACTCCCTAAGAGATATAGTTTTGCCAAATCCATTATCGCCTATGATAAGTCCAAGTTTACCCGTTGCGATGCAATAGTTGACTATCTTAAATATTTTTTGGGACGCATTTGTGGGTGCAAACTTCAGATGCTCTTTGGTTACGTTGTCTCTTGTGCGTGTTAGTTCGGTGTTAAGGAAATTGATTGCCTTTTCAGCGAACTCACCTTCGGTAGATGGGCTGGGGAATTTATTCTGTAAGAATAGGTTGACGTACCCGCCGCTATAACCGATATTTTTACCAATGACTCTGTCAGAATACTGCGGATTATTTTTTTTTAATTCGACTAAGCGTGTGCGGATTTCGTGGATTTGCTCATTTGAGAGATTTGCCATATTTTTTTATACTCCTTCATTTATTTGATGTGAGTGATCTACCGGGACTGTGCATGCTTGGCGGCGGTGCAGTTCCGGATTATATTTTTGTTGTTAAGAACTCCGAATAATCTTGCTCGATAGTCAAAATTTTGTTATAACAATCAAAATGACGTATTTTTTCCAAAGGTTCTTTTGTCCTGAGAATGAGTAGCAAAGGCACGTTATTCTTTGCGCAATCATGTAACACTCTTGTATAATCTGATGAGATAAAATCCGCGTTGTAAATAGTAAGCATCCTACCATTTAGCGCAGCCGGCAACATTTCTGCCTTCATACTCGGGACACCGCATTTTGTTGATAGCCAGAAATAGAGTCTCCGATAAGTGCAAGCGTCCTCCCCGTCGAGAGCCAAAATCTCGTGTTCTTCAAGCATCTTATTCACTTCCGACAAAGTGAGAGGTGGTGGCACGCTATAGATTATGCCGCATGCTTTCTTATTTCTTACGCGTCCAATAATTCTATCAAACTTTTGTTTACTGTTTCTTTTCATTTTTATTAAATTCATTATCCCTCCGCAATTCGTTTTTTGGTTCCTATATTTGCTTCGTTCCAACGATCAATTATACTTTTCCTTTTTTTAGGTGCTGGCTGTCCCGGAAGATTATCTTCGAGCAACTTCGGTTCTTCGTTATTTAATTCAAGAATGTTCACTTCGAATTGTTTTTTAACAGCCGGATAGATTTCGTTTTGTAAAAATTGTTTTGCCTCGCCGACAATCATTTTCTTTAACGAAGCTTTTCGTTCAAGCTGCGCGTGCAAAAGTTTTACATCTTCTTCAGTTCCAAGTATGCCTGCGGCTGGATGAACCTTGTCTATCCGTCTTGCTTCGCAGATGAATTCGCCGTTATTATCATAAACGAATATAGAATCGTTATCGAGCAGATCATATCGAACAAGGACTTCATCCCATTGCTTACCGAAGAGATTTTCATGCCAGTAGCTCGTGTTAAACATCTTGATACCGTTTTGATAAACTGTTCTGATTTCATGCTGCATCATCAGAAATGTGAGTTCGCGTTTATCAATCCCAGTACCTTTACCGCTGTTGAACACTTCCGCCGGGCAGAGTCCTTTCAAATGTCCGCTTGTTTTTACGCGTGAATGATATTTGTCCAGCCACCAAGCCATTGCCTTGTGTGTTGTGAAAATATCTACAGTAGTTCCGTGCATCATTTTTTCATAGAGTTTCACGTGTAGTTTTTCTCCGCGGTTAAGACGCGGCGGCTGCATTGCAATCGACGTACCTACGTAAGTTGGAACGAGTCTTTCAAGTTCTGCAAGCCAGCGCCAAAAAGGTTCGATTAGTTTACTTTGAGCATGGTATGCTGTTGCAAAAATTACTTTGATGCCAAGCCGTGCAAACAATGCTTCTATGTTGCTTAGATCATCTCCATGAAAATATTTAGCGCCGAATGCACGTCCGTTATCTATATAAATAATTTTCGGAATCTTGCCGAGCTGCCGAATGGCGCGGTAAATTGCAACGGCAATGGCAAAGGTGTTTTCAGTCGGAGATATTTCATAACCGCAGAGGTATTCACTCTTCATGTCGAGTGCCGCAACCGTCATCATTCTCTTCGGTTTTCCGGTAAAAGGATTAATCGTTTCGAAATTATTAACGTGCCCGTCCATGACGAGAATATCGCCGACTTCTATTTTATCATAATCGCGTTCGAGGGAAGGAAGAATATTATTATCGAGCGCATGTTCGCCTTCGCGGAAGAACACCCAATCGGCATAATGTTCTTTTTTCCAGTTTTCGATAAACCGGCGGTAGGTGTGGTCGCTCAAAATTCTGGGATGACGTTTCATTTCAAAAATATCCATCGCCATACGAACCAATTCGCTGATCAATGGCTGATTCGGATTGAGCGCCAGTTTGATTAATATTTCGGATTGTTCCGGAGGGACAGAAGAAGATCGAGGTTTGTATTTCGGCGCAAGCACACGGTAATCATAATTTGCGTTGATGTATTCTACTTTCCATTTTTCAATTGTCTTCCAGCTTCCAAGTTCACCGGTTTGTTCAAATTGTTCATGGAAAGCTTTGTGATTGTAAAGTACAACAAATTTTTTTCGCGTCTCTTTATCTTTGCCGTGTTTAGCCAGGTATTCAAGGTACATTTTGATCACGTTGGCTTTGGCAACTGCAAGTTTTTCGTCTTCGGGTGAAAGTTCGTTTTCTTGGTCGAGCCGCTGCCCAGCCCGGCCGATTTGGATGTCTTCTTGATGCTGTATATTTTTTTGTAAAATTACATTGCGAAGAGTTTCTGGAATAGCTGAATCGTTTACTGATATGTATCCTTCTCCTTTTATTTTTTTATATGTATTGTATTTACCACGTTTGGCTCTCTGGCGAATGGCTGCATATTCCTTCTGCCAGTCAGTTGGCTCGGAAAGTTTCGCCAGGTCTTTGAGCGATATAATATTTTCTTCTGCTATTTTTTTCATTGCCACCTCGAATCAAACAATATCATGCTTTAACAGGTATGCAGCTAATTCAGCTTTATTTTTGCAACCGGCTTTTTCTTTCATGTTCTCCACGTGATTGTTACTCGTGGAGATAGCAATATTAAGTTTGTCGGCAATCTCTTTGCTGGTTAAACCGGTCACCAATAGATTACCGACTTCAAGTTCGCGATTGGTGAAGATAGCCGCCCCGGTGTTTTTGTTTGTGCTGTTTTTGCCAATGATTTGTTCAACAGATTCCTTTACAATACCTCTAAGGGTAATCAACTCATTTTCTTTGATCAATTTTTGATTCTCTTTCACAATCGCTTCCTTCTTTTCATAGAAGCGGAAGATCGTGAACACGACACTAAAAGCAAGCGCGCAAGAGAGAGTAATAAATAAGTATACTTCAATGTTCATCATGCTACACCCCTAAGATGAATAAGTGCTTTTGTGAATAAATATTTTGCACTCATGTTTAGAATAGAATGAGTGATAAAAGCCTCGTAAAATTTTGCTTGAAGTGTAATACCAAACATGAAAGCAGTTATGGAATAGAGGAGTACCCCTTTCAAAATGATTTTGTCCGAATAATAAGAAAGCCTGTCCATTGCCATTAATATAAGAATGATTAAAACAGAACCTTCGTATATAAGCATCATTGTCGGGATCAGCGTAGAATCTTTATAATAAAAAGTTATCAAGTAACAACTCGACCCGAAGAAAACTGCTGCGGGCAGTGATAGAGTTGCTTTTATATTAGTGAGTCTTAACGCCAAAAAAGAGAGCAGTGCAAATTCGAACGGCAGATAAAAATAAAAGACAGCTATATTGATTCTGTGCGCGTAAGAAAGAATAGACATTAGAGATTGCGCGAACGTTAAAGTAATTATGAAGACCATAAACTGAATTTGAGCGGGTTGAAAAAATGTGGTCCTCCGCGAGAGAACCACATAGTATAGAATGAAGAACGGAACCAATGTTAATGCAGCATCAACGCGCCCAAACATTATCATTACTTCCCTCATCATCTCAACAATCCGGCGGACATGGTTGTGCAAGATCGAGCGTGTACATTCCGTTGGTGATCGTAAGAGTGTTCGCACCGCGCTTTTGAATTAAGATGAAGTCAGAAAAATCTTTGTTCAACAACTCAACAACCTTGCTTTTACTAAAGAGGAACATCCTTTCAAAAGAGAAAGTGTTTTTGCCGGGGTTTATAATTGCACGGCTGTCGCTAAGTATGAATGGATAGTTCTGCTCGATAGCAAACATAATTTTGTTGTTTGTCTTCGAGATGATTGAAATGAATTCTTCACGCGCTATAGCGTTCTCTTCGGTAACCTCACCGAAGAGAATGTCTGCTTCTTTCGCAGTGAATATCTTTCCGATTTCTTGCGGAAGGATGGTTGAACAAATAATGACAGAGAGTAAGAAGGAGAGAAAGATTTTCATGTTGTTGCCCTCATGAATTAGTGAATAGATAGTAATTTATTATTATTTACAAGTTGTGCGAAAATCATTACTTTTTGTACGCTTAAAAACCACATTGAAAGCT
Organism: Ignavibacteriales bacterium; assembly: GCA_016177735.1. Lineage (GTDB taxonomy): Bacteria > Bacteroidota > Ignavibacteria > Ignavibacteriales > Melioribacteraceae > DYJK01. Next base: position 125,855 of record JACOUS010000003.1, on the reverse strand, counting down.
TTATCCTTTTTTAGAGGTACAAACTTTATTGTCGAGCCATACAGCAATACAATGGTATTCCTAATCTTAACGGCTGAGCGCGGGTTCTTCTTTTTGCTGAAGATAATTTCGTGCGTGTAGCCGTAGCTAAAACCAGACTGTGCAGAGATAACAGAAATGTTCAGCAGCCGCGGATTAAATTCTAAGTCTTGAAATTGTATGGTATTCATTTTTTTAATTAAACAGAAATAAAATTATCGCTAATCAAAAATAGCTAATTAGCAATAATCTGTCAAGTATTTTTTATCACGGCATATAATCAATAATTACTAAGCAAAAAATGCAATTTGGAGAGAAGTTAAAAACCTGGGTTGTAAAAGAATTTGGCACCGTCACAAAAGGTGCCGATGCTTTTGGTATGGCTCAAGGGGATTTGAGTAAGATAATCATCGGGAAGCGTAAACCGGGATTGAATTTTTTTATCACCATCGCAAAATATAAACCACCTTTTAACTGGTTTTTCTCTCCTGAGGAAGGCTACAGTTCGTCTCCCGATGATGCGAGTGCCTTTATGAATTATCTTACTAAGCAACTCAAGGATAAACAATCTCGAATTGCTGAACTTGAATCAATAGTGCAAAAACAGAACAGCGACTTAAAAGTATTCGATAAAATTACAAAGTACTTCCAAAAAAAATAATCGAGTTGATGACATTTTTTTACTACATAAAAATATAGAGGGCATCATGAAGAAATTTTTTCTCGTTATGTCAATCGTATCAATAGTATTCGTGGATAAAGGTTATTCGCAAGAAACGGGACACAATCCGGACGGTGAACGAATTTCATTGCATGTCTCACCATTTTTTAATTCAAACTCATATTTTACCGACAGTAAGTTGCAATATAGTTCCGAAAGTGTAATTAATTTTGATATTAAGTTAAAGATACCGATCGGGAAGAATATAACGCTTGCACCTTTTTACGAACAAAGATCATTTGAATTTTTGCCGACAAAAGAAATAAAATACAAAGCGTTAGAGAGGCAAACCAAAGCTGGAATGACGGTGAGCATATACTTTTAATATTCAGCCATTTCATAAATGACTGAATTGGTTACAGTGTAATAATGAATGGTATCTTTGTTTCAGAGTGTTGATTTTGCATTTCTGCAGATACTGAATAAATTCGGAAGAACATCCTAAATCGTGCGCAAGTTTAACGGCTTTGTTTCTCATGTGATAATTCCTTTATTGTGTTATGACCAATTACGACAATAGTGGTCGGGAAGTCAAGTCGATTCAACAGAAAAAAGACGCGAAATTTTCGCACAAAGCAAAGGTGTAAAAATTATTTCAAAAGTTTTTCAGTGAATTTTGCTTGCTGCCGGATAATCTTCTGTTTAACACTCTCCCATTGCATTTGAAGCGGTGTGCAATTCTTGAGATGCGAAGTGTGTTTAGTTATATCAAATTCAATATCGTTCACTTCCCCACCCTGAATAATTTCCACGGGCAGAAAACTCCACGCAAAACGTCCTCGAATAATGGTGTAAGTTTTGCCGCAATGACGGCAACGGTATGGATAATTTAATTTTATCAAACATCACCCTCTGTCCCACTTTTAATTTAGGAGATGGAAGAAGTAATATGTTTTTGGATGATGTTGATTATGTTACCTCTATATGTATCTGTTAGAACCATGAATGGACGAGCCGGAATTGTAATGCCATAATTTTTTTGACCGAACGTGTATGCAGATTTATTTTTATGAGATTTTTTTGCGAAGACAAGTAAGTTTTCATTTCCTTTTTGTTTGAGAAGATTTCCTTTTCTATCTGTTCGATGAAAGAGTGTTCGTGTTCTTGCGGCGATTGAAATTACCCCGCCGAAATGATGAATTGAAGCATAACCCAGATTCGTTGATACAACCGCTTTATTCTCTGTTGAAGACGATTGAACTGAACGAAGAAGATTCCCTTGCGCTTGTAATATAGCTTCGGCTAACCCTCTTTTTCTTTTTTGTTTGAGAGTGGAAGTTTTGAGAGGCTGCCAGCCGCCGCTTCCAGAACCGTGTGTGTGGAATTCATTCATAACGGAAGCGTGCATCTCTTCGGAGATGGAAGTCATCAATTTTTTGTTGGGAATAAATTTTGCTTTGAGATTATCAATGAGAAGATTTATTTGAACGATATTGTTGTTTGCCATTTGACCTCACCCTCGATCCCTCTCCCTACCAAGGAGAAGAGGAAGCGTTTTGTATGAAGAAGTTGCATTTATTAGACCGCTTTTATACATTTGTACCGAAGTCGAGAAGCCAACTGCTATTGGGAGCTAAAGTTGGTGGAAGTTCCTACGCAATGTCCAATCGTGCTGTAGGAGAGACGCTTCAAAAAAATTGCTCTCTCGTAAAAACGGGAGAGCATTTTTTATTTGTACCATATTAACTCACCAATCCTATTTTTATTCATTTTTGTTTTGTCTGCATGCATCATATTCCAGAAAAGTAAAGAGCCGTCATCATTAAACCTTGCAACAGTCAATATGTTGTATTTGCTTTCGAATAAACCAATATATTGTCTCCTAAAGCCGTCCTCATATTCCGTCAAATAAATTTCAAACGGATTTTTAAGCGTAGGAATGATGAAGTTAGCAAATCGTTCTCTCTGATCAAGACGTTTTTCAACGAGATGAGAAAGATAATCTTGTTTGATTAGTACAGTCTCAATCGGTGTTTTGACAGAGAGGATTTTTTTCTCGTTTGAAATACCGAGCGCAGAGATTATAATCCGTAACGCTTCCTCCTTATCGTGCCCCGGCTCTAAAAGCAATGGTGCTGGTTGAAAATATTCTTGCGGAAGATTTCTAATATCAGGACGATTAAAATCTTTCCATATCTTTGTAGAAATAATCTTTATGCATTTTTTCTCGTCTGATGAAGAAAAATTTATTGTCGATGAACACGGAGGCAAACTTCCGTTTGTATCCCAGAGTGCAGTTTTACCCGGATTATATTCCCATCCTTCGGCAACATCAATTATCACATCACTTCCTTTCCAAACTTTCAAACCGCGTGATTGAACTTCTTCTTTAGTCAGTGCTTCGACCCAGCATCCGCATCCAAATCCGTTGGGAGGAAATATCATATCCCAAATAGGATCGTTCCATATAAAAACTTTGCCGGCATAACGCGAGTGTATTTTCCTTTTGTTCTTTCGGTCGATTTGATGATAGAGCCAGTACGGCCGCTCGTTGACATTTTGAATCATCATTTTGTATCGACCGGCAGAGTAAGCAACGTTGGCGTTTGTTTGGTAAATTGTTTTCAATCGATACGGCGAGCCGAGTTGAACAATCTTATTTGGATCGATGCCGGAAGCCGTACCATAACCGGGTACATCGGATGCTTTTACTTTGCCCCACCAGCCGAGATGTTTTAAGATCGGCTCCAAATCTTTTTTAAACTGTTCATAAGTAATCCCTTGAGAAAATATTTTGTCAACTTCTTCTTTTATCTCTTGCAGAATATCGAGACGCATAGCTTTCGCAACGGTAAAAGATTTTGCATGAGCTTCTTGCCAAACATCTTGCCAGTTCCAGCTGAAGGCATAACCTTTAGATTGATACCAGCGAACGATTTGTTCGGGAGGAAGTGTCAATAAATATTTGAGCGATTGTGTATCCATGCCGGTTTTAAGTTCCAGGTTCCAAGTTGGAGATTATAAGATTTTATTCAACGGCTCTTAATCTTTGTTTAGCGAGTGATACGTATTCTTTACTTATATCGCAGCCGAGAAAGTTTCTGTTCAGTTTTTTAGCTTGAACGATTGTAGTCCCGCTGCCGCACAAAGGATCGAAAATCAAATCATCTTCGTTACTCCAACTTTGAATATGGTCCGCCGCGAGTTGTTCATGGAAGATTGCGGGATGTTCAAAAGCAATTTTATTCTTTGAGCTATGCATGTAACCAACTTTATAGAACCAAAGTTGTTTTGCAATGTTCTCAAAATCAAAATGGAACCCTTTATAATCTCTGAGATTATCGTAAGGCGGAGATGTAATTGTGAGATCAATAAAATTGTCGGGAAGTTTGTTCATAAACTGCACGGCATCGCTACAATAGATTTTATTTATCGACATTAAGAGTACCAGTATAGTGATTATATCTTTTGCCATGTGGTTTAAAGCGTTGTTTTTGTTGAAAGTCAACAAGTTGAAAGTTATCTGTTACTTTTTAGATTGAGCATCAAATCTTCCTTCTAACTCAGCGATAAATAATACTTTTGTCAGCATACTTTTGAATTGATCTGTCGGCATGTTTGGAAATTGAGCCGCGAGCTTATTTCTAAAGTCATCATAGCTATTGGATTTTGTTGCAAGCTCAACAACCGGGCGTAAAGTTTCTTCTGCCGCGAATTGAAGAAGCTTCTCGGGAATAGCTGAAGTAATTTGTTCTGCAAAAGTTTGTTTTTCATTGTTATCTGAAAAATCAAATCGGTTTATGATGTTGTTAACAAATTTTCTAAAGGCGGATAATTTAGTTGGTGATGGTTCTGCAGTGCTCACCACTGGATGCTGGACATTGGCTGCCGGATTGATTAGCGGTGTTCGTCCGGGCTCACTGTTCGTTGAGAGATCGAAGTCATCTTCTTCGAGATTGTAATTGCCAACAAAATACTTTTTTGTGAAGCGAATGCCGACATCTTTCAGGTTTTTATCGCGCTCGGATTTTTCTTGATTGACGCTCTCGAGTTCGAACGGTTTGAATGTTGGATATAAGCCGCTGCCGATATTGACGTCAACGATCCATTTAAATAGCTGATTAAAAAGTTCGGTTGGAAAATCTCTATCCTCTTCGGAAAGATTACCTTCGATAGTATCTGCGCCGGTTTCAGCCGAGGCATACGAACCGGTTCCTTGACGCTCTACCGAGAGCGCATTTGTAAGGATCGCTTTGGCAATTGCATTGTCGCAACGTTGCAAATATTTTTCATGAAGGTCACCTGAATTAGATGACTTTGTTTCAAGGATAGTTATTGATGAATCATCAGGTCCGGTCGCAATTGCATCTTGAATCATATTTGACAGCTTGTTTGCAAGGTCATAATGGTCTTCCGGTTTAGCACCGCGCGGAAGTTTCCCAAATATGAAAGGCATTCCATACTTTTCTATAAAGACAGAAAAGAATCTTATGCCGCCGCGTTTGAATGTAACCGGCCAGAAACATCTTGCCAATGCTTTGTCACCGTAAGGATTATCGTACTCAGGTTCGTTCTGAAGCAAAATAAATTTATAAGAATATTTTTGATCTGCTGTTTCGCCAACAACCGGTACACCATTCCAGTCGAATTGAGTGCGGAAGCGGAGCGTGTTTTCGGTATCGAATAGAAACCATTCGCGCGGTTTTTCTTGTATCTTCACCGGGAGCCAAGCGCCATCGATTTGATCCCATACAACTTCAAAAACTGAGTAACCGAAAAAAATCGGATTGAGAGATTGGGAGATAATATCCTTCACTTTGTTTTTTCTATCGGCAAGAATTTGCAGTGAACGTTTGCATAACTGAAATTCTTTTTCGCCGGCGTCTCCTTGTTCAATATCCCAATCCAAACTTTTTGTTAAGTTTTTTCTGCGCGCCATCAATGCGCCGACTTGTTCATCGCTTCGCAAATCTTTATAGATAGATTGATCTTGACCAAGTTTGCGCAAGATCGGGTCAGGGTCCGGCAGATAATTGAAGAAGCCGGTATAACCGCCAAGTGCAAATTGGCGTGTCGCAATTTCACTTGATAAGTTCTCGCTGATTTGATTAAGCGGAACAAATGTTGTTGGATTTACATATAAACCTTTTACACCCATAAAAGCCTCTGCGAAAGTACGAAGTACGATTTACGAAGTACGACTGAAAACATTTTAATACCCTTGTAAAATTGAATTCATTTGTCTGCGTGCGCCGGATGTAATTATCAGCGGACCTGAATAAGATTTAGCCGCCATGAGTGCGAGTGCAAGCCCGAAGAAGTAATCTGCATGCCCGCCGTCTTTTGATTGATCTGCTTCATAACGAACATTACCGGCAGATGTTGTAACGGCTCGGACAGAATACAAATCTTCTCGAATAGTTTTATCACGAGGGATCAGAACTTTTTTCCCTTCAACCATCACGTAAGTGTGGGATGCTAATTCCTCTTTTACTTTTGGAGTGAACATCACCGGTTCTACTCGCAGTTTCCCAAATGCATCTTGCGCTTCTTCTGCAAGTTGGTTACCAATACCGGTTGCATCTATACAAGCACGTCTGAAATTTTTATGAGATAGAACATCGTACAGAATTTTTCTTTGCTCACTGTAAGGAACATTTTTTAGAGCAATAATTTTCCTTGTGTAAAGCAACTCACCAAGTCTTTCAAGAATCCAGAATACAGACGGATTTTTTTTTCTTCCTATATCACCACCAACATAAATATCACCAACAATGCCGGCGAGCAACTCGTCAAGAATGTTATCGCGTTCAATCGGGTTAATTAATTCGTATGGTAATAAATGTGAGTTAGAACTTGAACGCGGCAGACAGTAGAACTCTTCATCAATGGCTTCTTGAGTCATCCCGGCAAATGCATCTTCCATAAAATGTTTTATATCTTCTTTGGTTGCTTTATGACCAAGTATAGTATTTACTAACCCGTCTTTAATAGCATCTTCAATTGTAATTCTGAATGGAGTCCAATTTTTCATTGTTCCTTCTGCGCCTTTTTTCGTTTCTGCCACAAGGCTATTGAAAAAGGAATCATCTCCATTGTGAGTAGAAATTATTCTAACGCGGTTACCCCACATTGCTGATGGCTTGGATGCTGTAAACATTTTTTCTTGGTCGCGGTGGTGTGCAAATTCATCGAGAATAACATCCCCTCCTTTTGAACGGAAACGAGTCGGGTTTGACGATATGGCATTACATTCGCCTCCATTGCTGAAGCGTACCCGGTGTGCAGTAATATCATCGTCTTTATCAATTATGACTTCGCCAATATATTTAGCTGCAGTCTTAAGATACTTTGCGAAGAAACCTACATAATCAATAAACTCTTCGGAGGCAGATAGATCCGCAGATGAAAACCAAACTTTATTGTTTTTAACATTTTTGGTAGATAGATCACGAGTAACACGATAAGCTTCTGCATAGGTAATACCAACCCGTCTGCTCTTTTCGCACAAAGCAAATTGAGCAGAGTTGGTAATCCATTTTTTTTGATATGGTAGAAAAGTTATTTTAGCCATGTTTTGTTTTAAACGGAGACGCATCAGCGATGCGTCTCTACAATTAATAATTCATCACAAATAATTCTTTGAAGCGGTTGTTTACAATCCGTTTCCTGTTTATTCCGTTAGCGCGCGATACTTTTTTTATATTGAACTGCTTGAACATCTCGACATTTTCTTTGCAGTCATCAATAGTGAGCAAAAATTTCCCTTTGAGTTTTGTGAGATTACAGAGAAATTCTTCGTAGTTCATTCTGCCGACTTCGTACTGTTGTCCGTAGCGGTATGGAGGATCGAGGAAGAAAAAAGTTTCTTCCGTATCGTAGATTTTGAAAATATCTTTATAGTCGAGATTTTCGATTGTCACTCTATCGAGCCGCTTAGCAACATTCATTATCGATGCAAGGATATTTTCATTCGATTTGGCAGAGTTGGATTTTGCAGATGTACCGAAATGCATTCCCTTTGCGCCGAACGATCTTTTTATTAAATAGAAAAAGCGTGCGGCTCTCTGAACATCGGTGAGACCTTCCTGTAATCTAAAATCCTTGAACATTTCTCTCGAATGAAGATTAAACTCCATTTCTTTTTTGAGAGCCTCCGGATGATACTTTGCAATTCTAAAAAGATTAACAAGCCGCCGGTCTTTATCATTGTAAACTTCCACTTCTGCCCAGCGATTTTTATAGAATAGTAACCAGCCGGCGCCGCCGAAGGCTTCTACGTAAGTGTTTATGTTAGGAGGTATGTGGCTTGCTATTTTTTCTCTTAATTGTTTTTTGCCGCCCACCCAGGAAATAAGTGAATCCATTTTAACTCCGAATTGTGAATAAGAATATTTTCTGTTTCCCGTGTGTTCCAAAGCGGATATTCCTAAACTGTTGTTCATGGTGCGTTTAATTTTAGCAGAAACGTGTTTAATAGCGATTAATAACCTTCGGCGTGGAAAGTACTTTTTCTGGAGGATGCCGCGCCGTACAAGCGATTTATGAGCGTTTTGACCTTACCCCTACCCTCCTAATCAGAAAGAGTGGACAGCTACAAAACGCCAAGTTCCTTTTCCAGAAGTTCAAGATTATCTTTTGTAAATCCTTTTTTAATAGTTGTCTCCTTTTCTTGTTTCTCTTCTGTGAATTCAAATGTCGATATAGATTTCAAAGCCGCTATAATTTTGCCAATTGAAAAAATCAACCGAGGATTTGTGGCGGTCTCTGCTTCGTCCATTAATTTATCGAGCAGTGCTTCCAATCTTTGCCTTCGGTTCTGCTGTCTTTGTGCGCGTGAAATTCTCAGCTCACCCCAGCCATCTTGTTCCCTCCAATTATAAAGTGTCTTTCTGGATACCTCGCCATCAAGAAGAGTTAGGATCGTATCCATACTGAAACCATTCTCAACAAAAAGTTCTTTAGCTTTTTCTCTTACCGCCGGGTCGCGCATTCAGCCCTCACGTTAAAGATTATAGGTTGATTTTATCTGTTCCATCTTCCCGGCTTTCTCTTTGTAGTCGATCTGTAATGATTGCAATTCTTTTGCAAGCGTTTCGACTTTCACAAAATCCATGGTGGTGAAGTCTTTATCCGAGAGAAAGGATTCAACCTCCTCATGAATATCTTTTACAAGAGACTGAGCCTTTATGCCGAGCTCGTAGATTTGTTTTTTGAGTATCTCAAATCTTCCGATGGCTTGTTCACGTTCAAACATGCTAACCTCTCCTATACATATCTTGATGTTCAATTAAAATTTTTTTCATTTCGGTAAGAACACCGGCGAGTACTTCTTTATATTCCGCATCTTTACGTATCACTTCAAACAATTTATCGTTGGTGCGTCTGCTTTCCTCGAGATTCTCTCTATGCTGAATTTCAATTTGTTTAAGTGCTTTATCGAATTGGTCTTGATTCTGTTTAAGTGCAAACTCGAATTGGCGTTGTGTGAATTTGAAAGTGAGAAACCAAATCACGAACAGAATAGCACCGATACTCCCGTTAGTGAGAGCAGTTTCAAGCAAATAACTTTCGGTTGTTTTTTGCGGAACACTTTGTACAACTTGCAGCACCGTCATAAGATGGAATAATAATGTAAGCAGCATTATACCCTCGCGTTGTTAGTCGACGAAATAAAATTCATGATGACAAACTAATAATTGAATCGGCAGAAATATTTTGAAAGGTTCAAAATGTATCCATAGGGCCGCGCAGTAAGTTGCATATGTAAAATGAAATTACGCAGAGGAAAATCACGTGAAGAATTATAAATGGATGCCGATACTGAAGACAGGAAAATTCACTGCGAAAAACGGAAAGCTTGTAACGTTTGAAGAAAGGGATCTCGATAAAATTATTGCAAACACTGACCTATCGAAAGAGCCGCAATTCGTAGTTGAGCATCCGCATTATGATAAACTTGGTTTCGGTACGATAAGCGAGCTTAAACGAATAGGTAAATATTTATTTGCGTTGCCAAAAAAAGTAGAAGAGAAGTTCAAGAATACTGTCAATGCCGGTGAACTTCCGGGGAGAAGTGTTTCAATAGATGAAAATACTCTTGCGTTAAGCCACATTGGCTTTTTACCGAAAGAGATTGCGCCGGCTGTTGATGGGCTCGGGAGTTACAGTTTTAGTATAGAGCCCAGTGCAAAAAATATAAATCTGCAATTATCGCTGCCAGAGATCGAAAACCACTTTGCTGCAATTGAAGATGACAAATACGAGTTTGAAAAGTACGAAGTATCACAATGGCCGTTCCGCAACATCAAAAACATTTTTAGAAATCTAAAAAACAAATGGATCGAAAAGTTTGGTAAAGAAGAAGCAGACGAGTTATTCCCTGAATGGGATATTGACGAGACGGGGAACGCACCAACAATATTCGAGAAGGCGGAAACGGGAAAGCCAGAAGTGAGTCAATTTTCAATAAATACAAACGGAGAAAAAAAAATGAAAATCGATTTAAGCAAGTTTGATCTTAGTCAAATTGAACCTCAATTGAAAGCGGCACTTGAAGCTTTACAAAATGAGAATCAACAGTTAGTAACAGATTTAAGCTCAACGAAAGCAGAACTGCAGACCGCAACTCAAACAATTTCTTCGGCGCAGCTTGAGAAAAACAAAAATGAAGTTCTTGCATTCTGCGAATCGCCGGAAATGAAATTAAAAATACTACCCGCAGAAAAAGAGAAAGTTGTCAACCTTCTTCTTGCCGCACAAGAAAAAGGAACACTCGAATTCTCGGCGGCAGAGAACCCCACAATAAAAATTCAATTCAATGCTTTTGATTTCCTGAAAGGAACTCTTAAGCAACTCCCAGATAAAATAGAAATGAGCGAGTTTGCAACAACGCGAAACGCCGGAGACCACAGTCTTACCGAGTATCAAAAGGTTGGTGCGGAGATAGCGGCTTTTGTTAACCCGAAGAAGCAGTGACAAGTACAAAATACGAGTTACGAAGCACAAAGAGCAAAAAGAATTTTTAATAATTATTTAACGAGGTATCAAGATGGAAGAATTAGTAAACACACAAACCAGCAACAGCGTGCAACTGTTAGCAGGCGAGTTTCCGAGAGTATTCCAGCCGGTCACAATTGTTTCGGGAGCCGGTGTGCTGGGCAAAGGCACCGTGCTTGGTAAGATAACTGCTTCAGGTAAATATACTACATACAATAACGGAGCCGTCGACGGAAGCGAAACAGCAAAATTAATTCTTGCCGGAGATGTTGACGCTACAAACGCCGATGTTGAAGCGGTTGCATATGCAAGCGGTCATTTCAATGAAGCGGCATTAACCGGTCTCGATGCTGCGGCAAAAGTCGATTTCGAAGGAACACCGATATTCGTTGGCAGTGTTTTTTAACGAAGTATATAAAGTATAATAATTAATCGCGAGGACAAAATGTCAAACACAATCCCAACCTTCGGATATGTGTCTCTTACTGAAGCTGTCAATTCTATGATCTCAGTACCGAGCTTTATCCGAAGTACAATCTTCAAAGGCAGAGAACCAGAGTATCCGACAACTTCGGTTCTTGTAGATATAATTGTTGGCGGCAAGAAAATTGCGCCGTTTGTAAAGCGTGGTAACCCGGCTAAGATGATGAGTAACACCGGATTGAAATCGCAAACAATCCAACCCCCATCAATAAGATTAAAAAAGTTTTTGACACCGAGTGATCTTGGATTGAGAGCTGCGGGTGATTCAATTTTCGTTCCAGGCAGTGCCGGGAAAAATCCAGTTGAAGAAGCAAGAAAGAAAAAAGTTGCGATTGAACAAAAAGACTTGAAAGATATTATAGACCGGACAATCGAATTCATGTGTATGAAAGCACTAACCGGTGGTTATACTATAACTCAACCAGATTTACAATTCTCAATTGATATGGGCATGCCATCTGCGAATAAACCAACTCTTACGGGCACTAATAAGTGGGACGCGCCGACTACATGTACGCCACTCGCCAATTTGCGTGCATGGAGAAACAAGGCATACAAAGCAAGCGGCAAGGTGCCAACCATCGTTCTCTATAATTCAACAACATTTGAATTGTTCTTGAAAGCAGAGGAAGTTCTAAAATATCTTGACAAGAAAAACATCAATCTTGGTGATGTTAAGACTGATCAATTGGTTTTAGAAATGGGAGCTATTAAAACCGCCGAATTAGACGGGATGGTCCATTACATGTATGATGCTACATATACTGACGTTGATGGCAATGAACAACAATTTATTCCAGATGGTGTTGTAATACTTGCTTCTACTTCTGCGGATAATAGAATTCACTTTGCAGCAATCGAAGAAATCCCTTTAACAATGGCTAAGTATTTCTCAAAGGACAAAGCAGAAGATGATCCAGCGGGATTGAATCTGATTGTTGAATCGGATCCGCTTCCAGTTTGTCATCAACCGGATGCAAACATTTACGCCACGGTCGCGTAGAAATAAAATGTAAAAAGTAAAAGGTGAGAAGTTCTTCATCTCACCTTTCTGTTCTAAAAAAAAAATGTAGTGAGTGCAATACTTTGTGCTACACTAATATTAAACCCAATGAGATAGCGGATTCGTTTTAACTGAGGGTATGCAATCAGTAAAGGTTACTTCTTCGAGTGCTGATGTTTTGCAAGAAGAGGCGGTTAAAATCTGCTGACAGCAACATAAAAACTGTGTACATCCGAAAAGTTGTGTGGAGGTTTAAGACACGGGTTTACCTCCCGAGTTTTATAAGAGGAATATATGAACAACGGTTTAGTAAAGAAACTCCGGAAATATGCAACAAAGAATTATAAAATTAATCTTGGTAACGTTCTCGAAACGGTTTGTGCGGAAAATATTTTTCACCGGGTTGCCTTTGCGTTCAAAGTAATATTCAAAGTCTATAAAAAAAATAAGAGTATAAACAAGAACAAGATCACGAGTAAGGACTAATGGCTTATTCAACAGTTGACGGCATAAGTAAAAAAATTGATCAGCGTATTCTCATTCAACTATTAGATGATGAATCGAGACAGCAGGATCTAATCGATTTAACTGACCCGGCTGATCCGGTTGTTGAGAGGTTTAGTCAAATAGCAAATGAAGTTGCAGAAGGAATTAACGACTCACTACGAGGGAGATATAAACTTCCTTTAAGCCAGACTTCGACAACGATTCAATCGATTAGCGATGACATGGTTATTTACAATATTAAAAAACGAAGAATGCGCGACAGTATGCCGGAAAGCGAGCAGAAAATTTTCAACGATTCAACAAAACAATTACAACAAATACAGCGCGGCGAAACAACTCTCGATCTTGAACCGGCGGCACCGGATACGCAAGGGATTTCCGGAGAAATCAGAGTAAACAAAACGGCAAGCGACAGATACTTTAGTGACAATTTCTGGAAGATGTTCTGATATGAAAGTTGATACTAAAAAAATAGAAAAAGTGTTAATTCAATTTTGCGATGCCGATTTGAAAAAAGAAGAAGCAAGAAAAGGAATCGCTGAAAAGATTGCCGAAGCGTTAAATCAAAAGACGAAAGAAAGGTTCGTTACAATCGATGACGAACAGCTGGATAATTAATCATGACGAAAGGAAGTGTCAAGGATAGGCTTTACAAAGATGCGTTAGTAACGGTTGACAAAATATTTGAATCGGATCGGTTAAGCAATGAAGAATCGATTAAAGAACTGAGCGATTTGAAAACGCAGATCGAATTGAGGATTAATCTGCTGAAAGAAATAGATAAAGGAAATGACGATGAGAGAATTCTATAAACCAAAACATTTTTTGACAAGAGAACTTGTTGATAAAGAGACCTTCGCAACGTTCGGCGAAAGCGCGTTGATGTTCTTCGATGTACGCTTACTAAAAACAATCGACGGAATTCGAGAGCACTTCAATAAGCCGATCACGATTAATAATTGGCATGTTGGCGGACCTTATGATTCTCGCGGATTAAGAAGACCGGCGGACAAAACCGGCGCAGACTATTCACAGCACCGCTTCGGAAGAGCAGTTGATTTCAATGTTAGGGAAATGAGTGCAGACGAAGTGAGAAAGTATATTATCGCTCATCAGAACGAATTCCCGTTTAACGAAATCTGTGCGATGGAATTGGATGTTAGCTGGGTGCATATAGATTTCCGGAACATCAGTCACAACGGAATTTATTTGTTCAAAGGATAGTGCAAAGAGTGCAGAGTGATGAATGTAGAGTGAAGAGTGAAAAGCAAATAGCAGAGGACAAAGAGTGAAAGACAGTAACAAAATATTAATTGCAATTGTTATAACGGCTTTATTTACTTTTTTCTTAACGCGAGAATGTACGAGTAAGTATGAAGTTGCCAACACAGAATCAGATACAACAGAGACAACTACAACTAAAATTACTGTTAGGCAAAATACTTTTACGGCAGTTCATGTTGGAAAAATAAAAAAAATATTAGCTGATTCTCTTGATGCAGTCTATAAAAATCTGTTGGTCAAATTCCAGACACCACATCTACCTAACTTAGGGGGCGAAAAGCAAGATCGAGACCTTGACGTTGTTCAATCTGATTCCATAGGATCAGATTCAAGATATGCGTATGTGAGTGATATGGACACAAACTTTGTGACGAGAGATTCATCCGGATTTGTGATTGACAGTATCAGTGTTCACACAGCGGTTCTTAGTAATAAACCGCTGCCCGAAGTTGTGCAACTCCTGGTTATTAATCATAAATCTTTCAACAAAAAGGAAGAGACAACGATAAAAATTAACAACAAAGAAATTGTTGAAAGAAAGAAAAGTTTTTTTGAGCGATTCAAGATTAGTCCGAACGTATCGTTTGGAGTCGGAGCCTTTACAAAAACATTTGATGTGTATGCCGGTATCGGAATCAGTTATGAATTATAATTCAATAACAAAGAGGAGCAAAAAAAAATGAAAAAGAAAATTTTTCCACCCGCATTTTTTTTAATTGCAGCGGCAATCGGTTTGTTCTTATTACCACCGTTGTCAATTGCACAAGCTGCAGACGAAGTAGTACAGCAGATCGATCAGCCGTCACCGGTTGATTTATCCGATATGTTCACTTCGTTAAGCGGTCTATCTGCAGCAGTTTTGTTTTTCACATCGTATGCAAAAAAAATAATTAAAACAGCCGGCGCTGCAACAATAGTTATGAGTGCAATTGTCAGTTTCATTCTGAGCGGTACCGGATTACTGTTAGGGTTTGGAATATTTGCGATGGTTAAATGGTACTACATCTTGATTTACGGTCTGGCTGCAACGTTTATGGCAAACGGTCTTTCAACGTGGGGCTTCATCTCGGATTTGCTTGTGTTCCTGAAATTAAAAGTACCGAAAAATAGTGCAGCGTGACGAACGTAGAGTAATGAGTAAAAAAGCAAAGAGCATTGAGCATAGATCAAAGGGCACAGAGTAATGGGCGAAGTGAAAATCGAGAATATAAGAGAAGCGATAAAAGTTTTTGAGGACGTTCTTCTTCCGGCGTTGGAACAATTGGAACAACAAGATAAAGTTGGTATTGAAAGATTAACTACTCTTGACGGCTACAAATTAAAACTTCCGCGCGGAGTTTTAGGATTGCTCTACGGCGGCTCTACTTATGAACGTGCCACTAATAGCAGTGTTGTCCAGATGAAACGAATAATGCTTATTAATGTTGCGCCGATAATTCGGTTCATCGATAATCCGATCCAACCTTCAGAAAAATTCAATGTGATGATGCCGGCAGAGTATGTTGACTTTGTTGTGAATGCACTTACCGGCATCGAAATATTCAATCATCTGCCGAGTTATGAAAATAAAGTTTACCCGGTACGAGACGAACTTGCCGAGGAACAAGATTATGTGTGGAAGTATCTTGTAACGATGGCAGTACCGGTTGATTTTGTAGAAGAAAGTTTTAGAAATAAATAAGGTGATACAATGAGATCAATCCCGGGAATAAAATCAATTTTGTTGTGCAACAAAGGCACATTAGCAAGTGGGCCGGTAAATCCAAGTTATATTGGTTTGAAAGAAAAGGCAACACTAAAAATCAGCGACTTCAAAACTTCGAAAGATGTGCGCGGCAGAGTTTTCAGAAATAAAAAACTTGCGTCATTAGAATTCGACAGCAAACAGCCGACATTAAAAATGTTCCGCTCGTTCTTCGATTACATCAACAGTAACTGTGATGTGCAGATGATGACGGAGAAGCAGAGCTTTGCTTCCGGCAGTGAAGATGTTTTTAAATTCACAGCTGCAACGTTATCATTGGGGCTTTCATTTGAGTTCGGTTTCGATCTTGAAAAGAGATACTTGAAAGGAGCGTTGAAAGGGGCGGCTGATTATGATATAATGAAAACGTTGATTGATTCCGCTTCAACAGCAACGGCAGTAACAGTTGCTGGCATAACCCACCCGGGCGGCGAGGACTGGAGTTTACAACGCAGATCGAAAATTCTTGCAATACAATCGCCATTAAATACAGAGTTATTTGACCTTGACGAAAGAGATGATGTAAAGGTCTCGATAAAAAGTGAAGGTGATGACAATGGAGATGGACAACCGGGAGTAAAAGATACAACCGTTCACATTGAAGTCACCGGAAACAACGCCACAGTTGCTAAAGTAGTTGCGCAGTTGAATAAAAACATCAACGAGCAATTGATTATCAAGATAGGCAACAACGGAAGCAATTATGATGCTCTTGATTGCGCACCGGGAGCGCTAACGCCGGTAGAAGAGATAGAACACGGCGATGATAAAACATTTTTAAAAATTGCGTACGAAGGAAAAGTTAGACCGTACGAATACGACTTCCAATTTGGTGCGGCTTACGGTGGTGTTCTCGATGACGGTGGCTTAAACGGTGGAACGATTAAAATTGGGTATTGAGTGTTGAGTGTAGAATGAAGAATGTAGAATAAAATAATCGAGAATGGAGAAGTAAAATGGCAAAGGATAAAACAGAAGCGGTTTCGATAGATGTTTTCATTGAAGAAGCGCTATCAGCCGACCCCGCTAAGAGCAAAGACGGGACAGGTAAAAAAACAACAATTAAAAGTTTATTAAAGATTCCTTTTACGGCTGATAAAACTAACAAAGCATTGAGAGTCTTTGGGAAAAACAATGAACAAAAACTTTATGCATCTGTGTGCATTGGTACATTGCCGCAAACAGAAGAAGGTTATGAATGCAATGTTACTGGAATGGAAGCAGAGTTAGTTGGCAACCGATTTGAGCTAACTGAAGTTGGAACTAAAATAATTGTCCTCGGTGGAAAGATTGCAATGAAAGATGCCAAAGCTGCTAAGGTTGTCCCGATGAAAGAAGGAACGAACGGATAAGGTATAACAACCGCTTAACCCGTCCCAATGTTGTTGATCGGGATCGGGCTCATGCAAAGTTATACCGAGAGAAATAAAATGAAAAACGAAATAGACGAATTAAAGATTGAGAGGAAGCAATATCAGATCGCGGGTAAAACTTATTACTTGTGGGATGATTTTGACTTTGACGAAAAAGAATGGCTTGATATTGTCTATGGCAAACTCTCGACCTCACCCTCGGTCCCTCTTCTTGGCAATGAGAGGGAGGAAAAGCAAAACAAAGTAAGCGGTTCATTTACATCGGAAGAGATGTTAAAAACACTTTCAATTCTTTTACGGAATGAAAACGGCTCATATTGTAACCCGGAAATATTTAGGAAGACACGTGAATCTTTGCAAGTAAAAATTCTGGCAGATTTTTTTTTATCGAAAGCAATATTAGGGATTATTACAACAGGCTTTTTAAAACTCTCGGAGATAGAGAAAAGCAAGCTTCAAATGACTTCGATGAATTGAAAGGTTACAAGGCGGCAAGATGGAAAGGAGAATTGTTTACGAGTGAGACGGAATCAATTCTCTTTTTTATTTCGGATGGGGATGCATCGAAAAGAAATTTATTACGAAAAACAAAACGCAGAGTTGTTCTTGATTATTACTACCAGGTTCGGCTGCAAAAATTGAATGAGCTTTTGGGAATGGTAGCACAGTTAAAGAAAATGGAAAAGAATAAGAAAAAATAACCTTGTAACGGAGAGGGCGAGAGAAAAGAATGGCAAATGCAAATAATGAATTGATATTTGAGTTGATGATCGATGGCAAGGAAGCTATTGCTACGCTCGATCTTACGAAAGGCGAATTCGTTGAGACCGGCGCAGCTGCTGAGGCAACTAATGAAAAAATAAAAGCATCGATACAAGACATTGCTAAAAAATTTAATGACATAAGTAATGAAGCAAAAACTGCCAATCAATCAATATCGCAGATTGGCGCCTTTGCCGGTCTAGGACAAAATTTAGGAAAGAATTTTGACGGCGTTAATGTTACTATCAAAGATTTAGTTGAACGTCTTAGAGACTTAAAAACACAATTCCAAAGTGTACCGATCGGCGGTGAAGAATACACCAGAAGACTTGCACAGATAAAAGAAATTGAAACCGAACTTGAAAAGGTGCAAGCGGTTATAAGAGCAACCGATCAGACTCCCGCTTTTCAAAATCTAAATGTTGAAGCGCAGAAATATGGTTTGATGACACAAGAGAATACAGAACAATTAAAGCAATATATTCTCACCCAAGGGCTTTCTGCAGATGCAATAAATGATGTTATACAATCTTTAGATTCAGAAGTTAAAACACTTGCTATAAACAGCGAAGCGTGGAAACAAAAAGTTGCTGCATCAACAAATCTAAAATCTGCATACGGACAATTAATAACACAGCATAATGAACTCGGCGGCGCGCAACAAAAAGTAATACCAGGTATGAACTCGATGAATAATGCGATGGGTCAATTTGGTTATTTGGTTTCAGACGCTGACATGTTCCTCGTTAATTACCAAATGGGTTTGAGAAGTATTGGTAATAATATTCCTATGGTTGTGCAGTACATGCAATATGCAAAGCAGGAAGCATCCGGGCTTAATATGACTTTAGGTCAAGCTTTTATGCAAAGTATAAAAGGACCGGGCGGTATATTGCTGGGTATAAATGCTGTTGTTTTTGCGATGCAAATATTAGCAAAATTCACAGGTGATTCAACAGCTGAAGTAAAAATGCAAAAAGAAGAAATTGATAAGCTAAGAGAATCATATCAGAAATTAAGCAAGCAACAACTTGACTCCAAAGAGATGGAAATACGGGGAAAATTGTCTACAGAACCTTACGTAATTTCTAAAGGAATTCCTCAATTTGGTATTGGACCCGAACAAATATTTACATCCGAAAGTGGGAAAAAGCTAAAGGAACAGCTTGATACCTTAATTGCGATAAAAAATAATATGGGCGATCTGGAAAAATTAGAAAACCGGCGTACTGAATTAAATGAAAAAATAAAGAAGTTGAAAAATATTGATGATGGATTAGTTGCTCCGTATAGCTTGGACTTATTAAAACAATACCAGGATGAACTAAAGAAAATTGATGATAGGATAAAATTTATAAACGGCGACGAGAATAATGAGAATAAAGAACGCGGCATTAATTCACTTGCAAGTGAAAAAGCAAAGTATGAAGAGCTGAAAGGAAAAATTATTGAAGTAGGTATTCAGAAAGATAAAGAACTTTCGGATTACCAAAAAGAATTAGTAATAATTGAGCAATTGAAAAACGCGAAGTTAGAAGCTCTTGATGCCGAAGAAAAAACATTACAGACCAAGAAAGCAAAAACACCGGCTGATGAACAGAAAATTAAAAACATAGAATTGGAAAAACAGATTGCCCAGGGTGAAGCGGACGTTCAGACCGAAAAGCTGAAGAAAGACCATGATGATAAAATGCTGGATTTGGATTTTCAGTTAGCCGAACAGAAGATGCAGCTTGAGAAAAAAACAAACGCGGAAATTCTCCAGTTTAGAATTGACCATTACAAAAAATTATTAGAGTTAGAAACCGATCCGGAGAAACGCGCAGCGCTGGAATTAAAAATTGGCGCGGCACAAATTGAAGGTATTAAGAACACCGAAGAAGGAAAGAAATTCTTCGATCAATTTAAGGCAAAAGCTGAAGCTAACCCTTACGAACAACAAAAAGAAGAATTAAAAGTAGAAGAAGAATTGTCGGTGAAACGTGCAGAAATGTACGGCGCCACCGAAGAACAAAAAACAAATATTCATAATTATTATACTCATCAACGTGAAGCGATTGACAGGCAGTCACAGCTGAACACACTTTCACAGACATCACAAATGCTTGGCCAACTTGCAGGTCTTTTTAGTAAGCACACAGCAGCCTATAAGCTATTAGCCACTACTCAAGTGATGATAGAAACCTACAAAGGCGTAATGGCTTTATATGCACCACCACCGGTTGGTGTTGGTCCGGTACTCGCTCCATTTATGACAGCTGCTGTAATTGGTACGGGCATAGCGAACGCAGCAAATATTATGAAACAAGATACAACAATGAAAGGCTACGCACGAGGCGGCGCTATTGTTGGTGAAAAAGGAATGGAGATTATTGCACCGGCGGAAGATTATGCAAGCGGTATGGCTGAGCTTGTTACACGAACTGCATTTGAAGTTAGAAATTATTTCAATGGTGGAACCGGAAATGATAACGGAAGATTGATAGAGCAAGTAAGGATTCTTAGTGATAGGATTGAATATCTCGCATCACGACCAACACGAGCTTATTTCGATAATGATGAAGCTTTGAAAGTTGGTCAATACTATGATTACGAACAAAGAACAGGTAGATGATTAGAATGCCGAAGCTGAAATTTAGAAACGGAATTAACGGAACGCTTGAAACTTGGACACCACAAACGGCGCTGTTCAATGTCGGCAGTGTGAAGAGACGGATCGAATCGAAGAACCCGGGTGAAGCCGGTATTATAGTGTTCGATAAACTTGGTTTAACACTTGATTATGAAGGTGGCAGCAATCCGGTTTACAATGCATTTGGCGGCAACCTTTCTGCAGTCCAACGGTACATCTTTGAATTGCACGGGATAAAGTCTGATCGAAGTACATCAAAATTATTTGAGGGTCTTTGTGATTTTTCAACAATTGAGTGGCCCGACTTAGAAAAGAAAATCAGTTTCAATGTGCTGGATAAATTATCTTCACTTAGTCTTATCACACAGACAGCAGTTAGAACGAGCGGAAATGTCCTTTATGATGTAAACACAGATTCGCAATGCAATCAGATTACTTATGAAAAGTTTTGGGATGCAAATGATTTTAGTTTGTATTACACAAATAGCGGTGGATTAGTAAGACAAACTATTAACACGAATACTCCCAAACTTGGCGAAACAATTCAGATACACTTTTTAAGAGGTCAGCAAGAAAGTGAATATGCACAAGGATTAATCACGTTCAAATATTTCGACCCAACATTTCAGGATGGAAAAGTTTTTTATGGAATAAGAACTAATTATCAGAACTGGTACGCAGCAACAACAGACCAGGACAAAAGTGGAACAGTTGATTCAATCAATAAAACAAATTCAACCTGGTGGAGCGATCTGTTCAATGCACAGGATATTTACATAAAGCAGTATCGAACAGATTTTCCAATTACTAAATATCAGTTCCCCGGCAGAATCACTCAATATGTCGCCGGTTGGGAAATTGTCGCATACGATGCTCTTAAAATAATAGAAGCCATAGTAGAAAAGGTTTGGGGGAATATTACAATTGTTAATAAAACCGGTGGGACTACCTTCCCAATTTCTCTCGACTATTTTTCAGTATTACTTGACGAAAATCCTTTCGGAATGCATCCGCTCGATGCTTTGAGAATGTTAGCCGGTTCGATGCAGTGTTATGTTTTCTTCAATAAGAACGGCGAATTAGTTTTACAAAAAAAGAGTACAATCTCTTCCGGTACTGTTCGATCATTTACTCCAGTTGCGAAGAAGAGCGGTGGCAAGAAAAAATATTTTTGGGATAAACTTGCAGACGCAGTAACTGTAACCGTAAAGAGTGGGAAGCTTGTTAATGGGATTACTCTCGAAGGTAAAGCAACTGTAAAAAAATACCCGGGCATTCAGCCACGTAACGAAATAAAAATAGAGATTGTAGCACCGAGCACTGTTGAGTTTACACAAACTGCTCTTGATTCTTATGCGCTCACAGTTGCAACTGAAGTAATGGACTTTTACGGCAAGCGACATTTCTATTTTAATCTTTCAACACGACTTCAAGATGACATGTACGAGTGGGAACTACTCGATTTAATAGATTTGAACGGTGAGCGGTATTTTATATTAAGCAGTGAAATAAACGAAACGAATGCGGCTGCAAATTTTGAATTAGTGAGTGTTACCGGATACGATTATGATTATCAACAAGCGCGCGCTGTTTTGAGTTTAGAAAAATATAACTCAATATCAGCCTACAGCACAAGTTCCTCTTCCGGAGGCGGTGTAACAATTTCGATAACTGCACAACAACCGATTGAATTAGCCGGCTCTGTTGTCCAACTAAACTACTCGGATAACTTCAAGCTCTCTCTTGATAATAAACTCGAGACGATTCAAGATATTAAAAAAACAAGTACCACAACCGAGTTTGCGCGGATCGGTTTTGGCGGGGCACCGGATCTAATCTATAAAGTAAAGAACTACGGAAATGAATGGATTTTAGGAAATCAAAAGATAGACGGTGTTCAGGCAATCGGCGGTGAAGTTGACGCATTGTATAAACAAAAAATTTACGGTGATTCGTGGTTGACCGGAAATCAAAAGATAGACGGTTATTCTGCAATTGGAGGAGCGATTGATGCAAGTTTCATGCAGAAGGTTTACGGTAACCAAAAAATAACGGGTAACTTAACTGTTGATGGCGATATTTATATTGGCGGGAATATCAATCAAGTTAATGTTACAGAGTTAAATGTGGTTGATAAAATTATTAATCTAAATGTCGGCGGTGACAACACAACAGCAATTAACTCCGGAATATCGGTTTCCGGTTCGGGCGGTTCAGATCTCGCTACAATTATCTATGACGGTACAAACTGGTCGTTTAATCAACACATTAGTTTGCAAGCCGGCGGACTGTTTAAGATTAACAACGTTGAACTTCTCTCCTCGACTACGCTTGGAGTGACTGTTATAAATTCTTCGCTTACAAAAGTTGCAACGCTGACTCAAGGTACATGGAACGCAACGGCTATCAACGGGCAATACATCAATTACAACGCGACGAATCTGAAGGTAACCGCAAACGCGCTGAACACAATACAAGATATTGCAAGTACTTCGGCGCCAACATTTGCACAACTCACTCTATCAAATCAAGCAACGCTGCCAACCGATGCAGTGAGAGCTGATAGAACTATTAACACAACAGTCCCACTTTCCGGCGGCGGAAATCTTACAGCGAATTTAACATTAGGATTGAATTACAGTGCAACGAATCTGAGGGTAACCATAAACGCACTGAATACAATACAAGATATACACACAAGCGCGAACCCGCAATTTGCAAATTTAACCTTGTCGGGTGTTGCAACGATTCAAGGGACCGGCACAAGTAACATCTCGTCAGATCTTCAGCATCCGAATTATATATCTCAATTATCGAAGTGGAAGATCAACAATTCCGGCGAAGCAGATTTCAGATACTTGTACGTGGATGAGATGCACGCGAAAGCTTTCATTGCGGACCTAGAACAAGCACTCGCTGGCAGCCAAATAATTTGTAAGAGTGTTGCAAAAGTTGCGAGCGATTATTCGCTGCCAACTGCCGGTAGTTCTTCGAGACTGATAGTTGAGTCGTTTGCCGGATTTGAAACTGCCGCAGTATTTCAGAACGGTGACTTAATTCGCTTACGACAATTTTCACGCACAAGCGGAAGTTTAACAATAAGTGATGCATGGGGTACAGTTAATCTCGATACGAGTTACGGCGCGAGTGGTTTTGATACTTCGACAAAAACACAAGCGTACACATTTACGAGACATTCATCGGTGCCCGGGACAGGAAGCGGAACGATTAAAGCCGGGACGCTTGCACTTGATTATGGTATATCAGGAAATGGTTTTGTTGAATCAAATGCTATCGATGGGAGCTGGGGGCAGAACAGTCCTTACACACAAATTGCAACATGGAACTCAACGCCGGGTAATTACACGATACATTCACGAACCGGAAATCTGCGAGGCATCACCGGCGTTGCAAATGAATACGGAATTATTCTCGGTTCGGGTATTGGAATAAATGACAAATACTTGCGCGCATCTAATCAAACTTTCCAACTCCATAATATTCCATTTGATATTTATGACGGCAGTACAACAACAGTGAATATCACAACATCGGGCGATATGAAACTTGGAACGAATATCGGCGGTGCGGCAACAACAAGTTTTGATTTTACATCTTCAAGTGGAATACTGCGTGTCGGATTTTTATCAGCGTCCAAAGCAAACATGTACTTTGACGGAACTGCACTTCGATTCAGGAATAACACTTTCGATAGGATAATTATCGATCCGATTTCTGATTCAGTTACGATCGGTAATGCAAGTGGATATAACACATTAATTGATTCAACTTCTTTATCAATTAGAACAGCTTCAACAGTACTTGCAACATACGGTGCAACAACAACAATTGGCAAGACCGGTGTGAGCGATGCAAATGTGAACATCACTTCAACAGCGATCCAATTGAGAGTTGGCACAACAGCGAAGATTCAGTTAAACACTGACGGTTCGGGATTCCTTGCTAACAATAATATCTCATGGGATGCTGCCGGCGCGGCATCGATCAGTGAGTGGTTAATCAACCAATACTCGATGACAAAGACAATCGGTACATCACCGAATACAAAATATTTATCGCTCGCCGCACGGAGCATTTCTATCTCTGGGAGTGGCGGTAATTATCCGACAATTGCAATCGCAGATAACCAGTTCCCGATGTTCGTATCGATGGGTCATGTTTATTTTAAAGCTGGTTTCAAAAGTGAATTCGGGATTGCGTTTGCTCACGATCCTTTCAACAGTGCAACCGAACCATTATTCCAGGTGACAAAAAATATGTCCAGTGGTACTTTGACCGCGATGATTGCCGGTTGGAATTTTGATACTACTACTTTATATGGTATGAACAGTTCAAAATATACGGGCATGCAAAAACCTTCAGCGTTAACGACGAAATGTTTTTTTGCTGGCGCAACCGACAGCATTGGGAACAATTCGAGATTCTATGTGCAAGCCGATGGGAAGATAGTTGCGACTGATGCCGCCGGAAATACACTCTTTAACAGCGATCAAGTTTATGCTGACATGAAAAATATCGGTCGTGTATTTTTTAGTGACCACGCTGTTAATACAATCACCGCTACTTCGTATTCAACTATAAAACAAGGTTCGGTTTTCTTTTTACCGAACGAAACAACCGTTCAATTAATTTATAGAGCATGGATAAGCGGCACTGCAACTACTACCGGCAATGTGCGTTTGAAGTTGGAGCGCACAAATCAATATCCTGATAACAACAGTACAATTGGTAATTACGAGACAGCAACCTATTCGAACGTTGTTACTGTTGGTGACGGCTCAACATCTTGTTTCGATTATTACCATACAATTATTTCAACGCCAGCCGGCGAGAAATTTTTGTATGAACTAAAAAAAAATAATCAAGTTTATTCCTTTAATGAAGAAAAAAGATGTATTGAGATTTCGGAAATTGATGAGATAATTACTGCCGAAGCGGAAGAATATTTTTTGCTTAATGGCATTACAAGAGTCACAGGTGAGCATCCGTTGTTTGTTAACCTTTCCGGAGGCGGATGGATGAAGGTCCGGGATATGGAGATGTTCGAATCATTGGACATTAGTGTTCTAAAATGTCATGAAGTAAATCTGTTTTGGAGAAACATTGAAGTGAAAAAGCAAACCGGCAAATTGAAGGTAGCAACGCTGAAGATGAAAGCAGGCAGCAACCCGTCATTCATTGCGGATGGTTTTGTTTCACACAACAAAGGAGTTGCACAAGCTTATGCTCTGTTCGGAGTGTGCAAAATACAAACTGGATTAGGTACAGAGAAATTGTACAGGTGGACTGTGGAAGGACATACGTATAATGCAACATATCCATTAAAGGTTGACAATATCATTTTAACAACGGGAAGAAACGCCTTTAGTCAAGCAACACAAACTACAGGTTTCTGAGAGTAGAACATAGAGCGAAGAACACAGAATAAAAAAAAAAAGAGAGAGAACAAACATGAGCAACATTAAAATCAAGCATTATCAACTATTCAAGCATACAGCAAATGGAATAGAAATAAGCGAAAAGAACCCGGCATTGCAAGCATTGTTAACCCATAAAGCCGAAGGTGTATCTCTGCGTTATGATATACAAAGGAAATTGAGCAAATCAATCGAAAAAGCTTTGAGTGATTTTAGTGCAGAGCATAAAAGTTTATTAGAGGAACTATCAACGAACAAAAAAATAAAACTCAAATCCGGTGATGAGTTAGAAACAAAAATGGAAATTATCAATGCAACGGAACAAAGCAAAGTTGATGAGATAATTGCCGAGATAGATGGAACAACGGTAAAAGGTGAAAAAATAATTGGAGTGGTTTATGATCTCGGTGATAAGAAGGAAGAATTCAACAAAAGGTTAATTGAGCTGCTCAATCTTGAAATTGAACTTGAATGTAACCCGATAAAACTAAGTAAACTCGATAAAGAAAAATGTTTACCGGCTGAGATTGACTTTGGTGTGTTGGACGATTTTATAACGGATGATTTACAATAGGAATAAACATGGTTTTAGATTTCGATAATTCGTTATCTGTTCATCTTGTACTCAGGCAAGGTGACCATTACGACAGAGTGTTCATCGTCAAGAAAAACGGTGTTAGTTTTGACTGGGTGAATGTTACGGAGATAATTCTCGAGGTGAAGGAGACAAAAAAATCAACCGAGAAAATAATAGAACTAAAACTTTCAACCGGCGAGATTGAAATAAGCCCCGGACAAATGACATGGCATATACCCAGTTCCAAAACCGATATTAAAGCCGGCGAATATAAAAGTATAGAATTGTTGATAGTATATTCAAACACTAAACCGAAATTATGGTTCGATGGTAAATGCACTGTGATGACGAGAGGAATTAAACTTGGCTGAAACAGATTTTAATATTGACTTAACGATAGAAGAAGAACCGATCGTTCTGGAATTCCCAAAAGAGGAAGTAATCCAACTGGAAGCCGTTAGCGGTGACGTTAACATCTATGCCGGTTTTGGGGATATTTATTCACATACACTTTCGCAAGTGGATATTGACAATAAGTTCATCATCATTAGCGGGCTTTCAACCGTTTCAAATAAACAAAAGATTTTAGCCCTTGTTGAAAATGTGGGCATCGCAATTGAATACGGAATTGATTACGATATTGTTGACGGCAGTAAACTAATCTGGAACGGACTCGAACTGGAAAGCAAATTACAAGTTGGTGATAAAATAAAAGTTTACTATTAAGAAGGAGAAAAATCATGTCGATCATTGATGGAAGGTTCGTAAAGAAGAACGCAGAAACACTGAAAACCAACGCCTCAAAAGAAGTGGAAGTAAAGATAAAAAGCGGCGGTGTAATGCAGAAAACAGTTGACGGTCTTGAAGTGAAAGTAAACGATACAACCACTGCGGCTGACAATCTTTGGAGTTCATCAAAGGTATCAAATGAGCTTTCGCAAAAAGCATCTATTACTTATGTTGACAATGCAATAGCCGGTTTGAAATGGAAAGAACCGGCGATCGATTTCAAAACGCAAGCAGAAATAAATTTGCTTACTCCGCTGAGCGGTGATCGTTACATTGTAACTGATGGTGTGAATCAAAATTACATTTATCAGTATAAGGATGGAGTTACAACTTACACACCGCCGGAAGACGGGTGGACACTTGTGCTGAAGTCGAACGACAGAACATACACCTACGACCCGACCACAACAACATGGCTCGATATAGGTGGTATCGCACAGTCGGAACAAGATGTAGTTGAAGAATTCACGCTAACAGCGCAGAACATTACAGACAAAAAAGTGACAATGACATACACACCCGTGAATGCAAGTTATGTTAAGCTCGATGTAGTCGGCGGATGTGCACAAGATAACGGTGCAGATTTTTCGGTTAATACTGCGACGAAGGAAGTAAGCTGGTCTGGTCTCGGTCTTGATGTACTGCTCGAAGCCGGTGATGTGTTGCGAATTAGTTATTCGAAACTTGCATAGGCATAATGAGAGGTTATAGTGTCCCTACTTAATGACAAATGGATTAATCTAACGCTTGCAAAGATCAAGTCTCTGCTTTCACCGATCGGTACTGCAATCGGTATCGGAACAGATAATCCATTGGCGGTAATAGATGCACGCGGCGAAGGCGATATTCTAAATTGTTCGAACGGCATTGATCAAGATCTTAAAGTCAATATCTCTGCACCCGGTGCGGCAACAAAGAAAGCGTTGTTAACAACATCTACTAATACAATGATTGCTTTCGGCTTGCAAGGTGCAGATGCTTTGCGTATTAAACCGGGTAATAATGTTGAGATCGTAAACCAGCTAACGGTACTCGGCGGCTTAGCAGGGCTGCCGTTAGAAAAAATAAAAATCGTAGATGAAACTGTCACAAACAGCGCTACTTTACAAAACGATGATCATTTATTATTAACTAACTTGCCGTTCTCGACAAGTTATTGTTTTGATTTATTTTTGTATGGGCAATCTGTGCAAAATGGTTTACAAGTTAATTGGGATTTACCTGGTGGTGACGCACAGTTCAAGGGTGTTTCAACCATTTCTGGTGTGGCTTTAGAAAATGATTCCAATTATGGATATTATCGAGATTTAACCACTGCTATTGGCAGTAGTTCAATCCCAAACTGGAACTGGTGGAATTCATCGATAATGCAAACCGGACGCACCTTTAGGATTAGAGGTGTGCTAACCACTGGAACTTATGGGACAATGAATCTGCAAATTAAATGGGCACAATATGCAGCAAATACAACAGGTACAATATTATTCAAAGGTTCATATTTACGGTTGTATAAAATTTAGAGGAAATTATGGCAACAATAACAGAGCGCAAAGAATACTACAATTCCAACAATGAACTGATTGACATTATTTACAGGATTGTTGAAGATGACGGGACTATTCATAAAGTTGGTATCGGAGCAGAAAACTTGCTGAAGCCAGAAGCCGAACAAAGAGAGGTCGTGAAAGCCGTGTTCAACAACTCGAAAACCCGCGAAGTTGTTACGCCGGTTAATGAGAGTTTTTGAGGGAGTTAAGACAGTTTCAATAATCGTTTAGAAGAGGAGTAAAAAAAATGAAATTAGATTTAACAAACCTTTCACTTGGTTCAGGTAATCTTTCCGCAAATATCAACGCTACTGCAGTTGATGGCGGAAAGATTAGCTTACATGTAAATGTTAGCAGAAATATTAACCTACCAACTAATCCGGCAACACAAACTGTGACCGACACATATAACTTCACCGATACACCAGCAAACGTAATAACCCAACTTAACAATCTTGGACTGGGTACACTTGTAGAATAAATGGAGTTTTTAGGTCGGTTAAAAGGCTCTTAATTGCGAGTTAATAAAGTATGCTTTAAAGGCAGACTTTAGGTAGCAGATCAGTTCTCTATCCAAATGGAAATTTTTCTCGTTTTTCGCGCCGGTTATTACTCATTTATAGTATTATTTGAGTAACATATTTATAGTAGTGGTCGTTCAAACGCTTAGATAAGTCGCTGCCGTCCAATTTCAAAGAGTAAAACGCCGGCGGCAACAGAAACATTGAGTGAATCAACTTTGCCGTGCATTGGAATTTTTACAAGCATGTCGCAATTCTCGGCAATCAATCTGCGGATTCCTTTTTCTTCATTGCCCAAAACAAGCGCAGTCGGAATTTTGTAATCGACTTGCTGATATTCTTTTGCATTTTGAAGTGAGCTTCCGATCATCCAGAATCCGTTTTCTTTAAGTTCGCGGATAAGATTATTGAGATTGGATACTTTGGCAATTTTAAGATGTGAAACTGCGCCGGCAGAAATTTTTTCTACTGTTCCGGTAATAGGCGCACTTTGATTTGTTGTTACGATTACGCCGTCAACTCCGGCACATTCTGCAGTTCTTAAAATTGCGCCAAGATTGTGCGGATCTTGAATTGAATCGAGCAGTAACAATAAAGGGTATTTTGATTTTTTTGATGAGGCAATTAAATCATCAACATCAAAATATTTGTGGGAAATCTTTATAGCAACGACGCCTTGCGAGTTCAAGCCTTCGGCAAGCGGCTCGAATTTCTGCTGGGAAAGTTGTGTGATTTTAATTTCATTTTTTTTTGCGGCAGAAAAAATTTTGTGAATAACATCTCCGTGCTGCCCGAAGGCAACATAAATTACTTCGAGTTCGACACCGGCATTAATTGCTTCAAGTACTGATTTACGTCCGTAAATTTTATTCACAATTTCCTCTTTCCGTATTTAGCACGGACAGAATTTTATTCCGAAAATGTAAACTCATCGTTTGCAACTTCAAATTTGCAAAAGAGGCGGTTGTTTTTCTTTTTGGGTTTGTATTCTTTTTTCAGCAGAATTTCTTTTTTGAAAATGTTGAAATGATAATCGGCAGAATTGATTGCGCCATCTTGTTTCAAAACATTGATTGTGTAATCTCCGATCAAATCTTCGAAAAACAATTCCTGGCGTGCCGGCTGGATATTCGGCACGGCATCCATTTTTGCTTTCAAGCCGGTAATGATGAAATAGAAAATATTTTTTTCGCGGATTAGATCAACAGAAATTTCATATGCAAAACTTGTAAACTCTACAACAGTTTCTATTTCAAAAACACAAAACTGCTTCTGAAGTTTTTCATCATACTTGTAATAAGCTTTGCAGATGTACTCAAGTTTATCGGGTTTTTTAAGCGGGATCGCCGTTAAAGCAGCGTGTGCTTTCTTCTTTCTGGTTTTCGGAATTTTAGGAATTTCTTTTGGTCTGCGTAACGACAATTATTTTCCTTTCACTGTTGAAAGAATCTTGTCAAAATCCTCTTTCATAATTTCCATTTGTTCGCCCGAAGACATGTTTTTTAACAGTAAAACACCTTTTGCAAACTCATCGCCGCCAATCATCAAAACATATTTTGCATTGAATTTATTTGCTTCGCGCATTTGTGCTTTAACGCTTCTCGATAAATAATCCATTTCCACAAGTGAACCTTTTCTGCGCAGCTCAACTGCGGTTTTGTATGCAAATGAAGAAAGGTTTTTCTCTATAGTTACGAGATAAATATCGATTTGATCGGCGCTTGTTTGTAAAGATTTTTCATTTTCGCACGCGAGCAAAACGCGTTCAATTCCCGAAGCAAATCCAACACCGGGAATATCGGGTCCGCCCAATTCTTTAACGAGCAAATTATATCTTCCACCGCCGCAGAGTGCGCTTTGCGAACCGACACTGCCGCTTACAACTTCGAAAGTTGTGTGAGTGTAATAATCCAATCCTCGCACAAGTTTCGGATCAATCTCAAAAGGAATGTTCGAAGATAAAAGCGCTGATTTTACTTTTTCAAAATGTTCGAGACTTTCATTATCGAGATGTTCAATCAAGAGCGGCGCATTTACCAAAATTTTTTGATCTTGCCCTTCTTTGCTGTCAAAAATTCTAAGAATGTTCGTATCGAATCTTTTCTTGCTTTCGTTTGTCAACTGTTCGAAATGCGGCAGTAAAAATTCGCGCAATATTTTTTTATACTTCTCGCGCGATTCCGGCACGCCGAGCGAGTTAATTTTAACGCTCAAATTTTTCAAGCCAAGCTGAACAAAAATATCATATGCAATAATTATCATTTCGGCATCGAGCAAGGGATCGTTGCTGCCCAATGCTTCGGCGCCAAATTGATGGAACTGTCTAAACCTTCCGGCTTGCGGTCTTTCTTGCCGGAACATCGGCGAAATATAAAAGAGCTTATTCAAACTTTGTTTTTTATCGAGTGAATGTTCAACAAAAGCACGCACAACACCGGCAGTCATTTCCGGTTTTAGAGTTAAACTCGCGCCACCCCGATCGATAAATGTGTACATTTCCTTGCTAACAATATCGGTACTTTCGCCGATGCCGCGGGCAAAAAGAGATGTATCCTCAAATACCGGCGTACGAATTTCTTTATAGTTGAATCTCGTCATTGTAGCGGTAACAATATTTTCGAGATGTCTCCAGTAAGGTATATCGGCGGGCAAAATATCTTTTGTTCCGGTAACGGCTTTTATCATTTAATAGTATCCGGTATTAAGTTAATTCAAAGTATTGTTTTTCTTCGTTCTCAAAAAGATTGTACATCTCTTCGGCGGTTTGTGCTTTCAGAAGTGATTCTCTAAATTCTTCTTTGTTCATCATTCTGGAAATTCTGCTCAGCAGTTTAATGTGCGGTCCAACCAAATTTTCTTTGCCGACAAGTAAAAAAACAAGATTAACAGGCTGTCCGTCAAGAGCTTGGAAATCAATCGGCTCATCAATTTTACCGAAAGCGGCAACAATATCGTTCACACTGTTTGTTTTTGCGTGCGGTATTGCAAAACCTTTTCCAACGCCGGTTGACATGATTTTCTCACGTTCATGAACCGCATCTCTCATCGATTCTATGTTAACAACTCTCTCATCATCTTTAAATATGTTAATTAATTCGTTAATAATTTCATTCTTGTCTCTGCTTTTCATCGAAGAAATTATTTTCTCTTGTTTTAAGATGTCGCAAATTCTCATTTATACCGCCGATTTTTCTTTAAAAATTTGGTGTGCAAATTTAAGAAAGACGAGTTCCTTTATCAATTAACCAGCCATAATTATCACGCTTTTGGCTAAACTAAATTCCTTGCAGAGCAAAACAGCAAGCTGTAACTTGCTGATACAAATTTATCCAAAAATCGAGAAGAGGCATCATGGATATTCAAAACAAAACTGTGTTAGTATTAGGAGGATGGGGCTTAGTAGGAAATGCAGTGATACGAAAACTTGTTCCAGAAAAACCGAAGAAAATTGTTGTTACTTCATTAAAGAAAGAAGAAGCCGAAGAAGAAGTTGAGAGACTGAAAAAAGAATTTTCAAATCTGCCCGATGATTATTTCGTGCCGTGGTGGGGAAATATTTTTGTCCGTAACGATTTCAAGGATATGAACCGGTTGGATTTGCTCGAAGATCCGGTGAAAAGAAAAATTCTTATTAAAGACACAATGGAAGACCTGAGCCAAGAAGTTCTGCACTGTTCGTCAATCTACAAACTTTTGGCGGAATACAAACCTGAAATAATAATCGACTGCATCAACTCAGCAACCGGCATTGCATATCAGGATGTTTACACTACTTATCACAGAATTAAAAAGACAATTGAAAAACAAGCTGCCGTTGAAGAATTGGCAGACGAAACGGAGAAGCTTCTTTGCACAATGTACATTCCGCAATTAATCAGGCACGTGCAAATACTTTATAACTCTATGAACGAAGCCATGACAAAAATTTATATAAAGATCGGAACGAGCGGAACCGGCGGAATGGGGTTGAACATTCCTTACACACACAGCGAAGAAAAACCGTCGCGTGTGCTTTTGAGTAAATCGGCAGTAGCCGGTGCGCACACACTCCTTTTATTTTTGATGGGAAGAACGCCCGAAGGAGCAATCACAAAAGAAATTAAACCAACTGCAGCAATCGGATGGAAACGAATCGAGTTCGGCGAAATAAAAAAACACGGCAAGCCGATTGAAGTTTATGACATCTCTCCCGATCAGGCTGTTACGTTAAAAGATAAATTAGAATTGAAGCTGAATAAAAAATTTAATTCAACCGGTGAATCTTTGAAATCCGTTTTTATTGATACCGGCGAGAACGGAACATTTTCGCGCGGAGAGTTTGAAGCGATCACTGCACAAGGACAAATGGAATATGTTACACCGGAAGAAATTGCCGTTGACGCAATCAGAGAAATTCGCGGCGGCAATACGGGGCATGATATTATCAATGCACTTGATAATGCTACTTTGGAACCAAGCTACCGTGCCGGATTTATGCAACATGCAGCAGTAGAAAAACTTTCCGAACTCGAAGAGATTCACAACGTAAACAGCGTTGCTTTTGAATTGCTCGGTCCGCCCAGATTATCAAAACTTCTGCACGAAATTAATCTGCTGAAATTAAATTTCGGATCTATGAAAGAAATTTTACAGCAGTCTCCGAAAGTTCTTTCCGAAAAATGTTTCGAATATTTGAAGAACAATCCCAAATTAAGAAACGAAATTGTTTCGATTGCAATTCCGATTCTATTTCCCGATGGAAAATCTTTACTTCGCGGCAACGATGTAAAAATTCCTCCATTTAGAGGCGACAACGAATTGGACATTACTCCTCAAAATATAAATATGTGGGCACACGACGGCTGGTTTGATTTGCGCGAAGGGAATATGAAAGTTTGGCAAGAAAGATTGAATACGATTGTTAAAGAAGCCGAATCTATCGAACCGATCGATACTAGCTCAATGCATGTGCGTACAAAAAAATATTGGAATAATTTCGAAACGATTGATATCGGTAAAATTGTTGCGTGGATTTTCATCAAAGAAGAAAAAGGCGAAAGAATGAAAGCGTAACTTTTTAGAACTTCCGAACCTTGAAGGTTTTGGCAGCCTTCAAAGTCGCGGCAAAAAATAAATCCCGTGTGCAATAAAAGTACACGGGATTTTTTATTTCATGGAAGAAACATTAAAAAAATTTTCAGGTCGGCATATTAAATACTATAGATAAAAATTTATTACGCGCGCTTTCTTTCCCTTCTGCTGCTCTTCATTAACAATAGTGTATCGCTGACCGTTTTCGTTAGTAACTCTTGGGGAAGTTTTCTCGCGTTCACGCTCATAAATATTTTCCGGTGCTTGCCGTTCCGTAACAGTAGGTTTGCGAACAACCTTTAATTCTTTCTGATGATTTATGAAATGTATCTGCGGTGCATTTGGTACCTGATTCCGGATCATTGCCTGATCATAATTAATCACGCGCGGCATTTGTAATTTTTGATGAATAACCACTCTCTTGATTTCAGCCGGCTCTTCCCTTTTTGTTCTTGAAAGGAAGAATGAAACGAGAATGACTATAAGTAATAAAAAGCCGCCGTAGAGCAGAACGTCGGTTATAATTTCTATTAACTGCATGGTAAAATTCTTTTTTATTATCGCTCAATATTCGCAATAATGATGCCGCTTAAGAAGCAGATTGGAGCTAAAAAATGAGTGTAAACTCAAATCCGTGAGTATCACAATGAGAATCTGAAAAAAATTAAGACACCTTTTTTAATGTTCACAGAAAAAATCGTTGCACGGAAATTCGATTTATCTGATTTTAAGAAATCAAATGAGGACACTCTGCCAAACAATGCGAGGGATTTATGAGCGATACAAAAATTGAAATCGTACAAGGAGACATCACAAAGCTGAAAGTGGATGCCATTGTGAACGCGGCAAACACTTCTTTGCTTGGCGGAGGCGGTGTTGACGGTGCCATTCACCGCGCCGCCGGACCAAAACTTTTGGAAGAATGTAGAACTCTTGGTGGATGCCCGACCGGCGAAGCAAAAATTACGAAGGGTTACGATTTACCGGCTAAATTTGTTATTCACACTGTTGGACCGGTGTGGCGCGGAGGAAACAACAATGAAGATAATCTGCTTGCAAATTGTTACAGAAATTCTTTGCGGCTTGCAGCAGAAAACGAAATTAAGAGTGTTGCATTCCCGGCAATCAGCACCGGTGTTTATTCCTTTCCGATAGAACGTGCAACAAAAATTGCCGTTAGTACGGTTAATAAATTTTTAATGAATGATACAACAATTGAGAAAGTGATTTTTGTGTGCTTCAGCAAAAGTGATTGTGAGGTTTATAAAAAAATACCCCGAGATAATTCTTAAAATGGTTAGCTTGTTGTGATCGCAAACTTTGCGATCACAACGCTGTAATTATTTATCTCATAAACAACATTGCTACTCCGCCAACAGCAACAAATGCACCAATAATAGACAGCCACGAAAGTTTTTCTTTGTAATAAAACCTTACAAGCGGCAGCATCATTATCGGAACTGTTGCCATCAGTGTTGATGCAATCCCTACTTTAGTATGGCTGATAGAAATAAGACTGAAAGTAATTCCGAGATACGGACCGATGATCGATCCAACGAGCGTGTAGATTAATCCCTTTTTGTTTTCCTTGAAAACTTTAACGGGATTGTTGTAGCGATTTGTCATCTTCACGAGTGGATAAATTATTATCAACGCCGATAAAATTCTTGTGAGTGTTGCGCTGAATGCATTGATCTCGCTTTCGTTGATTGCAAACTTTGCAAAGATCAATCCAACTCCTTGCCCGACCGCACCGATGAACGCATAAAAAATTCCGGTGTAATCAATCTTATAATCCGAAGTAGGAACTTCTCTTCTTTGCAGAACAACAAGAGCAACGCCGAAGATGGTTACAAAAATTCCAACAATGCCAAGAAGTGAAAGAGTTTCGTTCAAGAAAAAATAAGCAAGCAGAGCGGCAATTGCCGGCGCAAGAGACATAACCAGCATGCTGATTCTCGCGCCGATCAATCGATATGCTTTGAATAAAAATGTATCGCCAACAACCAATCCGATAAATCCGCTGACAGCAAGATTTAAAAATTGAGTTAACGATAAATCAAGCGGTGCTGCAATTACAGCGATGGTAATTGCGAGATAAACAACCGCAAAAAACATTCGTGTTACATTTACGTACATTGGTCCAACACGTTTGGATGCTTCTGCAAAAGCAATCGAAGTGCCCGACCACAAAAGTGCTGTAATTAATGCGGCGATTTCACCTATATACGGCATAGATTTTTTCTTTCTTATTAAAAAATAAAACTTGTGTAACTCCAGTTATAAACTGAAATACATTTTGTATTCAAACGGATGCGGCATTGTGCCGATTGCCTGAATCTCTTCGGTTTTCACTTTCACCCATTGATCGAGCAATTCATCGGTAAAAATATTTCCTCGTTTCAAGAAATCATGATCAAGTTCAAGAGCATCGAGTGCTTCTGCTAAAGTCCGCGGCAGCATTGGTATTTTATCTTTGCCGTCGTCATCAAGAAAATTTTTATCATATGGTCCGTATCCTTCTTTAACCGGATCAATTTTATTCACAACACCGTCTATGCCGGCAAGCAGCATTGCAGATAAACATAAGTACGGATTAATTGTTGCATCGGGCGGGCGGTATTCAAAACGCGTCTCTTCGGGATTCGAAACATATTTCGGAATTCTGATTGCCGATGCGCGGTTTCCTTGTCCGTATGTTAAAGCAACCGGAGC
The DNA here is from genome assembly GCA_016177735.1 of Ignavibacteriales bacterium. GTDB lineage: Bacteria > Bacteroidota > Ignavibacteria > Ignavibacteriales > Melioribacteraceae > DYJK01. Next base: position 88,732 of record JACOUS010000003.1, on the reverse strand, counting down.
TTCAAAACCGGGCACTAATCTTTTATACGAATTCGTACTCGGATTTGTAAATGCAGAAAGTGCCGGTGCATGTTTCAACATTCCACCGATAAAATATAAACCAAGCTGATTCATATTTCCGTATGCGCCTTTTTTGTAAAAAGCATTCTTTCCGTTCTTTGTTAAAAATAAATGAAGATGCAGCCCGTTGCCGGCTTGCTGGTACATCGGCTTCGGCATAAAAGTAATAAATAAATTTTTCTGCCGTGCAAAATTGAAGAGCGCGTACTTCGCTGTAATAATATTATCTGCAGTTGTTAAAAGATCAGTAAAATATGTTTCTATTTCTTGCTGTCCTCTTTCGCCAACTTCGTGGTGATGATACTTTACATTAATGCCGAACTGCTGTAAAAGTTTGCAAGCTTCGTCTCTAAAATCATCATAAATATCAAACGGATTTGCGGCATGATAAGCTCGCTTGTAAAATTCTTCGGCATGTTCAACTTTGTAGAATGAAGTCGAAGTTCTCGTATCGTAAACGACATCGGAGAAAATATAAAATTCAAATTCGGGTCCCCACCAGCTTTTATCGGCTCCGGTTGTTTGTTTCAATAATTGTTCTGCTTGTTTGGCAAGATGCCTCCCGTCTTGCGAAAAACGTGCACGCTCGCCGTCAGTCAAAATAATATTCGAATAAAAACTTAACGCCGGTGCTTCTCTGAAAAGATCAACAACCGCAGTATCGAGATCGGGAATCAAAATCATATCGCTGTTTTCAACTTTTCTAAATCCGTAACTCGAGCCGTCGAACCCGACGCCTTCTTTCACAAGTTTTGCAATTATGTTGTCGTTCACCGGTAATGAAATATGGTGCAGTCTGCCTGAAAGGTCAATAGCTTTTAAATCGATAACTTCAATTTTGTTTTTCTTGATGAGAGAGTTGATTGATTGGACTGTCTGTTTGGGCATAAACACCTCAAAGAGATTAATAATGTTAGAGACAAAAAAGCGCCCGTTGAAGGCGCCCTTTTGTTTGTTGTTTATTTCAATCTATTACAATGTGCAATTGATTGCCGCGATGCCCGGGAATATTGACGTAGTATCGAGTTCTTCTTCAATTCTCAAAAGCTGATTGTATTTTGCAATACGGTCTGTTCTTGATGTTGAACCGGTTTTAATTTGTCCGGCATTTGTTGCAACGGCGATATCTGCAATTGTTGTGTCTTCCGTTTCGCCGGAACGGTGGCTGATAACTGCGGTGTAACCAGCTTTCTTCGCCATTTCGATTGCATCGAGTGTTTCTGTCAATGTTCCGATCTGATTTACTTTTATCAAAATAGAATTTGCTACGCCGAGTTCAATTCCTTTCGAAAGGAATTCAGTGTTTGTAACAAAAAGATCATCGCCTACTAATTGAATTTTGCTGCCGACTTTATCCGTTATTAATTTCCAACCGCTCCAATCAAATTCTGCCATGCCGTCTTCAATAGAAATGATCGGATATTTGTTAACCCAGTTAACCCAGTAATCAACCATCTTTTCGGAAGACATGTAAGATTTATCGGACTTGAAGAAGAAATATTGTTTCTTCTCATTATCCCACATTTCGCTCGATGCCGGGTCGAGAGCAATGCAAATATCTTTGCCTGATTTGTAACCGGCTTTTTCGATTGCTTCAAGAATAACTTCGACTGCTTCTTCATTCGATTTCAAGTTAGGTGCAAAACCACCTTCGTCGCCAACTGCGGTGTTGTATCCTTTTTTATGAAGAACCGATTTCAAAGTGTGAAATGTTTCAGCGCCCATTCTCAATGCTTCTGCAAAACTTGGAGCGCCGACCGGCATAATCATGAATTCTTGAAAGTCAACATTGTTGTCTGCGTGTTTACCGCCGTTCAAAATATTCATCATCGGAACGGGGAGAGTTTTTGCATTCGCTCCGCCGATGTATCTGTACAACGGCAAGCCGAGTGATTCTGCTGCAGCTTTTGCGCAAGCCATCGAAACACCGAGAATTGCATTTGCGCCGAGCTCTGCTTTTGTTGGTGTACCGTCCAGCTGAATCAATAAATTATCGATTGCAACTTGATCAACCGCATCGAAATCAATCAGTTCATCAGCAATTTTATTGTTAACATTTTCAACAGCCTTCTGAACACCTTTGCCGAGATATCTTGATTTATCTCCATCGCGAAGTTCAACAGCTTCATTTTCTCCGGTAGAAGCGCCGCTTGGAACAGCCGCTCTTCCGATAATTCCGTTTTCCAAAGTTACTTCTACTTCAATAGTCGGGTTGCCGCGTGAATCGAGTATCTCACGTCCCCACACATCAACTATAGTTGTCATTTCTTTCTCCTATTTATTTTATCTTGGGTTCATAATTCACTTCCGCAAATTTAGTAAAATAGGATGAATTCATATGGAATTATTTATTGAATTTTTTTTATGTTTAGCCGCGCAGCAGTATTCTAATAAAACTACAGGATATATTATCTATGATTAATTATTTGATCGTTTCACTCGGCGCCGCAATCGGAGGTGCTTTAAGATACTGGCTTTCCGGTTTTGTTCATAAATTTTTACCGGCATCTTTTCCGTACGGAACGTTAAGCGTAAATGTTTTGGGAAGCTTTCTTCTCGGGTTAATAATATTCTTTTTAGACAGCCGGCAGATGCTTTCGCATCAAATGAAAATTTTTCTTACAATCGGTTTCTGCGGAGGCTTTACAACTTTTTCTACTTTCTCTTTTGAAACGGTGAATCTGCTGCGTCACTCGGAATTCTTTTTTGCATTGTTGAACATTTTGTTAAATGTAATTTTGTGTTTGACTGCTGTGTATATCGCGTCATTGCTCTCACAAAAATAAACGGAGACTGAAAATGGAAATTAAAGGGGAAGCAAAACTGCTCAGGATTTTTTTGGGAGAATCAGATAAGATTAATTCGATCAACGTTTACGAAAGAATAGTAATGGAAGCGCGCAAAGAAGGACTTGCCGGCGCAACTGTTTTTAGAGGAATTATGGGATACGGTGGAAGAAGCAGAATTCACTCGTCAAAAATTTTACGGCTCTCCGAAGACTTGCCGCTCATAATTGAAATTGTTGACGAGATTGAAAAGATCGAAAAATTTATTCCCGCAGTCGAATCAATTTTTAACGAAGCACAATGCGGCGGATTGATTACAATTGAACGTGCAGAGATTATCAAATACACTCATTAGTATTTTGTTGTGTACGCAAAACCGAATTTTTATATTTCTTCCGTAAATTAATTTTAAAAACGCCCCGGTAGCTCAGTAGGATAGAGCGTCGGTTTCCTAAACCGTAGGTCGGAGGTTCGAATCCTCTCCGGGGTACAAAATACTGCAAGATGTAAAATGGAATTGGGAGTTGGAAGAATTTGATTAATCTGCGAGGGCAAAAAAACATCTCCTAATCCCAGCAGACTGAAAGGAGATTTTGATCATCTCTGAATTCAAAAAATTTTTCTTACAAATGAGCAAGCAAGTTCTTTTGTGTTACACATTATAAGGAACTAAAAATGAAAAGATTAATGTCGGTTCTTGTATTTGCACTTGTTGATATTGTTTGTTTTGTGCAAGGCAGTGTTATACTTGCATACGCACTCTTTCATTTTAATTACAAAGTAGAAGTTGTACGCGGCGAAGGCTTGAATACTCTTGAGATTCAAAATGTGCCCGTAGCAATTGGTGGTTACTACTACTATCCCGATCCGTACGTAAAAGTTGCACTAATTGGTATTGCGTTAATTATTACCGGATTTTTAATGAGAAGCTGGCGGAAGAGCTTCGAAAGCTGAATTTTTTTTTTTAGCTTTTCATCTTCCACAGCACAATTTGAAAAATGTTTTCTTCGTGAATTCAGTTTTTTGCGTTGCTCATGATTTTAGTTTTGTCCTTTCTTGATCAAGATTATGAACAAGAGTTTACCCGCCGTTTGTTGGCTGGCATGACTAAGGATAATATGACTTGCAGTTATTAAATTTTCTGTGGATCCAAACCGGATTTTTTAAACAACTCGTTGTATTTAGCTTTTACAATTTCTTTGAATTCATCAAGCTCTTTGATGAAACCTGATAATTCGATATCTCCGCCAAATCTGAAGTAATATTCGATCAATTGTTCAAGGTAAAGTTCGGTCAGTTTCGAAATCGTTTTGTATGAAATCATCGTATCGGAATCGAGTTTGCCGAGTTCTTTTTCTTCTTCGGGACGAATAACATCTTCTTCTTCGAGAAGTAAAAAATTATCTACATTTTCTTCGAGCCCGCTTCTTTGAGTCCACACCCGAGCTAATTGAAGCAGTACACTGACAATCTCTTTAAGTTTTTGTTCTCGCGCCGATTTGAGTTCTTCAAAAGCTTTCTCACGCACAGTGTTTTCAATATTATCGATATGAAATTTTTCCAAAATGTTTGTTAACCCGGAAGCTTTTTCTCTGCCGCGAACCATATCTCTGAATTTGTAATGGATCTTTTCGTTGAACGCAATTTCGGCATCACTTTGAATATTATAATTGACGAGCAATTCCAATATTTCTTCTTTTCTTTCCGGATATTTTCTTTCCAAAAATTCTTCCGTGTAAGAATAATCTTCCGCGGCTGTCGGATTATCAATCAAACTTACGAGATAAGATTTTAATCTCAGCAAAATTAAAAACAGATCAAATTGTTCCGAACTCATTTACTCACCGATGATTAGTTGTTATTTCAACAAAACGCGAATCAAAATAAAATGTGCCGCCGTAAAATAAATTACTATTCCGGTAACATCCACTAAAGTTGCAACGAAAGGCGCGGATGAAGTTGCCGGATCAAATCCGAGTTTTTTCAAAATGAACGGAAGCATCGAACCCATTAAACTTCCCCATGTAACAACACCAATCAATGAAATAGAAACAGTTGCCGCAACCAGCAGCCAGTCGCTTCCGTAAGTTGAATCTGCCATCTGCCAGATTGAAATTCGTAAAAATCCGATTGCCGCTAAAATTAATCCGAGCAGCAAGCCGGAAAAAATCTCGCGTCTGAAAACATAGAACCAATCTTTCAAACTAATTTCACCGAGTGCGAGCGAGCGGATGATTAATGTTGATGCTTGCGAGCCTGAATTGCCGCCGCTCGAAATTATCATCGGCACAAACAATGCGAGAACAACTGCTTGCGCTATCTCTCTTTCAAAATATCCCATCGCAGTTGCCGTGAACATTTCACTTACAAATAATATACTGAGCCAGCCGGCTCTCTTTTTTATCATTTGAAAAATCGATGTTGATGTGTAACTGTCTTCAAGTGCCTGAATACCGGCAATCTTATGAATGTCTTCGGTAGTTTCTTCTTCAACTATATCTAAAACGTCATCGACAGTTATAATGCCGACAAGCACGCCGGAGCTGTCTGTAACCGGAATAGCAACTCGATCATACTTCTTGAATAATTCAATTGCCGCTTCCTGATCGTCATTAACTTTCAAAGAAATATAATTGCCGTCCATCAAATCGGAAACAACAGTGTCAAGAGGGGCAAGTAGAAATTCTCTGATTCTAATATCGTCAATTAATTTTCTGTTGTCGTCAACAACATAAATAACGTTGAGCGTTTCTTTGTCCTGACCGTATTGGCGGATATAATCGAGTGTTTCCTGAACAGACCAGTTTTCTTTGATTGCAATGTAGTCGGGTGTCATCAATCTGCCGACACTGTTTTCAGGATAACCGAGCAATTGCAATGCAACTTTCCTTTCGTCGGCAGTGAGATATTCCATCATTTGTTTGATGGCATTCGGCGGCATCTCTTCGAACAAAGCCGTACGATCATCGGGAGACATCTCGTTTAATATTTCCGAAATTTTTTCACCGCTCATCGAGCGAAAGAGAATCAATTGAGTATCGAAATCGAGATATTCAAAAACATCCGCAGCAAGTTCTTTCGGCAGCAGTCTGAAAAGCAGAAACTGCTCTTCATCCGAAAGAGACAAAACAAGATCGGCAATATCAGTCGGAGTCCAATCTATAAGAATTTCTTTGAGATCGGTGAATTGTCTATTGTGAATCAACTCGATGATTTCAGGTTTTACGAGAAGACTAATCATTCAAACCTCCTGAAACAGAATGGATTTAATTTCTGATGCGAAATTATTAATAAACGGCGAGAATTAATAGGGAATGATTTTCGATCTTGAAAGTTTGTCTGGTGTTATTTTGTTAACACCATTTTTCGTGTCTGTAATTCTGAGCGAAGCGAAGAATCATCAACTCTTAATGTGTAAAAATATATCCCGGATGGTAAATCATAACGCATATTTGAAATCTGTGTTACATCAAAACGCACAACATATTTCCCCGGTAATTGTTCTTCGTTCACAAGTGTTGCTACTTCTCTACCAAGAATGTCGTAAATTTTTAACGTAACATGCTGTAGAGACGGGATATATCCCGTCTCTACGTTGGGTATCGTGTACTCAATCGTTGTTGATGGGTTGAACGGATTCGGGTAATTCTGCGAAAGAGAAAATTGTTCGGGTAATTTGTTTTGATCTTCTAGATCAGTGATTGTTTTTATTTGCTGCAGATAAACAAAAGACGCATTCAAAATAAATGCATCAAGATGCTTAATATTATTTAAGTCATAACAGTTTTTTAATTCTTTCTGCTTGTAGTCAAATACGATCAGCGAGTCAGTAGTCAGCATTACCAAGTATTGATAATCGAAAGAGAAACTTCCTTTTATGTCTGAGTATAAAATTTCTTGATTTGTAAATGATTGCGATACCAAATCAAATTCTTCTTTAATTAAATGCTTGCCGCTTGAAAAATAGATGTCATTATTTTCAACGAACCAATCCGAGGCAAAATTATATTTAAGTTCTTTTAGCGGCGTCAATGATGTATCCTTTAGTTCAGCAAGAAATATGCTGGAAGAACTTTCATTAGTCATTAAAAATAGACTATCATTTATCTGCTGAATTCTTACCGGTAAATGATAGTAATCATATTCGTAATCCAGTTTAACTTTGGTAAGAAATTCTACATTTGGTGAGTTGGACAAATCAGCGATATAATAATCATAAGATGGCGGGAAAGCAGAATCTGCTTTCACGGCAAGCAAGTAATTGTTATTAACCTTACCGATAATGTCGGTAAAAAACGGTTTGTTATTTGAATACCATGAGAAGTAGTGAACAGAATCTGCGTAATCAATAAAACAGTTCCCTGAAACTCCGAAAAGAAACCACATACCTTCATTAACTAGATACAGCTTATCATAAATTGATGTGTAAGGTTCCCAAATTATATCAGTCGGAAAACCTAGACCAAAGTAAGTTTTCTTTGTTTGAGTACTACTATTATAAAAATAGTAAGACTCATGATTAGCATAATTTATGTAGTCGTTAAATTCGCTTTCATAACCAAAAATATACCCTACTCCGTCGCGATTTAAAATCCTTCTGGCGTAATCGGAATACCATGTGTTAGCTTCCCTTTTATCGAACCAACTCCACAATGTGTCGCAAAGATCAATTTCCGGTTTTGTAAAATCAATCCGCAAAAGATTCCCTTTTCTTTCCGTTACTTGTGCAAATGCATTATTGCAAAAGTTTAGAATCATGAAAATTATTATGATTATTTTTTTCATTTACGCATTAAAAATTTTCACTTCACCAAATTCATCTTGCCCACCGCGTGTGAAGTTCCGGCGCGAAGTTCATAAAAATAGACGCCGCTGCTAACAATCTGATTGTAATCATTACTGCCGTCCCACCGCAGCCAGTAATTGCCGGATTGCAGTTCTCCTTTGAATAATTTTTTAACAAGTTCGCCTTGCACATTATAAATGTTCAACTCAACAAGTGAATTTGTTAATGCGGAAGGAACTGCAAAGCTAATAATTGTTTCCGGGTTAAACGGATTCGGGTAATTGCGGACTAATAAATGCGATGCCGGAACAGTGTCTCCGCTCGAATTATTTTCTTCAACACTCGTTACAAGATTTGCACCGCCGCTTTTCACATGTCCGTTACCGTCTGCCAAATAAATATTTGTCCAATCTGGACGAAGAGATTGCGCGATATAAGTTTCCCGCCATTGCTCGTCGGATAATCTCAAAAAACTTTCTGTTGTAATCTCGTAAAAACTATTTACAGCTCCGGCAAAAGCGACATTTCCAACACCGGCTATTTCTGCGACTACAACGCAAAGATTTCTATTGCCGGTTCCGGCATGTTTCACCCAGCCTACCATATTTTCAAACTCATCGGTAGGCGCTGTGTGATAATCAGCAGTAACGTGATCAACAATATCTTGAATTGGGTTTTCGTAATGAAGTCTGTCAAACCAGCCGTCAATCTCGGTACCGCAGCCCAGATGAGTTTCATAGAGAAATGTTTGCAGAAAATGTTTTTCCGTTTCGTCAAGTTCAACTTTATCCAATTCTTTTTGTGAAATTGTTTGCAGAGTATCCATGCAGCTTGCAAAATTTTTGAAGTAGCCGATCTCGTAAGTTAAATCAACCGGCAAGCCGATAAATTTTTCCATCGTTTTTTCCGCAAGCAATTTTAACGAACCATAAAATTGCGGCACCGGTTCAACGTATCCATATGGAAACGAGCATGTGAATCCGCCTGAGTAAGATTGTTTTGCATACAAAAGATTATCGTGGCGCAGTTCAATCCATGATGATAATTGCGTATTAATTTTTTGCTGCCACCACGCTGCAGTCTGCATAAATGAAGGAAGGCTTGTTCTATCATCGGGAGGATTCAAACTTTTTATTGAATTCAACCATGTGTTGTAAATGGAAAGCGTCCAGAAATTTTCATCGTACACATCGATTAAATATCTGAGCGCACTCAAGTTGGAAGAGTAATTATATTTTTCCAATTCATCTTTGAGAAGCTGTGCGGCGGCTGAATTGCCGAGCGCGAATAAAATATCGAGAGATGAAGGTAACATCCTTTTTACCTTAGCATTCTCTGAAATTATTTTATCATAAACGACACTGCCGGTAACGTAGGAATCAACAACAAATCTTTGTCCGAAAATTAAAAACGCAGAAGCCGGTTTAATCTGCTCGAGATTAGCCGGATCGCTCATCAATATTTGCGAAAGAATTTTTTGCTCTGAAAATGGTTCGGTTGCTAGAGCGTCTGTGAACTGATCAATTTTATCAACGTTTATTAATTCATCTGCGGCTGCAACACCGGCGGCATCAAACACAGACCTTAACTGCGGCAATGTTACGTTATCTTGATCTCCTACAAAAGCTGTAATCACACTTTCAAACTCGTTGTAGATTTCTTCGGCAGAAGCAATCTCAATCAATTCGGAAATGAAATACGAGTCGATAATCTGCCTTTGCACATCTTTGAAAATTTTTTCTTGATCGGTGTCGGCTGATTTTGGTGCAATTAAATAAAGTTCCGTTCTGCCAAGCCAAATCATCGCTTTAAAATAATCTGCCAATTGCGGAAAACGTTCATCCGTGTAATGACCTCTCACTTTAAATTGGCTGTAATCATATTTTCTTTCTTCCGTACTGAACAGTGGCTCTTCTCGGTATCTCAACGCTTCTATATTTTGAATAATTCTCGAAAGTTCGGGCGAGTTTTCCTGATAATACGGCTGTGAACTTTTATCGAGAAGATACCGTGCAACGGTTAAATATAAATCGGCATCTTTCAACATTTGCCGTAACTCTGTGTTGTTCGAATATTTCATTTCAAGCTGAGAAAATTTGCCGTGAATTAAATTCAGAAATTCTTTCAACTTTGGAATCAGATATTCCAGCTCGACATTTTTCAGTATTGCATCGTAGGATTTGTGTAAAGCATTCAAGATAGCATCGGTTGAAACAAAGATGGGCAAATCTTTATGAAAAATATCAAGATACATTTGAACAAAATCGGTTTGGCTCACCCGTTCGGTTACAACAAAACCATTTTTGGCAAGCAAAGATTTTTCATCATCCGTGAAAGCATATTTAATCTCAATTGAATCGAGATATTTCGCATCATTCGTAAAACCGGGAACCGACTTTAAAAATTTTCCGGCATCGTACATCGCGGCAAGTTGATCGTACGACATATTTTTGTTGTTTACGAGAAATGATTTGTACTCTTCAACACTAAATTTTTGAGTCTGCGAATGAGAGATCAAAAACGGTACGAGAATAAATGAAAAGCAGAATACTTTACAAAGTTTCATAAAAGCCCTCGATAGTTCCCTTAAAAATTAACGAACTCAATTTTAAAACAAAATAGATTTTTGAGTGCACCAAATCAGATATGATGTATGCAGAAGATTGAAAATTATTCCAATCCCATTTTCTTGAGAAGTTTGTGCAAACGCGGATCGTTATGAATTGCACGCCAATAAATATTACGCAAAAAGATTAAAGCGCCCGACCGCTCTTCGTAAGCGTGATCGAGATATTCAAACACTTTATCATAATTGCCAAGCCCCATGTTAACAACTGCAAAATCAACATTAACAGAAACATCCGGTTCCGATTTCTGCCGCTCCGATAATTTATTCAGACAGTCTTGCGCTTCGGCCGTTTTTCCGGTTATTCCGTATAGGTAACCGAGCGGCGTAATTCCTTTGAGCGGATGATGTGTTTGTAACTTTATCTCTTGAAAGATATCGTACGCTTCATCGTATTGTTTTGTAAGAATGTAATACCATCCTAATCCGTACAAAGCATTTTTAAAAGAAGGATCGAGATCGATCACTCTTTCATAATGCGCTTTTGCTTCGTCAAACATTTCGAGATTGAGATATGCTTCCGCGAGACTGCAATTAATTAACACGGATAAAGGATCGAGAGCTTGTGCTTTCTTCAAAGTATCCAGCGCATCGTTAAATCTGTTCATCGCCATCATATATTTTCCGTAATAATGATAAGCGCTGCATGAACTTGGATTAATCTCAAACGCGCGTTTAAAAGCTCTGTCTGCACCATTCCAATCCCAATCAAAAAACAACCGCACCATCGCAAGTCCCAAATGCGAATCGCTGTCGCTTTCATCCATGCTCAATGCAATGTAAGCAAACTCTTTTGCTTTTGGGTAAGCAATTTCGGAACGCATCAACCCGGTTGCGCCGAGATAAACATAACAACCCGAAAGTCTTGCATATGCCGGCGGAAATTTCGGTTCAAGCTCAATTGCCTTTTCGAAATACTGAATAGATTCTTTCATACTGCCGGGCAAAAACTTGTTAAAATGATAAAGCCCTTTCAAGTAATTGTTGTAAGCATCAACATTTGCTTTGTATGATTTAACAATCGGTTTGTTGATATCGCTGCGTGCAAGTTTTTCTCGAAGTATATTGGAGATTCTCCGCGAGATTTCATCCTGAACTTCAAAAATATCTTCCAAATTTCTATCGAATGATTCCGACCAAATATGATAACCGTCAGAGGTGTTGATTAACTGCGCAGTAATTCTAACACGGCTGCCGGCTTTGCGAACGCTTCCTTCCAAAACAGCATTCACGTTTAGCTGATCGCCGATTTCGCGGATATCAAGATTTTTTCCTTTGTACGCAAAAGCCGAAGTGCGTGAAGTAACTTGAAGTCCCTCAACTTTCGAGAGCGAGTTTAAAATTTCTTCCGTTATTCCATCGCTGAAATATTCGTTCTCGGCATCGCTGCTCATATTAACAAAAGGAAGAACAGCTACACTTTTATAACTTGTGGTCGTCTTCGATCTAATCTCATTTGCGGTTGGAACAACAAGTCCGTGATTGGAAAGCGCAAAGACTTCGATAGGGCGCCGCACGTTCTTCAATTCAAAAGTACCAACAGATGCGGTTTTAAATTCATTATGATTTTTTATCTCATCGAAAACTTTATCGGAAATAAGCACAGCACCCGGCACACCGAGTGATTCAATTCTGCTGGCAACATTAACTCCGTCGCCGTAAATGCCTTCATCATAATAAACAATATCACCGAGATGAATACCGATCCGCAAAGGAATTCCCGGTTCTTTCGTCATCTCGTTTTGAACATTAACGGCGCACCGTACGGCTTCGATTACACTACCGAACATGCTTAACGTACCATCGCCGTAATACTGAAGAATTTTTCCCTGATGCAGAGGAATCTCTCTTTCGAGTATCTGCCGGTGTTTGTTGCGGAGTGTTATTGCGTGGTTTTCATCATCTTGCATCAAGGCTGTAAATCCAACCATATCGGTAAACATAATCGCCGCAAGCAGCCGTATATTGCCTTCAATCATAAAAGTATTTTTAAAATTTCTGCAAAGTTTAGACGAAATTTAGTTCTAATGGTTTCTAAAAACAAACCAATGCTCACTAAACAACAAAGCGGTGCCATGGGTTCAAAGGGATAATTACTCTTATATTTTTTTTGAAAGTCTGAAATGAAATAGACCACATATAAAACGGATGACGCTGATTATCTCAGATTTGATCAGCGATAATCAGTTTTATCCGCAGTCTATAAATTGTTCTCGCTAATGTTCAACTCTTTTTTGATGAGGGCGAAAGTTTCTTCGAAATCTGTTGCGCGGTAACCAAGTTCTGTTTCGGCTTTTAAGGTAATCAAACCGGATTTTAGCGGGCGCGGTGCCGGCTGGTTCAACTCTTTTGTTTTGATCGGAACAATTAGTGACTTATCGAGCTTGAAAAAATCCGCAATGCGCAAAGTGAAATCATATCTCGAAAGAATTTCTTCTCCGCCGATATTGTAAATGCCTTCCTTTTTGAACTCGATAATTTTATGAAGTGCATTCACGAGATCATCAATGTAAGTGGGATTATTAATTTGGTCTGTTACGATGTTGATTTGTCTGCCTTCCCTCAATGAATTGAAAACCCATTTAACAAAATCGGGTCTGCCGAATTTTGCCGGACCGTACAAAACATTTGTTCGAACAATGGTAAACCGAACGCCGCTCGTTCTAATTGCATTTTCACTTGCAAGTTTTGTTCTTCCGTAATAACCGATTGGACAAGGTTTGTCTTCTTCCGTGTACGGACCGTTTTTGCCGTCGAAAATGTAATCGGAAGAAATATGAATCAGATGTGCATCGATTGTCCAGCTGTACAAAGAAATATTTTCGACACCGTTAACATTTATTTTCCACGCGGCTTCTTTTTCGGTTTCGGATTTATCAACATTAGTGAATGCGGCTGTGTTAATTACGTAGTCCGGAAAAAAATCGAGCATAACTTCGCGGACACTATTTTTGTTCGTAATGTCGAGCGTTCTGTATTCAACATTATCAAAAAAAGATTTTTCTTCGGCAGATACACACAAAAGCTGGCAGTTACTGCAGTCCGAGTAAAATTCAGTCAATCGCTGCCCAAGCATTCCGTTGGAACCGATTATAAGTATTCGTGTTTTTATCAAATCGTTAGTCTGCATTTTTAAGTACTTCGGGATTTTTTACAATATCGTTGGAAACAACAATGCCGGCAGTGTGATTAGCAAGTTTCAAAGAATCAAAGATATTTCCGCGGCTAAGATATGAATAAAAAAAGACCGTCCCAAAAATATCTCCGCAGCCGATTGTATTTACCGTGTTAACTTTTTCTCCATCAACAGAAAATTTTTGTGTCTCATTTTCTTTTTTGAAATAAACGACTGCGCCTTCCGCGCCTTTTGTTATTAAAAGATTTTTAACGCCGCACGACAAAACAAACTGAGCCGAACTTTTTTCGTCATCATTTTCAACAATTGTTCTCAATTCGTTTTTGTTGCACTGAAGTATATCAATGTTCGCAAGCCATTGTTCAATTTCCGGAACCGGTCGGAATTCACGTTTCATATTTTCATCAACTCCGCGCGAAAGCGTATGCAAATCCAAGTAGATCGTTCCTTCATAATTTTTCCTAATCTGCTTCAGCTGTTCCAATGTTATATCGAAGCCGGTAATCATGTTTATTAAAATTCCGTCAAATTGATTCCAATCTTTTATTTTGCCGATCAACAATCCCGAAGAAAGATTTTTGTAATTCTCATCCCGTTCTTTGTCGTTATAAATTTTCAGGTATACTTCGGGCATCTCTTCAATTGCGCTGCTGTAAATCATTTCTGTTCCGGCAAAAATTTTTTCGAATAGACGAAAAGAATTTTTATTCCATCCGGTTAAAAGAAAAATCTTGTCTTCATTTTTCTTCCGGGAATTTATTCCGAGCACGGAATAGAATATTCCACCCGGTTTAATAATTTCTTTACCGGCTTCAATGATATGATCAACTATCGAGTGACCGATTAATAAAATTTTCACAGCTCACCGCTATCCCAAACTTTTTTGACAATAATAAAAAAACTTATAGAAGATGCCGTTTTAAAATATTTTCTTTTTCTAAAGAATAAAATCAAAAAATATTTTTTATTGCCATAGTTACTTACTAATGAGCAGCTAAATCAGAATGATATGAAAAAGTTTGGGACGGCTATGTCATAGCTGAAAAAAATGCTGTATTTTGAACCGGGCGATAGATGTTATTTGTTGAGTTACAAAATAACAAGCACAAATCACAAAGGGTAAAAACAAAATTTATGAAAATTGGAATCACCTGTTATCCCACCTACGGCGGCAGCGGAGTAGTTGCAACGGAACTCGGTTTGGAATTGGCTTCGCGCGGTCATCAAGTACATTTTATAAGTTATGCAATGCCGCACCGGCTCAACCGCTTTGTTGAAAATGTTTTCTTTCACGAAGTTGAGACAAGCACATATCCGCTGTTCGAACATTCGCTTTACGATCTCTCGCTTACAAGCAAGATGCTCGAAGTGATTGAATACGAAAACCTCGACTTGATGCACGTTCATTATGCAATTCCTCATGCAGTGAGCGCGTATCTTGCAAAGCAAGTCCGCAAAAAAGCCAACAAGCCGATTAAGTTTATTACAACACTTCACGGAACGGATATTACATTGATGGGGCTCGAACCTTCATTCATGCCGCTTGTAAAATTCAGCATCGAAGAGAGCGACGGTGCTACTGCCGTTTCAAGATTTTTGAAAGAGAAAACATTGACAAACTTCAATATCGAAAAAGAGATTGAAGTGATTTACAATTTTATCGATATCGAAAAATTTAGTCCGACCGAAGACTGTCCCTACAGAAAACGTGTTGCATCGTGCGGTGAAAAAGTTATTGTGCATACATCAAACTTCAGAGTTGTTAAACGCGTTACGGATGCTATCCGCGTTTTAAGTAAAGTGAAAAAAGAAATTTCTACAAAGTTGGTGCTGGTTGGCGATGGACCCGACCGCTCCGAATGCGAAAGATTGGCTCGCGAACTCGATTTGCAAAAAGATGTTGTGTTTCTCGGGAAGCAAGATGCACTGCCGGAAATTTTAAATGCGTCGGATATTTTTATTATGCCTTCTCAATCGGAAAGTTTCGGGCTTTCGGCACTCGAAGCAATGTCGTGCGGAATTCCGGTAATCAGTTCCTCTGTCGGCGGTTTACCCGAACTCAACATTCACAACGAGACCGGTTTTATTGCGGAGATCGGTGATATTGATAGAATGGCGAAATACACAATTGATCTTTTAACGAACGAGAAAAAATACAGATCGTTTTCAAACAATGCGCGTGAACGTGCAGTAAAATTTTTCGATAAAGATATCATCGTTCCGAAGTACGTTGAGTATTACGAGAAAGTGCTTGCCCTTTAATTCTTCCCCCGACGTAGTCGGGGGAAGAATCTCCAAACTTTTTGCGTGCAACAATTTAATCATCCCCAAGAATTTTGTTCATCCATGTTCCACTTAAATCTTCCCATTCAGGATTTCGTTGTTCTATCAATTTTATTTTCTTTTCTCTCAACCATGCTTTAATTTGTTTTTCACGTTTCGCTGCCACTGCTTCGTTGTCAACCTCTTCATAATAAACTAGAGAATCAACATTATATTGAGCAGTGAAACCGCGGTTGATTTTATTTTTGTGCTCGTAAACTCTTCGGGCAAGATTGTTGGTCATACCGGTGTATAGTACTTTACCTTTACTGCTCATTATGTACACGTAATGCTTTTCCATTATTGTATCTTTTACACGATTTAGTAGGAGATTCTTCGTCGTCCCGATTTCATCGGGGCTCCTCAGAATTAATGGACAGGGAGTCGTCCGATGCTGTGGTAAGCGAAACCAAGTTCTTCCATTTTCTTCGTATCGAAAATATTTCTGCCGTCAAAGATCAGCGGGGTTTTCAGATTTGATTTTATTTTGTCGAATTCAGGATTTCTAAATTCATTCCACTCTGTTAAAATCAAAAGCGCTTCGGCACCGTTCAACATTTCATACTGCTCGGAAGCGTATTCGAGAATATCGTTCAAATAAAATTTTGCATTTCCCATTGCCGCCGGATCGTAGCCGGTAACAACTGCACCAAGTTTTACAAGTTCTTTAATAATTACTATCGCCGGTGCTTCGCGCATATCATCCGTGTTCGGTTTAAATGCCAGCCCCCACACAGCAAATTTTTTCCCTTTGATATCATTATTAAAATGTTTCAAAATCTTTTTAACGATTATAAGTTTTTGCGCTTTGTTCACTTCATCAACAACTTTCAAAATTTTCATCGGTGAGTTGTAATCATCGGAAGTTTTGATAAGTGCGTTAACATCTTTCGGGAAACACGAACCGCCGTAACCGATTCCGGGGAACAAAAATCTTTTTCCGATTCTTGTATCCGCCCCCATACTTTTGCGCACCATTTCTACATTGGCGCCAACTTGTTCGCAGAAGTTTGCAAGCTCGTTCATGTAAGTTATCCGCATCGCGAGATAGGAATTAGCGGCATACTTTGTTACTTCGGAACTTTCGGGATCCATTTCAAATATCGGATTGCCTTGCCGCACAAACGGTTCGTACAATGCACGCATTTTTTCAAACACATATGCGCTCTTCGCACCGATTACTATTCTGTCGGGTTTCATAAAATCTTCAACTGCAAATCCTTCGCGTAAAAATTCGGGATTGGAAACAATTTCAAAATTTTTCAATCCGTAACTTTCCAAAATTTTTGTTACTTCTCTGCTCGTTCCAACCGGCACAGTGCTTTTATTAACAATCACTTTAAAATCTTGCGCGCCGCTCTCTTTTAATATTATTCCGATTTTATTCGATACTTCAAAAACGTGTTTCAAATCTGCAGAGCCGTTTTCTCCTTGCGGAGTAGGAAGGCAAAGAAAAATTATTTCCGTTTCGAGCACTGCTTTTTTCAGATCATCGGTAAAGATTAATCTTTTCTTATCAATGTTACGCTGGAATAAAATATCGAGACCCGGTTCATAAATCGGAATAACGCGTTCGCTCAACTTCTTTAATTTATCAAGATTGTTGTCAACGCAGATAACATTGTTGCCCATTTCGGCAAAACATGTTCCGCTTACAAGTCCAACATAGCCGGTACCGATGACTGAAATATTCATACGCCCTCCTCAAAATTTTTAATAAATAAAATCTTTTTCGATCTCAGAAAACTTTTTCGCTTGCAAATCTTTTTCGGAAACAATCGGGTTCGCTATTCTCCAATCGATCTTTAAATCCGGGTCGTTGAATAAAATAGAGCGCTCCGAAGATCTATTGTACAAAGCGGTACATTTGTAAGAAAAAATTGCTTCATCGGAAAGGACAGAAAATCCGTGCGCAAATCCGGGTGGAATCCAGAATTGTAATTTACTTTCATCGTTAAGTTCACAAGAAAAATATTTTCCAAAGGTCGGCGAACCGAAACGGATATCAACAGCAATATCGAGCACGGCGCCGGAAATTACAGTGCACAATTTCCCTTGAGCAGATTCCCCGATTTGATAGTGGAGTCCGCGCACGGTTCCTTTTTTAGATTTGGAAATATTATCCTGAACAAAATCAAGATCGATTCCGTTATCATGATATTTTTGTTTGTTGAATGATTCAAAAAAATATCCGCGTTCATCGGGAAAAATATCCGGTTGAATTACAATCAATCCTTTTATAAATGTTTTTTCGAAAAGCAAAATTTCTCCTTAATATTTTGGATTCGTATGCCAGCCCCAGGCAGTTTTTAAAATATCTTCAATAGAATATTTCGGTGACCATCCGAGAATTTCTTTGGCTTTTTTATTATCCGCTACAAGTTTTGCCGGGTCGCCGGCTCTTCTTCCAACAATTTCATAATTGATTTGTCTTCCGGTAACTTCCATTGCTTTATTAATTATCTCGAGTACGGAGTTGCCGCTGCCGGTTCCGAGATTAATTACAGTTGATTCGCCTCCGTTAGCAAGATAATTAATGGCTTTGAGATGTGCATCTGCAAGGTCTATCACATGAATATAATCGCGGATGCATGTGCCGTCGTGTGTATCGTAATCATTTCCGAACACTAAAACTTTCCCGCGTTTCTTTTGAGCAGTATAAAGAACCAAAGGTATTAAGTGCGATTCCGGTTCGTGGCTCTCTCCAATATTTGAATCGGGATCGGCACCGGCGGCATTAAAATATCTAAGTGCAACCGACTTAATTCCGTACGCGGTTTCAAAATCTCTCAGCATCATTTCAATCATAAGTTTTGTATTCGCATATGGATTAATCGGTTTGGAAGCCTCGTTTTCAGAAATCGGAATTTGCAAAGGGTTCCCGTAAATTGAACATGTTGATGAGAATACAAATTTTTTAATACCAAACTCTGCGCAAGCGCGGATAAGTTTTAAACTTCCGGCAACATTGTTTGTGTAATAAAGTTCAGGATTTTCTACCGATTCGCCTACATAAGCAAACGCCGCAAAATGAACCACTGCTTCCGGTTTATATTTTTCAAACGTGTTTATTACAGATGAGAAATCCAATATGTCAACCAATTCGAAAGGAACATTGGAAGGCACTGCTTCTTTATGACCGCGTGATAGATTATCAATTACAATCGGTTCAAAGCCTTTATCACAAAGCAATTTAACAAAATGAGAACCGATATAGCCGGCACCGCCGGTAACCAATACTTTCAAGAAAACTCCATAATTATTGTTTTTAAACATATAAATTTAGTCCGATATTTATACCCGCACATTTGCGATAACTCTACTTTTAAATTAATTTGCCTGAAGAAATCGGTTTTATAACAAAGTCTTTGCAATACAAAATTATTGTCAATTTCCATTTTGTGCTTTCATCCAAAGAGAAAGCTTTGCAGATTGACAATAACCCGCTATAAAAATTGCAGAAAGGCAGTTACCACTGAATAATATCGACATTAGAAGAGCAACAGCTCTTTGGGCATTTAGCGAAGCTACACTCGGAGGTATTTTACATACATTAAAAATACCTCTCACCGGAATGTTCGTCGGCGGATTAGCTGTAATTTTTATTACAATCATTGCGCATAATGCCGAACAAAAAAATATAATACTAAAAGCAACTTTGCTGGTTATACTTGCCAAAGCAGTCGTAAGTCCCCAAAGCCCTATTGCCGCATACTTTGCTGTTGCTTTGCAAGGTACACTCGGATTCATTTTCTTTTCCGTAATTAGAATAACCGAAGCCGCCGCATTATTGCTTGGTTTTTTCTCTCTGCTTTTTTCATCACTTCAAAAATTGATTGTGCTTACAATTTTATTCGGAAATAAATTTTGGGAAGCGTTTGATCTGTTTATAATATTTATCATAAATCAGTTTGGCATATCAATCGGTTACACCGGTTCTAACATCAGTTTAATAATTGCCGCAGTTTACATTGCCGCACACATTTTTGTCGGAATTTGTGTCGGTATCAAAGCCGGCAACATTCCGGCATTATTAATAAAGAATAAGAGCAGATTACATTTTAGAAATGACAGCAGCGAAGCGTTGTTAGAAAATATCAAACGAAATAATCTTCGAAAGAGAAAAAGATGGTGGAAGCGTCCTTCGGGTATTTTTATTCTGTCTGCCTCGGCTTTACTAATGATAATCTCTTACTTCTCCGAAGAGATAGGGAAAAATCAATCGATAGAAATTTTGATAATGATTATCCGCTCGTTTGTGATTTCGTTTGTCTGGTTTTCGGTTATATCACCATATGTTGCAAACACGTTTAAAAATTTTATTGAAAAGAAAAAATATAAACATGCCGGTGAAGTCAATGCAATTACTTCACTCTTCCCTGAAATCAATAACATCATAAATTATAGCTGGGCAATTACACATCAGCTGCGTGGTTTAAAAAGAATTAGAGTTTTTCTTTCGAGTACGCTTTTGCTTCTGTTAACTTTAGACATCTCCGATGAAAAAAATTTGTATCTTGAACGGACCGAGGCAGTCGGGTAAAACAACCCGGCTGATGCAATGGGCTGCCGATAAAAAAAATATAGACGGAATTTTTCAACCCGTTATTGAAGGCAAAAGATTCATTTATCATATCTCGTCAAAATCATTAAAACTTCTTGAAGCACACAAACAAACTTCATCAGATAAAATAGTTTCTGTGGGCAAGTTTCAATTCAACAAAGATGTTTTTGAGTGGGCAAAAAATATTCTTGATGAAGCGCTGAGAAATAATTTTGACTGGCTGATTGTTGATGAGGTCGGTCCGCTTGAACTTGACGGGAAAGGATTGGAACCGGTAATCACAAAAATTATAAATGAAAGAGAAAGTTTCCCGGGAAAAATTCTTTTTGTAGTTCGTGAAGATTTGTTGAAAAATTTTTTAGAGCATTACAACATCGAAGATGATTACGAGTTGATTAGATTGTAGATGCCGTTAAACATTATTTATCTTTGCGAACTTTGCGCATTCTTAGCAGTCTTTGCGTGAAATTCTTTTCTCGCAAGGGCGCAAGGCTCGCAAAGATTAATGCTTTCTAGTAACTAAATGAATATCCTACTTCCAGCTGCCATTGACTCATCTTTAAACCAATCTGCTGAAACGGATCCATCGGATTTGGTCCGGTAACTTCCTTCGGCAAAGCATACATGAAAGCAACGGTCAATTCATTAGTGCCGATCGTTTTTGATGCACCGAAAGTAAGATGACTTTCGATAACGCCGGGAGCTAAAATATTAAACAACACTTCGCTTTCGGGAATTGGTTGTTTGCCGTATGAAAATCCACCCATGAACTGCCATCCTTCAACACCTTTGTACATCAAACCAAGTTTAACAATTGTCATGTCTTCCCAACCGAAGCCGGCACCGTTTTCTGTACCGAGGGGGGTCGTCATTATATTCGGCATCAATGGATTGTTAATTGATTTAACACCGCTGTAAAGTATCTGTTGAACATCAACTGCGATAACAAAATTTTCGATATAATCAGTTGCAACACCGGCAACCCAGTTCGCCGGAACATCAAAATCACCTTCTTCTGCAAACAAACCTTTGTATTCTTCAAACTCGCTCATGCTCATTTTTGTTTGATATGATGCACCGAGCATAAAATGTTTTGCAAATGTTCCTTGATAACCAACACGAACGCCAAACCCGGTTGATGTGCTGACTTTGTTACCGGTCAAATTCATTGCATCGCTTGAAAACATTGAAAAAGCCGCCAAACCTTTTGCGGCAAATCTTTGGAAACCGAACAAGCCGGTAATACCGATTGCTTGATCTTCTGCAAACTTAACCGCATATGTTGCACCGGCAAACATTTGTTCAAGATTAACACCGGCATCGGGAGAAGTAGGATCATAAAAAATTGCAGAGGGGTAATCCGTATTCATTCCGCCGTTGCCGTAAAAAACAAAACCGGCAGACATCGTTTCGTTGATCTTGTAATTAACACCGAACGTTGGCATGTAAAAATAATTTGACTCGCTTTCTACCGTGCCGGGCATTAAACCGAAAGTTCCGGGATATCCGCTTGGATTTCCGGTAACTGTAAATTCACGTGACGGACTGAAAACCGCAAAATCGATATCGATACGATTTCCGAGCGAAGCCAATCCAGCCGGATTTGTCGCGGCTCCGATTGAACTTAACGACAACGCCGAACCGGCACCAGCCATTGCAGAATATTTAATTCCGTAACCGTGGCGGAAATATCCGCCGGTTGCATAAATTGAATTGAATGATAATACGCAAATCATCATCACCGTAAATACTTTAATAAGTTTCATTGTAACTCCTTTGTTACATCCGTTTTTGTTTGTAAGAATCAGTTAGTGAAAAAGAATTATTATTTATAACTGAACTAACAAATGGGGACTAAAGTCCATAAAGTAGGGTTCGCTTTATTCCACTATCTAAAGCTTGCACGCTGGTAAGCGGGATAGTGGCAATTACACTCTTTGTAATCAAAAAATTGCCGCAAGATTTTCCGTGTAAACTGGATCCCGCTCAAGGTGATATCTCGTGGATTATTTAGAGTAATAAGAAACGGCTTTAGCCGCAATTTGCATTTCTTCAGTGAATCAATGAACAAGAAATTTATTTTTACTTCTAATCGATTTTTCTTTAATGTTAACTCAGCATCCGCCAATAACACGTTTGGATTCTTTCTTTACCGTTCCTTTATCTTTGTTCGCCGCTATCAACTCGGGAATTATCTTGTTTGCCTTTGTTCTAAAACGTATCGTGTCATCGTTCAATCCGGAAGCTGCTTGATCATTTTTCCCAAACTCTAAAATCTGAGCTTTGAATTCCTTCAATCCTCCTTTTAATATCATGACATTTTCATAACCGAGTTCGTTTGCAATGACCGCAATTTTTCTTTCTGTCATTTCATCTTCAGCAACTACCACATTAATCTTATGACGGAGCGACAAAATTTTGTTCGGTTCTTTTTCGAATAAATTATCTACCGTAAGTGAAGAAGATTTCGGAAGTCTTAATTTTTCATATTCTTTTTCCGGCCTGAAGTCGATCACTTGTAATTTTTTATCGCTGTCAATCAAACGGTAAGCAAATTCATCAATCGTCATAACTTTCAGATTGTAGGATTGCACAAATTCTTTGTCATCAACATTCTGCATAATTACATCTTTTCTTTCCGGCAAAAAGAACGCGGAGAAAGCAATTACAAAACCGACTGCCGCCAAGCCGATGTAATAAGGAGTAAGTCTGACCGGCTTGATTTCAACACCGTTAACTTTGTTTTCTATAATAGAAACAGCCCAGAAAGCAAAGAGTGCTACTGCAGTTAATAGAAATGCAAAAACAGATTCGGACATTCCGAGTGTATCGAAGATTCTAACAAAGCCCCAGTTTTCAGCTTTGTACAAACCTTCAAAAAGCGGGTAGCCTTCAGCAAAAATCAGTACTCCGATAAATGA
The DNA here is from genome assembly GCA_016177735.1 of Ignavibacteriales bacterium. GTDB lineage: Bacteria > Bacteroidota > Ignavibacteria > Ignavibacteriales > Melioribacteraceae > DYJK01. The sequence continues at coordinate 65,531 of JACOUS010000003.1, read as the reverse complement.
ACCGGCAACAAAAATCATTGCATCAATTTTTCCGATTGCCGCCGCACAAACACTTGTGCCCGGGCAGAATCCGCCGATCACAAATCCAAGTCCCATTATTAATCCGCCGATAATTGCAGACCAAAGGAATGTCGGGTTGATGTAAACAAGATTAATATCGAGCAGACCAAAATGTACAAGCGCAATCACTCCAATCATTGCAACAACGCCGGCAGTAAAGAAAACGCGAAGCACTGTAAAATCGTAGCCGTAAAACAATCCGACTAATTTTTTAGTAGTAGAAAAGCCGGCTTGTTCTAAAATTGCGCCGAAGAAAATTCCAACTACAAGAGCAACAATAAAGTTTAATTCATTTCCAATAAGATCAGGAACTAATGGTCCCATAAATTCTCCTATATCCAAAGTTTTCTAAAGAAATAAGCGAAAGCATACGCGCCGCCGAAGATTGCAAACATCGTAATTATTCCGCCGGTTGAAAGAACACCCATTCCGCTTAAAGCCGCGCCGCTTGTGCATCCTCTTCCCAACTGCGCACCGAATCCGAACAATGCACCGCCTATAAGCGCCGTAACAATTCTGATACGAGATGTTGAGTGCGGTCCGTATTCCATTTTAAAAGTAAGCCGGTGGGAAATTAACCCGGAAAGAAACGCTCCGATAACAACACCGATTACTTCGAACACGAGCCAGTTTTTCAAGGGGCTTCCGGCATGTTCATTCAAATATTCTTTATAAAATTTTTGATTCTCTGCGTGCGAAGGCGCAACTGTCTCAACAGCGGCAACAGTTGCACTTTTAACAGCACCGCTTGCACCCAAACCTCTTCCGGTTATATAAATTGTTGCAAGCAAAAGTAAGCCGAGAAAAAATCCGGCGTAATAAGGATTCATATATTTTTTAGCTTCCATAAAAACCTCTATTCAATTTTTTGTGACGATAAATTTTCAGCACTCTTTTCTTCTTCGTGTATCATCTCTTCAAAACCGGTAATCATCGCTTTAAGATTTGATGTGACTTTTTCTCCGGTTGTAATTAAGTAGAGATGAGCAATAATAAATGCGAGAAGTAAGAATGCACCAAGTGTATGCACAACCGCTGCAATTTCGAGCGACTCGATATTAAGTGCTTCTACACCGTGTCTTTGCGGATAACGGTAAAGCATGTATAACAAACCGGAACTGACTATCACCGGAATTACAAGTATCTTCAATCCGAAATAAGTTAACTTCTGCAAAGGATTTAATTTGCTGAGTACTGTTTTTTTAGTCGGGTGTTGTGCGTTCTTAAAAATTCCGAACACATAATAATTGAGCTGTGTTTTCACATTGTCAAAAGTTGGTATATATTGTTTCCACTCGCCGGTTGTAAAGTGCCAGAAAATTGCAAACACAATTAGTATCATCAAAGAATAAGCGGCAACGTTATGATACTGAACCGCATTATCGAAGCCGAAGAAAGTGTACGAACCGTGAATTTCAAAACCGGTTAACGCGAGAAATAAAATCAATGCCGCTTGTGTCCAATGCCAGAAACGATTGAATGCTTTATAAACATAAACTCTTTTCATTTTGTACCTCTCGATTTTGATTTTCTGCTTACGACAATTCGTACTGTACCGTGCGCGGCTACAACTATTAATGTGAGAACTAACAGTGTCCGCCCGAAGATTTCAATTATGTTATTGTAGTCTCTGCCCGGCATATAGAAATCCGTAAGTTTAGCAAGACGGCTGTTTTCTCTGGTGTGGCATTCATTGCATTGAACAGTGTTTTCTTTAGTTGATACCATATGATTGACAGGCCAGTACATTTCCGTTTTGATGAAAGAAACTTTTCCGCTGAACGGAAGTTTTACATCATCCATTCCGATTTTTGAAGCGGTTGTCCAATCAAAATCTTTCCAGAAAGCACCTTCGCCTTTTTTATCTGCATAAAGTTTCGGCTGAATTAAAATTTTGTTTTCTGGATCGTACGGTTGTTTTGCTCTATGAATTTTTACCGGAACTATTTTAGATTCTGTATCGTGATAACTTCCGTGAAGCTCGTTCAAAACAAGCGGCTTGGTCGTGTCTTGAATTTTATCGCCAAGCAAATAATGCGATGCAGTCCCGTTGAACCAAACGTAATCCGGTTTTAAATTTTTACCCCACTCAAAACTTCCTTTGATTGAGAGATAAGTGTGGTTGCCGTCGGCATCATCAACTTCGTACGGTTCGCCGTTTTTCAATTTGCCGGCAGTTGACCAATCCCATGCAGTTTTTGTTGCATTAACTTTTGCATAAACCGGAATGTGACATGTTTGGCATGCAACTTTTAAGGTGTGTTCGTTGAGAATATCTTTTTCATGCGGAGTGTTGGTATGGCATTGCTCGCAAGTTGCGCGGTTATGATTCATCGAAGAGAGCGAGTAGATTTTGCCGGAAATGTTGTGTTTGTCTGTTGTGTGACAGTCAACGCATTCCATATTTAAATCTTCCACAGCCATGTGCACATCAACATCGCGCGCCGGTTCGAACATCGATTTTTCAAGATCGCCGTGTTTAACGTTGTTACCGCCGCCGCCGAAGAAATGACAGACACCGCAGTTTGAGCGTTTCGGTTTGCCGACATGTTGTGAAATGTTGCTAAAATCTAATTTAGAATCCGGTGCACCACCTTGTTCGGGCGCTTTCGCATACGTTTCGGAATTATCATGACAAATCAAGCAGTCAATGTTTGACGGGTCTGTAAAACTGAATCCCTTCTCCGTCATTCCCAAACCAACATGGCATTTGGCACAGCTTTTTTCATTGCCTTGTACACCGATACAAAAATTATTTATCGCATTTTTTTTACCGACATAAACAATTCCGCGTCCTTCAATATATTCTTCTCGTTCCCAATTCCAGTGGTTGGAATTCATCACTTCCGCTTGTCTTCCGTTGTGGCAAGAAATACAAGCTTCGGTAACTTTTTGCGGAGAAGAAAATTTCTGTTGAAGTACCGCAAACTTGGAATGATCTACAGACGGTTTTTCTTTCTGCGAATATTTTTCCTTCACTTTCATAAATTCGGTCGGTTCAAATCCGCTTCCCGAAAATGTGTTGATTGCAACAACTATTAGCAGCCCGGCAGCAAGCAGTATTAGGATAATTTTTCTCATGTTTGTTTTACTCTTTTTTTATAGTGTAATGGTTGAATCCGGTTTTTGATGCATAGTTTTAATAAGCTCTTTTACTTTTCCGCATTCCGAAAAATTTTTGTACACACCGCATTCTCTGCAATTTTTATTTTCGCAAATTGTACCGGGATGTTTGATACTCCAGCACGGCTGGCTGTGACTGTTATATCCGCGGCACTTTGCTCTATCTTCATCAGAACATTTCACAACTTCCCAGCACGGAATGAGCGAATAAATTGTTTTGATTCCGTTGATGCTAATCTTTGATTCGTTAATTGCACTGCGGATACATTCGATTCTTTCTATATCTGCTTTGGAATAGAGCCGCTGGTTCGAATCTTTTTTGTATGGAATGAAAAGTCCTTCGCGTTCGTACATGCGTAGAGTGTGTACCGAAATGTTTAACAGTTTTGCCGCTGTGCTGATGGGAAAAACCGGTTCCGCATGATCTATATTAATATCGTTCATCTCTTTTTCATAAAATTGATATTTATAAATATCAACTTACTTGCCAAGTATAAATCTCAACAATTCTTGCTGAAATGTGATGAAAAGAAATCTTCCGGGTTTCAGATTTAGGAAAAGAAAATCATTTTTTTTATTAATGAAAATAATCGGAGAGAATGTCTGTGCAGTTTTAAAAGAAATTAATTGAGAGATGAAGTCTTTGAATATTTTGTCATTTCTTAGTGAATCTCTGTGTACTCCGTGTTATTATTTTTATTCCACAGAGCTGAACATGCCCGCAGAGAACAGCAGCCATATCTATTAAATCAGTTTCTCTTTTGCGTATTCCCAATCTTCCGGCGAGTTGATGTCGAAAAAAAGATCGTTGAAGTACCACTTTTCAAATTCAACATTAACGATATCCGCGCCGATCCGCTCTACAAAATTCCACAAACTAAACGCAGAGCTTTTTACATGTTGGTTTCTGCTGCCGGCTTCGGAAATATCATTCAATATTTTTTCGACGATCGGCAGTAATCTTCTATCGTATATTCCGCAAAGGTATTCCACTTTTTCTTTTGCGGAAGGAATCACAATCGATTCGCCGCTTTTATGTTCGATTAAAAAATCGATAAGTGGTTTTACCAAAAAAGGGATATCGCAAGAAGTAATAAAAATTTTTTCTGCTGCCGTTGAAGTTAGTGCAGAATGTATTCCGGCAAGCGTACCAAAATTGGGGAACAAATTTTTTATTTTTTTTGCATCAATAAAATTGTAGAGCTCCGGCTCATTTGTGCAAATGATTACTTGTTCAAAAGTTTGTTTCAACAATTCAAATAATCTCTCGATAAGAGTTTTATCATCAATTTTTAGCAGCGAATTATTAACCGCAAGCTGTTCGCTGTTTCTGTTCGAAAGTATTACACCGGTGATTATGTTTCCCGGAATTTTCATTTGTCCCTTTTATTTAAAATAAAAAAGGGACACCGGATGATGTCCCTCTCACATAAAAATTAAAATTAACTCTCAGCAATTTTGGGTTGAGGTTTATAAATTAACGCGGCAACCACGCCAAGCAGTACCGATTGAATTAATCCATACAAGAACCACTGAAACGCTACCGAGTACGGAATTGGATAAACAACGTACTGTGCATAAGCCGTAACCAGCGATACAAACAAACCAATGTATATTCCAAAACGAACACCTTCCATTATACCTTTATTCTCGTATCCTTTTACAAAGAAAAACGCAAAGAAGAAAGACCAGATAAGATCTACAACCCACATTACCCACATTTTGCTTTCCATCTCTTCCATCGGGCGGAAGGCTTTTGCTACTTCTTCTAAAGCATAAGTGGAAGAAAGTATTACTGTGTGGATCAAATAGTTAGTAACTTCTGCAACAATAAAAACAGCAAGAGCGGTGATTAAAAGTTTCTTGGTGTTCATTACGAACCTCCAATTAGTTATTGACGCTGTTGTTTGTTATCAGTAGTTCGAGAAAGAAATACTATTTGAAAGCAAAATAAATTTTTATTGAATTGCCGTCAATCGGAATCTTATTTCAATTAAAAGCATAAGTCTTTTCGATCCAGTATTCTACTTTTTCTCCTTCGATGGCAATCGGCTGCCAGCGCGATTTGTAAACAGCATTAACAACATTGCGCAGACAAACTTCCGATTTGGTTGTGTTGCTTAATATTTTGTGCTCGCGTACATAACCGTCAACACCGACAAGCACTCTAATTTTCACAAATCCTTCCGAGTCGTCTTCGTTTTTAGGAACAACTTCCAAAATTTGTCTTGGTACAAACGGAAATGAAGATGCCTCGTAAACTCCGGTTTTGCCGCTTCCTTTACTTGTTCCTTCAACTGTTCCGCTCTTGTGTGATGATGCTTCTTTAACAACAACGTCCGGCAAAATTTCCGGGTCTTCGACCGGCAAAAGCAGATTGGAAATAACCGGCGCCGCCGGTATTGGCGGCGCTGATTGTAACGATTGCTTTGTGTTTGGAATATCAATTACGGTAATAAGCGGTTCGTAGAAATACGGGATTTCTTTTTTCTCAGTTTTGTTCTTGGGAAAAACAAAAAAAAGAAAAATACTTATCAGTAAACTGATTACTACTCCAACTTTAATATGCAACTCATAATAAATTACATCGTAATTAAAGAGGAATACCCGCTTCTTATTTTGCATATTCATAATTAAGAGGCAATAAATTTGCGGTTCCGTTTTTTGCAAGACTGCCGAAAGCCTGAATAGAAATTGGATCAATCGGCTCACTGTATTTATCGAGCATGGCTGTTCTGTACGGGAGAAAAAGCCATGATAAATCATCGGTAATCGAGTTGTATACATACAAATAATTATCGAAAGAAAGTGTATAGTTTTTATCTTCGCTTGAGTATTTTACAATTTCGTAACTCGAGATCGGTTTGGAATCTTTCATCCATTTGTTGCTTTCTCGCTTTGCAATTAATTCTTTCGCCTTTTTGATTTCTAACGGAGAGGACGGAGTGAAATTGAATCCGATAGAATAATCATTTTCGAACAATTCATTTTGTGTTATACTTTTCAGCAAGCGTTTCATTGATTTTAAATAAGCAAGCTTTCTGTTTTCTGCCCATTTTTCTTTATCATCTTCATTATCGGATTTAAGTTCTGTGAACTTTGTGTGGATCAAAAATTTAACACTGCCGGCTTTGTCATTACAATAAAACAAAAGTAGAATGCATTCAATTTTATAACCGAGAGCATTATTAATAATCATCAGTGGTTCGAAAATTTTTGCGTTTAAGTTGCCGATTGCATCTTCCGAGAAATCTATTTTGTATTCATTTTCAACAACACATTCGCCGCTCTGTTCTGTTTGTCCTAAAAAAAATTTCTTAAACGTTTCCAGATTTTGTTTCCATTCTTCCGGTACGTCACCGCTAACTTCCACAGTCTCCATCTCATATTCTTTTGGTTCAAGTATAAATCCAAGAGAAATTTTATTGTTTGTTACTTCCACGTTACGTGTTTGTGTTTTAAATCCGATCATGGAAGCAACAACAGTGTACTTGCCGTCGGGAACGCCTTCTATTTCAAAGTTACCCATTTCATCAGTTGCCGCGCCTAAAGTTGTACCGGAAAGAAAAACATTAACATTAGGCAACGGAGATCCGGTTCCTTTTTCTTTCACGGTGCCAAGCGCAATCCCGTTTTTCTGCTGTGCCGAAATTCCCGTGTTAACAAACGGTAAGACAGCTAATAATATTATAACTCCCTTCCAAGAAATTATTTTTCTCATAATCAGTTCCCCCCTGATTTTGAATTATAGAATTAATCATACTGTTTTACTTGACGTTCAAGTGTGTTTCCCAAATTTTGTACAACTCATAAGTTGCTCGTACATCTTCGCCGCAGTAAACTGCAATGTCTTTTATCTTACCGGCTTTGTAAAGTTCTTTAACTTCCATTCCGGTAATCCCCTTTGATTTTGGAGATTCAATTCCGAATGCGCGGCAGTAGAAATCGAGATTAAACTTTTTGGTAATTCCATAAAATGTAAACTGCTCGAGAAGATCGATGTGCTCTTTTGAATCATATCTTGTTTTCATAAAATTTTTTGAAGACTTAATTCTCGCCATTGCAGACCGCACCATAAGAAAAGGGATATCAAAATTTCTTCCGTTGAATGTAATTACTTTTTCCGCTTTGCCCGAATACTGCCAGAAACTTTTCAGCATCTGTTCTTCGCTCATCGGTTTGTATTTTATATTCTTTTCTTCTACAACAAGATCGTCGTTATTTTCTCCCTCGTAAAGAACCATTACTTTTTCTGTCTCCGTATTCATCATTCCGATGGCAATGACTCTCGCCGTCAGGGGATAAAGACTTAGATACCTTTTAGCTTCTTCGATTAGCTCTTCTTTTTTTGCTGAATTTTTTTCTTGTTCGGCATAACGAAGCAGAAATTCTTGTTGTGATTCGTGCAGAGATTCAAAATCATAACCGGCTGTTTCAATATCGAAAATTAGGTTCATTGCGCCCTCTTTGAATGACACAAAATAAATCTAACAAATTTTCGTGTTAATTAGCACTGAATCTTTTTTGGTATTGACTTTGTCCCATTCACCGGTTTCTCAAGTTCTTTCCGGGATTGCACACTCAGTCTTGAAAGTTTTGCGGCTTTCAAGATCACTACGGATTGTTGAGTAACTCGGAATATTTCACCATCTTGCATAAAATAAATTGAGAGAAAATGGCACAAAAAAACCGCGCTCAGTTCATTGATTTATTGAAAGGGCTTGCCTTGCTTGTAATGATTGAGGTGCATGTGACCACTGCTTTTTTAAGCAATGATATAAAAACTTTATGGTGGTTCTCACCGATTAATTTTATTAACGGGCTTGTTGCGCCGGCTTTTACTTTTTCTTCCGGGATGGTTTTCATTTTGTCTTTTCAAAAAGGATTGGACGAGTTAAGAAAATTCGGTGCGAAATTTTGGAAACGGCTCGGCAGATTAATATTAATTCTGCTTGCCGGTTATTCGGTACACATGTCGCTCCTCTCGTTCAGAAAACTTTCCAATCCGGATTATCCGCACATGCTGCAAGATTTTTTCATGGTTGATATACTTCAGTGCATCGCTGTTGGTTTGCTTGTTCTTCTCTTTTTAAGAATTGCAATCAAGTCCGATACACTTTTCTACAATATTTTATTTGCACTCACTTTGATAATTCTGCTGATTGGTCCGTTAATGTGGAGAGTTGATTTTGCAAAACATATTCCGTTATCGATAGCAAATTACTTCAATCGAATTCACGGCTCGTTGTTCCCTTTGTTTCCGTGGGCTGCATTTATTTTTTCGGGCGCACTTGCCGGAAAATTTTACGTTGAAGCAAAACAAAAAAATGAAGAAGCAAAATTCGCACGCAAGATAATTATACTTGGTGCCGTAACATTTCTGATATCCGTTTTGCTTTTGAATTATTTACTCCCCTCGTCATTTACGGAGATCAAACCGAATCCGCTTTTCTTTTTGGAAAGATTGGGCGTGCTTTTCGTTTTACTGGGAACATTTTGGTTTTATATCAACCGCATTGACAATTATAATTCATTCGTGCTCGATGTGAGCCGCGAATCTCTGATAGTTTATTGGCTCCATCTGAAATTTATTTATAAACAATTTTGGAATGGCAAAAATATGGTTGATATTCTTAGCAATGATTTAAATCTGCTCGAATGTCTGTTAATAACAATCGTGCTCGCGGTTATAATGATTCTCTTTGCCAAAGGATGGGGATACTTGAAAACAAAATACCCAACAGCAATTTCAAGATTGGTATTTGCCGGTGTTACTATCTGCTTAATTATTTTTTTCTTTGATTAACCGGGCTGAATAATTCTATAGGATTTTAAATTGCCGCGATTTATCACCGCGGAGCGGGGTCCCGTTTATCCGGGGAAAGTCGTGGCAATTGCCTTTCATAAACAAAATTTTGTTTGCCGAAGTTATCCAAAAACAAATCTTGTATAGTGTTGTGATTAACTTTTTTGAATCTCGACTTCGCTTTCAAATTTTTTAACAGCCTCGTAAAATTCATCCGGCAATGGAATTGATTTGTTTGTGCGGCGGTCGATATGAACTACAACTCCGGCACCTTTTGCAATTATCTTTTGGCTGAATTTTTTTTCTACAATGTGGTTGAATCCGAAACTCGAATTTTTTATGAAACTAATTTTTGTGCGGATAAATAATTCGTCATCAAGATAAGCCGGTTCGATGTAATCACATTCATTGTGCGCCATTATAAAAAAAGAAGGTCCATCTAAAATTTCTTTGAGCTTGTACTCCCGTTTTAAATCTTGCATGTACTTGATTCGTGCATCTTCAAAATAGTTGAAATAGACCGCGTTGTTGCAAACGCCAAGCATATCTACTTCATGAAATTTTACCACTTCTATGATTTTATGTTTGTATCCGGAGTTTTCCATTTTGGTTCCTATTGTTTTACAGTATTGTATATAATTTTTTCAGTGTTCATTTTACAATTTCTGCAATAATACCAACTGCTTTGTCGATCTCTTCAAAAGAAACATCCACATGGGTAACGGCTCTGATAATTCCCACTTTGCCGGTTCCAAGCAGCAATCCATTCTGTTTACACATCATTAAAAAATCATCAACAGAAATATTAAGCGGAGAAAACATTACAATGTTTGTTTCAACCAAATCGAGATCGATCTCAATATTTTTCATTTGTGCGAGTTTAGCGGCAAACAATTTTGCTTTTTGATGATCTTCTTTCAAGCGTTCGATATTATTTTTCAAAGCATACAAACCGGCTGATGCAAGTATTCCAACTTGACGCATTCCTCCGCCCCATGCTTTGCGGACACGAAATGCTTCATTAATAAAATCTTTTGTACCGGCAATGATTGAACCAACCGGTGCACCCAACCCTTTCGAAAGACAACACGAAACAGTATCGAAATAACTTCCGTATTCTGCCGGTGTAATTCCGGTTTCAACATAAGCATTCCAAATGCGCGCTCCATCGAGGTGAATAAACAAATTATACTTTTTAGCGAGTGTTGAAATTTCTTTTATATTTTCTAACGGATTGATTGTTCCGCCGGCACGGTTGTGTGTGTTTTCAATTTCGATAACTTTTGTGCGAGCCATATAATACGCACTTGTTGGTCTGATCAGCGGTTCTACTTGTTCGGTTGTGAAAACTCCTTTTTTATTTCCGTCAACCAAACTTAATTGCAATCCGCTCAAAGCCGCCGGCGAGCCGGATTCATATTGAAAAATATGTGCATCTTTTTCGCAGATCACTTCATCGCCGGGTTTTGTAAGCACATTCAAACAAATTTGATTTCCCATCACACCGCTCGGAACAAAAAGCGCTGCTTCCTTTCCGAGAAGTTGTGCCGCAAATTCTTCAAGCTCATTTGCAGTCGGATCTTCTTTGTACACATCGTCGCCAACTTTGGCTTCGTACATTGCGCTACGCATTCCTTCGGAAGGTCTTGTAACTGTGTCGCTTCGCAAATCAATTTGTTTCATTTTTTGTAAACCTTGTTGTCAATCGTTTATAAATGAAAAATAAAATTATTATCACGGAAATTATTGAAGAGAGTAAAGGAATAATTAACGGATGGCGCGAATAAAAAGTTAATCCGTTTTCGATGTAAGCATAACTTACAAGCAAATCACGGGTGAAAAGTTTTGTCTGCTCGATTGTTCTTCCGAGCGGATCGATGAAACAACTTACGCCTCCGTTTGCCGCACGCAAAACCATTCTTCTGTTTTCTACCGCGCGCAACGTACTAATTTCTTTGTGCTGAAAAGGTCCGCTCGAATATCCGTACCAGCTATCGTTGGTAACTACGGCAATTATGTTCGCGCCTTTTTCAACAAAGCCGGCTGTAAAATCCGGATAAATAGATTCTATGCAAACCAATCCGCCGATTTTAAGATCATGATCTCTATCGAGATCAAAAACTGTTTGTTCTTTGCCGGTATTCCAGCTTGAAATTCCAACTTGCCATTTAATCAAATCACCGAGAAACGGAAGCTTATCAACAAACGGAACACGCTCGCCGAATGGAACAAGTTTTATCTTGCCGTACTTTTGTACGTGACGCGACTGCGGTGAGAAAAGTAAAATCGAGTTGTAAGAAACGTACGGCGTGCCGGAAACTTTTGTAAACTTTGCATCGGGCGGCGCTTCTTCTTTATTGAAAAAAAATGTTGCGTCCGGCATTCCGGTTAAAATGAAAACATTATTCGTATCCGCGAAGCGGTGAATTCTATTTACTTCATCGTAGTAACCATCGGAAAGAAGATAAGCCGGCAATGCAGATTCGGGCCAAATAATTATTTCAGCTTTCTGTTTTACTGCTTGCCGGGAGAGTGAAAGATATAGTTCAAGCTGCGCGCTGATGTTCCCGGCTTCCCATTTATCCCACGGATTCAAATCGGGTTGAACCAAACCGGTTTTTATTTTCTTATCGGAAAGTTTGTACGTGTTTAATCTTATAATTCCATAAACCAATGGAACAACAAACAACAATGCAGCAATCCAAACATACTTAAGATTTGTGCGCGGCTCTTCTTTTCTATTCTTCATGAACAGAAATAAAAATATGTTGATGAAAAGAACAAGCAGCGAAAGACCCGGCGCGCCGATTATATCTGCAATTTGAATGAAGCTGTTGAAATAAACGAGACTATTTGAAAGCATCAGCCATGGAAAACGGAGATCGGTTAATCCGTAAAGATATTCGAATGCAGACCAGAAAAATGGAAAGAGAAACAGTGCAGCTTTTTTATTCAAAGATTTTTTGGTGAGATAGTACAGTGTTGTTGGAATCAAGTACAAAGCCGGATTAACAAACATTAACAGCACACCGGAGATCATCAGAAAAGGGTCGGCTTCTTTTGTCCAGCTTCCAACCCAATAAAGAGTAATCAATGTAAAAACAAAATGTGTGAGATAAGTTATTCTGTTAATCTCGGCGAGCGATTCTCTTTTTTCAATCGCGAAGAAAAATGGAATCAATGCAAAAAAAATTAGGAACGGAAAAGGGAAAGGAGGGAATGAAATTCCAAGCAGAACTCCACTAAACAATGCAAGCAGTCGTTCTTTATTTCTCTGCTTTCGCTCTTGAGGTGTGAGTACGTCTCTATATTTTGCAAAAAATTTCATTCTGTTTTTTTCTTCTTACGGAAATGTTTAACCAGCAAAACTGCAGCGGCAATAACTATCAATATCAACACGACATTTGAATATCCGGAAAGGAACGAATCTATTTTATCAATGTTGTTGCCCAAAAGATAGCCGGTAAAAATTAAGAGCGCATTCCAAAAAAAGGAACTGAATGCGGCATAAAAAAAAGTTTTAAGCGGAGCCAATTTATGAACTCCGGTAAAAAAGCTAATTACTGCGCGCGTACCCGGCAGAAAGCGGTTAATCAAAATCAAATTGTAGCCGTACTTGCCGAACCACCGGTCTGTTTTATCCAGCGTATCTTGTTTGATAAATTTTAATTTGCCGGAGCGCAGAACACGGTCGCCGAAATATTTTCCGACGTAGTACATGCAGACAAATCCGATTGCGCTTGCCGTGCTTGTTAATAATAAGATCGGCACAAAACCGATTGTTGTTTTTGCAATTAGTGTCGAGCCAATTACAAGTACGACATCGCTCGGCGATGGAGGGAAAATATTTTCGATGAATGCAAAAAAGAAGAGCACCAGATAAATAAGTGCCGGGTCTAAAGTGTTTATATAGGAAATAATATCTTGAAGCATCAATTCTCTTTTTTGGTAAGCAGAACTACAGCGTATGCGGCGGCACCTTCTTCTCTTCCGATAAAACCGAGTTTTTCCGAAGTTGTTGCTTTTATGGAAATCTGATTAATGTCTGCGGATAAAACATTTGCAATCTCTTCCTTCATTCTTTGAACGTACGGAAGTATCTTCGGTTTTTCCATCACGAGTGTCGAATCAATATTCCCCAATTCGTATCCGTTTTGATTGATCAATTCGTAGGTGTGCTTCAATAAAATTTTACTGTCGATGTCCTTAAATTCATCACTGGTGTTTGGAAAATGTTTGCCGATATCGCCGAGAGCAAGCGCGCCGAGCATAGCATCGCAGATTGCATGAAGAAGTACATCTGCATCGGAATGACCTTCGAGACCGAATTCGCTTGGAATTACAATGCCGCCGAGAACTAAAATTCTATCCCGGGAAAATTTATGTATATCGCAGCCGAAGCCGATTCTAAATTGTGCACTCAAAATCTAATCTCAAATTTTGTGAATTCATTTTTCGATTCACTCCATTTTATAGATGCGTTTTTAACATCCGCAAAAGAAGTACCGATTTTTATTTTATTGTAAAGTTCTTCGACCATATATTTTTCGCCTTCAACAACTGTCAACACCTCGCCCGAATAAAGATTTTTAACATAGCCTTTCAATCCGAGTGCTTGTGCTTCTCTCACAACAAAATATCTGAAACCAACTCCTTGCACTAATCCGTTTGCAATTATTTCAGCTCTCCGCATCTTACTTCTCTTTGTTGTTGAAAATCGAATCGTATGCTTCAGAAACAATAAGACCGGAAAAAATCAGAGCGCTGCCAGCCAAACCAAAATTACTGATTTTTTCGTTTAGTAAAAAGAAAGCAAAGATTGCGGCAAAGATCGGCTCGAACGAATAGATGATTCCGGCTTTGGTTGGGCTGACAACTTTTTGAAATTTTGTCTGCAACCCGAAATTAACACATGTAGCAAGAAGCGATGTGTACAACAATCCCCAAATTAAATTTGGCGTCGGATCGATGTGAATATTTTCAAATCCACCGGCATGAAAAATAAATGAGCCGAGAAGACTCAAAACTGAAACAGTAACGAGTTGTGTTACAAACAAAATCCAGAAATCATGTCTGGGTGAAATTATATCCATGAAAACAATATGAAGCGCAAAGAATGCGGCGCAGATTAATGTGAGTGTATCACCGAAATTAAAACTTCCGCCGAGTTCAGATAAAAAATTTGTAATCGATGTGCCGCCGCTCGATAGAAATAATATTCCGAAGAAGACGAGCACTGTGCCGATTTGCGCACCAGTAGAAGGGAGTTTCTTCTCAATCACTGTTTGAAATATGGGGACCATCACTACAAGAGAACCGGTTATAAAACCTGATTTTGTTGCTGTGGTTTGTTTCAATCCGATTGTTTGAAATAAAAATCCGAGAAACAGAAACGCACCCAAAACAAATCCGGAAGCCAAACTTTTTTTATCAACCTTATATTTTTTTATGTAGAGATATGCACCGATAATCAATGCAGCAACGCCGAATCTTATCGCAACAAAAAGCATTGTGGAAATATCGTTTAGAGATTCTTTAACAATTACAAACGTTCCGCCCCAAATGATCGTCATTAATAAAAGTGCGGCTTCGCCGAGGTATTTTGAGGAGAGTTTGAAATTATTCATCTGGTGCAGTGTAGCCAAAACTTTTGAGCATGGAAGGATTTGAACGCCACTTCTCTCTCACTTTAACAAAAAGTTCAAGATAAACTTGTCTTTGCAAAAAAGATTCTACCGCTTCTCTCGAAATTTTGCCGAGCTTTTTAATTTTTTCTCCGCTTGTTCCGATAATTATTTTTTTCTGCGTGTCGCGTTCAACAATTATAGATGCGTTTATAAAATCTTTCCCTTTCGATCTTTCCTTAAATTCTTCGATGATAACCTCGGTGCTGTACGGAACTTCATCGCGGTACATTTCAAAAACTTTTTCCCTGATTATCTCGGTAACAAAAAAGCGTTCGTCCGCATCGCTCAAATCTTCATCCGGAAAATATTTCGGATGTTCGGGAAGTAATTCAACGATTGCATTTTTTACTGATGTTAAATTATAACCGAAGCCGGCTGAAACCGGAATTACTTTTTCAAAAAGTTTGTTTGATGATAATCCGCGTATTGTATTTTCAACGGTAACTTGATTTGAGAGATCAACTTTATTCAGCAAGATAATTTTTTTGCTTTGACTGTCTTTTAGAATGTTAAAAACTTTTTCATCCGATAAAGTTTTTTTTGCATCGGGGTCGTCTGCAACATCAACAATAAACAGAATGATATCCGCATCTTTCACGGAATTGTGCACGAAGCCGAGCATTCTTTCTTGCAGAAGATATTCCGGGTTTAATATGCCGGGCGTATCTATAAAAATAATTTGATAATCATCTTCGGTAAGAATTCCGAGTATTCGTTTTCTCGTGGTCTGCGGTTTATCTGTAATGATTGAAAGTTTCTCGCCGATCAATGCGTTCATCAAAGTGGATTTACCCGCGTTTGGCTTACCTATAATTGCTACGTATCCTGATTTTGCAGTCATAAAATTCTTTTGAGTTTTTGTTAACCGGTTCGAAAATTATCGAAAGGATTTCTTAAAGACAAACTTGTGTAAAAGGTTGTTGCATGGTTTGAATGAATTGTGATAATTCACTTCGATTCTGTTGTTAAGGTATTTGGCTGAGTTATGTGTGTACTTAACGCGAAGCACTGTTCAATTTGTTCTTGAAATCTTTATGAGATTCTACCATGAAGAAACCGCTGATGAGTAAAATTACAGTCAGAACTATCCCGACCATTAAAAAGTTATCACTGCTAAAAAAGTTCTGCAAGAGAGGTAAATTTTCTTTCACAAATTTAACGGAATCATCAAGCGGATTTGTTTGAGTAACTTGTGCCGTTCCCCTTTCCGAATATTTCAAAGCGGCAATCAAAACCGTAACAATTGCAAAAAGAAAAAAAGATACTATCGAAATAAAAAAGTAACCCGGCTTAGCAATCGCAGATTTTGATTTGCTGATAATTGTCCGCATCACTTTTTCTGTGAAGCCATGCGGTGCCGGATAAATTTCAATCTCTCTCAACGAACGGTCAATGCTTCTCAACGCTTTTAATCTTTTCAAAGATTCTTCGTCTTCGTCCAAAACCTTTTTGACATCGTTTATTTCTGTCGAATCGAGTTCGTTATCTATATATCTGTTCAAAATATCATCGTTTAATTTGCTCATAATAATTCCTCCTGATAATTGTGCTTCAAAAGAAGATCTTTCAAAGCGCTTCGCGACCTATGCAGTAAAACTTTTGTATTAACCAAAGAAGTTCCCATTACCTGACTTATTTCGTTCAACGAAAGTCCATCAACATAAAATAGAATAGTTACCAGCGCATGACGCAAAGGAAGTTTGTCCACTAATTTCAGCACATACTCGCGTGAATTTTCCGCAGAAGCATAAATTTGATTATCACCGCTTGTCAGATCAAATTCATCGTCAATAGAACTCATCTCGTGTTCTATCTTTCTTTTCTTTGATGCAACAACGGTTAGTGCCGAGTTATAAACTATTTTATAAAACCATGTAGAAAATTTTGAATCTTGCCTGAACTCTTTTAACGAATAATACGCTTTCAAAAAACTGTCTTGCAAAACTTCTTCGGCATCCATTTCGTTTTTCAAAATTCTTTTCAAAAGAGAAAAGGCTTTATCTTTATAACGATCCACCAAAAGGGAAAAATCCGCACTGTTTCCTCTTTTGATCGAATCAATTATTTCTATATCGGTTAAGTGTTTCATCAAACATTTAGACCGCAGTTGTTGTCGGTTGGTTACACAATCATAAAAAAATATTTCCGTAACCTTTAAGCCGGTAAAGTCCGTCCAAAGAACAGAAGAAAAAGATTAACGGCTGTATGCCAAAAAATTTTTTGTAACCATTGTGTAAACAGCTTAGTCAAAAGTAACAAATAAAAGGAGATATATCATGGAAGGCGTAATTGCTGTATTCATACCGATAGTATCGGTTTTGGTAACCGGACTTGTTTTAACCACTTATTTTTATTTCCGCTCAAAAGAAAAATTGATGATGATTGATAAAGGTCTTTCGTATGAGCAGATGGTAGAACTTTTACGCTCCAAACGCGATCCGTTCACATTATTAAAATTCGGAATCATAATTGCTTTCTTCGGGCTTGGTTTGGGAATCGGTTTCATGTTCGGGAATTTATTCGGTGAAGTTATTCGATTTGACGGCTCTGTAAGTTATTCTGATTATAGTTTGCGCGAAGAATGGGTTTGGTTCTGGGTAATATTTATGACCGGTCTCGGATTTGTTACTTCATTTTTCGTAACGAGAAAAATTAAAAACGCAAGTGAGAAAAATTAGAATATATTTTAACGTAGAGACGCGGCATGCCGCGTCTCTACAAATTAATTAAGCAAGTTCGTGTTCTTCGAGCCAGCGTTGTGCATCGAGAGCTGCCATACATCCTGTACCGGCGGCTGTAACTGCTTGGCGGTATGTTTTATCTGCAACATCTCCCGCTGCAAAAACACCTTCAACATTTGTGTAAGTTGATCCATTCTTAATTTTTAAGTAGCCGGTTTCATCCATATCAAGCTGTCCCTTAAAAATATTTGTGTTTGGCTGATGACCAATCGCAACAAAAATTCCATCTGCTTGAACTTCGTATGTTGAACCGTCTTTTGTGTTCTGCAAAAGAGCGCCGGTTACTAATTTTCTTCCGTTCTCGTTTTTGCCGAGCACTTCTTTAACAACTGCGTTTGTAATGAATTTAATTTTCGGATTTTTCTGCGCGCGCTCGGTCATAATTTTTGATGCGCGGAATTCATCTCTTCTGTGAACTAATGTGACTTCTTCTGCAAATCTTGTTAAGTATGTTGCTTCTTCCATTGCAGTATCGCCGCCGCCGATTACGAGAACTTTCAATCCTTTATAGAAAAATCCGTCGCAAGTAGCACAAGCAGAAACACCGTAACCCATAAATGTGTTTTCGGTTTCGATGCCGAGAAGTTTTGCCGAAGCACCGGTTGCGATTATAATTGAATCGGCAGTATAAATTTCTCCGCCGGTTTTAACGGTAAAAGGTCTTTTCGAGAAATCAACTTCATCAACAATTTTGAAGAAACATTTTGCACCGAATCTTTGCGCTTGCTTGCGCATAACATCCATCAATTCGGGTCCTTGAATTCCGTGTTCGAACCCCGGAAAGTTTTCTACTTCGGTTGTGATAGTTAATTGTCCACCGGGTTGCAGTCCTTCAAACACAATTGGATTTAAATTTGCTCTCGATGTGTAAAGCGCTGCTGTAAGCCCAGCCGGTCCGCTTCCTATTATTATTACTTTATGATGATTATCCGGCATACGTAGTTCTCCGTAATTTTATTAAAATTTAGTACGACAAATTTACTGAATTATTAGATTCTATAAACCCGTGAAAGATTCAATTGCACATTGACTTGCTTGCGGCAAGAAAGTTCAACTGCTCAAACAGATATAAACTGATTTTTAAATCGGCTTTTATCAGTTCTATCTGTTCGATCTGTGTTCTATTAATTATCTCACAGCGGGACAACTGCCAAAAACGCATCGATTCATTTATTAAATCTGCTCACTATTACTTTTTAGGAATTGAGCATTCCTCATCAAGCCTTTTAGTTTGGCTCTTTTAATCGGACTCGTTTCAAATTTCTTTTTGAATTCCTCCGGCTCCATTGCTAACACATTATCCAAACCAATTTCTTTTTCGTGCGGTTCAAATTCTTTAATGCCGGTAATAACAGAAAATTTTTTATTCCACGGACAAACATCCTGGCACACATCGCAGCCGAAGAGCCAGTTATCAAAATCATTTTTGAATTTTTCGGGGATCTCGCCCTTGTTTTCAATCGTTAAAAACGAGATGCATCTGTTTGCATCGACAACATATTCATCAACAATAGCTTTTGTGGGGCATACATCGATGCAAGCAGTGCACGTTCCGCAAAAATCTTCAATCGGTTTCGAATACTCGAAATCATAATTTGTAATTATTGTTGCGAGGAAAACCCAGCTTCCCAATTCTTTTGTAATCACGTTTGTATGTTTGCCGAGCCATCCGATACCGGCACGCACCGCCCAGGCTTTGTCCATCACCGGACCGGTGTCAACATAACTGATGCTTTTAAATTGCGGATCGATTTGTTCAAGCATTTCTTCAAGTATTTCGAGTTTGTCCCAGAGAATCAAATGATAATCTCTGCCCCAGGCATAACGAGAAATTTTTCCGTGTCCGTTTTTATTATCATGATTATGATTTGTGTTGTAATTCACTGCGAGAGAGATAACGCTTTTAGCTTCCGGCAATATTTTTTTTACATCCTTTCGCTTGTCGGTATGTCTCTGCATATACTCCATTGTTGAATGAAATTTTCTTTCGAGCCATTCATTCAATTTTTCAGATTCGTGCTCGAGTAGTTCTGCTTTTGCAAAGCCGATCAAATCAAATCCGAGTTCTTTTGCCTTTTCAATTACTATTTGATTTGTAATCTTCACAGCCTACCAGTTTAATTTCTTTTCCGTCACTTTAACGTAAATATCATTATCGATAATTTTTACTTCGAAAGAATCCAAACCCTTTCTGTCTTGTGCAAGTCTGCCGCTTTGTAATTCGAACTGCCAGCCGTGTACCGGGCAAGTAACTTTTCCCTCTTCGATGAAACCTTCGTGGATCAGGTGTGTTTTTTGGTGCGGACAAATATTGCTTAGCGCGTAAATTTTGTCTTCCACTTTGAAGAGTGCGATTTCGACATCATCAACAAAAAATCTTCTGCCGATTTTTTCTTTCAGTTCATCATATCTGCAAATTTTTGTATAGCCGTTCATCGTTTCCATTTTACAACTCAGTAAAAGTTTCCTTAACGGAAAAACCTTTCTCTGTTTTTATGATTGTCGCCGCGGCAATTTTCGGATCGTGCTCGAAAAACAAAATCCAGTTTTCTTCGATTGCTTTCGGGTACAATTCTTTTTTCTCGCGCACAGTTTCGAGCGGCTGAAGATCGTAGCCCATCACATACGGAATTGGAATATGCGATGCAAACGGAAGAAGATCGCCGCAGTACAAAACAGTTTGATTGCCGTCCGAAATTTTTACCATCTGCTGCGAAAAAGTGTGTCCGTTGATTACGATGAATTCAATCTCATCATCAAATTCTTTTTTATAATCGATAAGATTTAACAGCCCTTCTTCGTGAAGCGGCATAAATCTATTTGCAATAAAACTTCCGCGGTCGCGTTCGGTTGGATTTAACGCCCACTCAAAATGTTTTTTCTGTACATGATATTTTGCATTCGGAAATGCGGGCACCCATTTACCATCGGCTAATGTTGTTGAGCCGCCGGTGTGATCAAAATGAAGATGAGTTAAAATCACATCTGTGATTTCTTCGCGTTTGTAACCGTGTCCGTTCAACGTATCGGTCAATAATTTTCCGTTTTGATTCACATTATAGATGCGCATAAATTTTTCATCCCAGCCGCTGCCAAGACTTGTGTCGATCAAAATTTTTTTTGAATCGCTGACAAGCATGAGGCACCGCGCGCCAAGTGTAACGCGGTTCATTTCATCCGGCGGATTGCTGTTTTGCCAAAGCAGTTTTGGAATTATTCCGAACATTGCGCCGCCGTCCAAAGCGAATGTTCCGGTTTCCAAAACTACGAGTTCATATTTCCCGATCTTCATTGATGATTCTTATAATTATTATTGATAGATTTTGCACGGGTAATTTATGAACAAACAGACAAAATTCATATGAAGACTTCTATTAAACTTTTCACAGCGTTATCCAAAATTATTTTTACTCTTTTTGCTTTTACAATTCTTTTTAATTCTTGTTCTTCACCAAAAGAAACTACTGCTCAGCCGGCAAATTACGAATCACCGTTAAAAGTTATGACATTCAATCTCCGTTACGGCGCGGCAGACGACGGCGAAGATAGCTGGCAATACAGAAAACAAATGGTGTTTGATGTTATCAGAAATTTTAATCCCGATATTCTTGGAGTGCAAGAAGCGCTCGATTTTCAAATCACGGAAATTATTGACGAACTTCCCGGCTATAATTATATCGGAGTGGGCAGAGATAACGGAAAAACCAAAGGCGAATACTCTGCAATTTTATATGCGCGCGACCGCTTTATAGTTGATACATCTGAAACATTCTGGTTTTCGGAAACACCGCAAGTTGCCGGTTCAAAAAGTTGGGGAAACAACATTACAAGAATTTGTACGTGGGGAAAATTTTTCGATAAGTTTTCCGGCAAAGAGTTTTTTGCTTTGAACGTGCATCTCGATCATGAATCGGTTCCTTCGAGAATCAAAAGCGCGTCTGCAATTATTGATAAAATAAATTCGTTCAATACAAATCTGCCGGTGATTCTAACCGGAGATTTCAATACCGGCGGAAGCGAAGAAACAATTAAGGTTATCAAACAAAACAATCTGCTCGATTCATATTACGTCGTCAACGAAAAAACTTCTGCAGACGGTACATTCAATTCATTTAAAGGAGAAGACACCGGCGATAAGATTGACTACATTTTTATAAACGACAAGTTGAGTGTGAAATATTCTGAAATAATAAAGACAAACCGCAACGGCAGATATCCTTCGGATCATTTTCCGGTGAAAGCGGCAGTTGATTTTAAATAAAACAAAGCCCCGTCAATCGGGGCTTTCAAACTTCTTTGGCTGTTATTAAAGAACAACACACTAAACAATAAATTCCTTAACCGGAACAAATGCGATCAGTATCCAGAATTATCTTCCGAGAGTATCGAGATATTCTTTTTTCTTCAGCAATAAATCTTTGTCTTCAACATGTTTGGAATCCGGAACACAGCAGTCAACCGGGCAAACAGCGGCACATTGAGGTTCGTCATGAAATCCGACACATTCGGTACATTTATCCGGTACTATATAAAAATAATCTTTTGAGAAGAATCCGTTAGCTCCCGATGGTGCATCATTTCCTTCGCCGTAACTATTGCCGGCAAGTTCCCATTGAGCACCTCCTTCATAAATTGCAGTGTTAGGGCATTCAGGTTCGCAAGCACCACAGTTGATGCATTCGTCAGTAATCATTATAGACATTTTAATTCTCCTAGATTAGTGAAATATTTATTTCTTTAATCGAATTACCGGATTTTTAATAACTGATAAAGTAATCGAAATAAAAATTTAGTCCCTTCATGCTTCGGTAATTCTTTGTTTATCAATTGTCTGAATCAAGTTCTTGGTTTGAAACTTATCATGTGCCTTAAAACTTGGAAGCGGATCAAATATTTAAACATCACTTCAAAATAATACGTTCAGCTTTTAGAAGGCATTGAATAAAGAATATGCACGGAAAAGAAATCCGCACTGATATAAATACCCCTAAATATCTTTCAATCTCTGTGAAATAATAATAAAAGAAGCTAATAACTTCAAGGCAAGAAAAAACTAAAAATAAAAAGGATAGAACATCCGTTACCAACTACCGCTTGAGCCGCCGCCGCCAAAAGAGCCGCCGCCGCCGCTAAAACCGCCGAATCCGCCTCCAAAACCACTTCCACCGCCGCCTCCCCAACTGCTTCTGCCTCTTCCGCTGCCCATCGAACCAATAATTAACCACGGCAAAATTCCGCCGCCGCCCCCTCTTCTTCCGCCGCCAAGTATCAAAAAGATTATAATCATTATGATATAAATGAACGGAAATTTGATTTTGCCGCCTTCGCCATCTTTATCTTTGTCTTCGTTTGTGTACTCGCCTCTTGTTGCAGACATGACGGCATTTATACCCGAAGCAATGCCGGCATAATAATCACCACGTTTGAAATACGGACGCACTTCATTCCTTAAAATTGAACTTGCAAGTGCATCGGGCAGAGCACCTTCCAAACCGTAACCGACTTCAATTCTCATTTTCCGATCATCTTTTGCAACATAGAACAGCACACCGTTATTATTTTTTGCCGAGCCGATTTTATTTCTCGATGCAACTTCATACGTGTACATTTCAAGCGGATAACCTTCGAGCGATGCGTTCATCAAAAAAACTATTTGGTTGGAAGTTGAATCGTCGAACGATTTGAGTGTAGAGTTCAGAGTGTAGAGTTCAGAGCTGGATAAAGTTGATGTAAAATCGTTTGCATAATTTTTCAGGATTGGAAATTCAGTCTGCGCCGATGAAATTAGCAGCGGAATAAAAAACAGTATAAATATTTTTTTCATTATTAGCTCTACACTCTGCGTTCTGCACTCAAACATTTAAAATTGCACTTTCGGAGCTTGTTCGGCACCGGCTGCGGCTCTGAAATAAGCTTTGTCTTTGAATCCGGTCATGCCGGCAATTATTGCCGCCGGAAATCTTTTTATCTGCGTGTTGTAATCCTGAACAACTTGATTGAACTTCATTCTTTCAACGGAAATTCTGTTTTCTGTTCCTTCGAGTTGTGCCTGAAGCTGTAAGAAATTTTCGTTGGCTTTTAATTGAGGATAATTTTCCGAAACAACAAGCAAGCGTGAAAGCGCACTACTCAATCCGTCTTGCGCTTGCTGGAATTGCTGGAAAGCTTGAGGATCGCTCAATTGATCTGCAGAAAGTTTGATTTGTCCAACTTTCGCGCGCGCTTCGGTTACTGCTGTGTATGTTTCTTTTTCAAAATCGGCAACACCTTTAACCGTCTCAACAAGATTTGGAATTAGATCGTATCTTCTCTGGTACTGGTTTTCAACCTGGCTCCAAGCCTGGTTAACACCTTCGTTCAATCCAACCATTTTATTATAAACACCAACGCCCCATCCGATAACTGAAATAATAAGTATGACAATTACCGCAATGATTCCGAGAGTAATTATTAATCCTCTTTTCATTTATCCTCCTGAAAAATTTATTTAGAAATTTTAGTTCGTTAAACTTCTCATCGGTGCGGGAATTCTTCCGCCTCTGCCTACAAAATTTTCCGGACTTAATTTTCTTACTTCCATTATCGGCGCTTTGCCGAGTAAGCCGCCGTAATCAACAAAATCGCCCACATTTTTTCCGTATGCCGGAATAATTCTAACGGCTGTAGTTTTATCGTTAATTACTCCGATTGCACATTCATCAGCAATGATACCGGCGATGTTTGCCGCCGGAGTATCACCGGGCACTGCAATCATATCGAGTCCTACCGAACAGACTGCAGTCATCGCTTCCAATTTTTCCAAAGTTAAATGCCCGGCTTGTACCGCGCGAATCATACCTTGATCTTCACTAACGGGAATAAAAGCGCCGCTCATTCCTCCGACAGAAGAACTTGCCATCAATCCGGCTTTTTTAACTGCATCATTCAACATAGCGAGAGCCGCTGTTGTTCCGGGAGCGCCGACATCTTCAACGCCCATTGCTTTCAAAATATCCGCAATGCTGTCTCCTTCAGCCGGAGTCGGTGCGAGAGAAATATCAACTATTCCAAACGGCACACCGTTTTTCTCTGCAACTTTTCTTCCGATCAGTTCACCGGCACGTGTTATTTTGAAAATAGTTTTTTTAATGACTTCGGATAACTGCTGAAGATCAACGCGTCCGGCTTCTTTGATAGCATCGAGCACAACACCCGGTCCGCTGATACCAACATTTAGCACTACTTCAGGTTCCGATACTCCGTGGAAAGCACCGGCAACAAACGGATTATCTTCTACGGCATTTGCAAACACAACAAGTTTGGCACAACCGATTGAATCTCTATCTTTAGTGAGTTCTGCCGTTTGTTTAATTGCATCAGCCATCAGCAGTAATGCGTCCATATTTATTCCGGCTTTAGTTGACGCAACATTCACACTCGAACAGACTCTTTTGGTTTGTGAAAGCGCGTATGGAATTGCTTTTATCAATTCGCGTTCGCCGTTGGTCATTCCTTTTTGAACGAGTGCAGAGAAACCGGCAATGTAATCGATTCCGATTTCTTCTGCGGCTTTATCCAGAACTTTTGCGATCTCAACATATTCTTCTGCGGAAAATGAATCGAATGGAATTGAGATAGGCGTAACGGAAACACGTTTGTTTGCAATTGAAATTCCGTAATTGGCTTCTACTTCTCTTGCATTCTTAACATGCTTTTTTCCGTAGCGTAAAATCTTATCGTAAATTTTTTGTTTTGTTATTTCGAGGTTGCGGTCGCTGCAATCGC
Source organism: Ignavibacteriales bacterium (assembly GCA_016177735.1). Classification (GTDB taxonomy): domain Bacteria; phylum Bacteroidota; class Ignavibacteria; order Ignavibacteriales; family Melioribacteraceae; genus DYJK01. The sequence goes on along the minus strand of JACOUS010000003.1, from coordinate 40,350 downwards.
GCAGACTGATACCGAGCGTAACTGTGCGGATATCAAAATGCTCGATCTCCGTCATTCTGATTGTTCCAAGTATTTCTTCGAATTCGTATTGCATGTTGTTATTAGTTGGTTGATGGTTGTTTATAGTTATTTGATTTTGTTTTTATAGAATTTATGTATGCACTTAAACGTGGAGATAATTCATCCACTATAATTTTTATCACATTAACATTTTTTTGAGTGAGTAATTTTCTTTTCAATGCTATTCTAAGCCAATGCTTTGTTTCAAATAATGAACCCCGTGTAATGCGAGCAAATCTTTTATTCTCTTTTGCGCTTCCTCTGCCGGTTCCTTCAGCGATGTTTGCACCAAAACTGCCGCTGGATTTTATGATTTGTCTGCCAACTGTATCTTAAGCAAACGGATTCCATTCAATAATTATATCCCAAATTAAATCAGCTAATTTTTCAGATAATTTATATACATCCAATTTTTCAAAATTAGTTCTTTCCATTTTTCCATCTTTTTATGAAAACAACTAACTACCGGCAACTCACAACTTTCTACTTTTCAACTTTCAGATTCTGTGCATATATCTAAACACATCTTCATGCTGGAGATAAATTTTAATTTTGAGTTCTTCGGCAACTCGCGCCATTTCTTGCTGGATTTCTTTTAAATCTTTTGGAGAAGTAGAAATATCAATTATCATAATCATCGTAAAAAAATCGCCCATAATTTTTTGACTGAGATCCTGAATGTCGCAGTTCGATTCACCAAGAGCTTTTGTAACGGCGGCAACAATTCCGGGTTTGTTCAATCCGAACGAAGTTAGAATTACTTTGCCAGAAGAAATTTCTCCTTGTTTAAAACTGTAATCTCCGCCGCTCAATATTTCAACTTTTTTTCTTACAACATCTTTAACTGCTTCCGGAGTTGCGCGCTCACCTAATTCTTGAACAGCATCAAATGTAATTTTTCTGATTTCATCTTCAGACATTTTCACGGCTTCGCACCTTTATATTCGTATTGTAGATATTTCAAAATTTTGTTGGCTATCGCAATATTTTTTTGTTTGGCGGATTCTTCAGCACTTTGAATATTGCCTCTGTAAAATCTGAGCCAGCCCAGACTTCCAATTACCATTCCGTCAAAAATTCTTTCTTCTGCAAAAGAATTAATTGTCAGATAACCAAATAACAAATTCCAGCCAAACGTGATTGAGCCGGATAAAATATTGCCGGAATAAACTTCTCCGGCACCCGGCAAAAAATAAGAAATTGCTTTTGTAAAGGTAACAGAAACTTTTTCCTTTTCCACTTGCTCGCAGAGCTTTTTTAATTCGTGGTCGGATTTAATTTTTGAAAAAGCATCGGCGGCATTTTTCCAATCATCGGCAAATATGTACGTCCATCCTCTCCAATAATTGATCGAATCTCGAATAAATGTATTTGTGTTTTCTTTTTCTATTTCATCAAGTATCTGCAATGCACGACTTGTTGTTCTTCTCGAAATATTCGTCCGAACAATTTCAAAATATACACTCAACTTTTCATTTTCGTTGGCGGCATTTATAGATGCAGTTGAAAAATATTTTATTGCTTCGTCGAATTTTGCGCCGGCTTTGTAGCATTTGCCAATTTGAAAATATGCTTTGTAGGAATATTTTTTTGCTTCGTCAAAAAAGAGCAGCCGTTTGTATTCGGTAATCGCATCAAAGTATTGCGAGGTTTGGAAAAGTTTGTTTGCGTAATCAAATTGAATCGAAAGTCTATCTTGCGGAAAAAGAGAAGACACGACAAAAATTTCAATAAGAAGAAAATATTTATAGAATAATTTTTTCATCTGTTCACAAAATCAAATTCAGGAAGAAAGTAATTGTGCTTTTCGAAGAACAATTTCACTTCATTATCAAAATTGAATTTTACACCGGCATTATAAATTTGCGCCGAAGCTGCCGAACCGTAAATGTTTCCTCCGTACGCCAGCGCGGCAAAACCGGCAAACAGCCATCCGCGGAAATTATGATCGTGCCGGAAATTATTTGCAGAAAGAAAAACAAGCAGTCCGGTTGTAATTAACGAAGTAATACCGTCTCCAATTTCACCGGTGTAAATTTTCCCTAGTCCGGGTATAGCCGCAGAAAGCAGTGCCGCCGTAACCGGATTTTTTGTATCGGGATTTTTTTTCATATAATAAAATTTTTTTATGTCTGCTCTATTTAAATCAGCAAATGCAGAGAATAATCTGCTCGAATCAGGCAGCGGTTCACTATCAAAGAAATACGAAATGTAATTAAGGCGGTCTATGTCATGTGAAAATTTTTCAGTAGTATAGTTTTCCTCAAGTCTGTATTGGCGGAAACGAACAAAATTTTTCTCGAAAAAAAGCGACTTAAAAAGTCCCAATCGTGCTTCATCTGTTAATGAAGTAGAGAAGAAGAGCGACTTAAAATTATTCGCCGCTTCTTCGTATCTGCCGATCCGTAAAAAACTTTCAGACAGTTTGAATCGTACCGTATCGTTATTATCGGTTTTCAGAAATTCTTTGTATTCGTTCGACGCTCTCAAATAATCTTTTTCAAGGAATAGATAATTGCCAAATGAGAGCCGTGATTTCGGCGAAAAAAAATCATCGTTCAACTTCTGTGCATTAACGGATACAACGGTAATAACAAAAACGCAAAGAACATTGCAGAAAATTTCGGCGATATGAGATTTTGTTCTTTTAATAATCATTTCACTCGGAAGAATTCTCTGCGGATAAAAATTGAATTGAGCGCGGATTCAAATTGTAATTGTACGGCGGGTCAAAAAACTTCCCGGTTTTGCAATGAACGGGATAATGTTTCCATCCCTTGAAAAAATTCAAATCGCGCGTAAAGCGGTCGGCAAACATTAATGTACCTTTAACAAAACCGGAATTGTTAACAGCTTCAACATAAAATTGTGAGCACGACGGATAGAACGGACAGTTATCGCCGTCGTGATCGGATATCAAGAATTTATAGGCAGATTGTAACGATGCCCAAAATCCAACGCTCTGTTCTAGTTCGTTATTATTTTTCATTTCGTATGAAACTTGCACAGCATTCCATTTTACCCAATCTGTTTGTGCGGAGGAAACAATTGCCGAAAAAAATATTATTAGGAAAAATTTTTTCATAATTGATTGAGCAAGACTTTAACCCATTCCATCACATTTTTGGTTAATTCAAGTGCTTTCAGATATTCTACTTCAGTAATTGGTTCAAACTCTGCCGGGTATCGTGTTTCAACAGCATAGTCTGTTAGAATTTTCGAGTCGTTTATTTCTTCGGGCACTGCAATTCCTCCTTTTTCGAGAAGTGATATTAAATATGCAATGTCGTGAGTTTTCGGAAAAATAATACCATTAAGAATGCAAACGGCTTTCAAAGATTTTTCTGCAGCTTGTTGTAAATCGAAACATAAATCTTCGTAAAGAATAAAATCATTTCCATTACCAAGTTTAGCTAAAGCAAAATTGCTTTGAGCGCGTAAGAACCATTCTTTAGCTTTTTTATGATCCTTCATAAACAACCTTGCCTTCTTCAGCAACAGTTTTATATATCAAATATGGATCAGATTTTTTTTCTTCAAATCTTCCGGTTTCTTCAACAATCAAATCTATTGGTGCACCTACATCGGAAAAATTTCTATAAATATTCTGTGTCAATTCCCTTCTGTTTTTTATCCCCTTCTTTAACACAAGCAAATCATAATCACTCTGGTTACCAGCTGTTGCATTTGCTCTAGAACCAAACAAAATTATTTTATCCGGATGAGCAACTTCAACGATAACATCAATCACATTCTTTAATACCTGATCCATATTTTTTTCTCCGTTCAATCTTTCAGCAACTCTCTTGCAATAACAATTCTTTGTATTTCCGAAGTACCTTCATAAATTTCTGTAATCTTGGCGTCGCGTAGAAATCTTTCAACAAGATACTCGCGCACGTAACCGTATCCGCCGTGAATTTGAATTGCTTCGAGCGCGCATTCAACTGACACCTTTGATGCATACAGCTTAGCCATTGCCGCTTCTTTTAAATATTTTTTGCCGTTATCTTTTAGTGCCGCCGCTTGAAGTGTTAACAATTTTGCCGCTTCAACTTTAACAGCCATATCGGCAATTTTAAATTGTATTGCCTGGTGATGTGCTATTTCCGTACCGAATGCTTTACGGGTTTTAGCATAGCCTTTTGCCGCCATGAGAGCACCTTCGGCAATGCCGCATGCTTGTGCCGCAATTCCGATTCTTCCTCCGTTCAAAGTATTCATCGCAAAGTTGAAACCTTTACCTACTTCCCACACAATATTTTCATCGGGCACTTTGCAATTTTCAAAAGTAAGCGAACACGTATCACTGCTGCGAATGCCAAGTTTATCTTCCTTAGCGCCATGATCGAAACCGGGTGTTCCTTTTTCTACCAAGAAAGTAGTAATTCCATGATGAGCTTTTTCTTTATCGGTCTGAGCCATTACCAAATAATAATCAGCGGAAGTTCCGTTCGTAATCCAGTTTTTCATTCCGTTGATAACCCAGTTTCCGTTTTCTCTGAAAGCTGTAGTGTGCTGCTGTGTTGCATCGCTTCCGGCTTCGGGTTCGGAAAGAGCAAACGCACCGAGCTTTTCTCCGCGCGCAAGCGGCTTCAAATATTTTTCTTTAATATGATCGGAGCCCCACTTTTCTAATCCGTAACAAACCAACGAATTATTTACCGACATAATTACGCCGATGCTCGCATCAACTTTCGAAAGTTCTATCATTGCAAGAACATAACTGACGGTATCAAGCCCGGCACCGTCAAATTGAGGGGAAACCATCATTCCCATAAAACCAAGTTCGCCAAGTTTTTTAACAATACTGCCGGGGAACTCTGCTTTTTTATCGCGTTCGATTGCTGTAGGTGCAATCTCTGTTTCTGCAAATTCCTTTGCGGTTTGCTGAATCATTAATTGATCTTCTGTGATTTCGAAGTTCATTTGTTCCTCTTTTTGTGAAGAAGGACTCTTGATTATTGTGTTGTGATATCAAAACTAAAGAATGCCTTCCGAAAATACAAACAGAACTATACACGGAAATTTTTGTTATCAATAAAAACTACATCTCTGTTTTTTGAACTGACATGCATATATTTGCGTGCCATGAAAACGACCGATAAGAAAATAGAATTAAAAGGATTTACACTTGCGGAATTGCAAGATTACTGCATCTCGATCGGAGAACCAAAATTCCGTGCGAGCCAGCTTTTTAACTGGATTTACAATCATATCTGTTTCGATTTCAACGAGATGCAAAATCTTTCAAAAGAACTGCGCGGCAAACTTGATGACAATTGTAATTTAAGAACACTAAACCTTGTCACTACACAAAACTCACATTCAACCGGCACAAAAAAATTTCTGTTTGAAACTCATGATAAACATAAAATAGAATCCGTGCTGATTCCCGAAAAAGAAAGAAGTACACTTTGTATTTCTACACAAGTCGGATGCCCTCTCGATTGCAAATTTTGCGCAACCGGATTGATGGGCTACAAAAGAAATTTAACAGCCGGCGAAGTTGTTGATCAATATTTGCTGACCGCCAAAGAAAACGGCAAAGAAAAAATCACAAATATTGTCTATATGGGAATGGGCGAACCGCTGCTCAATTTCACCACTACTTTAAAGTCTGCAGAAATTTTTACGCACGAACTAACAAAAGGATTGAGCAGAACAAGAATCACAGTTTCCACCTCCGGCATTCCGCACAAAATAAAGGAACTTGCAGACAGCGGCTTGAGAGTTAAGCTTGCTTTCTCTCTTCACTCGGCTTTTGAAGATTTCCGTTCCAAAATAATGCCGATAAACAAAAAGTATTCGTTAAAAGAAAACGTTGAAGCGCTCAAATACTATTCTCAGAAAACAAAAACGCGCATCACTTTTGAATACACAATGCTGAAAGATTTGAATGACACAGACGATGACGTAAAAGCCATTACAAAACTCTGCGCAAAATTTCCTTCCAAAATAAATGTTATTCCGTTCAACAGCATCAAGCATATGAATCCGGGCGGAATATCAGCCGAACTTGAACCGACACCTTATGATGAAATACTTCGCTTCGTTGATAAACTCCGCAGCAATAACATCACTGTTATGGTACGCGAAACACAAGGTGACGATATTGCCGCCGCTTGCGGACAGCTTGCAGTGAAAATGAAATAGCTAGTCTATTTTGAATGATTACTTCACCATTTTTTTTTGTTTGTTCTGTTAGGTAAAGACGGATATATCCCGTCTCTACAATTATTTTTTTAGTCACCAGCAAAGCCGTCTTTACATTATCGTAATCTTTTATACAATTTTTTGCCATGAATTTTTTTGAACAAAATTAATTGATGCCGATACAAATTTTTTAAAATGATTAGCTGAAACTTTTTCTTTCTTTAATTTGTAACAATCACTTCGTTTCGTTCGTCATAACGACATTAAAAAATAATTCACAAATTAAAGACAACTTTATGCGATTTAACAAACTGATCATTCCTTTTTTACTCTTTATATTGTTGAACAATTCATTTGCACAAAACGGCGAGACAACTTTAAACGGCTTTGTTTATGATGCTTCGAACGGCGAAGCATTGATTGGAGCCAATATCTATCTGAAAGAAGTAAGCCGCGGCGCAAGTACAAATGTAAGCGGTTACTATGTTATTCCGAATCTCCAACCCGGCACATACGAACTGACGGTAAGTTACATCGGATACAAAACTTTTTCACAAAGGATTTCTATTAAAGCCGGCGAAGAAAAAAGAATTGATGTTTCGTTGAGCACAGAAGTTTTGACCGGCGAAGAAGTTGTTGTTACTGCAGATTCGATTAGAACAATTGATAAACTATTCAACAAGCCGGTTTCAAAGATTGATCTTTCGCCGGTGCAGCTTGGCAAAGTACCGCAAGCTGTCGAGTCGGATCTTTTGAGAACATTGCAGTCATTACCGGGTATTGTACCGCTGTCGGATTTTTCATCGGCAATTTACGTACGCGGCGGAACGCCCGATCAAAATCTTTTTCTTGTTGACGGCACAGACGTCTACAATCCCGAACATGCATTCGGTCTCTTCTCAACTTTCAATACGGATGCAATTAAAAAAGTTGAAGTGTACAAAGGCGGCTTCGGTGCTGAGTACGGCGGCAGACTTTCTTCCGTTATTAACATTACAAATAACGACGGCAACAGAAACGAGTTCGAAGGAAAAGTTTCGGTGAGTCTCCTCTCGGTCAACACAACATTGCAGACACCGATTGGAAGTATCGGCTCTTTATCGGGTTCATTGAGAAGAACATACATTGATCAAACCGTTGCAAAAATAATTGATGATGTTCCCAATTATTATTTTCTCGACGGGAACATCAAAGCATTTTTCGATATCGACAACTCGAACAAATTGAGCGTAAGTTTTTACGGCGGGATTGACGATCTCGATTTTGTGCTTGATAAAGAACGCGCTCAATCACTCGGCTTCGATTACGTTTGGGGAAATCAAACCGGAAGTATTAACTGGCGAACAATTATTTCACCAAAAGTTTTTGGAAATTTTTGGATTACTGCAAGCCGTTTCTTTTCCGATTTCGATTTTGATGATGTTGAGTTCACCGAAAAAAATAGAATCCGCGATGTAACATTTAAAGGCGCAGTTGAATATTTCTACAGCGATCAACTCAATTTCAAATTCGGATTCGAGCAGAAAAATGTGAGCGGCGGTTTAAAACAAGATTTTATCGGCGGCAAAGTTGATGTTGCAAAATTCCGAAGATTGTTTTCAACATACTTTACAACAACATGGCAGCCGAATATTCTCTGGAATATTGAAGCCGGCTTACGCGCAGATTATTTTGATTCCGATGTAGATTATAAAAACCTCGATCCGCGTCTTTCAATCAAATACCGGCTTACTGAAACAAGCAACCTGAAATTCTCAACCGGATTGTTTCATCAATATGCAAACCGCATTCCGAGATTATTTTTTGTGAGCATATGGACTACCGCGGACGAATATATTGAAGGTTCGTCAGCGGCGCATTTCATTCTCGGCTACCAAAAAGAAATTGCACAAAATATCGAGTTCGAAGCAGAAGCATACTACAAAGATTATTCAAACATTTATTCATACAACCCGGCTTTTCTTGCAGATATTTCCGCCGACGGATACAGCGACGAAAACGAACCTCTTTTCAACACAACAAAAGGATTATTCAATAAAGGGAATGGAAACTCTCTCGGCATAGAACTTTTGCTTCGCAAAGATGTCGGTGCAATAACCGGATGGGCGGCGTATTCATTCGCAAAAACCGAATACACAATTGATCGAGTTAACAGCGGCAAAGCTTTCAATCCGCGTCACGATAGAACGCACTCGGTAAACTTGGTGGCAAATTTCGATCTCAATAATGTGTTCAACGAATTGCACGGAAGACAATTTGTTCAATCCGATAAAACATGGATGCTCGGTTTTAACTTCACATATTTTTCCGGTCAGCCGATAACACTTCCGTCTTCTGTATATGTTATTAATCAAGCACCGGATTGGGATTTAAACCAAAACAGTCCGGCAATTTATCCTTCGGGCATCAACGAATTTAGACTCCCGTATTATGCGCGGCTTGATTTTAGTTTGACCTACGAAATTCAGTACGACGGCTGGTCGCTTGCACCGTACTTACAAATATTCAACATGCTTAACAGAAAAAATGTTTGGTTCATTGAATACGAAAATAAAATTAAAGAGGGCATACTCACGCAGAAAGTTGAAAACGTGAACATGTTCCCAATTTTGCCAAGCATCGGCGTGAGCATAAAATTTTAGTGCAAAGTGTTGTACAAAAAAATATTCATACAAAAATTTTACTCAGCAAAAAAAGTTTTAGAGGATCATAAAATGAAAATAAAAATAAAATTTCTCGCGGTACTCTTAATAGTTTTGGTTTTTTATGCATGCGGAGAAAGCACGGTTGAAATCGGGCAGAATACATACTCGCCCAAAATTGTAATTGAAGGCTATCTCTATCCCGGCAAAAAAGTTGAGAATATCAGAATCACGAGAAATATCCCGCTCAATACACAACCGGACCCGGCAGATGTTGTCCTTTATAATGCTGATGTAAAACTAACCGACTTGCAAGATTCCAAAGAATACACGCTCGTTTTCAATCCGGGAAAATATTCGTTCGAATATAACGGAAGCGATCTGCAAATTGATTACAATAAATCTTATAAGCTTACCGTAAAAGCTGCTATCGATGGACAGAATCTTACAGCAAGTTCCGTTACAACAGTTCCTAAAACCGGTTTTAAAATATTAAAGGACGAGTCCTTTCTCGATTCAATGAAGTACAGAGAAACCGACAACGGCGGTATTGTTAAGCAGTTCAAATCACCTTTTACACCGTCACCGGAGACTGAATATTATGCTATCTCGATTGTTGCGCTCGATGCTTCGTTCGATAATTTTATTTATGATAATCCTTACATGGAAATTGATAGAAAAGATCTCGAAGATGATTTCGATATATACAAATATCAATTCAAGTGGCTGCAAAATGTAAATTCATATTCCTCAAAAATTGATTACAACGTTGAATGGCTTGACGTTTGGTTTTTCGGCAGATATAGAATGATAATTTATGCCGCCGATGAAAACTACAGACTCTTCGCACAGACATACAAAAATGTGCAAGAGTTCGACGGCAACTTTCACGAACCGCGGATTAATATTCAAGGAGATGGCATCGGTATATTCGGTTCGATGATTGCCGATACTGTTTATTTCAAAGTAACAAAATAATTTTCCTTCGTGCCTTTGTGTCTTCGTGACAATTAAATGTTTTTGTTTATCAAAGCGGTAAACTCTTTGCCATGAAGACACAAAATTCATCACCATTCAGACTTCTTTGTAACCGAGTCGTTCTTCATATCACACTAATAACCAATTTTTATTATCTTTCTACCAGCCTTTAACAAACGGAATGGAGCATACACAAAATGGTGAAACAAAAATTTTCTCTGTTTCTGTTTTTTCTCTCCTCTTTCCTTTTACTGGTAAACTGCGGCAAATCTGAAGAACTAAAAGAAGAACCAAAAGAACAATCCGTTCAAATATATCTTACTGCTCTACAAGGAAGTAAATTAAACGGCAAAGTTATTGGCTGCAATGATAAACTTATAGGTATCGAAAGAAAAATTATTGTGGAACGCTCGCCGATTGAAACAGCAATTAATCAGCTTATAATGGAGAAGCCTGCCGAAGTTGAAGAACTCCGAAATTTTGTGAAAGGACCGCAGTTGATGCTCGTTCAGGTAACAATTGCCGCCGGCATTGCAGATGTTTATCTCACCGGCGATTTTGATATTTCCACTGTCTGCGATATATCGAGAATTCAAGAACAACTATATGAAACGGCAAAACAATTTACCGATCTAAAAAAGGTAAACTTTTTTATCAACAATCAAACTCTCGAAAATTATTTATCAATTGCAAAGGAATCATTCTGATGTCGTGGTTCTACATTTTCATCGCATCACTTTTTGAAATCTGCTGGGCAGTAGGATTAAAATACAGCGAAGGATTTACACGAATTACACCTACTATTTTTAGTGTAACAACAATGCTATTGAGTTTCGTTTTTCTTTCGATGGGAAGCAAAAATTTACCAATAGGGACAGCTTATGCAATATGGACTGGCATCGGTGCAGCCGGCACTGTAATCTACGGCATGTTATTCTTAAATGAACCAAAAGATTTTTTAAGAATCTTTTTTGTCTTTCTAATTATAGCCGGTGTTGCCGGACTTAGATTATCACATCAAACCAATTCCTAAATTCTCCTCATGAAAAAATTAACACACGAAGAAATCTCAAAAAACAGAAGTACGCTTGATTCGCTTCATCTCGTAAAAAAGCTTCCGCTTTATGTTATGTTGGACAGCATCCGTAGCAGTTATAATGTCGGTTCGATATTCAGAACTTCCGACGGTGCAATGATTGAAAAACTTTACTTGTGCGGTTACACGCCGCATCCACCCAAAAAAGAAGTTTTGAAAACAGCTCTCGGTTCACAAGAGAGCGTGGCGTGGGAATATGTTAAAGATGCAAAAGAAGTAATCGCTTCGTTGAAACAAAAAGGTGTAAAAATTTGCGCGCTCGAATTGACCGAGCTGAGCAAAAAATATTACGAGTTGGCAAAAATTGATTTTCCCCTTTGCTTAATTGTGGGCAACGAAATTACAGGCGTATCTCAAGATTTGCTCGATCTCTGCGACTGTTCAATTGAGATTCCGCAATACGGAATCAAACAATCGTTAAACGTTGCCGTGGCGTACGGCATTGCCGTTTTCGATCTGCGAAGAATTTTTGATGCAGAGTAAATATTTGCATAACTGCAGAGACGACCGGTTCGGTCGTCTCTAAGTAAAAACGCTACAAAAATTATTTCAAAAGCAGCATCTTTTTTATTGATTGATACGAACCGGCTGTTAAACGGTAAAAATATACGCCGCTGGCGAGTGTTGAGTGTCGTGCGGAGAGTGAAGAGTAATGAATTCCCGCCGGCTTGTTTTCATTTACTAATGCTGCGACTTCTTTGCCGAGTATGTCGTATACTTTTAATGTTACATTCGATGCTTCCGGCAATATATATTTTATCGTCGTCTCCGGATTGAACGGGTTCGGGTAATTTTGCTCGAGTACATATTCCGTTGGCAATTCATAACCGATCAATATTTCTTTCTGTTGTTTCGTCCCTTCGCTGCCGGTTATCATAAATCTCAATGTATCTGTTCTGCTTAATTCGTCTATGATTTCCGCATCGAAAGTAAATTGTGCTTCTTCTGATTTTCCTCTTTCTATCTTTTCTATTTCTTCTTCTGCCGTGCGAAAGTTGAAAGACGAACGTTGATTTATCAATTTCACTTTTACTTTTGTCAACTCTTTTTCTTTTGATTCATTCTCTACCGTTAATATTATCTGGTTCCCTTTGCTGCCCGGTGTTACTTTATATACAGTTTGTGCAAATGCAATACTTGCACTTAGCGCTATAATTAATATTGTTTTCATTTTATTGCCCGCTTAATTTTTCTCTTAAATAGATACTGTTGTACTTCAACAAGCCGTACGTCTCTTTGTTAAAGTACGATTGGCTCATACATGTATCCAGCCATCCTTCGAATGCCGTTAATATTACTACTGCACTTGCCGGTACGTTCATGTTTATCATTGTTTTGGCATTGTTCAATTGATAATAATTGTTATCTCTAACCCAGTAATACTGCATCCAGCCCAATGCGTATGCACGGTTGTTGTAACTTATCATCGAATCAATAAATGCACTTGCATTTATTTGTGCCGGTCTCTGCGACGGAACAACTGTTGTTACTTCGTACGAGTTTGTTTTTATATCCGTTGTATCAACCGCAAATCTTTCCGACAGAACATACACTTTACCGATTACCGGCAATGAATTGGAAGTTACCGTATATCCGCTTTGTGTTGTGCCGGCTGTTATTGGGTTTGCTGCCGTATAAAAACGGTCGAGTTTGTTCTGCACTTTTTCCGTCCGCCAATTTACCGGTGCAGATGTGGTGCTTGTTGTTGTGTCTTCCACATATATGTTTGCGGCGGATTGACTGCTTACTGCTTCGTTGGTTATTGTGTATGAATATTGAAGTACACCGTTTACGGTTGTTACTTCTGCAGATGCTTTTGCCGTGAGATCGTTTCGCGGTTCGGTTACCTCAGGCAAAAAAGCCAACAAATATTCTGTGTTATATCTAAGAAGTGCATATGCTTCACTTGTTATTGCACCGGAACTATCAATGTCAACTTCTCTTAATATATTTTCGAGATTAACACGGGCATGTAATGAGTCGCCTTGCTGAAGTGAAGCTCTCGCATTTGTTAAATAAGTCTCATATTTGTTTTTGGCTGCTTCTTGGTTAATCCAGCCAAAAACAAATGAGCGATTTGTATAACTTATTACCGAATCAATAATCTCAATACAGCCAAAATTTTCATTAAAAATGTTTGGACCAACGGTGAATGAATTGTAATCCAACGATGACAAAATCGAATCCATTTGTTCTTCAGTCATGGCATAGCTTGTATCCTCAATACTGGGCAGTTGATCTATTACAATATCTTTAGCTATTGAAAAAGTGGTTTTTCTTATTGCTGGTAAACCAATACAATTAATTTCAAAACCATAAATTTTATTACCCGCTTCAATTTCAGGGAAACCGCTGAAATCTATTCTTAATGTACTTAAATTGATTGAACCATCCCATCCGTTAGGAACGTGTGAAATTCCAACTGGAATAACTTTTCTTTCCCAAAAACTATATCCCTTACTGAATAGGTCCCTTAAAAAAATATTATAAAATTGAAGACCCGTCGTATCTATTAACGCTTCTGTTCCTAAAGTAACATCAATATCAAACGAAAAAATCTTCCCATTGCTAGACTTATCATTTAGCACGGCGTATCTATAAAAAAACAACCCTGGCTCTTGATGAAGTACTTTACAAGTTATTTCGGCTTTCTTAATCATAGGGAACTCTTGCCCATAGATTATACTAAAAGCGAACAGAAACAAAAAAATAATTTTATAATTCATTTTAATTACCTCCTAAAAATCCATAGTGAATTTGTGGTCTCTCGGGATCTCTCTTACCATAGTTTTTGTTTATGATTTCGGTCAATTTTTTGAGCTCATCATCGCTCATTCCAGTTCTATTTATATCTACGCTCGTTCCTACTCTATGAAAAGAATGTGATTTATAGACGTTCCAATCTGCATTGTATTCATACGAACCTCCCCAGATTAAGCTCATATCATTTACGTCTAGTACAATCCCTGATTCACTACCACGGTAGGCCTTTGACCATTCATAAAATTCATCTATCGCTTTTAACATATATTTACTCATCTCAGGAGTGCACCAATGAACATCTGTATGTTTTGTTGGAAGCGCCCCAACCAATCTCCATTTACCTTCTGGATTAATCTCTGCGAAGCTAATTAAACCGGGTACCTTAACAACTATACCAATAGAATTTTGTACTTTAGGTTTAGAAACCAATTCTGCTTTAATCTTGTAGTTGCCAGAGAACTGTGAGGATAATATCTCCTCGACACTTATCTTGCCATTTATACTTGTGCTGACAACTATAGGATTCCCCTTGATATTATTAGCCTTTAGCTTGCCAGACAAACTTAGAGGAAGCTTTGGAAAAACATGATCGTGTCCGCCTGTTCCTTCTACTCTTTCAACCGTTAATTTTACTTCGACACCAGAAACAAAATGTTCACCCTTTATAACTTCAACATCGATTCCGGTAAATGGATTATATCCGGGTCTACCAGCCCCACGACTCCTACCATCCAACTGTGGTGGAAGATATGGCCAAATTTCTTTGGGGCCGGTTAAGGTAATCTCTATTTTTATATTCTCAATCTTTCCGCTTGCCAATCCAAACCCGGTATATTCAAACTGATTCAATACACAATAATCCGATGCTTGTTCTGTCACCGAATTCATCTTCCCTTTCAACGGCAATATTTTTCCACCCGGTGCCGCTGCTTCATACGGCAAATATATTGTACTTTCATCCGACGGCACACCCACTCTCAAAACAATACTTGTATCTGCCGCCGAAAGAGAATCGTTCACCACAAATCTTATCGGTCTGCTTATGTTCGTAAAATATTGACCCTTCTCTCCACTTGATGTTAAAATATTTCCCGCCGTACAACCTTCTTTTATTCCTACCTCGAATAATGTGTTCGATGGAAAATCTGTTTCGTTTCCGTCTTTGTCAACTTTCTTTACTATCACTTCTACCGTATCGCCCACTACTAAATTTTCTTCTGTAAGATATGCTCTCACATACATCGTGTCTTTTCCTTCCCCGATCGTTATTGTTGCGCTGCCCCAAAGCTGCTCGTCGTCTGTTGTGTTCTGTACGCTGTTCTGGTTATTCGTTTTACCAGGTGTTACTCTGCCCCAGATTATTCCCGCTGTGGTTCGTACTAGTATTGTTGATTCTACTTTCGGTTCGCTTATCACTTCTTCGGCTATGAACTTAAAGCCCTGAGGAATATTCAAAAGGTAGTCCGATTGATCTCCCCACTGAGGTACGTACAATGTTCCGTACTCTGCGCCGCCGATTATCTCTGCATCAAAGTATTGATCTTCAGGGAAATCACTCAATGTGCCGTCCGGGTTTTTCTTCTTCAATATTACCGATGCCGTATCTCCAGGCATTATTGTTTCCGGTACAAATGTTACTATCATTCCTTCTTTGTGAATTGTTATTACAAATTCATAAGGACTAATAGCCGGATTGGTTGTTGTCACCGTTATCTTCACAATTTCTTCCGATGAAAGTAATTCTTCTACTGCCGCAAACTTGAATTTCAGTTTCCCGTTTTCATGCGGAAGGTTTACTGCTTCACTTACAAGTTCTCCGCTTACCGGATGTTTGATATGTCCGAAGCTCTCTCCTTGTGTAATTAGAAGATTATACTTTGTTGTATCTTGAAGGCGCACATCGTCGCAGCTGCTTTCGCCTTGCAGCTCTACCGCCATTTCTATTGTGCTTCCTTCAAGCATATCCCATATTCTTTTTTCCGAATATAATCTGAAATAATTTCCCGTACCGATTACCGTCACAGAATCTTCTCTTGTTACTCCGCCGATCTCTGCCGTTACATTTACGTTTACATCATTACCTTGATACGGACTACTTAATCTTATCGATAAATTCGGTACATCGAGGATATGTACAGATGTTCCGCTTGTTATTATCTCTCCGCTATTTTTGTTGTAAAGTTCTACTCCTTGAACTCCGCTGTTAATATTAAATTTCACATTTGTTGTCGATGTAATCGGCTGATTGTAATTAACTATACTCAAGCCGCTCTCGTAGTTACTGCAAATGTAATCGCTGCCGAGATGCAGACTAAAATCTACCGGCGTTTCTTCCGGAAAGCTGTTGATCGTTACGTTTATTGTTGTTGTTACTACCGTCGTTTCTTCTCCGCCGTTGTAGAGCCATCTTTCTCCATAACTGATTCCTTGCCCCTGATAACTTACTACATAATTTACATTTGTTGTCTGTCCGGCTGATAGTGTGGAGCTGATTGTTATCTGATAATTTCCGTTGAGTGGAGGAAAGTAAAGATAAACATACGGATTAGCTCCGCCGCTGCTGCTTCCGCTTTGTGTTGTGGTTGGTCCTACGACTGCCGTCGTCAAAGGCAGCGCTCCGCCGATTTGAAATTCAAGCTGTGATTCTTCTTGTACTGCATCCGGTATTTTTGTCGATGACTTCTTCGGACTTACCGTTACTTTTTCTTTGATGATTGTTTGCGAATAGATCAACAAAGGAAAGAATAATAGAAATGAAATGAGAAAATAACTGCTGAGTTTTTTCTTCATTAGTGCCCCGCTTTTTTGAGATGTGAATTGTTACCCTCCAAAATATTACCCCCCCCCACATTTTCAAGTTACTTTTTTGTGGACTATAAAAATTTATATTACAACAAATTACGTACCTGATGTTAGGTCTGATTTAATCTGTCGATAAAATTTTAGAAATGAATTTTAGAGAAATGATTTGTTTACCGTGTAGGTAGAATGTACATGTAAATGAAATTTGTTTTACACTATAATTTATCAGTGACGCACACTGTGCGTTTCTACATTACAGAATATTTTTACACTGTTGTAAAGACGTTCTGCAGAACGTCTTTACGCTGGGAATTGCGTACCTGATTGTGTTAGCTGTGTTTTTAAGAAACTTGAGGAGACGGATGCGATCCGTCTCTACAATCGAAAATATTTTTCCAATTATCTATCAAAATTTTTTATGTAATAAAAAAGGCAGCCCTTGTGAGACTGCCTTTGTAATACTGCTTAAATCAATTTATCTTTTTTATTTTACTTCGAACAGCGAGTCACTCAAACCGGTATTAACTTGAAGCGATGTTACATTTAATTCAACTGTCTGCGGACCAAAACTTTGCGTAAGCTTGAAAGGATATTTAACTCCTTCCACATCGCGGTAATCATCCATATCGGTTGTTTGTGTAAAATTACCTTGCGCAGTTGAAACCGTTGTAACGTTTCTAATCATCAAACCGGATTCGGCAGAAAAATATTGTGTGGATTTTTTACCCGATGGTTTTGTAAGTGTAACTTTGTATGCATCCTTTCCGTTGATAGTTTCGAATCCGCTCAATTCCGTTTTGATGCCGAGCTGGTCGTATTGAAGTACAGTATGAATCGAGCCTTGTAATTTCATTTCTTCAGCTTGATCTCCTGAAACTTCCTGAATTTGACCCATCGCTTCTATTTTTCCTTTTTCGCCGTCAAAAATTGTTTTTTGCTGGAACACACCGGCATCAACAACCTGATACAATCTGCACGGTTCTTTTTGCTGCATTGTAACAGTCAAGTTCATTCCCTGAACCGTTCCGGTCAATTGCATTGTTCTGTCTTTCACTTTCAGCATATTTTCTTTGCCGCCTACAGCTTCAATATATTTATCGAGAACTTGTTCAACAGTTAAACCGGCTGGAAGTTTTTTTACGGAAGGATCGTATGTATTTCCGTAAATATCATAATACTCAACTTTATTGCTCACGCTGAATTTCGTAATATTTTTTGCAACTTCATCCCCGTTGCCCACAACAAGAATGTGCATGTTGTTCGGTTTGAGATATTTCTTTGCTGCCGCAAGTAAATCTTCGGAAGCAACTGCATTCAAATTTTTCAAATAATTTTTATAATAATCTTTCGGAAGCGCGTAACGTTCGATGTTAATTGCAAAGTTTGCAATTGTCTGCGGGTTTTCGAGCGAGCGCGAAAAACTTCCGGTCATGTAATTTTTTGTGAGCTGTAGTTCGTCATCGCTCACTTTTTCACCGCGGATTTTTTTGACCTCGTTCAATATTTCTGATATCGCGCTGTCGGTTGCAGAATTTCTTACAGTTGTTGAAGCAAAGAACGAGCCGATGTATTTATCGGGATTAAAAGAAGAACCGGCACCGTAAGTAAACGCATGTTTCTCTCTAAGATTTTGATTCAACCGCGATGCAAATGATCCGCCCAAAATTGTATTGAGTATCGAAACTTTTATTGCGTCTTCACTTCCTATTTTTAAATCTATCGGGTAACCCATCATCAGAACAGATTGAACGGAATTAGGTCTATCGACAAGATCAATTTTATTCACAACCGGTGTTTTCGGATTCTCAAAAGTTTTGCCGTTAACTTCTTTCGGCTGCCATTTGCCGAAATATTTTTCAATAAGTTTCTGCGCTTCTGTTTTTGTGATATCGCCTACCACTGCAAGATACGCGATGTTCGGTTTGAAATATGTATCGTAATAATTTTTGCACATCTCGAGTGAAATTGAATTTACACTTTCTTCAGTCTGCAATTCACCATACGGATGTTCCTTTCCGAAGAAGAGAACATTTTTAACATTGGATGCAATTGCTGAAGGATCATCTTTCTGTGCGGCAAGACTTGATAATGTCTGCTTCTTTATTTTGTCGAGTTCCTCTTGTGTGAAGTTCGGATTCAAAACTATATCGGACATCAACCCGAGAAGTTTTTCCGTATGCTTTTTGAGCGACTGTGCAAATACCCCATTGCTCGATGTTGAAATCGATGCGCCGATAAAATCAATTTCTTCATCAAGTTTGTCTTTTGTCCGTGATTTTGTGCCGGTTCTCAAAAGTTGCCCGGCGGCATCAACATATCCGGCATTTTTATCTTCGAGTATCGGATCAAAATCCAACACAAGATTAAAAGCAGCTTTCGGAATTTTTTTATTCGTAACTACAAAAACTTTCAACCCGTTTTTCAAAGTAAACGATTCGTAATCGCCGAGTTTAATTTCCGGTGCGGGACCCGCCGCCGGCTTTTTGCTTCTATCAAGCTGTGCATACGATAATGCGGACACGAATAGAATCAAAAAGAAGATTAAAACTTTGGTTTTCATTTCTGTTATCTCCGTTCTATTTTCAAACTTTATGATTTTGGTTTGGCTGATTTGGGAAGATAGTAGAGAACAACACGATTCTCTTTTGTTAAATATTTATTTGCGGCTTTTTTGATATCGTCGCGCGTAACTTTCATGTAACGGTTGATTTCCGTGTTAATCAAATTTGTATCACCGTAATAAACATGATATTCTGCAAGGCTTCCCGCAATTCCCAAAACGGTGCTGTTGGAATTCACAAAATCATTTTCAGTACGGTTGCGGAGTTTCTGAAATTCTTTTTCAGTAATAGATTCCGTTTTCACTTTATCAATTTCTTTTTGAAGCGCGAATTCCAAACTATCTGCACTCACGCCCACATTTGTAATTCCGTAAACAATAAATAATCCGGAATCTTCCAAAGGAAACGGAAGCGAACCGACGTTTACCGCTTTCTGCTGTTTATCTACAACAGCTTTGTAAAGACGCGAACTTTGTCCGCCGGCGAGAACTTGACCGAGCATATCGAGCGCGTAAAAATCCGATGTGCCTTGCGCCGGAATTCTATATGCTTGCAAAACCAGCGGAAGCTGAATATTATCAAATACAGTGTCGCGGATTTCGGCAGTCATCGGCGGTTCAACAACATTTACTTTTTTAATTTCTTGTGCGCCTTTCGGAATATCCACAAAATATTTTTGAATCAATTCTCTTGTCTTCGCAACATCAATATCTCCGGCAATAGAAAGCGTTACATTCTGCGGCACATAAAAATGTTTGTAAAATTCCATGAACTCATCGAGCTTTGCCTGATCGATGTACTGCGCTGAACCGATCGGAGTCCATTTGTACGGATAAACTTTGTACGCACGCTTAAAAGTTTCTTCGATCAAAGATCCGTACGGCTGATTATCGTATCTCTGTTTGCGTTCTTCTTTGACAACTTTGCGCTGTGTCTCAACTCCGATGCTGTCGATTTTCAAATGAAGCAGGCGTTCGGATTCCATCCACAAACCAAGTTCGAGCTGATTGGAAGGAAGAACTTGATAGTAAAAAGTTTTGTCGAAACTTGTTGAAGCATTGTTTGTACCGCCGGCGCCCTGATTCAATTTATCGAATTCACCGCGGGCAATATACTGCGAGCCTTCGAACATCAAATGTTCGAAGAAATGTGCAAAGCCGGTTCTGTCTGCTTCCTCATTTTTCGAACCGACATGATATGTTAACGTTACTGCAGCAATCGGCAGTGTGTTGTCTTTGTGAAGAATAACATGCATGCCGTTTGATAGATCATACTGCTCAAAATCAATTTTGCGGATTTGTGCATTTGCACTCACAAAGCCGACTAATAAAAGCAAAATCAAAAGTTTTTGTTTCATCAGTATACCCTTGCTTGTTGTGAAATGATTGAAATGTTACATTAATTTGACGTGCTAATATCTGCAAAATCCTTTTTAAAAATCCATTCTAAAAAAATTCAATCCGGCGGATAAACTAATTTTATAAACCGTCTGTCTTATTTGGGTCTAACATTTTTATTAATTTTGTTACTTAAAAAAGAGTAATGCAGCGGAAGCAGTACTATCCGCACCGGCATGAATTGGGAGATTTGGGTACATGCCGATAAATTGTATTTCATTTCAAAAAAGATTTTCGTAATAATACGAGAGACATTGACAAGTTTTTACAAAGCGAAGAATTAATGATCGGACGGATACTGTTTTTTTTGTGTGTAATATTTTTTCTTTATGATTTTCCGTTAAATGGTCAAACCGGTTTTTCAACGGCACCGGTTTATAATGACTATCAAAGCGGCGCCGCAGCAAAATCGAAAGACAATCCCCCTTTTGATATCAGTTATTCGATCGAACCCTTCTACGATATTAATGTTTTCAGATTTATTGTTGTTCTTGAATTCAAAGGAGATAAATCCGGCGAAACAAAAATTATTCTGCCCGGCGAATACGGCGGGCAAAGCAGCACAGCCGGCATCAAATATTTAAAAGCACTTTCCGAAAACACATACATTCTAGATACCGAAAGACCGGAATATAAAATTGTTCGATATCCTTCCGGCGCTAACATAAAAATTTATTATCAGGTTGAGGAACTCCGCAGCAGTGATATTGAACTCGGCAACCATTACATGGTAGTATTGAAAAGGAATTACTTCCACTTTCTCGGTGAAACTTTTTTTATTGTGCCGGCGTGGGATAATGGCACCGAATACAGATTCCGGTTAAATTGGAACCACATGCCTTCAAACTGGAACATGGCAAATAGTTTCGGCGCCAATGAAAAAAGTCAATTCGTAAAATTTCCTTTGTGGAAATTCAGATATTCAATTTTTACCGGCGGAGATTTCAGAATTATCAAGCGTACAATCGGCAATTATCCGTTTTATTTATCGATACGCGGCAAATGGAATTTTTCCGATGATCAATTGTGCGATATGATAAAAGAAATTTTTAGAACGGAAAGAGATTTCTGGCGCGATTTTAATTTCCCGTATTATCTCATCAGTGTTTTGCCGATTGAAGGCAATGGAGATCAAGGCGGAACCGGCAGAACAAATTCCTACGGATTATTTTTATCGAAAGACAGAACGCTCGATTACCGTTTGAAGCGCGTTATTGCACACGAAACTTTTCACACGTGGCTCGGAGAAAAAATCCAGTTTGCCGAACCCGAACCGCTTGTTTATTGGTTCAAAGAAGGTTTTGCAGATTATTACGCAAGATTAATTTTACTACGCGCTTCACAAATAAATCTTGACGATTATATCGAAGAGTACAATAAAGTTCTTAACCAATATTACACTTCTGCGGTTCGTTACGAAAAAAACGAAAAGCTTGTTTCGCAATTTTGGAGCGACTCCGACATGATGAGGCTTCCGTACCAGCGCGGAGATATTATTGCCCATAATTTGAATGCGGCAATTGTTAAAAACTCCGGCGGTACAAAATCACTTGATGATCTCATGCGAGATTTATTCAAACGCTCGCAGAATGAAGAGTTGACAGTATCCAACGGAAGTTTGAGCGCGCTAATTCGTTTTTATGCGGGTGACCAGGCATTATCGGAAATTATGAGAACGTTGAATTCCGGTGCGACGTTAAAAGCAAATCCCGATGCTCTCGGTCCATGCATTTTGATGGAAGTAAGTTCGTACAGAAAATTCTGGCTCTTCGGCGAGTATTATGAAGTTCCCGCCTACAAATTAAGAAACGAAAACACTTCTCAATACGACAAGAAATGTTTTGAATGGTTCGGCATAAAATAATTTTTTTTGTAGAGACGCCATATATGGCGTCTCCGTTTTCAAAGATGACAAAAACCTATCTTAACTTCTCTAGCAAATAATTTAACAACCCGCTAATTTCAACACGAACTTGCTGCATTGAATCGCGCTCGCGGATAGTTACTGTTTCGTCTTGCAATGTCTGCGTATCAACTGTAATGCAGAACGGTGTGCCGGCTTCGTCCATTCTTCTGTAACGTCTTCCGATTGCGCCTTTATCATCATAAAAAATTCTTAAGAATGGTCTCAAGTCGGTTTCAATTTTGCGCGCAACTTCCGGCATTCCGTCTTTATTAACGAGCGGAAGAATTGCAGTTTTTATCGGCGCAAGTTTCGGATGGAACTTCAGCACACTGCGCAGTTCACCGTTTACTTCTTCTTCATAATAAGCGTCAACCAAAAACGCCATGAATGAACGGCTTGCACCGGCAGATGTTTCAATTATGTACGGAATATATTTTTCTTTTGTTTCGTCATCAAAGTACTGCTGCGATTTGCCGGAGAATTGCTGGTGTCTTCCGAGATCGAAATCAGTTCTGTTGTGTATTCCTTCAATCTCGCCCCAGCCGAACGGAAACTCGTATTCAATATCGGTTGCCTCTTTTGCATAGTGCGCAAGTTTATCTGCTGGATGATCGTGAAAGCGTAATTTAGTTGCCGTCATTCCCAAAGTTTTGAACCACTCGATTCTTCTTTCTTTCCATTCATCGTAATGTGTTTTATCGGAGCCGGGTTTAACAAAGTACTGCATTTCCATCTGTTCAAATTCTCGCGTGCGGAACAAGAAATTTTTTGTATTGATTTCGTTGCGGAATGCTTTTCCGATCTGCGCAATTCCAAAAGGAAGTTTTTGGCGGCTTGAATTTGCAACGTTCAAAAAATTAACATAAATACCTTGCGCAGTTTCAGGGCGCAGATAAATAATATTTGACGCATCATCAACCGGTCCTAAAAATGTTTTGAACATCAGATTGAATTTGCGCGGCTGGGTGAATGTACCTTTGTTGCCGCACTGCGGACAGCTTAAAATTTCCAACAGCTTTACCGCTTTAGCCTGATCTTCAAGCACCGCTGTAAATTTATCATCTAGCGAACCTTCCATTGCAAAAATTTCAGGGTCTAATTCTCTGAGTGACTTCTCTTTATTTTTTTCGGAGATTAATTCGGTAAGCGTATCCAATCTGAATCTTGCTTTGCATTGTTTGCAGTCAATCATCGGATCGGTAAAATTTTCAACGTGACCGCTTGCTTCCCAAACACGCGGATGCATAAGTATCGATGCGTCCAAGCCTTCAACATCTTCGCGGTAGGTCATCGCCTTCCACCATTCTTCTTTTATATTTTTCAGGAGTTCAACACCCAATGGACCGTAATCCCAGCAGCCGTTTAACCCGCCGTAAATTTCCGATGATTGGAATACAAATCCTCTTCGCTTTGCAAGCGATACAATTTTTTCAACAGTTTCGTTTTGACCTTTTGCGATGGTACACCTCACTTCTTATTTAAAAATTTTTTATGACTATGTTACACAAATTTGGACTATAGTTATGAACTAGTGGATTCATAAAATTGCCGCTATCTAAAGCTTGCCCGCTGATTAGCCGAATAGAGGCAATTAACTCCAACCGACTGAAAATTGCCGCGAGATTTTCAGTGTAAACGGAATCCCGCAAAGCGGTGATATCTCGTGGAATAATTTAAGCAAAATGAAATCGGCTTTAGCCGCAATCTGCTAACTATTATTAACTACTTCTATTTTTTTATGTGAATAAAAACTTTATTCATCACGATGAACAATTGCCGGTGAAAAGCCCGGAAGACAAACAGCAACATACTCCGCACCTTCGGGATTCGGAGTGCTGTACTGGACCCACTCGCCTTTCTTTGTGATAATTGCTTCGCCGGCGTTTATATCATTTACAGAATCTTTTGATGTAACTCTCAACATACCTTTCAACACAACTGTGTATTCATCAAACTCCGGTGTTTGTCCCGGCTCTATCCATCCGCCCGGACTTTTCATTCTTGCAATACTCACATCACTCGTGCCCGAATTTACTCTGCCGATATACTCTTCAATAATTTTTGGCTTGTTACCGGCGGCTTCAATAACTGTCGGCTTCTCAATTTTAACCGGCATATTTCCTTCTGCTCATGATCGTGTTTGTTTAAAACAAAAAATGGAAAAGAAATTGGGGCAAATATAAGAATTTTGATTCTATTAAAAGAGAGTCCGTGTGAGCGATTCTTCGACTTCACCGGTGTTCTTTTATCAATACAAATATAACAAACATTAAAGAGGACTTTTTACTATTTTTCAACCGGGAATTGGATAAACAACATCACACATACTTCATCAACTACTTTTGCTCTTTAACAAAAAAATGAAAAGAGTCAGATTACTATTTTTATTCGGATTAACTGCGTTTGCATTTCCGTTACTTTTCTTCAGCAGTTTAATCACCATCCCTTATGAAATGAGTTCTTATGCTCAAGTTTATCCCCAGCAGAAATGGATTTTAAGCAAAGGGACAGACGGGCAAATAATTTCCAACTTGATTGATTTTACTTCCGGCGGACCGAACGAATTCGACATAACACAATTCGATAGAGGCGAAACGGTGTCATTCAGCATTGCCGCATCAGTAAAAGGCAAAAGCGAACTTACCGCCGGCGATACAATTGCAAAAATTTATTCAAGTCAAATTAGTGAAAGAATAATGCTTGCAGAAGGAAAACTTGCCGTTGCGAGAGCCGCCTTGCATTCGCAAAGCACCGGCGAGAAAGATGCTCTGATTAAAGAAGCAAAAACCCGTCTCGATTACTCAAAAGAAAAAGTGAACGAAAATAAAAATTTGTTTCTGCGGAAAGAACAATTGTTTGAGAGAGGATTAATTTCTCAAGAAGAATTCGATATACAGAAATGGGAATTGAAACTGAGCGAGATCGAAGAGAATATTTACAGATCACAGCTTGAAGCGTTGACAACGGGAGTTAAATCCGAAGAGATTAATCTGCTCAATTCAAACATAGATGCTTTGAACACCGAACTGAATTTTTTGAAAGACCGTAATTCCAAACTCGCAATTGTTTCTCCGATAGACGGAATCATTTCGCCCACATTATCGGAAGACACTTTGCTCACGGTTTTGAATATCGAAAACGTTGTATTGAACATTCCGATAAAAGTAAACGAAGCCGGAAATTTCCGCATCGGCGACTCATTAAAATTACTGCTTGAAACTCCGGCTAAAAAATTTTCGGGTAAACTTCTTTCAGTAACTAAAGAAGTAAAAATACTGAACAACGAACAAGTTTTGTTTCTCGGTGTTTTGGTTCATAACAAAAATCAAAAACTTGTGCCGGGGATGGTAATAAAGAGCGATATTGTTCTGGAACCGCTGACGCCGTGGCAGCACTTTGAAAAGTTTATTACAGAATAATGCAGAGAATCGAGTATAAATATTTAGTACCGGTTGAAAAACTGGAAGGTTTACGAAACGAAATTTCCCCGTATCTCAATTACGATCCGCACACAGCTTCACAGCCGGACAAAGAATATACGGTACGAAGTATTTACCTTGATACTCCTTCGCTAAAATCTTATTACGAAAAAATTGCCGGATTAAAAATCCGAAACAAATTCCGCATCAGAGGTTACAATTCCGTTGATGAAAATTCATATACATTTCTTGAAATCAAACGGAAAGACGCCGAGTACGTTTCGAAAGACCGCGCTCTGCTCCTATTCAAAAATGTGAATGATTTTCTTTTATCATCGGATATTGACGAATCGGATTTTCAAAACGGGCAGTACAAAAGCGCAAAAAATTTTCTTTACTATTTCAACGGCTACGGATTGCAGCCGGTTGTTCTTGTTGTTTACGAAAGAGAAGCTTTCACATGCGCGCTCGGTTCAAACTTGCGCGTTACGTTCGACAAAAATTTGAGAAGCTCGCTTGTTCATTCAACAGACATGCTTTTCTCCGAAGAGAAATGGAAGCGTTCGCTTGTTAATTTTTTTGTGCTCGAAATAAAATATTACAAAGTGCTTCCGTACTGGGTGCCGCAAGTTATCAATAAATATAAACTTCAGCGCGAGGCAATTTCCAAATACACCATCTGCGTTGATGAACACAGAATCAATAAAAAATTTTATCCAAATATTTCATTATAAGAAACGGAAAAGTAATGCCGCAGAATCTTGAGTTTGTAAATGTATTTCCGCCGTCGGTAATTGAAATCGTCGGTAATATTTTTATCGGCTTGGTCTGCAGTTTTTTTGTTTCGATGATTTACAGAATAACTTACAAGGGACCCGGCTTCTCGGATAGTTTTGTTAATTCGATAATTTATCTTTCCGTAATAACAGCCCTCGTGATAATGGTAATCGGGAACAATCTGGCAAGAGCGTTCGGTTTGGTGGGTGCACTTTCGATAATCCGTTTTAGAACTGCGATTAAAGATACGGTTGATATCGTTTACATTTTTCTCGGGTTGGCAATAGGGATGGCAGCCGGAGTTGGTTACCACAAAGTTGCAATAATCGGCACGCTGATTATCAGCGCAATACTTTATCTCTTTTCTAAAACAAGCTTCTCACTCTTTCGCACAATGCAGTACATGCTTCAATTCAATTATGTAACCGAAAACGCACAACCGGATCATCACGAAAAAATTTTGAGCACCTTCTGCCGCCAATTTGATATGATAAATTTACGTACCAGCGATGCAAAGGGAATTGAGTACACATACCACATCCGTCTCAAAAATAAAATTTCGAGCACGCATTTCGTTGAAGAGTTGAAAAAAATTGACGGGATGGGACGAATAAATTTATTCTTCGATGAACAGAGCAGTTAAATTCCATGCCGCAAAGAGTAACTTTTTGAAATACACAATCTTTCTTCCCAGCATAATATTTCTCTTTATCACTTTTGCCGGATGTAAATCACCAAATGAAGAAGAGGAGAAAAAGCCTGAGATAAAATTATCCGCTTCGTATAATTTAGCTATCGAAGAGCCTTCCGGAATTTGTTTCGATGAGTCGTTCAATTCCTTATGGATTGTCGGCGGCGCATCTCAAAAAATTTATAAGATAGATAAACAAGGCAATGTGTTGAAAGAATTAAGTTATCTCGGCAATGATTTGGAAGGAATCGCTTTTGACTACCGCGATTCAACTTTGTGGGTTGTTGAAGAAGAACTTCACAGCGTCATTCACCTTGATCAAAACGGAAACGTTATTACCAAAAAGAAATTTGCTCAATCGGATAATCCGAACAATGGGTTTGAAGGAATTTATGTTGACGTCAGCGGAAATATTCATCTCGTGAACGAAAAAAATCCGGCGGCATTAATTAGATTGAACACGGATTTAACAATCAAAGATCAGCTTGAAATAAATTTTGCGAAAGACCTTTCTGATATTTCGTACAACCGCACAAACGATATTTACTTTTTCTTGAGCGATGAAAGCAAAGCAATCTATGCGTGGTCGTTTTCACAAAATGTAATTGAAATTTTTGATCTGCCGTTTACAAAAGCCGAGGGAATTGCGGTGAATCCTGAAATGAACAAAGTTTTTGTAGTGAACGATTCTTTGAACACTCTTTGCGAGTACGAAATAAAAGATTTTTAGATATCACCCAACAGCGAGCGTAAAAATAAATTCGCTTCCTTCGCCGGGCTGGCTTTCTACGTGAATTTTACCGCCGTGCATTTCAATAAAATCTTTGCAGAGAACCAAGCCCAAACCGGTTCCTCTTTCGCCTTGCGTGCCGGTTGTACTTGCAACACGGTTTTTAGTGAAAAGTTTTTGTTTTGTTTCGTCATTAATTCCAACACCGGAATCTTTTACGGAGAATCTGATTTTATCATTCTCTTTATTTGCACTGATCACAACTTTACCGTTCGGGTTGGAAAACTTAATTCCGTTCGATATTAAATTTCTGAAAACAGTTTTCATCATTTGTTCATCGGCTGTAATTTCCTGAACATCACCGCATTCAATTTCGAGAGCAACGCTTTTGTTCTTCGCTAAATGAAAAAGAAGATCCGCGCTGTTTTCAATAATTTTTTTCACATCCAATTTTTTCGGATTGAATTCAAGTTTGCCGGATTGCGACTGCGCCCACATCAACAAATTTTCGAGCAGTTGAAAATTTTGTTTTGCCGATCTGCTGATATCGTCGATGCAGCTCAGTTTTTCGCTATCGCTAAGTTTGTCGAAATCTTTTTTGAGCAGTTCCGTGTAGCCGAAAATTGCATTGAAAGGAGTTTTCAAATCATGGGCTATTATTTTGAAGAAAGTATCTTTAACTGTGTTGAGTTCCTTCAAATTTTCGTTTGCAATTTTCTTCGATTGATACCGGCTGTAAGTTACAAGCGATATTGCAACTACTAGCAGTACAATTATAATTAGATAGTTCCGCTGTTTTTCTTTCAACTCGATATCCTTCAGCAGAATGGCATTTTCTTTTTCGGTCTTCTCTGCTTTGTAAACCGATTCCATCGATTTAACAAGAGAAATGTTTTCCTGACTTAAAAGAGAATCTTTGAGTGCAACATATTTTTTATTGTATCCGAATGCACTCTTATAATCTTTTTTCATTTCATAATACTGCGACCAGTAGCGGTAACATTCCAATTGAATGTAAGCGGCTTTTAATCCGTTGGCGAGGCTAAGCGCTTTTCTAAGATTGTTCTCGGCTCGCAGAGTATCATTCCTCTTTGCATAAATAAGTGCAAGATTATTATGATGTGCAATCTGTCCTTCTATGTATCCTATTTTATAAGAAAGATTTAATGCGCGCAGTCTGTATTCCAGAGCTTTTGCAATCAAATTTTGCGAGTAAAAAATTCCACCAATACCGCCCCACACTGCCGATAATCCTTTTTGATCGCCGATTTCTTTGTACTCATTTTCCGATTGATAATAATACTGCAAAGCAATATCAGTTTTTTTAATATCAACATAAGTTTCTGCAATCAGATTCAACGCCAATGCTTTGCCGGCTTTATCGTTTATTTCGTTTCTCAATTTTAACGTATAGTTCAAATATTCGAGAGCTTTTGAATAGTCTTCCTGATTTTTATAAACGAGCCCGATGTTAATAGTACAAAATGCCATCCCTTCTTTATCATTCATACTTTCGAAAATTTTCAGCGCTTTAAGAACATACTCAAGCGTCAGCGGATAATTTCCCACAAGCCGGTAGATCCCTCCGATGTTATTGTATGAATAAGCAATTTGAGAACTATCGCCGGCTGTTTCGGAGAAGTGCAGCGCGTTTTTGTAATAGCCGAGAGCTTTTTCATAATTGCCGATATTTCTGTAAACAACGCCGATAAGATTTAATGACTTTGCACGGAGTTTATTATTCTTAATTGCAATTGAAATTGTGAGCGCTTCTTCACCGCTTCGAAGTGCCTCGTACGGACGGTTATTTCTATTATTCCACGTGTAGTCGTTTAGTATTTTAATTTTTGTGGTATCCGGGGTGCCGGAAATATTTTTAAGAAGGCTGTCCAAACCCGACTGCGCATACAGCAACGATATTTGTAAACCGAGCATCAATAAAATTTTCATAACAAAGGTCTTTCACTCCAAAGCAGAATTTAGAGCAAATTATCTCCCCTAAAAAATTCCAACACACTTGCATTTTGGCTTTAGTCGCATATTGAAATTAAATTGCGGCTGAAGCCGATAAGTTAGCTGCAAAATAATAACACCACGGGCTGACGATCGTGGCTATTAAAAATGCAAATAATAATTAAGCGTAACTTCCATTACTAATTAAATGCTCACTGCATTTTTACGATTGCGGCGGCATTCCGTAAACAGTCCACTCTTCTTTCGAAGGACCGTAAATGCCGGGTACTTTCAAACCGGCTTGCCTCATCAAAACAGTCATCTGTGCGCGGTGGTGCGCTTGATGAATAATTAACACACCGAGCACTTTTCCTTTCTGCCACATTTCGCCGTACATATTTAATTCGGTTATCAAATCTTCATCTTTCCAATTTTCAGCAATTGACTTCGTAACAAGCAGTGAGTTTTTTTCGTATTCATTTAATATTTCTTGAAGACTATCCGGCGGCTGAACCGATTCATCAAATTGACCGGCTGGTAAACCGGCATGTGTTAACATTTCGGGATTCGATAACGTAATGTGCCATGCAAGCTTTCGTAATGAACGTCCGTCCGGCGTTACTTTTTGATCGAGAGATTCTTGTGTTAAATTTTTAAAGACTTTCATCGTTGATTCGCTTTCATACTTCCAATCATTCAAAAAATCATTTACTACTCTGTACATTTTTTTCTCCTCTTTAAAAAAGGTCGGGAGACCTTTAATTATTATCGAACAAAATTCGATTTATTTTACTTTCACTTCCTGAATACCTCCGGCAAAATCGGGCTGGCATTCAATTTCTATTCTCAGCTTTGATGTTTTGACGGTTTCAAATATCGTTTTGCAAAATTTATTTTTTTGAATTTCGTGACCGTCCGGTGCATAAACCGGAACGAATTTCCCGTTTTCCTGGTAAAGAACTTTCCACGATTTCGGGAGTCTGCATTCTCCGCTGCCGGTATCGTCGAACCAATAAACTTCAACTTGCGATACTTCTTCGGTTTTCGGAAAATTTATTTCGATCCATTCTTTTGTTCCTTTGTTGGGCCACCAATGAAAAAACGGAACTGATTCATCATCGGAAGTTTTCGGTTCGATCTGATCATTAATTGCTTTGAAATTTTTTCCCGAAGAAACTTCAATTGTACTTGCCGATGCTATTGTTGCATCGCTGAGAGGAACAAGTCCTTTTTCATTTCTGCCGAGCCAAACATTCATTTCACCGGCGCCGCGGTGTGCCCATGCATAATACGGAATTGCCGTAAAATCTTGCGGAGTTTTTTCAATTGTGTTGTCGCCGGAAACTTTGCATCCGAAAACTTTTCCTTTAACTATGTTCACACCGTTCAATAAATCGGTTTGGTGTTCGGTTGTTAGTTCTTCATCATCTTGCAAAAGTAAATTGCGCACGACACCGTTTGGATTGTCTTTCCATTCTGCACAGTAAACAATCGGTCCGTATTCAAGTGCGGTTTTATTTTTATTGCTCTCTACTTTCTCGTTTGCGATTACTCTTTTAATCTGCATCGGAAGAACAAGCTGCACGGTATCGTTTTGATTCCATTCTCTATCGAGTACAGCGTAGCCGTTTTGCAGTGTGTAATTTGCTTCCGTTCCATTCACCAAAATTTTAACAACGGAAAAAGAATTGTTAACGTATGAATAAAGATCGCTGTCAACCGGTCTGCCGGCTGCCCAGCCGGGAATCCTCAAGTTGAGTTTGAATTTTCTGTATGCACTTTCCGGCGAAATAACAATATTAATATTTCCTTCCCACGGATAATTTGTTGTTTGTGTTAACCGGACATTTCTGCCGGCAACATTAATAACCGCATCGCTGCTTGCAAAAAGATTTACAAAAAGATTTTCATTCTGAACCGCATAAACAAATCCCGGCAGCGATGCGATGAACCGCGCTACATTCGGCGGACAACATGCACATGTGAACCACGGACTACGGACATGTGTACCGTACGATTGCAATGGATTCGGATAGAAAAATGATTTGCCGTCCATTCCGATTCCCGAAAGAAAAGAGTTGTACATTGTTCGTTCGAACAGATCGATATATTTCGATTCGCCGCTCAACAGAAACATTCTGTAGTTCCAAAGTATGCTTGCAATCGAAGAACATGTTTCGTTGTATGCGCTCATGTTGGGCAATTCATAATTATCACCGAAAGCTTCGCCGGAACCTTTTGCGCCGATGCCGCCGGTGATATATAATTTTTTGTTTACAACATTTTTCCAAAGTTTTTCAGCTGCACTTTTATAATTTTCATCGCCGGTAAGTGCGGCAATATCAGTCATTGCAGAAAACATATACGACGCACGTACTGCATGACCGACTGCTTCGTCTTGTTCGAACACCGGTTTGTGGTCTTGAGCATATTCGCCCCACGATTCGCGTCCGGTTAATTCTTTGCCGCGTCCGCGGATATCGAGAAAATGTTTTGCGAGGTTCAAGTAATTTTCATTGCCGGTCAAGCGGTAAAGTTTTACCAAACCAATTTCAACTTCTTGATGACCCGGAGGCAATTGTAATTTGCCGGCTCCGAATGTATCAGCAATAAAGTCAGCGCTTTTAATTGCAACATCAAGTAGTGTGCGTTTGCCGGTTGCTGTGTAGTGTGCAGCAGCGGCTTCGTACAAATGTCCGAGATTATAAAGCTCGTGGCTCCACTGAAGATTTATCCATCGCTCCGGTCCGATCATTTTTTTAATTTTTTCGGAAGGTGATCTTCGCGCGGAATATAAATAGCCGTCATCTTCCTGAACTTTGGCAATCAGTGATATCAAAGTATCGATCTGTTTTTCAAGTCCTGGATCGGGAGAGTTAATTAATGAATAGCTGACAGCTTCAATTGTTTTGTAAAGATCGGAATCATCAAAAGCATAAGTTGTGCAGAACTCGCCGTGTTCAATTCCGGCGGCATAAAGAAAATTTTTCACTCTTCCGGTTTCGTTAAGTTTTTGCAGCACGTACGGAATGGTAACGTTTTTGTTTGTTTCCATTCTATCGTACCAAAAACCGTTTTTGATTTTTACTTGATGCTGCGGAACAGATTGAATGCGATAATCATTTTTTGTCTGTGCCCGAGTAAGCACAATTAAAGAGAGCATTAACACAACAACTAACTTGGATTTCATCATCATCCTCTATGAAATTATTTTTGAGTCAATTGAGTAACTGCCTCGTGAAGAAGTTTGTTGAACTCTGCTGGATTCTCGAGTTGAATAAAATGTCCGACGCCTTTCATTATTTTTACGTCGTAATCGTTCACATATTTTTTGTTCATCTCAGTCGATACCGGGTACAAATCGCAATTAATTGAAACAAGCGGAAGATTTACTTTTTTCCAAACCGGGATCAAATCGTAGAAGAATAAATTTCTCATCGCACTTACGGCAACTTGCGGCGGTGCGGACGACATATCATTTGCAATTTTTTCGACAAGCAGAGAATCCGCTGTTTTCGGGAACATCGATTTTACAAATCCTTTTGCCGCAACAGCAAAATTTTCAGTGAACGGTTTTAGAATCCCTTCTTTTTGTTCTTTCGTCCAGTCGTCTTCGAAACTTTGATAAGTATCAACGCCTACTAATCCGATTGTTTTCCCTTTCAAAAGTTTTGCCGCTTCAACAATTACAGCGCCGCCCATCGAGTGACCGATCAAAATAACTTTGTTCAGTTTCAATTGATTAACAACAGCCGCAACATCTTCTCCAAATTTTTCCATCGTATAATCTTCTCTGTTCAAACCGGATTCGCCGTGCCCGGCAAGATCAACCGCAATTACTTTGTAGCTTTTTGCAAACTCATCGAGTTGATTTTCCCAATATGATTTATCGCAGCTCCATCCGTGAACAAAAACTAATACCGTTTCTCCTTCACCTTTTGTAAGGTAAGCAACTTTCACTCCGTCTTTCGAATCAACGTTAAGTGTTTGTGCGGAAATAAATCCGAAAAAATTGAAAAGAGTAATTGTAAATAGAACACTTAAAAAATATTTTGTTTTCATCACACCCCCTGAAATTGATTTTTAAATAGCCAAATAGATTATTAAAAAGATACGAACCAAATCGCTTCGGCTAAATTATTCCAATTGGTTTGCGAATTCAAGTAGTTACGCCTCCGCCCCAAACTTTTCCGACTTTTTCTGATCATAGGAAAAACGCCAATAAGAAATATTATCGGATTTATTTAACAAACAGAATAAAATATTCGAGAAGAACCGGTTTGATTTCTTTCATAAAAAAAAATTTGGGACTGTTATCGGCAAATGATTAAGTTTGCCCATCTTATTATTGAAAAAAATGACGCACTATCGCTACCCGTTAATCATATCATTTCTTTTCATCAGCTCATTTTTTATAACAAGCTGTAAAAACGATTCCAATCCGGTTGAACCGTCCGAAACAGAATTTCAAGGCGATGTGTTTGTGAAAAACAGACTTCTCGGCAAAGGAATTAATCTCGGTAATGCGCTCGAAGCTCCGAACGAAGGCGATTGGGGGGTAACATTACAAGCAGAATATTTTTCAATTATAAAAGGTGTCGGATTTAATTCCGTGCGCATCCCGATTAAATGGTCGGCACATGCTTTACAAACTGCACCGTACACAATCGAGAGCAGATTTTTTCAAAGAGTAGATTGGGCAATTAACGAAGCGCTCAAAAATAATTTGGCTGTAATCATAAATATTCATCACTACGAAGAAATTATGCAGAACCCTTCTGCACATAAAGAAAGATTTCTCGCATTGTGGGAACAGATCGCCGAACATTATAAAGGTTATTCCTTCAAACTATTTTTTGAAATATTGAACGAGCCGAACTCAAATCTTACTCCGCAATTGTGGAATACATATCTCGCCGAAGCTCTCGAAATAATCAGAAAGACAAATCCAAACAGAACAGTACTTGTTGGTTTAGCAGATTGGGGCGGAACCGGCTCGTTAAATCAATTAACACTTCCTTCAAACGAAAACAACATCATACTTTCTTTTCATTACTATAATCCATTTCAATTTACTCATCAAGGTGCGGAATGGGTTAGCGGAAGCAATGCTTGGCTCGGTACAAAATGGAACGGCTCTGTAAGCGAAATGGTTGCGATTGAAAATGAGTTTAACAAAGTTATCGCATGGGCGGCAAGCAAAAAGATTCCGGTTAACCTCGGCGAGTTCGGCGCTTATTACAAAGCCGATATCGATTCGCGTGTGCGATGGACTTCTTACATCGTTCAGCTTTGCATTGAAAACAACATCAGCTACAACTACTGGGAATTCTGTGCCGGCTTCGGAATTTATGACCGCAATACAAAAAGATTTATCGAATCTTTGCTCTTCGCATTGATACCGCAAGCTTCATAAAATTCTTTATACAGTAACCAGCAAGTTTTTCCCCTTACTATACTACCAGCAATTTAGCTCTTGATCAGAATTACAAACTTCCCCGGCTATAGTTGGAATTAGTCTTATCAATTGCGGTTGAAACCGCATCAGTCTTTTATTTATACTTTTCCACGACTTCAAAAGTCGTGGCAATTTTAAGTCATGCTCAACAAAAATATTTTATCATCTTTTTAATTGCCACGAGCTTTAGCCAGAATTGATGTTCGACATGCAACTATCCGAAGGATTCCTACGGAAAAGTCGAAAGACAATTTCAGGATTTTGTTAACAACCTGAAGATCGTGGTAATTTTAAAAGCAAGATCATTCAGCGTATTAGGCTATTAGCAAAAATTTTACGCAGTTGCTTGTGCTGTTTCAAAATAATCTTGAATTATTTTAATGCTCTCCTTTGCCGCAGAATTAACATGCTCTGCAGTAGTTCCCATCGAATTGCGGTCGGTTGCATCCATCTGCATTAAACGAAGACCCAATTGTGTTTGAAAGCTGTTGAGTGCAATTACAATCTGACTCATGTCTCCCATAATTTTATGAATCCTTTCGAGCGGTTTGAAAAGGAAAAGAGAAACCAAATCTGCGAGACCGAAACCGGCGGCAATCAAAGATTCCAATTCTTTAACTTTTCCGCCGAATGCAGAAAGGAACGGCACGCTCAACAGCACTATGCCGACACAAAACATAACTACCGAAAGAGTAATTATTACCCAGTAAGTTAGAGCAAGTTTTCTTCGCAAACCTTTCAGATCCGATTTGCCGTCACTCATCGAACCTTGCAAATGTTTGATAATAAATTCATTTGCTTTTTTGCGCTGGTCTGCTTCTATAGTTAGAATTGCATCATTATTATTGTCGTTCATGTTTGTCTCCTTATTTTATTTTTTTTGTTAAACAAAAAGTTTTGCTAAAGGTGCTACCATTTTGCTTATTTCAATGGCAACACTTCCAAGTTCTGCTATCCGCGTTTTTAATTCAGCTTGAGATAAATTAACGCGAGATGCTTCTTGAACTACCGAAATAAGATTTTGATAAACTTCCATGCCGGTTCCGTCCGGTGTGATTTTTTTTATCTCATCCTTCGAAAGTCCAAGCAGTTTACTTAGCTCGTCTTTGTACTGACCTTCGAATGCTTCTCTGTTTTCTTTTAATTTTTCCTTAACTCTGTCTCTGAAATCATCGTTCCCGTTTCCCATAAATCCTCCTTTCATCTATTTTGAAATTTCTTTTATAAGTTTATTGAACCGATCAATAATTTCTTCTACACTTTGTTTCTTTGCTTTTATATCGCTGGTGAGATTATCGATTTTATCCGAAACAGCCGAAAGATTTGCGCTGATTTTTTCCCTCGCGCCTCCAAGATTTAGTTTTTGCAAAATCTCATTTTGCGCATCGTGCACTTTCAATATTGACGAGAGGTGTCCCGTCACTATCGAGTTGGCGTAAATGATCCGGTTATATGAATCGTTGATGCTCATCAATAAATCATCACGTTGAGCAAGCACCGGCTGAAGTTTCGAGTTTCTGTAATTATCAATTTCGGAACGTAGTTCTTCCAAAAGTGTTTTTACATTTTCGAGATTGAGTTTGGGTTTTCCGTCACCATCGGTTGAAAATAGATCATCTCTGAATTGCCCGGTAAGTTTTTCGGTTTGATACGGCGCATACACTTCGTCGATAAATCTATTTATCCCGGAAGTCAGCCGGTCGTAATAAAGATTAACAAGCTCGAGATGCGCTCTCTGCATTTCAGCAACGTCTCTTCCGACTGTTAACGATAATTCCATTGATTCTTTTGGTACGGATGTGCATGCCGAAAATATCAGCCCGAACAGAAATACTGTTACGAGCAAATACTTTCTTAAGTGGAATAAAAAATTCAACACAACTTTACCCATAAGCCCTCCGCGAGTATAAGTCACATTTGAAAAGTATTTTCTGATATAATTTTTATGATGCGGTTACAACCGCACGCCCTCTAATCGGATGGAAGCATGTATTACTTTGAAGAAAAGTTAATAATGCCTTCTCTCGCTGTCAAGAAATATTTTTTAAATTTTCCGCATGTTGTACCATTACGGCAAAACAGAACAAAATGAAATTGGTTATATGGTATATTGCTGATAATTTTGTCCATAAAAAAATGAGAATAAAATGGCAAACGGGAAAAAATTTTTATCAGCCGGATCAATAATGAGTTTTGGAGTTGCGCTCTTACATCTCGTAATTATTTTTATCGGTGCCGATGCTTACAGATATTTCGGCGCCGGCGAAGAGATGGCTCTTCTTGCCGAAAGCGGATCTCTCCAGCCGGCACTTGTAACTTTTGTGATTACAATTTTCTTTTCATTGTTCGGGTTGTACGGGCTTTCCGGCGCAAATATTATTTTACGTCTGCCTTTTCTAAAATGGTTTCTGCTTGCAATCGGTTCTATTTATGCTTTGAGAGGTCTTGCGGTAATCGGTGAAATAATTGTGATATTTGAAAAACCGGTATATCCGTTACGTATGATAATTTTTTCTTTGGTCTCATTGATTGCCGGCATATTCTATTTAGCCGGCGTCAAAAAAAGTTGGACGAGTTTATAAAACAAAAGCCGCTTCGACATGAGCGACTTTTATAAAATCGAAATTTACTTATGAGGTTGAAGTACAAAAACCGGGTACTATCTCCCCATCAAATAATTCAATGCCGGAATTATTGTTGAGCGGTAAAGTTGAAGATTGTGCGAACCGGGCACGATAGAAGATTCCACTTGAATATTTTTTTCTTTCATCGCACGTAAAATTTTTGTGCTGTTCTCGCGCGATCTGCTTTCCCACAATCCACCGCGTACATCAATATTTTTTTCGTCACCCCACACAAACCAGAAAGAAGGATAAACCGTTGATTTGTTCTCTTTCAAGTTTACCAAACTTGCTTCCGTAAAATCAATCGTGCGCAAACCGGTTGAATTGCGTGTCATCCATCCGGGCGATTGTGCCGCAACTTTGCCGAAGTATCCGGGGTATTCAAAAGCTATTTCACACGCAGCAGTTGCGCCGGCTGAAAATCCGAGAAGAAAACGCGACTGACTCTTTTTATCCGTGGAATATTTTTGATCGATCTCCGCGGTAATTTCTTTTGCGGCAAACTCTCTAAATTTTTTCCCTTGCGGCGAATCCGCATAAACTTCTTCTTCATCTGTATCAACACTTGCAATTATTGCTTCGGGAAACCCCCCGGCGTACAAACTATCAAGCAATTGCGGAAATTTTACAACGTTGAAATAAAATGTTTTGATGAAACAATAAATGACCGGATATGTTTTTTGCGGATTGTAATCTTTCGGAAGATAAACGAAAACATCTTTCTCCGCTTCCAAAATTTTGCTCTTAATTTTTAACGAATCAATTTTGCCGTCAGAATCCGCTGAAAAATTTTCGGCGTTTGCTATCGATATATTTATTAAAGGAAATAAAAAAAATGCCAATAGAAAAAATGATAATTTATTTTTCATGCTGTCTCCAATTTAATCTAGTTTCTGAAAAAATAATTACAACCACATTGATAAAATTATATGCGTGCTTAGTTGGTTTGACAGACTTCTAGTTTATTGCCATCGGGATCAAAGAAGAAGAAAAATTTTATTCCTTCGCTTTCTGTTATCGAGCTTGCTTCAACACCATTTTCTTTCAGATACTTATGAATTGATTCCGCATCCGGCGAGAGAAAAATAGGGAATGTTCCGGCTGCGCTTTTCTGCTGCAAAATTTCATCTTCTTTCAAGTGCCAGATTGTAACACTTGCCGCTCCCCCGGTATCAAATACAACAAGTTTTTCTTTATCATCTTCAAATAGATTTTTTAATTGCAGCACTTCTGTGTACCATCTTTTTGATGTATCTATATTTTTAACGCGAATAATTACAGTGTCGAGCCGCTCAAAAATTCCAGCCTTATTTTCCATTGCAACACCAAATTATTTTAATTCAGGTTTGGTAATTGACCAGTGTGTTTGAATTATTTTCCAATTGCCGTCCGCTTCGAGGCGGTAAACTTCTGTGCAATTCCATTTGTACTCGATATCATTTACGCGCGAGTTAAAATTGAACGTAAGCACCGCCATCTCTTTGCTCAATTGTACTTTCGGATTAACCATTTCATATTGATCTGTAAAAATTTTTCCGCGCAGACTTTCGTAAAGTTTTGTTAACTCTTCGTGCCCGTCCAATCTTTTTTCAAGAAAAGGATCGAAGTAAACAACATCATCGGCAGAGATTTCGAGAAAGCCGGATGGATCGCCATTGCACCATCTTGCAAGTGCGGATTTTTCCATCACGATAATTTTGTTTGCTGCTGCCTCGCTTTCTTGTGCAAATACAGTACTGAAAGTAACCATAAATATTACTCCTATAATTTTTTTCATGATTGCACCGGTTGATTGTTAGTAATAACCAATTATTAACATGCAACATCCAAGTATGTTGCAAAATTAAATTGCCCCGACATTTGCCGTGTAAATGGAATCCCGCTTTGCGGTGAAATGCCGGGGATAAAATCATCTACATAACTAGGGCTTTAGCCGCAATTTATTATCTTAACTGGAGTTACGCAAAATTCATATTTGGATACTTTCCATTGCCACGACCTTCAGGTCGTGGTACAATATCTATCCGATACTATTGGCTTTAGCCACCATTTAAGACAATTTGGGCTAAAGCCCAATATATTGGAGGATATTCTTCTCCCCGACATAAATGTCGGGGCAATTAAAAAATATAACTTGCGTAACTCCATATCTTCATTACGACTAAAGTCGGAATTTTTTTCTGATAGAAGTCCACGACCTAAAGAGGTTGTGTGAAAAATTGCTTTGGATATCTTCATGTTAGTGGTACCAGCTCTTTACTATCGTGATTTTTGTGTTATCTAAAAAAAACAAAAATGTTTCCTCTCTTATGCAGTTTTCCATGCATAATTTTCTAT